>NZ_JAHKRS010000003.1 GCF_018863235.1 Pseudomaricurvus albidus
GCAACAAATATGTTTTTAGCTATATCCAAACCAATACGAATAGTCATTGTCGCCATGATCGTCTCCTAGTTCAGTAGTCGTATCTTAAGGATAGCCACTGAAGGTAGAGGAGAGTCCATGTCATTATATAAGTCGTGATTACACAGACCAAAATGTCTACATCTAATCACTAAATGTCTACCAACACCGCCTGTGTCTATATCTACCCACCGACCCTGCCGGACGAAACACAGAACACCGAAAGACAAAAACAAAGAAGAAATCAAGAAAGGTCCCTGTCTCAGCTATCGTCCTGATATACATGTTGAAACACACGTCAACCATATCGCCAAAGCAGGGGAAGTTCAAGACAGGGGAATACAGAAATGACAGGCACAAAAAAGCCCGCTCAAAGAGCGGGCTTTTTAAGAAATGGTACCGGTGGGCGGACTTGAACCGCCACGCCCGAAGGCAACGGATTTTGAATCCGTCGTGTATACCAATTTCACCACACCGGCACAGTGCTTTTACGGTTGCCGACCCGAGGGGTCGTCTGAAAAGCAGGACGCGATTATATCAGGGCATTTGGGAGCGTCAACCGAATAACGGAGAATTTCTTTATAGATCGGGAGGTTAGGCCCATCGGATGCGTGCCGGAGCAGGGGATTGTTCAATCTTTGAGCCGGTGTTGTCTGGCAGCGACACAATTCGCACAATTTCTTATCCCTGACCTTTCATCCCCTCCCCCAAAACCGTAGAGTTGGGCTACTATCAAGCTCAACAATAGGCTTATTACTGAGATTAATTGGTTTTTATATGCCTTTTGAGTATTAATAGGCGCCGTTATAGGCCTCCACCCATGATTTGGTGTCGACGTTGAGGCTGCAACCCGCTTTTCGCTGATCTCCAATGCAGGATACTCGTTATGCTTAATCTGAACCGTCCCGACCTTTTAAAGACTTCTTCCTATATTAACGGCCAGTGGCTGACCGAATCCGAAGGTACGGTACCCGTCTACAACCCCGCCGACGGCGAGCTGGTGGCATCAATCACCAACCACGGCGCTGCGGAAACCCGTATGGCGATTGATGCCGCGGAAGCGGCCATGCCGGCGTGGGCGGCCAAGCCTGCCAAAGAACGCGCGAATATTCTGCGCAAGTGGTTCAACCTGCTGATGGAAAACCAGCAAGATCTGGCCAAAATTCTCACCGCCGAGCAGGGCAAGACCCTGGCCGAGGCCGCTGGCGAGGTGGCTTACGGCGCGAACTACATTGAGTGGTTTGCCGAGGAAGCCAAGCGCATCAATGGCGACATCATCCCTGCCCCCAGCGGCGACAAGCGCATTATGGTGATCAAGCAGCCGGTGGGTGTTGTGGCTTCCATTACGCCCTGGAACTTCCCTAACGCCATGATCACCCGCAAAGCCGCACCGGCACTGGCTGCAGGCTGTACCTTTGTGGGCAAGCCCGCCAAGGAAACCCCGCTGTCGGCACTGGCACTGTGTGTGCTGGCGGAAGAAGCCGGTATTCCACCGGGTGTGTTTAATATGGTGGCCGGTCAGAGCTCCCGTGAGATCGGCGGCGAAATGACCAGCAACCCGAAAGTGCGCAAGCTGACCTTCACCGGCTCGACCCCGGTAGGCAAGACCCTGATGGAGCAGTGTGCGGGCACCGTGAAGAAGACCTCCATGGAGCTGGGTGGCAATGCGCCATTTATGGTGTTTGAAGACGCGGATCTGGACGCGGCGGTGCAAGGCGCTCTGGCTTCCAAGTACCGCAACTCCGGTCAGACCTGTGTCTGCACCAACCGTCTGCTGGTTCAGGACACCGTCTACGATGCCTTTATCGAGAAGCTGCAGGCAGAAGTCGCCAAGTTCAAACTGGGCAACGGCACCGAAGACGGCGTCACCCACGGCCCTATGGTTAACGCCACCGCCGTGAAAGATGTTGAGCTGCTGGTAAACGATGCCATCGAGAAAGGCGCCAAGGCCACCATCGGCGGCAAGCCTTCGGATCTGGGTGCCTGCTACTTCGAGCCCACCATTCTGAAAGACGCCACACCTGATATGAAGGTCTTCCGCGAAGAGATCTTTGGCCCGGTTGCGCCAGTGTTCAAGTTCTCCAGCGAAGAAGAAGCCATTGCCATGGCCAACGACACCGAGTTCGGTCTGGCGGCCTACTTCTACACCAAGGACATGGGTCGTATCTTCCGTGTGGGTGAAGCGCTGGAATACGGTATTGTCGGTATTAACGAAGGCATCATCTCCAACGAGATGGCACCGTTCGGCGGCGTGAAGGAATCCGGCAGCGGCCGTGAAGGCTCCAAGTACGGTATGGACGATTACCTGGAAATCAAATACATGTGTCTGGGTGGCATCTAACGCGTTAACGGCTCTACCCGACCCGTAGTTTGAGACCTGTAGTTAGACAATCTATAGTTTGACGAGAAGACCCTATTTTTTAGGGTCTTTTTGTTTCTACTTGTTGAATGATCTAAAACGGTTTTACGAATTCTGCTCTGATACTGCAGAACGCTTGTCCGGATAGAAGCGGTCATAGCTTTCTTTACGGGCCGGATCTTCAATACATTCCAGCAAACGAATCTGTTCTTTGGCTTCCGCCACACTGTTTTCGAGAAGTTTGAGTGTCTCTTCCCTGACCTCCCCCTGCTCCGCTTCCAGTTGAATCAGTTGAAACTGGTTGAGCACGTTATTGACGATATGCTGGGTGGTGGACAACAGCAGCCGCACTGACACTGCTTTTTGTCGTTCGACCTCAATCGCCTGCTGTTGCAAATCGAGACGATGACTCCAGTCCCGCAGGAGGCAAGCCGCCAGCGTGGCCAGTGAAGCCGTGACGACAATGGTGATGGCGTGGGACTCCCAGGGTGTCAGCGAACCCGCGAACAGCCATTCTTTTAGCAGCTCGTAGACAAACATGACCAATGCCGCCACACAAAACACCATGATCAGCGGCCAGCGCATTACTTTTTCTATCTTTATCAAGTGGCCTCCCTCAACAGCATATACCGTCAGAATCGGTTAGAACCCTATATCCCTGTAATCATTATGGGCATTCCGCTGTGACAGGAAAAGCCTCGGAAAGGCGCTTTTTAGATCATTTTGTATGAGAGCAAGGACAAATGGCTGTCTTTTAAAGTCATATACAACACCTTTAGTCATATACAACACCTTTAGCCATATACCACAGCCTGCGGCTATTCCAGCAGACTTCGATATTGCTCGGAGAAGATATCCCGACTGATGATCAGTTTCATGATCTCCGAACTGCCCGCCAGAATGCGATTGATCCGGGACGCTGTGAACATTCGGCAAATGGGGTATTCATTCATGTAGCCGGCGCCGCCGTGCAACTGAACCCCCTCATCCATCATGCGCCACTGGATTTCACTGGCCTGCAACTTGGCTTTGGCAGCCATGTTGGCGGTCAGCTTGCCCTGGTTGTGCAAGGCAATGCAGTGGTCCACATAGACCTGCATGATGTCGATTTCGGTATCCAGCTCGGCCAGTTTGAACTGGGTGTTCTGCTTGGCGGCGAGCGGTTTGCCAAACACCTTGCGTTCCATGACAAACTCGCGGGTCAGGTCAAAAGCGTGGCGTGCACTGGCGATATAGCCCGTAGCTGCAATCAGGCGCTCTTCTGCCAGGCCTTCCATCAGGTAGTAAAAGCCTTTGGCGGGATCACCCAGCACATTCTCTTTCGGCACTTTGACGTTGCTGAAAAACAGTTCGGCGGTGTCCTGCGCTTTCATCCCCATCTTGTCGAGATTGCGTCCGCGCTCGAGGCCCTCCATGCCCCGCTCCACCAAAAACAGGCCAACACTGTAGGGGTTATTGTCAGGATCGGTTTTCGCCGCGACGATCACCAGATCGGCATTGATGCCGTTGGATATGTAGGTTTTGGAACCGTTCAGGATAAAGTGATCGCCCATGTCTTTGGCGTGGGCACGCATGGCAGACAGGTCGCTGCCCGCATCCGGCTCCGTCATGGCAATGGCTAAAATCGTTTCACCTCGGACACAACCGGGTAAAAAACGCTGTCGTTGCTCTTCACTGCCAAAACGTTGCAGATACGGACCGACCAGACGACTGTGCAAGGTGGAGAACCACTCGCCGGTTTCTGCGCGGGCATTTTCCTCCATGATGATCTGCTCATAGCGAAAATCGTTGTCACCCAGACCGCCGTACTGCTCATCCGGCCAGATCATGAGAAAACCCTGATCACCGGCTTTTTTGAATATATCGCGATCCACAATACCCTGCTCACGAAAGCGCTCCATATGAGGGGCCACTTCCTGCTCAAGAAACTTTCGGTAAGCTGCACGGAACAGGTTTTGGTCTTCAGTAAAACTACGCATACCATCTCTCTCAGGTGTTTTTATTGTTGTCGATCATCAGCTGTGTGCTGATGTTTCAGTCTAGCGGATTTCACCCAAGACTCTGTGTTTTTGGCACAAAAAGCAACCGTATCAAGGTGTAATTCACGCCTACAATTAGTGACAAAGCTCACAGTTATGGCCCGCAAAGACTCAGAAATTGGTCACAATTTGTCTCACGACTTCTGTTAGAATGAACAGGCTATATACCGCAACCGTTTTCAGATCGCTCTGTTTCCTGGATACCGTCAAATGACCCAACAAGCCCACCCAAGAGCCGTGATGTTTGCCGATGTCAGTGGCAGTTCTACGCTCTATAAATTGCTGGGCAACGAAGGGGCAAAAGCCAAGATTGACCTCACGCTGGCGACCATGATTGCTGAAACCGAGCGCCATCAGGGGCATCTGGTGAAGACCATCGGCGACGAGATCATGGTGACGTTTGAGTGCGTGCAGCAGGCCTGTCTTTGTGCCCAGCAGCTGCAGCGCCAGTCCGGGCAGGTCAATGCACAACTGCCTGTGAGAGTTGGCCTCGCTTTTGGCGACACCCTGATTGAGGACGAAGACGTGTTCGGCGATATCGTCAATAACGCGGCCTGGCTGACACAGGTGGCCAGAGCCGGTCAGATTCTGATCTCCGAAAGTCTCTACCAGAGCCTGCCGCTGGAAATGCAAATGGACTGTCACGAGTTCGACCGAGTGGCGTTCAAGGGCGACGACAAGAAGAGCGTGATCTATCGCATGCACTGGGAATCACACACTCAGGCACACAACGCCACCGCCGTGATGACCATCGACGATATCACCCAGACCAGCGACGTGGTCAGTATCACGCTGGAGTACGGTCCACACCGCCATTGCATACTGCCCCAGCAAACCCCTTTTGTCCTTGGGCGCGACAGTACCCGCACCAACCTTCGGATCAATCATCATCTGGCGTCACGGGAACACTGTGAAGTGGTGTTTCGTCGCGGCAAGTTCGTACTGATTGATCACAGCACCAATGGGACTTATGTCTCCGGGCACAATCAGGAAGAAATCTACCTGCGCCGGGAAGAGCTGCCACTGGTCGGTGAAGGCAAAATTTCCATCGGCCAGTCCATGAACGCCGATCATGGCGATGAACAAATTGTCCGCTTTTCCACCAGCCGCTCCGCCGGTGAAGAGTTTGAAACCCAGACTGCCTGAGCTGCCCCCTTTAATGCGACCCTGGCGTCTGCTTTCCAAGGCTTTTTAAGATAATTTTGCCCTTTAAAACCTGAATTCAATATTCAAATGCGTCTAAGCAGCTCATGCTGAGGCACTTTCTCGCTCCCCCTCAGGTTCCATCCCTCAGCAAACACTCACCGTAAAACCCTCAAAATATAAGTGTTAGCGCCGGATTGGCTGGTCTGTGTTGATCGCAGCCCCGCCATTGTCACCGTAACGACACATACCCTGAGCCAGACCAGCACCTGTTCAGCCCCTGTTAAAACGCTCAATTTGAACCATACTCCAATTACAAGGAGTCGTTGTTATGAGAGCATTAATAACAGCCCAAAAAATGCACAGAATTCAGTTTTCTGGCTTTTATAACCAGTTTTCCGGCCTTTATAAACAGCGCCATGGCGTCTACAAACAATCCCTGAAATTTGTTCCAGCCAGCCTGTTTATTGCCACTCTGATCTGCGCATTCCCCAGTCAGGCCGACCAGGTCGAAGCGGACGCGAACAATGATCTGTTTGTTCCGGAAAACCTCAATTACTACAATCCTCTCAAGCACAGCAAAGGCCACGGCGAGAAAAAACGCTACTCTTCCCGATCAACGGGGTTGAGCAACAATGAGCTTGAACAAGCCGCAGAAGATATCCGCAATAACGAAATGAGCGCGCAGCATCGGGCACTGAATCATCAGTGGTTGCAACAGGAAAATGGGGAAGATGAACCCACTGTGGGCGGCAAGGTGTTTTCCGAACTGGTGAAGATGGGGTTTCGCACCTATTGGGATGGCGTTCGTGACAAGCACTACTCGGATACCAAAATCATTCCCAACAGCAATGGTGATGGCAAGGTATCGGAAGAGGTGGAATACAAACTCAGATTATCGGATGACAAGGTGAAGCTGACTTTCGAATACGAATTCTGACCCACGCAGTCTCTTCTTCCCTCCCCCACGGCTTTTGGTACAATCCCTCCCGCATTCTTCGCGGGCTTTTTTATGACCACACAAACTCTCCCCACCGCCAGCCTGATCAAGCGCTTTGCGGCCATGGTGTACGATTCACTGCTGGTGATGGCCGTCGCCATGGGCTACGGCGCGCTCTTTATTGGCATCAAATATTCAGTTTTCAATGTCGATTTGCCCACCGGTGAACGCGCCACCATCGGCACGGCGGGGTTTGTGGGGTTGATTCTGGTAATCGAGGCCTTCTTCTGGTTTTTCTGGTGTCGGGGCGGTCAGACCCTGGGGATGCGCGCTTGGCGCCTGCAACTGCGACAGGACAACGGACAGTTTGTCAGCCTGCCACAGGCCATGGTGCGTGGATTGATTGCGCCACTGAGTTTGGCAGCTTTCGGACTGGGCTACTGGTGGCGCTTGTGGGATAAGGAAGGGAGAACCTGGCACGACATGGCCAGCGGTACCCGGATGGTGCAGCTGCCCAAGCAGAAAAAATAGCGCTAATTAGGTTTGAGATTAAGGTAATTCCCTGAAATCCTGAATAAAGATTAAAAACGTCATTGCGAGGAGCGATAGCGACGCGGCAATGACGATATTAATTACATCAGTAGCTTGAAGGCTAGTTAGCCTTCCTTAGCAGATACACCCCGATCACGGCGCAGACTAACAGCGGCACCAGCACCGCCAGCAGGGGCGAAAACCCAAACACCAGGCTCGACGGCCCGAGCAAATCCTGCGACATACGGAAAACAATACCGACGATCACACCGGTGAAAATGCGGTACCCCATTGTCACTTCACGCAGCGGTCCAAAGATAAACGAGACCGCAATCAGCACCAGACTGGCAGTCGCCAGCGGCTGCAGCAATTTTTTCCAAAACGCCAATTCATATTGATTATTTTCTATGCCCTGCTGCTCCAGATAACTGGAATAGGAGTAAAGGTTTTGAATCGACAGCGCGTCGGGCTCCAGCACCAACACATTTAACAGTGACGGGGACAGCGAGGTATCCCAGCGGCGGGAATGGTAAGTATGGGTTTCAATTCCCTTGTCGGTAATCACAGACTCGCGGCCGTCTTCCTCAACCCAATAATCTTTGCGGAACATGGCCGTGTCAGCAAAACTGGCCGCCAACAGTTTGCCCTCATCATCGAAACGATAGCGGGTCACACCATAGAGACGGCCGTTGGGCAGCACCGCATTGATGTGCATAAACTCGTTGCCATCGCGATTCCACAAGCCGTGTCGGGATTCCAGTGCATTCTTATCCCCCTGGGCAATCGCCCGGCGGCTCTCTGCAATCTGATCCGTCAGCGGAGTAACATACTCACCCAAACCAATACTGAGGGCGATGAATAACAGTACCGGCTTCATTACCGCCCAGGTGATCTGCGCCAGAGATACGCCCGCGGCTCGCATCACGACCAGTTCGCTGGAGCCGGCCAGAATTCCCAGCCCCACCAGACAGCCAACCAGCGCCGAGAAGGGAATGTTCTCGTAAATCCGCCCCGGCAGAGTAAAGCCCACATAGATCAGGGCCTGAAGGAAATCGTAATCGCCTTTCAACTCACCCAGCTGGTCCACCAGTGCCGCAATCGCATCCAGTGACACAATCACCAGCAGCACCATACCCACAGCACCAATAACGGTGCGAGCGATGTAATTATTGAGTTTACGCATGTTTGGCGCCCTCCTTCATACGACCCGCCTTGAGCTGCAGCCGTACATAAGGCCAAAACAGCAGCAATAACGCCATGGCCAGTGCTCCAACATGCACAGCCCAGATGCTCAGCCAGGGAGACACATTGCCGTCTTCCACCGCACCGCGGGCACCGTTCAGAGAAACCAGATAAATGATGTACAGCAGAATAGCTGGAATCATCTGCACGTAACGCCCCTGCCGCGGATTGGTTTTGCTCAGGGGTACCGCCAGCAGAGTCACCACGATTACCAGAACCGGCAGTGAAAAACGCCAGTGCAACGCGGCAATATCTTCAGTGGAATCTGAGCGCATCAGAGTAATGGTGGGCAGAGAGTCAGCCTTTACATTCTCTTTATTCGGGTTGGTGTCGTTTTCCAGCAACTGAAGGTAGGAATCGAACTTGACGATTTCGTACTGGGCTTCGCCTGGATTGCCATTGAAACGATAACCATCATTGAGCTTCAGGTAGCGCTGCCCGGTGTCGGGATCGGTCACCTGCTCACCGGTTTTGGCCGTGAGTACCGCCAGACCCGAATCGGAGGGAGCCCCTGCCTCTTCCGCAGAACTGCCCATCTCTGCCATAAAGACTTTCTGCATTTCCTTGTGATCGTTTACCAGCTTTTCGGCGTAGGTGACGCTGTTGCCGCTGCCGGATGTTTGGAAACGTGCTGGTGACATGGCTTCCAGCTCACTGCGGTGCTTCTGGTTCTCGAGGATCGCTGTCGCCTTGGAAATCCCAACCGGACTGATCCACAAACTCAGCAGAGCCACAAAAATGGCAACGATTCCGGCAGGCAACATACTGTAGGCCACCAGTCGACGCTGACTCATCCCGCAGGCAGACAGCACCGTCATTTCGCTGTCCATATACATGCGACCGTAAGCCAGCAGAAACGCGATGAACAAGCCCAGTGGCAAAATCAATTCAAGAAAGCCCGGCAGGCGAAATCCCATAATGGCGAACAGTACATCCGGATCGAGCTTGCCCGCAGCGGCCTCCGCCAGATATTTCACAAAGCGGCCACTCATGATGATCAGCAGCAAAACACCACTGACCGCGACCATACTCACCATGACTTCACGAGCCAGATAACGAAAAATAATCAAAAGTAAGACCTGCCTGTCGCCTGCTGTTTACGCTATATCTGCATTGTCTATTATGTGCACAACCGGGAGGTAATCCTCCGATTGTCTGTAGATTGATCAACCACACGCACGGTTTGGTAATCCAGCTCTGTCACAGCGGATAGATAGACATCGACCATGACTAAAGGTTTTGTTCGAAACCCTACTTAGCGTACACTAATTCGCTATTAACCATGCTATTCGAATCACGATGCTATCCGAACCATCGAATAGCACTGACGTATTCAGCGTTGTAGCTACCTGTTTCGCAGAGGCTACAACATATCGAGACTGCCTGTGTCAGTAACTGCCGGGCATTATCCCGTAAACCAACTTTTTTGTCTTGGGGAAGGACTATGGAATTTCAGGCTAAAACCAGTTCAGCACTGACGCTACGCACGCACAGTCTGGTGTTGCCAGTGTATGAAAACAGCAAGAGTTCGGGCGCGACCATTTCCAGTGCGGCTATTTCAGGTACCACCGCCGAGTTGGATGACGCTTGCGACGGCCTGATTGCCAAACTGATCAAGCAGGGTGACATCAAGGGCAGCCTGGGCGCTACCCGTGTGCTGCACGATGTGGCCGGCTGCAAAGCTGACCGGGTCATTCTGTTAGGCCTCGGCAAGCAAGGTGAAGCCCTGAGTGCTGAAAAATTCGACAAGGCGATCAAAAAGGCTGCCGCTGCGGTCAAGGCAACTCCTGCAAAAGATGCCGTTCTGTGCCTGGACGACGTCACTGTCACAGATCGTGACGAAGCCTGGAAAGCCAGCCAAAGCGCCAAATACTTCACCGATGCGGTGTACCAATTCACCCAACTGAAGAGCAAGAAAGCGCCTGTCATAAACCTCAAGAAAGTGATCTATACGGTTGCTGACAAGAAGCAGCTGAAAGCGGTATCCAGCGCACTGACTGCCGGTCACTCAACCGCTGTGGGCATGGCGCTGTGTAAGGATCTGGGCAACCTGCCCGGCAACATCTGTACCCCGTCGTATCTGGCTCAGGAAGCCAAAAAACTGGCTCGCGGCAACACCAAGCTGACCGCAAAAGCGCTGAACGAAAAGCAGATGCGAGAATTGAAAATGGGTTCACTGCTATCCGTCTCAGCGGGCAGCGAACAGGAAGCTCGCCTGATTGTGCTGGAATACAAAGGTGGAAAGAAAAGTGCCAAGCCCGTGGTTCTGGTCGGCAAAGGCATCACCTTTGACACCGGCGGTATCAGCCTGAAACCCGGCGTGGGCATGGACGAAATGAAATTCGATATGTGTGGCGCCGCCAGTGTACTGGGCACCATGAAAGCCATTACCGAGATGAATCTGCCGTTAAACGTGGTGGCCATAGTGGCTGCCGCCGAAAACATGCCCGGCAGCCGTGCCACCAAACCTGGTGACATTGTGACCTCCATGTCTGGCAAGACCATCGAAATCCTTAATACCGACGCCGAGGGCCGTCTGGTGCTGTGTGATGCCCTGACCTATGCCGAGCGCTTCAAACCCAAGGCCGTAGTCGATGTGGCCACCCTGACCGGCGCCTGTGTTGTGGCTCTGGGCAAGCACGCCAGTGGCCTCTACAGCAATAATGATGATCTGGCCGAGCAGTTGCTCGAAGCCGGCAAGCGAGCCGGCGACAAAGCCTGGCATATGCCTCTGTGGGACGAATACCAGCAACAGCTGGACAGCAACTTTGCCGATATCGCCAACATCGGTGGTCCTGGCGGCGGCAGCATCACCGCAGCCTGCTTCCTGTCCCGCTTTGCCAAAGCCTATGACTGGGCTCACCTGGATATCGCAGGTACTGCCTGGGACAGCGGCGCAGCCAAAGGCGCCACGGGCCGTCCGGTATCACTGTTGGTGGAATTCCTGCAGCAGCAGGCATCCTGACCCAGCATGACTCAGGTTGATTTTTATGTCCTGCCTGCACCAGCCGTAGAACAACGGCTGGTGTTCGCCTGCCGCCTGGCGCAAAAGGCCTACCAATCCGGTTCGAAGGTCTTTATCGCGGTGAACACCGCCGAAGAGGCTGCGGAGCTGAACCAGCGACTCTGGAACTTCCGCCCTGAAAGCTTTTTGCCCCATGACTGTGAAGGCGACAGCCCTCTGCAGTCTCAGGTGGCCGTAGGATTTGGCAACGACTGCGGTGATCACCACGACCTGCTGATCAATCTGAAAGACGCCATACCGGACTATTTCAGCCGTTTTCAGCGTCTGGCCGAGGTGGTTTGTCAGGATGAACAGGTTTTGTCCGCTACACGGGAGCACTATGGCTTCTACCGGCACCGTGGCTACCCCATTAATTCCCACAAGATATCCCAATCCTAGACCTGCCAGAACAGGCTCGATCATAAATGCGATACCCTCGGGCAGGGCATCAGGTATTACTTCGCTACCGGATGTATTGGCGAGAATATAAACAGTGTTAACATAGATGCCACAGCGGCATGCTATAACTGTGTGGCAGCCCGTATCAGCAACGAGTTCCGTTTTAACCTCTCGTCACTCAGGTGGCGACGCCAGAAGTGTTAAGGTCGATGAGCGAAGAAAAAAAAGAAGCCCAAAAAGCCCTGCTGGGCGAGCTGGAATCCATTAAAAGCCTTCTTTCCGAAGATGAATGGGATGAAATACCTGTTCTGAGCGACCCCATATCGGCCCCAGGCTCCGAACATCATCAGGCAAGCACACCCAAAGACGGTCCTGCTGAGGACGACACACAGGCTGCCCCGCAAGCTGAGAACGAAACGTCCGACATTGATGCAGCCGTTGACAAGCTCAACTTCGACCTGAATCTGGACACTGATGACGACTACTCAGCAGACGCTTCTGATGAGATCGACACAGAGTCAGACGACTACGACGAGATGTTTGACGACGTACCGCTTCTGGAAGAAGTCTATATTCCTGAAGATGACTCCGTCTCACCGGCCGTATCCGGCGAAGCCGAAAGCGCGCCCCTCTCTGAAGTACCCGCCGACGAAGACCTGACCGACGAGGGCATCGAACAGTCCTTCGCCGACGAGACATCTTATACATCTGAGGAATCGTTAGACTGTGAAGAGCCCTTAGCGTATGAAGAGCCCTCAGCCGATGAAGAGCCCTTAGCCCGTGAAGAGCCCTTAGCCCGTGAAGAGCCCTCAGCCCATGAAGAACCCTCAGCCATTAAAGAACCTTCAACCAACGAGGCGCCAGAAACACTCGGTAAGCCCCCCACGGATGAGAAACCACTAGCAGCTGAGGAATCCTTGGCCAGTGAAGTTTCATCAGCGAGCGAAGAGCCCGCCGACACAGAAACGCTCTCTGCCGAAGAAGAACCACCCGCCCAATTAGAAGGAACCACACTGCCACCCGGCGTGCTGCCAGGGCAGCGCAGCTTGTTCGATAACAAACCCGCGACGGTCAAAACACCGGATCAACCTGCGGCGAAACCCACGATACGTCCTGCGGTACAAACCCGCGGCGAGAATCCGTTTCTGCCCCAGCACATCCGCGAACGTCTTCACACCAATAAAGCGCTACTGGATATTATTAAAGAGTCGCCACTGCCAGAGGTGACAATTCCTCCTCGTCCTGCCAGATATACCAGTGAGCAGGCTAAATCTCAAAACACTCCGAAAGAGAAGCTTCCACCAGTACTGCCTCCGGAAAAACTCCATCAGATGGTAGAAGGGATCATTGCCATTTATCTGCCTAAAATCGAAGCCGAGCTGAGACAGCGTCTGCTGGAGGCTCTGCAAGACGACAAACCCAAAAACGAATAACTCACTGATAGACAGGGCAACAAAAAAACGGCCTTTACGACCGTTTTTTTGTTATTGCCTTTACAGTCCCTGCGTAGAAAGATTCGGGCATGGACTCTTGAGAAATTAAGCCATTTAAGCCGTTTCGGTATAAAGGGGCTTGCTCAGTTCAGCCCAGTCAATATCCGCATCATCCGGCAGATTTTCAAATTCCAGGATGCCCAGCTCTTCAAATTTGGGACGAATCTTGTCGGTTAACAAACCAATGCGACGCAGGTTCGGGATGACACGCTGAAACAGTAACTTGCGGAAATGCTCCATGCCGCCACCGGCCAAAAAGACCACCCGTGCCTCTTCTTCGTCCCAACCAAAGTGACGGAATACAGACGTAGGCACCAGCCTCTCGCGACTCACAAGGCAAGCCTGATAAGCAAACTCGGCCCTCTCTTCCCGCTCCTCGTCGGTCAGTGTTTTGACATACTCGGCCAGATAGTGAATACCAAAGGCCACATGACGCGCTTCATCGCGGATGATCAATTCCAGCATGTCTTTCTTGAAGCCGTTTGGATCGACATATTCTTTGGTGGTGTTAAACGCCGCTAACGCCAGACCTTCAATGATGACTTGCATGCCAATAAATTTCAGATCCCAACGTTCATCACTGAGAATTTTATCGATGATGTTTTTTAAGGCGCCATCAATGGGGTACATAATGCCGGCTTTTTTCTGCAGGAAACGATTGAAGGTTTCAACGTGACGAGCCTCGTCAAATGTCTGGGAGGCGGCATACAGTTTGGCGTTGTAGGTCGGAGCACAGGACACCAGCTGTGAAGCTACCAGCAAAGCCCCCTGTTCGCCATGTAAAAACTGGGAGTCTGTCCAGGCTTCCGAGTGAAGCAGGAATTCTTCCCGTTTTTCCTGACTCATATCCAGGAAAGGTTTGTATTCAGAAAAGCCACTCATAAACACCCTGACTTCATAGGGCGCACTGCCAATGGGTTTGTCCCAGTCGAGATCCAGGTCGGCATTCCAATTAAGTTCTTTGCCAAGATCGTAAAGCTTTTTGATGCGATCTTCGTTGATGTGGTAGTCCCAGTTAAAACTGCCAGTCAGCGGCGTCTTGAAAATTTCCGCGACCTCATTTACAGCTGCTTCATCGAGGTCTACATCAGTGTGATCCACGTCAATTTTTTTCGCTTCTTCAAAAAAACGGATCTGGTTTGGCGTATGCTCTACAAAGGTGGCACTCATTCAGTCTCTCCCTGGATTTATTATGCGAATGACTCAAGTTTTGCTTGCAACCGACAGTTCCACAAGGTTATCTTGAGCCATGTTGAAAGTCATTTCAGGCCACCGTCACTGGAGCCCGATCTCATTCAACGCAATTTGTCCTATAAAATCAAATAATACGCTAAATAAGATAGATACATTCAGAGCCTGAATAATAACGAATGCACCTCAAGCAGGAGCAAATATGAAAGAACGGGATCTACCCATAAGCTATGCAGCGATACTCGTGGATGTCGCCTGTGAACTAGGCGCATCTCGCCAGGAACTTCTTCACGCCGCAAACCTGACCGAGCAGGAATTACAAACACCCGGAGCCCGATGCGCCGAGGAACAGTTTCGACAACTGATCAACACCGGCATTGCTGCCACAGGCACCCAGTCACTGGCTTTGCGTTTTGGCCAACGCCTGACTCTGACTTCCCATGGTGTGTTTGGTTATGCCGTGATGAGTTGTCGCAATATTCATCAAGTCATTGAAATTCTCACCAAGTATTATCGCCTGCTGTTGAAGAACGCCTCCCTTCACGCGAAACACGAAGGGGATCGGGTCTATATCGAGTTCCAGCCAACCCGGGAACTGCTGATCGATCGTCAGCGGGACACAGAACTTTTCTTTGCGGGCATGCTGAGCTCCATCAAACATCTTTTGCATACCGATAAAATCAGCGCAGAAATCGAGCTGAGTTATGCGCCGCCGGAATACCAAAGTGATTATGAGGCCATATTGGATTGTCCGGTTCGGTTCAACCAAAAAACCAGCAGAGTGATTTTACCCGCCAGTTTGATGCAAGAAAAACCGGAGTACGCCGATCCGGTGATGCTCAAATTGTACGAGCAGCAGTGTGAAGAGCTGCTTGCCCGAATGAAAAGCAGTGACGGCTTGCGGGTAAAAGTACGGGAGTATCTGGTGGCTGCACAGCAGCAGTTTCCCAGCCTGGAGCAGGCCGCACAGCACTTCCACATGAGCCCGCGAACTTTTCGCCGTCGCCTGAGCGATGAAGATGTTTCATTCCAGAAAATTCTGGATGAAGTGAGATTAGAGCTGGCTGAAACTTATCTGCGCAACCCTGCACTTTCGGTCAATCACACGGCAGATTTGTTGGGTTTTCATGATGTATCCAACTTCCGCCGAGCTTTTATACGCTGGAGTAACGGCACATCGCCATCGGCTTTTAAAAAGCAGCACACGCAGTACTGACTATATGCTGCTTTCAGTTCTCGCTCGACATTGAAGCCAAAGTCAGTGATCGGCGAGGGCTTCCGATTGATGCTTGTGCAGCCCTTCTTCCACGGCACGCCAGGGTACCAGTTTGAAGTTTTGGCGGGCTGACGGCATGCGATTGCGACCATCCTGTACCACCAGCAATCCCTGATCGAATGCCCCGCCCAGATTTGCACTGGTTACCGCAAGGCCATCCGTTTCTGAACTGCCATCAATGCTGAGCGCGGCATTCGCTTTCACGCGAAAGCGTCCCAGATATTCATTGGTGACCCGATCGTAGAGAACATAAGCGTTATCACCCTGGCTCGAAACAACCAGATAACCCTGACCGTTTTTACCTGTGTACAGGCTAATGCCTTCCACATCGGCAACCAGATGTCCATTGGCCGTCTCGTCAAGGAGCTTCAACTCGGAGCTTTCACCCGCTTCAAGCTCAATGGACCATATCCCGTGATCCTCTTCACCCACATACAGGCGGCCAGTCTCGTCATCAGCCACACAGCCTTCCGGTTGTCCGTTCAGCTTAAACTCACGGACTTTTTCCCCGTGGACTGTGTCGTCTTTCGCAACCAGACGCCATTGTTGGTATAGACCATCCTTGTTATTGACGAACGCATGTATCTCGCCAGTGTTTTTGGACGAGTACAAACACCCACCATAAGGGTGCCCAAGACTGCCATCAATGATATCGCCAGCAATAAAATCCAGTTTTCCGGTCTGCTGATCTATCGCGAATACGTCCAGATTCTCAGTGGTGCGATTGGTGGCCATAGCAAGATCCACAACACGGGATTTTCCATCCTGAATTAATGTGAAGTTATAACGAACATCCACATTGTTTACATTCCCGCGAGGCAGGAATTGTTGCTTCTCGCCATCCAGTTTGTAGGACCACAAGCCCTGCTTCTTATCCGTGGCAATAATCAGGCTGCGACCTGCATCACCAGCATTGACCCACACCTCCGGATCGTCAGCGGCATCGCCAAAACTGTTGACCACATCCGTCTGGGCCGTCGGCAAAACCGTGTAAGTGCTGTCGTCTTGTGACGTGCGCTCAGGCAAGGTCACCAGACTTTCACTGCTCGCTGTCAGCAAGTATTTTCCTTCATCCGTCATCGCCCACCAGTGCCACTGTGAATCACTGTGTTTCTGTAAAGCCACACTGGTGATCGGGTCAGGGTTTTCACTGTCGCCACCGGATACGGCAAAGTTTACTGACGTCACCACTCCCCCTTCGGGCGAATAAATGACCGCTTGTTCCTGATCCGGAATGGTCGCCAGAATCAGACCTGAAGCTGGCAATACCTGAAGGCTGGTAGGTGCCTGTTGCAAATCTCCAGCAGGCGCTAACGCCGCCAGTAACAGGCGCTCTTCATCTTTTTCTTCGTCGCTGTTCAGAGCCAGAAGACCAATATTTTCCTGAGACCAATAGAGTTTCTGATCCCAATCGTCCACACTGCAGGCAACAACGCCTTCACCCAGCGCCACATCCCGGACTCTGGTCGACGTCACCCCGTTTTGAGTGATCAGCAACTGTTCCTGATAGGCCATCCCCTCTTCCGAGATCAGCCAGGCAGTTAACTCTGTATGCTCCGGGTGAGTCATCTCGGTTGAAGCGGATAGACAAGCAACGACCATGGTTTGTGACCACTGCTGATCCCAGGTCAAAGTTTGATAGCGGTTGTTGTCGAGATCGAAATATCCCAGTTTCAGGACATTTTCAGATTCATCAATATGACTCACCCACAAGCCGGCATCGGAACCATCCTGTGCGTTAGCAACCAGACGAGCATCGACGGATTTGTCATCACCTGAAGAACGCCCCAACACTTTTCCTGTGGCGTCAGTTATCACCACGCCATAGGTTTCACTGGAAAGCAAAACCCGTGCGCCCTGATCGGTATCAACCACACGCAGTTGATAGCCATCGAGCTTTTTCAATTTGTCGCTGAGTTTATCGAACATCACCGACTGCTGAGCCATCTGGCTTGCAGCTTCTGTTGCTGGTTGACCTACAACATCCTTGCCGTCATCGGAGGAGTGGCATCCTGAGAGTCCTGCGCCGGTCAGACCCAGCAGGCCAGCCGTTAACAACGGCCCTATGTTTACAATCTTCATCATTCACTACGCTTAATCGGTTTAAAAAAATGGGCCCGGCATCACCTGCCGAGCCCCAATCGCTACGAGCAAGGATTAAAAGTTACGATAGGTGAAGCCCAGTACAAAAGATGGACCATATTCTTCATATTGGGAATTGTACTTTCTGCTGCCCTGGTACAGGTACATCGGCTCATCCGTCAGGTTGATCGCATTAAAGTACATCTGCATGGAGTCGTTAATGTCGTATTTGGCAGAGAAATCAACTTGCATATGGTCATCAGCATAGGTGTCGTTTTCTTTATCGCCAAGATCCAGCTCCATCAGAGTCTTGCTTTTGTAGTTTGTGGACAGACGCAGACTGAATGGGCCTGTTTCATAACCCAGCACCAGGTTACCCACAGTATCAGCCTGTTCTGGCAGTTCGGTGTTTGAACTGCGTGATGCACCTGGCTCCAGATCCAGATCGGCTTCACTGCTGGTAAAGGTGGCATTAGCCTGAATCAGGAAGCCGGATTCAAAGCTCTTGGTGTAGGCCAGTTCCAGACCGTACAAATCCGCACTGTTACCATTCATGGGCATGTAAATTTCACTCTCGTCGATGGTCACGCCAGGGGCATAAACTGAACTGTCAACCATATCGCTGACATCGGCGGCGAAAATGAAGTTGTCGATTTGCTTGTAAAACAGGGAGGCACTGATTACACCAATATCACCGGGATAGTACTCGACAATCAAATCAAAGTTGCTGGATTCGTAGGGATCGAGGTCCGGATTACCCGCTTCTACCTTCAGCTCGTTCTCTTCAATCGAGATCTCTTCAGGAGACGGCGTAATGTCACCGAATGAAGGACGGGCGATGGTTTCGGAATAAGCGGCACGCAGCAGCAATTCATCGGTCAAACGATAACGAGCGTTAATGCTCGGCAGTACATGGTGGTACTCTTTATCGAACTTCACTTGTTCGATGCTGTGGCTGAAGTCACCATTGGCGTCTTCGATCAGGCGCGCATCGTAGCCTTTGGAATCCACTTTGGTGCCTTCGTATCGCAGACCATAGACCAGACGCAGATCGTTGATGTCGACGCGGCTCATAATATAAGCAGCCTGAACGTCTTCTTCGATAACGTAATCACGAGCCGAAGCCACCATACTTTCGTTATAGGCTTCACCCAGTACACCATCGTCCTGATAAGCGGTACCGCTGCCGACAATACTGCCATTAATAAGGTTATCAATCAGTCCTTTGTCAATGGCTGGCCCCAGTCGCCCTAAACCATAATCCACCGTGGAGCGACTGAATTGATCCATGGTCGGATCACCCAGCCCACTAAAGTCGTCGTACAACTGAGTATCAACATCATCGGTTTTTTCACGGTTTGAAATCTTGCCACCAAACTTGATGTACCCCGGATGACCTGCAAACGACATCTCACGAGTAATGTCGAACTTGTAGGTGAACATTTCATCCTGTGTGTAGTTGTTGGTGATTTCGATTTCATCCAGTTCAAAGTTGGATGCGACAAACGCCTCATCGGCAGCGAACACATCCGGAGACTCACCTAAAGAGGTGTATCCCATATCGATGTCTTTGGCCTTGAAATTGGAACCATGATAATCCGGTTCGTTTTCCTCAGACTTGGAATAACCCACGGAGTACTCATAGGTCCAGTCACCGGACATGTTCATACCGCCGAGAACCACTGAGGTGATTTTCTGTTCTTCGAAACGGTCTTTCAGGTTGCGTTCCATTTCGGCGTCAGTCCACAGCGCCGAATCACCATCAATTTCTGCCAGATCGCCATCGTCGTATTTGTATTCTGCGCGCTGACGGTATTCCTGATCTTCAAAGTGGCTGTAGAGACTGTGCAGATAGTACTCCGAAGTATCGGATGGGCGCCAGTCCAGATTCAGCGCAGCCCCCAGACGGGTACGATTGATGGTGTAGTCGCGCTGCTCCATCTTAACGGGACCACGATAGCCGGACCCTTCAAGGTCCGATTCCCATTCACCGTCACCCTCCATGGTCTCAGAACCAAAATCACGATCCTGCCAGCTCAGTGCAGCAGCGACCCCCAATTGGCCCTGGCCCACGTCAAAGACGTTGGTAAACGTCCCGGCAATCTTCGGACTGACTTCGGATTCGAGGTCATTGTAGTTGCCCTCTGCGGACAGGTTGTAGCTCATACCATCGCGGTCAAAAGCCGTCAGACTTTTCACTTCGATATTACCGCCAATACCACTGCCATCCATATCCGGTGTATTCGTTTTTCTGACTTCCAGACCTTCCAACAGCCCCGAAGGGATCACATCCAGTGCCACCGAGCGACGATCCCTCTCTGGTGAGGGAATATTCATACCGTTAATTGACGCAGAGTTTAGATCCGGATTGGCACCGCGAATACCTACAAAGCGCCCCTCACCCTGATCGCGTTCAATAAAAACACCCGGAACACGCTGTAAAGCTTCGCTCACGTTCTCATCAGGAAATTGACCAATCGAGTCAGAAGAAACAACCGACACAAAGTTATCCGCAGCACGCTGTTTGTTCAGTGCGCTGGAAGCCCCAGCCGCCTGCCCCACCACAATCAGGTTTTCCATACTGGCGACGTCACTACCAATCTTCACCACTTCTTTGGTAGTTTGTTCATCGGCCACATTGACCAGACGCTGTACGGACTCCGCCCCCAGATAATCCACGGTCAACGTATAAGTGCCTGCTGGAACAGAATTAAAACTGAAGCGGCCTCCATCTTTTGTGCTGGATTCCAGTTTCAATTCCTTGAGTCGAATAATGGCACCATCAAAATACACACTGCCAGCCGAGTCGCTGACACGTCCCTCAAGACGACCATCGGCCATCGCGTTAAATGCACACATAAATGCGCTGGTTGCCATTAAGGCCTTCACTGAAGTTTTCATAGTTTCCCCAAAGTCAGGTCTGAAACAGGTCTGATTATTTAGCATTCTGAACAAGCGGCTCTGGCCACGTGTTCTTAATTTGTGTATCCCATGCGGATATCTGATGCTCTGTAGCTCAACGTATTCAACAACGCTTCTGATCGCCCCAGAGACAGGGCAAACCTACGAGTCGACTGTGACACTTTGGTGACACCAATCTGACAGCCTTCGATTTGATGGGGCATTGGCCACTTTAAGCAGACGGATAACAGATGGATTGATCCGTTTTGACCCTGTGTTTGTGGATTTTAGAAATTGTGGGACGCGTGGAAAGCCTTATAAATCCCTGATCAGAAGCTATTTTTAAGAATGTGTAATCTTTTTTCCTGATACCGGTGTTATGCAGGCGTGTTGGCTGATCTGATTTGACCCGCCGAGGGAAATGCAATCAATTCCGAGCATATTTCTGTCATCTTTTTGTCACAGAACTGACTCATTCTGTCACTCATGATCTCATCCATTTCGATTCAGGTTTTCCATCCGTTATGAGAAGTCACGCATCGCTACACACATCGAAAATCGTCTTGCTTTTAGTCGTCTGTTTTTCTGTTCTGATCACGAATCTGGGCATGGGCGATATCAAATCCTGGGGGGACATCACCTGGATTGATATTTTTGGCGAAGGTTCCATCATGGGCTTGATGTTGATTTTTCTGACCTTTGTCATAAACAGTCGCCCCAGAGGTCGGGTGACCGACCTGTTAATCATCGGCATGATCGGTTTTACAGCGGCCAGCTTTCAGGATCTTTTGGATGAGATTATCGCTGTGCCTGCGGGCTACATTTTTGACGACCTGATCGAGTCCGTCACAGCACCGGTTTCTGTGATTTTTCTGGCCTTTGGATTTTACTTTTGGAATCAGGAGCAAATCGCCATCAACCAGAGACTGCAATGCAAAGAGCGCTTCTACCGGGAACACAGCGCACTGGACTATGTAACCGACTTGTATACAGCTCTTTATATGAAGAAGCAAATTGAACGAGAGCTGATTCACTACAAGAATCTTCAGCAACCGCTGTCATTAATGATGCTGGATATTGTCAACTTCAATGATTTCAACCGACGCTATGGCGATCAGGACGGTGATCGCTTATTGGCGCAAGTTGCCAACATACTGACCATGAATATACGCAGTGTGGATCTGGCTTGCCGATTTGCCGGAGACCGCTTCATCGTGCTGTTTCCTCAAACACACCTTATCGACGCCCAAACCTATGCCGATGAAATTTTGAACGCATTGGAAAACATGGCTTTTAAACCGGATAACGCCTCAAGATCGGTATTCAACGAATGCACAGTTAGTCTGGTGGACCACAGTGCAGGATCAACAGCCGATGAACTGATTGACAGATTAAACAGAGATTTGGAAACCGCAAAACAAAAGAATCATTTTCGTTCAATACAAGCAGCTTGATAAAGACATTTTAGCCATGAAATCCCGCATCAATATGCCGAGCTATTACTCCATCGATGACAAGATTTTGCCGATCAGCCAAATTCCTGCAGCCATGCTGGAATTGGCCAGAAATCATCGCATGGATATCAATAGCTTGCTCAAAGGTACTGGGATTTTCATGCAAGACATATCACGCCGCGACTATCACATCAGTTGCGAACAATTAAAGTGTTTGATTAACAATATCAGCAAGCACAACCACTCTCAGGAGTTTGCACTGCGCTTTGGGCGTCAGCTGCCCTACATTAATCACAGCACCCTCTTGCAGGCCATCGTTAATGCCTCCTGTATACGCGATCTTTTAGAGATTCTGAGAAACCACTGCCGGCTGTACTACCCCCTGTGCTTTCTGCATCTGGCATCGGATACCAAGAATCACTATCTGATTATCAACGACGCGATTGGCTGTCCACAACAGCAGAAGTTTATCAGTCAAAGTTTTATTTCATCGGTTCTAACCCTGTTAAAAGCCAGTGATATCGACAAGAATCAGCTGACCTTCTACCTGGAACAAAGTCAACCTGAAGATACCGCTCCGCTGCAGACGTATCTGGGCAGTCGTATTTGTTATAACGCGCCAATCACCGCCATTATCGTGCCTGATCATATCGGTCAAAAACCGTTATCCAATCACAGTGAAACGATCAAGCAACAAGCGCTTATAGAATGTCAGGAAAGCATTCAGCTCATAAACGGCAAGCAGGGATTTCTTGAATGCCTACAAAAACTGTTACTGCGAAAGATTCCCCGTCAGGACATCACCTTGCAAATCTGCGCGGAACATTTTGGCATAAGCTCTGCCACCTTCAAGCGACGCCTGAAGGCACATCAGACCAATTTTCAATCCGAACTGGACAGAGCACGGAAACTTCTGGCCCTGTCCTTACTGGTTATTCAAGATCTCAACAATGAGGAAGTAGCCAGAATTCTGAGGATTAATGACAGCGCCAATTTCAGGCGCTCTTTCAAACGCTGGACAGGGTCACTGCCCAGCACCCTCAGGCATCAACTGGCAGATCCTCAGAACCTTCATTTTTAAATATCCATACACACACGGACTTATCCCAACTTTTAAGACCTCACATTTATGATGATCAACAAACACCAAAATACACTCAGCCGTCGCAGTTTTATCAAAAATCTCTCTCGCAGTGGTGCCGGATTGGCTTCAGCTTCTGCACTGGCCGGATCTCTCAGCGGCTGCCAGGACAGTAACAATCTCAGCTTTTCAGAGATTCCTCACAGCCTTGATCAGTACCACCATATTCCGGATGACTACCAATCAAGCATTCTCCTAAGCTGGGGGGATGCCCTGCATTCATCTGAGCCTTTTGCTCCTGAAAAGTTGACTGCAGAACACCAGTCACAGCGTTTTGGCTACAACAATGACTTCATTGGCTTTATGCCCTTAAGTGATACTCACAACGCCTCGGCGACCGAACACTATCAATCAGGAAACAGTCAAAAAGGATTGTTGTGCATCAACCACGAATACACGCAACCTCACTTGATGTTCAGCGGTTACAAAGACGAAAGTGATGGTGAGCTAAATACCCGCAAGGAGCACGTCGCAATTGAACTTCAGGCCTGTGGCCATTCTGTCGTGGAAGTTGAATTAATCAATGACAACTGGCAGACGAATGTCGAAAGCCATTACAACCGTCGCATTACGGTTACCACTCCCATGGAAATCACCGGTCCCGCTGCCGGACATCCACGGCTGGTAACCAGCACAGACCCCACAGGTACGCGAGTCAATGGCACTGCTGGCAACTGTGCTGGCGGAAAAACCCCTTGGGGTACCGTACTGATTGCTGAGGAAGGTATTGGCAGCTTGTTTATGGGTGATCTGAACACCCTGTCGGATCAGGAACGTGACAACTACCAGCGTCTGTCCATTGGCGACGATGAAAATAGACAATGGGGCCTGTACGAAGATCGCTTCCATATTGAAAAGGAGCCCAACGAAGCCAACCGGTTTGGCTGGATGGTGGAATACGATCCGTACGATCCCGAATCGACACCACGAAAACTCACCAGTCTGGGTCGTTTTGAACATGAAGGCACCACGATTGTCGCCAAGCCTGGCAAGCCTGTCGTCGCTTATACAGGAGACGATGACGAGTTTCAGTTTTTCTACAAGTTTGTCTCTGACGGCATTTATCAACCTGAGCAGGAAACCAATCATCGAAACTTGCTCGAGCACGGCACGCTGTACGCGGCCAAATTACACGACGACGGATCTGGTGAGTGGCTGCCGATGCGCCATGGAGAGCCTTTCCTGACCGAAGAATTTGGCTTTCACTCACAGGCCGACGTTTTGATCGAGTGTCGACGTGCAGCACAGATGATTGGCGCCACCCCCATGGATCGGCCGGAAGACATTGAAACCAACCCGGTCAACGATTGCACCTACGTCATGCTGACGAAAAACAAAAAACGGCAGCAACCCGGAACCGCTAATATGCGTCCGAAAAACAGCGCCGGCCACATTCTAGAGCTTGTGCACCCTGGCACAGACGGCGAACGCGACCACACCAGCAACCGCTTTCAATGGAACACTTTCTTGCTGGGAGGGGATCCGAACAGCAGTGACAAAAACACGCAAGGTTTTTACGGTAAAGGCCCCAAGGGTGAAAGTGTTACAGACGCCGGATGGTTTGCAACACCCGACAACCTGACCTTCGACAAGCTGGGTAACATGTGGGTTTCTACCGATGGTTGCGAAGACTTTGGTTTCCACGATGGTTTGTGGGCCATGGCAACATCCGGCCCCTATCGTGCGATCCCCAAACATTTTTTCGGCTGCCCGCTTGGGGCGGAGATGTGCGGTCCGGAATTCACCCCCGACAGCACTACCCTCTTTTTAGCCGTGCAACACCCTGCTGACGTCGACGGTTCGACCTTCGATCATCCGGCACACCGCTGGCCAAACTTTGACAACAACCTTCCGCCGCGCCCCAGCGTCGTGGCGATTCGTCGTAAGGACGGTGGTTTGGTCGGCAGTTAAACCTGAAAATGAAAAAGGCCGGTGCAGTCACACCGGCCTTTTTTGTTCAAAGCATGGAGAAACCGTCTAGCGGTTCCTGGTCAGATCATCCAGCCAGGCTGCAGCACCAATCAGTGCCGGGTGCTTGTGTAAAATCAAATACACAGGGATATTTTCCATAAACCCACGCTGGATGCCTTTTTCTTTGAAGCGCGCTTCAAATCCACTCTGGCGAAAAGCCTCTATATTACGGGGCAAAATACCTCCCCCCAGATAGACGCCACCCTTGGCGTTATACATAAGCGCTGCATCACTGGCGACAGTGCCCACCCCCTGACAAAACATTTCCCAGGTTTCCAGCGCCAGAGAGTCTTGCTGCTCCCAGGCCAGAGTAACGATTTCACTGGCCTCATCAACCCGATGCGGGTGGCCGTCAATTTCTGCAAGGCTGTTGAAAAGATTTACCATTCCCCGCCCTGAGATCAACGCTTCAGCACAGAGATAACCTCGCGCCTGCATCAAGGCAGCCACGGCCATTTCCCTTGGGTTTTGTGCTGCATAAGCCACATGCCCCCCTTCTCCAGGCACCACAACCCACTCATCTTTACCGCGCACCAAAGCTGCAACTCCCAGTCCCGTCCCGGGACCAACAATGGCCTTGGCAGCGGCGGGATTTGATACCCCCTGAACAATGGTCGTCAGATCAGCTTCCTGCAGATGAGGCACAGAGTTCGCCAACGCTGCAAAATCATTAAGGACACAAAAAACCTCGAAGCCAAATTGCTGTCTGACCGATGACTGACTGAATCGCCAACTCACATTGGTCATAAGGATTTCATCACCTACCACGGGACCGGCCAAAGCGATGCAGGCCGATACAGGTCTGGGGCCGTCGATCATATCGAGGTAGGTTTGCAGACAAGATTCAAAGGTAGGAAATTCGCCGGTACGGAGATCGTGATTCTGGCTCAGTTGATATTGGCCATTGTCACAGCCAGTTACCAGACTAAAGCGCGCATTGGTGCCGCCAATGTCTGCCACAAGACAAGGGTACATAGTAATTCCACTCTAAAACTGTTGATATTGTGTCTTGTCTCTTTGGGCAGAACTTCATGGGCTCCGCCTCTGTCAGTAATGCATGTTAACGGTTTTGGCCTCTGTTTGCACTGAGCAGACAAGGCCAAAACCCCAGACGCGATGATTCACTAACTCTGACATCATCACCCCTCAACCCGTGAAGCTTCAGCCTGTGGCGAAGATTCTGACGAGAAATACTTCGCGGCCGCCTGATTGACTTTAGGCGCCAACAAAAGACTCGCAGTCATGGTCGGGATAGCCATCAGGGCATACATGATATCAATCAGACTGACAACCAGCCCCAGAGAAGACACCGCCCCCAATACCACCAACACGGCATAAAACCAGATGTAGTGATGCTGATGTTTTGCCCCGATGATAAACCCAAGACATTTGCTGCCATAATACCAGAAGGTCATGACCGTACTCAGACTCAGCAAGGTGACCAGCACTGTCAGTAACAGACTGCCACCGAAGGGGAACAAGGCATCGAAGGCCGCGGAGGTTAAACCTATTCCGTTGCGCTCACCGGTCTGCCAGACGCCACTGATGAGAATCACCAGCGCCGTACAGGTACATACCATCAAAGTATCTATGATCGGCCCCAGCATGGCCACCAGACCCTCTCTCACAGGCTCTCGTGTTTTGGCTGCACCATGGGCCATGGCCTCGGTACCAATACCGGCTTCATTGGAAAACGCTGCGCGACGGATACCGGTAATGATCACCGCTCCCAGAGCACCGCCAGCCAATGCATTACCGGTGAAAGCATCCTCAAAGATCAAGGCAAACGCTGCCGGTATGGCTTCCATATTGGCGATCAGCACAATACCCGTCAGCAGCAGATAGCCCACTACCATACCTGGCACCAACCAACCGGTCACTCGACCTAGTCGCGGCAAACGCCCCAGCGCAACGATGACAATCACCACAGCAAAAATCAGTCCGAGAGTCAGATCAAAGGTAAAATGAGACTCAGAGGAAGCCCACCCCATAGGAATGGCAAACGTCTGCCGGATAATTTGCGTGAGCTGATTGATCTGAAAAATGGGCATGGTGCCAAATAACCCCGCCACCGCGAAGAAATACGCCAGATGTCGCCAGCGGGGCCCCAAGCCCTCGCTCACCATGTACATCGGGCCGCCCTGCCACTCACCTTCGCTGTCCTTACCCCGATACATGACCGCGAGCGTACAAGTGTAAAACTTGGTGGCGATGCCCAGTAGCGCACTGACCCACATCCAGAAAATCGCACCGGGACCACCCATGGCAATGGCCAGCGCAACACCGGCCACGTTCCCCATCCCCAGAGTGCCGGACAACGCGGTGGATAACGCCTGAAAATGAGAGAGTTGACCGGGATCCTTGCTGTCCGCCTTGCGCGTCAGCAACCGGATACTTTCCGGCAGGTGTCGGTAGGGAATAAAGCGGGAATAAAACAGGAAAAACAGGCCGCCACCCACCAGCAGTACGACCAGAGGAGGGCCCCAGACCCATCCGACGATAATTTGAAGTAAGGCTTCAGCTTGTTGCGGTAGAGATTCAGCAGTAGTCAACGTAGTCATTCAGCTACTGTAGCACCAGCAAAATGCCAATAGCAAAATAGCCTCTCTGACCCAGAGGGAGAATACCGAGAGATGAAAGAGTCGTTGGCGACTCTTTCATCTCCGCTGATCAGTCGATTAAACCGTACTGCTCACGCAATACCGCAACGATCTCCGCTTTGGGATTGTCAGACAGTTCGATTTTCTGTCCGGTAACCTTTTCCGCAATGCCGGTGTAGGTACGGGAGATATCCATCAGTGCGTCCATCGGCAGTTCATTGTCGCGAGCCAGAGCAGAACGCTCGTCCATGCGGTCTTTATTGAGCAGGATGTCCGGGTCTTCGAAATGGTTCAGCAGAAACTGGCGGAAACCCTCTTTGGAGTTTTCGACAATCTTGCCATTGCGGTAGCTCTCGCCATCCCAGATACGGGAGGAATCCGGCGTACCCACTTCATCCATATAGATCAGCTTTTCATTCCCGGCTTTATCGGTGACGAAACCAAACTCGAACTTGGTATCGACGAAGATCTGATCCAGTGCTGCCAGCTCGTCGCTGATCACACCAAAACCTTCTTTCAGCAGTTTTTCATAGGTGTCGATATCATCGGCACTGCGGAAGTTAAAAGCTGCAAAATTGTTTTCAATGTCCTTGCGGGTGATATTGACGTCATCCACTTCCGGCACACCGGGGATACCTTTCAGAATGCCCTTGGTAGACGGGGTAATCAGCAGCTCGGGCAGTTTCTGGTCTTTTTGCAGACCGTCGGCAATCTCTATACCACAGAATTCCCGCTCGCCCTTGCTGTAGGCACGCCACATGGAACCGGTGATGTACTGACGGCAAATGGCCTCGATCATCACCGGTCTGGCTTTTTGCACAATCCAGACAAATGGGTGGGGAATATCCAGAATGTGGCTGTCGGCCAACCCTTTCTCTCTGAACAGCTTAAACCAGTGATTGGAGATGGCATTGAGCGCCGCGCCCTTGCCCGGAACCCCTTTGACACCGCCTTCACCCGTCCAGATACAGTCGAAGGCCGAAATCCGGTCACTGATCACCATGATCGCCAGAGGAGCGTCTGGAGCCACGTCGTAGCCCTTCTCTTCAATCAGGCGGCGGCTGTCGGCCTCTGTCAGCCAGTAGACCGAGCGCACCTTGCCGCTGTGGACTGGCTTATCGGTGCGAATCGGCAGATCATCATTAACCGCCAGTACCGAGTCTTTGAGGGATTTGCCAGCAGAAGCAGCGCTCATGGGAGTTTCCTGTAAATAGTGTGAAATAAGTGGTGAATAAGGGCAGCATTCTACCAGAAGCCCGGTTTCAGGGAACAGAAAGGCGAAGACCGGGATTAGAAAGCCTCTGGCTCTCCCAACTGCCCGCCTGCCCATGTATAATCTCAGCCCTTTCAATTCGCATATTCAGTGCCGCCGCGCCCACTTTGGCGCCATCGGCCCACACTTACGGCTTTTTACGAAGACAATTGACGTTATGGATAAAACCTACCAGCCACAGGCTATTGAAACAAACTGGTACGAAACCTGGGAAAAGAACGGCTATTTCAAGCCGTCTGGCAAGGGTGAGCCCTACTGCATCATGATTCCGCCCCCCAACGTCACCGGTAGCCTGCACATGGGGCACGGTTTTCAGGAATCCATCATGGATGCCCTGATCCGCTACCACCGCATGAAAGGCCACAACACCCTGTGGCAGGTGGGTACCGACCACGCCGGCATTGCCACTCAGATGGTCGTCGAACGTCAACTGGACGCCCAGGGCACCAACCGCCACGAACTGGGGCGCGAAAAGTTCATCGAGAAAGTCTGGGAGTGGAAAGAAGAGTCCGGCGGCACCATCACCCAGCAGCTGCGCCGCCTGGGTGCCAGCCCCGACTGGTCCCGCGAGCGTTTCACCATGGATGACGGCTTTTACAAGGCCGTGCAGGAAGTCTTTATCAAGCTGTACGAAGACGACTTGATCTACCGTGGCAAACGTCTGGTGAACTGGGATCCTAAACTGCACACTGCCGTTTCCGATCTGGAAGTACTGGCCGAAGAGGAAGATGGCTTCCTGTGGCACTTCCGCTACCCGTTGACCGATGGCTCCGGCCACCTGGTGGTCGCCACGACGCGTCCTGAAACCATGCTGGGCGACTCTGCTGTGGCGGTACACCCGGACGACGAACGCTATAAAGACCTGATCGGCAAGACCATCACACTGCCATTGGTCGGCCGCGAGATCCCCATCATCGGCGACGATTACGTGGATATGGAGTTTGGTACCGGCTGTGTGAAAATCACCCCGGCACACGATTTCAACGATTACGAGATGGGACAGCGACACAACCTGCCGCTGCACAACATCTTCAACGACGATGCCGAAATCAACAATTCTGCCCCGGAAAAGTACCGGGGTATGGACCGTTTCGACGCCCGCAAACAGATTGTTGAAGATCTGGATGCGCTGGGCCTGCTGGAAAAAATCGACGATCACAAACTGAAAGTCCCCCGTGGCGACCGCACCGGTGTCGTCATTGAGCCCTACCTGACCGACCAGTGGTACGTGAAAACCCAGCCGCTGGCAGACGAGGCCATCAAAGCCGTTGAAGACGGTGATATTCAGTTTGTGCCCAAGCAATATGAAAACATGTACTTCTCCTGGATGCGCGACATTCAGGACTGGTGTATTTCACGTCAGCTGTGGTGGGGTCACCGCATTCCCGCCTGGTACGACGAAGACGGTAAAGTCTACGTGGGCCGCAGCGAAGAAGAAGTTCGCGAAAAGAACAACATCCCTGCAGAAACACCCCTGAAGCAGGACGATGACGTACTGGACACCTGGTTCTCATCCGGCCTGTGGACCTTCGGCACACTGGGCTGGCCGCAACAAACGGATTTCCTCAAGACCTTCCACAGCACCGACGTGCTGGTGACCGGCTTTGACATCATCTTCTTCTGGGTTGCACGGATGATCATGCTGACCCTGCATTTCAGGAAAGAAGTCCCCTTCCACACGGTATACGTGCACGGTCTGGTGCGCGACGGACAAGGGCAGAAGATGTCCAAGTCCAAGGGTAACGTACTCGACCCCATCGATCTGATCGACGGTATCGATCTGGAATCGTTGGTGGCCAAACGTACCGCAGGCATGATGGTGCCGCGTCTGCGCGAGAAGATCGAGAAGCAAACCCGCAAGGAATTCCCCGATGGTCTGGCGGCCTACGGTACTGACGCCCTGCGTTACACCTATTACTCGCTGGCCTCCACCGGTCGCGACATCAAGTTCGATGTGGGTCGTATCGAAGGTTTCCGCAATTTCTGCAACAAGATCTGGAACGCCTCGCGTTACGTGCTGATGAACTGCGAAGTTCAGAATGAAGCCGGTGATCGTGTATCCGCCAAAGATTGCGGACAGGACGATGTACAAGGAAGTACAAGTGCCACGGGAGGCAGGATGCCGGGAGTGGCCGGCAGCGATAACTACGAGTTGTCTGTAGCCGATCGCTGGATCATCGCCAAACTGCAGCAAGTTGAGAAAGCCTTTGCCGACGGCGTGGAAGCCTACCGTTTCGATCTGGCTTCGCAGGCGCTGTACGACTTTATCTGGAACGAGTACTGCTCCTGGTATCTGGAACTGTCCAAGCCGATTCTCACCAGTGATGATTTCAGCGAAGCACAGAAGAAAGGTACCCGCCGCACCATGGTACGCGTACTGGAAGAAACCCTGCGTCTGGCACATCCGTTGATGCCATTCATCACGGAAGAAATCTGGCAGCGGGTGAAAGATCTGGCTGGCGCCGAAGGCGAAACCATCATGACCGCCGCTCTGCCACAATACGACGAGAGTCTGGTAGATCAGCAAGCCATTACCGATGTGGAGTGGCTCAAAGGTGTGATCGAAGGCGTGCGTAACATTCGTGGTGAAATGAACATTTCCCCGGCGAAAAGCGTTCCGCTGTACTTTGCCAATGGATCCGACAACGACCAGCGCTGCCTGAACGACAATCGTCAATTCCTGATGCGTCTGGCAAGCCTCGAATCCATTACCTGGCTCAACGCCGGTGAAGAAGCCCCCATGTCTGCTACCGGTCTGGTGGGTGATATGGAAATTCTGGTTCCGATGGCCGGCCTGATTGATGTACAAGCCGAGACTGCCCGCCTGAACAAAGAAGTGGATCGTATCACCAAGGATATCCAGCGTGTTGAAGGCAAACTGAACAACCCCAAGTTTGTCGACAAGGCTCCGGCCGAGGTAGTACAGAAAGAAAAAGACAAGCTGGCGGACATGCAAAGCGCCCTTTCCAAGCTGGCTGAGCAGGTGAAGAAAATAGCAGAGCTTTAATGACTCTTCGTTTTCCGAACCGGCACTCTTTTTTCCGGCACTAAAAAAGCCTCTGCAATGCAGGGGCTTTTTTGTGTGCGCTTTACAACGGAATTGCTGTCTGGCGTTGGATGGTGTTCACGCTGAATTGTGCTAACTTATATCCGTTTTCATGAACTTACAGGTTTCATACACATCCATAACAACGTATAGGGATATAACATGACACAGAGACCCTTTATTCCAGCGATGGTCATTAGCAGTGCCTTGCTGCTCATTGCTGGCTGTGGCGACCAGCCAACCTCAACAGAAAACCCTGCCCCCACTGAGACGCCCGTCGTTACTAACGCCGTAACGCCAGCTGCGACGTTAAGTTATGAAACCTCTTTTCAACTCGGAGATACCCGCACACTCACCACGCTGTACAGCTATCCCAACTCAAACACACCGGAGTCTCTCGAAGACACCATCGAGCACTACCTGAACCAGCGTCTGCAACGGGATCGCATCCCCAATGGCGTGGCGGATGTGACTGTTGATCAGGGCATTTACAGCGTATCAATCACCGGGAACTCTGAGTCCATCAATGATTACAGCACACAAATCCCGCAGTTTTTGAACAACGGGACTCTGGCAGCAAACGCTGTTGCCGAATTGAAGCAAGCACAAAAATGGGATGACCAAGACTGGCGGTTTTTCTTACCGTTGGGACTGTCGATCGTCAATCAACGTTCCGTGCAGCTGTTGCACTTCCCACCCGACTACTCACTTCCCGATCAGGATTACCTCAACTCCAAAACCAGCCAACGTTGGGAAAAGTTGTTGATGCTGAATAACGTGGCGGCTAATGAAGTGACTCTCTATGAAAGTATTCTCGATGTCGCCCCCATTGCCGCACCCGCCAGTGCCGGCAGTACCTTAAGCGAAACCTACAGTTATTTCGAACCCTACGTGGTGAGCATGCTGCCGTTGCTGCTGGATATTGACGAAGGCAGTGCCAGCGCTCTGCCCATCGTTGCCTATGGCGGGCCGGTCAGAAGCTGGGTTTCCAGCTATTACAAACTCAACAATTTCAGCGTCAACACCACAGCCAGCATCACCATTCAGGATGGTATCAATGCCCCGATTCTGGGAGCGAACCACCCCAGCTATATCTGGTACGTCAAAGAACAGGGACGGGCAGCGGCCATGAAGGTTATGGAACAGGATCTGATTTCGGCCTGCTGGCAAGCCAGTATGGGCAATAATACCCAGCAGGATGCAGACACGGTATTAAGCAGCTGTAACAGTTACTGGCAGGGTCAACCCATGACAGTGTGCATCAATATGGAAATTCAGGCATTTGATAAAACTGAAACGGAAGCCGAGGCCATCTGTTCATCGGATTTGCCAGATCACTCAGCAGTCAAACCCAGCGAAGAAAACAACAACTCCGTGGTTTTCTGACACACTCAAAGCCACCTTCTGCAGTCAAAAAACATGATTGCAGAAGGCGTTGTCAAAACGCTTTGGCATTATTGAAAACGGGTATAGTCCGGTGCATCCAGACCAAACCGCTTGTAATTCGATTCCAGCAACCCCTGCTTTCCCGCCATCAATAAAATCTGATTAATTTCACTGGCCGTAATCGGGCTCTCTTTGGGAACCAGGAACATCCGTTCATATTGAACTTCTGGCCTGTCGGATATCAGAATTCGGGATTTGACCTGCGGATTCATTTCAAGAAACCATTTCAGAGTGACATCACTGGTCACTGCAATATCCACCCGGTTTGCCAGTAACATCTTGATACTGATTTCCTCTGACTTTACATAGATGACTTCAGGGTTGATGGGAGACTTTTTTTCAGGTGCCAAAAACCTATAGGTATAACCACTCACAAGAGAGAAGGTTTTATCGGTATAACTATCGAAGTAACCCTTCCCTCCAGCCTTGTCCTTCAGGGCAATAAAAACATCTTTCGCCTGTAAAAGTGGCCAGCTGGTATCCAGGGGTATCTGCCACTCCCAGGCAGGGTTGTCCCACATGACAATATCCACCATGCCGCCCTTGACCGAGTGAGAACGCCTTTTAACCGGAATATCACGCACACTGAACCAAAAGTCATTTTGCACGGCATTCATTGCCTCCAGAACACCGTTGGTCACATCCTTTGTACTATGACTGATAAAGAGCGGTGGTCTTTCCGAAGTTCCGACCTTAATCAGTTTTCGGTTGTCTGGTGCCTCTTCTTTCACAGTATCAGATAGAGAATTAACACCAGCAAAGGCAGCCGCAAAAGGCAGGCACAATCCCAGCACCATGAACAGGGCAACTTTTTTCATCGCAACTCCAAAACACATCGAAAACTCTAGATCGGTCAGCTAACAGCAGCCATCTGATTCAACCATGGACATTCGAGATTACCGCATCAAACGGCAAAAAGCCTTCAACCCAGTATCCGCCACGAATGTCGATCTGCTATGCCAGCAAATCAAATGCCAAGTACAGAGTATCACGCATCTTAATTTTTAAATTAAACCGTAAAGCTCTGTTATCAGCCCCCTGTCGCCACCGTAACACCCAACTCTGATAAATATCGGTACAACTCTTCCCGAAACAATTTTGCTCGAACACTTTGTTCTCGGGCGGTGACCAGATAGATACCGGTATCCAGAGGAATTGATTCATCCAGCAGACGCACCAAAGAGCCGCGCCGCAAATCAGTAGCTACTTCAATCTGATCTGCCAGCACCACCCCCAAACCGCGTCTGGCAGCATCAATGGATTGAAAACCATAATCAAAATGGAGATTGCGCACGCTTTTTACGCCTTGCAAACCATGCCGCTCGAACCAGTGTTCCCAATGTTGATAGCGCTCGTGCAGCAACGGGTAATTCAACAAGTGCCGGGGCTCCAGGACGGGAGCCTCCGGGCGCAATAAAACCGGAGAACATATCGGCTGATAATGTTCTTTATAAAGATATTGTACTGCTCGCCCCTGAGATTCCGGCTCGCCCAAACAGAGTGCCAAATCAATTTCAGTGGGCACTTCCCGAGCATAGGGCTCAAGGGTTTTCAGTCGCAGGGTCACTTCCGGATAGCGTTCCGAAAAGCGTCCAAGGAGTTCCGGCAACCAGTTGATGGACATGGTCGCAGTGGCTCCCAGAACCAGTTCACCTTCCAATGATTCGTAATCAAGATCATCAAGCCCCTGCTGCAGCGTTTGTAACGCCTGCTGCACCACATCCAGAAAACGGCGCCCCGCAGCGGTCAGCCGCAGTCGATTGCCCGCACGCTCAAAAAGATGAACCTCCAAACGCTCTTCGAGATTGCGAATTTGACGGCTGAGCGCGGCATGACTCAGATGCAGCTCTTCGGCTGCCACACGAACATAGCCATGCCGGCCCACCGCCTCAAAGGCTCTCAGCGTGTTTAGGGGCAAGCGACGGTGATCAAAAGCCTGATGGTGCGTTTTTGTTACCATTTTCGTGCAAATAAATTGATTGTGGAAACAAAATAATCGCATAAAATTCAAGCAACAACCACTCATTGACCGTTTTTCATCAAAGAGCGACCCGATTCGACTATCTATAAAACATAGTTTGACGCTCCTAAAATAAGAAAACGGCAACCAAAAAGGGCTTACCACCATGAATCAGACACTGCGAATCAATGGCGAACGTCTGTGGTCACGACTGGAAGAAATAGGCCAGATTGGCGCCACGGCTGGCGGCGGCTGTAACCGCCAGGCACTGACAGATGAAGACCAGGCCGGTCGCGCCCTGTTCGCCGGTTGGTGCGAGGCCGCTGGCTGTACACTGCGTACCGACGCCATCGGCAATGTCTTCGCTCGCCGTGAAGGCACAGACCCAAGCTTGCCACCGGTCATTACCGGTAGCCATCTGGACACACAACCCAGTGGCGGCAAGTACGATGGGATCTACGGCGTGCTGGCGGGGCTTGAGGTCATTGAATCCCTTAACGAAGCGGGCGTTCAAACCCGCCACCCTCTGGAAGTGGTGGTCTGGACCAATGAAGAAGGCTGCCGCTTTGACACTGCCATGATGGGCTCTGCGGTCTGGTCTGGCACCATGTCCCTTGACGATGCCTACGCTCTCACAGACCGCAATGGCGCCAGCGTACACGACGAACTGATTCGTACCGCCCAGCTGGGAGAGGCCCCCGCCAAAGCCGGAGCGATTCACGCGGCCTTTGAACTGCATATTGAACAGGGCCCGGTGCTGGAAGCCGAAGCACTGGAAATTGGAGTAGTCACCGGCGTTCAGCATATGAGCCGTCACCGGGTGATCTTCTACGGCCAGGAAGCCCACGCAGGCCCAACCCCCATGACCCTGCGCAAAGACCCAATGATGGCACTGGGCCAGTGCCTGCCCAGGCTATACGCCATGGCCGAGGAACACGGGCCGGACTCACGTATCACCTTTGGCTTTGTGCATGCTTCTCCCGGTTCGAGCAATACCGTGCCCGGCAAACTGGAATTTACCGTCGACATTCGCCACCCGGAAGCCAGCCATTACCAGGCGATGCTGGACAGCTATGAAACCATTATTCAGGAAGCGGCCAAAGACTTCGGGCTGGAAATGGAGTTTGAATGTTTTTGGGAAGCACCCGGTGTGACCTTCGATGCCGACTGTATTGATGCCGTACAAGAATCCGTTAACGCACTGGGCTACTCCCATCGTCGGATGGTGTCCGGTGCCGGTCACGACGCCTGTAATGTGGCCAAGGTTGCGCCCACATCGATGATTTTTATTCCCTGTAAAGACGGACTCAGCCACAACGAAAAAGAAGCCATTCTCGCTGAACACGCCACAGCAGGCGCCAACATTCTGCTCAACGCTATGGCCGCCCGCGCAGAAGTGATTGCTTAACCTCAGCGACCCAATTCAGGACAACACCTGATCAATTAACGGAGACAGACAATGAAATTTGCCAATCGCGTAGCAGGGGGTGGATCCCCGGTACTGGATCAATGGGGTATGGACTCCGAATACGGCGTGCTGGAAAAGGTGCTGATCGGTCCTATGGATCAATATCAGTGGCAAACAGGCAACGCCATGTCCCGCCGTTCCATACGACTGGGGCGCAAGTTTGATCAGGCCGTAGCCCGCACACAATATCAGGAAATGCTGGATGCCTATCGCACGGCGGGTGTAGAAACCCATATCCTTGAAGCGGATCCAAACCTGCCCTATCAACTCTACGCTCGCGATTCGTCCGTCATGACACCCTGGGGCCCTATCGTAACCCAGATGTACAGCCCATGGCGTCGTGGCGAGTGGAAAGCCGTGTTGGAGTTTTACCAGGGCCAGGACATTCCCATCTACGACATCATCACGGCCGGCACTCTCGAAGGCGGCGATTTCATGGTGCTGGAGCCCGGTGTGATTCTCTGCGGCTACACCGGTGAGCGCACCAGCGAAGAGGGTCTAGCGCAGGTCAAAGCCTGGGTTGAAGCCGAGGGCTGGGAATTTAAAAGCTACAAGTTTGACCCCTACTTCCTGCACCTGGACGTCAAACTGGCGATGCTGGCACCAAAACTGGCAGCAGCCTGCATTCAGGCTCTTGAACAGGAATTCGTCGACTGGCTACGTGGTCGCGGCATAGAGTTGATTGATATTTCTTACCGCGCCATGCTGGAACTGGGTTGCAATGTGGTCGCTCTGGGCAACGACCGCGTCCTCATGCCTTACGAAAACATGGAACTGAAAGAAAAGTCCGCGGCACACGGCCTCACGGTTATCGACCCGGACATCAGCATGTTTACTTCCGGCGGCGGCGGTGTGCACTGTATGTGTCAGCCTTTGAAACGTCAGCCCGGCTAAGCGGCCTCTGATCCTGTGCATACAAGGCAACGATAACGTAGCGCACAAAAATCCCAGTAAAGTTTGCCCGCCGCAGGCTTTACTGGCTTTCCTCCCGCGGACCTAGCTGATGCTTCAGCTGTGTCAGACCAAGAGTCATCATTAATCCAAACACCGCAAACCCAATCAGGGTAGTTACAAAGCCCATTGATTCCGCCAACGCTCCCATCAACAAGCTCCCCAAGGCTGGTGCTCCCATTGAGAAGACCGCCCACAAACTCATTACCCTGCCCCTGAACTCATCTTCGACCACCAGCTGAATAATCGCCTGACTGCAGGTCGCACTCATTGTCGTCGCCAGACTGAGAGAGAAAATAATGAACACGGCCAACCACACACTGCTCGCCCAGTAAAAACACGACAACACCAGGGATGCAGTGATCAAACTAAAAAACAGCAAACGTAACATGACCCGTTCACCCCCGTTAACCCGCGCCAGCAACAGGCCACTTAAGATAGAACCTACACCTGCCGACATGGTGAGCATCGCCAGGGTTGTTGCCTCGCCACCCAGTAATTTACCGGTCAAGGCGGGCAACATTTCCAACACGGTGCGGCCGAGCAATGCATTTACCAGAGTCAACAACAGCACCAAACGGATATCTATATGGGCAAACACAAAGCGCAGCCCCGCATATAACTGGGATAACACGCCTCCCGCACTTGCTCTCTGAAGCGGATTGAGCCGTGTCAGCCGGGACATGGCCAAAACTGCACCTAAAAATAAAATGGCGGTCAGGAGAAACGCCATCAATACAGAGGCGTGTGCGATCAGCGCACCGGCAATTGCCGGACCCAGAATACGGGAACTATTGAATATGATTGCAGTAGTCGCAATCACCTTGTGAATGCTCTGCCGCTCTATCAACTGCGGAACCAGGGCAAAACGCAATGGCGAGGAGGCAGAAGAAACAAAGCCGAACAACACAGACAAACCCAGCAGCCAGCCAAGAGAGAAACTGTCTGTGAATAACACACCAACAGCCAGCCCCCCTATTATCGTCTGCCCGAGTAACGTCACCACCATGCCATTGCGTGGATTGACGCGATCTGCCATCACCCCAAAGAACGGGGAGAACAAGAAAGACGGTGCCAGCAACAAGGCACTGGTGACACCAACCCAAGTCGCACTGTGAGTTAAATCCCAAGCCTGCCACCCCAATAAAAAGCGGGCAATCCAGCCCGCTAAAGTCGACATGGCGACAGCCACAAAATAAGGAGTGACATTGGGTTTACAAAAGATGGAGCCTGTCGAATGCTGCGAGGGGTCGGACATACTGTGAGCCTAAAACCGTCATCAAGAGGAAATTCCCTAAAGAAAACATTGTAACATGACTCATTATTGGCAACCGCGGGTCGCTTATGATTCGTCTCGATTCAATTGCAACTGCAATAAACGCACAGGGACATTACCCCGGTTGCGGAGCAACTCTCCCGCCTGCCACCAGACCTGCCCTGGCAACACCAAACCGTTCAGTTGACCCGCATCCAGAGACACGACCAGACCTTCGGTGAGCGATACTTCCTCGCCCGGCGCCAGAGTCAAACGCTGTACCTGCCCCTGAGGAAACCGAAACAGTGGCTCATCAGGGCGTCCCAGCAACACCTCGCTGGCACCATGATTATCGCCTTTTAAACCGATACCCAATACATGAAAGGCCTCGCCCTGAGATGCCAGTATCCGGTGACGAAATGGCCCCTGTGTTTGATAGGGACTGTAAATCAGTACTCCCGAGGGCGCCCGATCAACTTTTTCAGCCTGTCCCAAAGTCTGGTTGGCCACGGTTGAGGCGATGACCACCACGGTTAACAGGTCATTGCGGTGTTCATGGAAAGCGGTCTCTTCTCCCGGTTGCAGCTTCACGTCGTACACCCGCAGCTGATCGTTTTCAAATACGGTTTTATGACGCGACTCCTGCTCTACCGGGATCACCGGCGTTTGAGTCTTGATGCCTGAATCTGTCACCTTTGGACTGGCCGAACAGCCCAGCAGGGTTGCAGACAACAACCCCAAGGCACCAACCCATTGTAATGTTCGCTGCATATTATTTTCCTTATTTAAAGCTACACGATATCCAGTTTTATAAACTTTCCGAGCTGTAACACTGAGACGGCCAGGCCCCAACTTTTCATGTTTAGCATCAGAGTGAAATTGCCAGAGCAAGGAAGCCTCAGCACGCTGAAGACATCAATGAGACCAACCAGCCACGAAGATAATGTCGTGACCAATCGTTATCACAGATTGAAAACATGTCCGACAAGCATGACAGTCTACCTTCTATTGAAGCGTATGATTGTCGACTTTGTGACAGTTATAATGATTCTGTGATCGCCCTGGCTAAGGGGGCAGGTGTTCATTAAAGAAATAAACAGATTCAAGAGGGACTGATTGCAAATGGGGATGCCAAAGCGCCCAAGTAAACTCAGCGTGAAGAGCTACAGATAAATCCACTGCGAAACTTAAACAACCCGCCTCTTGTTTCGTGGGTCACCAGTTCAATTCGTCAGTTTATCGCCAGGTCGCCAGTGAGTTGGAGCAACGCCAAACCACTGTTTAAACTGACGGCTGAATACAGAAAACTCCGCATAACCCAAATGCAGTGCCAGATGACTCACACTCATTTCGCCGCACTGCAATTTCTGCATAGCCTCCTGCTTGCGAACACGTTCCAACAACGTGCGGTAACACGTATTGACTCGACGCAATTCACGCTGCAATTTTTTCGGGTGCAGTTTCAGACTCAATGCGGCTGCCTCCAGATTGCAATCACCGGTCGGCAACAGGGTTCGAATCACACGTTCCAGGGAAATCAGCAGCTCTTCCGAGCGGTTCTTCACCAAACTCGTTGAAACCTGACTTCCGAGAACCTGATCAATCAGCTCAAGCTGCTGACGGGGACGAGAGTTCAGATACTGCGACTGAAACTGGATAGCATTGCGCTGCCTCCCTGCCACCACATGACAACCAAAAAATCGCTCAAACCGTTGATGCAACCGGGGATGCAAACGCTGGGTGACCTCCACTGACTGCAACTGCCAGGATTCCCCTATCAACTCCCGCAAATAGCAATGCAACAGTCCCAGGCAAAACTGCACCTTTTGTGGATAGTGCCGGTAATCGCTTTCGCAGCGGGACATTAATAAACAACAATGCTCAGGATTGTCTCGATCGAGATGCAGATTTAGCCCACCGCACTCGGTGTACGCGTAGTGTGTTACCAACTCCAGAGACTGCTCAAGAGATCCTTGACGCATAAGGTAAACGCCTAATGAGCCCAGCAACTTCAAACCCTGTTGAGCGGCCAACTCCAAACCAAAGCTTGGGCACTCACAATCGGCTGCGGATTTCTCCAGCAACTCCAGTATAAGCTGTTCACTAATCCATTCTTCAGGGTTGTTCAGTTGCTGCGGAGCAATACCAACCTCATTGAGTAAGGTCAATGGATTGCCTCCGAGGTTGGTAACCAGTGTCTCAAAGTCCGTCAGTACTGATGCCCGGGTGTAATATCCCAATGGCTCGCTCCCTTGTTATCGTTTTTATAGGATGTATTTCTGAACTTCTGTCCTAAAATATCATACATGCGTCCTGATATATCAAGCCGAACCTCAGAAGATGTGCGATATTTATAGAGTCAACTGTAGACCTCCGCTCTGCCCTATAAAAGCTATAACAACATATAAAAATACAAATAAAAGCTATAACAACAATGGAGCCATCTATGAAATTACACCGTAATAACATCCGGTATCACACTCTCAGCCTTGCCATTGCCTGTGCTATTGGCATACCACTCGGCAATGCTGCCACACTGGAAGAAGTCGTGGTTACCGCGACCAAGCGGGCGGAAAGCCTGCAGGACGTTCCTATCTCGATGATTGCCATGGACGGGGAAAGCATCAAAGATCTGGGCGTTACCAACGCCATTGATTTTGCAGCCAATATGCCGGCCGTCAACATCTCCGAAACGCCGATTGGCAACTTTGTCTTTATCCGTGGTATTGGCACCCCCGGTACCAATCAGGGGATTGAACTGTCGGTCTCCACCTTTCACGACGGCATTTACATGGGCCGTCACCAGCTGGCCCGGGCACCGTTTATGGATCTCGAACGGGTTGAGGTCCTGCGTGGACCGCAGAGTATTCTGTTCGGCAAGAACACCATTGGCGGTGCCATCCATGCCATCACCGCCAAGCCCACCGAAGAGTTCGAAGGCTCCATTTCGGTACTGGTGGGCGAGAACAGTGAACTGGAGTACACCGGCGTCATCTCCGGCGGTCTCTCCGACAGCCTGCGCGGTCGTCTGGCCTATCGAGCCTATGAAACCGATGGCTATTTCGACAACGTCATGAACGGCGAGGACGAAGTCGGTCGCGACGATTACAGCCTGCGCGGTCAGCTTGAGTTTGACCTAACCGACAACATCATGATCACCGGCAAGTGGGAAACCGGGGAATTTAACGCTGACGGCAAACCCGTCCAACTGGCGGTGATTAACCCTCTGAGACCCCAGGACCAGGCCATCAACAGTCTCAACCAGGCACTGGTGGCCGCGGCCACCGGTGGTAACGGCACAGAACGTTGGGACGACGAGCGAGCGGTTATCAACGATGGCGGCGCGCTCCTGGCCCAGATCAACCCCTCCTTTGCCGGTGTACCGGGCTTTCCCGATGGCAAAGAATTCAGCGATAACGAAATGGACCTGGGCACCCTCACCGTCGAGTGGATTCTGGGCGATCACACACTGACCTCCATCACCGGCTACGCCACATACGAGTATCAGGACGTGTGTGACTGTGACTTCTCGGCACTGCCCCTGATCGAGGTGGACGCCCGTGAGGATTACGAACAGTGGAGCCAGGAAATCCGCCTCACCTCACCCGGCGGAGAAACCTTTGACTACATTCTGGGCGCCTATTACCACCAGTCAGATCTGGATTACAGCTCCATTGAACAATTTGGCGCGGCGCTGGCGGGCGCTCCCAACGTCTCACGCGCCTACCGCATGACCCAGGATCAGGAGCAGTGGGCGATCTTTGGCTCCGGCACCTGGAACTTTACCGAGCTGACCCGTATCACCGTGGGCCTGCGCTACTCGGAAGAATCCAAAGAAGCCTCTCACGTGCTGGAAAAATCCTTTACCGGCGGCTGGGACTTTGGCGGCGGGCTGGTGGTGGGCGACAGCGCCGCCGATTACGACGCCTTTGAAGCCGCTGCTCCCGGCGTTGCTGGCTTTTTGGACGCTAATCTGTGGGAAGGGTTACTCGGCACCTACGAACACGATATTCGCGACCGCGAACGGGACGAAGAGTTTGTCTCCTGGTCAGTCAACCTGGAACACGATCTGACGCCGGACATTATGATGTTTGCGACGGTCTCCACCGGGGTCAAAGGTGGTGGCTTTGACGCTCGCTTCCTGCGCGAAAACGACAACCCCAACTTTGAATACGAGGAAGAAGAAGCGCTTAACATTGAGCTGGGCATCAAAAGCACCCTGCTGGATGGCGCCATGACACTGAACGCCACCGTCTTTCAGACCACCGTCGAGGACTACCAGGTGAGCATTTTTGACGGCGCCACGGCATTTTTCGTGCAGAACGCCGCCGAAATTGAATCCCGTGGCCTGGAAGTGGACCTGCGCTGGCAAGCCACCGACAGCCTGACCGTCGGCTTCGCCGGCAGCTATCTGGATGCAGAGTATACGGATTTTGAAAATGCGCCTTGCTGGGTATCCCAGACCGCGGGCGGCGTGCCTGGTTGTGTGAATGACGGGCGTGATGCCAGTGGAGACCCTAACATATTCTCCCCTGAGTACGCTGCCAATCTGAATTTTGACTATCGCCGGCCCATTGGCAACAGCCTGGAATTCAGAGCCACCTGGAACATCAACTACTCCGATGAGTACTACAATGCCGGCGATCTGGATCCCGACATTGCACTGATCGACTCCTACACCAAACACGACCTGCGACTCGCCATTGGCGGTGCAGATGGCATGTGGGATGTGGCGCTGCTGGGACGCAACCTCACCGATGAGTATTCCAGTGGCAATAACAACGACCAACCGCTGGTGAACGGCAACGGTTTTGCCCAATTGGACCTGCTGCGCACCTATGCTATTCAGGGGACATATCGCTTCTAGATTGACGGTTACAGCCTCGGGTTACCTGCACGGGTAACCCGTTTTATTGCAGCCCTTTCTGCTATCAGGTTTCTCCGCTTGCTACTCTAATTTCGTAAAGAATTTCACCCCGAAAAATGGGGAGAACAAGAAAGACGGTGTCAGCAACAGGGCACTGGTTACACCTACCCAAGTCGCACTCTCAGTCAAATCCCAAGCCAACCTCCCCCGCTAACAATCGGTGTGTCCAGACCGCAAGACTGGACATGGCAATGGCCACCAAATAAGGGATGACATTCTGTTTCTGAAAAATGAACTGCGTGTTGTGTACAGAACAGCAAGACATCCTGAAAGATTCATACCCCTGAATATCATTAGAGCAGTCAACAAAACCCCAGCCGACTGTTAACCCCGGAGGGATAGCTGTTTGATCGCAGCGCGATTTGGGTTTGCTGAAAACAACAATATAGTCCTTAAAGCCTATATAAAAATAAAACGCCCCTGTCTTACCATGATGCCAACCCTGGCTAGAGGTAATCATCTCTTTACTCTCCAGCTTGTCAGATACGACATATCTCAATTACAGATTTATCAGGATGCCTTACATGCTCAAGTTTCAGAAATTTGTTGACCTCTCTTTGCCCCTGAATTCAACAACGCCTATTTATCCAGGAGATCCTGAACCCAACTTCAGCGTAGCGACCACGCTGGAAAATGATGGCTACAATCTATTCAATGTGAATATAGGATCTCAATCCGGTTCTCATGTAGATGCTCCCTATCACTTCAACAACGAAGGCAGAACCGTCGATGACGTTCCCCTGTCCCAGTGCTTTGGTACCGGGCTGGTCATCGATGTTACCCACAAACAGAGCAATGAGGCGATTGAGATCAGTGATATTGAGCCTTATGCCAGCAAGATCAGCGAGGTCGAGATCGTGCTCTTCCGCACCGACTGGGATAAGCACATAGGGAAGGACATCTTCTTTGAACACCCGTACCTGTCAGCTGATGGCGCACAGTACCTGATTGATATGGGAATCAAAACCGCGGCCATCGATACCATCAACCTGGATAAAACCGGCGGTACCGAATTCCCGGTTCACACACTGTTTGCAGCGGAGAAAGGGTTGATTGCAGAAAACCTCTGTAATTTCAAAGCGATCGATTTTGAGAACCCAATTATTTCTGTACTGCCGCTAAACCTGACTGGCTGCGATGGATCGCCGGTGAGAGCTGTTGCAATTCAGTGCACAAACAGCTGACAAAACACCAAAAAGCTCCATGCTGGTGCACTTTCACGGCTAACCTGAACAATATAGTCCCATAGGTCTATATCTCGATAATTGCCAGCATGATTAGATAGCCATCACTGAATTATTTCATGTTTTTTGATTGTTCAGACTATCCAAAAACAGCACCAAAAACAGTATTGGGGAGTTACACCATGAGAAAGATATCAACCACCGCTGGCCTTCTGCTGGCCGCTTCCGGGATGAGTTTGTCAGCCCTTGCCCAGCAATTCACTCTGGAAGAAGTTGTCGTTACCGCCCAGAAAAAAAGCGAAAGCCTGCAGGATGTGCCGGTATCCGTTACAGCCCTGGGACAGGACTCACTGGGGAACTTCAAGTTTCGCAACACTCAGGAGATCGCCTCTCAGGCTCCCAACGTTCAAATGCTGGGCAGTAACGGCGATGCACAGCTGGTATTGGGCATGCGTGGTGTCACCCAATCCGACTACAGCCCCAACGGTACTGGCGCTGTCGCCCTGTACGTTGATGAGGTTTACATGGGAGCCACTCCCCTGTCCTCAGGCGTACAACTGTTCGATCTTGAACGCATAGAAATGCTGCTCGGACCACAGGGTACCCTGTACGGTAAAAATGCTACCGGCGGTGCTGTCAATGTCATTACCACCAAACCCAAAATGGATGGTACCAGCGGCTACCTGAATCTCGGTCTCGGCAACTACGGCTATTACAATGTGGCTGGTGCTTTTGATACTCAGCTGAGTGATTCTCTGGGCATGCGTCTGGCCTTTACCACCATGGAAAACGACGGCTACGTCGAAAACAAACTGCCTGGCGCCGATGATCAAAGCCAATTGGGTGAAAGTGCAGTGCGTCTGTCTTTCCTCTACGAAGGCGACAATCTGGATGCACTGCTGCGTTTGCATAAAAGCCGCACCCGCGCGAACCACACTGGCATTCTGATGGTAGAAGCTGATCAAGGTGCTGCTAACGGTGGTGTGGGCCTCGGCAGTACCGGCTATGGTCGCGGAGACCTGGACTTTCATGAGACTGAGTCCAACCGGGCCGAAGAGAAAGAGTTTGACCTGCAAGGTGCGAACCTGACACTGAACTACCATACGGACAGCTATACATTCACGTCCATTACCTCATTTGATAATGGTGAGTACTTTGTGCCTGAAGATGCGGACGGCAGCCCTTATCGCTTGCTGGAAGATGATTTCAGCGCTGAGACCAAACAGTTCACTCAGGATCTGCGTGTCACGTCCAACTTTACCGGTCCGTTTAACTTTATTGCCGGTCTGTACTACGGCACCGATACAACCGATGGCGAAACACGCTTCCGCTGGTTGTCAGACTTTGGTGATGGCACTCAACCTTTGGCCAATGACTGTTCAAGCACGTTCTTCTACGGCTGTTATTACGCCAACAGCTACGAACAGCATCGTGACACCAAAGCCATCTATGTTAACGGTACCTATCAGCTGACCGACACTTTGACTCTGACTGCCGGCTTGCGCTACACCCGCGACAGCATTGAAGTTGAAGATTATTCCTCCTGGTATGGCGACGCCCAGGACAGCTTTGCCAAAACCACCGACGGTCCGTCTCTGGGCAGTCTGGGACTGGATGCCGTTGATCAGAAAGTCGATGACACCAACACTTCCGGTAAAATTGGCCTGGACTGGTTCGTCACTGATGACATTATGCTTTACGGTTCCTACAGCACAGGCTATCGCGGCAGCGCCTTCAACGGTTTTGCTTTCGATCCCTCCGAGTTTTCACAAGTGGATCCCGAGGAGCTGAAAGCCTGGGAAATCGGCTTCAAATCCACCATTCAAAATGGTCGTACTCGCATTAACGGTGCTTTTTTCCACTACACCTATGAAAATCAGCAATTCCTGATTTTTGACGCAGGCCTACAACGCCTGATGAATGCCGGCGAGTCCGAGATTCAGGGCCTGGAACTGCAGGTTACCAGCCAGCTGACTGAAAAACTGACTGTAAATGCCGGTATTGGTTTGCTGGATGCGGAATACACCGAGCTGTCTTACGCGGGTGAAGACTTGTCCGGGAACACTCTGCCTTCATCACCGGAAGTGAATGGTAACCTGTCTCTGGATTATGATCTTTGGGAAAACGACTCTGCCTATGTACAGCTGCATTACGATGCAAACTACATTTCCAAACAGTACTTCGAACCATTCAATGAAAACCGTCTCTCTCAGGAAGGCTACACCATTCATAATGTGCGCCTGAACCTGTCATTGGATGATGAGAAGCACTCAGTGGGCTTGTACGTGAAAAACCTGACGGATGAAGAATACGCGGTTTACTCGACCAACCTGGAAACGGATTGGAATGGTCTGTTCTTCTTCCGCGGTGCTCCCCGCACTTACGGTGTAGATTACAAGTACAACTTCTAAACCGTCATTGACAAGCAGAAAGTTAACCTATGAATACTGTACCCACATCAACCACCGGACAAGGCAGCGGCTCATTACTGAGCCGTCTGTCTGATCAGCTGGGTGGCGATGAAGATCATGGCCCAATCAAAGGCACTCTCTCCACCGGACGTATTGGCATGATCTGGCTGGCCGCCAATCTGGTGGTCACCACCCTGCTGACCGGCACTCTCTTCGTACCCGGGGTCTCGTGGCCTCTGGCGATAGGACTGATCGTGCTGGGTTCGGTGGTTGGTGTTGTGGTATTGGTATTAATCGGCAACATGGGAACCCGCACAGGGTTGTCCACCATGTCTCTCACCAAGGGAGCTTTTGGACTCAGGGGCTCCCTGTTGACCACCGCCGCCAACGTCATCATTTTGATGGGGTGGTGCTGGGTTCAGGCAATGCTTGCAGGTGTGACGGTGAACTATCTGGTGGAAGAATTCACCGGCTACTCCAACCCTATTCTGTTCTCGGTGTTATGCCAGTTTCTGGTGGTTTGTCTGGCAATATTCGGACATAAAGGCATCGAAAAAATCGAGCCCTGGTTGGGACTGGTGATTTTACTCATCATGTTTTACATCCTCTACACCGCTTTCTCGACTTTTTCACCAACGGCATTTATCAATTTACAGATCGACACAGAACTGGGGTGGAATGGCGTCATCGTACTGGATGTAGTGATTGCTACGGTCATCTCCTGGACGGTGTTGTCCGCAGAGATGAATCGACTGGCTAAATCACAGACTGCCGGAGTTGTCGGCTCCAGCATTGGATATCTGGTATCGACTATCATGTCTATGGGATTGGGGGCGACCGCGATTGCCTACGTTGTACTCAGCGGGCAAGAGCCACGAAGCTTCGATCCAACCATGATTGTTTCCGCCTTTGGTGCACCGCTTGCGATTGTTATTTTCTTATCCGTGATGGCAACCAATACCATGGTAGTCTATGGCATGGTGTCATCGGTTGTGGGTATCCTGCCCAACAACAAGATACGCTTTCTACCGGCAGCAGTTGTACTGGGTCTCATTTCTCTGATTGGTTCCAGCTGGCTTGCCATGCTGGATCAGTTTACCTCCTTTCTGACACTGGTAGGTTCCCTGTTCGTTCCCGTCTTTGCCATTATGATTGTGGATTACTATCTGGTTCACAAACGTGTTTACGATCATGACATCCTGCTCGACCACGGTGGCAAATATTGGTACCGACACGGATTCAACTACCCTGCGCTGCTTATCTGGGCAGCAGGTGTCGGTATTTCGGTGCTCTTGACTCATATTTTCACATCCCCCATAGGGGCAACGATCCCGACGTTCGGAATCACGTTTGTCCTGTATTACGGGTGGGCTGTGTTAACCAACGCTATCGTCAGACAACCTGCAACTTATGTTCACTTGTCTGCCGACAAGTGAACCGTTACAGAACCAAAACTCACTCCGCAATTGTTAACCCCCTCTTTCCCGAGGGGTGAGGTAACCGCTATGGATACTACCATTCAAGCTATGCTGGATCGTTACTCAGTAACACCTGAAACCCGCGCGTTCCTTGAGGCCGGGCACCAAAAGATGTTTATCGACGGCCAATTTGTCGACGCCTCTGATAACGCAACCTTGAGCATTGAAGATCCATCAAATGGTAAACATTTGATCACAGTCCCAAGCGCAACATGCCAGGATGTTGATCGAGCTGTTGCAGCTGCCAATCAGGCATTTTGCAATGCCAGCTGGGCTGATTTAAAACCCATGGAGCGTCAGGCTTTGCTACTGAAGCTGGCAGACACCATGGAAGAGCACGCCCAAACTCTGGCCGAACTCGAGTCCATCGACGCAGGCAAAGCTATCGGTGGCTGTATGGAAGTTGATGTCGGCGGTTCCATCGAATTGATACGGTATATGGCCGGCTGGACCAGCAAGATTGAAGGCGCTACCCGCAACCTGTCGCTCCCCGGCGACACCATTGCCTATACCCTCAAAGAACCCGTCGGTGTTGTGGGTGCCATCGTGCCCTGGAACTGGCCACTGAATATGTCACTGTGGAAAATTGTTGCACCCCTCGTCACCGGTTGCACCATTGTTCTGAAACCTGCAGAACAAACCCCCATGAGCATGCTCTATCTGATGCGGATATGGCAGCAGGGCGGACTCCCCAAGGGTGTTATTAATATTGTCACAGGCACAGGTGCTGTTGCCGGCAATCATCTTGTCAGCCATCCTGACATACAGAAAGTATCTTTTACCGGCTCGACCCCGACAGGAAAAAAAGTCGGTCAGGCCGCGATGCAGAATCTGTCGCACGTCACTCTGGAATTGGGCGGCAAGTCGGCCATGGTTGCTTTTGAAGATGCCTGTGTGGACGATATTGTTAACGCCGCACATCAAAGTATCTTCTTTAATTCCGGACAGGTCTGCTCAGCCGGATCCCGACTCTATGTGCAACGCAGTGTTTACCCGACCGTCCTTGAAGCTCTGTCGACTTCACTGGAGTCCGTGGTGATTGGTGATCCCCTCGACCCCAACACAACCCAGGGACCACAAATTTCCCAACAACAACTGGACCGTATTCGGGAATATATTGAAGTCGGAAAACAGGAAGGCGCACGACTGGTCTGCGGCGGCGATAGTCCTGCCCGTCCTGGCTACTATGTAAACCCCACCATATTTGCCGACACCACCAACGATATGCGTATCGTGCAGGAGGAAATCTTTGGTCCCGTGCTGGTTGTTCAGCCTTTTGATACCGAAGAAGAAGCTCTAGCTTTGGCTAATGACAACATATATGGGCTGGCTGCTTCGGTCTTCACCCGTGATGTATCTCGTGTGCATCGCGTCATGCGCAAATTGCAGGCGGGTACCGTCTTTGTGAACACCCACGATGCCGTTGATGTCGCCATGCCATTTGGTGGATATAAACAATCGGGTATAGGTAAAGACCTGGGACCAGAACAGCTGGATCACTACCTGGAAACAAAATCCGTGGTCATCCAGCTCTGAGGTGAATCAGAGGTGCTGGAGATCAATCACTAGTAATTCGAGGGACGGGTATAACTCTCCCTCAAAGCGGCCAACGGATCTTCAGCACTGCTTACCTCCGGAATTGCCAGCGACTGGATACACAAAGAAAACAACTCTGACTGCGACGATATATCCAGTTTATTGTAAATATTTCGACGATGTATTTTCACTGTACCCAAAGCAATGTTGAGCTTGTTCGCGGTCGACTTCGATGAATGACCGTGCAAAATGCACTGGAATACATCTCGCTCTCTTTGGGTCAACAAGGTTGCGCCCAACGAATCAAAAATACTGCTGTAAGGTTGCCCCGGCGACAGTGACGTTGCCGGACTGGCACTTTGATAACGACAATGCTCGGACATAAACTCCAGTAGCAGAGGTGCCACAGCTGCCAGCACCTCAGATTCCTGCTCGCTAAACACACCACTCATTTTGTCGATATAAAAATCGTAGTAAAGATTATCAACTTTGACGATAAAGTCGTATTCGTCAGTGATGCCGGCGGGTTTAACAAATCGCTGATAAAACTCGGTCTGGTGATAGCAATCCGGGGCAATATCTTTAAAGTGATACAGGCCTGTTTCGGCACCTTTGGCCAACATGCTGTAATGGGGATCCAGCAGGTACAAACCTTCAAGGTAAAGATCGATAAATTTTCGATAATTGTCCGTGGTTTCCTGCAGCAGCATACAATCTACGCGATCGCCACTATAGATGAAAACGCCTGACAGATCGCAGTCCACAACCTGTCTCACGGTATCAAAAAAGCAACTGTAGAAATCAGATGTACCAATGCTCTTCCGCAAGTCAACCAGTGCTTTGTACCAGTCAGGACTGTTAATATCAGACATATTTCAGATCATCTCTCACCGGGGATATTCGCTCTGTGTTTGCGTTCACAAACCGGCTCATCAACTTATTTCATCATCATTAAAAATACACAGGCGGGGACAATATTTCATCAAAACCTGTATGGCCTGCTCAGTCAGTAGTGGCTTCAACAAGTGCTCATTCATCCCTGCATTGAGGCACTCCGCCTTGTCTTTTAACGATATGCTGGCAGTAATAGCCAGTATAGGCAGATTTTGCCAGCGATCGGAGGCTCTTAAACACTTAGTCGCGGCAATGCCATCCAAAACCGGCATGTGGCGATCCATGAAAATTAAGTCCACATCTGCACTTTCAAGATAGTCCAGTACCTGCTGCCCATCTTTCGCAACCACCACATCGCAACCAAAACCGGTCAATAAATGCATCAAGGTATCGGCGTTGATTTTGTCATCTTCAGCAATGAGAATACGAGCATGACAACGGAAATTTTCGGGAGCAACGGCAGGCGCTGAAATGGTATCTCCCTCATTGACAACCGGTAACGTCAGAATAACCGTCGCGGTAGTTCCCACTCCTCGATCACTCTCCAGGGTAAGGCTGCCCCCCATCAACTCCACCAGCTGCTTGGCAATGGAAAGTCCCAGCCCCGTGCCACCATACTGCCCCTGATTCTTTTCGCCAGCCTGATAAAACTGTTCATAGACTGACTTCAGTTGCTGTTTATCAATACCAATACCACTGTCCTTAAGCTCAATACGGACCCTGGCTTTACCGTTGCTTTGTTCCTGGACATCGACCTGGATCCAGACGCCTCCCTCTTCAGTAAATTTCACCGCATTACCCAAGAGGTTGCTCAAGACCTGCCTTAATCGCGTGGGATCGCCGATAAAATGATCGGTAAGGTTTTTAGGGTAATTCAGGTTTAGTGAGATATTGCGGCGCTGTGCTTCTACCGAAAAGAGATCCATCAAGTCTTCGATCAAATTCTGCAATCTAAATGGCGTCTGTATCAGCTCCAGCTTCTGCGCATCTATTTTCGAGAATTCCAGAATATCGTTGATGATGCTCAATAAACTTTTACCGGCACTCATCAGCGAACGCAGATAGTGTTTCTGCCGGCTGTCCATCTGGGTTTTTTCCAGAAGTTCACCCATGCCGAGCATCCCGCTGAGCGGAGTTCTGATTTCATGGCTCATCTTGGCCAAAAACTCTTGTTTGGCCAGCTCTGAACGCTTGGCAATATCGCACTCTCTTTCAGCCTGCAGAGCTCGTTGTCGCCACCACATGAAAGAAAAGACCAACAGTGCCACGCCCAAAAAATACCCGGCAAAAGCCCATTTCCCCAACCACCAGGGAGGCAGGACTTTAATATTCAGGGTAGCGGGTACCGCATTCCAGACACCATCATTATTCGAACCACGGACTTTGAACTGGTAATCCCCCGGAGCAATCCGGTGATACATCGCCTGATTAACCTTTCCGCCAGATAACCAAGCGTCATCCAGCCCTTCCATTTTGTAGCGGTAACGATTGAGGTTCGTCCGCGTGTAATTCAGAGCTGCAAATCCGATAGTAAGCGGCTGTTCATCGTACTGTAAAACCACGGTATCGAGATCATCCAGGATAATCTCACTCTTTCCTTCCGTTTGCGTCAGACTTAATCGCGTTAAAACCACCGGCGGCACAAAACGATTATTTTCCACCTGAGCGGGATAAAAGTAATTAAGCCCGCTTACCCCGCCAAAATAGAAACGACCGTTGTTGCCTTTGAGAAAACTGCCAGCGATAAATTCTCGCGATTGAACACCGTCGCCTTCATCATAGCGATAGGCAAAATTAGTGACCGGATTGTAACGTAGCAAACCGTCGCGAGTACTGATCCAAAGAATGCCATTATGATCCTCCAGAATGCCCAGAATAGCGGTCTGCAAATACTCCTGCGGATCCATAAAATGCTGAAATATTTCCGTTTCCGGATCAAACAGGTTCAAACCGCCGGCTTCGGTTCCCACCCACAACTTGCCATCATCCCGCTCAAACAAGGTGTACACATGGTTATGACTGATACTTTCCGGATTCGAGGCTTTATGGGGATAGCGTATAAAACGTTTCTCATCGGGCAAAAAAAGGTTCAATCCTGCCGAAGCCGTTCCCACCCAAATGCGCCCCTGGCTGTCTTCCAAAAGAGTTTGCACATAGTCATCACCAATGGAAGAAGAGTCGTTGGGGTTAAAACGATAGTGGGCAAAGGTTTCTGTTTCCGGAAAATACTGATTAAGCCCACCTCGCCAGGTCGCAACCCAGACTCTCTGCTGACGGTCTTGCAGAATATCAAAGACAGTATCATCTGCAATTGACTGTGGATCTTCTGGGTCAGGCAGATAACGTGTAAATTTTCCGTTTCTGGGGTCAAACCGATTCATGCCGCCGGCATAGTTACCCAGAAGAAAGTCTCCGCTCTCCATGCGGGTAATATTCATCGGGTGGTTATTACTGATGGATGATTCGTTCTTGGGATTGTGTCGGTAGTGGATGACTTCACCGGTTTCACGATCTATGCGATCCAGTCCACCGCCATCGCCCACGACCCAAAGGGTTCCATCCTGCTCTTCATAAATACCATTAACGGTATCTGAGGACAGAGAATTGGGATTCCCCGGAACGTGTTTAATCAACTGAAATTTATTACGCTTTTCGTCCAGTTTAAAGACACCACCGTAATAGGTTCCGACCCACAAGATGCCGGATCGGCTCTCAAAGATGGACTTAATCTCCTGCCCCTGCAGAAAGTGTTCAAACTTACCGGTGGATGGGTCAAGCAGGTTCAGGCCATCATTGGTGCCCACCCATATGTGACCGAGCCTGTCTTCAAACACAGTCCAGACGAAATCATTGCTCAAGCTATCTGGTTTATCTGGATCAAATCGATATTGTATAAATTCACCGGTCAAAGGATTCAGTCGATTGAGTCCGCCACCGAGCGTCGCCACCCAAACCCGAAAACTTGAATCTTCCAGAACATGCCAGACGCTGTTATGAGACAAACTTTTAGGGTCATCTGGATGGTGACGATAACGCTGCCAATGCTGTGCGTTGTAGTTGTACTGCAGCAATCCTTGATTTGCGGTGCCAACCCAAACATTCCCCCCCTCATCCTCGAGAACAGACGAGGTTGCCCCTATGACCCCGTCGTTGTAGGCAGTAAATGTACCCGTTTGCTTATCGAAATATTGCAGTCCCTGATCCTGAGTCGCCAACCACAACCCACCTCGACGGCTGTGTTGAATATCAACAATGACTTTGGGAATAGAAGCGGTGTCGTCCACAGAAGCTTGAGGACGGGGATAACTTATGAAGTTACCATTGGCCTGACGCTGAACCAGACCTCCCCCCTGAGTGCCCAGCCAAAGACTGTCCCCATCTCGGAGCAGGCTCCAGATAAAGCTGCTGGGTATACCATCCTTAGTATAAAAATGACGAAAGTTGAAGCCATCAAAGCGATTCAGACCATTGCGGGTTCCAAACCACATAAACCCGGTGCTGTCCTGCTCAACGGAAAAAACAGTACTTTGGCTGAGGCCATCTTTCAGGGTAATTTGCTCCAGCGCATGATTGCCCCCGGCCCACACTGAGTCGAACGCTAGCGCACAGCCACAGGCAAACAGCCACATTACCAGAATCCGGTGTACACAAGTGCCTGCCAGACCTCGCTCCCGCCCCTCCTTTAGGACAGCCTTCTCATCTAGTGAGCCTGCTGTAACTTTTCCATCGATCAACAACATCCCTACTTCCCTGCCGTTCTTATTCTTCGATTGGCCAATTGGTGATTTCAAATTTATATGGCGTGAATATCAACAAAAATAATGGTTACCATACCAAATTATTAGGGGAATATCCCTGAGATTTCACTCTGTTGGGCAAGGCGCAGCAAGAAGGTAGAACTTCCGGAGTCCTACCCTGCAAAAACTGTGTTTTCATATAAAAAATCCCCTCCCTTCGGCGAGGGAGAGGACAAACTGTCTCAACACGCAGCCTGAAGGGGGCAACTCAGGCTGCCTGATCTTCTGCGACGACAACACCATCTGAAGCCTCGACGCCAGGAAGACGAATCAGGTGATCAAAAGCCGACAAAGCCGCCGTCGCCCCCGAGCCCATTGAAATGATAATCTGTTTATAGGCCGAGTCAGTGACATCACCTGCGGCAAACACACCGGGGATACTGGTTTCGCCGCGGCTGTTGACAATCACCTCTCCGCGCTCGTTCAACTCGACCACGCCTTGCAACCAGTCCGTATTAGGCACCAGTCCAATCTGGACAAAGATGCCGGCCAACTCAATGGACTTTTCTTCACCGGTTGCCCGATCTGTGTAATTCAGACCTGTTACTCTCTGACCATCGCCCAGTACTTCGGTACTCATTGCCTCAGTGATGATGTCGATATTGCTCAAGGAGCGGGCCTTACGCTGCAGAACCTCATCAGCGCGCAAGGTGTCGGCAAATTCCAGAACCGTGACATGCTCAACAATGCCGGCCAGATCAATAGCCGCTTCGATACCGGAGTTACCACCACCGATCACAGCGACTTTCTTGCCTTTGAACAGCGGACCATCACAGTGCGGACAATAGGCCACGCCTTTACCACGGTATTGCTGCTCACCGGGCACGTTCATCTCTCTCCAGCGAGCACCGGTTGCCAGAATGATCGACCTGGATGCCAGGGTCGCACCATTTTCCAGTGTCACTTCGACCCGTTCACCATCAGCGTCCTTGATTTGCTGCAAGGCCACGGCCTTTTGGGTTTTCATGACGTCGACATCGTAATCCATAACGTGCTGCTCCAGGTTGGCCACCAGCTTCGGCCCCTCGGTTGCCGTTATGGAAACAAAGTTTTCAATCGCGACGGTATCCATCACCTGTCCGCCAAAACGTTCGGCAATGACTCCGGTGCGAATGCCTTTACGAGCGGAGTAAATCGCCGCAGATGCACCCGCAGGTCCACCACCTACAATCAACACTTCATAAGGATCTTTTTCTGCCAGGGCTGCAGCCTGACGCTCGCCTGCCTTACTGTCGACCTTGTTCAAAATCTCATCCAGGCTCATACGGCCCGAACCAAAAGGCTCGCCATTCAGGTACACTGAAGGCACCGCCATAATGTTGCGTTCAGTGACTTCATCCTGAAACAGCGCACCATCAATCATGGTATTGCGCACATTCGGATTCAGAACCGCCATCAGATTCAACGCCTGCACTACGTCAGGACAATTCTGGCAGCTGAGGGAAATATAAGTTTCAAAGGTGAACTCACCTTCCAGTTCCGCAATTTGCGCCAGCTGTTCTGCAGTGGCTCTCGATGGGTGGCCACCGGCTTGCAATAAAGCCAATACCAGAGAGGTAAATTCGTGCCCCATGGGCAGTCCGGCAAATTCAACGCGCGCGGTCTCGCCCAGCGGAGCAATCGCCATTAATGGAGCCCTGCTCGCGTTACCAGCACCGGCCTTGTGATTAATGGTTAAAGAAATCTTCTCAGACAGTCTGGCAATCTCTTCTGCCAGGGCCACCATTTCCTGAGATTTGGCGCTGTCGTCAGTGGACACAGTAATTTGAATCGGTTTAACCAGATTGTTTAAGTAAGCGTCCAATTGTTGTTTCAAGGTATTGTCTAACATGCTGTTACTCCATATTCCGTCTGACCGTTGATTACTGTGTTGGGCGGCTCTCTCCGCCCCTGAAGGGAATTGAACGAAGAGAGCCTGTTCAAAACAAACTAATCAATCGATTGTTAGATCTTGCCGACCAAGTCCAGTGAAGGAGCCAAAGTCTCTTCACCTTCTTTCCACTTCGCAGGACAGACTTCGCCAGGGTTAGCCGCCACATATTGAGCAGCCTTGATCTTGCGCAGCAGCTCACCTGCATCACGACCGATACCACCGGCATTGATTTCTACGATTTGAATCTTGCCTTCCGGATCGATAACAAATGTACCGCGCTCCGCCAAACCGTCTTCTTCAATCATCACTTCAAAGTTGCGAGTGATTTGACCCGTTGGGTCACCGATCATTGGGTACTGAATTTTGCCAATGGTGTCAGAAGAATCGTGCCAGGCTTTGTGAGTAAAGTGGGTATCGGTCGATACGGAGTACACCTCAACACCTCGTTGTTGCAGCTCGGCATAGTTGTCCGCCAGATCGCCCAGTTCGGTTGGGCATACAAAGGTGAAGTCAGCCGGGTAGAAGAACACCACAGACCACTTGCCTTTCAGGTCAGCTTCGCTAACGCTGACAAAATCGCCATTGTGGTAGGCAGTCGCGGTAAAAGGTTTAACTTCAGTATTGATAAGAGAGCGAGACATAGTATTTTCCTTACAGTCATTCATGTGGTTGTTTCGTCTTGTGAACCCGTTGAATTCACAAATCTCGTTGACGGGAGCTATAGTAGGAAAACCACTGCGATTGTTAAAATCGTTACATCCGAACGTTTTAATAGGTATTCCCTATAAAACAGGCAAGAGACATCCGCAGCCGGAAAGCCAAAATAAAGACCTTTAGAATCAACTAGTTAGGAAATGACCACCGTACATGGATGGCCGAGAGGTCTCGCCAGAATGGCGAGACCGAGGGCATTAATCGCTACTGCGCTACCATCATCAGTGCATGGCCATCGGGGTCGAGGCTTTCAGAACCGGCGACAGATTCCATCTCCGCATTGTGATCTCCCCGCGAATGACCAACAGTTAGCGAACTGAACACCAGCTCAGGGGGCGCCACCGGAAGAAGATTGACTCCAGGTTGCCACCACATCAGCACCAGCGCCGAGCTGCCCGTCACTGCAGGCATCATAATGTACTCGTCGTATTGCTCAGGCACTGACAAAAAATGCGTCTGTGACCACCCCAGATACTGCAGGTAATAGTCCCGGGAAACTTCAAGATCACTGACGGAAATACCCACCGCACTCAGATAGGAATGGTCTGCATCGGGCATACCGACAAACTCAATCAGCTGGCCATCAAACCCACGCCCAAATCCGACACGCATGCCCCCGAGACCTGGCTGGGCAACAGGAGAGAGCACCAGCTCTCCACCCGCTGCGACCAGAGCATCGGCATAGCGATCAACATCCTTGACGTAAAAAACCAACTTGGCTGCACCGGTTTTTTCTGAGGCCGTTTTGGCGGGTTTTAATCCCAACAGAGCGCCACGACCATCAGCGGCTTTGAGCCAGAGCGTGTCCTCCGAAAGGGCCACTCTGCCAGCCACATCTCTGGAGGTCACACTCTGCATGTTAGCCCCTGCCTGATAGAAGGCTTTCGCCACCTGCGGATCGGTTACTGATAAAATCACCGCATCCAGACGAGCCACATCCTGTGCATGCTCCTTGTCTTCGATTGAGGTCACAGCTCTCTCCTTATGCAGACTTGGCAATATTCACAACCTGCACCTGGCAGTATTCCTTCAATCCCATCTGATGAGATTCCACCCCCATACCGGAATGCTTCGCGCCGGCAAAGGGTACAAATGGGGTCAGGTTAGGATGCTGATTCACCCAGGCTGAACCGCTCTCCAGACGCGAGGCAATTTCAGCCGCTTTGGTAACGTCGGAACTCCAGACAGAGCCTCCCAACCCATAAGAGGTGCTGTTGGCTCGCTGTATGACTTCCTCCACATCACTGAATCGGATGATTGGTAAAATAGGCCCGAAGGTCTCTTCGTCCACCAGACGGCATCCCTCTTTGACGTCGGCCACAATTGTGGGCTTCAGGAAAAAACCCTTGCCGGTATGAGTTTCCCCACCCGCAACAATGCGCCCCTCCCCTTTCTCTGCGTTGGCTTTCACTTCTGCCAGTACCGACATAACCTTGTCGTATTGCATACGATTCTGAACTGGCCCCAATTGAGATTCCGGATCCGATGCCGGACCAACTTTAACCTGACTGGCAATAAAGGCCAGGGCATTCACAAGGTCATCATAAATAGCTTCATGGGCATAGATTCGCTTGATTGCCACACAAGTCTGACCACTGTTAATAAAAGCGCCCAAAAACAATGGATAGGCCATTTTTTGCAGATCAATGTCCTGTAGGACAATTGCAGCGTCGTTACCGCCCAATTCCAGAGTGACACGTTTTAAATCTGCAGCAGCGCCCTGCATAACTCGCTTGCCTGTTTCGGTGGACCCCGTAAACGAAATCTTGGCTATGTCCGGATGCCCTGACAGCTTAGGCCCCAGGCTGTCACTGCCACTGATGATATTGATCACCCCTTTTGGCACGACATCTTTGATCAACTCTCCCAGCTTTAAGGTAGTTAACGGTGTAAAGGGAGAAGGCTTGAGTACGACGGTGCACCCTGTCATAATCGCAGTTGCCAGCTTGCCAATAGCGATCCCCAACGGAAAGTTCCAGGGAACTATGGCTGCCACAACACCCAATGGACGATGATGCAATTCCACTCGAAATTGTTCGTCATCCTGCAATACTTCCGGTTCCAGAGTGATCGCTGCTCGAGCTGCGGCGCCATCTCCCGCCATCTGCTGCACTTCTCTTTGAGCCTGACTTTGAGACTTCCCCTGTTCCAGAGACAGCAACTCTGACAGCTCCACCGCATTGTCTTTAATGACTTTGGCAATGGCTTTCAGCACCTTGCCACGCTCTTCGTTACTGCTGTAACGCCAGGTTAGAAAGGCCTGCTTTGCACAGCTCACAGCCGCATCGAGATTGGCATCGCTGGCCTCTGGTGCGTAACCCGCCACACTTTCGTCAGCCGGATTAATCACCTCAAAGGTCTGTTCGGCTGCGACCAGATTACCGCCAATCAGCATTTTAAAATCAGACACTGTTTTACTCCTTGTTAGTTAGTACATATTTTGTGTCAAAACACCTTGCGTTCCATACACCGTTACTCCATACCTCAGCTGGGAGTAGCAAAAAAAAGACTCCGAAAGCTGCATAAGCCGGATCAAAAATTGCACAACTCAAGCTTCAACGTTTACAATCGCTATCGAGCTTTGTGGGGTGTTGCCGATTCGCAACCACTCTTCATCTTGCCAATCGTCAACGAGTCAATCTGACAAGCCATCCAAGAGACACTGTCACCACTATGACCAGTCCTTCCGACAAAGACGCAGCTGCCAGCAAAACCACGCAAAAATTCCACAAAAAACGAGAGCGTATCCTCGATGCGGCCGCTGAGCTCATCAATCAGTCAGGCATCAAGGGTATGACCTTTGTCGAGGTCGCAAAACTGGTGGGTCTTAACACCACCAGCGTCACCTATTACTTCAAGCGCAAAGAGCAGCTGGCCGCAGCCGTTTTGGAACGCTCACTCACGACACTTGAAGGACTCATCAAACAAGCTAGTCAGGAGCCCGATGCCCGCTCACGGGTTCGCCAGCTCATTCGCCTTCACTGTGAACTGCGGGCCAATATTCGCCTGAATAAAACATCCCCACTGGCCGCTTTGACAGATCTCAGAGCTCTGGATGATCCTCACCGGAGTCAACTACTCTCACGCTATTACCAGCTTTTTAATGGTGTTGAAGCCTATTTCCCCAAAGCCAAAAACAAACGGGATCAGTTTTTGTTGAGCGCCCGCGCGCACATTCTTCTCAACACCATGCTGTGGCTTCCCGCCTGGTCTATTCCCTACTCGATCAGTGACTTCCCGCGTGTGCAACAACGCCTGTTCGAGTTGTTTGAAATGGGTCTTCTGGAAGAAAACCAGCAAATCTGGCAACCAAGATTGCTGACGCAGAACGATGCCGAACTGGACAACCGTCAAGACGGCATTCCCGATCAGTTTCTGCGTGCCGCCACCAGTTTGATCAACGAACTGGGCTATCGCGGCGCTTCGGTCGAGCGCATTTCCTCAGAACTCAATGTCACCAAAGGCAGTTTTTATCACCATCTGCCGACAAAAGATGATCTGGTTCGCGAATGCTTCCGCCACAGTTATCACCGCATAACGTTGATTCAGCGCGACGCCTCTACCATTGAAGGCAACTACTGGCACAAATTGTCTTCGGTACTGGCGACTTTGCTCGACATTCAGCTCAGCTCGGAATTCCCACTACTGAAACCCACGGCCTGGCAACCTCTGCCACGGGAATTGCGCAGTGATATTCAGCTGCGTACCGACCGCTATGCCCAGCGTTTTTCCAGTTTGCTGATTGATGGCATCAGCGATGGCAGCCTGCGTTCCGTCGACCCTCTGCTTACCGCTCAGGTCATTATCTACATGCTCAATGCTGCCTACGATTTGCGACAACAATTAAACGGAATCAGCCCCGAGCAGGCCGTCGAGCTTTACGCTTCGGTCCTGACCCGAGGCCTGTTTGCCTAACCAATAAACTCCCCGAATTAAAACCTGGCGGTTAAACCTAATTTGTATTGACGCCCCAGGGCATTGCCAATCAACGGATCGTAGTTGTAATCCAATCTGGCAAAGCTTGGTTCTTCATCGGTCAGGTTAATGACAGTAAAACTCATGGTCAGGTCCTCTCGCAGATCCATTAACAGGTTTAAATCTGCGGTTGCCATGGAATCGATGGTCGCACCCTGCATCAATACAGGATTACCGGCAATATCTTCACGGGTACGGAATGGCCCGTTGTCGCGATCATCAGCACGCTGATCATAATAGCCATCACTGTAATTTATGGTCAGACGTGCATTGAAACGATCACGGCCCCATTCAAGATACGCCTGACCTTTCCATTCGGGTAAAGGATAGGCACTGGTTTGAAAGTTCAACTGGCCAACAGAATCAAAACTGTCCTGCACCACAACCCCCTCCACCGACTCTTCACCCACTTCGGCCTCGATCATGTAAGTCGCTGTCAGCCCTGCCCCCAGATAACCGCTCCAAACGGATTCGACACGGTAACTGAAGATGAAATCCAAACCCGAAAAGTTTCGCTCACCGCCATTTACCCAACTGGTATTTACTCTGGAAATATTGTTCGCAGAGCAAGTACCGGCTCCCGGCACACCACCGCCATCGTTGAATTGAAAGCGTTCGCGCAAACCGTTATAGGCCGGATCAGTACAATTGGAAGCATCTGCAAACATGGTATCAACCATGCCGCTAAGAGGCTCTGTACCGATGGCATCTTCGATTTCATAAGTAAAAAAATCGACACTGCCACTGAACCCACCTTTTTCAAACATAATGCCCATTGAGTAGTTCAGAGAAGTCTCAGGCTGTAACCCCTCATTACCTGATACATCCACCGGACGGAAACTGTTCGAGATGACTTGCAAAGAGGTCGCACCGGTATCAGCCAGCTGTTGTGGCGGCGGCCCCCGAAAGGTGGTGCTCACTGAACCACGCAGGGCGATTGCATCCGACACCTGCCAACGCGCAGTAAGTTTGGGATCGAAAGTGGACCCGGTTTCACCACCGTAGTCTTCGTAACGTGCGGCCAGCTGAATATTCAGACTGTCCGTAATCGGCAACTGCAACTCGGCAAAGATCGCCCAGATATCAGAGCCGTAATCACCATCATCATTGGATCCCAGAAACCCAAGAGCACCAACGGCCGGATCACAACTGGTGTTACCGTTCACGGGGGTATCAGGACAAGGATAGACACTCAAATTATTATTATCCCCATACCTGGAGGAGTAGTTGTTGTCCCGATATTGCACACCCGCACCAAAGAGGACATCGCCACCGTCAAGAGACCAACCAGTCTCACCACTGACAGCAAACTCTGCAACAAACAGGTCCGTAGTAATTTCCGTTGTCGATTTGGCGAACATCCAGTTCAATAATTCGGGATTGTTATTGGCAGGCCCGCTACCCGTTATCGCATTACCAAACGGATTAAGCCACAAACAGTCATTGGCTCCTGGCGCTGAAAAATCACAATTGGCACCGCCGTACCCATTCAGAGCTAAATGCACCCGATCACCAAAAGCATCCCAGCCATCGTAGTAGCGTTCGTATTCGTGATACATCAAAGAGGTTTGAAATTGTATGGTTTCACTGAATTTGCCATTCAATTCTGCAGTAAAACGCATGGATTCAGATTGACGGTCGCCGCTCTGAGCTCCCAATCCATCAGGATCGCCTTCAAACATCGGGTTACCACCAACCATAAATGGACGAAACAGCAACGTCGGGAATAACGCCGCAACAGTTCCACTCGGAACAGCTCCCGGATTTTCCGCCATCAGTTGCTGAAAGCCTGGGTTACTGGCGGGCACGACAAAACCACGGCTTGAACCTCCCACAGATGCGGAAGGGGCACGGGTCAGCAAATAGGATGGCGAACTGCGATACTGAGGGTTTTCTGTTTTTCCGTACAAACCCGAGAATACAAGGCTCATGGAATCGGAGAGATCAAATTCTACTTCGGCGTAAGCTCGGAGGCGATCTTCTTCTTCAACCAATGCATCATAAGGTGTGTATTGCGTCGCACATCGGGATTGCGCCGTGACATAACCGCCGAGATTCTCACAGTCCGGATCAGGAGTCAGGCCGGCAATTGGTATGACCCCAACACCCGGGACGAATCCCAGTGGAGCAAACGTTGCCGGATTACCACCTCCCGTCCAACCACCTTCCGGATTTTTCTCATAGTCCTGAATGGCAAAGTCACGCTCGTTGGCCAGCAGTTCGGCGCGATGCTGAACATCCCCGGCAAAGAACACACGGTAGCCATCTCCCTGATGCCCATAACTGCCGGCAATGGAATAATCTCCGTCGGTATCTTCCACGTATTTATAATCGCCGGACAACTGAAAACCTTCCTGATCCGAACGGGTAATAAAGTTCACCACACCACCAATGGCATCAGAGCCATAGGTGGCACTGGCACCATCTTTCAAAATTTCTACACGCCCTATGGCAGAGAGGGGCAGCAGATTAATATCCACAAATGGTACACCCGTACCCGCCTGAACGAGACGCTTGTTATTGAGTAACACCAGAGTTCGCTGTGGACTTAAGCCGCGCAAGTTAACCGAAGCCATGCCCTCAGTAGCCTGAGCTTTACTGTCGAACTGATTGGTATCACCAATGACGCCACTGGAAACTGGCAGAGCCTTGATCAACTCTACCGCTGATGGCGATCCCAGCTTGGTCATTTCTTCGGACGTTAACACATCTACAGGCAGGGCAGCGTCCTCTGCTGTTCCTCGAATTAAAGAACCTGTGACAATGACCTCTTCCAGTAACGCCTTGTTTGTATCCTCGCCGGAGATCTGTGTGGTAGAGCTTTGGGGAATGTCTTTGTTCGCTGAGCTTTGCTGTGCCAATACCGTCGCGGATAAAACAGCTGATAACGGAACAACTGACAACAGGCTGGCGGCACGTATGAGTAACGTTTTCATTGTGGCCTCTCCCTGCATAACTTCTGCACAGTAATTTATTATAGTTTGAAGTTCTGTATACCCGATTTTCGATTTAACAGATTGAATTTATCTTAGTCAACTTGGATTTAAAGTATTTTTACTTTAAATCACTTTATTTACCATATTAGGATAAAACAAAAACTGGATTATTATGATTTGGAATATCTAGGGTCACATACCCAAAACACTAAAACAAAAAATGACAGAAAAAGAGACAGCATTGAAACCCAAAAGACAGGTGCCAGGCCCGTGACAGATGCAGCCAGACCACCCAACAGAGGACCAACCACAGCCATGGCCGTCTCAGCAGAAGAAGAAAGCGCCAAACGCATTGGCACATCCTCCCTGTCACCAAACTCCAACACCATGGTTGTGGTACTCATCAAATAACCCGACATGGCCGCGCCCAACCCCACAAACCCCAAAAGAAACTGCCCGCGTGTCTGAGCCGTAACAATACACAACAGCGCCAGAAACCAGATAGCCACTGCCGACATCAATACCAACCTGAACCCCTTTTGATCTCCCAAGCGCCCCCACAGGAGGTTTGACAAGGTATCCGCCCCCAGAAAGGCCAGCGACAACACTCCCAGCGCCTTACCATCCAAAGCCATCACCTGCCCGGCATAAACAATACAAAATGGCACAGAGATGCGACCGGCAGCCGCCAACAACTGGGCGATCAAAAAATTTCGATAACTGGTGTCTTTCAGTAATACAGGGAATTGACGCACTCGCCGGCGCAACGACACCCGCCCTCGCACCGACGGCAAGACAGGCTCACGCAGCAAAACGTACAACATCAACAACCCCAGACTGGTCAGAATCAAAGCCAACAGAAAGGTGGTACCAAAACCATTTCCCAATATATTGGCTTCGATCAGATGGACGCCAGCCCAGTAAGAAAGAACTGCAGCAACTGCACCGCCAGCAAGATTCCGCCAGGCCTGCAAACGCCCACGCTGCTCGATAGGGATGACCTTGGCCATCAAAAACTGAAAAATAACCCGCTGAGCACCATTAAAGAAACCCAGCAAAAACAGGATTACAAAACTGACCCACAACAGCGGTCGCCCTACCAACCACCACCCCACCAGTGCCAGCGCCAAAATCTGCACCCGCATCATCACACCGACAAACATGGCAGCAGGAAGTACGCGAGTACGATGTTCAATCCAGGAGGCCCCGACCACAGGCGAAAACACTGCCCCAACCTGCAACAGCGCCATACCCAGCCCCACCAGAAAGGGTGAGTTACTCAACAGATACAGATAGGCTGGCACAATGGTGGGCGCATAGATCAGCCGAAAGCCGGTCATGCCCAGCATGCCGTGAACAAAATTAGCAAGGTAGTTACTTTTTAGATTGTCCTGAACAAATTCAGCATACTGAGTTTCGTAATCCACCCCTGCCATTAATAATCACAAAGCCGGGCAAATCGATCGCGATGAAAGCTGGCATTACCCCACGCAGCTTCCAGAACGCGGGCACGCTTCAAATAAAAACCCGCATCGTGTTCATCCGTCATACCAATACCGCCGTGCAATTGAACCATCTCACGCGTCATCAAATTGAGCGTGTCGCAAGCAGTGGCTTTTGCCAGAGAAACCAGCAACGATGCATCATCGTCATCGGACTCTATTGCCGAAAGAGCTGCCTCCACGGCTGAACGCATCAATTCAATCTCACCATACAGGTTCGCCATTCGATGCTGTAACGCCTGAAAACGAGCAATAATTTCATCAAATTGCTCACGGGTTTTCAGGTAATCCAGAGTCACAGCAAAGGCCTGTGTGGCCATGCCCAACATTTCTGCCGCTGCACCGGCTCGCGCGCAATCCAGCAAACGTTGCAACAACTGCTCTCCGGGTAACTCCGCCAGGCGAGCCTCTTCCGGTAAAACCACCTGACGCAGCTCAATCTCTGCACAATTTCGGGAGTCAGCCATATGCCGGTCATGGCGAATCACGCCCTCTGTCACAGCAGGCACCCAGAACACCTCAACCCCCTGCTCTGTTCGTGCTGCTACCAGCAACACATCCGCTATACCACCCTCCAAAACAAACGCCTTGCGGCCAGACAAACTCCAACCGCCTTCGCAAACAGACGCCTGACACTCAATGCGCTCCGGATGATGTCTCGATCCTTCATCCACCGCGAGAGCCACAATTACCTCACCAGCAACAATAGCCGGCAACCACTGCTCACGCTGATGAGTATTACCCCCAAGCATCAAGGCACTGACTCCCACACCCGCCGTCAACATCAAAGGACTGGCCGTCAGTGTTTGCGCAACCTGCTCCAACACCAAACCCAACCCCAAGTAGCCGAAGGATGACCCCCCATACTCCTCTGGCACCAAAATGCCAGCCCAACCCATCTCCGCCATCTGCCGATAATGGTCTTTCGAAAATCCTCTTTGCAACCCTTCAGTACTATCGCGCAATCGGCGGAACGCTGTTACCGGAGATTGCTCAACAGCCCAGCTGCTGGCCATCTCCCTCAACATAACCTGTTCTTCAGTCAACACAGCCATTCGTTATTCCCCCTCCATACCCAAAATTCGCTTGGCGATCACATTATTTTGAATTTCGGTTGAGCCGCCATAGATCGATACCGCCTTACCCCAAAGCCACAACCTTGTTGCCGCCAACTCTTTTTCATTAAAGCCGTCACCCTCCCAACCAAGACCGCTCATCCCCATAGCTTCCAGCGTTAGCTCAGCGCGGTCCTGGGTAATTCGGGCACCTACATTTTTTAATATAGAGCTGGCGGTAGCGACACCTCCGTTTTTTGCATCCCGCATAACTCGTTGCGCAGTCAAACGAAATGATCTGGCCAACATCTCATGACGAATGATTCGCTGACGTAAATCAGGATCATCCAGTCGCCCCTGCTCATCCACCCCCACATAAAATTTGGCGATCTGCGACACACTCGGCATCACCCGATTACCACCGCCTCCGGATAAGTTTGTTCGCTCATGCTGTAATAATCGCTTACCTATGGCCCAGCCCTGATTCAGCTCACCCACCAGATTTTCCCTGGGCACTTTCACATCCGTAAAAAACGTCTCACAAAAAGGTGATGCACCGGAAATCAACTGGATTGGACGAACTTCGACCCCAGGTGATCGCATATCAATTAACAGGAAACTGATACCCTCATGCTTTCGGCTAGTATCGGTGCGCACCAACGCAAAACACCAATCAGACCACTGCCCTCCTGACGTCCAGGTTTTCTGTCCATTCACCAAAAAGTAATCACCGCAATCTTCCGCACGCGCCCTCAATGACGCCAAATCGGAGCCCGCCCCAGGCTCCGAAAAACCCTGACACCAGCGAATTTCACCACGACAGATTGGGGGTATATGACGCTGCTTTTGCTCTTCACTGGCGAATTCGAGCAAGGTTGGCCCCAACATCATCACCCCCATACCACCAATCGGGTTGTAGGCCTCAGCATTTGCCAACTCTTCTTGCAGCACAGCAGCCTGCTTCCCGCAGAGCCCTCCACCACCGTAAGCAGCCGGCCAGGTGGGCACCCCCCACCCTTTCTCCCCCATTGCCTGCCGCCACTCTTCTTGATCCGGCGACAATGGAACGCCACCCTCAATGGCCGCGAATGCATTATTTTTACCCTTTAGCGATGCCGGAAAGTGTTGCGCTATCCAGCCTCGCACTTCAGCCCTGAACTCATCGATGGCAATTTGTTTATCATTCATTGCTGCCGTCATTTCCCCTCCCCCTCATAAGATCAACCTGAAAACTTGTCTCACCACAACCTCTGAAACCGCCAAAAAACATTATCTTCGCCCCTCCCGAACTTTCAGTTCGGCAACATTGGCCTCATGACTGGCCCGATCAATCCGGTAATAAGCCAGCAAGCTGGCCCCAACGATGTACAACAAGGTAATTGCAGGAATGTAGATAATGACCAGGTTTCGAATAATGGATGGGTCCAATTGATCTGGAGTCGTGCCCTCTGGCATACCAACTGCGGCCAGTAGCAAACCCGCCACCAACACTCCCAGACCGGACACACACTTTTGCATAAAACTGTTCGCCGCATAGAAAAGACCTTCCGCACGACGGCCAGTGCGAAGACTGCTCTCGTCAATTACATCGCCAATCATGGCGTGCACCAGTGTCGCCGAGGCAATTCCACAGGTCGCGTAGACAGCCTGCAAACCAAACAGTGCGGGCAACAACCAGGGATTGTCATTTTCAAAAAACCAGCCCGATAAGCGTAAAACATAAGGCGTGACCGCCACCAAAACCGCCGCCACCGCCAACCAGAATGCCGAATTCCGCTTGCCAAAACGGCGAGAAACCATCGGAGCCAGCACCAGTGCCAGGCACGCACCAATAACGCCATCCAGCGCCAGCAACGCCAACTGACGAGACTCCAAGCCCCAGAAAAAAGTCCCGAAATACAGAGTCAGGGCACCGGTCATGCCTATGGCGGTGTACTTCAAAACACCAAACGATAAAATGGCCAGAAACCCGGGATGCGAAAAACTCTCACGCATTTGCCTGATAGTTTCCAGAAACCCCACTTTATTAACATCCGGCTGCCTGAGATAAGGTATCCGATGATGCGTTCCCATCGTCGATACCAACACGGTTACGATCATGACCAGCGCGCCAACCACCGCAAACATCAAATAACCGTCAGGGTTTAACTGCCCGACCGGATACTCTTCGGTTGGATGCAAAAAGACAAACAGGGTCAGGAATGACATCCCCAGCCCGCCCACATAACCAAAAAAATAACGGTAGCTGGCAATCGACGTTCGCTCGTCGTACTCACTGGTCAATTCCGGGGCCAACGCTGAACTGGGAATTTCATAAAAGGTAATGCAGGTGCGCACCAGTGAAGCCATCAACACCAAATAAATGAATAAGCCCGTACCCGACAAACCTTCCGGCGGCACCCACAACAGTAAAAAACTTAATGATGCCGGAATCGCAGACGCATACATTAACGGGTGCCGGCGCCCCCAACGGGTTTTAAGACGATCGGAAAACTGACCAATGACAGGATCACTGATGGCATCCACAACCAACGCCACCATAATCGCCGCCGACACCAAAGCTGCCGGCGCTCCAATCACCTGGTTATAGTAAATCAGCAGAAAACTTCGGAAAGCTACATCCTTGATGCCATAAGCAACCGAGCCCACACCATAAACAACCTGGGTGGATTTTTTCAGAGGCGGAGCAATGGACCCCGGCAAAGAGGACGACGCAGCAGCATCCACAGAAGTGCCACACTGAACGACCTTTTCCATTATTATTATCCTGCAGTCAGCAAATTTAAACGCATCAACCACTTTAAAGCGTCAGCTATGCGGCAAAGTCTACCGTTCCGCCACGGTGATAGTGAGACAGAATATTTTTCGCAATCAAGATCTTATGCACTTCATCAGGACCATCCGCAAGACGCAGCGTGCGTGCAGCCAGGTAAAAACTGGCAAGCGGCAAATCACTGGACAAACCAATACCGCCATAAACCTGAATAGCTCGATCCACAACCTGATGCAGCACTCTTGGCACATACACCTTCACCGCTGAAATGTCTGTACGGGCATCTTCACCGGCATCAATTTTCTCGGCACAACGAATGGTCAACAAACGAGCCGTTTGTATATCCATATAAGATTCAGCCACAAAATCCTGCATCATTTGCTTGGACTCGAGCAGACCGCCGTGCACCTTACGCTCAGTCATACGCTTTACCATCAAATCGAATGAACGCCACATGTGCCCGACACAGTTCATGGAGTGATAGACCCGACCCGCTCCGAGCCGATCCTGGGCAGCTGCATGACCACTACCACGATTACCCAACTGGTTCTCAATCGGTACCCGCACATTTTTATAGGTAATCTCAACATGATCTCCGGTAGTGTGCCCCCACACCGGAATATTGCGCTCTACACAAAAGCCCGGAGTATTGGTCGGCACAATGATCTGCGTCATACGCGAACTTGAGGCATCGCCGCGGCCATCACCTTCGGTACGGCACATCACAATGGCAAAATCTGCCGCCCGACCGTTCGAGGTAAACCATTTGCGGCCATTTATCACCCATTCGTCACCATCCCGTACCGCCGTCGTCGTTAACGCACGAGGATCTGACCCGGGGTTATCCGGCTCCGTCATCGAAAAGCACGACTGAAGCTCACCCGCCACCAGCGGCTCCAACCAGCGTTTTTTCTGCTCCTCTGTTCCGTACTTCACCAACAGAGACTCGTTTCCTGCATTGGGGGCAACCACACCAAAAATTCGACTGGCCACCGGACTCCAGGCAATAATCTCATTCATGAATGCATGCCCAAGAAAACCAACTCCCATTCCCCCGTAGGCCTTTGGCAAGTGCGGCGCCCACAGCCCGCACTGACGAACGTGCTGCTGTAACTCCTGCACCAGGGCATTGCGCCGTTCAGGGTCATCACGGCTTAAAAGAAGCCCTTCATTGGGAATCACATGCTGAACCAAAATGTCGGCCGTTCGCTGCCGAATATCATTGATTTCATCACTCAAGCCTGGTGCAGGCTGCACGCTCAGGGGTGAAAACCGGGGTATTGCCATAATCCAATTCCCTCATACCTAAAACTCTGAAATTTATCCTTACAATCCAGACCAGCAGTAAATTGAACGGTCAAAACCAACTTCTACAAAAAATATAGATTAATAAGGTATTTTTTATAGTTTATTTTTCTTAAACAATTAGAATGATACAAAGCAGATGCTCAAAGCCTAACACACAAAAACATACCCCAAACACTAATTTTATGTAAAGACGTAAATTCAGCGCGTAAAAACACCTCAACAGCAGTGAAACATATATACAGGTTGCCCCATGAACGAAACACCCGACCAACAAACACGATCACCAGGCTCGCTCGCAGAACTACTCGACGTAAGCCCCAGAACAGCACCCACAAGCGCAGACATTCACACACCCCATGAACAACTCTTTTTTCAGGGACTGAAGCCTCAGGGTGGTCACGGGAGAGTCTTTGGCGGCCTGGTTATCGGTCAGGCACTGGCCGCCGCCAGCAAAACCGTAACCACCACCAAAGCCATTCACTCACTGCACGCCTACTTTATGCGTGCAGGCGACAGCACCCTGCCAATTCATTACGAAGTTCACAACGACAGGGACGGGCAAAGCTTCAGCACCCGACGCGTGCTGGCCTACCAAAAAGACAAACCCATACTCAGCCTAACCGCCTCTTTTCACACACCGGAGAGCGGCTTGAATCATCAATACACCATGCCCGATGTGCCCGCACCGGACCGACTACTCAACAACCACCAACTGGCCGACCGACACGCGGACAAGATTTCAGACACCCTGATGAAGATCCTCAAACGAAAACTACCCATAGAAACCCGCCCAGTTGATCAGGGAATCCCGTTTTACAACAAAGAAGCAGACACACAACACGCTGTCTGGTTTCGCTCTCGTCAAGCTCTGGGCGACAACCCCATCATTCATCGTGCGGCACTGGCATTCGCCTCAGACATGGGACTGCTAAGCACCTGCATGCGCCCACACAAACTCACCTGGCACACACCAAACTTACAGTCAGCCAGCCTCGACCACGCCCTGTGGTTTCACGAACCATTTATTCAGGCTGACGACTGGATGCTCTACGTTATGGACACACCATGGTCTGGAGGCGCACGGGGCTTTAATCGCGGCAGCATTTACGATCAGAAAGGAAAACTGATTGCCAGTGCCGCTCAGGAAGGACTGCTAAGACCAACCAACTCGTAAACTAACCAACCCGCACTCCCGCACCCCCATCAACCGGCAAGACGGCACCGGTAATGAAACGGGACTCGGATGACGCCAAAAACAGAATGGCGTACGCCGTGTCCCAGGCTGTCCCCATCTTGCCGCCAAGCGGAACCCGCTTGTTACGCTCTTCGCGCAAGGCATTCATATCGACCCCCGTAGCCTTGGCAATACCTGCAACAGCCATAGGGGTATCCATCAGACCAGGGGCAACTGCATTACAACGCACACCTTTGCCGGCACTGGATATAGCAACACTGGCCGTCAGACGATTGAGCGCCGCCTTGGACACCTCGTACGCGACCTGAAAACCACCCGCCACGGAAGCCAGTGATGACACATTCACAATCGACCCGAAACCCTGCTCGCGCATCAAAGGCAAGACCGCCGAAATCATGCGCCAGGCCCCCTTGAGATTGACATCCAACACCAGATCCAGAGCTGACTCATCAACGCGATGAGCCGGACCGTCCGATTTGCTGCCAATGCCCACGTTATTCACCAGTACATCAATGCGTTCCCAACGTTCGCGCACAGCAACCACTACCGAGTCGCAATCATTTTTATTGCGAATGTCGGCCCGCAAAGCTATTGCATCGCCACCCTGCTCCTGAATAAGCAATTCTGTTTCGCGGGCACGATCGAGATCGCGATCAACACAAGCCACACGAGCACCGGCCCGCGCCAACAGGAGTGCAGCAGCACGGCCATTGCCGAGCGTTTCGCCCGGAGTCTGCCCAGCGCCCACCACAACAGCAACCTGACCCTGCAACCTTTCTGCAACACTCATGACCCACCTATCCCCTTACCGCCAAATCAGAATCGGCCGGCAAACCCTCGTCCAATTGCACACCAAAACTGTTTAGCATCATGGAAACCTGCGTGTACTGCCCCACCGTGAACACAACATCCATACACTGTTTTTGCGTTAAGTGTTTGGACAAGACGCTCCAGACCGAATCGGAGACAAAGTGATCCGACACCAGATCATCCACAGCCTGAAGCAATGCACTATCGAGCTCCGACCAGCCACCCTCACGAATGGACCGTTTAACATTTTCAATCTCAACCTCTGTCAAACCACAGCGCAGACCGATAATCCGATGCTGAGCCCACTCATAACCCGACCGACAACACCACCCTGTCCGCAGGATGACCAGCTCCCGCTCCCGTGAGGGCAACTCATTGCGGGCAGACAAGATATACCCACCCCACTGGTTGAACCTTGCTAACGCCTTAGGCGCACGCGCCAACGTGCGAAAAATATTGAACACGCGACCCGAAGCCAAATAGGGCTCCAACGCGGCCTTTTGATCATCACTTAAATGGTCTGCTTCCAGCTCCACATCGCTCAACGGAGCAATCCTTGATTGCGACAAACGCATAATTTCTCCAATACAATGTCTTTTTTCCAAGCGTGTTAATCAAGACCCTCAAACCAGGTCTTCAACTGCAACTTTAGGATTTTTCCATTAGCATTGCGCGGCAATATGGTGTCACTGAAGAGGATTTTTACCGGCGTCTTAAATATTGCCAGCCGCTCCCGAACCCACAGTTTCAATTCTTCTTCCGTCACTTCAGAACCAGGCGCCAAATGAACCACCGCTGCCGGCTCTTCCCCCAGCGTTCGATGAGGAATACCCACTAAGGCCGCATCCGTTACCGCCGGATGATCGTAGAGCACATTCTCCACCTCTGACGGATAAATGTTTTCCCCTCCCCGAATAACCAACTCCTTGGCTCGTCCAACGATGTAACAAAACCCCTCCTCATCCAGCTTCGCAAGATCACCGGTGCGCACCCAGCCATCCACAAATGTCTTGCGGGACTCTTCAGGATTGCCCCAGTACTCCTTTACAACCTGCGGCCCTTTCGCCCACAACTCTCCTACTTCGCCCAAAGGCATTTCATTAACGCCTTCGAGATCCATAATTTTGATGTCTGCTACCGGCACAGCCGGACCACAGCTGGAGGGGCGATTGAGATACTCTTCAGACGACAACAAGGTCACGGTGGCAGAGGTTTCTGTCATTCCCCAACCGGTTGCCGGCAGAGCACCAAACTCTTCGTGTATGCGCAGCACCAGATCCGGAGCCGCCGGCGCGCCCCCGTAGGAGACAGCCTCAATACTGCTGAGATCAAACTTGTGACGTTCCGGATGCTCAAGCAACTGCCAGGCAATGGTCGGCACCCCGCCAGTAGAATTCACTTTTTCACGCTCGATAATCCCAAACGCTTTCACCGGATCCCAGCCCGGCATGAAGATCATGGTATGCCCATAAAAAATGGTCCCCATCATCGCGGCATTACAGGCCGTCACATGAAACAGCGGTATCACCACCAGCGACACCTTGGGCTCAGGCTCTGGAACCTCCTCACCACGACGCACTGCCGCTCGGGCAGTAGAATAGGCGCCGGAAAGAATATTGGTCAGGCAATTGCGATGAGTCCCCACCGCACCTTTCGGCTTACCGGTGGTTCCACTGGTATAAAAGATGGTAGCCTCATCCTCCGGACACAGGTCTACAGAGGGTAGCGACAACACTGGCAGAGAGTGATAATCCGCCGGACTGCCAATCCAATCCTCCAGACGCAAAACACCCTCGGGCAACTCCTCCTGCCACCGACTTACAACGACAGACTGCAATTCTGGCAAATCGGCACACACATCTTTCAACCGCTGAAAGCGTTCGCTATCACACACCAGCACACTGGCACCACTGTCGGATAAGGCATAAGTTAATTCCGCAGGCATCCACCAGGCATTCAACGGCACCACAATCGCACCAAGGCTTGCTGCAGCGAAAAACACCACCGGCCACTCCGGCAAATTCCCCATCGCCAACGCGACGCGATCACCCCGCTTTACACCTGCCACATCCAGCTTGTGCGCCAACTGCGCCACCGCCCGATACCAGGCTTCATAAGTGACGCGCTCATCCTCATAGATGGTAAACAACCGGTCCCCGTGCTCGCGCCCAATCTCAGCCAGAGCCGCCAGACTATCCGGAACATTCTTCCACACACGCAGGGAGACGCCGCGTATATTTTGAATCTCCATTTCGAAGCGCTCGCCAGCGGCACACAACTGCTCTTGGCACGCATCCAAAGAAACCGCCGGCCAACCCTCGCCAATGGCTGCCGCCAATTTAACCTCGGCCGACCCTCCGCAATCTTCCGCATCCACCCCGTTGTCGACACTGGTTGCCGACACTGACGACTCAGCCATAAACCATCTCCCTCATCATTATTAGTATATTGAGTACGATCAAAAACACCTTACTATGGTTTACAAAAACAGGCAATAAGAGATATAAACACACATAAAACCAATAAAACACCAAGCCAAAACAATAAATAGAATATTGGGTATGCAAAATAAAAAGAGCCAAAAAATCAAAATCTCTGAAAAAACAACACGATAGGAAATCTGATGACTCAACCCCAAAATACTGCAAACACTGCCGACGCCATCGAGGCACACCTGACCAAAGCACTTGCTCACGCCCGCAAAATTGACGATATAGCCGAAGACACTGCCTTAAGAGAAATCAAAACCGTCGGGATACTGGGTGCCGGCACCATGGGCGGCGGCATCGCCATGAACTTCCTCAATGCGGGACTCGATGTGGTTCTGGTTGAGCGCGAGCAATCCGCCCTGAGTCGCGGCACCGAAATCATCAAAAAGAATTATTCCCGCAGCGTCCAGAAAGGAAAGCTGACTGAAGCCGCGACCAGCGAAGCCCTTAGCCATCTCAATCCGACACTCGATTACGAACAACTGGCAGATTGCGACCTGATCATTGAAGCCGTGTTTGAAAACATGGAAGTCAAAAAGTCAGTGTTTCGACAACTTGATCAAATCGCCAAGCCCAGTGCCATCCTTGCCTCCAACACCAGCTACCTCAACATTGACGAGATGGCCGCAGAAACTTCCCGCCCCGAATCGGTGCTGGGGCTGCATTTCTTTTCGCCGGCCAACATCATGAAACTGCTGGAAATTGTTCGCGGCGCCCAAACCGCCAAGGATGTTCTTGCCACCTGCATGGCACTGGCTCAACGCATCAACAAGGTAGCGGTTGTGGCGGGTGTCTGCTTCGGTTTTATTGGCAACCGCATGCTTGCCCCGCGCCAACGGCAAGCACAAAGCCTGCTGTTGGAAGGCGCCAAACCCTGGGACATTGATAAAGCACTGACCAGTTTTGGCATGCCCATGGGCCCCTTCCAAATGGGAGATCTGGCAGGGCTGGACCTGGGCTGGAACAAGGAAACTTCCCGCAGCGAAACCATTCGCGACATTCTTTGTGAGCGGGGCCGAAGGGGACAAAAAACCGGGAAGGGTTATTACGATTACGACGACAACCGTAAAGCCACACCCTCTCCGGAGACTGAAACCATAATCAATGAATTTATGGCGGCCCGCGGCCAGCTGCCTCGCGATATCGATAGCGAAGAGATTGTAGAACGGCTGCTGTATCCGATGATTAACGAAGGCGCACTCATACTCGAAGAAAAGATGGCGCAACGGGCATCCGACATCGATCTGGTCTGGATTCATGGCTACGGCTGGCCCAGAGCGACCGGAGGCCCAATGCTCTGGGCCGACCGTATTGGCCTGACCACGGTTGTGCAAGGGCTGGAAAAACATCGGGATCGCCTGGGCGATGGCTTTACTCTATCACCTCTGCTGCAATCCCTTGCCCGTGACAACCAAAAATTCCACAGCAAGCAGCCAGCCTGGCAAGTTTCTTAAGCGCTCATCCGAGCTGAACTTTCGGGAGCCTCGGCTCCCTTTTTTACCCCCCCCTCCCGACACTCCCAACCTCTGGATTAAAGGGTAGTCGGCCAGCCCAACGCTCCTGACACACAACTGACACCTAACTGACACAAAACGTTAGCACCAAAGAAATAGACTGCTTCTGCCACAAGAAATTCTGAGTTTTTTGTCAGAGACTTCAGGTTCAACCAGCATTGCCAGCCGCTCATTCGTCAGCGTTAGCAACACCGCACCAGCAAATGAGTCACGACCATGACAATCTCACCGTTACGCATCACCATACTCCACGACTCTGTCCCCGAACACCTGAATCAATCCAGAGGGTTGGCCGATATGATTGCCAGCCAGCATCAGGCAGACATTCAGGAATGTGCCGCCGAGATTCAGTGGCCTGCATCACGCACTCTGCTGCGACAACTGTGTCAGTCACACCTCCCTCTGGCTTACGGCGCCGTGCTGAAAGCTTACGAACTGGAGTACACACCAACACATACGGATCTGGTGATTTCTTTCGGAGCAGAGATTGCCCCCCTCAATGTCGCACTGACAAAACAGCTGCATTGCCGCAACATTCTTATCGGTTCTCTGTGCGGCATTAACCCAAGGCACACCACGGCACACCTTTCCCTGAAAGGGGGAAGTCATCGAAACGCCATTGCCACAGTCATAGCTCCAACCACAATTTCACCGGAACGTTGCAATCATGAAGGCAATCACCTGAAGCAGCGCCTGGGCAATGGTCGTTACTGGAGCTGCTTTATTGGTGGAGAAGGCAGTGGCTACCGATACTGTGAAAACGATTGGCGTCAGCTCGCCAACGGCCTCAACCATCTGGCCGAACAACACGGCATCCAATGGCTGCTCATTACCTCTCCGCGTACCGGGGCAACCGCAGAAGACTTTCTGTTGAAACATCTGGATGTGGTGCATGTCGCTCGCACGTGCTTTTACAGCCTGACAGGCGAAGAAGACATTACCCCGATACTGGGCTGCAGCGAGAGGACTTTCTGTACGACCGACAGCCTCACCATGCTGAGCAAAGTCATCAGCAGCGGGCGCCCTGCTGTGGGACTGCAACCCAAGCGGCTAATTCCATCTGCCCGTCACCTGAATGCCATTAACACATTCTGTGACGAGAAATACCTGCAACTGGTGAATATCGCTGAACTGGAAGAGTGGCAACCCACACTGGATTGCCAGGGACTGGACTATGCGAGCTACCGCAACCGAATCATAGAACCTTTACAACAGTGGGCGTCTTTTTGACGCTACCACATCAAATCATCAGGGATTTGATAGTCTGCATAAGGATCGTCTTCTTCTGTCTGGGCATCCTGAGCAGTACTTAACGCAATCACCACAGACTCGTCTCGCTCGGCAATCTTTTCCGCCACCGGAAAAGGCACCAGCTCGTACCCCTCACCCAGCTTAACAATGATCAGGCGACCGCGGATCAATAAATCCTGTACCGATTCCGATACATAGATTTTCTTGATCTGTTTTCCATCGGTGAAGTTATAGGCAATATCACCACCGCCCTTGGATTGAGCGTTGAGCGTGATCAACTGTTTGATCTGAGCCGCAATGGCTTTGCGATCCGCCTCAGCCTTGCGCTGTGCGTTCAACTCGCGATCGCGGGCTACCTTTTCTTCTTTAGCTTTTTGAGCCTGTAACTTGGTCTCGTCCACAGCTGCCGTTTTGGACTTATGCTGGATCTTCGCCGCCTTACGCTTATCTTTCTGAGTTTGCTTGGCCTTCTTGGCATCCACTAAACCTGCTTTCATTAATTGATCTTGCAAAGAACTCATGGGTCTTTCCTGGGTCTTTCTGGGGTGTTTACTGATACTGCTGAACCCTGATGGGACTGACGGGCCTTTCTCAGGTTGTGTTCCTGAGCGATACTGCTGAACTATCTGTACATGGCTGAACATGGTGTCAGACTAGCGCCATTTTATCAGTAAAAACCCGGCCGTATAGACCGCTTTTCAAACTAAACGCAATCGGAATGATTATGACGACAATCAGCTGGTGGAATCTGCTGTGGTGTTTGCCCCCCGTCGCCGCAGTCTGCGGCCTCTATCTGTTGTGGCACAGCAGCCCGAAAGACGTGCTGGTGTCCAGCGCCCGCATGGTCATTCAACTGATTGGTGTGGGCTATCTGCTGGTATTTCTGTTTAGCAATCCATCCCCATGGATCAGTCTGGGCGTGATCTCGGTCATGCTCTCTGCCGCTGCCTGGATTTCGATCCGCCCCGTCAAAGGGCTTCCGGGCTATCTCCCGGCTGCAGCAGTGGCACTGCTGGTGTCAGTGGTCCTGCATCTGTTTCTCTCTTTAAAAATGGTGCTGGGAGTTGAGCACTGGTACGAGCCCAATGTCCTGATACCTCTGGCCGGCATGTATTTCGCCAGCACCATGAACGCCATCAGCCTCTGTGCCGAACGTTATCATACAGAGACCCTGCAAGATCAATCCGCCGACCAGGCTCGTCTTGCCGCATTTAATACCGCCATGATCCCTCAGATTAACAGTCTGCTGGCGGTAGGCCTGGTCGCTCTGCCAGGCATGATGACTGGCCAGATCCTGTCCGGTGTATCACCACTGATTGCCGTGCGCTACCAGATCATGATCATGGCCATGTTGCTGGGCTCCAGCGGCCTGGGTATCGCAATATTTCTGCTGTACCTGACTCGCCAAGAGAAAAGAGACACTCCCATCAGCTAAACAAAACGTAACAAACCGGTGTCTTAGCTTCATTCACACAGCAGCACGCTTGGTTTATATTACCAATCCATGACAACTTACATTGCGTAAGCCATTATCTGAACGAGACAGGAAGGACACTATGACATTTTTACCACAAGTTACCCGCACCGCCAGCACCCTGAAAACCGCACTGGTTGCCTCGTCCCTATTGGCTTTCTCCTGCGTTGGCCACGCTGACTGGTCCCTGAATAATGAGCAATCGCAGCTGAACTTCATCTCTGTCAAGAAATCCACTGTCGCTGAAATACACACCTTCAAAAGCATCTCTGGCACCCTGTCAGACAGTGGCGAAGTAGCTCTGAGCATTGATCTGTCCAGCGTTGACACCAAGATTCAAATTCGCGATGAACGTCTGCTGAAGGTGCTGTCCAACGCCGGCGCTTTCCCTAAAGCCGAACTGACTGGCACCGTAGACACCTCGGAAGTGAAAGCCCTGAAACCCGGCGAAACCCTGGCTCAGGACCTGTCTCTGACTCTTAGCCTGCACGGCCAAAGCCACACAGTACCCGCTACCGTTAAGGTAACCGCCCTGACCGATGGCAAACTGCAAGTCGCCACCCAGCAGCCCGTGATCCTCAACGCTGCGGATTTCAAGCTGGTTGAAGGCGTGAACGAACTGAAACAACTGGCGGGTCTGCCGTCCATCAGTCTGGCTGTTCCTGTCACTGCAGAATTGGTTTTCGACGCCAAATAAGCCCTGTGCGCCGCACACCCTGCGGTGCCCTTTCTGTCCTTAGCCGCTCTGCTAAGGCAACTTTGCCCTCTCAACCAGCACGGGAGGGCATCTTCAGCCAGTTGATGTATCATATATCGCCACACAATTAAGATTGAGAGCCTCGATCATACGGCACGTCCGTCTTACCTATTTCTGCGAGAATCTATGAGCAAACTCACCCATTTGGACAGCCAGGGCCACGCGCACATGGTCGATGTTGGCCAGAAAGACGACAGTCAGCGTCAGGCCACGGCTGAAGCCTTTGTCACCATGACTCCGGAAACCCTGCAGCTCATTGTCGATGGCGGTCACAAAAAAGGCGATGTATTCGCCGTGGCACGTATCGCAGGGATCCAGGCCGCCAAGAAGTGCTCGGACCTGATTCCCCTGTGCCACCCGCTAATGCTGACCTCCATCAAGGTGGAGCTGGAAGCTTTACCCGAACTCAATCAGGTGCGCATCGAAAGCACCTGTAAACTGCGCGGCCAGACCGGTGTCGAAATGGAAGCCCTGACTGCCGCTTCCGTCGCCGCCCTGACCCTGTACGACATGTGTAAAGCTGTCGACAAGGGGATGATTATTGGCAATGTTCGCCTGTTGGAAAAACAAGGTGGTAAATCCGGTCACTGGCAGGCACAGGACTAATGCACTGCCCCGGTGATCGACTGAAGACGTCAGAGGTGAACTCCATGCTTAAATTACTTTTTTTCGCCCGCCTGCGGGAAGATCTCAACTGCCACGAAGAAACCCTTCCCCTACCCGATGGTATTGCCACCGTGGGAGAACTGAGAGACCACTTGTGCCAGCGCGGTGACAACTGGCAAAAAGCCTTGCACAGCACAGGGCTTTTTGTGGCCGTAGAGCAACAGGTAGTCGACTGGGAAACGCCACTGAGCGGCTCCGAGGAAGTGGCCTTTTTTCCCCCGGTTACCGGCGGCTAAGGAGACGAATATGATCCTTGTCCAGGAACAGGATTTTGACCTGCAACACGAGTACGAAACCCTGCGTCAGGACGGCCCCGGCATAGGCGCAATCGTCACTTTTGTAGGCCTGATGCGGGACTTTAACGACGGAGACAATGTAAAGTCCCTGTTTCTTGAACACTACGCCGGCATGACCGAAAAGGTATTGGCAAACATCGTCAATCAAGCCAAAGAACGCTGGCAACTGCAAGCCGTTCGGATCATTCACCGCGTGGGCGAATTGCACCCCAGTGACCAGATCGTTTTTGTCGGCGTTTCCAGCGCACACAGGGGCGATGCCTTCGCGGCTTGCGAATTCATTATGGACTTTCTCAAAACCCGGGCGCCGTTCTGGAAACGAGAACAAACCGATCAGGGGTCACGCTGGGTTGATGCCCGAAGCTCCGACACTGACGCTGCACAACGCTGGAATAAAAACTGATGTCCTCAAAGACCTCCAAGGGTTCTTTTAACCCGAAAGACTATGGCATACCGGAACATTTTCAACATTATCCCGGTGACCCCGCTGAAGACTTTGTCGGCCCTTTTTTCTACTACCGAGAAGAGGGTATTTGCTACACCGCTTTTCGTGTCCAGCCCCATCATTGCAACATGTCTGGCAGTACCCATGGCGGTATTCTGATGAGTTTTGCCGATTATTGCCTGTGCATGGCGGCATTTACGGAAGAGATGGAGACGGTGGTCACCGTCAATTGCAACAGTGATTTTATCGGCCCGTCCAGAGAAGGTGATTTAATCATTGGCGAAACTGAAATCACCCGACAGGGGAAAAACATTGCTTTTACCCGTTGCCGCTTGCTTGTTGACGACCAACCCGTACTGACCGCCAGCGGCGTCATCAAACTCTTTCGCAAATGGTAATGTCCAACAATCCCACCTGGCTACAACGCCTGAAACAACACTACTCGGCCCCACTGGCTCAAAGCTTCAAGCAATTTAAGCTGGGCGCCATGTTGTTTTTCTTCGGCGGGATGCTGATCTATGCCAGTGCTGCAGCAATGACAGCATCGGCTTTGCAAGAAGTGGTCTTGCTCGCCGGTCTGTTTATTGGCGGGTTCGGTTTTTTGATCGCCATGATGGCGCAAGTCAGGATGATGATCAGCCGGCTGGTTAAGTTCTTCAGCGACTGAGCCGACATCAATCGGGCAGTTTGCGATTCACGTAAATATCGTAGCGGCTGGTTTTTCCTGACAGCTGATAAGTTGGCGACTCGTCATTCAAAAAAGGCGCCTTGCGCGGCCGCTTGACCACCACTCTGTACTCAGCGACCGATTTTGCCAATGGCAAAAGTTGATCAGCATCTTCATCTTTACCAACCACCTGATGAAACGCTGCCATATCTTTTTTTACACTGGCGGACTTGCTGCGGTCAGGAAACATCGGATCAAGATACACCACACCCACCCTTTCAGAGTCAGCCAGCTGCTGCAAACTGTCCCCGGCAGACAGGGACATTCGCTGCGCGATAGACTGCAACTCAGGATCCAGTGACTGGTTGGCACGCCGCAAACCATCAGCCAGCAGTTCCGACACCACCGGGTTGCGTTCGTACAACATCATTTCACAACCGAGGCAGGCAAGCACAAACGCATCTTTACCCAGTCCTGCAGTAGCATCAAGCACTTTTAACGGCCGACTGGCCTTTATACCCACCGCCTTGGCAATCATCTGCCCGGAACCACCGCCAAACTTTCGCCGATGCGCAACCGCGCCACCTTCGAAGTCAACACGGGTAGGTCCGGGGGCTTTTTTCCCCAGAGGTTGTAGTGACACCCCTTCTTCTCCGAGCAATAACACAAATCCTTCCAGCGACTTCATCTTCTCAGGAAGATCTTTGTTGGAACTGGAGTGACAAACCAACTCTGCCGGCAAGCCCAAACGCAAAGCCAAGGACAATGCATCTGTCCGGTACTCGTCTGCCAAGCAGATGATCGCCTGGGGAGAAGTTAAATCAGACATGGTGATTAAGGCGAAGAATGCCGGGCCAACCGGGAGGGATAAAGCCGATCCAATTTCACAATATCCTGCCTGGCCTGAAGTTTGGGAATAACCTGCTCGCAGCTCTTGGCCACCCATTCAAGAGACGTCCGGGAGGCGGTTGGATCCAGAGGGGCAGACTCTTCCAGAGAGGTCAGGGAGGCAGACTGGATGGTCGTCATATCGCCGAACACCAAATAGCTTTCGCCTTTTTGCAAGGGCCGGGAGCAATTCTTCAGGCTGATTTTCAGCTCAGCATCCACGGGGATATCCCCCTTCCAAAGACGCTCAATTTCCAGCTGGTATGAAAAGGCTTCCACTGACAACAATCCGGGCATGCTCATCCCGCGATTCACCAGGCTACTGACGTGTGTAATGGTAACCAGTGCCACAGCATCGACTTGCTCGGCCAGTGCTCTGGTGGTCTTTTTTTCTGCTGAAGAGGAAGACGGGGAATGGGATTGAACAGAGAAGACCTGCGTGGACATAAGCATAAACAATGCTGCACCGCAGGACAGCGAGAGCCTTTTCGTCCAGGTTTTCATCAGATTGTTCATCCAGTTCACTACCAGCGGTCAATTTGAATGCGCGCTAGCTTAACCTGCCCTTTGCGGCCGGGCAATGCCCGAACACACACTCCGACCGCAAAGGAAGATTGCTGTCCTTGATTGACAGCTTTATTTCACCGCTGAATCAGCGATCCAGAGGCAATAACTCCAGCTCTACGCGACGGTTGGCTTCACGCCCTTGCGCCGTATCGTTGCTGGCAATGGGATAACGCGGGCCATAGCCTGCAGTCTGAACCCGACCAGACGCGACTTTCTGAGACACCAGATACTGTCTGACGCTGTCAGCGCGAGCTTCACTCAGACGCTGGTTCAGATCAGCACCACCTGTGGAGTCGGTGTGACCCGTAATGCGAATCGCCGTGCGATCAAATTCAGCCAGTACCACAGCCACAGAGTTCAACGTAGGGTAGAAATTACTGCGAATGGCACTCTGCCCGGAATCAAACGTGATATTACCTGGCATCACCAGACGGATGGTATCGCCCTCACGACGCACCTGAACCCCCGTGCCCTGCAATTGACTGCGAAGTTGAGCCTCTTGTTTGTCCATATAAAAACCGACACCGCCACCGATGGCACCGCCGGCAACTGCGCCGGTCAATGCACCCTTGCCGCGATCGTCCTTACTTGAGGTCGCTGCGCCAATAATTGCACCTACTACCGCACCCGCACCTGCACCTTTCGCCGTATTGCTGGTTTTCTGCTCACCTGTGTATGGATCTGTAGACATACAGCCCACAGCCAGAACCGTAAACAGCGCAATCAGTATCCGCGACATGTTTTTCTCCTTAATTAATGGTTTTTTCTATTGTTAATACGATAAATCAGAATGATACATAAACAGCCGTCCAATCATCTGGTTGAAACGCAGCCTTTGCTCAAACCTCTAAAATGCCGCGCAATTCTACCAGTCTTTTCAAAACCGCCTGCGAATTCATCCACGCTTTTCCGACAACGACTTGATACAATCGCCACGCAACGAAAATATAACTGACACATTGCATGAGACCACCGATGAATTTTCCCCTGCATACCGGCCGCTTCACCACCCTGCTACGGACTGTCCGTCTGTTGCCTGCAACCCTGGTGGTAGTAGCTTTGAGCGCCTGCAACCAATATCAAATGACACTCAATGAAACCGTTGTTCATACCCCTCCGACGCTGTTGACCGATTTCGATACCGAAGACCCTCGCCTCAAGCAGTGCCTCGATCAAATCATTAAAGACGGCAACTTCACTTCTTTTGAACAAGTTACTCAATTAATTTGCAGTCACGCCGGGTTAAGCAGTCTAAAGGGTATTGAGTCATTCCAGGGCTTGAAACAAATCAATCTGGAAAACAATGGCCTAACCAGCCTCAAACCGCTTCAGTACCTGTCCAAAATCGAGGTACTGAAAGTGAACGACAACCTCTTAACTCAAGTGCCGGAATTGTTGAACCTGCCACGACTGAAAGAGGTCAATCTGGAAAACAACCCCAATCTGGTGTGTCAGGATCTTCAACAGTTGAAGGAAATCAGCTCTGTCTCCCTGCATCTGCCCGAGCAATGCCGCTAAGCTCATCCGTCTTTCGGGCTTACCGGCAGTCCAGGTACAGTGTTACGCAAACGGGCTGAATAAAGTCTTAACGGGGGTCTGGAACAAACATAAGCCCCGCCGTCTTGCGATGGTGGTGCATGATCTGCATTTTGACGGGCTCATCATTGATGGGCCCCACCATTTTCTTGAAACGCACGTCGACAACGGTTCCAACCGGGGGAATCTGATGGTTCTCGATAAGTACCGAGGCGCCGCCATCCGAGACATCCCGGGCAAACCCCACAATGGTTCCAAAAGCTGGGTGAGTCATTTCCACTCTGATTGACGCTGGCTTCCGGTCAAACTTGCGACGTTCATCTTCCACGATCATTATTGCTCCTTATGCCCAAGCTTATCTTCTGTCACCCAATCAAACCACAAATAGGAATATCAATAAAGACAGGCTGGCCTGAGAAATTGGCTAATGGCTCTTTACCGATCAGTCATGCCATTCTGGCCTGCTTAAAATACCTCCAGAAAAGGCCTAACGACTTCAGCAGAGTACCGTCATTCTGATTATTCGTATCTGGAGCCTGTCTGAACAATTCAAACCATTCGCACAATGATGGCACCAACCAAGCCCTATCGCCACGCACTGACTGCAAAAACCAGAAAAACAGGCCCACTTATCCACCATTGCTGTGGATAACTCTGTGAATGAGCTTTGCACACCTTGCCCTACGCCCCATTATTACAGCCATGTGAACAAAGTGGCCAGTTAATGATCATCGACCGGTTTTTCTTTAGCTTTCAATAAGTTATATATTTTTTAAAAGGACTTCAGGAAATTTCAAGACAAACGATACAGGACTGTTAAAAAAGATTTACAGGTGTGGACAAAGCATGTCAGGTATGACAGGTTGCAACGGCAGAATTTGGAAAGTGTGTACCAACTAAACCCTAAAATCGCCCTAAAACGGGGCTTTTTCAGGAGCCTTAGAAAGGTAATTCAGAGAATAATCATTCGGTTCTATACGCTGATCCAATCAAAGCCTTCGTCCTGACAGGCGTATTCAACAGCAGGAATCTGTGCAGTGACTTCCGCCAGCACACGCTTCGCCAATTCAAGGGAATTATTCTTCTGACTGATGTGGCCCACCACAAGATGTCGCAGGCGCTCACCATTAACTCGCGCCAGAAACCCTGCCGCCTGCTGATTGCTCAAATGCCCCCAGGGGCCACCCACCCGCTGCTTTAAAGAGGGAGGATAAGGGCCGGAGGCCAGCATTTGTGGATCATGGTTCGCTTCCAGCAACAGGGCGTCACAGTCGTAAAAGTGATTTTCAACGTGTGCACTGATATTCCCCAGATCTGTGAGGATCCCCAATCGCTTGCCCGCTGCCTTAAACACGAACTGGGCCGGTTCCCGCGCATCGTGAGGAACCGCAACCGGCAGCACCTCAAGATCGTCCAGCTGGAATGGCTGATAGCCTTCGATAAGATGCAGGAAAGGGAGTTTGCCGAGATCCCGGCTACGGTATGTGCCCGGGGTCATGTAGACAGGAAGATTATATTTGCGCGCCAGAGGGGGGACGCCTTTAAGATGATCGGCGTGTTCATGAGTCACCAGCACAGCCGTAATCTCGGTCACACGGCGCCCCAGACGCTCGACTCGACGCTCCACCTCTTTGATGGTGAAGCCGCAATCAACCAGTAATAACTGATCTTTCCAGGACACCAGGGTCCCGTTACCGCGGCTGCCACTGCCCAGCGACGCAAACCTCATGACAGCCATTCCGGTTAAATCAGGTTGTGGCGAATAACATTCAGCAGTTTCTTGGCGTCACGTACCGGCAGCTTGCGGGCATAGCCGTCGCGGATGCGAACCTGAACATCCTCACCCTGACCACGCACTACCACCAGATAACCTGGCACATCTTTCAGCGGCTCAGCGGCGGTGCTGCTGATACTGTTGAAAATCTTGCGGTTTTCCGCTGTATTTTCCAGCTGCAGATGAGCCAGCACTTCACTTAAGCTGTAAGGGGAAGATTGCTGAACGTCATCACCGCCGAACATGCCACTGAAGAAACCGGGCTCATCTTCATTTTTTTCAAAAGTCGGATCGAAGTTCACGTAGAAGACACCAACAGCGTCGTCGCTTTCCCACAGGGTGAAGCCTTCTTCCTGAACTGCGTGACTGACAGTAGCCCAGGCACGATTATAAGCCAGGGACAGCTGCAGCAAGGGCTCACCATCGCGGGAATCCAGGCTCACCTTGTCACTAAGACCAATTGTCTGAGCCAGCAAAGACGCTGCCTGGCCACTGCCGGTGTCACTGGCAATGGTCGCAGCCAGCTCATCCATCATCCAGGTTTCACGTTCCTGATTCACAGACTGAGTAGGCCAGTTGACCTGCCCGCTGCCAGGAATATCTTTGTCCACACTCATGTGCAGCACGTGAATTTCAGTGCTGTCCGGCTGGACTCCCTGCTCAATTTGCAGTCGGTATTTGTCCTTGGTGTCGTCGTCACCTTTAAAGCGCAACCAGCCGGTTTCAATAACACCACTGGTGGCATCGGTGTATACGACTTCAAGGCTATTTCGTGACAGGAAACCGCGTACTTGTGGCCAAACCTGTGCCGGAGGCGCACTGACCAAAATCCAGCGGCGATCGGCCAGTTTCTGAATCTTTACTTTGTCCGCAAAGGCGTTATCCGACAGGGATTGGGGACGCGGAACTTCAAATTCTCCGCTGAAGTCCACCTCACTGTTCTGGATCGTCGGGATCATATACAGCTGCTGAACTCTCTGTTCGGAGACCCCCGGCGGCAAGGCCATCGGATCGATGACATCGGCATTCAGATAATCATCGCCACGATCGCGAAAATAACCTTCCGGCCCAAACAGAGAACTACAACCTGTTATTCCCCCAACCACAGCCAACACCGCTGCGCGAACAATAAAACGATTCATCATTATTTTTTCATCTTTTGTTTTCTGTGAAGCTTCGGAAATCCAACGACTTCCAGAGTCCGGTAGCTTCAGAGTCAATGGAGCTAGAAAAATTACCGCTGCGGGAGCCTAGAGCAACCCCGCACCTTTTAACGCGTCACGTACCTGCTGGTGGTAGATTTCTGACAGAGGCGTCAGAGGCAAACGCAAGCCCGCCTGAGTCAGTCCCATCTCGGCCACGGCCCACTTCACAGGAATCGGGTTGGACTCAACAAACATGGCGTTATGCACCGGCACCAGTTTTTGATTTAGTGCGCGAGCCTCATCGGCCTTGCCGGCAATAGCCAGTTCACACATACGGGCTATTTCGGCAGGCGCAACGTTAGCGGTAACACTGATGTTGCCTTTACCGCCCAACAGCATCAACTCTACGGCGGTCGGGTCATCCCCTGAGACAATGATAAAGTCATCCGGAGTATTGGCCATCAGCCACTCAACACGATCCATCTCGCCAGTGGCTTCTTTGACACCGAAGATATTGTCTACTGCCGACAGGCGCGCAATGGTTTCGGGCGTCATGTCCACACCGGTACGGCCGGGAACATTGTAGAGCATCTGCGGCAGAGCCACGGCTTTGGCAATGGCCTGATGGTGCAGGAACAAACCTTCCTGAGTCGGCTTGTTGTAATAAGGGGTTACAGACAAGCAGGCGTCTGCACCGGCATCTTTGGCCGACTGGGTTAGCTCAATCGCCTCGCTTGTGGAGTTGGCGCCGGTACCGGCAATCACAGGGATACGGCCATTGACCTGATCAACAACCTTTTTGATGACCTGCAAATGCTCATCCACATCCAGAGTGGCGGATTCACCGGTGGTACCCACTGCGACAATCGCGTGCGTGCCCTTTTCAAGGTGAAAATCTACCAATTTATGGAGGCCTTCCCAGTCCAGCTGACCATCTGCCATCATTGGGGTAACCAGGGCAACCATACTGCCTTGAAACATGCACTATCTCCGTCAGGGTAAAGCAAAAGCGTAATGTTACTGACGCCCTTACCCCGACACAAGTTCCCCGATCATTTTCTTTTATTTTTATGGGGTTAGCGCCCTGAAAGACCCTTTTCAGAGCAAAAACCTGTCTGAAAAGGCGGGGAGATCTGTCTAATCCAGCCCGGCGGAGACCTGAAGCCGCTCAACGACCGGCTATTCAGCGGCACTGACCGAGTCAGTGGCGCAAACGGGCATCCAGCTGATCCACAACTTCGGCCCAATCCGCATCTTCTTCAACGGCTTCTTTTAAAAACCGAGCCTGATTGGGACTCCAGAACGTAGCTTCTGACAACATCTGCCCCTGATCCAGTCGGTGACGGGTTATGAAGGTTTCGATATCCTCGTCATCGTGGGGCAGTCCAAGCTGTTGAAACAAGCTGTTCATTGAGTGCAAACTGGTATCCATAATATCGTCATCCTCACGGTTGGTGATTGATGCCTATCAGTATAGACAGTGATCTCAGTCTCCAATGGATCGCCTGTCCGGCACTCAGGGAGCCGGGTTAGGATTGTGACTATGCACTCGCTCTATGTCTTTCAGCAACTCGTCGCTCAACACCATATCGCAACTGTCGATGTTGGACTTCAACTGCTCCATGGTGGTCGCACCAATGATATTACTGGTGACAAACTCACGACCGGTAACATAAGCCAGCGACATTTGAGCGGGATCGAGACCATACTTCCGAGCCAGCCCTACATACTCCTCCACCGCAGCGTCGGTACGCGCACTGGTGTATCGGGTGAAACGGTCAAACAGGGTAATGCGGGCACCTTCCGGCCGCTGACCATTCATGTACTTGCCGCTCAGGACACCAAAAGCCATTGGCGAGTAGGCCAGCAACCCCATCTGCTCACGCATGGACACCTCGGCCAGGCCAATCTCGTAGGTGCGGTTCACCAGACTGTAAGGATTCTGAATGGAAACCGGTCGCGGCAGATCAAACTCCTTAGCCAATGACGCGTAATGCATAGCCCCCCAGGCAGTCTCATTGGACAGGCCTACATGGCGAATTTTGCCTTGCTGCACCAGTTCTGCCAGGGCTTCCAGGGTTTCCCGGATCTCCACGCCGTCGTCGGTGTCATGGCGATAGTCCATACGGCCAAAGAAATTGGTATTCCGTTCGGGCCAATGCAATTGATAGAGATCGATATAATCGGTTTGTAGACGCTGCAGGGATGATTCAATCGCCTGATGGATATGCTCCTTGTTCAGACGCGGGCCTCCGCGCAAATGCTTCACCCCCGGATTGTTGTCTCCCCGGCCAGCGGCCTTGGTGGCCAGAACAATCTTATCGCGCGTACCACGACTGGCAATCCAGTTGCCAATGTAGGTTTCCGTCAACCCCTGGGTCTCGGGACGAGGCGGCACCGGGTACATCTCCGCCGTATCAATAAGATTGATCCCCCGCTCCAGCGCGTAATCCATCTGCTCAAACGCGTCAGCTTCACTGTTTTGCTGTCCCCAGGTCATGGTGCCCAACGCAATGGCACTGACTTTAAGATCGGTTTTACCCAGTGGGCGGTATTCCATAACTAAACTCCTCTAAGCGGGATCGGGTCGGTGCGAGGTGACTATTCAAGGATTTCCCAGATTTCCTCGCCCATAATCCAGTGTTTTTCGTGGTGTTTCTTGGCTTTCCCGTCATGCACCAGTTTTTGCAGGTGTGACCAAAGGGCAATATGGGTTCCCTTGATCAAGTCTCCTTCCACCTCCGGATAGACCAGAGGCGCCAGCTCCTCGACCGTGCCTTTCTTTTGTGATCTGAGCACATCCAGGGCTTTGTTTTCTCGAGTCAAACGATGATCATAGAGTTCCTGAAACACCTTGTCCGGGTTTGACAACAAGTGGCCGTGGGCAGGTGCCAACAGCTGAATACCGGTCCCCTGAAGCTTTTTCAAAGACTCCAGATACTCCCACATGGTGCCGCCGTGAGGTGGAATAATCACCACCGTGGCACCCTGCATAATATGATCGCCAGCAAACAGCATCTGCTCCTGTTCCAGCAAAAAGCAGACATGGCGCTTGAGGTGTCCGGGCGTGTAGATCGCCTTGATCTGGTAATCGCCGGCATCAATAACCTCACCGTCCTCAACATCCCGCTCAGGGGTGAATGTCGTGTCCAGGTGCTCCAGTTCCGAATTGACGGTTAAACCAATCATCTCAGCCCCGGTGGCATCGGCCAGAGGCTTGCCAGCCGGAGAGTGGTCCTCGTGCCCGTGCGTAGCCAGAATCCGGTCAATCTTGCCGTCGGTGGCCTTGAGAATCGCATCAATGTGAGCCTGATCGTTCGGACCAGGATCGATCACGGTAAAACGATCAGTACCAACAAGATAAGTGTTGGTGCCCGGCCCCGTGAAAGAGCTGGGGTTGTTGGCCGTGATGCGTTTAACCAGCGGGGACAGAACAACAGGCTCATCGTAAATCAAATCAAAATGAACCAGGGTGGTGTGTATATCAGCCATAGTAATTCCTGCGTCGGGCTCCCCACTCATCGGGAACCGGTAGATACACAAGGCTAACAACTTCCGGGGAGTAAGGGAAAGCCGAAATAGAAAAATGGCAGAATCGACAGACAAACAAACAAAAACGGCCGGAAATACCGGCCGTTTTTTATCCTGTCAAACAAGCTGACCGCTGTCGGGTCAACTTATTTGAAGTTGGCTTCTACCATTGGATCGGTATCGGCTTCGTAATCGATGCCGTCCCAACCAAAGCCAAACAGCTTCAGGAACTCCTCGCTATAACCTTTGTAGTCGGTCAATTCAAACAGGTTTTCCTCTGTCACCTGTGGCCACAGAGCTTCAATTTTAGCCTGAGTCTCAGGACGCAGCTCCAGATTATCCATACGATAGCGGTTCTGGTCATCCAGTCGTGGTGAGTCTGTGTACAGCCCTTCGGTGAACAGGCGGTACAGTTGCTCGATACAACCTTCGTGAGTCCCCTCTTCCTTCATCACCTTGTACACCAGAGAAATGTACAGCGGCATAATGGGAATCGCAGAGCTGGACTGAGTTACCAGCGCTTTCAATACGGATACATTGGCCTTGCCATTGACTGAGGCCAGCTGCTCGTTGATGGCCTTGGCCGCACGATCCAGGTCTTCCTTGGCTTTACCAATGGTTGCGTGACCGTAGATTGGCCAGGTCAGCTTTTCGCCCAGATAGGTGTAGGCAACGGTATTGCACTTGTCGGCCAGCAAGTCCGCTTGTTTAAGGGCATCAATCCACAATTCCCAGTCTTCGCCACCCATCACTTTCACCGTTGAAGCGATTTCTTCTTCGGTCGCCGGCTCGACGGTGATGTCCGTAATGGTCAGCGTGTCGGTGTTGAGATTTTTTGCGGTATAGCCTTCGTTAATCGGCTTCAGGACACTGGTGTAAACCTCACCGGTTTTCGGATCCTGACGGCGTGGAGCACCCAGACTGTAAACAATCAGATCCACCTTACCCATGTTTTCTTTCAGCAGGGCTATGGCTTTTTCCTTGCACTCGTCAGAAAAGGCATCGCCATTGATGCTTTCGGCATACAGGCCTTCGGCCTTGGCGGCTTTTTCAAACGCGACAGTATTGTAGTAACCCGCAGAAGCTGTACGTCTTTCAGTCGGTGGCTTTTCGAAGCACACACCCAAAGTATTGGCACCACCGCCAAAAGCCGCGGTAATACGTGAAGCCAGACCATAGCCATTGGAACAACCAATCACCAATACATTCTTTGGTGCATCGGCGATGGCACCCTGATCCTTGATATATTCAATCTGCTCCTGAACGTGGGCTGCGCAGCCTTCCGGATGAGCCGTTGTACAAATAAAACCACGAACTTTGGGTTTAATAATCATGTTTCCATCCCGTAAGAATGATTGCTGAAAAAACGGGCAAATAGGGTCTTCCCCTGCCTCGATTTATAAGTATTTGTAATCCTGGTAGCGGGACATTTTACAGCCCTGACGATTGGCTATTATAGTCACCCGCGCCTGAGAAAACAGTGATTTCCCTCCCGAGCAAACAACTAACTGTCTGATTTTCCGGCCGAGCTGGCTATAATGCCTGCCCAACACCCAGCAACACTCAGGCTTTACCCATGTTCACACTGCGTTACGACACCCCCGCCGAATGGACTCAAATCGTCATTGCCGATATGGATACCTTTCTGATTGATCACGCTGCCGCCGAGAAGAAAGCCTCGGGCATGGCCATTTCAATGCTGTCTCACTATCCGGATCGCACAAAACTGGTCAAAGCCATGATCGACCTTTCCATTGAAGAAATGACCCACTTTCGCGAAGTGGTGAAAATCATGACAGAGCGGGGCCTGCAACTGGGGTCTGATACAAAAGACCCCTATGTCAACGAATTCCGGAAGGTCATGCGCAAAGGCAGCGACCTGTACTTTCTTGATCGTTTATTGACCGCCGGCATTATCGAAGCCCGTGGCTGTGAACGCTTTGGTCTGGTGGGTGAAGCCCTACCCGCCGGCAAACTGCAGGACTTTTATCGCGCGATTGCCAAATCCGAGGCCAAACACAATCGTCTGTTTGTAGACCTTGCTGCTGAGTACTTTCCTCAAAGCGATATCGAACAGCGCATGGATGAACTGCTGAACATTGAAGCAGAGATCATCAAAGCCCTGCCTCTGCGCGCAGCCTTGCATTAATTGTTTAGTGCCTTCTGATGAGCGCTGTTGAAAAGTACCTGTCCCAGCATGCCGAACCGGAACTTTCGGAGCTGGCTGGCTGGCCGCAGGAACTGCGCTACGATCACTGCCTGGTAATCCCCGCGTACGACGAATCACCGGAGTTTTTCCAGAAACTGCTGGCTAGCCCCCTCTCTCAACAGCGTCCACTGTTGATCCTTGTGGTGAATCGCCCGGATCACATTGCAGACTGTCCGGCCAACGTTGCCCTGCTGGAATCCGTTGCCGAAAGCCTGCCCAATGTCTGGCGCAGTGAAAGCAGCCGTGAAGACGGCAGTGGTGCCTTGTCACTCTACGACAACGATCGATGGGGTGTTCTGTGTGTCGATCGACACACTACAGCCATTCCGAAAAAACAGGGCGTGGGTTTAGCTCGCAAACTGGGCTGTGATTTGGCCGCCCGGCTGATTGCCAATGGCGCGGTACACTCGCCGTGGATCCACAGCACCGACGCTGACGCCTGCTTACCTGCAGATTATTTCGATGCTGCGCAAACGCTACTGGACACAAGTGCAGCAGCCACCTACAACTTTGAGCATCAACGTGGCGACAACATTACCGCACAGGCGACCGAAGCCTACGAGCGCACTTTGCACCACTATGTGATGGGCCTTAAACACGCCGGCTCACCCTATGCCCATCACACCATCGGCAGCATTCTGGTGATTAACCACAAACACTATTGTCAGGCACGGGGATTTCCCAAACGCTCCGGAGGAGAAGACTTTTACCTGCTGAACAAGTTGGCGAAACTGGGAACCATAGAACATGTATCCTGCCGTATTACACTGCAACCCCGCCTGTCTCATCGAGTACCGTTTGGCACGGGACCGGCAACGATAAAAATCCAGCACCAGATTGAAAACGGACAACCCTTACTGAGTTACGACCCAGCCATTTTTGATCATCTGAAAACCTGCATTGACACATTTGAAGACGCGATTGAACACAACCAGCCACTGGAACAGGCACTGCAAACCCTGCCAGAGCTCAGTCAAAACGCTTTACAGAGCCTGGAGTTTTTACAGTGTATTAATCACCTGCAAAAAAATCCCGACCCCGCCTGGAAGAAGAGACATTTTCATCACTGGCTGGATGCATTTCGCACGTTAAAATTTTTGCGGTTTCTTCAGGCCGAACGCTTTCCCCCCATCCCCATGACATAAATCTCTGGTGCGATTTGAGGCCAGGGCCTGGTGCATTAAATGTTATCGCTCTCCTGATCGCATACCGCGGTTGCCCGCGCCGCCACCAGATCAATTTGCGGATCAAAACTGTCCGGGCTGGCGGCCTTCCACCAGTGTGCGTAATGAGTACCGCAGGCATCTTCGATTAAACTGTTTTCCGGCAGGAATTTGTAAATTCGGTCAAACACTTTAGAGTCTGTGGCACCCAGCCGATGCACCAAATGATGCGGCTGCAAATCCCGCGGATGCTCAAGCCCTGCCGCACCGACAATATCCGCAAGAGCGCTGAGCGTTTTGCGATGAAAGCGCGCCGCCCGCTCCCCCTGCACGTCCACCACCAAACCCCGCTGACGACCGGCATCCTGAGTCGCGATGCCGGTTGGGCAAGTCCCCAGATGACAGCGCTGTGACTGAATGCAACCAATGGAAAACATAAACGCCCGGGCCGCATTACACCAGTCGGCCCCCAGCGCCAGATTGCGAGCCAGTCCCGCCGCAGAGAACACCTTGCCACTGGCCGCCAGACGCACCTTGCTGCGCAATCCGGTACCAACAAGAGCATTGCGCACAGTAATCAAGCCCTCGGTCAGAGGCATACCCACATAATCTGACAACTCCATGGGTGCCGCACCTGTGCCGCCCTCACCCCCATCCACCACGATGTAATCCAGATAAATACCGGTTTTGATCATGGCTTTCATGATCGCCAACACTTCGTGAATTTGTCCTACACACAATTTAATACCCACCGGCTTGCCACCGGACAGCTCTCGCAGACGGGCCGCAAACTCCACCAGTTCTACCGGTGTCGAAAACGCCGAGTGCCCACGCGGCGAAATACAATCCTCGTGTACCGGAATCTTTCTGACTTCAGCAATTTCCGCTGTCACCTTAGCCGCAGGCAACATACCACCATGACCGGGCTTGGCCCCCTGACTGAGTTTGATTTCGGTCATCTTGACTACGTCCTGCGAAGCCGATTCCCGAAACAATTCGCCATCAAAGCGCCCTTTGCTGTCCCGACAACCGAAGTAACCCGAACCAATTTCCCACACCAGATCGCCACCGTGTTTCAAGTGGTAGGGACTGATACCTCCTTCGCCGGTGTCGTGATAAAAATTGCCCAGCCTGGCACCCCTGTTCAAAGCCGAAATCGCATTGGCCGACAAGGAGCCGAAGCTCATGGCCGAGATATTTAAAATGGACGCACTGTAGGGCTGACTGGTTTGCTCGTTACCCACATCCACCCGAGGTTCTTCCTCCGGCTTTTCCGCCGGCATAATGGAATGTGCGAGCCACTGATATTCACCGGAATCAGTGTCACGCTTGGTACCAAACGGCTCGGTATCCGGCAGCCCTCTGGCTCGGGCGTACACCAGATCCCGGGCATCCTGACTGAAAGGCTTGCCCTCAAGATCTCCCTCCACAATGTAGGCTCGCAGATAGGGTCGCAAGTCATAAAACAGCCAGCGAATGCGGGCAGCAATGGGATAATTACGGGTAAGGGTCCACTTTTCCTGATAGTGGTCATACACCCCCAACAGAAACAGCGGAAAAAAAATCAGCACACCGATCCACCACCAACCGCTGACGGTCAACACAAGAGCCAAACACGCGACCGACAGCAACAGCGATAAAATCCACAGACTGTAGCGTTTGAATTCAACGTTTAAGGAAAACCCCGAATGGGAAAGCGTTGGCATACCCTCTGCTCCTGTGAACAAGTAGCTTCCCTCAAGATTGGTCGCTAAGTGGCGTTTTTACAAGGCGGGAGCAAAATGACAGGCCGGAAACAAAAAGAGCCTGCAATGCAGGCTCTCAAGAGGAGGATCGAAGCGACTGCCAATCAGAGCAGCAACTTACGAATATCACTCAACACAGAGACCATGTACGTGAAGAAACGTCCACAGTCGGCACCGTTGATCGCCCGGTGATCGTAAGACACACTCAATGGCAACATGTTGCGCGGAACAAATTCAGAACCATTCCACACCGGTTTGACCTGCGCTTTGGATACGCCCATGATGGCCACCTCCGGCGCATTCACAATGGGTGTGAAGCCGTTGCCGCCAATGGAACCCAGACTGGAGATGGTAAAACACCCACCCTGCATATCCCTTGGCATCAGCTTTCCGGCGCGAGCCTTGGCTGCCAGCTCGGCGGATTCTGCGGCCAGCTCCCACAAGCCTTTCTTGTCCACGTCACGAATCACCGGCACCATCAACCCCATGGGAGTATCAACGGCCACGCCAATGTGGATGTAGTTTTTCTTCACCACGTGCTCGCCATCAGCGTGCAGGGACACGTTAAATGATGGCTCGGCTTCGAGAGCGGCAGCCGCAGCTTTGAGCAGGAACGGTAAAGGTGTTAATTTCACCCCGCGTTTTTCCGCTTCGGCTTTCATGGATTTACGGAAGTCTTCCAGCTCGGTGATATCGGCATCATCGAACTGAGTGACATGCGGGACATTCAGCCAGGAGCGGCACATATTGTCACGAGTGAGCTTGGCAATCTTGCTCATCTTGACCATTTCAATGTCGCCAAACTGGGCGAAGTCCACTTCCGGAATGGCCGGAATGCCGCTGCCACTGGACACCCTGCCGCTGCCGACATCTTCCAGCACCTGCTTCACATAGCTGCGCACGTCGTCGTTAGTAAAACGGCCTCGTGGCCCGGAGGGCTTCAACTTGTTCAGATCTACACCCAGTTGACGCGCCAGCTTGCGCACCGAGGGGCCTGCGTAAACACTGGCGCCACCGGTCACCTCATCCGCGGACTGTGTCTGCGCCGCTGGCAGTGATTCTTTGGCAGCGGGTTGAGACTTTGGCTCAGGCGCTTTTTGGGGCGTCTCAGACGCTTCCCCGGCAGCCGGTGCAGTCGCTTGCGGCTCTTTCTTCGTTTCAGATGAGGCTGAGGCACCCGCCACTTCCAGCAACACCAGCGCATCGCCTTCGGATACCTTATCGCCTTCTTTCAGCTTGATTTCCAAAACCTTACCCGCGGAGGGCGAGGGAATTTCCATGGACGCCTTGTCACTTTCCAGCACGACGAGAGAGTCACCTTCACCCACTTCGTCGCCCACAGCCACGCACACCTCAATGCACTCGACGCTGTCACTGCCACCCAGATCGGGAACCGGCACCAGCTGTTCGGAGGAGGCCCCGGAGTCAGCAGCTTCTGCCGGTTCTTCAGCTACAGTTTCCTGCTCCGCTTCAGTAGGTTTCTCTTCAGTTTTAGCTTCACTCTCCGAAGTTGCTTCAGCGTCATCACCGTCGATTTCCAATTCAAGAATCGCATCACCCTCACTGAGGGCATCGCCTTCTTTGACTTTCAGAGAAACCACCTTGCCGCCTTTCGGCGAGGGAATCTCCATCGACGCCTTGTCGGATTCCAATACCACCAGAGATTGCTCTGCCTCGATCACCTGACCGGGCTCGACACACACCTCAATCACATCAACCTTGTCCGCACCGCCGAGGTCCGGAACAGGAATAATTTCAATAGCCACACTCACTCCTTATCCTTAACGGTTCGGTTTAGTTGTACAGAGGATCAATTTTATCGGCAGTAATGCCAAACTTTTTCATGGCTTCAGACACCACAGAGGCTTTTATCTCGCCCTCGTCGGCCAGCGCTTTCAGTGCCGACAATACGACAAATTCACGATCTACCTCAAAGTAGCGACGCAGCTTGGAACGGGTATCACTGCGACCAAAACCATCGGTACCGAGCACGGAAAATGGTGCCGGGATATAGCCGCGCAACTGTTCCAGATAATTCTTCATATAGTCCGTTGCACCTATGACGGGGCCTTTTCTGCCTTCCAGCTGTTGTGTCACGTAAGCTTTTTGCGGTTCAGCTTCCGGGTTCAGCAGGTTGTAGCGGGTACAGGTTTGTCCTTCACGGGTCAGCTCGTTGACACTGGTCAAGCTCCAGATATCAGACTCAATACCGTAATCGTCACGCAGAATATCAGCAGCCGCTTCCACCTCACGCAAAATGGTACCGGCGCCCATCAGCTGCACACGCTTGTCAGACTCCTTGCCCTCTTTAAAGAGGTACATACCCTTGATGATGCCCTCTTCAGCACCGATCGGCATTTCAGGATGTTTGTAGTTTTCGTTCATGGTGGTGATGTAATAGAAGCAGTTTTCTTTATCTTCAAACATGCGCTTCACACCATCCTGAATCACGACCGCCAACTCATAACTGTAAGCGGGATCATAGGAGCGACAGTTAGGAACCGTATTCGCCAGAATGTGGCTGTGACCATCCTGGTGCTGCAGACCCTCACCGTTAAGGGTTGTACGGCCAGCGGTAGCCCCAATCAGGAAACCTCTCGCCTGACTGTCGCCCGCTGCCCAGGCCAGGTCGCCAATACGCTGGAAACCAAACATGGAGTAGTACACGTAGAACGGAATTAACGGACAGGCTGCGGTACTGTAGGAAGTCGCCGCCGCAATCCAGGCGGACATGGCTCCGGCCTCGTTAATACCCTCTTCGAGAATCTGACCCTGCTTGCTCTCTTTGTAGAACATGATCTGATCGTGATCGTGCGGGGTGTATTTCTGCCCCTGGGAAGAATAGATACCCAACTGACGGAACATGCCTTCCATACCAAAGGTACGCGCCTCATCCGGCACGATCGGAACCACACGCTCACCGATATTCTTGTCTTTCACCAGAGTCGACAACAGACGCACAAACGCCATGGTGGTGGAAATTTCGCGCTCACCACTGCCTTTGATCTGCGCCTTAAACGCATCCAGTGGCGGTGCTGGCTGTTTGGGGAAGTCCGACTTGCGAGCCGGCAAGTAACCGTTCAGTTCTTGACGACGTTTCTGCATGTATACCATTTCCGGGCTGTCTGGCGCCGGACGGTAGTACGGAACATTCTTCAGTTCATCGTCGGAGATAGGAATACCAAAACGATCGCGGAATCGCTTAAGGCTTTCCAGATCCAGTTTCTTCACCGAGTGCGTTTCATTTTGTGCTTCCGCCGCTTCACCCATGCCATAACCTTTAACGGTTTGCGCCAGGATCACCGTGGGCTGTCCTTTGTGCGCAACGGCTTCAGCGTAGGCAGCATAGACTTTGAACGGATCGTGACCACCGCGGTTGAGGTACATGATGTCCTCGTCACTCAGGTCTTTAACCAGTTCCAGCAGTTCAGGGTATTTACCGAAGAAGTGCTCACGGGTGTATGCCCCGCCATTGGCCTTGTAGTTCTGCAACTCGCCGTCACAGACTTCGTCCATGCGTTTCTGCAACAGACCGGTTTTGTCTTTCTCCAACAAGGCGTCCCAGTGACGCCCCCAGACCACCTTGATAACGTTCCAGCCCGCGCCACGGAAAGATCCTTCCAATTCCTGAATGATCTTGCCGTTACCACGCACAGGACCATCGAGACGCTGCAGGTTACAGTTGACCACAAAAATCAGGTTTTCCAGCTGCTCGCGACCCGCCATGGAAATCGCACCCAGGCTTTCCGGCTCATCACACTCGCCATCGCCAAGGAACGCCCACACTTTACGATCGCCACGTGGCGACAGACCGCGCGCGGACATGTAACGCATCACGTGCGCCTGATAAATCGCCTGAATCGGCCCCAGTCCCATGGACACCGTCGGGAACTGCCAGTAATCAGGCATTAACCACGGGTGCGGATAGGAAGACAAACCACCACCATCGACCTCACGACGGAAGCTGTCCAACTGCTCCTCATTGAATCGACCTTCCAGATAGGAACGGGCGTACATACCGGGAGATGAATGGCCCTGAAAGTAAATCAGATCTCCCTCTTGATCACCGTCACTGCCTCGGAAGAAATAGTTGAAACCGACATCGTAAAGTGTTGCCGATGAGGCAAAAGAAGAAATATGACCACCCAGGCCTTCATCATTGTCATTGGCGCGCATCACCATTGCCAACGCATTCCAGCGGATCAGCGAGCGGATTCTGCGCTCCATAAACAGATCGCCCGGCATGCGTTTTTCCGCCGTAACAGGAATGGTATTTCGATAGGGAGTGGTAATCGCCGCAGGCAGGCTGACACCCAGATCGGTGGCTCGATCAGCCAACTGCTTGAGTAAGAACGCCGCACGGCCCTTGCCGCCATAGCGAATTACAGAGTGCATTGCGTCAAGCCATTCGCGGGTCTCCAGGGAATCTACATCCTCCTGAAGCCGTGTTTCTTCATTACTCATATCTTAAAAATCCTGTCCTGATAGCCTGAATACAGCCACCGTTAATCGTGGCGCCCCAAAAGGCCCCATGGGAAGTGTCACTAGAGTATAGGCATCGATTTCAATGCCGGCAGGCCGCTTGGCCCGCCAACTGGTTTCAGAATGGCTGACATCCGCCAACACCCTGACAACCCATTGACACAAGGAGGCTCAAAAAAGTTGTAGTATTTTTACACAAATAACATCGAGAGACAACATCCGGAACAGGCGCCCCAGTAAAAACGAGCAGAAAAAGTACAAAAACCTTTGTAAATCAAAGGCCATTTGAAATCATCAAATGTAGAATAACTACAAAACGGTGACAGTTTCACAAAATTACAGGATCAAACAGACAGCTGGTCGGTCAGTGAAACCACCATATGCACCCCACAGGTGCCTGCAACGCACAGAGAACAGAGAACAGAGAACAGAGAACAGAGAACAGATAGTAACAAAGAAGAGGCAAATTGAGACGCAGGGTACGGCAGGCGCGGCTTAAAGGGTTACCGACACCCGCCTTAGAGAATCAACTCGAAATTGAGCCGACTCAGGGAAAGACATATGAGTCTGAGCGCTGCTTGAACTCATTGATGTTCTGGATGGACGCTTCTGGTGGCTGTTCAACCGCTGCCCCGGCTGTCAACCACAGCGACCGGGGCTGTCCAAGCACGGCTTTGCTGTAGGCAGAGACTGACTTCGGCGTCAGCTTCTCTACCGCACTGATCAACTTTTGGCGACGATCAAAATCCGGACTGTTGGTAATAATTTCCTTCCAGTAGCGCCCGGACTGCTCCATCAGATTTTTAGGGGCCTCCCTCAACTCTGCCAGAATGGATTTTCGATGATCCTCAAAGTCGTTCACCGAACCGGCCTGAGCACTCACAAAGCCCTGTATTTCATCAACCACCACATCCAGCGGCGCGGACGGCGACTGGACCACAAACAGGTTTCCTGCAACGTCCTTAAGTACCATGCTGGTCAAAAATACGATGTACCCCAGTTGCTTCTCGGTGCGTAATTCATTGAAAAAAGACGATTGCAGCATCTGCTGAATCATCATCATATTTGCTCGGTCTTCAACCGATTTGCCTTTTGCCTGGGTGTACAACATGGCAGACACATCGTGGTGATCTACGGTCAAGTGATAATCCTGAGCACCTTTGGGGAGCTTCACCACACTGGCGTCAGGCAACTTTACCGCCTCGTCACCCTCCGGCGCATCATAGAGCTTGTACTCTATCAGGGTCGCCAGTTTAAGCGCCTCCTGACTGTAAAAATTACCGTAGATCAACACCTGTGACCGGCTGCCCCGCCACAAGGCTTCTGTGAAGTGTCTTAGCTCCACAGCTGTCACCGACTCGAGCGCATCGGCCATTTCCTGATCATCCCAAAGCGGCGAAAACATCAACGCCGGAAGCTTTTGAAACAATTGCTGGTAAGGCGTCAATGAAACCTGATTGCGCCAATTGCGGATCAACTCCTGCTTGAGATTAGCAAAGCGCTCATCACTAAAGCGACCTCGATCCAACACGTTCAGAATTTTATTGAGCAACGCCCCCTGACGATCGTTATAACCATCCAGAGACAAATCAAAACCGCGACTGTTGGCACTGACGTTGAAACCCAGCCCCGCCAGCGATGCGGGATAGGTAATTTCATTGAGAGAGTCATTCACCAGCTCGGCAAACAAATGCCCCATGGCCGCATTTTTCGCAGACTGACCTACCAGAGGAACATAGGTACGAATACTGATACTGGCCTTGGGAATACGGAACTCGTCGTCCTGCTTAAACCAGACATCAATAGCGTCATTGTGTTTGATTCTTTGCGGCAAACTGGACACCCTCTCCATGGCAGGCAACGGTTTGACGGTCAGATGACGGGGTATGAACCGGTTTCTCTCGGGAAGATGCAGTTTGTCCAGTTCTGCCTTGGGCATGCTGGCCACTTCGTAGCGCAGTTTTTCCACCGCATAGGGCGTAGTGTATTTCGGACTGATCTTATCGGTTTCGACACTCGGCGCAGTCACAACCCACAACAAATTATCCGGGCTCAGGGATTTTAAATATCGGCGAATAAGTCGCGGGTTGTAGTCATCAAAAGCATAGCTCCCCCTGATAATATCCTCTGCAGGATAGAGGTGCATCTGACCAGCCAGACGACTGGTTACGTTAATCGGCTCCCCTTTCTCGGCAAACCGAAAAGCCATTTCTGCCAGCGTCTTCTGCTCGTCATAGCGCCACTCGTCGACACCATTGTCCCTGATTGACTGAATAACACGAAAGGCAGTCGCCACAATCTTGTCCTGATTCTTCAGCCCTTCCGGGGTCAGGCGAATGGATATATTAAAAGTGCCTTCATTGCGCCCCCCCATGCCGCCACCCGCACTTAAACCCTCAGCCCAGCCAAGATCCTTCAACAGAGACAGCAAACTGCCTTCGCCTTCATGCCCCAACAGGTTACCCAGATACTGAGTCGGTTTTTCGCGGTAGTATTTATCCGCGGGCGGCACAGGAAACATCAACGTCAAACGACGCTCGTCCTTGACGGGCTTGATACTGATACGCGCCGGCAAAAAGTTGTCATCAAAGAGTTTTTGCCCGGCAATACTCGACTTGATCTCGCGCTCCGGCACCAGAGAGAAGCGCTCACTGACCATAGCTTCGAGCTGATCAAGTGTCTCCCGCCCCAGAACCACCAGAGTCATATTGCTGGCCGAATAGTGATCCTGGTAAAACTGCAGCAAATCCTCCCGCACAGGATCTTCCGGCTCATTAGATAAAGTATCGAGACTGCCGACACTGAACCTGGACATGGGGTGACGCTGATTTACCACCTCGCGCAAGACATCCAGCTGACGGCGATAGGCGTTCTTGATTTTGGATTTGTACTCGGAATGAACGGCATTGCGTTCACGATCGACATAGGCTTCGGTAAACAGGGGGGCAATAAAGAACTGGGCAAAGCGATCCAGCGCCGGCTCAAGATAAGATTGGTCAATATCAAAGTAGTAGTTGGTGTGCTCGCTGGCCGTGTATGCATTATGGCTGCCGCCGTGGGAACTGATATACGCCTGATATTCATCGGGCGCCGGGTATTTTTCTGTCCCCAAAAACAGCATATGCTCCAGGAAATGCGCCAACCCCTCTCTGTCCCGGGGATCATCGCCACTGCCCACATTCACATCCAGAGCCGCACTGGCCTTATCAGTGGTGGGATCGGAGATCAGCAGCACTCGCAACTGGTTGGGCAATGTCAGGTATCTGTAGTCCCGGTTGTCGTTCGGGCTCTTGATTACCGGCTCACCCCAGGACACCCCGGGCAATACGATCAACAACAGGAACCACACACCTAAAACTGCACGAAACACTTGCAAGAGCCACTCCTATATGAGGAATTGAACAAAATTACTTAACACGGGTAAGTAATTTAACAGGACTACCGGATAAAAGCTGCACCAAGGTCTCCCGCTGGCTGAATAACCAACCAGAGGGAGAACTGAATCAACTAGGATTCTTCATCAGCAACCGCCGGTGTCGATACCGGCCAGGCATTGAGGATAGCTTTGATCAGAGTCGCCAAGGGAATAGCAAAAAAGACGCCCCAGAACCCCCAAAGCCCACCAAACACAAGGACCGCAAGAATAATGGCAATGGGATGCAGGTTTACCGCCTCGGAAAACAGCAGCGGCACCAGCACATTGCCGTCCAACGCCTGAATAATACAATAGACCACAAACAGCCAATAAAATTCGTTGCTCAACCCCCACTGGAACAAACCGATCAGCAACACTGGCAAGGTAACCACTGCCGCACCAATATACGGGATCAATACCGACAGCCCGACCGCCAGCCCCAACAGCAGCGCATAATTGAGTCCGAGCAACACAAACGCGATGTAGGAAGTCACACCTACGACAATGATTTCAATCACCTTGCCACGCACATAATTGGCGACCTGATCATCCATTTCATGCCAGATCTGGCTGAGCATAGGCCGCTTGCTGGGCAAAAAACTGGTCAACCAGTGAATGATAACGGCGCTGTCCTTAAGGAAGAAAAACACCAAAATGGGCACCAAAATCAGATAAATCAGGATACCTGCAAGAATAGGCAAATTGGACAGGGAAAAGGTCAGCACATGCTGCCCCATGGCACCCAACTCACGTCCGGCTGAAGCAACCAGCTGCTGCACCTGCTTATCGGTAATCAACTGAGGGTATTTTTCAGGCAACAGCGATAACAAATGCTGACCCTCGGTCAGCATTCCGGGAATTTCACCAATCAGACGCACTGACTGCTGCCACAGCACCGGCATGACATACAAAAAGAAAACCCCCAACGCCGCCACCAATACACAAGTCGCAATGCTTACTGCCAACCAGTGTGGGAAGTTCCAGCCTACCAGACGATCAACCAAGCCCTGCAGCAAAAACGCAATAATCAGAGCCGTAATCGCGGGAGCCAAAACGCCACCCATCGTCAGGATAATCAGCAAGCTGCCAACCAGAATCATGGTCAACAGAACGGCTTCCTCTTCTCCGAAGTAGCGATCGACCCAGGTCTTCAAAATGTTCAGCACGCACGATTCTCCATTTTTTGATCTACAAGCAATTCCAATATCATCAATAACCCATGCACAACGACAGAACCGACACCTATCTTAAGCTTTTTGCAAAATATAGGTATAGCAGCCGCCCTCTTCTGAACGCTCAAGCAAAGAATTGCCACTCAGTTCCGCAAAAGTCTGAAAATCCCTCACCGAACCGACATCCGTAGCCAGCACCTTCAGCGTCTCACCCGATTGCATTTGATTCAGCGCCTGCTTTGCCTTCAACAACGGCAGCGGGCAGGACAGTCCGCGCGCATCAACTTCTTTCATGACGGTGTGATTTACCTCTTTGACGATTTCACCAGACTGTCCTCCAGACACAAAAGTGACTGAAAGCAGCGCCTCTGGTCACTGCAACGACTCACTGACAATATCAATGCAGTCCAAATCTGCTAAATAGTGCGGAGTCGGTGGGAATTCTGGTGGCATTGCCCTTATTTTTACTGCCAAGGGAGAAAACCGGACGCCAATAATGTCGAAGCCAGCATCAGACCACAAGCTTTATGGATATTTTCACCACTTGTCGCCATTTTTGGTAATTTACTGTGCCCTATCTCTCAGGCAAACAGCCCGGATTTGAGAGTTCCAGACTGGTGAGAGCCCCTCAACTGCGTTAGAGTTAGGTCACGCTTTAAAGGTACCCATCCCCGTGCTGACACACTGTTTTAAACACCTCCTCGACGCCCCGCGTGCTCATAGGGTTAGACGTATTATCCACACATTTCTCGGGGCTTTTCTGCTGACCACAGCCCTGTGCAGCACAGCGTTCTCCGCCAATTACAACCTGCCAGAACTGGGAGATGCCAGCTCGGCCGTGGTCTCGCCGCAACAGGAACGCGAACTGGGTCAAACCTGGTTGCGCCTTTACCGCAGCCGGGTCCCCACGTCTTCGGATCCGCTGCTCTACAGCTACCTCGACAAGCTGATTAATCGTCTCGCCCAAAGCAGCCAATTGAAAGATCGCCGCCTGGAACTGATCGTGGTGAAAAACCCCACCATGAATGCGTTCGCCGTACCTGGCGGGGTTGTTGGGGTTCACACCGGTTTGTTCCTCTATGCCGAGTCCGAGGGCCAGCTGGCTTCCGTGCTGTCACACGAACTGGCTCACTTGAGCCAGCGACACTTTGCCCGTGGCGTAGAGCATCAGCAGAGAAACAGCATACCCACCATGGCCGCCATGCTGGCCAGTCTGGTACTGGCTGCCACGGCTGGTGGTGATGCCGGGCTCGCAGCCCTGACTGCAACTCAGGCCGCCGCACTGGATTCACAATTGCGTTTCAGCCGCCAGAATGAGCAGGAAGCTGACCGCATAGGCATGCAGACCATGGTCGCTGCCGGCGAGGATCCCTATGCGGTACCCGCCATGTTTGAAAGAATGCTCAAGGCCACCCGTTACACCCAGCGTCCTCCTGAATTCCTGCTGACCCACCCGGTCACTGAGAGCCGGATTGCCGACGCCCTCAATCGGGCCAACAAGTACCCCCGCCAGCAGCACTCACAAGAACTGGATTTCTATCTGATGCGGGCAAGAGTGCAGCTGGACCACGAAAACACGCCTCAGGATGCAGTAAAGCGTTTCCGCAGCGAATTGCAGGGCGAGAGCCTCTCACCGGAAGCCAGCCGCTACGGCCTGGTGCTGGCGCTGACTGACAGCAACCAGCCCGAGCGAGCGCGCAAAGAACTGCAACCTCTGCTGGACAAACGTCCTGCCAAGGATGCCTACATCATTGCACAGGCCAACATCGAGGCTACTGAGCACAACTACGACAAGGCACTGAAGCTGCTCGAAGACCAGCTGGCATTGGATTCCGACAACAGCGCCTACAGCATTCGCTATGCCGAACTGCTGATGAAAGCCGGTAACTACGCACGCAGCGAAGAAGTACTGGAAGACTACGTGCGCCGGGACTCCAAAAACGATTACGCCTGGTACCTTCTGGCTGAGGTTCACGGGCTGGCGGGCAACATACTCGGCGTGCACGAGGCCCGGGCCGAATACTTTATTCTGAATGGGGTTTACGACAAGGCTCAGCAGCAATTGCAAAATGCCTTAAAACTGTCGCGGGGCAATTACCACAAAACCGCGATCCTGCAGGAAAAACTCAAGCAGGTAGACAAGATGCAGAAAGACAACAGCAAACTGTAATGGCTGAATATCAATAGTGTGGGGGACGCTCGTCAGCCATCGGCGCCTGGGGATCATCCAGACGCGACTCCATGGTTTTAAATTTTTCTGCCAGTAACTGTAACTGCATTTGTTGGCGGGACAGCAGCCTGTCCTGCTCAGCGATCACCTGGTCCAGTGCATTCAGGGTATCTTCCTGAAACGCCAACCGGGTTTCCAGCTCTTCGATTTGCTGCTGCAACTGCTCTTGCCGATCCGCAGGCGTATTCATGGAATTTCAAACCTCACATTCATTGACATCTAATTTTATGCAGACACTGCATCCGTTATCTGAACGGATACAGCCATACACGGCCTGCAACAACTTGTCTGCACGTTCATCCATGGTAATACTCAACCCCATGGCACGACTGACAAAACCGAATCCAAATTGCTCACTGTTATCACCATAACCGAGACTGCCGCCGGCACCCGGATGACAAAAATATCGCTGTGAAGCCACACCTTGTGGCAAAAGACGCATAAAACCCATCCCCAGACTGATTGGGCATTGCAGCACCTTGTCCCGCGCACTATGCGTCTGCTCCTCCCAACACAGCGACCGAATCTCTGCTGACAACAGTCGTTCATCCTTGAGATCCGCCAGTGCCATATAAAAACGGGCCAGATCGCCAGCCGAGGCGTGGCCATTAGCCGCAGGAATCTGCGCCTGCCGCCAAGGCGGTTGATTGGTACCGACCATTAACGACATCGGATTGGAGAAAGCCTGCGCCGTCACTCCACCGGGATCGTTGCGCATGGATTCCGCCAACAAACCTCCCGATGCCTGACCGGACGGCGACTTGAGCGCAGTCACATCGGCAATCGCCGCCAACTCGTCATCTCGCAAACCAAATGTCCAGTTTAACCCCAAAGGACGGGAAATATGCTGCTGCACATAATCATTAAACGTACGGCAACCGCTGGCCCGACGTACGACTTCTCCCAGTATCCAGCCGTAAAGAACGGGGGAGTAACCCTGAGACTCACCCGGAGTCCACCAGGGAGTCTCCTGTGCAATCCAGTGAGTAATGCGATCCCAACGGTAAATATCTTCATCTGGAATCTTTGCATGAAAGGCATTCACACCGGAACGATGCGTTAACACCTGCCGGAGGGTGATACCCTCCTTGCCCGCCTGACCGAATTCAGGCCACACGGAAGCAACAGTCTGATCCAGGGACAACACATCGCGCTCGACCAGTTGCAACACGGCTACCGCTACCAGCGCTTTGCTCACTGAAAAGACATTCAGTCGGGTATCTTCCTGCCAGGACAACTGTGATTCCTTATCACGGGTACCCGCCCAGAGATTCACCACAGTCTCCCCCTGATGAATCAGAGTGACTGCTGCACCGAGCTCACCGTACTCGGAAAACAGGTTATCGAACACCTGCCCTACGGGCTCAAATCGAGGGGAAACATAACCGTTTATTATCGTCACTGGCAAAGCTCTCTCAAAGGTTGTGATGTCATGTCTATCGGGGGCTGAACCGAAAAGTCCACATCATACAGGAAAACCCCAAACTCAGCTTACATGACCATCGTCCTGCTTCAGCAGTTGTCACTCAAATGACACGGGTTGTTCACGGATCAGTCACTGGCTGGTCACCAATTTGTCACAACCTCCGACCAGACTTTTACCATTATCACAACAAGGCAAACAGGCTATGCAGAGCTATCGAACCCTGTGGATCTCCGATGTTCACCTCGGCACCAAAGATTGTCAGGCAACCCACCTTAACGATTTTCTCAAGCATCACCGGGCCGACAAAATCTATCTGGTAGGCGATATCATCGACGGCTGGAAAATGCGCTCCGGTGTTTACTGGAGAAAGGATTTCACCCGGGTACTCCGGCGGCTGCTGACGCTGTCCAAGAAAGGCACACAGATCGATTACATCACCGGCAACCACGATGAATTCCTGCGCCGCTTTGCCAACAACCGCTTTGACAACATCCATCTCTACAACCGGGTCACGCACACCACCGCAGATGGTCGCAAGCTACTGGTGATCCACGGCGATCAATTTGACAACGTCACCCGCTGCAGTCATTTTCTGCGCTTCCTCGGCGATAAAGGCTATGACCTGCTGATGGCCACCAATCGTATCTGCAACACCCTGCGGGCCAAATACGGTCGCGGTTACTGGTCGCTGGCCGGTTTTCTGAAACACCACATCCCCAGAGCACAGATGTATATTCAGGAATACGAACAGGCGGTAGCCCACGCGGCAGAAAAACAGGGGTTTGATGGCGTTGTCTGTGGCCACATTCATCATGCAGCCAACAAGCAGATCGGGAAAGTGGACTACTACAACACGGGAGACTGGGTGGAATCCTGTACAGCTCTGGCGGAAGACGAAGACGGTACCATTCATCTGCTGCACTGGCGCAAAGACGATTCAGGCTCATCGTCGGAAGAGCTTGATCAGGACGACGATCTGGATCTGGGAATGGACTTCCCGCCCTCTATCGCCGCCCGACTGGCCGGAACCGATTTTCTCCGCAACTGAGCGCTAATCTGCCAGCACACCGCCACAATAACGGCAGTACAAAGCGTCACGCTCATGTCCGGTGCTGGTACATTCGTCGCAGCGGCGCGTGGTACGCTCACGTTGCATTTCAGTGGCCAGCTCGGCGGTGAGAATCCCGGTGGGCACGGCAATAATAGAGTAGCCCGTCAACATGGCCAACGCCGCAATCATCTGTCCCAGTACGGTTTGCGGAGTAATATCGCCATAACCCACCGTAGTAATCGTCACAATCGTCCAGTAAATGCTTTTCGGGATGCTGGTAAAACCGTGCTCTGGCCCCTCCACAACAAACATTAACGAGCCAAAGATCGTCGACAACACCAGAACCGACGAAAAGAAAATAAAGATCTTGCGACGCGACATCGCCATCGCCCGCAGCAGCACATTGGCCTCTGTCAGGTAACGCGCCAGTTTAAGAACCCGAAAGATCCTCAGAACACGCAACAGGCGAATCATCAGCAGGTAGTTCATGTCGTCCATGAACAACCCCAGGTAAGACGGAAGAATCGCCAGCAGATCCACCAACCCGTAAAAACTGCGAATATAGCGCCAGGGATGAGGCGAACAGTAAATGCGCACCAGATATTCCAGTGTGAAGATACCGGTGAAAAACCACTCAACCGCAGTCAACCACTCGCCATAGCGCCGATCGACCTGATCCACCGACTCCAGAATCATCGCCAGCACACTGAGCAGGATGCAATAAATCAACACCATGTCGAATCGCTTGCCGGCCGGCGTCCCGGTACCAAAAATGATGGTGTACAGTTTTTGCCGCAGTGGAGATAGTTCCATATTCAACCCTGACACCTATAAGGTGTTTTTATTTGACGCTTCTTATTTGACGTTTCTTATTTGACAGTCATGGCTATTTAACCAGATTTACTGTAACCAAACATAGCCCAGAGCCAAACATAGTGCATAGCCAAACAACCTGCCCACAGCCTCCCATTCGCCCCTGCTTTCAGCCGTCGGTCAGCTGCGGTACCATAGCCACTTTTAGCCTCTATTGATTTCAGGATACCCCGTGGCCTTAGTTTTAAAGTCCCTTCGCTGCCCGCACTGCCAGCAACCGGTCGACAAACCGCTGCTCAAAGAGCGCGGCCTGTTACAGACCTTTCTCAAGCGCAAACCCTTCCCCTGCCCCCATTGCGAAGAGCAGGTCGTGCTGCCTGAAAAATACGAAACCCTGATTTCTGTTGGCATCTTAATCTCTGTCATTCTGGCCCCCCTGTTGCTGATTTGGGAAGTGAGCTTTCTCGACAGCAGAGCCGTCTTCGGGCTGGGTGCCGCACTGGCCATCACGGGCCTGATTACGCAGAAGCTGGATAAAGCCTGAGGTCGATCGATCATGAGCAAGAATTCAAAACTGGTGTATTCCACCGATCAGGGACGCATCAAGGAAGACAAGAGTACGACTCCAGCTGCTGACACCGGCGACGGCATTGTGCGCCTGCACCGCGAAACCAAAGGTCGCAAAGGCAAGGGCGTCACACTGATCAACGGCCTGGGTCTGGCCGGTGACGAGCTGAAAAAACTGGCGAAACAACTCAAGCAGCAATGCGGAGTGGGTGGCGCCATCAAAGATGGTGTCATTGAAATTCAGACCGACGACCGGGAAAAACTGAAAGCCCTGCTGGAAAAACAGGGTTTCACCGTCAAATTGGCGGGAGGCTGACCTCTGTGGCAATCCCGACAGAAAACAGCCCCTCAGAACGTTTGTCAGACGAGCTCTCGGACGAACAGCGCCTGCTGCTCAGCCTGGTGAGGACCAAAATGCCTTTCGGCAAATATCAGGGACGTCTGCTGGCCGATCTGCCCGAAGCCTATGTGCTGTGGTTTGAACGAGAAGGTTTTCCCAAGGGGACTCTCGGTCGACAACTGGCCATGCTTCACACCATCAAGGTCAATGGCCTTGAAAGCCTTTTGGAGCCCCTGAGAAACGGAGCGGCCGGGCAATAGCACGCCCTCCCATTCCTGCCCCTCAATGGACTCTCACCCGAATCGAATCTGAAGCCAAACTGGCACACTCCCTGCAACTCCATACAAAAATTGCCTGTAACCGTGCTCGTACGCCATAAATTTGGCGGCCGCGCACCGTGAACAACCTTATTTCTTGCTGAGATATTCTGTATGGATACCGTCACTATGGATGCCATGAACATCTGGCCACTGATCGATACCGCCCTGAAAGTCGCGCTGGGCGCGCTTATCGCCGGAATCAGCCTGTGGCTGAGCCACCAACGTCTTCCAGCCAGGGGGCCAAAACCCAATCGACGGCTGGAAATTCTGGAAGCGATTTCCAGTGACATCGGCAACGTCAATCATATTTTCGCCAAATATTCGTCACTGGTGATCGAATCCACCCGCTTTGGCAATCGCTGGCCGCCCGCCCGCAAAGAAGAGCTCGACAAGGTCAACAGTGAACTGGTGGAAGAATTCCGCAAAATGGCGGGCGCCGAAGACAAGCTGCTGATGCTGGGAGAAAAAGCGCTGGAAAAAACACTACGACTCTACGGAGCCAAAATTGCCCAGTTTCGCAAGCAGGTGTATGTGGGACGCCAGGACATCACCGAACAGGAAATCGTCCAGCTCAAGCAGGACATCCTGCAATTGAGAGAGAAGTTTTACGACATACTGAGCCACAAATACGATCGCCTGCTGATGGCTTAAGTCATCAACAAACCAGTCATCAACAAATTTTCAGGTTTTGGCATTTGGAAAACAGGCGCCGGATGGCGCCTGTTGGAAGAAAGGTTTACCCGAGTAGCGGATTAGACGTTACCGAAACTCATCAAACGCTTGTAACGGTTTTCGAGCAACTGCTCAATTGGCTGCGCTGACAGGCGATCGACCTGATCGATCAGACGCTCCTGCAGTTTCGCCGCCATGCCATCGATATCGCGATGAGCACCACCCAGAGGCTCGGCAATGGTTTCATCCACAATGCCCAGCTTCTCCAGGTTTTCAGACGTCACACCCATAGCCTCAGCAGCCAGAGGCGCCTTGTCTACGGTTTTCCAGATAATGTTGGCACAACCTTCCGGAGAGATAACGAAGTAGGTGGAATACTGCAGCATGTTCAGGTGATCACCAACGCCGATTGCCAGAGCACCACCCGATGAACCCTCACCAATCACAGTACATATAATTGGAGTTTTCAGGCGGGACATGACAGCCAGATTCTGGGCGATAGCCTCACTAATGCCACGCTCCTCACTGTCGATACCAGGATAGGCCCCCGGGGTGTCGATCAGAGTCAGTACCGGCATTTTGAAACGCTCGGCCATTTCCATCAACCGCAGGGCTTTGCGATAGCCCTCTGGTTTCGGCATACCAAAGTTACGAGAAACCTTGTCAGGCACGCTGCGGCCTTTCTCTTCACCAATAACCATCACCGGCTTGCCATCCAGACGCCCCACACCGGCGACAATCGCTTTATCGTCTCCAAAATGACGATCACCGTGCAGCTCATCCCAATCGGTGAACATGCGCTTGATGTAATCCTGAGTGTATGGACGCTGGGGGTGACGAGCCACCTGAACCACTTGCCATGGAGTCAGGTTGGAATAGATGCTTTCCGTTAACTTAATGCTTTTCTCGCGAAGCTTGGAAATTTCTTCAGCGATATTCAGATCGTTATCAGTCCCTACCAATTGAAGCTCTTCAATTTTGGCTTCCAGGGTGGCAATGGGCTGTTCAAATTCGAGGTAATTTGGATTCATGACTACCAGTTCATTCCGGACATCAGGTTATTGTCTGAGGGCTTCACCGGGTGTATCTGCCAGGAAGGAAAATTGCCGGAAACCCTTTATTCAAGCCACTTACCATACGCGAAAGCCAGGAACGAGTCGACCTCTTTTGGCGCGATTCACGGCCTTGGTGGCTCATTCACCACACAGGTCTCATATCCCTCTCAGACATTTTTCACTTCCCGACCGATCATCTGTGCAACTTCTAATCAACGAGAAACGCACCGAGCAAACAACCAACAAGACGGTCAAAATACAGACAAAAGACAAAACCCGAAACACTAATACTCGAGCGACACGTTGCCTTGCCCACAAATGTCTCTGAGGTTTTCCAACAACTCGTCCTGTGGATTAACTCGCCAGGATGCCCCTAATAATAGACGACCTGCGGCATCAGGGCGCTGATAATTGAGTTTTACCGCACAGCGACCTTCGCGATAAGGCTCCAGCAGGCTGGCCAATTGCTTCGGGAAGCTCTGAGTCAGACGATCGGACTTGAGATCGATCACCAGCCCTCGCGCCAGATCCACCCGCGCATCCGCCAGACTGCGAACCTTTTCCGCCCGCATTTTTAAACCGCCGCTGTACTCATCGAAGTTAACCTGCCCTTCAATGATCAGCATGCCATCTTTCACCAGTTTTTCACGGTACTCGTTGTAGGTGTCGGAAAACACCGCGCACTCGATGCGACCGGAGCGATCATCCAGCGTCACAAACGCCATATTGTCACCGCGCTTAGTCTTCATTACCCGCAAACCCACAACCAGGCCTGCGACGTTTTGACTGTTCTTATCGGCTTTCAAATCAACAATGCGTGAAGACACCAGATGCTTCAGCTCGTGGCGATACTCTTCAATGGGATGTCCTGTCAGATACAGACCCAGAGTGTCCTTTTCACCGTTCAAACGCTCTTTAATACTCCAGCTGCGAACCTTGCGGAACTCGGCATAAACGTCAGCACCACTTTCGGCGGTGGGCATGACATCACCAAACAGATCGGTCATGCCGGCGCTGGCATTGGCCGCACTCTGCTCCGCAGCCTTGACCGCTTCCTGCATGGCCGCAAACATCACTGCCCGATCATAATCACGATCGACGCCCGGAGAAATACCGTCCAGAGCCCCTGAACGAATCATGGCTTCCAGCGCACGCTTGTTCACCTTGCGAGGATCGATGCGGGCACAGAAGTCAAACAAGTCAGTAAACGGACCGGACTTACGAGCCTCGATAATGTTATCAATCGGACCTTCACCCAGTCCCTTGATAGCACCCAGGCCATAGATGATGTTGCCTTCATCATCGACGTTAAAGTGGAACTCGCCCTGATTTACATCGGGTGGCAACAGCGTCAGCCCCATCTCCCGACACTCTTCAATAAAGGTCACCACCTTGTCGGTTTTATCCATGTCCGATGACATGGTGGCAGCCATAAACTGTGCCGGATAGTGGGCTTTCAACCAAGCCGTCTGATAGGAAACTACCGCATAGGCCGCCGAGTGGGATTTGTTAAAACCGTAACCGGCGAATTTTTCCACCAGGTCGAAAATCTTCATTGCCAGGTCGGGATCAACGCCCTGCCCTTTTGCCCCCTCGGCAAAGGTAGAACGCTGCTTGGCCATCTCTTCGGGTTTCTTTTTACCCATGGCTCGACGCAACATGTCAGCGCCGCCCAGCGAGTACCCCGCCAGCTCCTGAGCAATCTGCATCACCTGTTCCTGATAGACGATAACGCCATAGGTTGGCTTCAGAATCGGCTCCAGTTTTTCGTGCTGGTATTTGGCATCGGGGTAAGCCACCTGCGCACGACCATGCTTTCGGTTGACAAAGTCATCAACCATGCCGGAGTCCAAAGGACCGGGACGGAACAGTGCCACCAGGGCGATCATGTCTTCGATGTTGTCCGGCTGCAGTCGCTTAATCAGGTCTTTCATGCCGCGGGATTCCAACTGGAACACCGCGGTGGTTTGTGCCGCTTTCAGTAACTTGAATGTTTTGGGATCATCCAGTGGAATGGCCTCGATCACCAGCGGATCTTCGCCTTCTTTCGCACGCTGGATGTCGATCATCTTGCGCGCCCAATCGATGATGGTGAGCGTTCTCAAACCGAGAAAGTCAAACTTCACCAGCCCGGCGTCTTCCACATCCCCTTTGTCGTACTGTGTCACCAGACCACCGCCGGTTTCATCACAGTAGAGAGGTGCAAAATCAGTCAGCTTGGTCGGTGCGATAACTACACCACCGGCGTGCTTACCGACGTTTCGGGTGAGACCCTCCAGCTTGAGTGCCACCTCCCAGATTTCCTGGGCTTCTTCATCGACTTCCAGAAATTCCCGCAGAGCATCTTCCTGCTCGAAAGCCACCTGCAGCTTCATACCGGGATCCGGCGGAATCATCTTTGAGAGTTTGTCAGCCAACCCATAGGACTTACCCTGCACCCGTGCCACATCTCGAACCACAGCCTTGGCAGCCATGGTTCCGAAGGTAATGATCTGCGAAACCGCATCCCGGCCGTAGTTGTCCGCCACGTAACTGATGACCTTATCGCGGTTTTCCATACAGAAATCCACGTCAAAGTCAGGCATGGATACCCGTTCCGGGTTCAGAAACCGTTCGAACAGCAGGTCGTATTCGAGAGGATCCAGATCGGTAATTTTCTGTACGTAAGCCACCAGCGAACCGGCACCGGAACCCCGCCCCGGCCCCACCGGGATGTCGTGATCCTTGGCCCACTGAATAAAGTCCATCACGATCAGGAAGTAACCGGGAAACCCCATCTGCATGATGATGTTCAGCTCGAACTGCAGACGCTCCCAGTAGACTTTATAAGTGTCCGGAAAATCCGGCGCAGAGGTGTCATACAAAAAGTCGAGACGCTCATCGAGCCCCTCGTAAGAAATCTTCTGGAAGAACACATTGGTACGCAGCATGTCGGCGTATTCTGGCTCGTGCTCGCGGCCAGCCCACTTTTCGGCCATGGCATCACGGGCATAGCCGACAAAAGTTTCGTAAGGTACCTTGTTTTTAAAATAGGGATCTTCTTCAAAGTCGTCCGGAATTGGATAATCGGGCAGATAATAAGTGCCCAGTTCAATATCCAGCGTACAGCGCTTGGCAATCTCTACGGTGTTTTCAAGCGCCTCGGGAATATCGGAAAACAGCTCGGCCATTTCTGCGGGGCTGCGCAAGTATTGCTCATCGCTGTAACGGCGCTCACGACGCGGATCATCCAGCGCACGCCCTTCACCAATACACACCCGCGCTTCGTGAATATCAAACTCCTCGGCGGCAATAAAACGACAGTCATTGGTGGCAACCACCGGACACTCGAACTGATCAGCCAGTGCTACCGCAGCGTGAAGATACTCCTCATCCTGCGGTCGACCGGTACGCTGTAACTCGAGATAAAAACGATCGGGAAAGTCCTGCATCCAGCTCTGCAACAACTCACCCGCCAGGGCCTGCTTGGAACCCAGCAATGCCTGCCCCACATTACCAAACTTACCTCCGGACAAGGCAATCACGTCACCACTGAGCTCACTGATCCACTCTCGCTGCAGATAGGGTTCGCCCAGGTACTGGCCCTTCTGATAGCCTCTCGAGATCAATTCGGTGATGTTTTTGTAACCCTGGGTATTGATCGCCAGCAGCGTCACCAGATAGGGAGCGATGTCATCATTGTCTGACTTAACCCAGAAATCCGCTCCGGCAATAGGTTTGATCCCCGCACCCATCATGGCCTTGTAGAACTTCACCAGACCAAAGAAATTGCAGTGATCGGTGATTGCGCAAGCCGGCATCCTCATCGCCTCCAGCGCACCGACCAGGGGTTTAACACGGATCAGACTGTCCGACAGGGAAAATTCGGTATGCAGGCGCAAGTGGATAAATTCAGGGGTCATAGGGCTGGCCGGAGCTGTCTTGTAAAAAGAATATCGGATCCAACATTCTAGCGAAAACAGGACCGAATAACAGGGAATTTGCCGATTGTTTTAACCAGCAGAAAGGATGGTCAAATAAAGAACAAACAGGGGAGAAAAAAGCAGACATGGGGCGCCAACTGACACCCCGTATCCGGCAGAAATAATGTCTTGTGGATTAAGCTTTATTGAAGTCCAGCATACGCTGAAGAGGCTTCATTGCCCGCTGGCGCAGATCTTCATCCACAAAGATTTCGCAGCCTTCGCCATTGATCAATACACTTTTCAGATTATCCAGCGCATTCATTGCCATCCATGGACAGTTGGCGCAGCTACGACAGGTAGCGCCATTACCGGCAGTTGGCGCAATAATCAGCTCTTTTTCCGGAGCCAATTGCTGCATCTTGTAGAAAATCCCCTGATCCGTCGCCACGATAAACTGCTTGTTCGGCATGGTCTGGGCGGCTTTAATAAGCTGCGAGGTCGAACCTGCCACATCGGCAATGTCCACCACGCTTTCCGGAGATTCCGGATGCACCAGCACAGCGGCGTCCGGGTATTTTGCTTTCAGATCCAAAACGCCCTGCGCCTTGAATTCCTCGTGCACGATACAGGCACTGTCCCACAACAGCACATCAGCACCAGTCTGCTTCTGCACATAGCGACCCAAATGCTTATCTGGGGCCCAAAGGATTTTCTCTCCCTGGGAGTCAAGATATTCGACAACATCCAGAGCAATACTTGAGGTTACCACCCAGTCGGCACGGGCTTTTACCGCCGCCGAGGTATTGGCGTACACCACGACGGTACGGTCGGGGTGCTGATCGCAGAAGTCAGAGAACTCGTCAGCAGGACAACCCAAATCCAAAGAGCAGGTAGCCTCCAGAGTCGGCATCAAAACTCGCTTCTCAGGAGTGAGGATTTTTGCGGTTTCACCCATAAATTTAACGCCAGCCACGATCAGGGTTTCCGCATCGTGCTGTTTGCCAAATCGCGCCATTTCCAGCGAGTCAGAGACACAACCGCCAGTCTCTTCTGCCAGAGCCTGAATCACAGGATCGGTGTAGTAGTGAGCCACCAGCACCGCGTTCTGCTCTTTAAGCAGACGCTTGATATCGCTCTTGTAGGACTCCTGCTCGGCCTCGCTCATCACAGAGGAAGGCACTGTCGCAAAATGCTCACGCACCAGTTCGCGGGCATCTTCTTTGGAAGGTACTTTTTCAATGACAGTCATGGCTCAATCCGACTAACCTTTTTCGAGCCGGGCATTTTAACATATTGGCAATAAATCGTCGCTAATATATGGCGTCATCTGACTACTTTTTGATCACGCCAACCCCGACCAGATGATACATGGCACACTCATCACCAGAACGAAAAAGATAAATTCCGAAAAAACCCCATTCGAAATAAAGTTTTTGCTAAAGAATCGGATATGCCGATAAAGCTTTCTAATGATAATTTGAGCGATTCGCCCCAGCTAAGAGACAACCCCATAAACGAAAAAAGGCCACCCTATGGGTGGCCTTTTTTCGTTTATATGGTGGGTCGTACTGGATTCGAACCAGTGACCAATTGGTTAAAAGCCAACTGCTCTACCAACTGAGCTAACGACCCTAAATCGTTTGTACCTGCTTCATCAAAAGCAAGGAACACTTACAGCTCTCAAATTGTGATTAAGGCTGCAATCTCAGCAGCCTTAATGTGTGCACAGATGGCTCAGTATCATTGTGCGCCTTGTATGGTGGGTCGTACTGGATTCGAACCAGTGACCAATTGGTTAAAAGCCAACTGCTCTACCAACTGAGCTAACGACCCAAAGGAGGCGCATATAATAGTGATTTCGAATCAAAAAACAAGCGCTTTTTTGTATTTATTCCCACGGATTGTTGTCTATAAACAAAGGCTTAAGGTCTCAAGGCCAAATTCGGTCAATCCCGGTACCGGGTTGGGTCTTCCAGGCCGGCTTCCACAAAGCCCTGACGCCTTAATCTACAGCTGTCACACTTACCGCAGGCCCTGCCCTCGTCATCGGCCTGATAGCAGGAAACCGTCTGACTGTAATCGACCCCCAGAGCCATGCCTCTGGTGACAATCTCTGCCTTGGTCAAATCAATCAGAGGCGCCTTGATGGATAGACCACGGCCCTCAACGCCCGCTTTGGTCGCCAGATTGGCCATTGTTTCAAATGCACTGATGTACTCCGGACGACAATCCGGATAGCCGGAATAATCCACGGCGTTCACACCCACAAAAATTACCTGAGCATCCAGCACTTCTGCCCAACCCAGGGCAATCGACAGGAATACGGTATTGCGCGCAGGAACATAGGTAATCGGAATTCCTTCGGTCTCCTCCTCTGGAACGGCGATATTAGTGTCAGTAAGTGCCGACCCGCCAATTGTTCCCAAATCCAGCTTGACCACCTTGTGAGCGACTGCCCCCATCGTCCTGGCGGTATGCTCTGCAGCCTTCAGCTCGGTTCTGTGACGCTGGCCGTAATCAAAACTCAGGGTATAGCAGTCGTACCCCTCTTGCTGAGCCATAGCCAATACCGTGGTGGAATCCAAACCACCCGAGACCAACACTACTGCTTTTGGGTTTGTCATAAGGCCCTCTTACTTCGTATTTCTTGACGACTTTTAATGAATTCCTGCGCTGGCTTTGAGGTGAGCGCATCGATAACCCACTGATGCCGACTTTCAAAAATCCTTTCCAATTCACCATCTTTCTTCATGTCTTGCAACGCCTGCTGATACACCTTCAACAATCCCTGATTCGACGATTGTCTGGACATGTACAGACCAACCCGGGTCTCTCCCAACACCCGAACCAACTCCAGCTGTTCAGCCCCCAACTGCATATCCCTCAGGGCCCATTCAAACGCATCTTCCGTACCAACCATGATATCGATGCGCTTTTTTAACAGCATCTCCAACCCCTGCTCCATGTTGTTCACCGGGAAGAGATTCAGGCTTTTTCTGTCCCGCCTTGTGAGATCGTAATCAGAGCCACGGATATACCCCAACCTCAGACCACCACGAAGCGGAGGCTGATACTGCGATGCCTCTCCCTGGCGAGCGACCATCAGTACCTGACTGCGGGATACACCTCCCACCAGAATAGCGGTTTTAGCTACGGATGGGCTTTCGAACGCCACCGCAAAGTCCACATAACCACTTTTTAGCGACTGCAGCGCTCGGGGATAAGGCTGTAAAATATTGGTATAAGCAATACCTGTGTAGGAAGCCAGGGACCGGGAAAACTCAATCAGAAGACCCTGCTCACTTCCACTCTCGCCCTTATAGACCCAGGGTGTGACGGTCCCTGCGGCAAAACGCACAACGGTTGGTGACTCCCGTTCCGCCGCAAAGGAAATCAAAGACCACACACCACACATCACTAGAACGAGAATACGCAGCATAGCGGACCTTAATAACCGGGAGCATCGTCCCAGAGAATTTTGTGTAATTGCAGCTGGTAACGAACCGGTAGATTGTCTGAGACAATCCAGTCCGCCAGCTCACGTTGGGAGATTTGGCCGAAACTCGGGGAAAACAGCACTTCACCCACTCGCCCCACCAGACCCAACTCATCAACTTTCAGGCGCGCCCACTCATAATCCTGACGATCGCAAATCACAAACTTCACCTGGTCGTTAGCACCCAGGATAGGCATATTGTCATACAAATTACGTGAAGACTCTCCGGATGCCGGGGTTTTCAGATCGACAACGCGACTGACTCTGGCATCCACATCTCCCACCGGCATGGCGCCACTGGTCTCAAGAGAAACATCATAACCCTCGTCACACAAGGCCGTAAGAAGCGGCAGGCAATTTGGCTGAGCCAGGGGTTCGCCCCCGGTGACACAGACATACCGGGGGCTATAGCTTTTAACCTTTTCGAGAATATCCTTCAGGGTCATACGCTCACCGCCAAAGAAGGCATACTCGGAATCGCAATACTGACACCGCAAAGGGCAACCCGTCAGGCGCACAAAGACCGTAGGAAACCCCACAGTACGAGCCTCCCCCTGCAGGGAGTAAAAAATTTCTGTGATGCGGAGCGATGCATCTGCCATGGAAAAGGCCGCCTAACGATCAAAAGGGGGCGGATTTTAACCAATCTGGACAATTTACGCGAGAGCCAAGTCCTTCCTCCAGAAGAAATGGTACGTTTAGAGCATAAATATCGGAGGCTTTCCGGGAATCAAGGCCGTCGGCCAGAAAACAAAAAGGCCAGCGTCAATGCTGGCCTTTTACATCAACAAACAAGCCGTTTGGACACTACATGCCTGACAAATAGTTAGACGCCAACCGTGCCGCATTGGTATTGGCATTGTTTGCCACCACTTCCTTGAGCAGTGAGCGGGCTTTATCCGCATCTCCCAGCTTGTCGTAGACCGTGCCCAGTTTGTACATGGCGTCCGGCGTTTTGGCGTGATCCGGATGCTCGCTCAGCAAGCGACTGAACCATGAACGGGACTTTTCCAGATCGCCCTGTAACAGACAGATCTCACCCAGCCAATATTGACTGTTGGCAGCATATCGACCATCAGGAAAGTTGGTAAGATACTGATTAAAGGCAACCACCGCCTGATCGTAATTTTTTTGTCTGAGCACCAAATCAATCGCGTCGCGATAACTTTGCATCTCATCAGCATCGGCGGCCGGAGCGGATGCCGAACCACCTGATGCGCTATCACCTGCCGAGGAAGCATCATCTCCCTGTGACCCACCAGGTACCGATGAAACCGGTTTACCACCCAGCTCTGTCAAGCGGCGATCCAAATTCAGATAATCATCGAGGCGCTGCTGTTTCAGGCGCTTAAGTTCATAGCCCTGTTCTTCAACCATACCCCGCAGCTCGGAGACTTCTTGCTGCAAAGCCTGTACCTTGTAGAACAACTCACTTTGGCTGGTCGCAGCAGGAGGCTGACCTGACATCGCACCCGAGGCATCGGCCATCATTGGCGAAGAAGCATTGATATTCTGGACAGTCGCACCCTGAGTTTGTACAGAAGCATCCCGGGTTTTCGTCAAAAGACGATTGGGGGAATCCACCACCTGCACCTGAGCACTGACTGACGGAACTCCAAGTACAACTCCGACAACAAAGGGAGTCGTGACAGAAAGAACCGCTTTGCGTAGAAACGAAGAAACCGCAGTCGTTACGACTGCGGTTTTAGGCTTTTTAACCATCATGGCTTGAAATTACTTCAGCTCAACACGACGGTTTTGGCTGTAAGCAGACTCGTTGCTGCCCATAGAAGCCGGATACTCTTCACCGTAACTAACAGTCTCGATCAGAGTAGAGTCAACACCTTGCAGAACCAGGAAGTCGCGAACGGCTTTGGCACGACGCTCACCCAGAGCCATGTTGTACTCGCGAGTACCACGCTCATCAGTGTGGCCTTCCAGACGAACAGATCTTGGAGCCGCTTTCAATTGAGCTGCGTGAGCAGTCAGAGTAGCACGAGCATCAGCAGTCAGGCTTGACTGGTCGAAACCGAAGTAGAAGATGGTATCCAGTACTGGCGCCTCTTCCATGGTGTCAGTTGAAGAGGTGTCGGTTGTTTGAGCCGTGCCGGTCATTGCATCATTTGCAGATGAATCCTGATCCGTTGTGGAGGTACTGGAACAGCCAGCCAGAGCTGCCATAATCAGTGCCAAAGTAAGGCTTTTCTTCAATCCTGTAGAAAGCATATCTAACTCCTAATGAGAGATTTATCGTTGGAACATTAAAGGTCGCAACAGGGCTCAGGTTAAAATTATCCGACAGAATATAACCTGAATCCGTTTTCAACAACATTTAATGTATTTTTAATAATAAGGTGACCAGCTTGGCTCCCGAACATCTCCTTCTTTAGACGGCAGCCTGAATTTCACTCCAGCATCCAGTGAGACCGCAGCAAGAATGCCTTTACCCTGATGCTTTGTCGCATACATCAACATAGCGCCATTGGGTGCGATACTCGGAGACTCGTCCAGATGAGTTTCCGTCAAGATTCGAAGATCACCACTGGCAATATCCTGAGTGGCAATATGAAATACACCATTGTGACGATGCACCATCACCAGTGTTTTACCATCCGGTGAGACTCTCGCTCTGGCGTTATAATCACCCTCGAAGGTTAAGCGTTCTATGCGGCCACTGGCAAGTGTTACTTGATAAATCTGGGGCTTACCACCCCGGTCTGACGTAAAAGTGAGACTTTTTCCATCTTTCATCCAGCTTGGCTCAGTGTCGATGGAGAAGTGTTTTGTCACTCTCGTAAACTGACCTGATGCAATATCGAGCGTGTAGATTTCCGGGTTGCCATCTTTCGACAAGACTAAAGCCAGCTTTTTACCATCCGGCGACCAGGCCGGGGCACCGTTCAAACCTTTAAAGTTGGTTAACTGTTGACGCTCGCCCGTTGCGAGCACCTGACGGAAGATCGCTGGACGACCGGTTTCAAACGATACGTAGGCAACCTGCTTACCATCCGGTGACCAGACGGGTGACATAATCGGCTGCCTGGATTCGAGAAGTAAACGCTCACGCGCACCGTCGGCATCGGATTGCATAAGGCGAAACTTTTCATTGCCGAATGCTTCGACATAAATCATCTTGGTCGAAAACGCCCCGCGAATTCCGGTAACCGCTTCATACACAGCATCACTCACAGCGTGAGCCAGATCTCTCAGGTTATTGGGTCCGCCTGTGACATTGCGCTGCAATATTTTTTTCTGCGACAGCACATCGAACAACTGATAATCCAGCGAATAGCCGCCGGTGGGCGTCTGACTGAGACGACTCAGCACCAGGTACTCGGATCCCAACACCCGCCAATCCCGATAAAAGACATCCGCTTCTGTGCGAGGGAAAGACAACATATCGGTTTTGGGAATCGGACGAAACTGACCACTGCGTCGCAAGTCGGCCTCGACAATTCCGGAAACATCTTCACTTAACGCCGGACCTGACCAGGCCATGGGCACAACCGCAATCGGCGTTGGGTTATCCATCCCCTGGGTGATTTCGATGGTTAATTCGGCACGCGCCAACCCAGTCAGCACGGATAGGATTAACAGTATGGCTACTTTATATGCACGCATGATTCTCGGAATCCTTGTCTCTGTTCTTTGCGATCGTGAAACTTTAATCGATTATCTGTGCCCCGCAACGGAGAGGAATGCCATCGTGTTAGTAATGGCACACTACACATCTAACCCCTGTAAATTCTAACGTTTACAAACGTAAGTCCTGCGGATTAAAGACTATTGTGACCTGACGAAAATATTGCTCAAAGACATCCGACGGTACCTTCTGTAATTCGTCAAAACGCCCAACCTTTTTGACCGCGGCAACGGCAGAACGATCAAAAGCACTGTTGCCACTGCCATTAAGGACATGAACATTCACCACTTCACCGGTGGGTACCAACTGAATTTGCAGCTCACACTTCATGCCTTTACGGGCCGATGGCGGGCGGCTCCAGTTCTGCTCAATACGCTGAGCCATAATAGCCACATAACTCTGCGCGGTGACCTCATCCTGCTGGGCACTCAGCATAGCTTCTTCTGCGGCCAGCGCATCGGCAAAGGCAGCCTCCTGCTTGCGCTGCTGTTCAAGCTTCTGTTGCTTCAGGCGCTCCTGCTCAAGCCTTTTTCTCTCGGCTTCAGCTTGTTCTTTTTTCTTCTTTTCGGCCAGCTCTTTCTCTTTGCGCTTTTTCTCTTCAGCCAGCTTGCGCAACCGTTCGCGTTCCGCCTTCTCCCGAGCCAGGCGTTTTTTCTGTTCCGCCTCGGCCTTTAACCTTTGCTGCTCCTGACGCTTGGCCGCCATATCCACCACTTTGGGCTTCGGTTTGGAGGCAGCTTTTTCCACGGTCTTGGGCTTGATGGTCACCAGGGTTGCTTCAACATAGCGAGGCATCACTTTTTGCTTTGGCGGCGACGCTGTCTGCCAACCCCAAACCACAAACACCAGCAAGACACCATGCATGACCACACTGATAGCGATCGGAACTGCATAGCTTCCCTGAGACACTCCACTTGCCCCCTGACGGGAAAACAGTGACGTCAGAGATTTTGACGCTTTCTGGAAGACAGACTTCATAGCCAGCGCCTACAACTCAGGGGGTTCTGTAACCAGGCCAACTGATTTGGCACCTGCACTTTGCAAAGCCGTCATCATGGCGACGACAATGCCGTAATCCACTTTTTGATCACCCCACACCAGCACTTGTGTCTGCGGTTTCTGACGCAAGATTTTGGAGACTGTGTCTGTGATGTCTTTTATAGGCTTGGCTTTTTTCTCATCGCCGCCGAGATTCAGGTAATAGAGCCCGTTAGCATCCACCGAGACAATAAGAGGTTCCTCCTGCTTATCATCCAAAGGTGCCGACGGCGCAGCCGGAAGCTCCACTTTAACCCCTTGCATCAATAGAGGCGCAGTGATCATAAAGACAATCAACAACACCAACATGACGTCAATGTATGGCACTACATTGATTTCGGCGATGGGCTTTTTCTTGACCTTTTTTCGAAGCATACCACGCGCTCCTAGTTAGAACTGTGAACCTGACGGTGCAGGTAAGCGGTAAACTCTTCAGCAAAGGTTTCGTAACCGTTAATCATGGTTTCTGCCCGCGCGGAAAACCGGTTGAAAGCCAATACCGCCGGAATTGCAGCAAACAGGCCCATCGCCGTTGCGACCAACGCTTCGGATATACCCGGCGCCACAGTTGCCAATGTCGCCTGATGAACATTCGCCAACCCGCGGAAAGAATTCATAATCCCCCAAACGGTTCCAAACAGACCGATATACGGACTTACAGATGCCACACTGGCCAGAAACGGGAGGTTGGCTTCAAGCTTTTCTTCTTCACGGGCCAGCGCCACTCGCATGGCACGCTGCACGCCTTCCATGATGACATCCGGATCTGTTCCCGACTGCTGAGTCAGACGACGATAGGCCTTAAATCCTTCGCGAAAAATCTGCTCAGCACCTTCAATGGGATGGGTTTCAGCCCGGGCATTGCCCTCTCGGTAAAGTTGGGGAAGATCGGTCTTGTCCGACCAGAAGATACTGTCAAAACGTTCGAATTCCGTTCTGGCATGACTTTGATAGCGCGCCCGCTGGATAATCATGATCCAGGACACAACGGATGCCATAAACAGGATCAGCATCACCATTTGCACCAAAAAGCTGGCATTCACAATCAAACTATAGATGGATAATGATTCACTCTCGGCCATGGCCATTGCATCCTTTTTGAGCAGTGTGAATGCACTCAGAGCATCCTTATGGCCTGAGTGCATTCACATTTTTTATATACACTGAATTTAAATTTTCACACACCTGCAAACAGCTCGCGATTTATCGCCTAGAGCTGGCAGGTAGTTTAACCAAGTTTCAGGCTTCAGGAATGAAAACCTTTACACCGGACTTACGTTACCTACCCGGATCTTTAATCCCCCGGATAGGGCTTGATGTCTCTTATCACACCAATCCGTTACGTTGAACCCTTCAACGCATTCCGTATTTCTTCCGGAATGGCTGAAGGCTTCATGGTGGCCTGCTCAACACACGCCACTTTTATCTCTCCGCGGCAAATGACTTCGCCCCGTCGCTCAATCGTCTGATTAAAGATGATATAGGTGCGCGCCAACCTACCCATCTGTGCGGATACCGTCAACTCGTCATCGAGCAAAGCGGGACGCAGGTACTGTACATTCGCAGAATGAACAACAAATAACCGGTTATTATCGAGAATAGCGGGCTTATCAAACCCGAAGCTGCGCATCCATTCGGTGCGCGCGCGCTCCATGTATTTCAGATAATTGACGTAATAGACAATGCCGCCAGCATCGGTGTCTTCGATATAGACCCGTATTGACAACTTAAATTCCGAACCAGACACCTGAGAATTCACCCCTGAAGATTGAGAATATATCCCTGAAGATTTAAAGCCGGTAGTTAACAACTGAAATTCTGACACAATCGTCTGAACAACAACTTAACAACCCGACAGAAACTGATAGCTGGCTCCCAGTCTACGATTTATGTCTCACTCTGAAAACGCTTGGGCAGATCAAAACCGAAATGCTCGTAAGCCATTGGGGTCACCACCCGCCCCCGGGGCGTGCGCGCCATATACCCCTGTTGAATCAGGTAGGGTTCCAGCACATCCTCAATGGTATCCCGCTCCTCACTGATCGCTGCCGCCAGACTTTCTACCCCCACCGGGCCGCCGGCAAACTTTTCGATCATGGCCAACAGCAAGCGGCGGTCCATGTGATCGAATCCGCGCTCATCGACGTTCAGCATATTCAGCGCCTGATCGGCTATGGACTGTGAGACCACTCCATCCCCTTTCACCTGAGCAAAATCCCGCACACGGCGGAGAAGTCGGTTGGCGATACGCGGGGTTCCTCGGGAGCGGCGGGCAACCTCAAACGCGCCCTGCTCGTCAATCTCCACCCCCATCAACCCTGCCGAGCGGGTAACAATATGGGTCAGGTCAGTGACATTGTAGAACTCCAGTCGCTGCACAATGCCAAAGCGGTCTCTCAGGGGAGACGTCAACAAACCGGCCCGCGTTGTCGCGCCCACCAGAGTGAAAGGCGGCAAATCCAACTTGATGGATCGGGCCGCTGGCCCTTCGCCAATCATAATATCCAGCTGATAGTCTTCCATCGCCGGATAGAGTACTTCTTCCACATTGGGGCTCAAGCGGTGGATTTCATCAATGAACAGCACATCTCCCGGTTCAAGATTGGTCATCAACGCGGCCAGGTCACCGGCTTTTTCCAGTACCGGACCAGAGGTCGTCTTAAGATCCACCTCCATTTCATTGGCAATGATGTTTGCCAGTGTGGTCTTCCCCAGACCGGGCGGACCAAAAACCAGTGTATGGTCGAGCGCTTCTGAACGTCCTTTAGCGGCCTGGATAAAAATTTCCATCTGCTCCCGAACCACCGGCTGACCGACGTATTCGGCCAGACTCTTGGGGCGCACCGCACGATCCTGCACATCCTCCATCACCCGCGGCTCGGCACTGATGACTCGTTCAATGGGAGAAAACTGGTCTTTTTCAATCATGGAGTTGCTTCTCTCTGGCTCTGTGCAGATTTATCCAATAGTCGCGATCACGCCGGGGAAAGACTGCGCAATGACAGTCTTATCAGCTCTTCGCTTCGCGTGACACTGTGTGCTCGCAGCACATTAGCCACCATTTTACTCGCCTCCACCGGTTTATACCCCAGCGCAACCAAGGCACTTTCAGCCTCAGCGACAATGTCGTTACTTCCCTGACCACCTGCCTGAGGCTGACTGGCAGCCTCCATCTCGGCCAGAGGCGAATGGGCAACCTGCCAGGTTTTCAACTTGTCCCGCAATTCGATAATCAAGCGCTCGGCGGTTTTTTTACCGACACCAGGCACTTTCACCAGAGCCGAGACATTATCCTCCATCACACAGCTCACCAGCTGGTCGGTTTCCATACCTGAAAGAATGGCCAACGCCATCTTGGGACCTACGCCACTGACTTTAATAAGGGTACGAAACAGCTCCCGGTCTTTTTTATCGTAAAAACCGTAAAGAGCCTGTGAGTTTTCGCTGACGGCGAAGTGAATCGACAAGGTCACCTTGCCACCGATTTCCGGCAGTTGATAAAGGGTCGTCATAGGCACCAGAACCTCATAGCCGACACCATTGACATCCACCAAGACTTCCGGGGCTTTCTTTTCCAGCAACTGCCCTTGCAGACGACCGATCATAAACTGTGTATTCCTCTTCTGATTGCTACCCGCTATGGATTATCGCGAGTCTTCTGCCAATACCCTGCACCCTGCCCAGGATCTGCAGGCTTACACCATACGACCACGACGAAAGGTTTTGGCCGTGGCAACTTTGATTAAATGCTGATGAGTATTGGCGTGACAGAGAGCCACCCCCAGAGCATCGGCGGCGTCTTCCTGTGGTTCCGATGGCAGTTTCAGCAGCACTTTCACCATATGCTGCATTTGACGCTTGTCTGCGCCGCCATTGCCCACAACGGATTGCTTGATTTTACGGGCCTCGTACTCGGACACCGGCAAATTCTGGCTCACTGCCGCAACGATTGCTGCGCCCCGTGCCTGCCCCAGCTTCAGAGCCGAGCCCGCGCTCTTTGCCATAAAGACGTGTTCGATGGCGACTTCTTGCGGACAGTATTCTTCGATGATTTCCGTCATGGAATCGAAAATGATTTTCAGACGTTCCGGCAATGATAAATCCGGGATGCGGACAACCCCACTGCTGACATATTCATACCGAGAGCCAACATGGTTGATAATGCCGAAACCGGTTTTTCGGGAACCGGGGTCAATCCCCAGAATGAGCGCCATAGGCCGCCGCACCTTGATACTGTTTTTTCATCCAGTGGTTAGTGTGTCGGGAAACCCATGGCAGGTCAAGCGGGCATCATCAGTGTTAACAGGTTCTAACCAAAAGCTGACTCGTCAAACTCGGCATTGGTGTACACATTTTGTACATCGTCCAGATCTTCGAGCACATCGATCATCGCCATCACTTTTTCAGAGGCCTCGGCATCCAATGGCACCTTGATGGAGGCTTCCATACTCACTTCGGCACTTTCCGGGGTCAGGCCCTGCTCCACCAGACTGTCTTTTACCGACTGAAAATCTTCAAAGGCAGTGGTTACCAGAGCAGCTCGCTCTTCCAGCATCTCGACATCTTCGGCACCCGCCTCCAATGCCGCTTCCATCAAGACCTCTTCGTCGACATCGGAAAAGAAGATCTGCCCCTGGCGGGTAAACAGATAGGCAACGGAGCCATCGGTGCCCAGATTACCGCCCCGCTTGGTAAAGGCATGACGTACCTCGGAGACAGTCCGGTTGCGATTGTCCGTCATACATTCAACCAAAATCGCCACCCCACCCGGCGCATAACCCTCGTAGGTCAACTCGTCGTAGTTGTCACCTTCAGCATTACCAGCACCCCGGGCAATGGCTTTGTCAATGGTATCGCGCTTCATATTGGCGCCCAGCGCCTTATCGACTGCGGCTCTTAAACGCGGATTGTCCGCAGGGTCCGGGCCGCCTTTGGCTGCCACCACCAGTTCGCGAATGAGTTTGGTGAAAATCTTGCCCCGCTTGGCATCCTGAGCTGCCTTGCGGTGACGAATATTGGCCCACTTACTGTGACCGGCCATAGATAACCTCCGGTTCTTTTATAGGTATTTGTGTCTTGTATATTGCTGTTGCCTGCACGGCAGTGACATAAAACGCAAAACGGGAGGCGCAAACGCTTATCTTGCGTTCACAGCCTCCCGTTTGTTTCGCCCAGCGCCGTCAGGCGGCTTGCTTAGGCTTTGGCCTCTTTCTTTTTGACCCGGATGTTCAACTCGCTCAACTGCGAGTTGTCCACCAGCCCTGGTGCATCGGTCATGACACAGGCAGCAGTCTGGGTTTTCGGGAAGGCAATCACGTCACGAATGGAGCTGGCACCGGTCATCAGCATGATCAAACGATCCAGACCGAAAGCCAGACCACCGTGTGGTGGCGCACCGTATTGCAATGCGTCCAGCAGGAAGCCGAACTTCTCACGCTGCTCTTCTTCACCAATACCCAGCACGCGGAATACTGCCTGCTGCATCGCCTGATCGTGAATACGAACAGAACCACCGCCCAGCTCACAGCCATTGAGCACCATGTCATAAGCTCGGGACAGGGCAGCCAGAGGGTTGGCCTCAAGCTCTTCAGCAGTGCAGGAAGGCGCAGTAAATGGATGGTGCAGAGAGGTCACACCGCCATCGATCTCTTCGAACATCGGGAAGTCCACAACCCACAGCGGTGCCCACTCACAGGTGTACATGTCCAGATCTTCACCCACTTTACAGCGCAAGGCACCCAGAGCTTCGGTCACGACCTTGATCGTGTCAGCCCCAAAGAAGACGATATCGCCATTTTGCGCACCCGTACGCTCCATCACATTCATGGTGACTTCATCACCCAGGAACTTGATGATTGGAGATTGCAGACCTTCTACACCCTTCTCGATCTCGTTGACCTTAATCCAGGCCAGACCTTTGGCTCCGTAAATACCCACATATTTGGTGTATTCATCAATTTGCTTACGGGAAATGGCAGCGCCGCCGGTTACTTTCAAAGCGGTAACACGACACTTGGGATCATTGGCCGGACCGGCAAAGACCTTGAAGTCGATATCGGTGAGCAAATCCTTGATTTCCACCAGCTCCAGCGGGATACGCAGATCCGGCTTGTCGGAACCGTACTTCTGCATCGCCTCGGCAAACGGCATACGCGGGAATTCACCCAACTCAACGCCTTTCAATTCACTGAACAGCTGACGAATCATCTTTTCAGTCACCGACATGATTTGCTCGTCGTCCATAAACGAGGTTTCAATATCGATCTGGGTAAATTCAGGCTGACGATCTGCACGCAGGTCTTCGTCACGGAAACACTTGGCAATCTGGTAGTAGCGATCAAAACCGGACACCATCAGCAGCTGTTTGAACAGCTGAGGCGACTGTGGCAACGCAAAAAACTTGCCTTCGTGAGTTCTGGACGGCACCAGATAGTCACGGGCACCTTCCGGCGTCGCACGCGTCAGGATCGGTGTCTCAATATCCAGAAAACCGTTATCGTCGAGGTAGTTGCGGATGGAGTTGGTTACCTTGGAGCGGAAACGCAGGCGCTCCTGCATTTCCTGGCGACGCAGGTCCACATAGCGGTACTTGAGACGCACTTCCTCACCGACAGTCTTGTCGTGCAGCGGGAAGGGGGTCGTCTCGGCACTGTTCAGGATGGTCACTTCCAGACCGTAAACCTCGACTTCGCCAGTAGGCATATTGGGATTCACTGTGGCTTCAGAGCGAGCACGAACACGCCCTTTGACCTGCAGAACATACTCGCTGCGCACCTTGTCGGCCGTCTCGAAGTTCTCTTTCGCGTCGGGATCAAACACCACCTGAACAATGCCGTCACGGTCGCGCAGATCGATAAAAATAACGCCACCATGATCACGTCGACGGTCAACCCATCCGCAGAGGGTCACTTCCTGATCAATAAAAGAGGCATTCAAAGCGCCACAATACTGGGTGCGCATAAGTACTTTCCTATTCAATAACTGTCTGTATGTATCAAATTCAAGGGCTCGCCAGACTAGCTGGCGGCACCTGAGCTGCTTTTGGCCGGAGCGCTTGCGCCGGAGCTGGAGCCCGAGTCGCCCGCCAGATTTTTCTTTTTACCGCCAGACTTAAAGTCCGTCTCGTACCAACCGCCACCGGCCAAACGGAAGCCGGCAGCAGATATTTTCTTGCGCAATTCTGGTTTTCCGCAGGACGGACATTCTGTTAACGCAGCATCGCTCATCTTTTGGAGAGCTTCCATCTCGTGCTCACAGGCACGACACTCATACTCATAAATCGGCATAACGCAGACCTCAACTTAAGCCAGCAAAGACGCTGGACACCGATATCAAAGGGGCTTAGCCCACCAAAACCGCGCATTATACCCCAGCCAGTGGCTTGGGTTAAAGAAGACTTCTGTCACGAATGCTGCTGTTCCGGATCGCTGCGGTCATAACTCATTCACCATCTCGCAAACCCCTCAACACCCTTTTTCAGTAACTTCTACCGCGATCTCCCAAAAAAACCGCCTTTTGACAGTATTTTTGCCGCTTTTTAGTTGCCACTATCCATTTTATCCTTTATACATAGCATCAGCGGTTTAACCGCGCCTTTTAAGCCTATAAATAAAGGCTTTTTTGTGCCGCCCAAGGCCAACAATAACACTTCAAACACAACCAAAAGGAATTTACTCATGGCCGCTCGCAAAGCACCTGCCAAGAAAGCACCCGCCAAGAAAGCCACCGCAAAAAAAGCAGCTCCAGCCGCTGAGAAAAAAATCAAAGCCGTAAAAGACCGTTACACCAAAACCCAAATGCTGACTCAAATCGCAGAAAACACCGAACTGAGCAAAAAGCAGGTTCAAAGTGTGCTGGACGAGCTGAGCGATATGATCGAAGGTCACATCAAAAAGCGCGCTGTGGGTGAATTTGTACTGCCAGGCCTGCTGAAAATCAGTGCTGTTAAAAAGCCTGCCAAAAAAGCTCGCAAAAACGTACCTAACCCATTTAAGCCCGGTGAGTTTATGGACGTAGCTGCCAAACCAGCCAGTGTGCAGGTTAAAATTCGTCCACTGAAAAAACTGAAGGACATGGCAGATCAGTAATCCGCTCTCCGGATTTACATCGATCACGCACAAAAAACCGCACTCCAGGGTGCGGTTTTTTTGTTCAGGCTTTAATTCAAGACCTTCAGGCATTCCGCCTCAGGCAGGAGGGGTAAAGTCATCTCCGGCCAGAGCGCTTCGCAACCGGGACACCCGGCTCTTCAACTCTTCCTCGGTAAACGCCTTTGCCTCCACCGCCCCCCAAACAGGCCGGGGCCAGGCAGGATCGTTCTTAAATCGCGCAACGTGGTGCATATGCAATTGAGCCACCACATTACCCAGAGCCCCGACATTCATTCTATCCGGCACAAACAGGTCCGCCATAACCTCGGACAAATGGCAGGACTCTCGCATTAATTGCTGGCGATCCTCTTCCGCCAGATGATGAATGGCATACACCCCCTTCCTCCGCGGGACCAGAATACACCATGGATAGTTGGCGTCCCGGCTCATCAAGACCAGAGACAACGGAAACTCCCCCAAAATCACAGAATCGCTCTGCAACTGAGGGTCCAGCTCGAATTTCAACTTCACGTCAAGTTCAGACATCTAAGGTTTCCTCCTTTCCCCAACTTAACAACACCTTTAGAATACCCCCCTTACAGCAATTAACCTAGCTCTGACGTCCGCAGGACGCAATTACCGGATCGGTGGAGCAAATGGGTCAATTGAGTTCAAAGGGTCAACAGGCCTCGTCCATTCAATTCAGTAGAGATGCAGAAACATCATGCGCGCTAGCCGTTTTCTTATCGCCACCCTCAAGCAAAATCCCTCTGATGCCGTCGCTATCAGCCACCAGCTGATGCTGCGTTCCGGCATGGTTCGCCAACTGGCCTCCGGTCTGTACACCTGGCTTCCCATGGGATTGCGCGTTTTCCGCAAGGTAGAGGCCATCGTACGCGAAGAAATGGATCGCGCCGGTGCACAGGAAGTCCTGATGCCTGTGGTGCAGCCCGCTGAACTGTGGCAGGAATCCGGCCGCTGGGAACAATACGGTCCTGAACTGCTGCGCATTGTTGATCGCCATGACAACAGCTTCTGTCTGGGCCCAACCCACGAGGAAGTCATTACTGATCTGATCCGCAACGAACTGAAAAGCTACAAGCAGCTTCCGGCCAACTTCTACCAGATTCAAACCAAGTTTCGCGACGAGGTTCGTCCACGCTTTGGCATTATGCGCGCCCGTGAATTCACCATGAAAGACGCCTACTCTTTCCACCTGCAGCAGTCGTGCCTGCAGGACACTTACGATCGCATGCACAGTGCTTACTGCAACATCTTTAATCGCATCGGTCTGGATTTCCGTCCGGTATTGGCGGATACCGGCTCCATTGGCGGCTCCAGCTCCCACGAATTCCATGTATTGGCCGACAGCGGTGAAGACGATATCGCCTTCAGCACCGCCAGCGATTACGCCGCCAACGTTGAACTGGCAGAAGCCGTCGCACCCGCACACGAGCGTCCTGCGCCCGGCCAGGAAAAAAGCAAAGTTGCCACCCCCGGCCAACACACCATCGAGGACGTTTCGAAAAGTCTCGAAGTATCGCCCAAGCAGGTTCTCAAAACGCTGGTGGTACTGGGTGAAGCAGATGAAGACGGCAATCAGGGACTGGTCGCCCTGGTGTTGCGCGGAGATCACGAGCTGAACGAATTGAAAGCCGAAAAGCTTGAGGGTATTGCCTCGCCTCTGACCTTTGCCCCGGAAGCCAAAATCCAGCAAGAACTGGGCTGCAAGCCAGGCTCTATCGGCCCTGTGGGTCTTAATATTCCGGTGCTGGTGGATCGCAGCGCCGCCGTGGTTGCGGATTTCGCCTGCGGCGCCAACAAAGACGGTTATCACTTCACCGGGGTCAACTGGGAGCGTGACCTGCCTGTTGGCACCATTGCAGACCTGCGCAACGTCGTCGTTGGCGATCCAAGCCCTTGTGGCCAGGGGACGCTGGAAATCAAACGCGGCATAGAAGTGGGACACATCTTCCAGCTGGGCACCAAGTACAGCGAAGCCATGCGCGCGACGGTACTGGACGAAAACGGCAAGGAACAGGTCATGACCATGGGCTGTTATGGCATCGGTGTCAGCCGCGTTGTTGCCGCCGCCATTGAACAGAATTACGATGACAACGGCATTATCTGGCCGGAAGCCATAGCCCCGTTCCAGATCGCTCTGGTTCCCATCAACATGAACAAATCAGAGGCCGTTCGTTCAAAATGTGAAGAGCTCTACTCACAACTGACCGAAGCTGGATACGATGTTCTTTTTATGGACGAAGAAAAAGCTCGCCTGGGTGTGATGCTGGCCGACACCGAACTGATGGGCATCCCCCATCGCGTCGTGGTTGGTGATCGCGGCCTTGAAGCCGGCACGGTCGAATACAAAGGCCGACGCGACGCCGACAAGCAGGAAATCGCCCTGGACGACCTGTTCACAATGCTAAAAACCACCATCAACTGACACAGCCATGCGTACAAGGAAGCTCACAACATCCTTTGTCAGACTAGTTCTGCTGATGAGTCTGACCATGTTGAGTCATCTCGGTGTCGCTGAGAGCACAACAGCACAACCGGTGGATGATGAACTGCGTGAGCTTCTGAAAAACGCCATTGAGAACAGTGACAGCTTTGAAGACCGCTTTGACGCGGAAGTCTGGCTGGTGTCGAAACAGGACAACCTGGCCAAATTTGTCAAAGATCCTGAAGAGCGCATGGACCTGCTGCAACGCATTCACCGAGCTGCACGTCGCGCCGATCTGCAACCGGAAATAGTCCTGGCCCTGATTGAAGTCGAAAGCCACTTTAACCGTTTTGCCATTTCCAGCGCGGGTGCGCAGGGCATGATGCAAGTGATGCCTTTCTGGAAAAACGAAATTGGTCATCCGGAAGACAACCTGACTGACATCGACACCAACCTGACTTACGGCTGTACCATTCTCAAACATTACCTCAATAAAGCCAACGGACGCCTCGTTGAAGCTCTGGCCCGTTACAATGGCAGCTATGGGCAGTATTGGTACCCGCGGCGCGTAATGGACGCCTGGGAAAGGCACTGGCGATAAAAGACCCTGGTGATAATAGACACTGGCGATAGAAACCAGACAAGCCTGCCCCTTTCACTCCGCAGGAGTCTATAATCGGTTTAGCCTTTACTGGTCAGCCCCCTCGTTTAAAAACGATCACAACTGAAAACGATCACAATAATGAACTCAGAATCGTCGCCCAATGCCGATCTTCAGGTCAGTGTCAGCCTGACCCAATCGCTGGTCAAGGCACTGCAAGAATACCCCGTGCCTGACATCGACGACCTGTTGTTGCAGGCAGGCATCGATCCGGCCGTGTTACTTGAACCTGAAAATCGCATTCCGTTTTATAAACAGGAAAAGTTTTGGCAACTGGCCAATCGGTCCAGTGGTGATGCCGGATTTCCACTGACCTTTGCAGAACACACCCAACCGGCCAGTTTCAGTGTTGCCGGCTATATCGTTATGAATTGCAGCACCATCGGTGAAGCCATGGAATCGGTGGTAACCTACCAGCGCTCTGCCGGTGAAGGCGGAAGCTTTGCCTTACAACGGGAGGAGCAACACCTCAACATTCGGTATCTGCCGGTCAATCCAGACTCACCCATATCCCCCGTTCGCAGCTGCGCCATGATTGCCGCCAATCTGGTATTTGGTCGCTGGCTGGTGGGCAGTGCTTACACGCCGACTCAAGTCAGCCTGTGCTTTCCGGAACCCGAACACCAACAGCGGTTTGACGATTTTTTCCAATGTCCGGTGGCATACAATCAGGATTCAGACTTTATGTTGTTCCCGCGAGCCCTGGAGAACACTCCCATCCCCCATGCCAGCCATGAAATGCTCGATTTAATGAAACAGCGGGCCGACAAGATCATTCACCAAACCACTCACAAATCACCTGTCACCGCTCAGGTTTCCAAACTGATTTCAGAATCTCTTTTAGGCCAGGAACCGGATAAAGCGCGTATCGCCGATCAACTGGGAGTCAGCCAAAGAACCTTACAGCGCAAACTGGCGAAAGAAGACACCAGCTATCAAGAGGTGCTGGACAAAACCCGTCACCAATTGGCTCTGGATTATCTGCAACAACCCAAACTTACCATCACGGATACCGCTTATCTTTTGGGCTTTACTGAACCCAGTGCCTTTTATCGCGCCTTTAAAAAGTGGCACGGCATGACTCCGGGGCGATACCGCGAAACGCAGCAAAACTGATCGATCACTGTCGCGATGAATTGCTGCACCTGAAGTTGCCCGTGGCTGCGCCTAGAACTGACGGCGCACTTCCAGATAAGCCGCGCGGTTCTCGCCAGTAAAATAACGATAGCTGCCAAACGCGTAATCGCCTCGCTCGGCGTAGCGCGTGTCAGTCAGATTGTGCAACCGCAACCGGGCACTCCACTGATTGTTCCACTGATATTTGGCAATGGCATTCAGCAGGGTGTGGCCGTCGTACTGGTGCTCATTTTCTGCATCCAGATAGTAATCATCCATATACACAGTTTCCAGTTCAAGCCACCAGCGCTCTACGGGTTGATAACGCAACTGTACACTGCCCAGCCACTCAGGTGCCGTATCCATCTCATTCCCGGACACATCCACGCCACTGGCAAACGCACTGGCAGACTTAACCGAATGCTCCGCCCGGGCAAGGTTTCCACTCAGTTGCCACTGAGGAGAAAAAATATAAGTCGCCTGCAGTTCAACCCCATAGTGATGGGTATCGCCATCGCCCACGGTGGCATTGTTGGATGCCTTTAGAACTTCGTCCTGTTTTTTCATGACATAAGCACTGAGTTCGGCAGTGAACCTATCCGAGTAATAACGGGTTCCAAATTCGAGACTGTCGATGGTCTTTTTATCAAACTCTCCTACGTCCTGCCCTGCCAACAAACGGTAACGCTCGTTGATTTGAGGCGCGCGAAAGGCGCGCGCAAGACGCCCATAAACGGTCCACTGATCACTAACCTGATAGCGTCCACCCAATTGCGCGCTGATGTTTTCAAAGCGATCCTTGCGATCTGCAGGACGGTAATAGCGGCATTCAAGATCTGGCGTCGCACAATCACTGCCATCATCCTGAGTGCTGCCGTCGAGCAACTGATTGTCATAGTCGTAGGTCAGGGTTTCCCAGCGCAGCCCTAACTCAACCGCGACCTCAGGACGCCAGCTCCACTCGGCATTGACAAAGGCAGCCAGCTGATTGCTGGTAACATCAAAGTCGTAATGTGCCCCCTGATAGCGGGCGTTATCCGGAGTTCCCAAAACATCCGCCTGAGTTTCTTTCACAAACATCTCGGCCCACTCACCGTCGAAGCCCGTCCACAGACGCCACTGATCGTTGAATGAGGTTTGATAATTCAACAAAAAGCCCACACTTTTCTGGCCATTTTCTTCAATTGGTTGCCCGGGCAAATAGTGCTGCAAAAAACGCATGTCGCTGTAGCGGGCATAGGGCGAAAGCTGCCATTGAGAATTTTCGTTTATCTGCCAGCTCAGAGTAGACACGAGACGGGCCGCCTGTGCATCACGGAAAGCCTCGGGATTGGGGTTGTCTTTCCAGCCAGAATCTTTATAGGCTTCGTACCCTCGAAGATAGCCGGCGGTTTCCTGATTCAAATTGACCAGCGACAAGGTGGTTTTGGCAGCCATCGCCTCACCATCCCAGCGATGTTGCACCGTCATTTTCTGCTGATCGTAGCCTGCGTCGTCTTTTAAACCGTCATCACTGGCGCCATTGGCATTCAACTGCCAGTGGTGATCACCCTGCTCGACAGCCCAGGCGAGCTTTGAACGGTAATAATCGTGAGGGCCAGCCTCCAAAGTAAAGTACTTTTCCCCAAACAACGGCGTCAGCGTATTCACAACCCCATGCACGGCATTGGAGCCATAAAAGACCGTACCGGCTCCACGCCAGACTTCCAGCGCGCCAGCCTGCTCTGTATTCACTTCAAACAGCTGATTCACGTTGCACAAACCGCTGGGTCGGATGGGAATGCCGTTTTCGGCAATCAAGACCTCGCCACAACTGCCGGCACCGGTATAAACCGGAGACCGCACCGCTGCCAGCATTTCCTGCCCATTGCCACGGCTAAACCAGGCACCCGGAATGCGTACGGCCAGCTCCTGCAGGTGCGTGTGCCCCTGAGTCTGAATGGCATTACTGGAAATTTGGCCCACCTGCCCAATCAGGGATTTCTCGGATTCGGCATCCCGCCGCGCAGTGACGGTCATTTCATCCATAAACGTCGATCGGGATGCGGACTCAGCCGCATGCAGTGGGCCGCTTAAAGCACCAATACTGACGGAGCCAAGAAACATCGCCCTCAGCATCACGTCAAGAGACTGGCTCCACCAGCTGTTAACACTGACGCCGATTTTTTTATCAATACCATAGGTCAACATGATCCACTTCCCCGCTCCATCTGCGCAGCAATATTACATAAAAAAGGGGCACGTCCCTATGCCCCTGGAGAACTCTCAGCCAACACCTACCACAAGGCTGACACAATATCGTGCCCAATACCGTCGCCACTTGACCGCCACTTCTCACCTGAACGCTGTATTTATGATTCGCCCAATTACGGTTTACACACATTTATAGCCGCGGCCTTATCGGTCTATTGTCCGAACAAAGCTCGAAATCACCTATGATCTAACCGGTCAGGGTTCTGGCTTTTGCAGACAGATGTATTTTTAAAAGAAGCGTAAAAGACTTGGACAAAGAGACCTTATTGAGGATAGAACCTGTTAGTACCCAGAGGTTTTAGGATAAATTGGTTATTTTTTGACAACCCCGAAGATCAGCAAACTCTGTGATCATGCCCTTCTTACGGCATTCCCTGAAGATTCCACTCAACTAATTCCCCTTGTGACCGCTAACGTCAGTAGTTATGAACCACTAACAACACTACTTATTTCATTTAGCGGAGAAGCCAATGGCCCTACTTCGAAAATTTAAAATACAATTGCGACTGTGGATTTTGATCGGCATCGTGATGGCAGGCCTTCTGGCATTGATCGGAACCGGACTGAGTCAGTTACACAACTCTCTGCTCACCCAGAAATCCCAGAACACCAAGTTACTCGTTGAACTCGCCTACAACACTCTTGGCTATTACCAGAACAAAGAAGCAAGCGGTGAGTTAACACGCGCGCAGGCACAAGCTGAAGCAAAAGCCGCACTCAAACACCTCCGCTATGATGGCGACAATTATTTTTGGATTCAGGATGCGTATCCAAGAATGATCATGCATCCGACCAAGCCACAACTGGATGGCAGTGACCTCTCCGGCAACACCGATCCGCAAGGCAAGCATCTTTTTGTCGAAATGGCCAAGATCGCAAAAGCCAAAGGGGAAGGTCAGGTTGACTACATGTGGCCGCTGCCGGGACAAGATACTCCCGTTGACAAAATCTCCTATGTAAAAAACTTTCAGGCCTGGGGGTGGATAGTGGGGTCCGGCGTGTACATTGTTGATGTGCAAGCCGCATTCAATCAAGCTGCAATTTCTCCTTTCGTAATCGGTGTCATCATCATTTTCGTTATTGGCATCCTTGCCTGGTTGATTGGACGCTCCATCACCGCACCACTTTCAGCAACCTCAGCGGCTCTGTATAACATTGCCGCGGGAGAAGGCGATCTGACTCAGCGTCTCGATGACAGCAAAGAATACAATGACGAAATTGCTTTTATGACCAAAAGCTTTAATGCCTTTGTCAGCAAAATTGAGCGCACGATGATTCAGGTGCGAGGAGCAACCGAAAAACTCACCAACGCCTCGGCCCAATTACGCCTCGTTCTTGAAAACAATTCTGCGTCCATGGAAAAACAACAGCAGGAATCTCAAGCCGTGGTTGCGGCCATCACCGAAATGGCATGCACGGCGAATGAGATTGCCAAAAACTCTGAGGGTGCTGCCAGCTCCGCCAGTGACGCAAACCATGAAGCCGAAAGTGGACGCAACGTCGTTACCGAAGCCGTGTCATCCGTCAACACACTGGCCATGGAAGTCAAACAGGCTTCAACCGTGATTGACAGTCTTAACGCTGACAGTCTGGCCATTTCATCCGTGCTGGATGTCATTCGGGGTATTGCCGAACAAACCAACCTGCTCGCCCTGAATGCAGCGATTGAAGCCGCCAGAGCCGGCGAACAAGGACGGGGATTCGCCGTGGTGGCTGATGAAGTAAGGACGCTGGCGGCCCGAACTCAAAGCTCCACCGAAGAAATCCGGGTCATGATTGAGTCGCTGCAAAACGGCAGTGCCGAAGCTGTAAAAGCCATGCAGAGAGGAGGAAACACCACCGAAGTCACGGTCACCAAGGCGGAAGAAGCGGGTAATTCACTGAGCAATATCGTCTCGGCCATCAATACGATTACCGATATGAACATGCAGATTGCCAGCGCTGCGGAAGAGCAGTCAGTTGCCGCTCAGGAAATTGATCGCGGCATAAACCTGATGGCGGACCTCACAGCGCAGTCGTATAGCGAAATCGAAAAGACTTCTGAGTCCAGCCGCGAACTGGAAGAACTGAGCACCTCCCTGAGCAGGCTGGTGGGCGAGTTCAAGATCAGCGCCTGAACCTCATCAATATCCAATCTCTGTCCCGTTTAGCCAATGGTAAAACGGGACAGAGGTGCCGACGAATCATCGGCCCACTCGACAGAAGTCACTTGTGACGCTGCCGGCCCCTCGGCAACCTGCTCTTTTACCAGATCGACACGGGGAGAAGGCCCCTGCAACAACACTTCTACACGACCGTCGTCAAGGTTGTTGGCATAGCCAGTCAAGCCTGCCTTTTCGGCACACTGCTGAACAAAATAACGAAAACCGACACCTTGTACTCGTCCACTGACCCAACCTTTCTGACAGTTCATTGCGGCCTCTCAATGGGTTCTGTTGAGTTAAGTTCGTGAGCCATTGGGATTACGGCCAATTTCGGATCATCTTTCAACCAGGCCCCTAAAGACGCTTCCGTTTGCGGCCCGACCATTACGCCCTGATAAACGCCTTTCGGGTCGAAGACATAAGTGGCTGGCAACACTTCGGGACGGTCAAAGCCGAGAAGGCCTGATGGGTCGTGCAACAGTTGCGTAAACTCAATGCCCATGGCACGGGTTTGTTTTTCAAGATCCTCGTACTCAGGACCATCAAAGTTTACACCGAGGATAACCGCTTCACCTTCGTGCTGAAGAGCAAACTGGTTTAATTCGGGAATTTCCTTGCGGCAGGGCTGACACCATTGAGCCCAGTAATTGATAAACACCCACTGACCACGCTGCTGTTTCCAGGACACATCCTCCCCAGAGAGAGTTTTTAACTGGGTATCACCACAGCCAGACAACAACACCAGCACAGCAGCGCACAAAGCCATCACTCTAACCACGTTTCTGCTCCTGCTTCTCGGAGTCATCACTGGCTTCAGGGTCGTAGATCTCATTATCATCACGGGTTAAAAATTCCTTAAGACTCGGCAGATCTTCGGCCTCGTTTTTTTCTGCAACCGGCAAACTTGTGTCCTCCTCATCCAGCAAGTCCGCCGACGTTGGCAAGCTAACATCGTCGGGTAAATCACCAGGTGAGAATTCGCCCTCTTCAATATCCAGTTCCGGCAGATCTGTTGCGGTTGGCAATTCGGTATCCACATTGCCATAGGAGTCCAGCTCCTCTCGCAGATCTTCCAGCCCTTGTCCTTCATCAGGATAGAAACCCTGTTCGTCCGAGGACGTATAAAACAGCTCCTCAATCGTCACATCAAATTCCACTTCAATGTGCTGATCAATGGACAGCAAACGACCCGCCACATTGGGGAACCAGTGAAACGATTGCAAATAATCACTGACGCCCGGCATTTGCGATTCAACACCAACGTAGTCCGCCAGCTGCCGTAAGGTCAATAACCCCAGATCACGACAGAGCACGTATTCATCGTCCTGTGTCAGCGTGACGATGTGATGGCGAACCAGCGACTCCCTGACCCGCAACCACTGATCTGCCTCAACACCAATATTGAACATATCCTCATCGTTGGCGACCCGTCCGGTCTTCTGGCACTGCTTGAGAGCCCACAACGCCAGGAGAGCGGCGATCAAATCCGGATAGCGTGCCGTGGTCACTTCCCGTGTCATGGTGAAATTGGTGAGGGCACAGACCAGCACCGCACCGGACAACACAATGACCCAGAGAATGTATATCCACAAAAGAAACAGCGGCACCATGGCAAAGGTGCCGTACACAGCGGTAAATGAGGTTTTCGAAACGACCCAGCCAAACAGGACTTTAAACACCTCAAAGAGAATGGCGGTAAAAAGACCACCGATGAGGGCATTTTTTACGGGAACCTTGCAGTTAGGCACCGCGGCAAATAGCAGTGTGAAGGCCGCGGTGGTCATCAACCAGGGAAAATAACCCAACAGCAGCGGCACCAGTCCGGTGGGATCATTGCCCTCGTTAAAAAAGCGCAGCGACAACAAATAGGTACTGACCGCCACACCAACCCCCAGCAACAAGGGACCGAGACTGAGAATCGCCCAGTAGAGCAGAAAGTTATTCAACCCCCTGCGCGCATCCACCACCCCCCAAATGCGATTGAAGGTGCTCTCGATGTTTTTGATCATCAGATAGGCTGTCGCCACCAGCATACCAACACCGGCAAGTGTCAGACTGCGCGCCTGCTGGGTAAACTCCTGTAGCTGGGCTTCCACTTCCAGCCCGGAATCGGGTAACAGATAGCGAAACAAAAAATCCTGCAACTGGGTCGACAGCCCATCAAAGGCGGGAAACAGCGAAAACATCGTAAACACCACCGTCATGGTGGGCACGATGGCAAACAGCGTCATATAGGTAAGAGCCGCGGCCTGTTGTCGACAGCCCTTCTCTCTATACTCTCCCATTAAATGGGGAATAAACTGCCACACTACATTCTTGCGGCGACGAATCCCGGAAATGGTGCTGTCTTCACTCATGATGATCCTTTATATGAACTTATTCGCCAGTACGGACACTTTACACGGCCTGAACAGTAACAGTCTGCACGCCGGAGATGAAACCGATTCAGCCCGTGAGACACTGCGTAGTGTTCACTGCCGGTAATGTTTACAATAGAAGATTATGACAGATGAACATAAAGGAATTTCGTGCAATGGTCACTATTTATCACAATCCACGCTGCTCAAAATCTCGCCAAACCCTGGCCCTGCTGGAAGAGAATGGCGTTGAGCCTGAAGTGGTTCTTTACCTTGAAACCCCGCCCAGCGCCAGCGACCTGAAAGCGCTGCTGAGCAAGCTCGGTATCAGCGCCCGCGACCTGCTGCGCAAAGGTGAAGACGCCTACAAGGAAAACGGCCTGAGCGACAAATCCCTCAGTGAAGATGCCCTGATTCAGGCTATGACCCAATTTCCCAAGCTGATTGAGCGTCCTATTGTCGTTAAAGGCTCCAAAGCCGTGCTGGGACGCCCCCCAGAAAATGTACTGGAGCTGATCTGACATGAGCGCTGCAAACGGCTCGCCCTCTCCCTACGTTCTGGTGCTCTATTACTCCCGTTCCGGCGCCACCGCCAAAATGGCGCTGGACATCGCCCGTGGCGTTGAGCAGGTGAGCGGTATAGAAGCCCGGGTGAGAACGGTGCCTCCGGTCTCCCCTACCAGCGAGCAGACATCCCCGGAGATACCCGCCGAAGGGGCTGTGTACTGCACCCTGGAAGACTTGCAACATTGCCACGGCCTGATCCTCGGAAGCCCTACCCGGTTTGGCAATATGGCCGCGCCATTGAAACACTTTCTCGATGGCACCAGCGGTCTGTGGCTGAACGGCAGCCTGATCAACAAACCTGCTGCCGCCTTTACGTCCACGGGCAGTTTGCACGGCGGCCAGGAAACCACCCTGCTGACCATGATGATGCCTCTGTTACATCACGGCATGGTGCTCGCGGGCTTGCCCTACAGCGAATCCGATCTGATGGAAACCCAAAGCGGCGGCACACCTTACGGGGCATCTCATGTGGCCGGTACTCAGGCAGACCAACCGCTGACAGACGAAGAAAAACGCCTGTGCATCGCACTGGGCAAACGAGTAGCCACACTGGCTTTGACTTTGGACACGCTATGACAACCCCTTCTACCTCCCCCTCAGCCACCCCACCTCTGGCTCTGGCCAAGCGCCTGACCCTCGCCTCACTGGTGGGACTGATTGCGCTCTACATTGTTTCCAGCCTGCTTGAAGAGCAAATATTCTGGACGCTTTTGATTGTGCCCTGCCTGAGTCTTCTGATTTTTGTGCCCGGCATGCTTAAAAGCCATGCCCGCAGCTTTGATTGGTTGTGTTTTGTCATACTGATTCACTTCGTGGTGGGTGTCACCAACAGCATGTCGCCAGCCGCGGCATGGAACGACTACCTGCAAACGGTATTGACGGTTGTCCTGTTTATCAGCTCAATGATGGCCAGCCGCTGGCAAAAAGCAGCCAATCACCAGAGCGTGTAAACTGACAATATCTGGTTACCGGTTCAGCCCTCTGACTCCGACACAGCATCACCATAAACATCGCAAGGATTTCGCACTATGAGCGCACGCAAGCCCGGATTGATACGACGATTTTTTTCTGCCATCTGGAATATTCTCACCTGGATCCGAACGAGTATCGCCAATTTGCTGATTCTGCTGATCATCCTGATCATTGTGGTCGCTCTGCTGCCCAAAGAAGTCCAAACCGTGCCGGACAAGATCGCCTTGCGTGTCGCTCCCAGTGGTTTTCTGGTGGATCAGTACAGCTACGTCGACCCGGTGACCCAATTGCTTCAGCAAACCAGTGACGAGAATGCAGAAACTCTGGTCAGGGATCTCATCAAGGCGATTGAAATGGGTGCGAAAGATGAGCGCATCACGTCCATGGTACTGGACCTGAATCACTTGATGGGGGGTGGTCTGAGCAAACTGGAAGAAATCGGCACTGCGCTACAACACTTCAAGGACAGCGGCAAACCGATTTATGCCATCAGCGACAACTACACTCAGGAACAATACTATCTGGCCAGCTACGCCGACCAGGTGCTGATGCATCCAATGGGCAATCTGATCCTGACCGGCTACAGCAGCTACCGCAATTATTTCAAAAGCGCACTGGATAAACTGCATCTGAAAATGCACATCTTTCGTGTCGGCGAGTTCAAGGACGCCGTCGAACCCTACGTGCGCGATGACATGTCAACCGCCTCCCGTGAACACAACAGTCAGTGGCTTAATGAACTGTGGGTAACTTACACCTCGCAAATTGAAAAACAGCGGCAGCTGTCTGAAGGTGACATCGACGCCTTCATCAACAACATGGATGACAAACTTTCCGAACACGGTGGTGATCCCTCAGCCACTGCGATGGCCATGAATCTGGTGGACCAGCTGGCCAGCCACGGTGAACAAAACCAGTTTTTGATCAGCAAGGTGGGTAAAAAGGCCGACAGCAACGAATACCTGTCCATCGACTTCGACGATTATCTGGACCTTGCCCCGCAACACACCCCACTGGGCAAGGACAAGGTGGGACTGCTGGTCGCCAAGGGCATGATTCTTGACGGCGAACAGCCGGAAGGCAACATCGGCGGTGAAACCCTGTCAAAACTGATTCGTCAGGCGCGCGACAACAAGAGCATCAAAGCGCTGGTACTGCGGGTCGACAGCGGCGGTGGCAGTGCTTTTGCTTCGGAACTGATTCGCCAGGAACTGGACATTACCCGCCAGCAGGGCATTCCGGTACTGGTTTCCATGGGCAGCGTGGCGGCCTCTGGAGGCTACTGGATTGCCATGGGCGCCGATGAAATCTGGGCCACCCCCACCACCATCACCGGCTCCATTGGTGTATTCAGTGCGTTTCCAACCCTCGAAGAAAGTCTGAGCGAAATTGGCATCTCTACCGACGGCATCGGCACCACCGATCTCGCGGGTGCCCTGAGAATGGATCGCCCACTGTCGCCGCTGGCTTCTAATGTACTGCAACAGAGCGTAAACAACATTTATCAGCGCTTTTTGCAAATTGTGGCCGACAATCGCCAAACCACCACCGCACAGGTCAATGCCGCGGGTCAGGGGCGAGTCTGGACCGGGCTGGCCGCCAAAGATCTGGGACTGGTGGATGAGCTGGGTGATCTGCAAGACACCATCGCCGCTGCAGCAGAAAAAGCCGGCCTGAAGGAATACCAGGTGTTGGATATCGAAAAGCCGTTAACGCCAAGAGAGCGACTGGCCAAGCAACTGGCCGGCGAGCTGTCTGCGATGACACCACACAATGTGCAGCTGTTTCAGGCTCCGGCACTGGCCATTCTGCAATCGGCGCAAAAACAACTGGAGCCCCTGGTGAAATTACTCAATATCGGCGGTTCACGCGCGGTATACGCACACTGTCTTGAGTGTCTGGCGCCCTAGAAGCCCAGAGTCTGCTTAACGAAAGGAATGGTCAGACGTCGCTGCTCAGCCAGCGACGCATCATCCAGGCGGTGCAGGGTTTTGAACAAATCGTGGGACGAACGGGGCGCACGATGCAAAATGTACTGCGCCACCTCATCAGTAAGCTCAATGCCACGGGCTTTCGCCCGCATCTGTAGGGCCTTGCGCTTGGATTCGTCATCCAGCGGCTGAACCTGAAACACCAGCCCCCAATTCAAACGCGATTGCAAATCCGGCAAGCTGACTTTCAACTCTCGCGGCCCCTGCGCTGCAGCCATGACAACCCGCCGACCGGTATCGCGCATGGTATTGAAAAAGACAAACAGCGCGCGCTCCCAATCCGGACGCCCAACAACCCAGTGCAAACCGTCGAGACACACCAGATCGAGAATCTCCAATCCATCAAGCAACGCCGCCGGGTCAGCGCTCACCAACTCCTCCAGCGGTAAATATTGCGCCGACCGACCCTGCTCCCCGGCAAAGTGACAGGCTGCCTGCAGCAAATGACTGAGTCCTGCCCCCTGAATGCCCGACAAGTAAATAAACTGTTCACCAAACGGTTGCAACTGCTGTTGCAACGCCATCACCACCTGCCGATTCAGCTGACCGTCGACTGCGTAAAAATTCTCAAAGGTTGCATCATCTTTAAGCTGTACACCTAAAGAGAGCTGACGAGGGGATGAGGATGACACGGGGTGACTCATGAGGGATCAGGATAATTCTGTCTAATTGGCACTAGTCTAACAGATGCCGGGGGCTTTCCAGAAGCCGGAGACGGCGCCAATGGCAAGGATACGGTCCTTTGCGCCATTGACGCAGGCACTTTTCATTAAATCTCAGCCAGACCAGCTGTAACGCAGCGGGTTTTGCTCGGAACCCTGTGGTGCCAGAGTCTCTGGCATATTCACGTTACCGCCGCTACTGGTCGTCATGACAGGGATCAAGCGACGATCCAGATCCAGAGCGCCCTTTAATTGCGAGATATCGCCATCCATAAACAGGTTTACCCTGACCTGATTACCCTCCAGGGCCAGCAAATTCAGCTCACGAACTACCGCCAACCCTTCCAGGTAAGAGAGCACCTTCACATAATCTGAAAACTCGCCCACCGGCTCAATATCCATGACTACCGCGTCTGAAGCCACATTGCGATGGTTGATGCCATAGATATCGGCCAGATAATCACTGGTGGAGTTGACAGCTTCCCGCAGCAACACCGTATCGGTATCTCCCTCACTATCGAATACCTGACGATTGCTCTTGTGCAGCAGTGTCCAGGCCGAAATCCAGCGCCCCGAAGAGGTCTGACTGTAACGACCAATCAAAACCGCATCCGGCTTGTAACGGGTCGACGCAGAGGCGATAGCGCTTTGATCCAGATTCCACAAGTCGTTGGCATTGAGGGATACCTGATCCTCCAGATCCATCAGAGGCACCACCAGAGGCAGTCCGCGCTCTCGGGCTTCACCCTTAATCGCATCCGCCAGTTCCGGATTATCCTGCAGGGACACCATCTGCCGACCGGCGTTCAGATCATCGGTGACCAACCACACCAGCACCGAGGGTCGGTTGGCCGGCCAAAGGGGCAGGCCCGACTGGCGCAACAGATTCTCAACGCTGATCTGAGAGAAATTCAGAACCACCGTGGTTGCAGGGACTTGCTCACCATCGCGCTCCAGCGTTTCATTCCCCGACTCATAGCGAAAGGCTTCCATATAGCTATCCGGGTTGGCTAGGGCTGCTTTAACCTCTGGATAATTGAGTGCCTGTGGCTGTCCGGAGACTCGCACCAGAACAGAGGCCAGTGCTTTTGCCGTTGCCTGTCGCCGCTCTTCGACTCCCTGCCCGACAACCAGCTCACTCTGCTGATACAGATTGGTCACCATTTCGGCATGACCCGGGATTGACGCCATACAGACCCAAACACCGATAAACCACCAAACCAATCGCTGCAACTTCACTACTCCTTCCACCCTGTTGTTCATTGAGCCCGCCACAATACGGCCTCAACTCCTGCTGTGAACCCCTGCCATCTCACGCTTGCTGCCGTCACTGCAGCCTGAATGCCTTCACTTTAGCCTGAAATCGACGTTTCCACTCACACCAATTGTCGAAACAGCCGCTATTATGCCTTTGAGAGGTATTACCTGCCAGAAGCACTCAAATACAGATCCCCGAAATGAGGCATGGTAACGCTTTCTGCCAGCTAACCTTTTGGACTAACAGCTCACGCTATAAGCTGGTAGAATACGCGCCTTTCACGATCCACATTCTGATTCACTATTTACCGACGAGTCCTGCCCTCCATGAGCGATAAACAGACCCCTTCCTTGAGTTATAAAGACGCTGGCGTAGACATTGACGCTGGTAATGCCTTGGTTGAGCGCATTAAAGGGGTCGCCAAGCGAACCCGCCGTCCCGGAGTCATGGCGGGCCTGGGCGGATTTGGCGCTCTTTTCGAGCTGCCAACAGGCTACAAAGAGCCCGTACTGGTTTCAGGCACCGACGGTGTCGGCACCAAACTGCGCCTGGCTATGGACCTCAACCTGCATGACACCATTGGCATCGATCTGGTGGCCATGTGCGTAAACGATCTGGTGGTTGCCGGGGCCGAGCCGCTGTTTTTCCTGGATTACTACGCCACCGGCAAACTCAATGTCGATGTAGCCGCTGATGTTGTCTCCGGTATTGGCGACGGCTGTGAACAGGCTGGCTGTGCCCTGGTGGGTGGTGAAACCGCCGAAATGCCGGGCATGTACGATGGCGACGACTACGATCTGGCCGGTTTTTGCGTCGGCATCGCCGAGAAATCCGAGCTGATTGACGGCAGCAAAGTAGCTGAAGGGGATGTACTGATTGGTCTGGCGTCCAGCGGCCCCCACTCCAACGGTTATTCACTGGTGCGTAAAATCATCGACGTCTGCGGTGCAGACCTGAACGAAGTGGTCGGCGACAAGCCATTGGGCAAAGCCCTGCTGGAACCGACCCGCATCTACGTTAAATCCCTGCTGCGCCTGATCAAAGAGTCTCAGGTTAACGCCATGTCCCACATTACTGGCGGCGGCCTGCAGGAAAATATCCCCCGTGTACTGCCGGATGACTGCAAAGCCGTGATCGACACCAAAGCCTGGACCTTCCCGCCGGTCTTCCAGTGGCTGCAGGAAAAGGGCAATGTCGAAGCCTACGAAATGTACCGCACCTTTAACTGTGGCGTCGGCATGATCATCGCAGTACCTGCCAGCGAGCAGGACAATGCACTGAAGATCCTGAAGGACGCTGGCGAAGAGGCCTTCATCGTAGGTTCTGTTGCCAAAACCCAAGGCAATGAAGAGCGCGTAGAGCTGTTGAACCTGTAATTCAGGATTCTTCCACTGACAAGCTCAATCAGTCCGGTGGTGGCACTCCCACCCCGGGCCTCGCGTTCAGAGACAATACCAGCAGGTTCAGACTTTACATCATGACCAATATCGTTGTTCTTATTTCCGGCAGTGGTACGAATCTGCAAGCCCTGATCGACGCCCATCAAAAAGGCGACCTGCCCGTCAACATCGCGGCGGTAATCAGCAATCGGCCCCAGGCATACGGTCTCGAAAGAGCCCGTCTGGCAGGCATTGAAACAGCGGTTATTGACCACACCAGGTTTGAGACCCGCGAAGACTTTGATCAGGCCCTGCAAGCCCGGATTGATGCCTGCAACCCACAGCTGGTGGTACTGGCGGGATTTATGAGAATCCTGACCGAAGGCTTCACCCGTCATTATCTGGGTCGAATGTTGAACATTCACCCATCTCTGCTGCCCAAGTACCAAGGGCTGCACACTCACCAACGAGCGCTGGATGCCGGTGATGAGATTCACGGTGTCAGCGTGCACTTTGTCACTCCGCAACTGGACGACGGTCCCAACGTCATTCAGGCCGTTGTGCCAATCCTGCCCGATGACGATGCCGCGACCCTGGCTGAACGGGTACAGGCTCAGGAACACATTATTTATCCCATGGCGGTTGCCTGGTTTGCCGAAGGTCGTCTGCGCATGGATAATGGCGCCTGCCTGCTCGACAACACCCCTCTGCCTGCCAGCGGCTTTGTCGTTGACACCCGGGTTAACTGATACACACGAGCGACACACAGACACCCGCGAGCTGATTGCCACAGGACTTGGCAACTGACACACAGAACTCGCCGATAAGGAGCCCCCCATGACGTTTACGCTGAGACGCCTGTTTGGCATTTGCCTGATCATTACCGGCAGTCTGTCCGCCAATTCTGTCCTGGCCGAACCAGAACAGACCAAGCCCGAGCTCCCAAGTCCGTTTCACGCCGTCTATACCGCCGAATACAGCGGTCTCAGCGTCGAGGCAACCCGCACCCTGCAAGCCCTGGACGACGGCACCATGGAGTTGCGCTTTGTTGCCAAGTCCTGGCTGGCCACCATTGAGGAAGTCAGCCAGTTCGACTGGAATCCCAAAGGTCATCTGGTCCCAAAATTCTATCTCTACAATCGCAGCGGCCTTGGTCGTGACCGCAAGGCCGAGTTGAACTTTGACTGGTCCACCAACAAGGTGGTCAACAATGTGCAGAACAAACCCTGGACCATGTCCCTGCCGGATGGCGCGCTGGACAAGCTGGGCTATCAATTACAATTGCGCACCGACATGCTCAACAAAAAATACAAGGTCAGCTATAAGGTCGCCGACGGCGGACGCCTGAAGACCTACGACTTTGAAGTTCAAGGTCAGGAAATTCTCGACACACCGCTGGGCAAGCTGAAAACCACCCGGGTAAAACGCATACGGGACGACAACGAGCGCGTCACCATTCTCTGGCTTGCCAACGACTGGGATCACCTGCTGGTTAAAATTCAGCAGCGCGAAGAAGACGGTCAGCACTACGAAATCAATCTGGCTTCAGCCGAACTCAACGGGGTTCCGGTTAAAGGCCTTCAACCCTCGCAGCGACACTGATTATTTCAGTCCTCTGCTTCACTTAAAGGCAAAACTATGACCATCACAGCAAAGAAAGTGGCCAGCATCCACTACACCCTGAAAAACGATCAGGGCGAAGTTCTCGACAGCTCAGAAGGTCAAGAGCCTCTGGCATACCTGCAGGGTTTTCAGAATCTTGTACCCGGGCTGGAAAACGCACTGGAAGGTAAAACCGCCGGCGACAAAATCTCCGTTGTGGTGTCCCCTGAAGAAGGATACGGTGACAAAAACCCGGAGCTGATCCAGGAACTTCCACGCGACATGTTTGGCGGCATCGACAATATCGAAGTTGGCATGGCATTCCACGCTGAGACTGCTGCGGGCCAGCAGGTTGTCGAAGTGATCGACATTGAAGGTGACACCATTACCATCGATGGCAACCACCCTCTGGCGGGCGTAGACCTGCACTTTGACGTTGAGGTTCTGGAGGTGCGCGACGCAACCGAGGAAGAGCTGTTACACGGACACGTCCACGGTGACGGCGGCTGCGGTCACGACCACTGATCTTATCGGCTGATGTTACGGGCCGCTGCAAAAGCGTCGCCCGTAACTGCTTTAATCTGTCCGTACTTTTCGGTCGCCGCAGCGCTCGCACTGATAAATCGTGACCAGCTTTCCCTGTTTGACATCAAACTGCTTCTCCTGCACCACCTTCCACTTGTGGAAGCCACTGCGACACAGGGTTTTGCCTTTGTGTTTTTGCGCGGCCGTAGGCCGTTTGAACTTAATAACCTCACCCACTCCCCAACCTCACCAGTAAGCGCCCTCAATTCAGGCTTATCCAATAATTGTCCACAGCTCACAGAATGGCACCGACACAAACACAATGCCCGAAACCGGAGTCAGACGCCAGATAAATGACGCCCTCATTTGGCGCGCAGTCTAGCACGCGACACTGTTTAACCACAGACCAACCTGCACAGAGATAAAGCACTATATCTAGTAGTGCACCAGAGAAAAACCACAAGATAGGTTACAAATATTAAACTTTTCTTATAGGACAAAAAGTTATAACGGCATTTTTGAGCGTCTATTTTTACCCCGGGACAGGCCTCGCCTGATTTGGCAGATTAGTGACTACTGACACCCAGGCTTACACACATTTTATCCACAAGAAATCACCAGCCTTATCGTCTTGCAATCCGACCTTTACCGCTTTATCTTGTATTCAACGAATCAATGACCCCTATATATTGGGGTTGGCATCCAGATCTGAACAAACGCGTGTCAAGTGAAAAACCGTTTTTTTAAACGGCAAAGCTCTGAAAATGCACAGTCAGTACAGGCGGCAGACAAAGAGTTCACTGAACGTGCGCGGGAAAGCCTGAATGGCACGCTTTTCGTTCAGATTACCTCCCCCCAGGGGAAGGAATAGATACTCGGAACTGTAGCAAACGGACTGGCGACACCGATTGTATTTGAGCAACTCATGTATCTGCGCAACGGCTTACATGAGAAACGGCCGCTCCAGAAGGCACGTCCGTGCCATATCCGTAGAGCACCGCGAAGCAATATCGCTTCTCTGGGTATGCCATTTGATAGTCAGTGCACGATGTGCACAACATGCAAAAAAGATTGCAACAGTATTTTCTTACACAAAAACGTTTATTAGCGGTACCGATTTTCCGGATTCAGGACCTTTGAGAACAGCCAATGCGGTTTTCTGCAGATCGTTTCAGCAGGCCAAAGACTGTTGAAACTCCTGACCCGGTAAAAGTTGTAACACCACGATAACAAACACAAAACCATGCACCATACGCGGAGACGTACATGCACACTGATTCTGATGTGACAGCAACTTCAGCACCAGCCAACGCCCCACAGGCGAGCCCGGCCAGCAACACCACGGTTGCGGCAACCACCCCCGGTCAACTGCGTGTGATCAAGCGCAACGGCACCGTTGTTGCCTACGACGAGAGCAAGATCTCTGTCGCCATGACCAAGGCCTTTCTTGCCGTTGAAGGTGGCACCGCTGCCGCCTCCAGCCGTGTGCACGAAACCGTTGCCTCACTGACCAGTCAGATTTCTGCCACGTTCAAGCGTCGCATGCCCTCTGGTGGCACTATTCACATTGAAGACATCCAGGATCAGGTTGAATTGATCCTGATGCGCTCCGGCGAACAAAAAATCGCCCGTGACTACGTTCTGTACCGCGAAGAACACGCCCGCATGCGTGCCAGCAGCGGCAACGCGGTTGTACCCGATGCAGAATACCCTGCCATGAACGTTGTCATGCCTGACGGCCAGCTGCAGCCACTGGACATCGCACGTGTACGCACCATTGTTGAGGAAGCCTGTGCCGATCTGACCGGCGTCGAGCCGAAAGCGATTCTGGACGAGGCCATGCGCAACCTGTACGACGGCGTATCCCTGGAAGACGTCAACACGTCTCTGGTGATCACTGCCCGTACTCTGGTCGAAAAAGAGCCCAACTACTCCTACGCCACTGCCCGTCTGCTGCTGGACAAGCTGCGTACCGAAGCACTGAACTTTATGGGTCTGGCTCTGACAGCCACCCAAACCGACATGAACACCCTGTACGCCCAGGCTCTGCCTGCCTACATCCAGAAGGGTGTAGAGCTGCAACTGCTGGCGCCAAACTTGCTGGATTACGATCTGGTGAAACTGGGTGCGGCACTGGACGCCAGCGGCGACCTTCAATTCAGCTATCTGGGACTGCAAACCCTGTATGACCGCTACTTCATCCACTCGGAAGAAGGGGTTCGCTTTGAACTGCCTCAGGTCTTCTTTATGCGTGTTGCCATGGGTCTGGCCTACGAAGAGGACAACCGTGAAGAGCGTGCCATTGAATTCTACAAGCTGCTGAGCTCTTTCGATTACATGAGCTCCACCCCGACGCTGTTCAACGCCGGCACCCTGCGGCCGCAGCTGTCTTCCTGCTACCTGACCACCGTGCCTGACGATCTGCACGGTATCTACGGCGCCATGCAGGATAACGCCATGCTGTCCAAGTGGGCAGGCGGTCTGGGCAACGACTGGACTCCGGTTCGCTCTCTGGGCGCCTACATCAAAGGCACCAACGGCAAGTCTCAGGGCGTTGTTCCTTTCCTGAAAGTGGCCAACGATACCGCCGTTGCGGTTAACCAGGGCGGCAAGCGCAAGGGCGCTGTCTGTGCCTATCTCGAAACCTGGCACCTGGACATTGAAGAGTTCCTGGAGCTGCGCAAGAACACCGGTGATGACCGCCGTCGTACTCACGATATGAACACCGCCAACTGGGTACCGGATCTGTTCATGAAGCGTGTCTTCGACGACAAGGAATGGACCCTGTTCTCACCTAACGATGTGCCCGAACTGCACGACCTCTACGGCCAGGCTTTCCAGGACAAATACGAAGAGTACGAGCGCAAGGCAGCCAACGGTGAAGTGCGCATCTTCAAAACCGTCAAAGCGGTTGATCTGTGGCGCAAAATGCTGGGCATGCTGTTTGAAACCGGCCACCCATGGGTCACGTTTAAAGACGCCTGTAACCTGCGCAGTCCGCAGCAACACGTGGGCGTGGTTCACTCGTCCAACCTGTGTACCGAGATTACTTTGAACACCACCGCCGGCGACGAAATCGCTGTGTGTAACCTGGGTTCTGTGAACCTGGCTCAGCACATCGTCGACGGCCAGCTGGACATGGCCAAGCTGGAAAGTACCGTGCGCACCGCTGTACGCATGCTGGATAACGTCATCGACATCAACTACTACTCCGTGGAAGCCGCACGCACGTCAAACATGCGCCACCGCCCTGTAGGTCTGGGTCTGATGGGTTTCCAGGACGCCCTCTACAAAATGGGTTACGCCTACAGCTCTGAAGACGCCGTTGAGTTTGCCGACCGCTCCATGGAAGCCATCAGCTTCTTCGCCATCGACGCCTCCAGCGAGCTGGCCAAAGAGCGCGGCGCCTACTCTTCTTTTGAAGGTTCTCTGTGGAGCAAAGGCACCCTGCCGATCGACTCTATCGAGCTGCTGGCACAAAACCGTGGCGAGCAGTACATCAAGGTTGACCGCAGCCAGACTCTGGCGTGGGACGCACTGCGTGAGAAGGTGAAAACCCAGGGTATGCGTAACTCCAACGTGATGGCGATTGCCCCGACGGCAACCATTGCCAACATCACTGGCGTGTCGCAATCCATTGAGCCGACCTACCAGAACCTGTACGTAAAATCGAACCTGTCCGGCGAGTTCACTGTCGTAAACCCATACCTGGTTCGCGATCTGAAAGACCGCGGCCTGTGGGATTCGGTCATGGTTAACGACCTGAAATACTATGAGGGTTCCGTTCAGAAAATCGACCGTATCCCGGCCGACCTGAAAGCCCGCTACTCCACTGCGTTCGAAGTTGAGCCGCGCTGGATTGTGGAAGCCGCCAGCCGTCGCCAGAAGTGGATCGATCAGGCTCAGAGCCTGAACCTCTACATCGCCGGCGCCAACGGCAAGAAACTGGACATCACCTACCGCATGGCGTGGTTCCACGGTCTGAAGACCACTTACTACTTGCGTGCGCTGTCGGCCACAACCACCGAGAAGTCCACCATCGAAAGCGGCACGCTGAATGCGGTTTCCTCCGCAGCGGCAGCTCCGGCAGCCAGCGCAGCTCCTGCTGAACCACAGGCAGCACCGGTACCACTGGCCTGCTCACTGGACGATCCGGACTGTGAGGCGTGTCAGTAACTGACCGCGGAAAACTGAAAGGAGAGGCGTTAATCGTCTCCCCTTTCAGAGCAAACCGAACGATTCCTACACGATCTATCGCAAACACCGTCACAGAAAAACAATAACAAAAGACCAAACATTAAGGATTTGAAACATGCTGAGTTGGGACGATTACCAAGACGAAGCGACAACTGCACCACCTATTGCACCAAAAACTCCGGAACCAAAGGCAGCGCCACAACAAGCGGCCCCACAACCCGCAGCTGCAGAACAAGCACAGCCTAGCACTGAAACCAGCAAGCGCCCTGCCGCTCCGGCTGGCAGCCCGGTCGCACGTGCACGTGAAGCCGTATCAGAACTGGATCCGGCACCGGGCCTGGAAGAACTGGAAATGGGTGCCGCCCGTGTTGCCGTTGATGAAAAACGCATGATCAACTGCCGCGCCGATGTAAACCAGCTGGTGCCTTTTAAATACGACTGGGCCTGGCAGAAGTATCTGGACGGCTGTGCCAACCACTGGATGCCCCAGGAAGTGAACATGACGGCAGACATCGCTTTGTGGAAAAGCAAAGATGGCCTGACCGCCGATGAGCGCCGCATCATCATGCGCTCACTGGGTTACTTCTCTACCGCTGACAGCCTGGTGGCCAACAACCTGATTCTGGCGATCTATCGCCACATCACCAACCCGGAAGCACGTCAGTACCTGTTGCGTCAGGCATTTGAGGAAGCGATTCACACTCACGCTTACCAGTACTGCGTCGAGTCTCTGGGCATGGACGAGGGCGAAGTCTTCAACATGTACCGCGAGATTCCGTCCGTGGCCAAAAAAGCTGCGTGGAGCATCAATCACACTCAAGGGCTGTCCAACCCCGAGTTCAAGACTGGCACTCCGGAAACAGATCAGGAGCTGCTGCGTAACCTGATTGGTTTCTACGCGGTGACTGAAGGCATCTTCTTCTACTGTGGCTTTACTCAAATTCTGTCCATGGGTCGCCGCAACAAGATGACCGGTGTTGCCGAGCAGTTCCAGTACATCCTGCGTGATGAATCCATGCACCTGAACTTCGGTATCGATGTCATCAACCAGATCAAACTGGAAAACCCGCACCTGTGGACCGAAGAGTTCAAACAGGAAGTGATCCAGATGATTCTCGAAGGCACCGAGCTTGAAATCGCCTACGCTCGCGACTCCATGCCTCGCGGTGTACTGGGCATGAACGCTGCCATGATGGAAGAGTATCTGCAGTTCATCGCCAACCGTCGTCTGGCACAGTTGGGTCTGGCTGAACAGTTCCCGGGCGTTCAAAACCCGTTCCCGTGGATGAGTGAAATCATGGATTTGCGCAAAGAGAAAAACTTCTTTGAAACTCGTGTTATCGAGTATCAAACAGGTGGCGCACTGAGCTGGGATTAATATTATAAGGCTGCTGTTCGACAGCCCGGTATTAATCATACCCGGCAAGTTGTGCTGGGATTAAGCAGCCATCTGCGGATGGCTGCTGCTGTTAATCCCCCCGAATGGTTGCGGTTTACCCGCGCTGTTCATGGTTAAAAACAATAAAACCAAGGGGTACACAATGAACCACAAACACCGCACACAGAACGACTCTCTGTCAGCAGAGGACATACTGATCGCGCTGGACCAGCTGGATCAGACTGTCGAAGTCATGGGCGCCGTCATCAAGCGCTTGAAACGCAATCTCGAGCAAACCACCCCCAAACACCCGCCACAAGATTCTTCTCCTCCTGCTTTCGATTTCACCAATCTGCCAGGCAAAGGCTGGCATTAACGCCATGACCGTGCACCGGCTGACGGATAAACCATCCATCGCTCTAACGCAGTCATTGCGACACTCAACAACAATAACTGAAACCCGGAGATTTTTGCCGTGAGTGGACTGACAACATCTGCAAGTCATGTGCGCGCCGCCGTTTTGGAGCCCGCGGTCAGCACCTATTCCGCCAACCACAAGTACAAACAGCTGGCTCGCATCCTGCTCCATCTGAGAAATGATTTACACCTGGATCAACCCCAGCTGGCCATGCCGACCAGCGCCATGATCGAACATCTCGTGTTTAATTGCCCCCTGTCACTGCTGGAAGGTGATGACTGGCAACAGATCATCATTCACACACTGGACTACTTGATCAGCCAACTGGGCCCCAGTGGCAGCGCTGACGGTCTGTTTTTACGCAGCGACTGCGATCAGCCCCTGTTCCCCAATGAAGAGCTGTTTGACTCACAGGACGCCTATCTGTTTGCCCGAACACTCCTCCGACAACAGCAACAGGTGTTTGAATAAACATTTGAGATGAACGCAGGGACAGGTATAGTCGTCCTATGACCGAACTTTCTCCCTGGCAGGCGCTGCTGCAACAGCTGGACGAGCAGCGCCCCACCAGCCTGCTGTACTGCAGTCAAACCGATCAAACTGCCCTGCAGCACTGGTGTGACCACCACGACTGTGCATTCAGCCACATTCATCACCCGGACGAGCTGGAACAACTGGGTCGCTTCGATTGCGTTGTGATAGCAGATTGGCTGGAACACACCCATGCAGAGACAGGCATCCAATCGGTAGCCCGGATTCGCAATCTGCACACTCACGCCATCTGGCTATTAATCCCTGGCCAGTCACAACAACCCAACCCACAGCTGATTGCTTTGGGATTCCAGAGACGGCATGTTTTTTCCCGGGAGAATAAAGACGCACTGGAATGCTATGGCTACAATCTGGACCGCTATAACCATCAGCGAGAATGGAACAACCCGAGATTCTGGGCCAATCCGGAGAACTGGGGAAAATACTGGTGGTAATCCTTAACCTCTGCTCTACCCACATCCTAATGCGATAAGCACCTATTCTGGTGCTTACATACTCGTCACTCCCTCAATCGGGTCATTTTTTAGTCCGCTTTCACAACCCGCTTCGAGGCAAGTCACGGCAAGTTGCTGATTTCAAAAGAAAAGGTCATTTCCGGCGCAGTTCATGCATTGAATTAGCAATGTAAACTCAGGATTACACCTTTTCCGAAGAGGTTTCAGGCTCTGCAAGGATGGATTTATGCCCGGATTCACTCAGCACCCAGTCAAAAAATACCTGCACATGGTGGCTCTGTTTTGCATGCTGCCCATAAGTCAGGCTCACGCCGGACTAATCGGCTATGCCGATGTGGTACTGGATTATTTTAACAGTGGCACAGGACAAATGAGCGGCCCCTATGGCGGCTATGTAACCAATTCTGTCCACTCATCATCTGGTGTATTTCCTGTCCCGATATCAACCGGCGTCGTATTAGGCAGTGATCCCAGCGGCCCGGGAGCCATGATCGATTTCCTCAGTCTGTCGGCTGGCTCCTATGTCACACTTGGATTTACCGATGAGACGATTGTTGACAGTGCCGGCGCCGATTTTTCCGTCACCGAAGCGGGCGTACACTTAGAAAGCGCCGATGTTTTTGTATCTTCCAATCTGGTGGATTTTTTCTTTTTAGGAACGGTGTTCAGCAATATTTCTACTGCCATGGATCTGGCAACCATCGGCTTTACCGGTTCGGTGCAGGCAATCAGAGTGGTAGGGAGGGACAACAAGGGCGGCTCGAGGGGTTATGATCTCGCCAATATCGAGGTATTCTCAAGCAGTATAGGACGGGCGGCATTTGCCGCACCAATAGCAGTACCAGAACCAACCTCGTTGGTACTCATGATTCTCGGACTTGCGGCGCTCAGCAGAACCAGGCCCCGCAAATCCGTGATCATGGGCGGTTGATCGCCGCACTAATGAACCCTCAACACACCCGCCTGCCCATCACGGGCGGGTTTGCCTGGCGCCCCCGGCTCACCATCGCGACCGGCACTGCCCAGCGAGTAGAGCCAGCAACGGGCTTCTGAACCACCTTTACCCGCAGAACCAGGCTCTCCAGCGACCCCTCCAGCACCACCGCTGAGCATCACATCGATTACCTCAAGCCACTGGGACTGTCCCAGCATCAGATCGACACGACCACCGTTGCCACCGGGCCATCCATCGCCACCATCACCACCAGACGACCCATCACGAGAACCCCGGCCCCAGCAGGCTGCACTTTTACCACTCTGGCCCGCTTGTCCAGCCAGCCCCTGGCCACCATCACCACCGCGCACATCCACCGTCAGGTTGGCAAGACTGCCGGATTCAAGGGTCAGTTTCAGGTCTGTACCCTGGCCCCCAGGCTCGCCGCGGTCACCATGGGCGCCGGATGCTGCGATCACACTGCCATCGGCAATGTCTACCTGGCGGACAGTAAGCACAAATGGCTGGGGATGAGGGGCAATACTGATTTTCGCGCCGGGCTTCATGGTCAAATGAGCAACCTGTAACTCGGTAATGCTGACCGGAATCAACAATTTCCCCGATGCCCCAATCGTCAGCCTGTCCAGCTGAACCGCCCCCACCAGAGAAGGCAATCGCAAAAGCCCATGATCAGCCACTTCAAAAGACTCAGCCCGGCTTGCCGAGCTGCATAACAGCGACAGGATCAGTAAACCCTGTCGCCAATGGTGTCGTACCCCTGCTGCAGTCATAAAATCCCCCAAGTCCTCTAGAGACGGTTTATCGTTGTTCGGGCCTTAGCTTAGTTTTGATTTTTTTAAGCTTGAAACAGGCTTTCTCTACACCCTCAGTCGCGCAAGTGGCTCACCACCGGGTTGGCGTAAATTCCCAGAAAAATTTCTTTCTGTTCATCAGGCACATCTGCCAATCGCCGTTTCAGCTCCAGCTTTTCAGCATCGTATTCGTTTTCGACAAATGGCTCACCGCTGGCACTCACCGGTAAATCAGCAGCCTCTCCGTTCAAGAGAACGTAGGCCAAATGATTACTGGGATGCAGCACATAACTGTCCCACACCTGGCGATCGATTTCCTGTGCGACTTCTTCCGCGTTTTCAAAGTTGCCTTTCAACACATCACCAAAGGCCACATGCACACTGCCTTTCTGTCCGGCAATCCCCATGGCAATACTGGCAACGTCTTCATGCTCTTCTTTTTCGTAACTGCCGTGTTCCGCGTGGGCGTGCAGCTCTTTGGCTTTCGCGGCATCACAGGGATCCCACTCGTAGGAAATGGAGACGGGTACGATATTCGATTCGCGGATGAATTCTGCAAATGGTGTGGTTTTCGGCCGGCTTAATGCCAGCATACTGATAATGGCCGTGTTGGTCGCATCGAGACCGTCTTTTGCCCGTCCCTCCCGCTGAGCAATCCAGATATTGCTCTTCTCTTCCAGAATGGAGTGATGAATGTAAGCCGACAGATGCTTTGACGCCTTGAACTTCTCCCGCGCGCTGGTGGCTGAACGCTTCACAATAAAACTCTTGTTCAGACGCATCAGGTCCGAAACGTAGGGTTTGGTCAACAGGTTGTCACCAATGGCAATGCGAACCGTATTAAAGCCGTTCTTATTGAGAGCCCAATTTACAAATGCCGGGTCCATAGCGATGTCGCGGTGGTTACTGATAAACAGGTAGGGGGTATTAGGATCAAGTTTATCCAGACCGGATACCGTCAGCTGATCCACACAGCGCTCAATCATACTGTCGAGATAGTGAGACACTATCTGCTGCAGGTGATCAACAGAGGAAACGCCGTGAAGCTGTCGGGTCAAGACTCGCTTGACCAGAGGTTTGAGCAGCCAGGGCATCCAACCCGCCAAACGGGGGAATCGCAGGCGCGTTACCGCATCAATCAACTCCGGATCGGCCAACAGCCTGTCAATGGCAGGGGCAACTTCCTCATCGTTATAGGGGCGAATATCATCAAATTGAGTCATGGTATCAACAGCTTCAAAAAAGATCTCGGGAGCACGTTCAGAGGGCTAAAAGCGCAAATCTACCGGCCATTCAGAAAACCGTTATGGCGGTTATGGCTGGCAGCGTTAAAATGGCCTGCCAAAATACCGAATTTGCCCGGGGAATACCACTGCTCATGCTCAATCCCAGCGCCCAATCTGCCACTATTTCACCAGATCCACAGAAACCGTGTCCCTGCGGCACCGGCATTGAGTTTGCCAGCTGTTGCGCACCTCGCCTGAACGGCAGCGCCCCGGCCCAGACTGCCGAGCAATTGATGCGCTCGCGCTATACCGCCCATGTGGTCTGTGATGTGGCCTATTTGTTGAAAACCTGGAAAGCGCCGAATCCTCAATCCGTCAATCCAGACGCCATCAAACAATGGGCTCAGCAGTCCGACTGGCAGGGACTGGTTATTCATCAAACGGCAGACGGCGGTCCTTCCGACCAAGAGGGATGGGTCGAGTTCTCGGCTTTCTACCTTGACCGGACGCAAGCCAATGCAACCCCAACCCGGCATCGCGAGAACTCCCGTTTTGTTCAGCACGATGGCCACTGGTTTTACGTTGAGGGTGAAACGGTTGCCACCAGCACCGGGAATGACAAAACCGGTCGCAACAGTCCCTGCCCGTGCGGCAGTGGAAAGAAATTCAAACGCTGCTGCGGCCCCTAGAGCACATTAACAACACTGCTTGACGGGAAATGCATGGTGACGGGGATGGGAAAAACGTAAAATGACTGATCCATCGTCCCCTCATCCCCCGTATTCATTAAACACAGATTATCTAAGACTCCACATATGATCACCAGTATTGGCCAGCTACTCGACCAAATGGGCGTGACCACACGCATTTTCGACCTCGGTCGTCATATTCAGGAAATCAGCACCGCAACCTTCGCCCAGTTTGAAGCCCAGTCCATCGCCTATCCAGCGCCTTACCTCCACCATGCCTGGATTGGCCTGCTGTTCTGGGACAAGGATACCCCGGACATTCCGTTGCTGTGGTTTATCAAGCTCCCCCTCGACGAACAGGGAAAACTGGTTCCCTCCGAACGCGATCAATTCCTCCAGCAACTGATGGTGGCTCTGGGTTCCAATATTGAAGCCAGCAAACAGGGCCGGCAGCTGGCAGCCGTACTTGAGGGCAACCCCTACGTTTTTACTCCATCACCAGAGCGTCAGGCTGCGATTCATGCCCGTGTCAACAAGCTGCTGGGCAAGCCCACCAGCAGTTACTACGCCCCTGCGTGCGAGTATTTGCAGACTGACCTCAGCCAGTGGGAATCGATTGGCATTCAGGGGTTGGCGGATATTGCCGTGCGCTGGCCTGAACATCAGGGCCAACTCATCAGTACCATTCCGGAAATGCCTGCTCCAGTGCTCATCGGTTTGAGCCAATGCCTTGAAAACGAAGCGATCAATGGTGCGCTGGGCAAAGCCATCCAGACCCGCCTGCGAGCTGAAATCCAGAAAAACGATGAGGACCGAAACCACTCTCTGGTGGCGGCCCTCATTCGCGGTCTGTCACAGTGTCAGGCCCTGGAGCTGCGCCAGAAAACGCTGGCCGAACTGTTGAGCACAAACGCGGGAGACGATATCGAAGTTCTGGCGGCCATTGCCACTCGCTGCAGCCTCGACCTGTGTAATCCGGACCTCTGCCTGCCTTTTCTCGAAGCCTTGAGTCTGAAAGGTCAGGATAACTTTAACCGCATTCTCGCCGACCTGCTTTTTTGCGCGCCGGTGCGACCACATATTCTCAACGCTTTCCGCCACCCCCAACGATCGACCGAACTGGCCGCAGCGATTGGTGGGCTACTCAGCCCCCAACCCGCTCAAAGCAATGCGCTCCACTAGCAGTACGCTTTGCGAGGAGCAGACTGGCAGTTCACGGAAAAGCCTTGCACCACAATGACATTGGAGTAAAGTGATGGCACAAAAAGCAACGCCTTGAACTGCCCAAGCCTGCGATGACACGAGACACACTATCGCGGCTTTTTACGAACAACGTGGTCTTGTGCCGGCTGCAAACCACCTGTATGTGATTTTGTGTAATGGATGTACACACGGATAAATCAAGCTCTGCTACTCTCCGGATTCTGCTGGTGGAGGACAGTGCCACCCTTCGATATGCCATGAGTGGCTATATCCGCGATGCTGGTCATGACCCCGTTGTCGCTCCCAGCGGCGAAGCCGCACTACAGATGATCGAACACACCCCGTTTGACATGATCATTATGGATGTGGAAATGCCCGGTCTGAATGGTTTTGAAACCACCCGACTGATGCGGGAGTGGCTTGGCGAACACTGGGTCCCCATTATCTTTGTCACCGGTAAATCTGACGATCAGAGCGTCGAGGAAGGCATAGAAGCCGGCGGGGACGACTATCTCACCAAACCCGTCAGCCCGATTATTCTAAAAGCCAAGATCCGGGCCATGCAGCGCATTGTCGACATGCGCAACCAGTTGCGAGACATGAACGACCAGCTTGAAGCGCTCAGTCAACGTGACAGCCTGACCCACCTCTACAATCGCCGGACGTTCAACGAACTGGCAGAGCAACAGTGGGGGCTCGCCAAACGCCAGCAGAGACCGCTCTCCATCATCATGCTGGATATTGATCACTTTAAACTATTTAACGATACCTATGGCCATCCGGCCGGCGATGAATGCCTGAAGAAAGTCGCCACCGCAATTTTGACCGCCTTACGCCGGCCCACAGACATTCTCGCCCGCTACGGTGGCGAAGAATTTATCGCTCTGCTGCCCAATACCGATCTGGAAGGTGCCACGCTGGTCAGTGAAAATATTTGCCGCACCATCTTTGAACTACAACTGCCACATCGCACATCAACCACCGCCCCTGTAGTAACCGCCAGCGTCGGAACCGCCAGTTGCATCCCGGCAAATCGTTCCTCACTGAGTAAGCTGATTCAGCAAGCCGATAACTCTCTCTACCGCGCCAAGATGCAAGGCCGGAATCGCGTGATTCGGGAAGAAACCAATCAGGACAAAACACTGCTTATTGCTCACAGCAATCCCCGGCAACTGGATAACATCAGCACTCTGTTGCAACAGCAGTGCAACATTGTTACCTCCGAATCCATTGATGAATGCCTGGAACTGGCTGAAAACTTACAACCCGAACTGTTATTGGTGGACTTCAACCTTTCCGAAACGGGTGGCGGATTGAAAGTCTGTAAACAACTGCAGCAATTACCTTCACAGAAGACACACACGCTGTTGGTAATGTGTGACGCACCCTTCAGTAAAGAGCTTGAAACACAGGCCCTGCAAGCCGGAGCCAACAAATTAGTGGTCTTTCCTGACACCCGGCAGGAAGCCCTGGAATATATTCAGCCCTATCTTCTGTAGTGTCGCTTTACCCTTAACGCTGGGCAGTTTTGGTGCACAAAATAATGCAAATTTGCTATATACATTGACCAAAACCAAGAACAATTACCCAGTGACCGATCAACTTCTCCCAGGAAAAATTTAATTTTGTGAAAGACGTTGCAGTACGCGCCAACGCAAGTCCCTAGACTCTTTACACAATAACTATTGAGACACATCGCTACTCAACAAAAAAATTGATACATGTGAGCAGCGAGATCTTGGGTGATGTTTCGATAACTTGGGGATGTAATGATGAAGAGTGTCAAACGCGCGTTTTGCCTGGTCGCCACAGGACTGTTGAGCCTTGTTTTCGCATCACACAACTTGCAGGCAGAAGCCCCACCAAACGAGCAACCCTGGCTGATGGCCAAGTACGATCTTAACGGTGACGCCACCATCACACTGGAAGAGGTTTCAGAAAAGAAAAAATCCCTTTTTATCCAACTCGATCACAACCGCGACGGCCACATCAGTTTTGGCGAGTACGAAACCATTGATCAGGCCAAGCGACAGGCGCTGTTGAGAAAACGATTCAGCAAGCTGGATGAAGACAAAAACGGCAAGGTGAGCGAAGCCGAATACGCTTCGTTTGTCGGCCTGTTCAGCTCTCTGGACAGCGACGGCGACGGCGCGTTGAGCGAGATGGAAGTTCACTCCATGAACCCTCTGGCCAAAGCCGCTGCGCAAGAACCGACGACCTACTGCCTGCTGTGGTTCTGCATTCGGGACGAGTTGTAGCACCCGCTAAAGAACGCGCCCCCCGGAAGGCAAGTGAACCAGAGCCTTAACGACGCCCCGAGTACCAATTCACGTCTCGGGAGCAGGCATCCACCTGATCCACCACATCCAGAATCAACGCAAACAGTGCCATCCGCACCAGCACGCCATTATCCGCCTGGCGGAAGATGGCCAGATTCGGGTTCAGATTGAGGTCGTTGTCCAGCTCGTTGGCGTCCTCGCGGGAGTCTCTGGGCAACGGGTGCATAATGACCGTGTTCGGCTCACAGTACTGGGTATAGATCGCCTGATTCAGGCGAAACCTGCCGCGATAGAGGTTGGCCTCTTCCTTTGACGTAAAACGCTCTTCCTGAATACGGGTGGCATAGGCAATATCGACGTGACCGATGCCGTGCGCCAGATCTTCAGAGACAATCACATTCAATCCAGCCTCGCGCATGTTCTCAATTACCGGCTCAGGCATGGCCAGTTCGGGCGGTGAAACCAGTGTCACATGGATATTGTCAAACAGACACAGAAGCTTACACAGTGAGTGCACTGTGCGCCCGTGCTTGAGGTCCCCAATCATGGCAATCCGCAGACCATCCAGTGTCCGTCCGCGATCCGCCAGTTCTTTGCGAATGGTATAGAGATCCAGCAGCGCCTGACTGGGATGCTCGTTGGCGCCATCACCGCCATTGATGACCGGTACCCGACTGGCGGCGGCAAATTCGGCCACGGAACCCGATTCCGGGTGACGCATGCAGATCACATCACTGTAACCCGACAGCACCCGTGCCGTGTCATACAGGGACTCACCCTTGGCAATGGCGGAATTCTTAAAACCAGTCGTTTCGCGCACTTCGCCACCGAGCAGATTGAAAGCCGCACCGAAGCTGACCCGGGTGCGGGTACTGGGCTCGAAGAACATATTGCCCAGAATTGCCCCTTCCAGCACACGCGTTACGCGACGGCGTTGGGCATAGGGCTCCATGGAGTCTGCGACCTTAAAGACCCGCTCAATATCCATCCGCTCAAATTGCTTAATAGACAGGATATGTGCGCCGGTGAAATCCATGGTAATCCTCAAAATCAATGGTCAAAAACGGGGCTTATTGTATCCCTGGCCACCGCTTTGCACCATCGCAATTTAACACCGCCGTGACACCTATGATCGAAAATTTCAAAGAAATTGGCCCCTGTGCCGATACAGTGATCATAAAGTATAGACCGAAGCGCTATAGCAAGAATAAACGCGGTTTCACAGATAACGCGTACACCATACAAAAGGGTAGAAACGAGTGGCCTCACAATCACCAGAGACCTTGGTCAAATACTGCGACGCAGCCAGCGGCAAACAGATTCTGGAATCACGTGCGCTGCGCTGGAGCGCGCCACATCTGTTCAAAGACCCCTTTGAGCTGAGCCACGAATCCCAGCTCAACTTCGAACCCCAAACACTGCTGCAGTCCGCCATCAAGATGGCCACTGCCATGATCTTTGCCAAGGATGACCCCAGAGGCAATACCCCCCTGATCACAGCCATCCGGCGATGGCGGAAAGAGGAGCGATTTGCCTCCCCGGAGGAAGCCTATGATGTGTTGCGAGAGCTCTTGTCCAGAGTCGTGGATCAGCGCCTGAATGTGCTCGAAGAGCTGATGAGCGACTGGCGCTCTTACGCCCGCTCACTGCGAATTTGCAGCTTTACCGGCAAGGCCGATAACCTGATCGCCTGGCAACAGTTCGCTCAGCAGCACCAGGGTATCGCCATTCGTTTTCAGGTCGGAGAATTCACCTCTCACCCCCACCCCGTCAAAGTTGATTACCGCAGCCCGCGACCGGAAATCTCTACCCTCAGGGAAGAAATGTCCATCATCATGGGCGGCTCAAGCGACACCCCCAAAGACTTCTCTGGCCCACAGGGCTATTTTGAGGAAAAGTTTACCCACAAACCCCCTCACTGCTCAGCAGAAGATGAGTGGCGCTGCTTTCACAAACTGCGCGAAGTGGTGGGGGACGCCAGCAAGCCGGCTCAGGAGTGGTATACCGACATGCCGTTTGAACCCGGCGAGATTAACGCGGTGTATTTTGGTGCCTGTACCCCGGCAGCCACCAAGCGCGAACTACTGGAGCTGCTGAAAGCAAAATACCCCCGCACCCGGATCTTTCAGGGACGGGTGATTCCCGGACAATACAATATCGAGTTCGAACGTCTGTAAGAGTTAAAACAGCGGTAAGAATCAAAGCAGAGGGAGTTGAGAAGCGGCATTTTCACGATGGCCAGTCGCTTCACTGTCGATGGCATCAGCTTCCTGCCAACGAACCAGTCGTGCATCCAGCGGCGTCAGCTGGGGCTTTTCACCAGTCCCGACCGGATTGCGACGCTCGATCGCAGACAGTCTCTCACCAACCCCGGGATGGGTCTGAGCCCATTGCGCCCAACCTGTATCGCCTTGCAGAGCCAACATCTTCTGAAAAAATTCATCTGCCCCTTGCAGATGCCCGTAGCGTGCCAGGAGCAAATCGATGGCCTCGCGGTCAGCGTCCCGCTCCATCTCACGGTTAAAACTGAGTACTGTTAACAACCCAGCCTGTCCCAGAACACCGCTGACCCCATGCATCCCCTGCCCACCGGTCACCATCAGCAGCAGGAGCTGAAACAGGGCCCCACGACTGAGCGCCTGGACAGGATGCCGCTGCGTGATGTGGGCCATTTCATGAGCCATCACCATGGCCAGTGCATTCTCACTGTGAACCTGACGCAATAAACCGGTGGTGACAAAGATATGGCCGCCCAGAGTCGCGAAGGCGTTGGGGGTTGATTCTGACAAAAGATGAAAGTGGTAACGGATATCCTGATCTTCTGGAAGCAATGCAGCTTCTGCCTGTTGAGTTGCCACCAGTGAGGCCCCCAAATCCTTCACTGCCTGCTCCGCAGCTTCCAACTGAGAAGTACGAGACTCATTCGCAGCCCCACTCAGGGATTGCTCATACCTGTCTGTCAACGCCAATTCCCAGCGAAAAGGAATGGCCGGAGCCAGCCATCCGACCAGCAGGCTGAGGATCACGACAGCTCCGACGAGTGCGAGACTCACCCCCGCCAACAGCCAGGCAAACTCTTTTAGCGGATGTTCATCCGAACGGTTGATGCCCTCCGGCAATTTGGGATTGCTGCGCAACCGGGCCAAGCCAACAGCTCCGACTAGCCGGCAACGGACGGCGGGATCAAAGCCGTGCCGTAAGCCAGAACTTCCATGGAACCGAGCCCCTGACCGGCATTACCCGACACCCGACTGGTTTCGAATTTGGTATTGATGACCATTTCTGCTCCCTGAGCCTCGGCTTCAGCTTGCATGCGCAGCAGAGCCTCTCGACGGGCACGATCCAGTAGCGACTCATAGGAGCTGAGACGCCCCCCCACCAGACTGCGCAAGCCAGCGGAGACCACTTTAAAGTAATCCACCGAAATCACGACACTGCCACTCACCAGATTGAAGCGATGGCGCATCAGTTCCGGCTCGGGCATCCGCTCGGCGGTCACCACAACATGACGTAATTCGTCTTCGCGCTGAAAAATACTTTTGTAATGTTTGCGTTCTGCATGGCGACCGAAAAAATACCCACACAGCAACAAGGTCACAAACACTCCCAGCTGTATAAGCGCTTCCATCAGCGGTCTTCCAGCACCACCGCGGTGCCGTAAGCCAGAATTTCTGACGCTCCGGCAGCGATGGCAGATGTGGCAAAACGCACATTGATCACGCCGTTGGCACCGAGGTGATCGGCTTGCTCGATCAAGCGATCAATGGCCTCCTGACGGGACTCCTGCAACAGATCGGTGTAGCTTTTCAGCTCGCCGCCAAAGATGTTTTTAAAGCCGGCCAGTATATCCTTGCCCGCGTGCTTGGCTCTTACGGTACTGCCCTGGACCAACCCCAAATGCTGTACCACCCGCTTGCCGGGAACCACTTCAATATTACTGATTAACATATTGCTTCCTGCCATACGCCATGTCTCTCTGTGCTGACGACGCTATAACCGCCGTCTCAATCGTGGAAAACAAAAAAAACTGGCATCAGAATACACTACTTTCTCTGACACCCGGTCAGATGACCCCGTCAAAACAGAGCCATTTGTTCCAATTTTGCCTTGATGGGTCCATAGGAGGTTCGGTGTATTGGCGTAATCCCTAAACGCTCTATGGCTTCCATATGTACTTTTGTGGGATAGCCCTTATGTCCCGCAAAACCATAACCGGGATACTGAGCATCGAAGGCCACCATTTCACGGTCGCGAGTCACCTTCGCCAGAATAGAAGCCGCACTGATCGCTGCCACCCGGCTATCCCCTTTCACCACCGCTTCTGCTGCGTAGGTCCAGCGGGGTATCTTGTTGCCATCAACCCAGACATGTTCCGGCTGGATATGCAGCCCTTCCACCGCCCGCTTCATCGCCAACAGGCTGGCCTGCAATATATTTAACTCATCAATTTCAGCGACACTGGCACGAGCAATACAGAAACTTTTGGCTTTCTCCTGGATTTCATCAAACAGCCGGTCACGCTTCTTCTCGGTCAGTTTCTTGGAGTCATTCAACCCCTCGATAGGCTGCTCGGGATCAAGAATCACTGCCGCCGTAACCACATCCCCGGCCAGCGGACCACGTCCGACCTCATCAACACCTGCGCCCAGCAAGCCGGTATAACAACTGATAAACGGTTCCATAGTGATTCCTGAAAGAGATATTGAGCGGGAGCTCTAGCGCTCGATTAACGACTGAACAGCTGCTGCAGCACGCTCGCTGGCATCGCAGCGGATATTCTCATGAATTTCGGTAAATTGCTGTTTGAGCGTCTCGGTTCGCCCGCTGTCACTGAGGTATGCCATCGCGGCCTTACCCAGGGTTTCCGGGGTAACATCATCCTGCAGCACTTCGGGCACCAGCATTTTTTCCGCCAGTAAATTCGGCAAGGAAAAAAACGGGCTTTTAACCAATCGCTTGAGAATGACATAGGACAACCAGGCAAACTTGTACGCAACCACCATCGGCCGTTTCAGCAGCATGGCTTCGAGGGTAGTCGTGCCAGAAGCCATCAAGACACAATCCGACGCGGCCATTACCGTGTGTGATTGACCGTCGACCACCGTCACTGGCAATTCTTGATAATCGGAAAGCTGTTCTTCAATTTGCTCGCGACGCGAAGGATTGGCCGCCGGCACGATAAACTGCAGACAGGGCTCCTGCTTCAGGCACCAGCTGGCGGTTTGCCAGAAAATTGGGCCCAGCAGCTTCACTTCTCCACCGCGACTGCCCGGCATCAATGCCATGACTTTCGCATCCTGGTTGATATTCAGTTGCGCACGAGCACCCTGCTGATCAGGTTGCAAAGGAATTTCATCAGCCAGTGGGTGCCCAACAAAACACACGGGCACCTTGTGTTGCTCGTAAAAACTGGCCTCAAACGGCAAGAGTGTCAGCATCAAATCCACTGCGCGAGCAATTTTGACGATGCGTTTTTGGCGCCACGCCCAGACTGACGGACTGACATAGTGAACTGTCTTGATGCCTTGTGCGCGGAGCTTTTCTTCAATGGTTAAATTAAAATCCGGCGAATCGATACCGATAAAAACATCCGGCGGGTTATCACTGAAATAACCAATCAGGTGTTTGCGGATACGCAGCAATTCAGGCAACCGCTTTAACGGTTCCACCAGTCCCATAACAGCCAGACGATCCTGAGGGAAAAAGCTGTTAAACCCCGCTGCCAGCATCCGCTCTCCGCCGATACCTTCAAATACCGCATTCGGGTAACGGCGACGCAGAGCCAACATTAAGCCGGCACCCAGAATATCACCGGAGGCTTCACCTACCACAACGCCAATGCGGACCGGGCGATCAATCGAGACAGGAGAATCCGAAAGTGTATTGTTCATAGAAGGGTTGAGATCAGGAAAGAGATGAAATAACGGGGTTCTTCCAAGACATCAGAACCCCGGGGTATTAAGCCTACCGCTGGCCGTCTAGCGCACAATACCGCGAGTAGACGCCTGCAAGGATTCAATCAAGAGATTGACCGGCTCACAGTTCACCGCCAGCTGTCGCAGCTCATGAAGAGCCTCATCAACGGTCAGGCCGCGACGATAGACCAACTTAAAACACTTGTTGATTACGGCAATTTCTTCTTTGCTAAATCCGCGACGACGCAGACCTTCCGAGTTAATGCTTTTAGCGGCCGCAGGACTGCCGGTGACCATGACATAGGCCGGCACATCTTTGCCAATAGCACTGCCCATCCCGGTAAAACAGTGTTCACCAATGCTGCAGAACTGATGCACCAGAGTGTAGCCACCCAGTATCGCCCAGTCACCCACATGAACATGTCCGGCAAGAGCCGCATTATTCACAAGGATACAGTGATTACCAATCACGCTGTCATGACCGACATGCACATAGGCCATGATCAGATTGTCATTGCCAATCGTGGTTTCACTGCGATCCTGGACCGTGCCGCGATGGATGGTGACACCTTCACGGATAATGTTGTTGTCACCAATCACCAGACGCGTGTCCTCTCCCTTGTATTTCAGGTCAGGCGTTGCCTCACCCACAGAGGAGAACTGAAAGATGTGGTTATTTTTACCAATGCGGGTTGGCCCCTTGATAATCACGTGGGACTCAACCGTTGTACCTGGGCCAATCTCAACACCCGGACCAATAATAGACCAGGGGCCAACACTGACATCCTCTGCCAGCTTAGCCGAAGGATCTATAATAGCTCTTGGATCAATCAATGGAGATTCCTTCTGCTACGTATGACTTACTACGTACGTTTTGCTTAAACAACGCGGTCAGCGCACATGATGGTCGCTGAGGCGGCCAGAGTACCATCAACCGTCGCCCGACATTCAAATTTCCAGATGCCCCGACGCTCAGAGACAACTTTAGCCTCCAGATCCAGTCGGTCGCCCGGCACCACCTGACGCTTGAAACGCACATTATCGGCGCCAGCAAACAGATAAATTGAGCCATCTGAGGGTTTTTTATCCAAGGTTTTAAACCCAAGAATGCCCGCTGCCTGTGCCATGGCTTCCACGATCATAACACCCGGAAAAATCGGTGCCTGAGGGAAGTGCCCATTGAAAACATCCTCATTAACAGAGACATTCTTGTAAGCATGAATCACATCCCCTTCGACCAGCTCAACCACTCGATCCACGAGCAGAAACGGGTAGCGATGTGGTAGGTATTCGCGAATTTCTTTGACATCCATCATGGGTTTCGTCCTAAAGATTACTGCTTGTCTTCGCTATTCGAAGCAACCATTTTTTCCAATGCGTTCAGACGGCTCGCCATCTGATCCAGCTGTCCAAACCGAACGGCATTCTTTCGCCAGGTTTTGGTGGCTGTTGCCACAGTTCCTGAGGAAAAGGAGCCTGGCTCCAGAATTGACTTGTTCACAAACGAAGTCGCGCTGATATTGACCCCGTCCACAATGGTGATATGCCCTTTGATACAGGATGCGCCACCAATGGTGCAGTTTCGTCCAATCGTGGCGCTGCCTGCAATACCCGTACAGCCAGCGATAGCGGTATTTTCGCCAATTTTCACGTTATGGGCGACCTGAACCAGATTATCTATGATCACGCCATCTTCTACGACAGTATCGTCAAGAGCGCCCCGGTCGATGGTCGTGCAGGCGCCAATCTCAACCCGATCACCAATCACAACACCGCCCAACTGATGTATCTTTACCCAGCCATCTGTACTGGGTGCAAAACCAAAGCCGTCAGCACCAATGACACAACCACTGTGCAGAGTGGTATGAGCACCGATTGTAACGCCATGGTAAACCGTGACATTGGCATGTAACCGGGACTGGGCACCAACACGGGTATTGGGCCCCACCACACAGCCGGCATCAATAACCACACCATCATCCAGAACGACATCTGCGCCAATACTGGCATTAGGCCCTACGCTGACTCCCGAACCGAGCTCGGCACTGGGATCCACAAAAGCTGTCGGATGTACTCCCGCTTGCGCAACAGGCGCCGGGTCAAATAAAGGTGTCAGTTTGGCATAGCCGAGATAAGGATTATCCAGCAACAGCTTGTTACCACTATAGGCCGAGGCCATGTCGGGCTTTAGAATCACGGCAGAGGCAGAAGTGATCTGTAAATGCTTTTGATAAGCGGAATTAGCCAGGAATGCCAATTCACCTGAACCCGCACTCTGTAGTGTATTAAGACCCACAACTTCGCAGTTCTCATCACCTTGCAGCTCAGCGCCTATCAAGTCTGCCAAAGCCCTTAAGGTCCATACACGATTCGAAGTCATGAGTATCCCGCTGGATAGGCGATTTGAAAGTTGGGGGGAATGTTAACAAGCTCCGGAGGAATATGCATCAATCAGAGCAGGCCTTTTAATATATACCACTAATAATGTACACTGCTCACATCTCTTCACAAGCACACTATTGTTATCCGGCTATCGGAGAGGATCCAATAAAATGACAAAGGCAAAGGCGGGAAAACAAAGCCCGCCATGAAAACGCTTCATGGCGGGCTTGTCAAAATTACTTGGACTTGTTCAGTTTCTTGGTGACTTCTGGAGTAATGTCGTAACCCTTGTCGGCCCAGTAGGCCACACTGCTATCCAGTACCAGGCTGTAATCCCCGGATTTCACGACGGATTCCAGAGCTTCCTTGGCCTTGGGAGCCATCTGCTGCATGATCTGCTGCAACACTTCGTTGCGTTCAGCTTTGAGCTTTTCGGCCGCCAGTTTCAGATCTGCGCTTTTGTATTCCGCTTTTTTACGTTGTTCAGCTTTCTGCTGAGCGGTCCAGGTCATGCCGTTAGTCTGAGCATCTTTTTCCATGCTTACCAGATCAGAACGCAGGCTTTCAAATTTTGCTTTCATCGCTGCAAAGTCGGGACTGGCATCCAGTGCCTGCAATCGCTTCTTGGCCATGTCGGTATTTACAATCGCTGCCTGCATGTTAAATACAGCCACTTTACCCTCAGCGGCTGCAAAAGCAGAAAACATCACAGCAATCAGGACAATGGAACACTTTTTCATCATATGGGTCACGCGGTAACTCCCTTAATACTCTTTACTTGAATGTGGCCGCCAACTACCGGGACAACTGCAACTGGCAGTATAGCTTAGGACCCGGCAGTAAAAACGGCTCTGGAACACATTGATTACGATAACACTTTAGAAAGCAGTACCCAGAGAAAACTGGAAGAACTCGGTATCATCGTATTCATTTTCTTTCAGGGCCTTGGCAACACTGAAGGTCAGAGGCCCAAACCCGGTAATCCACGTCACCCCCAAACCGGCAGAGACACTCAAATGACTCAGATCCGGTTTGAAACAGTTCAGCTGACCTTCACCGCAGCTGGTATCGAACACATTACCGGCATCAATAAAGAAGGCTGACTGCAAAGAACGCTGGTCTTTAATGAATGGCAGCGGAAACAGAATCTCAGCACTACCTTCAATCAAAATGTTGCCACCGAACGGATCGTCATCGTCATCCAGAGTCTGGGTGATCAACTTTCCATCGGAGCCTCGACGGTAAATAAAGGCGTCTACATCGCCATCGGCATCACTGTCATAAGCGGCTGTTCTGTAGATTTCCGCCGGTGTGGCTCGTGGCCCCAGAGTGTTGCGTTTAAAACCGCGCACCGAACCAAAGCCACCGGCGTAGAAGTTTTCAAAGAACGGCAACTCAGTAGTGTCGCCATAAGAGTCGGCGTACCCCAGCTTGGTGCGCAAACGCAGCGTCAGACTTTTGGTCAGAGGCTGGAAGTACTGCCCGGTATAAGTCAGCTTGTAGTACTCCAGATCACCACCTGGAAGACTCATTTCCAGAGACAGCGATTGCGAGGAACCCCGGGTCGCCAAACGGCCGCGGTTCAGAGTCGACTGGCGCCAGCTGGCGTTCACATTGAAGATATTGAAATCATCGCCGTTTTCGTCAATCCAGCCATCAGGTGAATCAACCAGCTCAGCCTGGGTAATTGGCGAAAGCAGGTTTGGATCATCGACCAGACTATCACTCAACCCCAGATACACAGATTCGTCAATGTAACTCTGTGTGTAGAAATCATCGTCAAACAAACGCGGTGAACCAATAATCTCTTTAGCTGCGAAATCACCAGTTTCAATGGAAATGTTGGTAAAACCAACCCCAAAGTTCAGACGCTCGGTTTCAGAAATCGGGTAACCGAAGTTCATCGAGCCGCCGAAGGAGTCGGTGGTATAGCTCGAGACGTTCACCTCTTCAAAATCCCGCTCGCGGTAGAACACGTTAAAACCACGGCTCACACCATCGGGGGTAAAATACGGATCGGTGTAGTTAAAGCTGTATACCGTCTGGTAGGTAGACGTACTGACGTTAAAGCCAACCTGTTTACCACTGCCGAACCAGTTGTTTTGCTGAATGTTGGCACCCAGGACCAGACCGGATCCCTGAGCAAAACCGAGGCTCGCACCGATACTGCCGGAAGGCTGTTCTTCAACGGTGTAATCCACGTCCACCTGATCAGAAGTACCCGGCACTTCTTTGGTATCAACAGTCACCTCTTTAAAGAAGCCCAAACGCTCCAGACGGACCTTGGAAGATTCAATTCGGGCGGTAGAGGCCGACCCACCTTCCATCTGACGCATTTCGCGACGCAGAACCTCATCCGAGGTTTTGGTGTTGCCGCGGAAGTTGATACGACGCACATAAGCGCGCTTACCCGGATCCATGAAGAAAGTCACTTTTACCGTGTTGTCTTCTTCATTCAATTCAGGGATGCCGCGCACTTCGGCAAAGGTATAGCCCTCATTCCCCAGACGACGGGTAATGTAGTCAGACGTGGTGGTCATCAGCACCTGAGAAAAAGTCTGTCCCTTGCGCAACAGGAACAGGCGCTTCACTTGCTCTTCCGGCACAACTGGCTCACCGGCCAGCTCTACATCACTGACGGTATAGACGTCGCCTTCAGTAATGTTTGCGGTAATATAGACGGATTCTTTATCCGGGCTCAGAGACACCTGAGTGGAATCAATACTGAACTTGAGATAACCGCGATCGAGGTAGTAAGACTCCAGACGTTCCAGATCGCCGGTAAGTTTTTCTTTCGAGTAACGGTCGTTGCTGTTCAACCAGGACAACCAGCCTGTGGTTTTCAGCTCGAACAAGTCACCCAGCTCTTCGTCGCTGAACGCCTTGTTACCGACAATATTGATGTGTTTGATGGAGGCAACCGAACCCTCATCCACATCAATTTTCAATTTCACCTGGTTGCGCGGCAACTCAATAACCTGAGCATCAACTTTGGCGCTGTAACGACCCTGAGCTACATATTGACGCTCCAGCTCCTGAGTCAGACCTTCGAGAGTCGCCTGTTTAAAGATCTGGCCTTCGGACAAACCGTTATCATTCATCCCTTTCATCAGATCTTCGGTTTTGATGGCTTTGTTGCCTTCAATTTCGATTTCGCTGATTGCAGGACGCTCTTTCACACTGATAACCAGAACCCCACCATCACGACCAATCTGGATATCTTCAAAGTACCCGGTGCGAAAAAGAGCCCGGGTAGCATCCCGAATGGCCACTGAATCCATCGTCTCACCAATTTGAACCGGTAAGGCTGCAAACACGGTTCCCGCTGACACCCGCTGAAGTCCTTCCAGACGAATATCATTAACCCTGAAACTCTGGGCGAAAACAGTGATTGGAAAAAGGATAAGACTGATAAAAAGTAGGCGAAAACGCATCATAAACTGAGTTCTAGTTTTATTGTTCGACAATAGGTTAGCGGGCAATTCACATCGACCGGCCTGAGTAATCTTCCTGTATGCAAGCCATACAACACCGTATCACGGGCTTAATCGCCCGAGACAAACACAAACACCACAGGAACTTCCCCCTTCAAGCAGGCTGAAGCCCAAAGCTGCAGGTCACTGATGAATAGCCCTGTAAGTTTCGCTCTGCACCTGCCGACTCGCTGTCGGCACCGACATTTTGTCAGAGGCGCATCACATCGTTATACAAAGCCAGAACCATCAGCCCCATGACCAGTACCAGACCAACCTGATACCCCGCCATTTGCACTTTTTCAGGTACCGGACTGCCTTTTACTGCCTCAATCAGGTAGTAAAAGAGATGTCCCCCATCCAATACCGGGATCGGCAACAGATTAAAAACACCCAGACTGATACTCAATAACGCCAAAAAGCCTACATAATAGTTCATGCCAGCTTTGGCTGAGGCGCCCGCCACTTTAGCAATGGTGATGGGCCCACTCAAGTTTTTCGTGGAAATTTCCCCAAGAATCAACTTCTTAAGAGACAACAGAACAAAGCCAGAAGTTTCCCAGGTTTTATGAACAGCCTTAACAAAACCTCCCGCCAGAGAATATTCCTGCTTGCGAAGCATGGATTCAGGCCATGTCGGACGCACCGGCATCACACCAATTTGCCCAACCTGACGACCATCCTCGGCAGTAACTGCGCGGGCAGTCAGGGTCGTCGTCTGGAGCTCGCCGTCACGCTCATACTCAACCTGCATGGTGCCACCGGGGCGCGCCTGCACATACTCTACCAGCCCTCGCCATCCTTCCAGAGGCTGACCATCCAGCGCCAGCAGCAAATCCCCAGGTTTTAAACCGGCCTCTTCCGCCGGACTCCCTTCCATAACCTGCTCCAGCAGAGCATCAAACGCGGGCTGCCACAGGGTAATGCCCAACCCGGCGGTGGGGTCTGGCTCTTCCTCACCCTGCAACCATTGATTCAGCGTCGCTTCGGACTGGTACTCAAGACTAGAATCGGGATACTTGGCCGTAAAGGTCATGGTGCCGGACTCGCCCAGGCGGCGCATCAGCTGACGGGTCAGATCCTGCCAGGTGTTGACCCTGACACCATCGACAGCGAGGATTTCCTGACCGGGCACCAAACCGGCTTCCGCAGCCACCGAATCGGGCTGAACCTTGCCGATCACTGGTGCCACATCCGTCGTACCGGGCATCAACATCACCCAGAACAGCAGGACGGCAAGGATGAAGTTGGCAAGCGGACCGGCCACCACAATGGCCATGCGCTGCCAGACACTTTTGCGATTAAAAGCCTGCTCCAACTGCTCTTCGGGGACGTCACCTTCCCGCTCATCCAGCATCTTGACGAAGCCGCCCAGCGGTATCCAGGCGAGCGTGTACTCGGTGCCGGTCTTGCCATGCCAGGTGTATAAAGGCTTGCCGAAACCCACGGAAAAGCGAAGCACTTTAACGCCACAGCGGCGCGCCACGTAGAAATGACCAAACTCGTGAAAAGTCACCAGCACGCCCAAGGCGACCAGAAACCATACAATCGTCAAAATATTATCCACCGCAAAACCTCTATTCAGATCGCCAAACAGCACCCGCTGCTGCACGCGCTCTGCTCTACATCAAATTCAGCATTCAAAGCATTCAGTTCGATACCCAGTTTATCCCGCCCTGAGGCCTGGAGCCAGCTCTGGCCGGCTCGCGGAAACTTAAAATGACTGAAGCAGTGACACAGCCAATTCACGTGCCTGCGCATCGGCCTCTTTGACCGCAGCCAGGTCCTGGGGTTCGAACTGGCCGGTTTTCTCAAGCACAGATTCAATCACTCTTGGGATATCGGTAAATCCGGCACGCCCCCCCAAAAAGGCCTCCACCGCCACCTCGTTGGCCGCATTCAGCACCGCCGGCATGATGCCACCGGCCTTGGCGGCCTCAATTGACAGTCGCAAACCGGGAAAGCGCTCAAAGCTGGGGGCCTCGAAGTCCAGTCGGGATGTCGTCATAAAGTCCAGACTGGCCACTCCGGATTCAATCCGCTCAGGCCAGGCCAGCGCATGAGCTATCGGTGTGCGCATATCGGGGTTGCCCATCTGCGCCAGCACTGAGCCATCGCTGTACTCGACCATCGAGTGGATAACGCTTTGAGGATGAACCACAATCTCAATCTGCTCAGGCGTCGCATCAAACAACCAGCAAGCCTCTACAAACTCGAGCCCCTTATTCATCATGGTGGCAGAGTCTACAGAGATTTTACGCCCCATGGACCAGTTGGGATGGGCGCAGGCCTGATCCGGCGTTACTGCAGCCAAGTCAGCAATGGGCGTTTCGCGGAAGGGACCACCGGATCCGGTCAGCAGAATGCGGCGCACACCGGCGGCCCCAACACCCCGGTAATCCACCGGCAAACATTGAAAAATTGCATTGTGCTCACTGTCGATGGGCAGCAAAGTGGCACCAGAGTCTCTAACGGCGGACATAAACAAACCACCGGCCATCACCAGAGATTCTTTGTTCGCCAGCAAGACCTTTTTCCCGGCCATAACGCCCGCCAGCGTAGGTTCAAGTCCCGCAGAGCCGACGATGGCAGCCATCAGCACATCCACTTCAGGGGCTTTCGACACCTGCACCAACCCGGCCTCTCCGGACAACACCTCTGTCTCGCATCCGGACGCCTTCAGGAGACTGGCCAATTGCTCTGCAGCCTGCTCGTCGCGCATCACGGCAAAGCGCGGGCGATGGCAAAGGCATTGCTCTGCCAGAGCTTCCGCCTGGGTATTGGCTGTCAGAGCATAGACACTGTAGCGCGCCGGGTGTCGGGCCACCACGTCCAGAGTGCTGACACCGATTGAGCCCGTAGCCCCGAGGACGGTTAGATTTTGCTTCATCAAAAAAGAATCTCTCGGTAATTATCTGCAGCCAGAACGGCTGAATATGTTGTCACTGAAAGCTTAAGCCACTCAACAGGATGGCCAGTGAAAACACTGGAGCGGCCGCAGTGATACTGTCCACACGATCCAGTATACCGCCGTGACCAGGCAGTAGCTGACCGCTGTCTTTCAAGCCACGCTGACGCTTGACCATACTTTCCAGCAAATCACCCAGCACAGAGGCCAGAGCGGTCGGAGCGATAACAGCCAGCAGCAACCAGCCGCCACCAAAGGTAAACCCCACAATCAACGCCAACAGCAAGCAGCAAATAAAACCACCCCAGAATCCCTCCCAGGACTTGCCGGGACTGACCTCCGGGGCGAGCTTGCGCTTACCGAAGGTCTTACCGCTGAAATAAGCGCCAATATCAGCACAGACAACCACCAGCACCACCAACAGAATCAACCATTCCCCTGACGGTTCGCCACGCAGAAACACCAGCGACAACCAGGTAGGCACCAGCACCAGCAGCCCCATCACCATCTTAACCAGTGGATGGGCCCACAACACCGAGCTGGAGGGGTAACCTTGCACCCATAACAGGGCTACAGCCCACCAGGTACAGGCAACCAGAAGTACAGTGCGCACGGATGATCCATCCAGTACATCACCAGCCCAAAAGTCGACGTACCAGCCCGTCAGTGCCATCGCCACACCCACACCCAGAACGTAGAGCAAGCGCTGACCCTGAGCCTTCAGCCCCGCCATATTGGCCCACTCCCAGCTGGCAAGCAGAACCACAAGGGCGATGGCAATGGCAAAACCGATAACAGACAGGTAAAACAATACACCCAAAAACAGCAGGGCCAATCCAATTGCGGTAATGACTCGCTGCTTAAGCACTCGCTTCCCCTTGTTTTAGAATCTGCTCCGAGGTCTTGCCAAAACGACGCTGGCGTTGGTGGAAGTCGGCAACTGCCTCATCCAGGGCCTCTGCATTAAAGTCAGGCCAGTATAGATCGGAGAAGTACAGTTCACTGTAGGCTGTCTGCCACAGCAGAAAATTACTGATGCGATGCTCGCCGCCGGTTCGGATGAGCAGATCCGGGGCAGGCAAATCGGACAGGCAAATGTGCTCCTGAATGCTGTCACAGGTGATATCTTCGGGCGACATTTCACCGGCGGCGACTTTTTCGGCCAGCTGCTTGGCTGCATTGGCCATATCCCACTGACCGCCATAATCAGCCGCAATCACCAAAGTGGTGCTACCCTCTTGCGCGAGAGACTCCGCCTCGGCAATGGCCTTTTGAATTTTAGGGCTAAAACGGTCGCGACGACCGATCACCCGCAGCCTGACCCCCTCTTTATTGAGCTTCTTGGCCTCTCGCTTGAGATAACTCAGAAACAGGGTCATTAAGGCCTCAACCTCCATGGGAGGACGCTTCCAGTTCTCGGAGCTGAAGGCAAACAAGGTCAGAACTTCAACTTCATGGCGACGGCAGGACTCCATCACTTCGCGAATTTTTTCAACACCCGCCTTATGCCCCTGGGGCCCGGGTTTGCCCTGCTGTTTCGCCCAGCGGTTATTGCCATCCATAATGATGGCTATATGGCGCAACGCATTACCACTCACTCCGAACTCCTGCCCAGTCAATCTGCAAAGGGGGTAATCCTACCCTGAGACAGCGGTAATGCAAGCGACACAACAGAGAAATCACCGCCACATCTCGCTGTCAGAATACTTTACCCGGATAAATAACGTCCCCGTAAACCAAAAACGGCCCACCCCGTGAAAACAGGCTGGGCCGTCGGAGAATCAACCGGAAGGTCAGATCTCCATCAGATCTTTTTCTTTGGTCGCCAGAGCCGCATCGACCTGAGCCACAAACTTGTCGGTGATCTTCTGGATGTCATCCTGCGCGCGACGATCATCATCTTCGCTGATTTCTTTCTCTTTCAGCAGATCCTTCACATCACCCAGGGCATCACGGCGGATATTGCGGATGGAAACGCGGGCATTTTCGGCCTCTCCACGCGCCTGCTTGATGTAGCCTTTGCGGGTTTCTTCGGTCAGAGGAGGCATAGGAATACGCATCAAATCGCCGGTGGTCACAGGATTCAGGCCCAGACTGGACTTCATGATCGCCTTTTCAATCTCAGGAGTCATTTGCTTTTCCCAGGGACTGACCGACAGGGTGCGGGCATCCAGCACGGAAATGTTTGCCACCTGGGACAGGGGGGTATCGGCACCGTAGTAATTCACAGTAACGCCATCAAGAATGCTCGGGTGAGCACGACCCGTACGAATTTTATTGAAATTGTTACCCAAGGCATCAACCGCCTTACCCATGCGCTCCTGCGCATCTTTTTTAATATCTTCGATCATGCTCTCGCATCCTCTGGAAACTTACTGGTTTATTACTCAAATCTAATCGATCCCACAACGGGATCAGCCGGCTGACTCTAGCTGACAGGTACGGCCTCTTCTATCAGGGTGCCTTCATTTTCACCCTTGAGGATTTTAAGCAGTGCACCCGGTTTGTCCATACGGAAAACCCGCAGCGGCATATCCTGCTCTCGACAGAGGCAAATGGCAGTCAGATCCATCACTCCCAACTTCTTGTCGAGCACTTCATCATAAGTCAGTCGCTCATAGCGGGTAGCAGTCGGATCTTTCATGGGATCGGCACTGTAGACACCATCCACCTTGGTGGCCTTCAGCACAATGTCGGCTTCAACTTCGATGCCTCGCAGACAAGCCGCCGAATCGGTAGTAAAGAAAGGATTTCCGGTTCCAGCCGAAAAGATAACCACCTCACCCTGCTCCAGGAAGCGGACAGCCTTGCGACGATCGTAGTGATCAACAATGCCACTCATGGGAATGGAAGACATGACCCGAGTGGAAATATTACTGCGCTCCAGCGCGTCACGCATTGCCAGCGCATTCATCACAGTGGCCAGCATCCCCATGTGGTCGCCAGTCACACGATCCAGACCAGCAGCACTCAACGCAGACCCGCGAAACAGGTTGCCGCCGCCAATCACCAACCCAACCTGGACACCGATGCCAACCAACTGACCGATCTCCAAAGCCATCTTATCCAGCACCTTGGGGTCTATTCCAAACCCCTCGGAACCCATCAACTCCTCACCGCTTAACTTCAACAGAATACGCTTGTATTTCTTATCCCGCCCAGGATTCATCCCCATCGACGCCATCTCCGATATAAGTTTAGCTTTAAGAGGTTAAGGTTGGAGCACGCCACAACTGACGCACAGCTAGCAGGCACTTCAACTCTACAGCCAGGGACCCTGCCATTCAAATCCCTGAAAGTGTAACAGCAAAAAGGCGGAGGTATCACCCCCGCCTTTTTGATAGCCCCACAACACACCAATGCATCATGAGACAGCCCCGAGCGTCAGCTTACTTCTTGCTGGCGGCTACCTGGGCAGCAACTTCTGCAGCGAAGTCTGCTTCTTCGACTTCAATACCTTCACCCACTTCGAAACGCACGAAGCTGGTAATGGTAGCGCCAGCGTCTTTTGCCAGCTGGCCAACAGTCACCTCAGGATTCTTAACGAAAGCCTGTTCGGTCAGGCTGTTTTCCTTCAGGAACTTGTTGATACGGCCAACCATCATCTTCTCGACGATGTTCTCAGGCTTGCCTTCCATATCAGGCTGGGCCTTGATGATGTCTTTCTCTTTGTTCACTTCATCTTCAGGCATATCAGCGGTGTTGATTACACGAGGGTTAACCGCAGCAACGTGCATAGCCACGTCTTTTGCCACATCCTCAGAACCACCTTCCAGCTGAGCGATAACAGCGATACGGTTGTTGGAGTGAACGTAAGCACCCAGAACACCACCTTCAACAACTTCAACACGACGCAGACCGATGTTTTCACCGATTTTCTGTACCAGCGCCTGACGAGTCTCTTCCAGACCACCAGCCAGCAGAGCAGCGACATCGTTGCTTTTGGCAGCAAAAGCAGCTTCAACAGCAGTATTTACAAACGCCAGGAAACCTTCGTCGCGAGCAGCGAAGTCAGTCTCGGAGTTAACTTCAACAACCACACCGTAAGAACCATCGTCAGCCACTTTAACAGCCACAACACCGTCGGCAGCAGTACGACCGGCTTTCTTCTCTGCCTTCAGGCCAGAGGCCTTACGCAGGTTTTCAATTGCTACATCGATGTTGCCATCGGCTTCATTCAGAGCTTTCTTACACTCCATCATGCCGAGACCGGTGCGCTCACGCAGTTCTTTAACCATAGAAGCAGAAACAGCTGCCATGACAATATCCTCTTTCAATAATTCTTGATAATTCGACGATTCAAATCCGCACGATTCAATTCCAAAAAAGGGGGCCCCGCCCCCTTTTTTGCTGCCCACACCAGATTATGGGTGGGCAATATGACAAACTGCGACTTACTCAGCTGCAGCTTCGTCGTTTTTCTCTTCTACGTACTCGCCAGCTTTAGGGTTGGCATTCTGCGCGTTGGCAGCACCTTCCAGACAAGCATCAGCAACGGCGGTCACGTACAGTTTAACTGCACGGATTGCATCGTCGTTACCTGGAATTACGTAGTCAACGCCTGCAGGATCACTGTTGGTATCAACGATACCGATAACAGGGATACCCAGCTTGTTGGCTTCCTGAATGGCAATACGCTCGTGCTCAACGTCAATCACGAACAGTGCGTCCGGCAGGCCGCCCATATCTTTAATACCACCGATAGACAGCTCCAGCTTGTCTTTCATGCGGGTGCGCATCAGGGCTTCTTTTTTGGTCAGCTTGTCGAAAGTACCATCGGTAGACTGGGCGTCCAGCTCACGGTAACGACGGATAGAAGCACGGATAGTTTTGTAGTTGGTCAACATGCCACCCAACCAGCGGTGGCTGACAAATGGCTGACCAGCGCGCTCAGCTTGCTCTTTGATGATCTTGGACGCAGCACGCTTGGTACCTACGAACAGAACCTTCTTCTTCTGAGAAGCCATCTGCTGAACAATTTGCAGAGCATCGTTAAACGCAGGAACAGTGTGCTCCAGGTTAATGATATGGATTTTGTTGCGAGCGCCGAAGATGTACTGACCCATTTTCGGGTTCCAGTAACGGGTTTGGTGACCGAAGTGGACACCGGCTTGCAGCATATCGCGCATGCTTACGTTTGGCATAACTAAGTTTCCTTGGGTTGAGCCTCCATACACCCCACCGCTCAACCTCTTGATTTTCAAAGGAAAAACAAGAGGCACCCAGAACGATGTGCCGGTATATGTGTGACATTCATATAAGTAGTTTATCCTGACGACAAACCGGCTTTGGACAGCCGCTTTGCAATCAGGGCGCGCTTTATACCATATTGACACAATCAGGGGAAGCTAAAACCCGCTCGATACGGCGTTTGGCGACAGTTTTAGACACTCCACACAGGCCTCCAGCCAAACCTTATGGTATCCCGCCAGCGCACGGGCTATGGAAGAATTCCCGCTTGGTTTACAATAGCGCCCCTAACAACAGCCGAACAGGCTCTTTTCAGGCGACACCGGCCTTTTACAGAACAACCTTTGGATACCTATGACAGTCAATATCAGAACACCCGAGCAGATTGAAAAAATGCGCGTTGCTGGCCGTATGGCCGCGGAAGTGCTGGATATGATTGGCGAATACGTGGTTCCCGGCGTCACCACCGCGGAGCTCGATCGCATCTGCCACGAGCACATCGTCAACGTTCAGAAAGCCATTCCGGCCTGTCTGAACTACAACGGCTTTCCCAAATCCGTCTGCACCTCGGTCAACCATGTGATCTGTCACGGCATCCCGTCAGAGAAGAAGGTCCTGAAAAACGGCGACATCATCAACATTGACGTCACTGTGATTTACGACGGCTGGTTCGGCGATACCAGTAAAATGTATACCGTCGGCGACGTGGCTCCCCACGCCCAGCGACTGATCGATATTACTCAGGAATGCCTGTACAAAGGCATCGAGCTGGTTAAACCCGGATGCCGCCTGGGCGACATCGGTCACGTCATTCAGCAACACGCAGAAAAGAACTACTACTCCGTGGTTCGCGAATACTGCGGCCATGGCATTGGCGACACCTTCCACGAAGAGCCACAGGTACTGCATTACGGCAAGCCCAACACCGGTTTCGAACTGAAAGAAGGCATGACCTTCACCATCGAACCCATGATCAATGCCGGCAAGGCGGCCACCAAGCTGTTAAAAGATGGCTGGACCGTTGAGACTCGTGACAAACGCCTCTCTGCCCAATGGGAACATACCCTGGCGGTCACCTCCAATGGCGTAGAAGTATTGACCAAGCGTCCGGACGAACCTTTTTAAGTCATCCCGACATCGCTTCGAGAGACTTAAACGTCAAAACAGTCAGCCCCCTGCCGGGGGTTGAATCAGAATATACCGCCATCTCAAAACACTATTGCTTCAAAACTACATTGATGTCATTGCGCCACCAATCTTAAGAGCCTTTTATGGAAATCCCTTATTTTGAGCGTCCGCTGTTTTCCTTCGATCAATCCCGCTTCAGGAGCGATCTGGCTCAGGCCAATGGCAAAATCATCCCTCTGTTTAAAAATGCCCTCAACGCCGCGAACGTTCAGCTGGACACCCGCTTCGAGGAAGGCGAGGACATTCGCAGCCTGATCTATGAGCGGGCCCAGATTATGGACTGCATCCTGCACTACGCATGGCATCAGTTCAGCTGGAGCGATCAGGTCAGCCTGATTGCTGTCGGTGGTTACGGTCGTGGCGAACTCCACCCCAAGTCAGACATCGATCTGCTGTTGTTGATGGAAGAGGAACAACCTGAAGATCTGGAGAGCGCCCAGAACCTGCTGCTCTTGCTCTGGGACATCGGTCTGGATATCGGTCACAGCGTCCGCACCCTGACCCAGTGCGCCGAGATTGCCAAAGAAGACATCACTGTAGTTACCAACCTGCTGGAATGCCGCACCATTGTCGGCAGCGATCGCCCCTGCCTTAAGCTGCAAAAACTGACCCAGCCGGAAAACATGTGGCCCGCCGACGAATTCTTCAAAGCCAAAAAAGAAGAGCAGCTGGCACGCCACAACAAGTACGACAACACCGAATACAACCTCGAACCCAATATCAAAAACGCCCCGGGTGGCCTGCGGGATATCCAGACCATTGCCTGGGTCGCCAAACGCTATTTTGGCGTTCGCACCCTCAACCAGCTGGCGGGCAAGGACTTTTTCACCGAAGAAGAGTTTGCCCTGCTGCAGTCCGGGGAAGAATTTCTCTGGAAGGTACGCTACGGCCTGCACAAGCTGGCCAAGCGCCCCGAAGAGCGTCTGCTGTTTGACCACCAGCGGGAGCTGGCCAAAGAGTTCGGTTACAAGGACTGCGACAGCGGCCTGGCCGTCGAGCAGTTTATGCATCGCTACTATCGCGTGGTGATGTCACTGGGCGAGCTCAACGATGTACTGCTGAACTTTCTCGACGAGACTGTTCTCAACGCCTCAGACCAGGCAGCCATCACCCCCATCAATGACCGTTTTCAGCTGCGCGACAACTATATTGAAGTGACACATAACGCGGTGTTCCTTCAGGAGCCGTCCGCACTGCTGGAAATCTTTGTCATCATGGGTAATAACCCCGACATCAACGGGGTTCGCCCGGAGACCATTCGGCTGCTGCGGGAACACCGCGAACTGATTGATGACAACTTTCGCAACGACCCCAAAAACACCCAGCTGTTTGTGGATTTGCTGAAGTGCGAGTACGCACTGGTCACCCAGCTCAAGCGTATGAAGCGCTACAACATTCTGGGACGCTACCTGCCGGAGTTCGGCGACATCATCGGACAGATGCAACACGACCTGTTCCACATCTACACGGTTGATGCCCACACCCTGTCGGTGGTCAAAAACATGCGCATGCTGCGCTATCCGGAAAGCCGGGAAAAATTCCCGGTGGCTTACGAATGCATGCAGCAACTGCCGAAACCCGAATTGCTTTACATGGCCGGCCTGTATCACGATATCGCCAAAGGGCGCGGCGGAGACCACTCGAAACTGGGCGCAGTAGACGCCTACAATTTCTGCATTCGCCACGGGCTGAAAAATCACGAAGCCCGACTGGTATCCTGGCTGGTCGACAAACATTTGTTGATGTCATCGGTTTCGCAGAAACAGGACATCTCCGACCCGGATGTCATCCACCAGTTTGCCGTGGAAATGGGTGACCGCCTCCACCTGGATTATCTGTACGCATTGACTGTGGCAGACATCAACGCCACCAACCCCACCCTGTGGACGACCTGGCGCGCCAGCCTGATGCGCCAGCTGTACTCGGAAACCCGCAGGGCACTGCGGCGCGGACTGGAAAACCCCATCGACCGCCAGGACCTGATCGCAGAAACCCAGGACACCGCCATGCAGCTGCTGCTGGAAGACGGCTACGCCAAAGACTCTGTCGAAGCCCTCTGGAGCTACCTCAACGAGGATTATTTCCTGCGCGAAAACGCCAAGGAAATCGCCTGGCAAAGCAGCTCAATCATCGATCACAACAGCACCGACGACCTGATTCTGGTTCGGGAAACCACCAGCCGCAAACACGAAGGCGCCACAGAGATATTCATTCGCACCCGCGACCGCAGTAACGTCTTTGCTGCGGTTGCCACCACGCTGGACTACCTGAACCTGTCGATTCAGGATGCCCGCATCCACAACACGGAACGCGGCGGCTACACCATCGATACCTTTTATGTGCTGGACGAAAACAATCAGCCCATCAAGGACGACCCGACCTATCGGGAGCACATCAAAAAGGAACTGCAGCTGGAACTGGCGCAGGTCGATAACTACAGCGACATCATCAGCCGCCGGGTGCCGCGCCGCCTGAAAAGTTTTGCCATCCCGACGCGCACCAGCATCAGCAACGACATCAATACCAATACCACCATTCTGGAAGTGATCTCTCCCGATCGTCCCGGCCTGCTGGCACTGATCGCACGCATCTTCCTGAAATTTAACATTCAGCTCAGCAACGCCAAGATCACCACACTGGGTGAACGGGTAGAGGATATTTTCTTTATCACTGACGAAGACGGTGAACCCTTGAGCGACCCGGAACTGTGCAAGGAATTGCAAGCTGAAATCTGTACTCAACTGGATCAACAGGTGGAAGTGTCTCACTAATTCCCACTGCCCCCCCCCAACACAAAGACCGAGCAGCCCATGAACCGCGATTTAGAACGCTTACAACCCTACCCGTTTGAAAAACTGAACGCGCTCAAGGCGCAGGTCAGCGCACCCACCGACCGGGCTCATATTGCCCTGTCCATCGGTGAGCCCAAACACGAACCGCCTGCCTTTGTACTGCAATCACTGAGTGACAATCTGAACCGGGTTGTGAATTACCCGTCCACCAAAGGCCTGCCAGAACTGCGCGAAACCATCGCTCAATGGCTGACTCGCCGCTTTAAACTCAACCCCGGCAGTGTGGACGCCGAACGCCATGTGCTGCCAGTCAACGGTACTCGCGAAGCCCTGTTTGCTTTTGCCCAGGCCGTTATCGACCGCACACAAAACCCACTGGTGGTCAGCCCGAATCCGTTTTACCAGATCTATGAAGGCGCGGCTTTTTTAGCGGGCGCCGATCCTTACTTCCTCAATTGCGAGCGGGAAAACGACTACCTGCCCGACTTTGATTCAGTACCCGCCGACGTCTGGCAGCGCTGTCAGCTGTTGTTTTTGTGCTCCCCCGGCAATCCCACCGGCACGGTCGTTGATACCGCAACGCTGAAAAAGCTGATCGCACTGGCCGACCAGTACGACTTTGTCATTGCCAGCGACGAATGCTATTCCGAACTGTATTTTGACGAGGAGCAACCGCCGGTTGGCTTGCTGCAGGCCTGCGCTGAACTGGGTCGCGACGACTACCGCCGCTGCGTGGTGTTTCACTCTCTGTCCAAGCGCTCCAACCTGCCCGGCTTGCGCTCCGGTTTTGTGGCCGGCGATGCCGAAGTCATGGAGAAATTCCTGCTGTATCGCACCTACCATGGTTGCGCCATGCCGGTGACCAATCAACTGGCTTCCATCGCGGCCTGGAACGACGAAGCGCATGTAAAAGCCAACCGCGACGCCTACCGCGCCAAATTCGATGCGGTACTGAAAATCCTTGATGGAATCGTGGATGTGGAGCGCCCGGACGCCAGCTTTTATCTGTGGGCCAAGACCGGCAACATGAGCGACGTGGAATTTGCCCAACGCCTGTTTGCCGAACAGAACATCACCGTCTTGCCCGGTCGCTATATCGCCCGCGAAGCCAATGGTGTAAACCCCGGTGAAAATCATGTGCGGATGGCACTGGTGGCCACAGTGGAAGAATGCGTAGAAGCCGCCGAGCGCATCAAACAATTTGTTACTCAACAGAGCTCATAACGCACCGCAGAATGAACACACTCATGACAGCCCCGAAAAATCTGCTCAAAGCCGAGCGCGTTACCTACATCCATCGGCGCCTCGAAGAACTCTACCCGGAAACCCCGGTGCCGCTGGATCACAAAGACCCCTACACCCTGCTGGTGGCCGTGCTGCTGTCGGCGCAGTGCACGGACGAACGGGTCAACCAGGTGACTCCTGCGCTGTGGGAACTGGCCGACAATCCGTTTGATATGGCCATGCAATCCGTCGAGGACATTCAAGCCATTATTCGCCCCTGCGGGCTGTCACCGCAGAAATCAAAAGCCATTTCCGTGCTGTCACAAATGCTGGTGGAACAATATAACGGCGAAGTACCCAATGACATGGAAGCGCTGGAGAAATTGCCCGGCGTCGGCCACAAGACCGCCAGTGTGGTGGTGGCGCAGGCTTTTGGCGTACCAGCCTTCCCGGTGGACACCCACATTCACCGCCTGGCGCAGCGCTGGGGATTAACCAGCGGTAAAAACGTTCAACAAACGGAAAAAGATCTGAAACGACTGTTCCCCGCCGAAAGCTGGAACAAACTGCATCTGCAGATTATCTTTTACGGACGGGAATACTGCAGCGCCCGCGGTTGTGACGGCACCGTGTGTGAGATCTGCAGAACCTGCTACCCCGCCCGCAAACACCCGAAGATCGCGAAAAAACCGTAAGATGGCAACAAACTCCTAGCTGACCGGACGGCCGTCGTAGTACTTGACCGGAGGGTGTTCTGCCTCAGCAAGGTCTCGGGCACCAAAAGGGTTGCGACTCCCCGGGACCCCGGAATCTTCCACAGGTTTTGTGTCTGCCTGAGCGGCAATCAAATCCTGGATATCCAGCCCCATGGTATCGAAATGGATGGATGCCGTGTGTCGCGGGCGCTTGGGCTGAAGCTCGGCACTCCCCCAATCAGAGCCAGCCAACGGCGCTTCAGCCTCCATTCTGGAACAGGCTCCCAGATCGGTAATTGCCTGGCAGTAACGCTGGGCCTCCGACTCGCTCAGCCCCCGCTTCAGAGTCAGTAAACGTCCAGAAAAGATACGCCTGAGCGTTTTGCTGTCGTTGATGCGAAACTTTCGGGCAAATTTCAACGCCACATCCCGCCGGGATTGCCCCTCGGCCACATCACCCCAAAAAACCACGCGGTAGGTAGAACAGGAAGTCTCAGGCATGTTCAAACTCCTTTTTGAACCCTAAATTGAACGCGGGTGTTAAACCCAATATTGAATGATCGTGGCCGCAAACTCGGCCAGCGGCCGCATTCTATAGGACACAGCGCATAAGCATAGAACAAAATACGCCAAAGGAAAGTTCCATATATCTATCAATCCAAAAACCCGCCAGATGATTCAATCGCTGCTTTTTGGTATGCTTTGCGGCCTTCAAATCCGCCGCTCCCCGCTCTTTTCGGCCCGGCCAATGAAAAAGACTGAAAACAACGAGAGAATCATGACCACGCTCTATGGCATCAGCAATTGCGACACCGTGAAAAAAGCCCGCAAATGGCTCGAACAGGCCAATGTCGACTACACCTTCCACGACTTTCGCAAGGACGGGCTGGATCGCCAGCAGGTTGAAAAATGGGTCTCGGCCCTCGGCTGGGAGTCACTGGTCAACAAGCGCAGCACCACCTGGAAAGGTCTGGATGATGACGCCAAGGCGCAGCTAAACGACAGCACGGTGGTCGCAGTGATTCTGGATCAGCCCACCCTGATTAAACGCCCCCTGCTGGATCAGGCCGGTGAGATCTCGGTGGGCTTTAAAGTCGCGGACTACGAACAACGCTTTGCGTGATATTCAACCTCGTCATTGCAAGAATCGAGGCAATGACGACTGAGGAATCATCAAACTGAATTCCTCTTTTCTTAAACATTTTCGACTCAAGACTGGATACAACTATGACTGATTTATACGCATTGGGCCTGGGTGTAGGCACACAAAACAACAAAGGCGAGTGGCTGGAAGTGTTCTTCCCGCAACCTCTGCTGAACCCGGAACCTGCCGTCGCCAAGGCCGTTGCTGAAGCACTGGGCTACACCGGTGGTAACGAAGCCATCGCCATCGACAGCGCCAAACTGGACGCGCTGGCCACCGCTCTGACCGATAACCCAGAGCAGGCTGCGATTGTAAAATCATTCCAAAACAGCAAGCGTCCTCTGGTTGCCGCGCTGCTGGCCGAAGATGCCGCGCCGAGCTCCGTGCCAGAAGGCTACCTGAAGCTGCATCTGATCTCCCACCGCCTGGTCAAGCCACACGGCACCGTTCTGGACGGTCTGTTCGGCACCCTGCCCAATGTGGCCTGGACCAATCAGGGCGCTGTGGATCTGACCGAGCTGCCTGAGCGTCAACTGCAAGCGCGCCTGAACGGCGAGCTGCTGGACGTAGACTGTGTCGACAAGTTCCCGAAAATGACCAACTACGTGGTGCCTGCCGGCGTTCGTATTGCTCACACTGCCCGCGTTCGTCTGGGTGCCTACATCGGTGAAGGCACCACCATCATGCACGAAGGCTTTGTGAACTTTAACGCGGGCACCGAAGGTCCGGGCATGATCGAAGGCCGCATCTCTGCAGGCGTATTCGTCGGTAAAGGTTCCGATCTGGGTGGCGGCTGCTCCACCATGGGCACCCTGTCCGGCGGCGGCAACATCATCATCTCCGTCGGCGACGAGTGTCTGCTGGGCGCCAACGCCGGTATCGGTATCCCTCTGGGCGACCGCTGCACCGTAGAAGCTGGCCTGTACATTACCGCCGGCACCAAAGTTGCCGTACTGGATGACAAGGGCGAGCTGGTAGAAAGCGTCAAGGCTCGCGATCTGGCCGGAAAGTCCGACCTGTTGTTCCGTCGCAATTCCGTCAATGGTGCCGTTGAGTGCAAAACCAACAAGTCCGCCATTGCCCTGAACGAAGAACTGCACGCGAACAACTGATCGTCTGCATGACTGTGGTGGGGTTTCGGCCTCACCGCATTCTTTCCCCCCTCCCTTTACGTCGTCCAACCAGTTAACCTCTGCCCCTGTCCGCAATCGGGCCTTTAGGCTAAAATGCCGCCAATCTCCGGTTGACCTGCCATTAATACAGGCACAACACCGTATTCCGACTCAAATTAAGCGATTTTCCATGACTGCTCTGACTCCCACACTGGAATTGGCCCGCGAGCTGATTCGTCGCCCCTCCGTCACCCCTGAAGACGAAGGCTGCCAACCCATGATGACTGACCGCCTGCGTGCCATTGGTTTTCACATTGAGAACCTGCGTTTTGGCGAGGTGGATAACTTCTGGGCGGTGCGTGGTACCGAGGGACCTATTCTGGCTTTTGCCGGCCATACCGATGTGGTGCCTACCGGCCCCGAAGCACAGTGGAAATACCCTCCGTTTGAAGGCGTTATTGAAGACGGCATGCTGCACGGCCGTGGCGCCGCCGACATGAAAGGCAGCCTGGCCGCCATGGTAGTCGCCTGCGAACGCTTTGTCGCCGAGCATCCCAACCATACCGGTCGCATTGCGTTTTTGATCACCAGCGATGAAGAGGGCCCCGCTCACAACGGCACCGTCAAGGTGGTGGAGTGGCTGGAAGAGCGCAACGAGAAGATCACCTGGTGTGTGGTGGGGGAACCATCCAGCACCAACAAGACCGGCGACACCATCAAGAATGGTCGCCGTGGTTCACTGGGCTGCTGGCTGACAGTCAAAGGTACCCAGGGGCACGTTGCCTACCCGCACCTGGCCGACAACCCGATCCACAAGCTGGCTCCGGCTCTGGCTGAACTGGCCGCCGAGCACTGGGATAACGGCAACGACTTTTTCCCGGCCACCAGCTTTCAGGTATCCAATATCAATTCTGGCACCGGTGCCACCAATGTGATCCCCGGTGAAGCCGAAGTGATTTTCAACTTCCGTTTTTCCACCGAAGTGACCGAAGCGCAACTGCGTGAGCGCACCGAAGCCATCCTCAATAAACACGGCCTGGACTATGACATTGACTGGCGCCTGAGTGGCCTGCCGTTCCTGACCGCCGAAGGCCCGCTGGTGGAAGCCGCTGTCGAAGCCATTCGTCATGTGGCCGGCTTTGACACTGAACTGTCCACCGCCGGCGGCACATCCGACGGTCGTTTTATCGCGCCAACCGGCGCTCAGGTTGTCGAACTGGGGCCGGTGAATGCAACCATTCACAAACTGGACGAATGCGTCGACGCAGAAGAGCTGAACCTGCTGACCGATATTTATCAGGATATGCTCAACCGTCTGTTGCCGGACGCCTGATCCTGCCCGACTCGCTCACAGCCTGTTCAGGAGAGCACCGTGACTGACAACTCCCATCCCTTAAAGGGGGTGTTTTTCGGCATCGTCACGGTGCTGATCTGGGCGGCCTTCCCGATTTTCACCAAAATCAGCTTTGAAGAGGCTCTGACACCTTCCGACGTGAATATTCTGCGCTATGCGACCGCAGGGATATTCATGCTGCCCTTTCTGTTGCGCCGGGGTTTTTCAGGCATCCCGCCCATTGGACTGTTGATTATCGTCTGTGGTGCCGGCGTCCCCTACCTGATGACGGTCAGCCAGGGATTACAATATTCCAGTGCCGGGCACTTTGCCCTGATCACTCCCAGCACCATGCTGTTGTGCTCCACCCTCGGCGGCTGCCTCTTGTTTAAAGAACCTTTTGGCCCCATGCGCATGCTGGGCATGGTGATGGTGTTGTGCGGATTGGTGCTGGTAGGCATCGACAGTTTACACACCCAGGTGTCCAGCTGGCAGGGGGATGCTCTGTTCGTCCTCGGGGGCTTTTTGTGGTCCTGCTTCACCCTGTCACTGCGCCAGTGGCATATCGAACCCCTGCATGCCACAGCGGTGGTGGCCTGCCTGTCCATGCTGCTGTGCGTTCCCTTGTTTGTTCTCGACAGCGAAAGCCAACTGCTGACCGCTTCATGGCAGATTCTGGCTACTCAGGCTGTCTATCAAGGTCTTTTTTCCGCAATCCTCGCCCTGATCTTCTACAGTCAGGCTGTCAGCGTACTGGGGCCCGGCAAAGGCGCCATCTTTGGCGCAATTGTTCCCGGTGTATCGCTGTTGATGGCCATTGGCATTTTGGGCGAACCTGCAACCTTGCTCCAGTATGCGGGGGTGGTGGTGATCTTCACCGGCGTGATTGTCACGCTGGAACTGATCAAGCCAGCGCGAAAACAGCAAAAACCTGTATAAGATCACGCCGGCTTTTCGGTCACGGCTTTGTAAAAGTCACTTGTAACTTGTGCCCGACAATCGTGAAACGGGGCTCCACGCCGTTAATGGTGTTACCTCGAAAACACTCCGGATTCAGCTCGGTCAAAGCTGAACATCTCAGTATCGTATAGGGCTGATTGTAAGAAAATCCGCCGCCTTTCTGTGTGTCGAAACGAAATGACACCTGTGACGATTTAATCGCCACATCGCCTTCGACCGTCAGACAAGGTGTCTCCTTCCCGAGCTGTGTGGCAATCACTCCACCCGTCATTTCCAAACTGCCAATGGTAACTCCGCAAGTGTGGTAACCGATATCCAGCTCACCGTCATCGAACAGGCACACTTTGGCGCTATCCCCCACCGATTCATCATAGAAAGCAATACGACCACCATAACCGCCGTGGGTACCACCATAGGCAATCAGTGTGGCACTGCCTGCGCTGGCATTTCCGGAGAATACCGTGTAACCACCTCCGGCCTTCGCCGTGCAGCCCCCCAGATTAAACAGGGTTGCATCTCCCGCGGTCGGAAACTGATTGCTGACATTCCCACCACTCTCTTTGCCATACACAGAAAACTCCGTGAAGCCCGCTGCACCGCCTTCCCCGGCAGCCGGGTGATTCCACACTTTGGCATTGCCCGCGGTAGGGAAATATGGTGTTGGCTGATTAATGGAGAAAATCGTGTGTCCGGCACTGGACTTGCTTTCAATAGTGCTGCCGTAGTTAACGATTGTTGCGTCAGCCGCAGTGGGAGATCCGTAACGTGCACTGAATTCCAGGTGGCCGCCACCGCCCTGCTCACCCTGACGGGCGCCGTAGTTGAAATAGGAGCCGTTGCCTGCGGAAGCCCCCTGGGCCGCGTCCACAGAGGGTGGGTTATTGTTAAAACTGGTCACCCCGCCGTAGCCTCCGGCCACAATCGCTGCGTGATTGTAAAAATGTCCGTAGCCACCACTGGCCGTACTGTCGAAAGCCACATCGCCACCATTGGCTTTCTCATGAGTGGCACCCCAGTTGTTGTACACGCCATGATCGGCGCTGGAGCTACCGTAAAACTGAGTGTTGCCGCCATCCCCCCCGGAAACGGTGCCCCCCACGTTAGTAAACGTCGCCTTGCCCGCCGTTGCAGTATCGTGAAAGACCACATTGGCAAAGGTGTCGCCATCAGCGCCCAAACTCCCATAGATGGTAAAGTTGGCATTGTCTGCCGTGGAGGTATTGCTGAAACTCACTTCCCCACCCACAGTGCTGGGAATCTTTTCTTTTCTGAACTGCGGTGGAGGTAATGCTCCGGTCCAGACTTTAAAGCGAGCAGTCCCCGCGCGCGCTTTGTCACAAAAGCTGATGACGCCACCGCCATAACCCTGCTCATCAATCGGGCCGGCACAATAATACATATCGTCAGTTCCGGCAGTCGCTGTGTTGGCAAACACCAGTTGTGGATTGTCATGACCACTGCTGGTAGCCGCCACAATAAAGCTCTGCTGTTTGCGCGAGAGATTGCTGACACCTTCACCCGTTATGGTTAACCCCGGAGTTTTTCCCGGCCCAAAGGTAAAGGTGTACGCTGTCGAGTTTTCCTTGAATTCAACCTTCTTAACTGAGGCATTGCTATCGGCTGCAAAGGTAATGGCCGTTTGTGCAGACTCAGAAAAAATGGCTGTATCTACGGGTACTTCTTCTGTGCTCCAATTACTGGTCGCATTCCATTCACCTGTGGCGGGATGAGCTTTCCATGTTGATTCAGACATCTGCTTTCCTTTTTTAGAAATGGCAACTCTCTTCAATAAACAATTGAGTGAGCTCCCTTGTTATTGTTTATGATTTATAGACCCTGAATTCGCTACCCTGGGTGCTTGTTGCCGATATCATCCACATGATATCCCAGGAAAAAATGCAGTGGCGGCGGCTTGTGCTTTCAAGAACCTCGTTTGTGGCAAGCCCTGAAAAATGCCGAGGAAACACTGCACACATCAGAATAAGCGGCTTCAGCGTAGGTACTCGTTGACACCAGACCCGCCTTTACCTTATTTGAGCGGCGGGAATGATTTGTCATAGGGAGGCGTCAATGTCGGCGCATCCCCCCTTGGCTGATCCGCCTGCAATACTGCCTCGAACGTTGGCGCAATATTGATACGATCACCCAGCCCCCACATGGGCTTGGGAATTCCAAACCACTCAAGCAAGGTCGCGGCAAATGACGTGGCATCGAACGGGATCTCCCCCTCGGCTCTGACCACTGACTGCGGTTTGATCCAGGGAGACACCATAACCGTAGGCACTCTTGGCCCCATCAAGTCATAGACAAAGCCATTATTGAGATCATTGGGCCAGGGCTTACGAGCGTAGGGCGGTGCCACATGGTCGTAAATGCCGCCGTTTTTATCAAACGTGATCACCAGCAAGGTATTTTCCCAACCTGGACCGCTCTTAATCGCTTCATAAATTTCGTTCAACTCACGCTCGCCGGGTACCAGATCGCCACCGGGGTGATAAGACGTTGCCCCTTTCGGTGCAATCCAGGCCGGCTCGAGGTAGCTGAAGGCCGGCAGGTTGCCATGCAAGGCATCCTGCTTGAATTGATCTATGCTGGACAAAAACTGGGTGGGGTTGGCATCCACCGAAGGCACCTGTCCCTTGAGATACAACTGGTAGGTAAAGACCTCGTTTTCCCACAACACCGAATTGTAGATTTTCCAGTCGGTAATGCCGTGACTCCACAACGTTTTCCAAAGGGATTGGCGATGGGATGACTCCGGCCAGTTGGCATAAATACTGCCACCCTCCCAGGTGCCCAGCATATTGAATGCAGAACCCGTCAGAGAAAAAGCACGATTCACATCCGTACCGCCAGGCATAGAACAGAACCAGCGATCCGAAACACCAAAATGTCGGGCCAGGCCGTTCAGAACCGGCAGCTGTTCCGGACTGAAGGTTTGCATCACTTGGGCGTTGGCGTTATTGAGAATAAACCCGCCCATATCCGGCTTTGCCCGATTCCAGTAACCGGACTCATCGGAAAACATCTGTTGCAGGTTGTCGGTTGTGTCGTGGAACGGATCCTGATCGAGAGCAACAAGATTCCACTCGGCACTTAACTGGCCATTTTTAAACTTGCTGACAAAAACTTTTTGATCGCCATCGTAATTAAAATCTTCGGTGCTTGCGCCCTCAAAGGGTTCTTCTGAGCCTATGTAATGACACCCCTGATCGCCATGTCCATAGAGCCAGCCACACACATTATCGAATGAGCGACTTTCCAACATGTAATACACCACATGTTTAATGTTGGAACGCATAAAATCCATGGTTCCCGGTGTGGTCGCAAACTGTTGCTGCACCGGAACACGCGATTGATAGCCGGTCAATACTGAGCCAGCGCCTATCGTCGATGGCAGTTTACCCTCGCGCAAAGGACCGACCAGCACATCTTCGTGCTCCGGATCAAATCCCCACAGTCGATAGCTTCCTTTGGCTGTATTCCACTCCAGCACATTAGACCCAATCGCCGTCAGCTGGCTCTCCTTGTCCACTTTATCCCAGCGCCCTTCTTGCACTGCAGGCAGGGAAAGCGGTGTTTCCAGTTGTGGATCAAAACTCCACAGGCGGTAATGATTCGGCTCCGGCAAAAGGTCCAACACATAATTGCCAATGGCAATCAATGTATGTCCTGACTTGATCAGCGGAAATCCGTTTTGAGGGCTGTAAGAAGCCGGCAAAGGGTCTGATTCGAAATTCGAAACGCCCTGAGGATCAAAATTCCACAATTCAAAGGTGCCACGCCCTTTGGCAGGAATCATACTCAGAACAAAGCTGGTCATTGGAGTCAGATCCAGATTTTGTCCTTCGTCCGGATTGCTGCTGTAGGTACTGCGGTATTTTCCCCAGAATTTGGTTTTTTCCCAAAAACCACTTTCCACTACCGGGCCTTGCAGCGGGTTGGATGATTCTGGATCAAAGGCAATCAGGTTGAATTGATACCCCTCTACCCCATGAGACTTACACAGCGGACTCCACTGCAACAGATACCCTCCAACCTGAGCCATACGCCAACTGCAATCAAAACTGACATCTGCTGACAAGGGAACAGGGATCAACAGTTCATCTGCAACAGGATCAAACTGATACAGCGCATAGGTATCTTCTTTTTGATTGCGACAAATTAAAAAATCATAGGAACATTTTGCAGGAGAAGACTGACTCATAACGTGTCTCTGGTTATTGTATTTTTAACAGGGAAATGAAACCCTAGCTCACTACTCTTTTTTCCATCATCTCATTGGCTTCATTCATCTGTTTTAATCCCTCCAGTATTTCAGGAACGACTTTTACCAACTGAATGATGCTAAAAACCAACACCCCATGATGAACACCCAGCGTGAATTCATCCAGTTTTGTAATCGTTTCGTAGAGGGAGGTGGTCAGGAGAACCAGAGCGCTAAACAGGTTCAGATAGGGGCTGTTGATGATAGCGTTGAGCATCCGTGTTTCCGGTTATTGTTATGGGCAATAGCGTCAGAACGTACAACCATCAGAGAAGCAAATTAAGGAAGGAGACTTCAGCGTCCTTGTTTCGCAGATCCTGACACATGAATTTTAATGTGCCAAAACCATATCCATAACATTTTGAAAATTCAATGATTTTCTACAGAGCGATGAAAACAGAGAAGCACATGCCCAAACTCGGTGCATTATGAGGCAATAGCTGTGGCGTTGTGCAAGTGACAGATACAAAAAAGCCGCTGAAGGGCGAACCCCAAGCGGCAAATCACACGGTTATACAGTTTGAGTGAACTAGCTTAGTCCACCCAGGCACATGTATTTGATTTCAAGATAGTCGTCCATTCCGTATTTGGAGCCTTCACGGCCGCTACCCGATTCTTTGACACCGCCGAAAGGCGCCATTTCATTGGAGATGATGCCTTCGTTGATACCCACGATGCCGTACTCCAACGCCTCACCCACACGGAAAATTCTTCCCAGATCCCGGGTGTAAAAATAAGCCGCCAGACCAAATTCAGTATCGTTGGCCATGGCAATGGCTTCCGCCTCGGATTCAAATTTAAATACCGGCGCGACAGGCCCAAAGATTTCTTCTTTGAATACGTTCATGTCTGAAGTCGCGTTGGTCAAAATGGTGGGCTCATAGAAATACGCTCCCAGCTCGGAGGGTTTGCCACCGATGATGGGGTGAGCACCCTTGGCAACCGCGTCGTCCACCAAAGCCTGTACATCATTCACCGCTTTGGTGGTAATCATCGGGCCATGGGTAACACCGTCCTGAGTACCATCACCCAGCTTGAACTGGGAAACTGCCTGATGCAGCTTTTCCACAAACGCATCGTACACACCACTTTGCACCAGCAAACGGTTGGTACAGACACAGGTCTGGCCGGAGTTGCGATACTTGGAAGCCAAAGCACCTTCCACCGCTGCATCCAGGTCAGCATCGTCAAAAACAATAAACGGTGCGTTGCCACCCAGCTCCATGGAGGTCTTTTTCACCGTTGACGCACACTGCTCCATCAACACCTTGCCAACCGGGGTCGAACCAGTAAAGGTCAGCTTGCGCACGATTGGATTGGAGGTCATCTCACCACCGATTGCGCGAGAGTTACCGACAACCATGTTAAACACGCCCGGGGGAATGCCCGCCTCTTCGGCCAGCACACACAAAGCCAATGCTGACAGCGGTGTTTCTGTAGCCGGTTTGCCCACAAAGGTACAACCTGCCGCCAGAGCCGGAGCCGCCTTGCGGGTAATCATTGCGTTGGGGAAGTTCCACGGCGTAATTGAAGCCACAACACCCACCGGCTGTTTGATCACCATGATGCGTTTGTCACCACTGGGCGCGGGAATCAGGTCACCGTCAACACGCTTGGCCTCTTCGGCAAACCATTCAATATAGTTTGCACCGTAAGCGATTTCACCACGGGCCTCAGCCAGGGTTTTGCCCTGCTCGGCTGTCAGAATCTGTGCAAGATCCTCCTGATTTTCCATGATCAGGTTAAACCACTGACGCAGTATATTGGCGCGCTCTTTGGCAGGCTTGGCAGCCCAGGCGGGCATGGCTTTTTCAGCACACTCAATCGCTTCACGAGTTTCTGCGACTCCCCCAGTCGTGATTTGAGCGACGACTTTTTGAGTCGCAGGATTCGTGACATCAATGATCTCGTCGCCACCTTCCTGCCACTGGCCATTCACATAGGAGGACCTGGCCAACAGCTCAGGGCGTTTTAAATTCAACATGGTATGACTTTCCTTCGGCAGTATGACTATCAGGCTTTGATCAGGTTTTGTTTGTGAGCATGGGCCAGAGTTTCGTCCAGCACCTTGGTCAGAACGGAACAAATCTCATCGACATGCCCTTCGTTAATGATCAACGGAGGACATACCGCCAGACTGTTGCCCGCAACGGCGCGCAGAATCAAACCGTGCTCCTGACAGCGGCTAATGGCGTAAGCGCCCAGTGAGCCATCGGCAAACCCTTCACCCGTGGTTTTATTGGAAACCATCTCCAGCGCGGCCACCATGCCTTTGCCACGCACTTCACCCACCAGAGGATGATCAGCAAACTGCTGCAGTTTATTTTGCATGTAAGTACCCAGAGTGGCTGCGTGATCAAACAGCTTGTCACGCTGATAAATCTCCAGCACTTTCAGCGCAGTCGCACAGGCAACCGGGTGACCGGAGTAGGTGTAGCCGTGACCAAAGGCACCCACTTTACCGCTCTGTTCAACAATCGCTTCCATCATGTCGCCACGAATCACTGACGCACTGATGGGGTAGTAAGCTGAAGACAGCTGTTTGGCAAAGCTCATCATGTCCGGCTTTTGAATACCCATGGCGTTACAGCCGAAGTCTTCACCCAGGCGACCGAAACCGGTAATCACCTCATCGGCCCAGAACAGAATGTCGTACTTGTTCAGAATCGCCTGAACCTTGTCGTAGTAACCCGCTGGAGGAACAATCACACCGCTGGCACCGGTTACAGGCTCTGCAATAAAGGCGGCGATGGTTTCAGGACCTTCGCGCAGAATCAGCTCTTCCAGGTTGGACGTAATGCGATCCACAAACTGGGCTTCTGTTTCGTCACCCTGACGACCGGTGTAGTAATGAGGATGGTCGGTGCGGAGAATACCCAGCGCCTCTTCCGGGGCATCAAAATACTGGAGGTTAACCGGTAAACTGGTCAAAGCCCCTGCCGCCACAGTCACACCATGATAGGCGCGCTGGCGGGTAATGATTTTGCGCTTTTCCGGCTTGCCAATGGCATTGAAGTAATACCGCAACAGTTTGATGTGAGTGTCATTGGCGTCAGAACCGGAGTTGCCAAAGAACACCTGGGCATTGTCCATCGGTACCATGGCCGACAGCGCGTCCGACAGCTCCATGCCCTGCGGATGGGTTTTGCCGCCAAACATATGGCTGTAGGACAGGCGTGACAACTGCTCATTGACTGTCGCCATCAATTCCGGATGTGCATAGCCCAAAGAGGTACACCATAGCCCGGCCATGCCTTCCAGGTATTTCTTGCCCTGGTTGTCGTAAACATAAGCACCTTCACCGCGCTCAATGATCAGCTGTTCGGTGGCTTTTAGGTTGGTTTGTGGGTAAATCATATGCGTCATAGCTGTCGTCCTTCTGACAAAAGCGTGGAAATAGGGTCAATCACCAGTATGGCTTATTGGGGCGATTGGAATAGAGCCAGTTTAACGCCCAACAAACTCACCACAATCGATATATTTTTACCATTATGGTGAGTTAAACTAACCAAAACTCACTCCGGGACAGCCACTGATGAAACTCGACCGTCGCAATCTGCCTCTCAACGCCATGCGCGCCTTTGAAATGGCCGCTCGCCACTGCCATATGCGCCGCGCGGCGGAGGAATTGGGCGTCACCCACGGAGCGTTAAGCCGTCAGGTAAAACAGCTTGAGGAGCTGCTGGGCGTTACCCTCTTTGATCGCAGCCACAACCGTCTGGATTTGACCCACGCCGGCCAGCGATTATTGCAATCCGTGCAGCAGGCTCTGGATCTGCTGACCACAGGTGCCCTCTATCTGGATCCGGACTCCATCAATGGCGACCTCATCCTGGCCGCCACCCCCTCAGCCTCTTCCGCCTGGCTGCTGGACATCATTGGCGATTTTGCCCACCAGTATCCCGAGATCAATATTCAGCTGCGCAGCATCCCCCCCCGCGTGAAGCAGATAGACAGTCAGGTCGACATTGCCATCTGTTACGGAGCTCCGGAGAGCAGTGCCCGTGAAATCACGCCACTGTTTCGCGAACGCTATGTGCCGGTGTGCAATCCAAAACTGCTGACCGGTAACCGTCCGATTCGGCACCCTCTCGATTTGCTCGACTACCCGCTGTTGTGCGACAGGCACAACAACTGGCCCCGCTGGTTTGAAATCGCTGGCGCCGATGAACTGCCCAACTACAAGCAGCTGATTCTGGAGGAGTCATTTTTGGTGCTGGATGCTGTCAAGGCGGGTTACGGTATTGCTCTGGCAGACCGTCTGGAAATACACCGGGAACTGAACAGCGGCCAGCTGGTTACCTTGTTTGAGGACAGTCTCGAAGCCGCCGAAGAATATTACCTGGCAAGTAATCGCAAGGCACAATCGTTGCGTTCACAATTGTTTATCGAATTTTTGCGCGAGGCGATTCAACCGGTTGTGACTCAAGAGTGAAATGCTACACTCACAAACACCAATCACAACGGGCCATATCTGCCAAACCCAACCCTTACACAGCGTGACCCCCATGGACATCCAACTGACTATCACAAATTTCACCGACCATCAGGACGCCCTCTATAAAGTCCGCCACCAAGTGTTTGTGATCGAACAAAACGTACCTGCCGATATGGAGCTTGATGACCGCGATGAACACTGCCTGCATGCACTCATCACGTTAAACGGCGAACCCGTTGCCACCGGGCGGATAGACCTCGAGCAAAAGGGTCGCATTGGTCGGGTAGCGGTCATGCAGAACACACGTCAATATGGACTGGGGCGCAGGATCATGGACGCATTGGAAGAAGAAGCCCGCGCAGCGGGTCTCAAGAGCGTCTGGTTACACGCCCAGGAAAGCGCACTCGGGTTTTATGAAAAGCTGGGCTATCAGGTTCACGGAGACGCGTTTATGGAAGCCGGCATCTTGCACAAGCCGATGGATAAAACGCTTTGACAGATGCCCGATAACGTTCAGACTCACAGATTATAATAAACACAAGAGCAAAGTATGCGTCGCGCGCCCATCTTACTGATCGTTCTGCCGGTTATTATTCTGCTGGTCCTGGCAGCAGGCTTTTTCATGCTGGCTCCGGCCCAGATTGAGAAGTCACTGAACCGCGTTACAGCGCACACCCCCTTCCCCATTCCGAAACAGACTCAAGAGTTACACAACAGTCTGATTATTGGTGATCTGCACGCCGACAGCACCTTGTGGAAAAGAGACCTTCGCAAACATTCAAGTCGCGGGCATGTAGATCTGCCACGCCTGCGCGAAGGCAACGTTGCACTGCAAATGTTTACCAGTGTCACCAAATCACCGCGCGGTCAAAATTACACCCACAACGCCACCGACAGCAGTGACAACATCACACTGCTGGCCATCGCCCAGCTCTGGCCGATCCGAACCTGGAACAACCTTACCGAGCGCGCACTGTATGAAGCCGAGAAAATACACCATCTCGACCAAGCTTCTCCCGATGAATTCAAATTGATTCTCACATCGAACGACCTGCAGAACCTCATAGAACAACGTAAAAAAGGCTCAAAGATTATTGGTGGACTTCTGGGCACCGAAGGATCCCACGCTCTGGAAGGCAAGCTGGAGAACATCCAGCGACTTTACGATACCGGCTATCGCATGATGGGCCTGCAACATTTTTTTGATAATCAGCTTGGTGGCTCTCTGCACGGAGAAAGCAATGAAGGCCTCACCCAATTCGGCAAGGACGCCATCATGGAAATGGAGCGACTCGGCATCATGATCGACGTTGCTCACTCCTCCCCCAAAGTGGTCGAAGACGTACTGGCGCTGGCCAACTCTCCTCTGATCGTCAGCCACACCGGCTTTTATGGACACTGCCCCAGCCCCAGAAACATCAGCGATGAATTGATGAAACGTATTGCAGCAAAGGGAGGCCTGATTGGCGTTGGCTACTGGAAAGGGGCCGTGTGTGACGATATCCCTGAAAATATTGTGCAGGCCATCCGCTACGGCATCGATCTCGTCGGTGTCGATCACATTGCCCTGGGGTCCGATTTCGATGGATCAGTCAGCACTCATTTTAATTCATCAGAGCTGGCAGTGCTCACCGATGAAATGCTGAAAGCAGGTTTTACCGAAACGGAAATCCGTAAAGTGATGGGTGAAAATATGGTTCGCTTTTTGGCTCAACAGCTGCCCTGATCAAGATCCACTCACTTCAGCTGCTCACTGCATCAACGCACTGTGAACACAATTCTTGCAATAAAAGGCCATTCATCTAAGCTATAAGTACTTGGCAACTTACTACTATAAGTACTATAAGCGATGGCCAAATTACACTTGCCCTTGTTGTTTTTCAGCCTGACTGTGTTCAGTACTTGCTGCCACGCAGTCTCAACCGTAACGATTGCGGTTGACGACCCCCACGTCCCCCCCATTTATTGCTCGCCATCAGTCACCCGCCAGTGCATTCTCCCCGGTATTTTAAAAGCTGCCTTTGCCCACAGTGAAAACCAGCTGCAATTAACTCCCATGTCCTCAACACGGGAGTATATGGAGCTCGCAGCAGGTAATATCGACGGGGCGATTATCTTCACGTCTCCATCCCTGCCGGATTCTGTCTTTCCGGATACCGTTAAGATTTGTCCATCCCCTATTTTCGGCCTCTCGGTCGGCATGTACACGCTTGCAGACAAGGCCAGTGAGCTGCCGATGGATTCCATGGAAGAGATGCTGAAATACCCTATGGCCGGCGCACGCCTGCCCGAGTTTCAACGCGACATACTCGGAATGGATGCACCACTGATTATGCGCACCAAAAACGTCACTCAAATGATTCGGGTTTTACTCGCCAGCCGGGTTGATTTCGCGCTTTACGAAAATTACTCAACCCATTATCGACTGCATAAAATGGGGCTGGAAGACCAGATCCTGCACACCCGAAACGTGTTCGATCTCTACTACTATCTGGCACTGTCCACTGAAGCCCTGAAAACCAGGCCCGAACTGATAAAGCTGTGCGACAAGCTGGAAGAATTAAGACAAAAAGGGGAAGTCGGCCGGATCCTGCAACAGTCCCTGGACTCATTCAACATCGTCCCCAACGCGTTCGATGCCCCTCAGACAAACCACATAACGCCAGGCGCCATTAAGCTACATCGTCATCCATAATTAATTGTGACCGGTATTCCTGAGGAGCAATGCCCGTCCAGCGTTTGAAGGCCCGGGTGAAATTACTGCTGCTGGAAAAGCCCAACAGGAAACTGATATCACCGACTGACAATTCATCCTGAGCCATGTAACGGAAAGCAAGCTCTCGGCGAAACTCTTCCATCTGCTCACGGAAACTCGTCCCCTGCTCTTCCAGCTTGCGGTGAAACGTCCGCTTGCTGGTATGCAGCTGCTTCACCACCTGATCCATGGTTGCCTTGCCCTGAGGCAATAACAGGGTAAGCGCCTGACGTAACTGACCAATAATATCCGGCGAGGTCTGGATCTGTGCAACATAATCTTCCAGCATTCGTTCAGCCGCCTTTGAGACATATTGACTGCCTCCCGGGATGGGTGCAATCGCATCTTCCATTCGTATATGAACACGTAACGCAGACTGATTGAACACAACCGGGCAACCAAAGAATGCTTCATATTTTGCAGCATCCCTGGGCGTTGAACGGGTCAGCTCCATTTTCAATGGACTGTAATTTCTTTTGTAGAGGGTACGACGCAAGGAGTGTAATGCTGCACAGATGGCATCCTGTGAAGAGTCAGAAATCAGGCTCTCACCTTTGGCATCGTGATAAAAGTAAGTTGTTGATATCAACACCCCATCCTGCTCGACTAACTCCATTTGGCTGACTTTAGCTACCACGTGCTGATAGCGGACGAAACACTCCAACTGCTCTTTTATGGTACAGGCACTCCACATCGCAACTCCCAGCGCGCTGAGAGTATTCGGAGTCATCAGAGAGCCCGCAGTCAAACCAAAGTCTTCCGCCCCGGTTTCAGCCACAGCCTCGTCCCACAAATGATTCATGGTGATGATAGGAATGCGCTGATTGGGATCACAGGCTGTCTCAAAGTCAATTCCGCGAGCCAGAAGAAAACTTTCACTGTTCACTCCGTAGCTATCCAGTGCAGCAGTGAACAAAGTAAGCCAGCTGCCAATTACCGTTGGTTCAGACATAAGTACATCTTAATTCTGAGGCCGTGACTGACAAGTCAGGGCATAAGCATCTGTGAAGTAGAGATTATCGGAGATAAGGAATCTCTCGAAGGCATGGATTATAGGTAATTACCCTATTCATTTAAAGCAACTCCTGAAACCCCCTTCGCCAAACTAAAAAGAGAGCAAAACCTTTAAACTTCATGATATTTATCAACAACTTATCGCAAGATAGGCCCAACTCACACTTCGCACACTGTTCTTCAGCGAGCAATTAGAGAGTGAATATTGGCGCCAATTGATAACCCGATTGGCCGTCTAAGAATAACCCAACGGCAGCTCTGCCCCCTACCATACCTTCCGTTTAACGATAGCGTTAGCTCCACGATAAGAATTAATTAATAAAAACACCATAACCATAAACGGACAGGAGAGATTCAAATGGCTCGTCCCAGCAAACTTAAGCAAAAACCGTTATCCCTGCATGTCAGCGCAGCTGTTCTTAGCGCCACCGCAGCTTTCACCAGCGTCTCAGCTTTGGCTCAGGAATCTGGTCGCTCCGGCGGCTCCAGCGCACTGCTGGAAGAGATTGTAGTCACCGCCCGTAAACGTGCTGAAAATTCCCAGGATACCCCTCTGGCCATTACCGCCTACGGCTCAGACCAACTGGACGCCTTGAAAGTTCGCGACCTGGGCAGCCTGGCAGTCGGCATGCCTAACGTCGCAATGGACGACGCCGGTACAACCCGCGGCATCGCCAACTTCTCTATCCGCGGCCTTGGCGTCAACAGCTCCATTCCATCCATCGATCCTACTGTGGGCGTATTTGTCGACGGTGTCTACATGGGCACCAACGCCGGTGTGGTGATGGACATGTTCGATCTGGAAAGCATCGAAGTACTGCGTGGCCCACAGGGTATCCTGTTTGGCCGTAACGTAACGGGCGGTGCGGTTCTGGTTAACACCAAAACCCCGACTCAAGACTTCGAAGCCAGCATCCGTGGCATTTACGAAGTTGGCGGCGAGAAAGCCAACAAGTACCTGATGGGCAGCATCAGTGGCGGCCTGACCGATAACGTAGCGGCAAAACTGAGTCTCTACACCAACCGCGATGATGGCTGGTTCAAAAACGAATTCAACGACGAAGCCTTCGGTAAAACCGATACCTTTATGATTCGCCCGGTAGTGAGCTGGGACATCAATGACACCACCAATCTGACACTGCGTTACGAGTATCAGGAGAGTGAAGGTGACAGCACCCCAGGTCAAAACCACACCAACGGCCGAGGCCTGACCAACCCGTTTACCAGCTTTGATCGCGATTCACACAAGTTTGCCATCGACGAAGAAGGCCTGTTGGAAACCCGTGGCAATATGTTCAGCGCTACCCTGAACAAAGACGTAGCTTTCGGCGACGGCACCATTACCAACATTTTCGGCTGGAGAGAATACAACTCTGACTCCATTTCCGATATTGACTCCACGGTCTTGCCCCTGTTTCACTCCCTTGCTGAAATGAATACCGAGCAATACAGCAACGAGTTACGCTACACGGGTACTTTTGGTGAAAGCTGGACTTTGACCACTGGCCTTTACTACTTCACCAACGAAGTGAACTATGACGAGCACCGTGTACTGGCATTAGGATCAATCAACCAATATGGCGGTGGCGATTACGAAGTAACGTCTTTGGGTGCATTTGTAGCTGCAGATTATGCTTTGACTGATCAATGGACATTAACTGCTGGAATTCGCTTCACCAAAGAAGAAAAAGAAGCCCAAGTATCCAACCTGACATTAAACACCAACCAGCCTTGTAACATTATCGACGGTACTTGCCCATTCGATTTCGAGGATGATAAGACCTGGAACAGCTGGTCACCCAAGCTGGGCTTCATGTATGAACTGGAAATGGATGCCCGAATCTACGGCAGCTGGTCTCGAGGCTTCCGCTCTGGCGGCTATAATCTGCGTAACACCTCGACTCGTCCAGACGTATCTCCAGGGCCTTTCGATGAAGAAACCGTCAATACTTACGAACTTGGCTACAAAATGAGCCTAGGTGACCGTGGACGCTTGAACGCCGCAATCTTCTACACTGACATTGAGGATATGCAACGTGAATTGAACATCCCAGATCCAGTAGCAGGTGTTACTCAAGATATTCGTAACACTGCGGATGCGACTCTGATGGGTATTGAAATTGATGCAATGTACGGCCTGACAGATAACCTGATTCTGAATGCCTCTATCGGTTATACCGATTCCGAATACGACGAGGTAATCTACGATCTGAATGGTGACGGAGTCGTTGACAACGTTGACGAGTCTCTGGATATCCCTCGCGCTGCCGAGCTGACTTACAGCGTAGGACTTTCTTACGACATGGATCTGGGGGACTGGGGTTACGCTTCTTCCCGCATCCAATACGCCTACCGTGACGAGTCTGCCTATACCGATGACAACTACGGTTACATTGATGAGCAAGAGATTCTGGATCTGGGTATCGACATTCACACCAATGACGAAAAGTGGGTAGTTGGCCTGTATGGCAAAAACCTGCTGGACACTGTGAAGTTTGGTGGTGACACCCAACTTCCAGCCACTCTGGGTGGCGGTACTTTTGCCCCGCTGACCAAAGGCGCTGTTTACGGTGTTGAGGTGACTTACAACTATTAAGCGAACGGCTTAATACAATCTCTTGACTGACAATCTGGCGTGGGCCCGTCCCACAAAGGGTTTCAGACATCTCTATTTAGCCCTCTTATGAGGGCTTTTTTATGCCTACATATACAGCTGCCAATCTGAAGAAAGTAACAACTTCTAGAGCTTTGTTTCGCGCACGCCATTACCTTATGCAAACACCAGCGATCAACCAAGGTCTAAAAACAGATATATCGGAGAAAGGAAAAGCCAAGATTTCAATACGCCACAGAAAAGCGCATTAAATACAGACAGGAAACATGAAATAAAAAGCACCCGTAGAACGTTTGCCCAACATCCTACGGGTGAAAACAGGTAAACCAATCAAGTGTTAGCTGGCCACCAATCCTTCAGTGGCCAGCTGTGCTTTATTCAGCACTCAGGTATAACGCTATGGTTATTAGAAACGCATGCGGCCAGTAATACCAAAGGTACGTCCTTCGTTGATCCAGGCGTTATAGGTATTCGCTTGTGAGAAAGCGTCATAAACGATGTTGTAGACTTCTTCGTCGGTGACGTTCTTGCTCCACAGCTCTACACTCCAGCTTTCATCCTGAGCACCCAAACCAACACTCAGGTTAAACAACCAGTAATCATCCTGCTCAGAGATTGGGTCGTTATCCTGTGCGGTAAAGTACTCAGAGCGGTAGCTGTAAGACGTACCCGCCGTCAGCTGCAACGCACTGCCAATTTCCGTGGTGTAACTGATTACACCGGAGTAGTTCACATCGGAGGTCAATACAACCGGCTCACCAGTAAGATCCTGAGTAATTGTCGGATCAGTCAAGTCTACGTTTTTCTGCGCTTGAGTGGGTGAGGCGTCCTTGTAGTCACTGTATTCAATATCCTGTATCACTAAACCGCCACTGAACAACCAGTGTTCATTGGGACGGAACGCGTAATCCAGCTCCAGACCTTTACCTTCCACTTCTGCGGCGTTGCGGACAGTGAAGGACAAACCGTCAAAGGAGTTTGCCTGGAAATCTTCCAGCGTTTGATAGAACAAGGCTGCATTTAATTGAAGACGACCGTCCAGCCATTGTGACTTCAAACCAATTTCATATGAGGAGACTTCTTCGGGATCAAAAATTGGCAGATCCGGATCGGCATTGCGATTGCCACCGGTGGCACCACCTGCCGTACGATCCATATTCAGGCCACCCGCCTTATAACCTTGAGCAAAACGCGCGTAGGTACTGAACTCATCGGTCCACATGTAATTTACACTGACAGTACCACTGACATTATCGTCATCATACTTGCTGGTAAAATCCTCGTATGGCGCACCAAATTGGAGCTGCTGTGCAAAGGGACTAAGTGCTACCGCAGCACCAGCTGCAATCGTCGAGCCATAGAGCGGAGTCAGAGCATTAGTGATGCCAGTCTCAATCAGTGCCGGACTCAAATCCGCATAGGGATTGCTGCCTTCCCAATGATAGTCTCCGGTTTTTTCCTCTTCAGAATAACGAAGACCAAACGTCACACTCAACTTGTCAGTGGCATTCCAGGTAGCCTGACCAAACAGAGCCATGCTCTCAGAGTTATAGTCAGTGTTGGTCGTCGTATAGTCATCCGGTGACATATAAGTACCGTAAGGTACGCCTAATCCAGCCTCAATGGCACTAATCATAGGAAAAGCAATGCCAGGGTTCAGCGCGAACAAAGTATCGTAATAGGCTCTGGTATCATCGCCAAAGTACAGCGGGTGGTTGTAATCGATGTCCTGATTGAAGTAGAAAAAACCAGCCATCCAGTCTACGGTTTGTGAACCGGTTGAGGCCAGGCGGATTTCCAACGACTGCTCATCAATGTCCTGCTGCTTATCTTGAGTCAAAATAGCAACATCTGTGGCATCCGCATCGTTAAAGGCACTGTCTTCAAACTTGCGGTAAGAACCAATCACTGTCAGCTCCATTTCGCTGAATTCCCAATTGAATTCACCCGAAACGCCCCAGTCTTTCATATCGTTTTTAACACCAGCGTTGGTCAATGTGTCGCGATCAAACGAATCGATATAGTTACCTGGCACTCCTTGGTAAGAACCGCTTTGCCCCGGAAGAGTTGAACCACCTACGGCTTCAATAACTCCAGCTGTCGGGCCCTGGAAAATAGGCACACCAGCACAGCACAATTCATTACTTTCGGAGTAATCTGCAATCACACGCAGGGTTTTAGTGTCATCGATATCCCACAGCAGCTGACCGCGCAGCGAATAACGATCGCGATCGTTGTAGTCTTTATTCAGGTTTTCGTCGTGGATGTAACCGTCTTTTTCCTGATAGCTAGCGGATACACGATAGGCCAGAACGTCATCAACCAGTGCACCGGTAGCAAAAGCCTTGGTCTGGAAATAACCCTCATCACCTGCAGACACATCGATACCGCCAGCAGTTTCATAGCTTGGCTTGGCCGTACGCACGCTGATAACACCCGCAGAGGTATTGCGACCGAACAGAGTACCTTGTGGTCCTTTCAGAACTTCAATACTTTCAACGTCAACATAATCAGACAGTGCAGAACCAGGACGGCCACGGTACACACCGTCGATGAAGACACCAACAGATTGTTCCAGACCCGCGTTATTACCCGCTGTACCAATACCGCGAATGGCAAATACAGACTCAGAACCACCACTGGAAGCATTAACAGATAAAGATGGATCCATTTGTTGCAGATCGCCCACATCACGAACCTGGGCCTTATCCAGGGCATCCGCACTGTAGGAAGCAACAGAAATTGGAACTTCAAGAATGGATTGGCCACGCTTCTGAGCGTATACCACAACTTCTTCCAACAAACCCTCTTGCGCAAACGCAGGAGTCCCAAGCACACCGGAAGCCATTGCTACAGCAATCGCAAGCCCAGACTTATAACTGACTTTCGCAGACATATTTCACTCTCGTTTTTGGCGTTATAAATTATTAGTAGGCGATGCATTCGTTCACATCTGGAAAAGAAAATACCGAACAATCCGGATCCTTGGCAATAGTTCACAAAACACCGAAATGGCGTATGAAATGGTATTTAAGGAACCAATTTTTCCAATTTGGGCAAACGCTTACCAAGCACCACCGACACTTTCAATAACTTAATGAAACAGCCTGTCTCACTTCCTACAACTTATTCCTGTTTGTCGATTGCCAAGCACTCAAAAAGCTCTGAACATCCTATTTCCACCTCGAAAGTAGAACTTTTAGGAATAAATAAACTTTAACCTCAATTGGTACGAAACGGGACAGATAAGGGTAACCCCTTAAGCCCTTTAGACACCCGTCATGCCTCTCAGCGCGACATATCCGACCTGACCCAAACGTTCATGAGAATGAATACACAGGGTTTAACACACGAATTAACAGAGGAAGTGCCTCTGCCAGATCACGCAGAAATCAAGCAGGCAAAAGCCACAAGTGAACTGCAGGCCTTAGTCCCATCAGGGCAAACCTTTGGGCCGTTGACGTGTCGCTTATACCTACAGGGAATTAAGAGAAAAGGACGACTTAATGCAATAGTGAGCCATCAAAAGGTATGACTGAATGTTCAGGCCATACCGCTCCTTGCATATTTGCAAATGTCTAATCATCGCACGGGAAACTAAAAAGACGCCTGCCGGATCAGCTCAGTGGATAATTCAACTGCCGTATCAACACTGTCAACGGCTACACGTTCGTCGGTTCCATGCACTTTACCCACATCATCTGAAGGCAAGGTGTATGGATGAAATCGGTAAATGCTTTCCGTTAGTCCGACATAATGTACGGTATCTGTTGTGGCTGTCAGCATGCTGGGGGTTACAACAGCGGATGGCAATACACTGTGGATTGCTGCTGCGACTCGCTGAAACCCCACTCCCTCCACGTCAGATACTGGTGGCCCTTGCATCCAGTCATTTGATGTAATCGATATTGCAGGATCATCAATAATGTCCGCCACATCCCTGATCAGATCCTCTGGCGAAACACCCGGCAACAGCCTGAAATTCACTTTGGCTTCCGCTTTCTGACTGATGACATTCTCTTTGATACCGGCATTAAACATCGTAACAGCGGTGGTGGAACGAACCAGCGCATTACTGACCCTGTCGCGACTCAATGTCCAGGTCAACAAAGGCGCACTCAGCCATTGATTACGCATCATAAACCCCTGTACACCACCGATATGCTCACCCACTGTCGCCAGCATTTCGCTGACGGGTGGCTGGAGACGAGGTTTGAAAGGGTTTTCGTGCAGAGCCGTTACGGCTTTGGCCAAACGAATAATGGCATTGTCATTAACGGGTGTGGACGAGTGCCCACCCTCTCCCTCAGCTTTTAGGGTCAAAGTGACATAGGTTTTTTCTGCCAACCCCACCATCGCCACGGACCGGTCAGAAAGGAACGGATTGTCACTCAACACAAGACCACCCTCACCCACCATGAATTCCAGTGAGCCATAGCGTTGCTTCAGGATACGTGCAATGTTCACAGCCCCCTGAGCCCCACCTATCTCTTCATCATGAGCAAACGAGAAAAGCAGTGTGCGCTCCGGCTGAAAGCCACTTTTGAGTAAGGACGATACAGCTTCCAGGGTGGTTATCACCGTCACCTTATCATCCAGCGCGCCGCGCCCCCACACATAGCCTTGGTCAATAACTCCGTTAAAGGGGGGATGAGTCCATTCAGACTGAGTCCCCTGTTCAATGGGAACCACATCATAATGCGAATCGAAGAGCACGGGTTTTAACGATAAGTCTTGCCCTTTCCAGGTGAGCAACAAGCTGTGTTCTGCAATTATCTCGACGTCAAGAGTCGAGAAAACTTCAGAGTATGTGCTTCGCAAAAAACGCTGAAATTCACGAAAGGCTGGCAAGTCCATCTGGCCACTATCCTGATAACTCACTGTCGGAAAGCGGATAGCTTCAGCAAGATGCCCTGCGGCGAGCGACGACTCTTCAGACCAGCTTAAAGCACTCGTCATGCCCCCCAACAACAAAGTACCCACCAGAACCAGCTTATTCAAGTGCGCCTCCCATTCGTCTTTAGATATGCCATGAGCCAACCAGTATGCCCCTAAAGTTTGGTACAACTTTACATTAAAAACTCCGCGACTGCTTCCTGTAACTCCAGCCTCAGTGGCAATCGATTTACGACAAGCATAAAAAAAGGCTCCATCCGGGGAGCCTTTCAATCATTCATTCAGCTTGTTAATTGGAATCAGGACTCAGAAGCACTCATCTGGGACTGAATGTAATTTTGCAAACCGATTTTGTCAATCAGACCCAGATGCTGCTCCAACCAATAGATATGGTCCATTTCGGTATCATCCAAAAGTTTTTCCAGCATCTCTCGACTGACGTAATCTTTTTCCTCTTCACACACACCAATAATTTTTCGAAGGCTAGCGGCCACTTCCAACTCTGCCGCCAAATCGTTTTCCAGCATTTCTTTAACGTTGCTGCCAACATTAATTGCCTGGCGTGACGCGGTATCTGGAGTGCCCTCCAGAAAGAGAATTCGCTCAATCAGATGTTTTGAGTGATCCAATTCTTCTTCATACTCATGCGCCAATTTTTGATGCAGCTTATGGATACCCCAATCTTCATACAATTTGGAGTGCGCCAGGTACTGATCCATGGAGGTGAGTTCCAGCGTTAATTGCTGGTTTAAAAGATCGATGATTTTTTTCGAGCCTTGCATGTTATTCCTCCAACATGGACTGCAGATAATTCTCAATGCCGGTGTTCTTGATCAAAAACTGTTGAGTTTCAATCCAGTCCACATGTTCTTCTTCATATTCGAGAATGCTCTCGAGCAATTCACGACTGATATAATCCTGCTCTTTTTCACACAACTCGATACTTTCCCGCAGCAGTGCAATTTGCTCCATTTGAAAATCCAGATCGCACTGCAGCATTTCTGCAGCATGCTCACCAATACGGATCTTTCCAACATCCTGCAGATTCGGCAAACCTTCCAGAAACAGAATCCGTTCAATCAAGTCATCCGCTTGCTTCATATCCTTGATGGATTTTTTGTAATCTTTTTCATTGAGCTCTTCCAGGCCCCAATTGCGAAACATTCGCGCATGCAAAAAATATTGATTGATGGAAGTCAGCTCGTGAAAAAGCACCCTGTTAAGCGCCTTGATTACGTTACTGTTGCCTTTCATGTTAAAGCCTTAGGTAAGTCGTAGAAAAAACAATGGATATAATTGAAATAGACAGAAGACACATAATTATTGCCAACGCCTTAATGAGTACAGGATAGCGCAACCGCACTGCAGTAAAAAGCTTATTTATGCATTATTTCTACTTTTTTCTTGCCAAAAACCAAAAAATATAATAACGATATTGAGATCGATTTTTGTTTAAAATCGTCACTGACTCTTATTCGTCAACAAAGTGACTTTACAGCCATAAAAAATGCCGGAAGCGACAACTTCCGGCACCCCACACAATAAAAAGAAATGATTCCGCTTACGGTTTCAGTTCTGAATGTGTTTACCCTTTATCAGGCTCTGGCGGAAACTCTTGCAAAACTTTTGTGACGACATTTTTAATCGCACTGCGTTTTTCTTCAACCGTCTGATCTTTTTTCAGGCGCCCAACAGCAGTACCACGCCACACCAACTTGTCATTGCCATCAATCACATCAAGCACAAAAGTTCCTTCCTCATAGTGAACAGTTCTGACTTCAGGTGCGGTGGTATAGGCCATGCTGTAACCATAACGGTAGTAGCCTGCGCCATAGCCCATCGTGAACCCGGGCGCCATGCCACTATAGGTGTTGTAGGTATTTACATCGGTACGATCCTTGGTGGTGATGCTGTAATTGATCGTAAAATCCACATCCCCCGTTTGAACCAACTGATAACCTTTGGCAGCGAGCGTCTCATCCACGGCCTGATGAATTCGCCCTTTCAGAATGTCATTGCCCTGAAAACTGGCTTTATCCTGACTGTTGTCTCGCCAGCGGTAGGTTTTGTAACTGGAAAAGTTCACACCCTCTCGATAATCGTGATCCACACTGACTCCACTTGTGGAGCAGCCAAATAACACTAGCGATACCAGAATCAGCCATAATCCAGATAACCGTGGTTTTCTCATTAATACTCTCCTTGAATAAATAGACAGTTTTACTATAGCGGATTATTTCAAGGTAGCAGATCTTAAGAGACAGGTCGCCGGGCAATTCGAATTAAGCGGCTGCTGAGCAAAACAGCCGTTAGAGACAGCCCTACAACCAGGGCAATCCAAAATCCCTCTGCCGCCAGAGGCTCTCCCCACCAATCGGTCCGCGCGAGACTGATCCCCAGAGGAATGGCAACGCCCCAATAGGACAACAAGATCATCGCCAGCGGTTTGCGGGTGTCCTGATAAGCCCGCAGAGCGGCATTGGACGCAATCTGTATCTGATCAGGAAATTGATAAATCGCCATCCAGACAAACAACCCGGCTGCGACGGCTTGTAACTCAACATCGGTGGTATACCAACCCACAATAGTGTGGCGGAAACTTAGAATCACGGTCATCGTTGACAGCGCCAGCATCCCGGACGATAAAACCCCCGTGCGCACGACAAAATTTGCCAGATCCTGCTGCTTGCGCCCCAGAAAATAACCGACCCGGATGGTGATTGCCTGAGAAAGACTCAACGGCAGCATAAAGATCAGGTGCGACACGCTCAGAGCAATCTGATGACTGGCCACCACCAAAGCCCCCAGCGGTGCAAGTAACAGCGCTATCGCCGAAAAGATGGATACCTCGGCAAACACAGCCAGAGAAATGGGCATTCCCAAACGGGCAATTTGACGAATCTTCTTTCCATTTGGCCACTGAAAATGCGCAAATAATCGAATGCCTTCATAGCGATCCGCACGAGAAGTAAACCAGTAAAGCACCAACACCTGGGACCACATACTGACGGTTGTCGCCCAGCCACAGCCGGCACCTCCCAGCTCTGGAAACCCCCAGCGGCCGTAGATCAAGGCGTAGTTGAGTGGGATGTTCACAAGGAAAGCCACCAGACTGCTGATCATAAACGGCTTGGTGCGCCCCATACCCTCTGTGAATGAACGCAAACTGCTGAAAATTGCAGCCCCAGGCAAACCGATAGCTACGGCAGACAGATAATTTTTTGTGATGCCTGCAAACGCCTCATCCACCGACAGCCAGCGCAGTGCAAAATCAATATTGAACAACAGCACCATGCAGGGTGCGGCCACCATCAATGACAACCAGATACTTTGCTGAACCGTTGTGACAATGGCTCCCCGATCACCCGCCCCATAGAAACGTGCCACCATGGAGGTGGTGGCAATCAGCAACCCGGTGATCAAAAGGAAAACGGGCAGCCACAAACCGCTGCCAACGGCCACCGCCGCCAAATCGTTGGCCCCGTATCGACCGGCCATCAGCGTATCCACGGCTCCCAGGCCCGTAGAGAGCAGCTGCGCTGCCAGTAGCGGGCTGGCTAAACGCCACAAATATTTAAACTCGGTAAAAAAAGAGGGTTTCACAAGAATCCTGACCGTTTGTGTGACGCCATCTCGTGGCAATCAATGAGAGAAGCGCATTCTAACGATTTACCCGCTGAGGCACAGTAAAAGATGCCCGGGAGAGGTATACTGGCGATTTGAAAGAATACTCAGAGACCACAGTCCCATGACCGGCATGATTCCCGCCAGTGAAGCCCTGGCTCAGATCTTAAACGCGGCACAACCCCTGACAGACACCGAAATGTGCCCATTGATACAGGCTCATGGCCGCACTCTGGCTGCCCCTCAGCTGAGTCCGCTTGATGTTCCACCGGCGGATAACAGCGCTATGGACGGTTACGCCATTCGCCACGCCGATCTTGATTCTTCCGGGGCAGAGCTGCAGCCTTTTGTCATCAGTCAGCGTATTCCCGCAGGTCACGTGGCCTCCGCTCTGGAACCGGGAACCGCTGCGCGAATTTTTACCGGTGCCGAAATTCCGGTCGGCGCCGATACCGTGATCATGCAGGAGCAATGCCGGACAGAGGACAACACCGTCTATATTCCCGCTGACGTCTCTCCGGGAAACAACATCCGTCCACAGGGGCAGGACATCCGTCAAGGCGCTGAAGTGGCAACCACCGGCCAGCGGCTCACGCCGCAAACGCTGGGATTGCTGGCCTCCATCGGTATCGATCAAGTCCCTGTGCTGCGTCGCCTGAAAGTCGCCATCCTCTCCACCGGGGACGAATTGGTAGAACCCGGACGGCCCCTGAAGCCGGGACAGATTTACAATTCCAACCGCTACCTGCTGGCGGGCCTGCTCGATAAAATGGGCATCACCTGCATCGACCTGGGACGTGTTGAAGACACGCCCGAAGCCACGCTTCAGGCTCTCAGCCGCGCCACCCTGGAAGCCGATGTCATACTCAGCACCGGCGGCGTCTCGGTGGGTGAAGAGGATCACGTCAAACACGCGGTTGAGAAACTCGGCGAGCTGGCCCTCTGGAAAATGGCCATCAAACCGGGTAAACCTCTGGCATTTGGTCGGGTTGGAGATACCCCGTTTTTCGGCCTGCCGGGCAATCCGGTGTCTGCTTTTATTACCTTTTTACTGTTCGCACGGCCCTATTTACAGACCATGCAAGGACTGACGCCGCTGCTCCCACAAGGCAGTCAGATGCCGGCCAGCTTCAAGCGCCCCAGAAAGAGCATTCGCCAGGAATTTGTGCGAGTGAAAGTCACCGATGACGGTAAAATGGAAACACACCCCAACCAGAGCTCTGGCGTACTGTCGTCGACCAGCTGGTCCAACGCCATGGCCATCGTTCCCGTTGATACAACCATTAGTGAAGGTGATCTGGTACAGGTCATTCGCTACGATCAGCTGTTTTAGCCATTATTTGCCGAAGGCATTCACCCCTGACATCCACCCCAAACTGACAAAGGTGTTTTTATGGATAAGCAAACTCAAACCGAACTGGAAGCCGCAGCCTTTCGCCGTCTGCTGCAACATCTCGACAGCCGCAAGGATGTTCAAAACATTGAGCTGATGAACCTGGCGGGTTTTTGCCGTAATTGCTTAAGCAAATGGTATATGGCTGCGGCGGAAGAGAAAGGCCTCGAAGTGGATTACGATCAGGCCCGCGAAATTGTTTACGGCATGCCTTACAGCGAGTGGAAAGAAAAACATCAAAAGCCGGCGACGCCTGAACAGCTGGCAGAATTTGAAAAGAAACAATCTTAATTCCACCCAGCAAATCGTCAAACCATCGATGAGGACCAGCATGACCCGTTTGCGGATAGAACAGCTCACCATCTACCCGGTTAAATCTCTGCGTGGCATTCAGGTTGATGACTGGCCCATCACGGCGGAAGGTTTGCTCTATGACCGCCACTGGATGCTGGTCATGCCGAACGGACGCTTTGTCACCCAGCGACAACTGCCGCGAATGGCACTGATCGACACCCGCATTGACGGCGACGACCTGGTATTGAGTGCGGCGAACAAGGGAGAAGTTCGCCTCCCTCTTCAAACGGCTGAAAACACACAACAGAACACATTTACAGCCAATATCTGGCGTGACAACTGCGAAGTGGTTGAAGCTGCAAAAGACGCGTCCGCCTGGCTGAATCAGGTTTTACAACCACCCAAGCCTTTACGGCTGGTTGCCATGGCCGATGATCATCAACGGGCGCAATCTCAACCGGAGCGCTTTGGCGAAGAAACTCACACCCGCTTTGCCGATGCCGCCCCGTTGCTGATTGCCAACACCGCCTCTCTGGATGCGCTCAACCACGCGCTGAAAAACAAAACCATGTCGACTGTCGACATGCGCCGCTTTCGGCCAAATATTGTGTTGTCCGGCGTAGACGCGTTTGCAGAGCATCAGCTGGATGATTTACAGAGAGAAGATGGCCTCACGTTGCAGTTGCGGGATCACTGTGAGCGCTGTGTGATGACCACCATTGATCCCGATACCGGTGAAAAGTCTGCCGATATGGAGCCTTACCACACGCTGGCGACTCTGAACCCCATGCCCGGCAACCCCAAAGCTGCCGCCTTTGCCATTAACGCCACGCTGGCCGCAGCGAAAGGCAACCAGACATTGCACATCGGCGATACTTTTGCGCCGAAAGCTGAGGCAGGTTGAGACAGGCGCTTACGGTTGACGGCAAACCTTGTCCGGCTGAGACGGCCCCCAGGACAGGGTTGCCTGCTCGCCGTTCAGTGTCACCGCGCGGCCTTTCTCTCCGGTGTAGAGGGAATCCTTCCACAACACCAATGGCTGCCGCGTATCACCGTACTCAACAGCGACGGCAGGCACCCCATCCGTTTCGTATGAGGTAACGTAAAACTCTTCGCGTTGATCTGCACACACATAGCGAACTGCTTCAGACGCGTTCACCAACGACCAGGACGCCTGCAACAGCGCTATGCGTCTCTGGTATTCTTTTTTCGTGCAGCCAAACTGGTCGTCTGGCTCTTTCCAACATTCATTGCGACCTTTAATCCAACCCCGCTGAGAAGCCTTCAGATACTTGACGGCCCGTTCCGGGCGGTCGTCCAGACTTTTGGCGGCAGCCAATGCGGCCTGATACACCGTATCCATCTTGCGATCGAGCTCCGCCAGTTCCGGCTCCTTGCACACCAGAGTTTCAATACTGCCCTGAGCTTTCTGGCAGTCAAAGGCCGGGCCTTCACTCCATTCGCTCTGAGAGTCCGTCTTTACCAACTCACCGTACTCAGTCAGATATAAATTCTGAATCCAGCCTTCATACCCTTCATAGGACACTTTGCACCAGGCATCATCTTTAGCCTTTTTTCGAGCCTCTTCACTCATCGAGCTCCAGGTTTGAAAATCCGGGATGCCAGTACAACCCAGATTTTTTAACCGGGACTCTCTGGGCACATTGTCGCTAACCAGATCGGAATCCAGCGAGTGATCCTCATAAAGCGGTACGGCTTTACCAGCGGGTGTATCGATTTTGATTTGATAGAAATCCGGCCCTGAAGCTTCGGCCACAACCTGCTGTCCCATCAAAAGACCGACAAACAATATCTGGATCTTAAATAGATTGATAATGCAGTTCATCCCTGCTCCCTTTTTCAGTGAACGACCAAGTGATTGTCTTTTGAACTGAACGACCACCCCGAGACTGACAGCTCACCAGATATGCACTCGCTCTGTCGGCGGCAAATACAAAGTGTTGTCTTCAGCCACACCAAACGCTTCGTACCAGGCATCGACATTACGCAGTACGCCATTGACCCTGTATTGATTCGGGCTGTGCGGATTGGTCAGCACCTGCTTTCTCATAAAGCCTTCTGTCTGTATCGAACGCCACATCTGGGCCCAGGACATAAAGAACCGTTGATCTCCGGTGTAGCCATCAATAACAGGGGCTTTACCCGCGTAATTCTTTTTCACGTATTCGCGATAGGCCTCATGAGCAACCGAGATGCCTCCCAGATCACCGATGTTTTCGCCGAGGGTCAGCTGGCCATTGACGTGCAAACCCTCAATGGGCTCATAGCTGTCGTATTGTTTTACCAGCACCGCTGTACGCTCTTCAAAGTGCTCTCTGGCTGCAGAGGTCCACCAGTCCCGCAAACGGCCTTCACTGTCTGAAAGGCTGCCCTGATCATCAAAGCCGTGTCCCATCTCATGTCCGATTACCGCTCCGATGGCCGCAAAATTCACCGCAGGATCGGCCTGCGGATCAAAAAACGGCGGCTGGAAAATGGCCGCAGGAAAAACAATCTCATTGCGCGACGGAGAGTAATAGGCATTGATATCCTGCGGATTCATGCCCCACTCCCACAGCCTTCGCGGGCCATGCAACTTGGCCACTTCATCCGCCCAGTACCACGCCTGAATACGCCTGGTGTTGCCAATCAAATCCGTTGGGCGGATGGTGATCTGACTGAAGTCCCGCCACTTATCCGGATAACCGATTTTGGCCACAAAGCCATCCAGCTTTTTATAGGCTTCGGCTTTTGTTTCTGCGTCCATCCAGGAGGAACGCTGAATGCGCTGGCGAAAGGCTTCACGAATATAGCCAATATACTCTTTTAACAGGGCTTTATTGGATTCCGGGAAAAAGTGTTTTACGTAAATTCGTCCTAGCACTTCACCCAGGGAATCATTAACAAATCCTTGAGCCCGTTGAGCCCTTGGGCGCATTTCTGCAATACCGTTAAGACGAGTTGAATAAAACGCAAAACTCGCCTCGGCGTATTCTCGCGGCAGCAAAGCCGCGTAGTTATCAATGCAATGGAAGAGCAAATAAGATCGCAGCACATCGACGGGCGTTTCAGAAATCAATTTGGCAATGCCCCGAATGGCGGTATTGGATTCGACGATCAGACGAGTTTGCCCACCCACCCGCATTTCATCCATAAAGGCTGCCCAATCAAATCCCGGAGCAAATTTGATCAATTCGGCTTTGCTCATCGGCTGGTAATTTTTAACCCGGTCACGCAACTCTTCGGCAGGCCAATGCAATTCCGCCAAACGGGTTTCAAACGCGAGAATGTCAGACGCGCGCTGCTCGGCCCAATCGAGACCCGCCCGGTTGAAAGAGTCCTCAATGTAACGGGCATAATCTCGGCGGATATCCGCATACAGCTTGCTGTCATTCAGATAGTAAGCCCGATCTGGCAATCCCAGACCACTCTGCCAGACAACCAGGGTGTAGCGCTGAGGGTTCTTTTCATCCAGCCTCACCCCCATACCCACAGCCGAATGCTGCATGGGTCTGGCCATCCAGCGCGCCACCTCACTGTGGCTGGATATTTTCAGCAGCTTCCTGAGATCCCCCCGAATGGGTGTGAGGCCAAGCTTCTCAATGCGTTCTTCATCCATGTAACTTTGATACAGCGCCTGTATCTGCTGCCCACCCACTTCATCCTTATCTACGTCAGTGATGATCGAGTGAATTTGTTCTTCACTGCGCAGATACACTTCTACAAACGAGTCCACCCGGGGGAAGCCCTGAGGGATCTTGGTGGAGTTCAGCCAGCCCTCATTCACAAACCGATAGAAATCATTGCCGGGAATCACGGTGTCAGAAAGGTATTGTGTCTCCACTCCCCACGCCCCCAGCATGGGTTTACTGTCTGAAGATGGCGACGTGGTCTGCGTCGCAGCCCAAGCGACAGAAGACACCCACAAGCAGGCGAATAACCATGTTTTCATATTTCCCTTTACTCCTGACTCCATAGGAAGTGATTCCAACGCACAGATTACCAGCAAACCTCACCGCCAGCAGGCTTCGACGGGTTGCGGAGCCGTAAAAGTATGAATTCAACCCAGATACAGCTTCAGAGGCTGAAAGCCCATGAAGACCAGCGTTAAAGGCTGTCCTCACCCAATACAAAGCCCGATCTGCGTGCTTCTGACCCTCCTGAGTATAGACAGACCCCATACGATCGCCCAACCATCACCCAGCCCCATAGCACCCTTGGCCCTGAACCGGTAAAATGGCCGCCCGGAAATTTAAATGATGTTGTCTTTATGATCCCCAGTATTCGCGAAACGTCACCGGTTCAGGCCCAGTACCTGGCCTTTATCGAAGCTCTGAAAGCCTGTGGCTTTGAAGGTGAACTCAATCCCGATTACGCCAACCGCACCGTGCTGGCGACGGATAACTCCATCTATCAGGTCCTGCCGCAGGGGGTCATCTACCCCAAAAACGCCACTGATCTGGTGAGAGTGGCCGAGCTGAGCAACCTGAAGCAGTTTCGCGACATTGTCCTGAGCCCCCGAGGCGGCGGCACAGGCACCAATGGCCAATCGTTGACCGATGGCCTGATCATTGATATTTCCAAGCACATGAACCGTATCCTGGAAATCAACGCCAAAGAACGTTGGGTCAAGGTCCAGGCAGGTGTGGTCAAAGATCAGTTGAATGCGGCTCTCAAGCCCTACGGCCTGTTCTTTGCCCCGGAGCTGTCCACCAGTAATCGTGCCACCATCGGCGGTATGATCAATACCGATGCCTCGGGACAGGGCTCCTGCCTGTACGGTAAAACCCGCGACCACGTATTGTCGCTGACCACGGTATTTATGGACGGCAGCGAGTGCACCTCGCACCCGCTGGAAGAGCAGGATTTCGACGCCATCAGCCAGCGCCAGGATCGGGTCGGCGAGCTGCACCGTGTCGTCAACAACATCCATAAAGAACACCACGCAGCCATTGAAGCCAGGTTTCCCAAGCTGAATCGCTGTCTGACCGGCTACGATCTGGCACATATCCGCACCGAGGACGGCAAGTTCGATCTCAACAGCGTACTCTGCGGTAGCGAAGGCACTCTGGGCTTTATTACCGAAGCCAAGCTGAATCTGCTGCCCATCCCCAAATGTTCAGCACTGATTAACGTCAAATACGAAAACTTTAACGCCGCCCTGCGCGACGCCACCGAGTTGATGAAAGCCGGCCCCACTTCCATTGAGACTGTCGACTCCAAGGTTCTCAATCTGGCGATGGGGGATATTGTCTGGAACACTGTGGAAGAATTCTTCCCGCCCACGGCCGGCAAAACCATTCAGGGCATCAATCTGGTGGAATACACCGCCGACGATGAAGAGACGCTCAAAAACAACATCAAGGTACTGACAGACCAGCTGGATGCCCGGGCCGATGACGCATCCTCGCCCAGCATTGGTTACTCCGTCGCCTGGGGCGCCGACTCCGTTGCCAAAATCTGGGGCATGCGGAAAAAGTCCGTCGGTTTGCTGGGCAACGCCAAAGGCGAAGCCCGCCCCATTCCCTTTGTTGAAGACACCGCCGTCCCACCGGAGAATCTGGCCGACTTCATTATGGAGTTCCGGGAGGTTCTGGACAGCCATGATCTGGCCTACGGCATGTTTGGTCACGTAGACGCCGGAGTGCTGCACGTTCGCCCCGCCATCGACATGAAAGACCCCGAGCAGGAAAAAATGGTTCGGGTCATCTCTGACAAGGTGGCTGCACTGACTCAGAAATACAACGGTCTGTTGTGGGGTGAGCACGGCAAGGGTGTGCGTTCAGAATACGCTCCGGCATTCTTCGGCGACCTCTACCCGCAGCTGCAACGCATTAAAGCGACTTGTGACCCCCGCAACCAGCTCAACCCGGGGAAAATCGCCACCCCGCATGAGCACATCCAGCTGGCCACGATTGATGGCGTGGTCACCCGCGGCCAGGAAGACCGCAAGATTCCCGTACAAGTGTGGGAAGGCTACAGTGAAGGCATGCACTGTAACGGTAACGGCGCCTGTTTTAACTGGGATCCCAAGGATGCCATGTGTCCCTCCTGGAAAGGAACCCGCGAGCGTATTCACTCACCCAAGGGTCGCGCTTCACTGGTCCGCGAATGGCTAAAACAACTGAGCGAGCGAGGCATCGATCCTCTGCAGGAGAGTGCTCAGGCCAAGCGGCAACCGTTTTGGGGCACACTTTACACACGCACCAAAAACACCTTGGCCAAGCGCCGGGGTGAATACGATTTTTCCAACGAAGTCATGGAGTCCATGGCAGGCTGTCTGGCCTGTAAATCCTGCGTTGGACAATGCCCGATCAAGGTGGATGTTCCGTCTTTCCGCAGCAAGTTTATGGAGCTGTACTACAGTCGCTATCTGCGCCCGCTAAAAGATTATTTTATCGGCGGACTGGAATACATGATTCCCACGCTGGCGCGTGTGCCCTGGCTGTATAACGGCCTGATGAAACCTGCCATCCTGCAAAAGGCGATGGCTCGGGTAGCCGGCATGGTGGACAGCCCGCTTCTGACAGGAATCAATCTGGATACTCAACTGCAACAACTGGGTCTGCGTTACGCGGTGGCAGAAAACATTCGCGAATTGAGCGACGAGGACAAACAACGCTCGGTGATTGTGGTGCAGGATGCCTTTACCAGCTACTTTGAAACCCAAGTGGTGGTTGATGCACTCAAATTGCTGAAGTCTCTGGGCTTTAACCCACTGCTGGCTCCGTTCAAAGCCAACGGCAAACCGCTGCATGTTCACGGTTTTCTGAAAGCGTTTGAAAATACGGCGAATAACACCGCTGAGTTTTTGAACACCCTCAGTAATACCGGTATTCCCCTGATTGGTATCGAGCCCTCCATGACACTGGCTTACCGCAGTGAATATCAGAAAGTCATGGGCGATAACGCCCCGAAAGTGCAATTGCTGCAAGAGTGGCTGGCCACTCAAACGGACCGCCTGGCGGAACAGAAAGCCAACTTTATGACCGGCGATTTCAAACTGCTGGCTCACTGCACGGAAAAAACCAATGCCGCGGCCTCAATGAAAGACTGGGGAGCCGTCTTCTCCGCCCTGGGCCAGCAGCTCAGCATGGTCGATGTGGGCTGTTGTGGCATGGCGGGAACCTACGGACACGAAGCGCAAAACGTGCAAACGTCCAAGCGCATTTACGAGCTGTCGTGGTCGCAAGCAGTCAATGCCGAAGAAAATCAGGGCAAGCTGATGGCCACCGGTTACTCCTGTCGCAGCCAGGCAAAGCGCATGGATGACCTGCAACTGCCTCACCCGTTCCAGGTATTACTGTCGCAGATGCACTAAGGGGGCTAAAGCTCCCGCACCCGCCCTTGGAAACAGCGGATTTGAGGTGCTCAACCTCAAATCCGCATTCCCCAGAAAGCTCTCAGGCAAACTACATTTGCCGGTTTCGGCAGGCCAGCACCAGCGCCCAAAACTCTGAAAAATCGTTCACGACCACATCCGGCTTGTAAGGGTATCGTTTCGTCCCTGGGAAAATTTTATTCAGCCAGGGTTGATCCCACTGAGCACCGTTGAAAAACACACTGGTAACGCCAGCACTCTTGGCAGCAATGGTATCCGTGGTGCTGTCGCCCACATACCACACATCTTCGCCCAGCGATTTGCCATAGCCCTCAACCGCTTTTTCCAGCTGATCGATATGAGGCTTGCGCTTTTGCGTATCGTCGCCACAGACAGACACGTCAAAAAACTCCGACCAGTTTTCACCATTGACATTGGCCAGCTCGGCGACAAAAAATTCACGATCCCGATTGGTAATCACACCCACCGGCATGCCAATATCCCGCAGCCCCTGCAACACATAACGCACCCTGGGTTCAAACGGTAAAGCGGTGCCGAAGTACTTGCGATAGTGTCGGGTGAAATGTCCGTGAGCGATGCGTTTTGCCTCATCGTCCTCGCCGAACAGGACTTCAAAGATATCGGTACGGGAAATTTTTCGATCCGCTTTGATTTTTGGGTGCAACTGTTTGTACTGGCGAACATGAGCCACCAGTTTCATGTCTTCCGGTGATTTGGCTTTGGCGTCCGTCACCAGGCGCTGCATTAAATCAAGTTCATCGAATTCGGCCAACATGTCATCGACGGCGTGATACATGGCGTCCAGAGTGTCCACCAGGGTAGCGTGCCAATCAAACAGAATCAGTGACGGCGGGGTCAGCTGGGCAACGGAAGGGTGCCAGTCGGGCTCCACATGCACAGGCGGGGGCTCTCTCGGTGGCTGCCGCTCGGGTCTTTGCTCAAGCGCTTGCTGGTTTTCGAGTAAATCCAGCAGATCATCAAAATCGTCAACGATGGCATTTGGCTCGTAGTGCATTTCGTGATCCACAAATGAACCTGTAAACCACTCCCGCTCCCACAGGGCGCCGTTATAAAACACCGAGACGACTCCCGCCCGCCTTGCCGTCAACATATCACTCTGGCTATCACCGACATACCATACAGAGTCCGGTTGAGACACGCCCACCTTGGCCATCGCTTCCAACAACATATCCGGTGCCGGTTTGTAACGACGGGACTGGTCGCCACACACCACCACATCAAAGATATCCTTCCAACGGCCGCCATCCACGAGTGCCAGTTCGGCTTCAAGAAATTCCCTGCTGCGGTTGGTTGCCACGCCGAGACGAATTCCATTTGCCTTCAAGCAGCAGAGATAACCGTATATACCCGCCTGAAACGGTTTAACTTCACCAAAGAAATTACGGTAATGCGCGTTGTAAGCACGATGCGCCTTCAGTTTGGCCATATCATCACCGCCAAACAGCACATCGAAAATATCGGTGCGGGATATGCGCCTTTCGGCCAGAACTTTCGGGGGGAGGTGGCGAAAAACCCGCACATAACGCAGCAGTTTTTCATCATCTGCGTTGCGGGTTTCCATCTCTCTGGACATGGACGGGACCAGATCCAGATCTTCCAATTGATCCAGCAGGACTTCGACCGCCTGATACATGGCATCCAGCGTATTCACCAGAGTGCCATGCCAATCGAACAACATGAGCTGCGGAAAAGGAAGCTTGGTCATCATAACGGCACGCCTGCTAACGGGACTTAATCCAAAAGATGTCTTTTCAGGCACGGGGTCTTGCGTAGCAAGATCCCGTCCTTCAGAAATACTCTCTTAAGACTAGCAGGCGGTAAAGAGTCAGGTTACTGAGAAGCCTGGGACTCGGCCGAATCCTTCTTCGGCAAGATCATAAATAACACCAGATAACCCACAAGACCGGACACAGCTGAACCAACCAGAATACCCAGACGCTCGTCAAACACCCTGCTGGAGTCAAACGCCAGCGAGCCAATAAACAGGCTCATGGTAAAACCCACACCACACAACAGAGACACACCAAACAGCGCCTTGTAGTTCAACCCCTCAGGCATTTTGACCAGACCAATTTTAGTGCTGAGCCAACACAGGCCAAAAATGCCGATCGGCTTGCCGAGAAACAGCCCCAGAGCGATACCCACCGGAGCCGAGTGCAGAATATTTTCCATCCCCATCCCGAGCACGTGAACCCCGGCATTGGCAAAGGCGAAAATCGGCAGGATCCCGAAAGCCACAGCGCTGTGAAGATCGTGCTCAAGTTCTTTCAGCGGTGAATAACTCTCGCCGGGCTTCGGTTTGATGGGAATAAACAGAGCCATCACTACCCCCGCCAGAGTAGCGTGCACACCCGATTTAAGCACCGCAATCCACATCACCACCCCGACGAACAGATAAGGCGTAATATTGGTGACATGGGCCCGGTTGAGGAAAAACAGAAACACGGTACACACCAGCCCGATCATCAAGGCCGTTGTAGACAGGTCGTCAGTGTAGAACATGGCAATAATGACAATTGCACCCACGTCATCAAAAATAGCCAGAGACACCAGAAACACTTTAAGCGCCACCGGCACCCGGGTTCCAAGCAGCGCAAGTATACCGAGAGAAAACGCAATATCGGTCGCAGCGGGAATTGCCCAACCGTTAATGGCCACCGGATCGTGCTGATTAAAGAACACATAGATCAAGGCGGGAGCGGCCATCCCCCCCACAGCACCGATCGCCGGAAGGGCAATGGCGCTGGGATTTGACAGCTCACCTTCGATCAATTCGCGCTTAAGCTCCAGCCCGATCAGAAAGAAAAAGACCGCCATCAGGCCGTCATTAATCCAGAGAAGCAACGGCTTATCGATCTCCAGAGCCCCGACACGGACTTCTACCGGGACATCAATCAATGCATCATAATAAATATGCAGAGGCGTATTGGCAAATATCATCGCCAATACAGCGGCAGCCATCAGCAGAACACCACTGGCTGATTCCATCTTCATGAACTTTTTTACTTCTTCAATCATATTTGTGTAAGTACTCACATTCCGACGTTACAGTGATGCCAAGAGCTTTACATAGGCTTAAGCCAGGTCAAAGCAGATTTATATGTAAATTTGTCATAAACATATTACCGATTTCTGAATAATATAAATACGCACTTCTTTTCAGGCAATTTCCAATACTTCCAGACAATTCCCACTCACTCCCTGACAACCTTCCCTTCAAGGACAATGCCCAGTGCTTGTGAGATATATCCTACAAAATTTTCAGCCATATGTGACTGGATTGCTTATCACTATAGGGCCATACTGTTTATCACAAGGAAGTACGACAGGGACGAACACTGCAGGCCATGAAAGGCCAACGGATGCACCCAATTTCGTAGGATCGATAGATACAGAGATAACAATGTCAGGGACATGGCCAGGGATGCGCCATAATGGTCAGGGAATAGTGGTTTAATTGATTATCTCGTGAGGGATCACACAGCGGGTCATACCAGAGGGTATGGCCCGTTTTTGTTATGCCTATACACTCCAGCGCAAATCCGTCATGCTAGCGCACTTTTCTGAGCAGGCTTTACCGCATGGAACACGCTTCGCACCGGGTTTTTGCGATTCGACTGGCCGCCCTGGTCGCCCTCACCCCCTTTGCCATTGATACTTATCTGCCCGCAATTCCAGCACTTGCCAGCGAACTCGATGCACCGATTCCTGCCGTCAATATGGGCATTAGCGCTTTCTTGCTGGGCTTCGCGCTGGGCCAACTTACCGGCGGGCCACTATCCGACAGAATCGGACGCCGCCCCATAGCCCTGTCCGGACTCACCCTTTTTATCCTCAGCAGCATTGTGATCACCTTCGCCAGCTCGGTGGACACTTTTTTAATCGCACGCTTTGTTCAGGCACTGGGAGGAGGAGCTGCGTCTGTGGTTGTCGGAGCACTGGTACGGGACCGCTACAAAGGACAGCAGAGCGCCCAGACCTTTGCCACCATTGGCATGATCATGATGATTGCACCATTAATCGCCCCCGCTGTCGGCTCAGTGATTCTGGCCATATCCAAGTGGCAGTACATCTTTGTCTTTCTGGCCGCCTATGCTGCATTGATGCTGGGTATGGTCCTGAAGAATATTCCTGCGGCATTGCCTAATACTGAAAAAGTCCGGAATTCACTGCTGAAACACTATATCCACTCCTACTCTCAGGTATTCCGACAAAGCCGATCACTGCCGTTTCTGTTCAGCCAGGCGTTTGTCAGCGGCATATTGCTGGCCTTTGTCACCAATGCGTCGTTTATGTTCCTGACGTACTTTAATGTCGGACAAGCCAAATTCCCCTTCTTTTTTGCCGCCATCCCACTGGCCTCAGCGTTAGCTGGCCGCATCAACATCAGCTTGCTGAATACCATTGATCGTCGGGTGGTTTTACGGTGGTCCGCTGTTGCACAGCTTCTGATCACGGTGACATTTTGTATTTACTCCGCAACCACGACACCCACGGTCTGGCCAACACTTGGCCTGATCTGTGCCACTATCGCTACCGTAGGCTTTGCTTATCCCAACAATCTGTCTCTCTACCTCGATTACCACGGTAGTACTGGCGGCACCGCCAATGCTATATTCGGTTGTGCAACCTTTGCGGCCGGTGCGTTGCTTGGGGGCATCAGCAATGCCTTTTTTGATGGCACCCTGCTGCCTATCGCCATCACCATTGCGGCAAGCAGTCTGTTCAGTTTGCTGCTTGTCTACCCCGCAACACAAACAAAAACTTCGTAAGCCCTGGGCACCGAAGTGTCATAGCACAGCCACGCTGCGGGATACGGTTTCAATTAACTACGTCAAATAACTACGTCAAATAACTGGGGAATATCTCTTATGGGTGTCTGGATAAAACGGGGCATAGCGGCTTTTCTGATCCTCTGGGCTCTACTGGTGTTAGCAGTCGTGGCTTTTATATCTTTTGGTCCAGTATCAAGCCCCGCCGCCGTGTTTAATGCTCTGTTCGGTTTTGGCACAGCGTCACCCGATCAGGCCACCATGGAACAGCGCCTATCCGTACCCGACGGTTTCAGTATCGGGCAGTACGCCAGCGGATTGAAAAAAGTGCGCATGATGGAGTTTTCCCGCACTGGTGACCTGGTCGTCAGCCAGCCCCGTGAAGGAAAAGTCCTGCTGCTCCAGCGCGACAGCAATGAAGATGGTCGCCACGATGGCAGTAAAGTCTTGCTCGATAAATTGACCCGCCCACACGGGCTCGAATTCCACGAAGACTGGCTGTACATTGCCGAGTCCAATGCCGTAGGTCGCGTCCTTTTTGACCACAAAACCGGCGAACTGGCCGGCAGCTACGAACGCATTGTGACCGGGCTGACAGACAATGGTAATCACTGGAGCAAGTCCATTCGTATCCGCGATGGATACCTTTATGTCAGCATGGGTTCAACCTGTAACGTCTGTATCGAAAAGGACGAGCGCCGCGCAACCATTATGCGCTTTGATGTGGATGGACAGAACGGTGAGATCTTCGCCAGCGGCCTGCGAAACAGTGTCGGGATGGACTTTGCCCCCTGGGATGGCAGCCTCTACGCCACTGACAATGGCCGCGACCTGCTCGGCGACGACTACCCCGTTTGCGAACTGAACAAGATTGAGCGCAACACGTTTTATGGCTGGCCATTTATTAATGGCTTCGGTGATCTCGATCCGGATCTTGGTGAAGGAAGAGAAAGCCTGCTGGATTATGCTGTCCCACCCGCGTTTGGCTTCCGTCCTCACAACGCCCCATTGGGAATCCGCTTTATCCGTCAGGCCAAGATGCCGGCTGGCTATGACAACAGCGCCCTGGTTGCCCTGCACGGCTCATGGAACCGCAGTACACCCGATGGTTACAAGGTAGTCTCTTTACACTGGACCCCGGATGGCAAGATTCACAGCCAGGACTTTATGACCGGATTTGAAAGTGACGGCAGCATTATCGGTCGACCTGTAGACATCGCCGAGGGACCAGACCAATGTCTGTACATCTCTGACGACTACTCAGGAACCATTTACCGCGTTTGCTATGGCAAGGAACAAAACACTCTGGACGATAGCAGCCAGACACCGCTGGAAGACCCCCAATGGGATGCGCTTTCTGCTGCAGAGATTGAGGAGTCTCACAAACAGGGCGAGGCCATTTATGCCCTGAATGCCTGCGCCAGTTGTCACTTGCTTAACGGAGAAGGCAATCCGTCGGGCAAGAAACTGCAGCAGCTGCATCGCCGCTACACACTCGATACCCTGACAGCGTATTTCCTGAGCCCTAACCCACCCATGCCACAATATGACCTGAGTGAAACCCAGCGGCATGACCTGGCGGTTTACCTTTTAAGTCAGGACTCTGACAATTAAGAATGACCCAGAACCCAGGTCAGGCGACCTGGGTTGGCAGTGAATAGTTGATTGGCCGGGACTGATCTTTCAAAGTGACATTCCTGGCTATTTCCGCACAGGCATCGTAATACATTTTACCGGCCATTCCGCGGATACGCGCTTTCTGGCTGTCAAACCAATCACTTTCAAACACCACTTCCACTTCATTAAAGTGATTGTAGAAATCACAGGTCTTATCGTCTTCGATTTGAAACCAGTAAAGACTACAGCCATCAATATCGAAAGCCAAACCCTGATTGTGTAACTCTTCCGTGATATTTTTGAGTGCTGGATCGCGTTTTTCCAACGCCGAATTCACCACACTTGCACCATTGTATTGAAACCCGGTCTCTCCGTGATAATAGGATTTCAGGCGCACAGCAATATGCTTTTTCATAACTCGGAACTTTCAACAACGCTTATTAGAAGGAGTAATCCGGGCCGGGAAGCCCGTTGGAACGGCGCGCATGGTAACAAGTCCGAGTGATTGGGTACAACACTAATACCACATCTCTCTTTAGACCCAATGCAAAAACGCCAGCGCTGCAAAGCTGCGCTGGCGTTTTTAAGGACGATGGACAGGCTCAATCAATCCAGAGAGGTCAAAGCTGCCTGCTCATAAGCCTTAAGTTCTTCCAGTCGACCTTCTTTTACCATGTTAGCCCAGCTTGGGTTGGCAATTAATGCACGCCCAACAGCCACCAGATCAAACTCGTCATTGTCCATACGCTGCAACAGGTTATCGAGACTGGCAGGCTCTGCCGCCTGGAAAGACGCCTCACCGGGCTTGGGCAAAAACTCATTGCTAAGACCGACGCTGCCTACTGTAATACAGGGTTTACCAGTCAGTTTGCGTGTCCAGCCGGCCAGATTCAGATCACTGCCGTCAAACTCCGGCTCCCAGAAGCGACGGGTAGAACAATGGAAAATATCGACACCGGCATCGCTCAAAGGCTTAAGAAACGCATCCAGTTCTTCGGGAGTTTCAACCAGTCGCGCCGTGTAATCCTGCTGCTTCCACTGGGACCAGCGCAGAATAATCGGAAAATCAGGACCGACGGCTTCGCGAATGGCCTGGACAATTTCAATGGCAAAACGCGAACGCTGAGCCAGATCACCACCGTACTCATCAGTGCGCTGATTGGTGCCTTCCCAGAAAAACTGATCGATCAGGTAACCGTGAGCAGCATGAATCTCGACGGCATCAAAGCCGACCGCTTTGGCATCCTTGGCCGCCTGAGCAAATGCTGCAACCACCTCATCAATGTCTTCTTTTGTCATTTCATGACCGGTTACCTTACCCGGAACCGCCATACCGGAAGGACCATACCCCGGCAGATCACCACCAGGCTCAACACCCGGCTTGCGAATCGCGCCTACATGCCATAACTGCGGGGCAATTTTTCCCCCTTCGGCGTGAACAGCATCCACCACTTTTTTCCAGCCCGCCAACGCCTCTTCGCCAGCTATCAACGGAACATCAGGATAACCGGAAGCGGCCTTGTGCCCGATACAGGTTCCCTCGGTAATAATCAGTCCGACACCGCCCGCAGCGCGACGGCGATAGTATTCAACCACCTTGTCATTCGGCACATTATTTGGGGAAAACGAGCGCGTCATAGGCGCCATGGCAATCCGGTTAGGCAATTCCATGGAACCCAGGGAAAATGGCTTAAAAAGGCTGTTGGCTGTAGTCATCAGAAAACTCCGTGATCTCAGTGTGAAGTTGAACATTACACCGTCCTACCTACCAGTAGGATGGTTAACAATTTAAAAGTAACCCGCAAGAAAAGAAGCCCTGCTCCTCTTCGAAACGATTACTGTCTTGCAGATTGATCAATGCCAGAAGTGGCCGCAGGGTCAGTTGACTGGCCCAACTCAGAAACTTGCCCTAACAACAAGGCTTTCATTTGCGCCATAGCCGCATCATAGACGCTGCTGCCATGAACACGTGAATACTGCAAAGCGCCTTTGCAGGTCAGCACGAACAGGATTGCCTGACTGCGGGCCTCACCGGAAAAACTGAACTCACCATTGACTCGTCCCTCTTCCAGCAACTCGGCAATAAAATCCAGCTCGTGATCATCCATCCGCTTAAGCGCGGGGCGCATGGCCTCAGGAAGTGAAGCGATATCCGCCTGCAGACTGCTCAGAGGGCAAATCTTTTTATCGCCACAGGCGTACTTCAACGTGCCCTTGACGTACATATCGAGCTTTTCCATGGCCGAGCCGGTAAAGTTGCGGGCTCGGGAAAATTCCCGTTCATGCCACTGCTGAATCACCTCGCACAGCGCTACCCCCAAATCCGCTTTTTTCGGAAAGTGGTGATGGATACTGGCCTTGGTGATACCCAGCTCACGAGACAAATCCTGATAGCTGAAGCTTTCAAACCCGTGGGTCTGTAACAGTTCCAGCGCAAGATCAAGAATCTGCTCTTTGCGGTTTTTCAGTCGTCTTTGCATGGAAACGGATACTAACCTACTGGTAGGTTAGTTAGCAAGAGCCTCTGGAATCAAACCGCCACCCCGAACAGATGACCCGCTGCGGCAGTGACCACCATGGCAAATACCCCCCAGAAGGTCACTCGCGTCACCCCCTTGACCACCGGTGCGCCTCCCACTCTGGCCGCCAGCCCACCCAGCACCCCCAGGAAAACCAGAGAAGCAATGGCTACCGACAGAATCTGATGCTCTCCCGGTATAGCCCAAGCAATCAACAGCGGCAAGGCCGCACCCACCACAAAGGTAAACGCTGAAGACACCGCCGCCTGCACAGGCTGGGCCGAGACGACGTCTGAAATACCGATTTCATCACGGGCATGAGCGCCCAGAGCATCCCGAGCCATCAGCTGTTTCGCCACCTCTGTCGCCAGTGCCGGCTCAACCCCGCGATCCACGTAGATATCGGCCAGCTCTTCCTGCTCAGCGTGAAAGTCAGTATCCAGAGACTTTTTCTCCAGTTTCAGATCGGCGCTCTCGATATCCGCCTGTGAACTGACGGATACATATTCTCCGGCGGCTATGGACATGGCGCCAGCCACCAGACTGGCCACCCCCGCCAGCAAAATGTTTTCCTGAGATGTGTTGGCGGAAGCCACCCCGATGATTAAACTGGCAGTAGATACTATGCCATCGTTGGCGCCGAGTACGGCTGCACGCAACCAGCCTGCGCGATGCGATCGATGATGTTCCTCATGAGTCATGGCGTTTCCAACAGCCCCGGCAAAAAACAGAAGTAGAATAAGACAATATGCCCAACCTATTGAAACATCAACAGAAATCCTGTTTCCTGCTGTGCGGCCATTCAACCCTAAGGCCGCGCAGGAAAACGACAGCATGAAAACACCAAAACGAATCCTTCCACTCATAGAAGACGGGCTAGTCGACGAAGTCCTCAGCCAACTGATGAGCGGCAAGGAAGCGACGGTTTACACTGTCCGCAGTGGCAGCGAGATACGCTGCGCCAAAGTCTATAAAGAAGCCGCCAAACGCAGTTTTAAAAAGGCCGTGCAGTATCAGGAAGGCCGCAAGGTGCGCAACAGCCGCCGCGCCAGAGCCATGGAAAAAGGCTCTAAATTCGGCCGCAAGCAACAGGAAGAAGTGTGGCAAAATGCCGAGGTGGACGCGCTCTACAAAGTCGATGCCGCCGGAGTGCGGGTTCCCAAACCCTATGGCTGTTTTGACGGGGTGCTGCTGATGGAACTGATCACCAATGACGAGGGAGAAGTCGCCCCTCGCCTCAATGATGTCACCATGTCCGCCGAACAAGCCCGGGAAGATCACGCGGTAATGATGCAATACGTCATGCGCATGTTGTGCGCAGGGATCGTGCACGGGGATCTGTCGGAGTTTAACGTGCTGGTGGATGACTACGGTCCCGTAATTATTGATCTGCCTCAGGCGGTCAACGCCGCCGCCAATAACAACGCCGAAGCCATGCTGGAACGCGATGTTGACAACATCACCCAATACTACGGGCAGTTTGCACCCGATTTGCTGGAAACCCGCTACGCGGAAGAAATCTGGTCACTCTACGAAGACGGTGAGCTGCATCCCGATCTTCAGCTCAGCGGCCACTTCGAGGACCCCGAAGGCTCTGCCGATGTGGATTCGGTCCTGGAAGAGATTAAAGCCGCCTTCGCCGAAGAGCAGGAGCGCCTCGAACGTATTCGCGACGCTGAGGAATAGGCATCCCTGCCTTTGGGGATTAGTATTTTTAACCGGCTCGGTTGGTGATCCAAAGGGTCTGATAGGGCTCCATCATGAGTACCGCATCCCCCTCGGGCAATTGCTCCCCACTGATCAGGTCCATCCAGGAGTCGGTGACGATCAGATTGATATCGGACAACTGTAACGGCTGTGGTTGATCACTGACATTGGAAATGCAAAAGATACTCTGAGTCCGATCCCGTGATTGACGCCAGAAACCGAAAATCGCCTCACCCAGATGCAGGGTAAACTGTGTCGCATTAGGGTGGAATGCGGTCTGCTTCTGGCGTATTTTTAACAGCTTTTTCAGCGCCTTAAAGACTCTGGCGTGGGAGCTGTCTTCTGTATTCAACTCTGCCTCGATTTTATCCCAGTGCCACTGGTGACGATTGATCGAACGACTGTGACCACTGTTTTCCATCCGCTCATAGTCGTTATGGGTGCCCAGCATACTGTGCACGTAGATTCCGGGAATACCTTCCAGCGCCAACATGATGGCGTGGGCACAAATAAAACGCTGGAATCCTAAGTCATCGGCACCCTTCACTGTTCCCTGCAGCGCATCGTACAGGGCAATATTGATTTCGTAAGGACGGACCTCACCACTGTCCAGCGCCCGCCAGGAAACCCGACCACCAAACTCCTGCATGGTTTTAATCAGGCTGTCGGTTTCTTCATCGCTGAGCAACCCCTCAACAGGTCGCAAACCGATACCGTCGTGAGAGGCGATAAAATTAAAATAAGTCGTGCCGTTTTGCGCCGGCGGCATGCTCATCATCCACATTTTCAGATAATGACAATTTCCGGTAACCAGTGTGTTGACCAATAGGGGCGGCAGTGAAAAGTTGTAGACACAATGAGCTTCATTGGCGTTGCCGAAATACGACAGATTCTCTCGATTGGGAATATTGGTTTCAGTGATAATTACCGCTTCGCTCTCTGCGTTTTCAATCAGCAAGCGCAACAGCCTCACCACCAAATGGGTCTCTTCAAGATTGATGCAGGTAGTACCAATTTTTTTCCACAAAAACGCCACCGCATCCAGACGGAAGATTCTCACTCCCATATCCAGATACTGCCGAATGATCGAAACAAACTGCTTCAGCACCTCGGGATTGGCAAAATTAAAATCCACCTGATCATGACTGAAAGTACACCACACATACTGGGTGCCTCTTTCCGTCTCGACCTCTTTCAGTAAATCACTGGTACGGGGACGCACGACTTCGCGCAAATCGTCGCTGGGCGAAGCCGTATAGAAATAGTCATGACCGGGGCCTTCGCCCTTGATGAAATTCTGAAACCAAAGACTGCGACTCGAACAGTGGTTGATGACCAGATCGCCCATCAGACGATACTTTTGTGAAATATCGTAGATGTGACTCCAGTTGCCGAGGCCTTCGTTTACACTGGAAAAGTCGATAACCGCAAATCCGTCATCCGAACTGAACGGGAAAAAAGGCAGGATATGAACACTGTTGATAATGCCTTCACAGTGTTCGTCCAGGAAGTGTTTCAAAACCTGAAGGGGTTTTTCTTTCACCCCCTCTGTCGGTATAAAGCTGTCACCATAGGTAATCAGAATAACGTCTTCCTGACTCCACGGATTGTAATGTGGTGGCGGCGCCGTGTCTTCTTCGGCATCCAGCCTCATGAGCTTCAACAATTCATGGGCCAGCTGTTCAAACGATACCGTCAACGGTGTTTCGTGATAGATGCATTCCAGCAGGTGAGTCAACCGTGCAGGCAACGAATTATCGATAGTGACCGTTTCTATCATAACGAACCAAACTCCTTGTTATCTTCTTCAACGGCCTGATGCAAGCGCTCCAGCACATCCGGCATTGCACTGATCACCCGGTTCCAGCTGGGAATAAACGGGGTTTCCATCGGACGCTCCAGAAATGCCTCACCGGCTTTCATAATATTTTGGGCAAAAAGCTCCACGGCTTTCTCTTCCTGGTGAATATCCAGGGTTAAACCGTTCATGACGGCGTCGTTATGGTAGGTTTCAATAAAATCCAGAGCGATACGGAAGTAAGTCGCTTTAATGGAGCGGAACGTTTCCGTATTAAATGTCTTGCCCTGTGTCGCCAGTTTGCGAAACAGCGCCTTGGCAATATCGATGGACATTTTCGACAGCCCGCCCATTTCGTTATCGTAGGACAGGTCCTGATGCTTGTGATCGTAGACATCGGCAATATCCACCTGACACAGACGGTTATTGGCATAGTTGCGGTGCATTTCGGAAAGCACACCGATTTCCAATCCCCAATCACTGGGGATTCGAATATCATTGAGCACATCCTTGCGGAAAGAAAACTCACCGGCCAGAGAATAGCGGTAGCTGTCCATATACTGCAGATATTCCAACTCGCCAAAGATTTTCTTCAGCGCCCTGAGCAACGGCGTGACCAACAGACGACAGACACGACCGTTAATCTTTCCATCCGCTACCCGCGCATAAAAACCCTTACAGAACTCATAGTTAAACCGAGGGTTAGCCACCGGATAAATCAAGCGGGCCAGCAGCTCCCGGTTATAGGTGACGATATCGCAGTCGTGCAGAGCCACCGACTCTGATCGACCAGAGGCCAGCGTATAGCCCATGCAGTACCAGACGTTACGACCTTTGCCCAACTCTTTAGGAGCCAGGCCCAACTGTTGCAGTTCAGCATCCAGTGCCTGTAATCGAGGACCGTCATTCCACAAAATACGATGGTGCTGAGGCAACTCACCAAAAAACTTTAACGCATATTCATACTGCGCCTGATCAGCGCGATCAAGCCCAATCACAATTTCAGACAGGTAATCAGCACCATTCAATTCTTTAACAATATTTGGCAGCGCCTCACCTTCCAATTCAGAAAATAAAGAAGGCAGGATCAACGACATAGGTCTGGTCCGGCAGAACCCTCGCAATTCATCCTCCAGCTCTTTTAAAGGACGATGAGATAGATTATGTAGAGTGGTCACAATGCCGTTCTGATAAAAGTCAGCCACGATGCTTTCCCTTTAGTTAATATTGTATGGGGTTCGTCAATTTTTTGATCAACGATTCAATTCAAAAAAACTCTATCCGATTAACATCCGGATTACCTGGCCTGTCTGGAGAGTGAGTCACCCGCCATTACTTGCTGTTCAAGTTTCAGGTCCGACAACCAGTGTCTGACACCTTCAGCCCATCCGGCCGGGCCCTCTTTCTCTGAGATCAGTACGCCTTTTTGCCGCTTAAGCTTCGGCGGTTCGTGTACCGGTGAACGAATCACTACCGCCAGATCAGAAGCCTCCAGCATCGCCACATCATTCTGGCTGTCTCCCAGTGCCAGGGATTTCACCTGACACGCTCTGTGCTGCTGAAATAAGGATTCGAATTGATCCTGAATTTGCTGCAGGAATCTCGGGTGATGGTGCTGCGCTTTGATCTGTTTTTGCTGCGAGTGAAGAATCTGCTCACCTTGCTCACGATATTCATTGACCAGCCAGGCCATTGCCCTTCCTTTATCGGCATCGCCGGCCACATGAACAAAACGACCTCCGCTGAGAATGCAGGCACCACGCTCCTGAAACCATTGAGTGAAGGCGATCAGCTCCTCGTCGGTTCCCAACCACTGCAGCGGTTCACCAAATTCGCGGGCCTTCGCCTGAGCGGCTTGCCCCAGAGGAAGCCCGGTAAGCTCTGCGACTCTCGCCTCTGACATGGCCGCAAAGTGATCAAACTTGCCGATAAAGTGGGTTTTGGCTTCTTCCAAGAGAGTCAGCCAGTGCTCGCGCTTTTCACAGAAAGCTTTGCGCCAATAGCCACCGGCATCTTCTGTGCCCTGAGGCTGGATGGGAAACTGGACTTTAGGCAAATAAACCGCTGCGCCATTTTCAACGATAAAAGGGGAATGATTACGCAAGGTTTTGCGCAAGGCCTGCACTTCGGCACGGGTTTTACTGGTGCACAGGACAACGGGGATATCCGCTTTAGCCAACTGCTCAAGCAGTGGCCGAGCAGGTTCGAAACTGTAATCGTGATGATCCAGCAAAGACCCATCCAGATCGGAAACAATGATCAATTGAATCGGTTTATTGATCACGATACACATATACTCCTCTGTTTAGAGCACCGCGAGCATTTGAAACGCTGCAGACTCTGACTCCTTGCGACCAATCTCTGGCCTTGTGAATTGGTAACAGCAAATTACGTGCCCCATTTGCACCATAGCAGTGAACCGCAGACCTTGCTAAAACCACCCCCTGCGAAACGCCTCAAAACAGTGCATCCTGACGCACCACCGCACTTCAAGGTCGCACCATTTCGGAACAGTCGCCTGATTCATCAATGCAGTTCAAAATCACAACCGCTGTGATCAAGCCATATTCCCTGCGACTGAAATTGCGCACATTTTTCAAATTCATGTCCCTGAATTACTTTTTATCTCGCTGACATGCATTAAACTGGTGCCTGCTCCAGACATTAAGCGGACTCATTTGAACTTTATTGCTCCGGACTTGGGTTTTCGAACTTCTGCTTATGGACTCAATCCTTATGAACACAGCCTTTATGAATACAGCCACGGCTTTGCTGGCGCCATCGACGGAACTGCTTCTCGCTATCTCGCTGTTAATTCTAGTCAGCCTTGTTATCCAACGTGTGGCCACAGCCGCCCACTTGCACCTGCCACAGTCATTTTCTCGAAAGTCAGGGAGTCGCACCTTTTCAGCCGCGGCCTCTGGCACACCAATCGCTATTTTGATTGTCACTATCGGGTTTTACAGCTTGATGATAGGCGGCAGCTCCATGACGCAAGCCAACGAAACTCAAGGGTACAGCGGCGATCCTTTCGCCCCGGTGGCTGACAGCTCTGGTGGCGCCGCGCAGAAACAAACCGCCATCCCTGACCCTGCCGCCAATCAGGCACCTCCAATTACGGCCGACGAATTGATTGTTCAAACATCATTTATGTTAATGACCAATCCGCAGGAAACCATGCAGAGCCTGAAGCGGCTGGGACAGAATGAGGACATCAAAAGCCTGCTGAACAACCCTGCCAACCAGCGAGTTCTTAACCGCGGCAATCCGGCTGAAATTGCCCAACTGTCGGAATACCAGCAATTGCAGAAAAATCCCGACATACAAAAATTACTCAGGAATTACGAAACCGACGACCCTCGTCTGGCGGTCCTGCTGGCCACCTTTTGGCAACGCAGCCAGAACCTGCAGAGCAGTCCGGAATTTCAGGCCGTGATGCTTGATCCGGAGATCCAGAGTCAATTACAGGCAGGCAACCCACTGCCATTGCTGGCCCACCCAAAGGGGGTGGAGTTAATCCGGTCCCTGCTGAACCCAACCCCTGGTACTGCGCCCTGATGGGCGCCAGCCCGGATGATCGATCCCATGGCTTCCTCACCCACTATAGACATCCTGTTGCGTGAGGTTCGACAGTGTCGCCACTGCGAACCGGATTTGCCTCTGGGAGCCAATCCCGTCATCCAGATTCATCCGGATGCCAAGCTGTTGATCGTTGGTCAGGCTCCCGGAACCCGGGTTCACGCATCAGGCATTCCCTGGAATGATCCATCCGGTGACCGCTTGCGACAATGGCTGGATCTCGATAAAGAGCGCTTTTACGATCCTCACAAGGTAGCAATAATGCCCATGGGGTTTTGCTATCCCGGGAAAGGCAAGTCCGGTGATTTGCCGCCTCGAAAAGAGTGCGCGCCTCGCTGGCACAATCCGTTACTGGAGCAGCTGCCAAACATTCAACTGACGCTGCTGATCGGGCAATACGCCCAGAAACACTATCTGTCTGATCCATACAAGACACTGACGGAACGGGTTGAGCACTGGCGTGATCTGATCCCCCAACAATTACCCCTGCCCCACCCCTCACCGCGCAACCGTCGCTGGTTTCAACAGCATCCCTGGTTTGATGACGAGGTGGTGCCCTGGCTGCAACAACGAGTCGCGCAACTCTTGTTACCGTAATGGTCTGACCAGAACTCGATGCGAAAACACCAGCTTTTAAGCATCGCAGACAAGTACCGGCTAATACGTATAATGTCGGGATTACTTCTGTCCGGAAACGCCCATGCCCACTTCTGTTCGCTTACCCCACCTGATTGCATTGCATATTCTGTTATCCACTGTCCTTTTAAGCGGTTGCAGTCGCGACAACAGTGCGACGATTTACACTGCCAAAACTATCATCACCATGAATCAGGAGCAGCCCCGTGCAGAAGCCATTGCCGTAGTGGATGGAAAAATCGCCGCTGTCGGCGACCTCTCCAGCGTACAAGCCGCAGTCGCCGACAAACACCCACGGGTGGACACCACGTTTGATGGCAAAACTGTTTTGCCCGGCTTTATTGAGCCCCACTTGCACCCTTACCTTGCAGGCATTCTCCTGCCGATGGAATTCATCACCCCGCACGACTGGAAGCTGCCCGGCAAACACACCAGGGGAGTACAAAGCCGCGAGGGTTATATTGAGCGGCTGACCGCCGCTGAACAAAAACTGGATAGAGGTGACTGGCTCTGGACATGGGGTTACCACCAGTATTTTCACGGACAGCTGACACGTCAGGATCTTGATAAAATTTCCAGTAATCGACCGATTGCCATCTGGCACCGATCTTTTCACGAAATCATCCTCAACAGTGCTGCTATCAACGAGCTGGCACTGAAAGATCCACAACACTCGCAGGTGAACTTCGCGACAGGCCACTTTTATGAGAACGGCCTGTTTATTGAGCTGGCACCACACATCATGCCGTTACTCACAGGCCCTTTTCGCTATCTGGGCGCCATGAGTCAGGCCAGAGATATTATTCACGCTGGCGGCATTACCACCGTCTCGGACGGAGCCTTTGGCAGTATCGATTTTGATAAAGAGTGGTTGACCATTCGTGCCTCCAACTGGAACCGCGACGCCAGTCCGTTTCGGTTTATGATGCTGGCTGACGGCAAAGGACTTGGCGCCAGCATGGGCCATGAGCAAGCAAAGACCTTTATCAAAACGCTGCCGGAAAAGAGCACTGACAAAGCCGTCTTTTTACCCAAACAAGTCAAGCTGTTTGCGGATGGTGCCGCCTACTCGCAACTCATGCAGATGAGCGAAGGCTATCTCGACGGTCATCACGGCGAGTGGTTAATGCCACCGGAACAACTCGAAGCGGCCATGCGCCTGTACTGGAATGACGGTTTCCAGATCCATATTCATGTCAATGGCGATCTCGGACTGGAAGTCACACTGAACATCGTTGAGAAACTGCAACAGGCATTTCCCCGTCTCGACCACCGCACCACCATTCATCATCTGGCTTACGCCCGCCCAGAACAGGCACAACGTATGGCCAATCTGGGTGTGCGGGTTTCCGCCAACCCCTACTATCTTTGGGCTCTGGCAGACAAGTACGCTGAAGTGGGCCTTGGTCCCGAGCGGGCCAACCACATGGTACCGCTCAAATCTGTGGTAGATGCAGGCGTCCCAATTTCATTCCATTCGGATTTCACCATGGCGCCCGCTCAGCCCTTGTTGCTGGCCTGGGCAGCCGCTACACGCCTGACTGCATCAGGACGCATTGCAGGACCCGATGAGCGAATCAGTCTGGATAACGCACTCAGAGCCATCACCATTAATGCCGCCAGCCAACTGCAAATGGAGAAGACCATCGGATCGCTGGAAATTGGTAAAAAAGCTGACTTCACCGTACTTGAACAAGACCCTTACGACATTGCCATTGAAGAGCTGAAAGACATCCCCATCTGGGGGACCGTGCTGGAGGGCAGAAAACAGCCCATTGAACAGGAATAACCCGTACCTGTACTCTGAAAATATCAGCACGATGCTTTACAATAGAACGCGATCAGCAGGTACAAGACCTCTTTCCACCACACGATTCTTGCTCTTATGAAACAACTTGTTTTTGGCGGCGCCCGATCCGGAAAAAGCCGGTTAGCGGAACATCTGACAGGACTGTACGGCAACACCATCGCCTACATTGCAACTGCAGACAATCAATACCACGATGCGGAGATGACAGCCCGAGTGGCCCATCATCGTCAGCAGCGTCCTTCAGCATGGCACACACTGGAAGAGCCTGTTCACTTGGGCACCCGCCTTCGGCAGTGCGCATCCGATTATGACGCGATCATGGTGGATTGCCTGACGCTGTGGCTGACCAACTGCCTGATGGCCGAAGAGAAAACTGCCGGCTTCTGGGAGCAGCAAAAGCATGACTTCCTGCTGGCACTGGAAGAAATACCCACGCCGATCATACTGGTCAGCAATGAAGTAGGCATGGGGATCGTCCCTCTCGGTGAACTTAACCGCCGCTTTGTGGATGAAGCCGGTTTTCTCAACCAGGCTTCGGCACGAGTGTGCGAACGGGTGATTTTTACCGCCGCCGGCTGCCCGCTGGTCGTTAAGGGAAGTGCACTGAATACCTGCGAACAACTGCCTTGATTTTTGCGTTCCAGAGCATTCTTGAACGCTCATACTATTAAACGCTTACTCGACAAACACACTGGAGCCTCACATGAGTTGGTATCACGAGCCCGCAGCCACACCCAGCGAAACGCATCGACGGAACGCCGAACAACGTCAGGCGCAACTCACCAAACCAGCGGGTTCAATGGGGCAACTGGAAACTCTGGCGGTCACACTGGCGAGTCTGCAGGCCAGTGACCAACCCTGCTGCGATAATGTCAGCATTACTATTTTCGCCGCCGATCACGGTGTGGCCGCCGAAGGTGTTTCCGCGTTCCCTCAAGCGGTCACCGGTCAAATGGTGCACAACTTTTCCAGCGGCGGTGCAGCCATTTCAGTGCTGGCCAAATCTCTGGGTGCGCAATTGGGTGTTATCAACGTCGGCACCGTGGATGAACTGCCGGAGCTGGAAGGTGTGTCGGATCAGCGTATTGCCGCCGGCACCGCCAATTTTACCCAAAAAGCCGCCATGTCATCCGATCAATTGCAACGGGCGCTGAGTATCGGTCAGAAGACATTACTGAATGCCCAGCAGAACGGCGCGCAACTATGGATTGGTGGTGAGATGGGTATCGCCAATACTACATCCGCTACAGCACTGGCTTGCGCCTATCTGAAAAAACACGCCGCTGAAATTGTCGGACCGGGTACCGGTCTGGACAACGCCGGACAAATTCACAAGTCCTCAGTGATTCATCGCGCACTGGATGTCTTTAATGCAACGTCCCAACAACCGTTGAAAAACCTGCAATATCTGGGCGGTTTTGAAATTGCCGCACTAACCGGCGCTTACATAGCCGCCGGACAAATTGGCCTCCCGGTACTGGTTGATGGTTTTATTTGCAGTGTGGCGGCACTCTACGCCATGGCCATCAATCCGACCATTAAACCCTGGTTGCTGGTATCTCATCAGTCGGCGGAACCCGGTCATCGCAGTGTGCTCGACAGCTTTGATCAGCAACCATTACTTGATCTCGGTTTGCGTTTGGGAGAAGGCAGCGGCGCCGCTGCGGCTGTACCGCTGTTACGGCTGGCTTGTGACCTTCACAACCAGATGGCCACCTTTGACAGTGCCGGCGTCGACAGCAAATCATGAGCACAGACAAACAACAATCCGTCACCACCCTGGATTTTCTCCGCCACGGAGAGTGTCAGGACAAGATGGAAGATGGCCACAAAAATTTCGACAGTCAGGCGATTTTTCGTGGCCGAACCGATTCCCCACTGAATGAATGTGGCTGGCACCAAATGAATCAGGCGGTTCAACACTGGCACGCGCCTCTCACCGAAGTTAACCACAACTGGGACAAAATCATCAGCTCGCCGTTAAAGCGATGCCGGATTTTTTCTGAACAATTGGCAGAGTTTCTTAAGCTGCCGTCTGAAATCAATGATGCGCTGCGGGAAATTGATTTCGGCGATTGGGACGGTCGATTGATCGAGAGTATCGAACGGGATTTTCCTGATGAACTGGCCCGTTTCTGGAGTAATCCAGCTGAACAAACACCGCCCAATGGCGAGCCATTACACGACTTTAACCAGAGAGTCGTGTCGGCTTTTGAATCCCTGATCCAATCAGAAACCAATCAACACTGTTTAATAATCTGTCACGGCGGAGTGATTCGCAGCATTCTTGGTCACTGCCTGAAAATTCCCCTGGACAGCCTGTCACGACTGTCCGTACCCCATGCCTGCATGACCCAGATTCAGATTTACCACAAGCCCGGCTATGACGACTGGATACAACTGACCCGCCATCAACCACTGCCCACAGACATCAATCAACCCTGCAGCATAAGCTTATGAGCTCTCTGACCTCTTCCCGAACCGGCCGCGCACTCATCACTGCGTTTTTATTTTTGACCCGTTTGCCCATGCCGAAACTGGACTGCTACGAGCCGGCCGATTCTGGTCGCGCGTTTCCGCTGTTCCCTCTGGTGGGGCTGGTCATTGGTGCTCTGCTGACGCTGACCGCAATGGTACTGGCGCCTGTTCTGCCGGCAGGAGTGATCGCCGCCATTGTCGTCATTCTCTGGGTCTTAGTTACCGGAGGCCTGCATCTCGATGGACTCGGTGACAGTGCCGACGGCTGGCTCGCCGGCGGCGACAAAGAGCGCACACTGGAGATCATGAAAGACCCTCGCAGCGGCAGTGCGGCGGTGGTTATCATCGGCTGCCTGCTGCTGCTGAAATACTCTGCGTTAAGCGAATTGATTGAACAGCAACACTGGTGGGCTCTGTGTCTGGCGCCGGTATTGTCGAGAGCAATGAGTCTGCTGCTGTTACTCACGACCCCCTATGTCAGTCACAAAGGCATCGCTGAGGATTTTCTCAAACACGCCTCTCGGCAGCGTATGCGGCTCAGCGTGGGGTTATCCTGGATTCTGGCAGCGGCAATACTGCCCTTGCCCCAGACACTGATTCTGATGGCGCTGGTCGCGATCCTGTTTGCCGGTTTGAGAGCGCTGATGATTAAACGACTGGATGGCGCCACCGGTGATACCAGCGGCGCACTGATTGAAGTGATGGAAGCCGCGGTGTTAATTGCCTGTCTTGTAAACGTCTGACGCAAACAGCTCACGGTGCCTTAATGATTTGCAGTTCAGTCATTCCTCTCCCACCGGATTTCCAGCTCCTGCAGTCCCTGTTTCATCGCTGTGTAAGCATTTTTGGCCACCAGTTGCGGTCCCTTAACACCCAGCTCGATTCGAGGCTGATCCCCCATGATTGGCAGACTGAAAACCTTCAATTCAGGGTGATCCGCGAGCAGCTTTTCCATCAGCGGGATAATCGCACTCTCATTGGCACCCTGCAGCATCACTGAGTATTCACGGTAGTTGTGATCGGCAATATCGGGATATTGAGTATCCAGCACCCATTCCAGCATGGGCCAGGCCATTTGCGGGAAACCGGGCACAAAATGATGATGCTGAATACTGAACCCGGGAATACGGTTAACAGGGTTTGGGATAATCGTTGACCCGCGAGGGAACTCCACCAGCCGATAGCGTGTATCGGTCAATTCACGTCCGGTGCTGCGGGCGAACTCTTCCAGCAGGGCCACACCTTCCGGGTGTCGTTCAGTGACGGTGCCCAGCGCCCTGGCAACGGCTTCGCGGGTCAAGTCGTCGGGTGTCGCCCCGATGCCGCCGGTACTGAGCACCAGATGCCCCTTGGAAAAACTTTGCTGGTAACACTCAATCAATTCATCCATGTCGTCACCGAGGACTCTGGCCCAGCTCAGACACAGATCGCGCTGATTCAGTATTTCCACAATTTTTGACAGGTGCTGATCTTTGCGACGCCCCGAGAGAATTTCATCTCCGACAATAACCAATCCGATTTGCATAGCCTGCCCTCACATTGAAAGATCAGTCATTATACAGAAAATCCGGCAATACCTGATTCCAGCGCGACCAGTCCATGGCCTCTTCGACCGAGTCACTCAGACGCTGCACCTCCCTTTCTCTCAGCGCCTCATAATCAAACTGTTCTACTACATTCAAACCCGCCCACTGCAGCAGTTTTTCCAGCGCTCCCTGCTGGTCAAACAGACCGTGCAGATAGGTTCCATAAATGGTGTTGTCCTGATTGATGGCGCCATCGGGCTGCCGGGTATCCGTGGCCGCCTCCAGATACACCGCCGGGGTTTTCAACGCTTCGCCTGTTGTCACGCCGGCATGAATTTCATAACCGCTGACGGGCGTGATTCCATCAAACAACACCCCGGCGCGATTGACCAGCTGCTTGCTGGGAAACAGGCGGGTCTCCATGGACAACCAACCCAGGCCATCAAGGCTTTCCGGCTCGCCTTCAATGCCCTCGGGATCGTGAATTTTCTCACCCAGCATTTGATAACCGCCACAGATGCCCATCAATTTGCCACCATAGCGCAGATGACGCGCAATGGCTTCGGGCCAGCCCTGTTGCTGCAGAAATTTCAAATCGGCAATCACACTTTTACTGCCCGGCAGTACGATTAAATCCGCTGGCGGTATTGCCTGATCGGGTCCGACAAAATGAAACTCAACCTGCGGGTGTAATCGCAGAGCATCAAAATCCGTGTGATTACTGATACGCGGCAACGCCGGTACAACCACGGTAAGTTTTTGTTGCTGGTAGGCGTCGCTGGCTTCAGTGTTTGCGGTCAATGCATCTTCCGCTTCCAGATGAAAGCCTTTCAGGTAGGGCAAGACCGCCAGCACGGGCTTGCCTGTTCGTTGCTCCAACCATGTCAGACCCGATTCCAGCAAACCGATATCACCGCGAAACCGGTTGATCACAAAACCGGCCACCCGGGCCTGCTCTGAAGGCGACAATAATTCCAGCGTGCCCACCAGATGCGCAAACACTCCGCCTTTATCAATATCGGCAATCAAGATGACCGGGCAATCGGCTTCCTCGGCAAATCCCATGTTGGCAATATCCCGATCGCGCAAATTGATCTCTGCCGGACTGCCGGCGCCTTCGACAAACACATATTGGTACTGGTCACACAAACGCTGATGCGACTCCATGACCGCCGCCATGGCTACGGTTTTATAGTCGTGGTATACCGCCGCCTCCATGTTCGTCACGGCTTTTCCGTGGACAATGACCTGAGCACCGGTATCGCTGTTGGGCTTGAGCAGCACGGGATTCATATCCGTATGTGGCTCAAGTCCTGCTGCAAAAGCCTGTACCGCCTGAGCGCGCCCGATTTCCCCGCCATCGACAGTGACCGCACTGTTGAGCGCCATATTTTGCGGCTTAAATGGCACCACTGACATGTTTTTCCGGGCGAAAATGCGGCACAACGCAGTCACCAAAGTACTTTTACCGGCATCGGAGGTTGTGCCCTGTACCATCAGGGTTTGCTTTTTTGACAGTTTGTTCACGCTTAAACTCACAGTTGATCATCCCACTGTTGCTGAGCCCTGGCAGCCTTATCCGGCTCCCAGGTATCGCACATGACATAGTCGGTTAATTTACCGCGGCTGGCCCAGCCCTCTTTTATCAGCATGGGTTGATCGTAAAATTCATCGACGTGTCCCAGACACAGTATTCCGATCGGCTCAGCGCCTTCAGGAATGGAGAGGACATCACGGACATCCTGCGGATCAAAAATGGACACCCAGCCCATGCCCAGCCCCTCTGCGCGAGCCGCCAGCCAGATATTTTGTATCGCGCAGGACGCGGAGGCCAAATCCATATCAGGCAGCGTTCGCCGGCCAAAAACGTGTCGCTCCCGCTGCTCCATCAACGTCACGACCCAGACTTCGCCACAATCGAGAATGCCCTGAACTTTGAGCTGCATAAACTCATCCGAGCGCTCCCCCATCGCCTCAGCAGTCTTGATCCTTTCCCGCTCGACAACCTGATGCAACAACCCTCGCAGATCCGGACGCAGGACACGAACAATCCGCCACGGTTGCATCAATCCAACACTGGGAGCACTGTGGGCGGCATGCAATAAACGCTCGATCAATTGCTCGTCGATCGGGTCATTGCGAAAGTGCCTCATATCGCGACGCTCGAAGATCGCTTTATACACGCCCTCTTTCGCTGCCGGATCAAACTCAAATTGTTCGGTCATACCCACCACTCTCAATTTCACCACGGCCTGCCAAGACCATGGCATTACGGATAATAAAAATCACGCGCCGCCTGCAGATGTTTGCACATGATTTGAGTTCCCTGCAGGACTCTCGGCGTATTGCGCTGGATAATATCCGGTGGAATAAACTTTAATTGCTCATTGCTGACAGCCTGCAGACTGGGCCAGCGGCGCCAGTCATCCAGCCATTCCGGGCGGGCCTCACCCATGCCGCTGGCGACGATCACCTGAGGATTAACCCGTAATACGGATTCCACACTGACCTGCGGTGACAGGGTTTGCGCTGTTGAAAACACATTGCGCCCCCCGCACAAACGAATCACATCGCTGATCAAGTGGTCACCATTGAGTGTTTGCAGAGGATCATTCCAAACCTGGTAAAACACACTCACCGGTTCGCGCCCCGAATAAGTTTTGGCCAGTTCTGCCAGCGTCGAATCGAATTTTTGTCGCTCCTGTCTGGCAATATCCGAGCCCGTCAGTACACCGATCTTTTCCATCGACTCGCCGATATCTCCCAGCTTTCGAGGTTCGGTAAAATACACCGGAATACCCAGCGCTTGAATGTGCGCCACCCGCTGCGGGCCATTACCTGAATACCAGGCCAGTACCAAATCCGGCTGCAAGCGCAAAATGGCTTCGGTACTAAAAGATTTGTACGTGCCTACCCGAGGTATCTGTTTGGCCGCTTGTGGATAGTCACTGTAGTTAACCGCCCCGATCAGTTTATCGCCACTGCCAACGGCATAGACGACTTCCACAATATGTGGCGCCAGCGCAATAATTCGTTTGGCAGGATGCTTGAGGGTAATGACATTGCCAAGGTCGTCGGTTACCGAGACACCGTCTTCGGCCCGGGCATATCCAGTCACCAAGAAAGAGAGCAAAAGCACACTGGTCAGCCACCCCCATGCAGGAAAAAAATCAAACTGCCTGAAACGATTCAAGGGGCTTTCCTCAAGTTGACTTCCGGATCGGAATTCTGTGCGTCTTCATTCCATTGATCAAAGGCCATGGCAAGACGCAGCAGGCCGGCATCACTGGTCAATCCAATTCTCAGGCAGCGGACTTGCTCTTGCGGAGCAAAAACACGCACCAAAATGCCACGGTGTGCAAGAAAATCAAACATCTTGTTCAGGCGTGAATCCTCACCAAACAACGAAACGAACAACGGACCGGTTTTGATTTGCAGGTCAGCTTCATTTTCCAATTTATCCTGTACCAGATTGGTCAACCGTTCACAGTAATAGTTGATTCGGTGACGCTGAAGACACTGCCAGTCGTGATCCTTGAGCATTCGCTCACCTAACCACTGAGCTGGATTAGACACGCCCCACAAAATCAATCGCTGTTGCAACTGGCTTCTCAGGCGATCGCCGGTAATCACAAAACCAAGACGCAAGCCAGCCATGCCAAAAAACTTGCCAACCGACCGCAACACCACCAGATTTTCCCGAACACCCAATGTCAGTGCACTGTTACCCTGTTGAGAGGCATCAGCAAAAGCCTCATCCACAACAAGATACCCATCTCTGGCGAATAAACGTTGCTGCCAGCTCTGTAACTGAGCAATGGTTATGTCATCAGCACTGGGATTGTTGGGATTGATTGCAAGCACGTGATGTACGCGGCCGGTTTCCAGCAAAAAATCCACTTCACGGGTCGTGCGGTAATAAACGATATTAAACCCGGCACGAGACCAGCAGCGGGCATGCTCGCCGTATCCCCAATAAGGGATAGCTACCGTTTTGGATTCTTTCGAATGCCCCTTCAAACATTCAGGCAACAGTTCAATGGCAACCTGACTGCCAGCCACGGCCATAATGCTGTCGGCATTACAGCCATAGAACTCGGCAGCGGCCGCACACAAGGCATCGGAAGACTCGGGCAAACGCTGCCATATGTGTACCGGCACATAGTCTACCGGCCAGCTCCAGGGAGCAATACCCGTGGATAAATCCAGCCAGTCTACGTCGACATCAGGATATTGCGATTTGATTTTGTTCAGCTGACCACCGTGATTCAGCATTGCTTACAACCTTTGGCACATGCGCACCGATTCTGAGCGGGCAATCGATGAGGATCCCGACTCGCGCTCATAAAAAAACTGATCCCTTGACCCAAATGACGATCCACACTGTCAACCATGATCCAATCCATAACATCACGGTTTTATCCACAAGCTGAATGCTGCGATTGATATCTCTGATCACTGCCGCACGCCCAGCGCCCATTGTCGGACGCGACTGCCACTGCCCGTGATAATAAGCGCCGCCGCCCAGCTCTATACCCAAACCGCCGGCACCGCTGCACATGACCGGGCCGCCGTTGGGACTGGCACAATCGGCAGCCTGCTGTTTCCAGCAGCGCAAAGCGGTGGCTGTATGCCCAAGCAGCGCATAACTCAGTGCCGTCAATCGTGCGGGAGCCCAGTTTAGGAGATCATCCAGTTTTGCACTGACAAAACCAAAAGCCGCGTAACGCTCGGTACGATAGCCCCACATGGCATCCAGTGTATTGGCCAGCCGATACATCACTGCACCTGCGGGCCCTGCCAGAATAAACCAAAAAAATGGCGCAAATATGGCATCGCTGCCGTTCTCCAGCATTGACTCGATGGTCGCACGTGACACTGCCGACTCATCCATCGCATCGGTATCACGGCTGACAATGCGCGAGACCTGTTCCCGGGCCGCTTCCAGCCCTTCACGGGAAAAGGCCTCCACCACAGACAGGCCATGTTCCCGCAGACTTTGCCAGCCAATGCTGAGGTACAAGGCGATCACGGCCAGCAATATTTCGGCAAGGAGACTTAACTCACCACTGAACCACACCAGCGCAATCATCAATGGCAATGGCACGACGAGAAGCAACCAGGCCAGACCACCCAATACTAACCTGCCGACCGACTCAGAGCCCCGCCACCAATTGCAACGCCGCTCCAGCCACATGGCCAAGTTGCCAAATCCTACCAAAGGATGCAAACGGCGCGGCTCACCCAACAGTCTGTCCAGCAGGAACGCCAGAATCACTGCGACGGCTAACACTGTGACTGTTAGCATAACAACCAGGGTCTCCCGGTTTCCGGATGGGTCACACGATGAAACGCCACCTGAAACACGTCTTGCAAAAGGTCTTCCTGCAGCACTTCATCCGGCGAACCAAAAGCCCGCAGCTGACCGCAACACATCAGTACCAGCTGATCGGCACACTGGGCCGCCAGGTTTAAGTCATGCATCGCCGTGACCACAGCACAGCCCCGTGACGAATGTTCTCGCAACAATCTGCCCACCATTTGCTGATGGGCGTAATCCAGGGCCGAAGTCGGCTCATCCAGAATAACCACCCGATCCCCATCGTCTTCACTCTGCCACACTTGCGCCAAAACCCGCGCCAGCTGAACCCGTTGTTTCTCACCACCCGACAAACTGGTGTAAGCCTGCTGACGCAGATACTCGGAGTCGGTACTGCGAAGCGCCTGCGTCACGATGTCCCGATCCACAATCAGGCCGGTGTTATGAGGCGTACGCCCCAGCATCACCACCTCTTCCACCGTAAACGGGAAATTCAACAGGGACTGCTGTGGTAACACCGCCATATGGAGGGCTTTCTCTGCCGGAGGACAGGCGGAGAGCAACCGGTTGTTGAAACGCACTTCACCGGACTGAGGGACGATTTCACCGCTGGCAACCTTGAGCAATGATGATTTACCCGCACCATTGGGCCCAAGCACCACAACGACCTGGCCGGCACCCACTTCGAGACTCACGTCCTGCAGGATAGGGACAGGCTCTTGCTTGCCCGATTGATAACTCAGCTGAATATGTTGCAGTGAGAGCATTACACACCCTCCACGACATTGCGCTGGCGACGCAGCAGCGACAAAAAGAACGGCGCACCCAACACCGCGGTCACCACACCAATGGGCAACTCGCCGGGAGCCAGAACGTAGCGAGAACAGGCATCGGCCAGCACCAGCAGGATGGCGCCGGCCAGAGCCGCACAGGGAATCAAGCCGCGGTGATCCGGCCCAATGATCAAACGCACCATATGCGGTGTCACCAGCCCGACAAAGGCGATTGTGCCGGTTAACGCCACCGCCACACCGACGGCTAATGCCACCAGAATGATGATCTGAACTTTAACGCTATCCACATCAATGCCCAGGTGACGAGCCTCGGATTCACCCAGCAAAAGCGCATTCAGCGCGCGGCTGTATCGCGGAAACCAGCACAACAGTCCGCCCAACAGGACAAAGGCCAGAGCCACACGATTCCAGGAAGCACTGCTGAGCGAGCCCATCTGCCACAAACTGATCTGCCGCAACATGTGGTTGTCAGCGATAAAGCTGAAAAAGCTGTTTAACGCCCCGGCCAGGGCGCTGATGGCAATGCCCGCCAACAACATGGTGGCCACTGAAGTTCCACTCGCCGTTGCCGCCAATCGATACACCAGCCAGGTGGCCAAAGCTGCACCGATAAACGCACCCAGGGCGACAAAAGACACCCCCAACAACTCATGCATGCCAAACAAACCGGCACCCATCACGATCATAAAGCTGGCACCTGCCGAGGCCCCACTGGAGACACCAATCAGCGATGGATCTGCCAGCGGGTTGCGAAACAGCCCCTGCATCATCACCCCGGACACCGCCAGAGTCGCACCGATAATGGCAGCCATCAGGGTTCGTGGCAGACGTATCTGCTCAACGATCAATTGATTGGAAAAAGTCTGTGACTCCGCGCCCGAGACAAAAGGCAGGATAATTTCCGGCCCCACAACCAGCCCCACCGCAAGACTCAGAGGTAACATCACCAGCAAGATCAGCAGGAGTTTTTTGGGCGGTATGCGCGTCATAGGTTCGAGACTAACGTGAATTAAGGTTTTGTATAACGCTCAAAAGGAGGCGTGCGCCTCCTTTGATCATTAAACAGTTGCCAACTTGGGGACAGCACATTCTTGCCTCATCCACGAGTTGGCGTTTTCAGCGGCTTACATGTTATAGGTAACACCGACTTTAAAGCCACGACCTTCTTCATTGAAACCGAGGCGTTCCTGATACTCTTTATCCAGCGCATTGGTCAGCGTGGCATCAAGAATCAAGTCGTCCGAGAAAGCGTAACTCGCACGCACATCCACCAGTCCGTAACCAGGCAGTTGTGGTTCGGCACTGGAGTTGGTCATACGATCACTGCGCGCCTTGATTCTGGTACCTAGAGTCAAGGCCCCAACACGATAGTCCACATCCACATTGAAAATGCGACGCGCACGGTTTGCCAAGCGATCATCCGTAGCCAGATCATCCGCATCAATCCAGGTGTAATTGGCATTGGCTGACAAAGCCCCCAATTGATAACCGTAACTCAACTCAAAACCTTTGATGCGGACATCATCCAGATTGCTCGGCGTCCACTGACCATAATAGTTGGCTGGATCCACTGGAGCCCAGTCAATCAAACCGTCAATACGGTTCTTGAACACAGCCCCACTGAGTGAGTGGGCACCGCGATTCCACTTAACAGCCAGCTCCATGTTTTCACTTTCTTCCGGAGTCAAATCAGGGTTTCCGATACCGTAAGGACCGGCTGGCCAATAGAGGTCATTGAACGTAGGCGCATGGAATGCGGTTCCCCAACTGGCAATCACACGAGAGCTCTCTGTCAGCTGATATCCCCAGCTAATGGACTCGGTATTGTGAGAGCCAAAAGCCTCGTTGTCATCGTTTCGCAACCCCAGCAGGAACTGATGATTACCCAGCGTCACCTGAGCCTCACCGAAAAATGCCGTGTTGTCGCGACTGTCCTGTGACAGATCACCGGTGGACTTGACCCGGTCGTTGTAGTACTCAGTGCCCACCACCAGCGTCAGGGTATCGTTAAACGCATAATTACCCTGCACGAGATAGGTATCACGAGTAGTTTTAAAGGAGCTCTCGAGACTCACAAGTTCCTGAGGCGTGGCACCATCATCACTGCTTTCCGACAAATCCACAGAGCGTGCCACCTGTCCCTTGAGAAGAAACTGATCCGTCACTTGCCAGTCAGTCAGCAGGTTCAACACTTCCACGCGACTGTTTTGATAAGGCAAGCACACACCAGAACTGTTGGAACAACGAACATCGTCACCTTCGCTTTCGCCTTTATCGAGCTGGTAGCTCAGGCTGCTGGTCAACGTATCCGTCCAGTTATGGGTCACATTGGCCGCTACATGGGTATTGCGATAGTGATCATTGTCATCATTACCAAAGGCGTTGTCCTCACGACGATCAAAACCATCGAGTGTTTCGTGCCCCAGAGACAGGTTCCAGCGTGTTGCTTCACTGCTGCCTGCCAGTCGAGCCTGTATCCGGCTCCATTCCTGACTGCCATATTCCGCCTGAATTTTCAGCGGTGACTGCTGCTGTTTTTTCGTGATGATATTAATGACGCCACTGATGGCATCAGAACCATACAGACTTGAAGAGGCTCCTCGTACCAGTTCCACACGCTCGATATTGCTGACGTCGATCATTTCAATCGCCGTATTACCGTTGGTCGCCGAGTTGATTCTTACCCCATCAACCAGCACGAGGGTATGGTTGGTATTGCCACCGCGCACAAAAATGCCGGTATTTGTTCCGGGACCACCGGAAGAGACGCTTTCAACCGACGTCATGCGCGATAACAGATCACCCATTTGGGAAATTTGCAGGCGATCAATATCAGCGGCGGTCACAACACTGACCGGCGCCATCACCTGAGACTGCGGGGTCTCAATGCGCGAGGCCGTGACAATCATGGTTTCGTCAACAGTGGTATCTGCAGCGTTCGCGAAAGTCGCACTCATGGCGGCAGTACTCGCGATGACTGCCGCGGAAAGAGTAGATAGGTTTTTCATGGTATTCCCCAATCGATTACTGGCCGTATCAGCCAGTGATTCAGTCGTGATTGAGGGAGGACAAAGAGCAGGGAAGGAGACAGTGTTTTTAAGGATAGTCTCGAATCCTACCGATAAAGCCCTCCGCTTCATCGTTAAGCACGTGAATCCAGCCAGCTGGTATCACCTGCGTCATTCAAGGCCGGTATCGGGCTTATAATCTGCAAGCAGATTAATCACCGTTGCGGGGGCAGCGTTGGTTTAACCCGGTATCACCGAGCGCACCACTCTTCCCGTTTACCTCAGTTTCCGAAAACCGGTCACCGAGCACCTTCAATAACGCCGCGCAGACTAAGGTTCACCTTCAGTTTAGTCAATAGTTGGTGAGCGTTTTTATCAATATAGCGTGTAAATTCCCACGGTAATTGACATATGCGCTCACCTGGACCTCTCTCTAAAAACACCGGAGATCAACGCCACAAGACCGAGAACTGCATCGTATTTTTGAGCAAACACACGCTCCGGGAGCAAAAGGCTTCTACACTTGTAGCAACGACGCTTTACCGAGTACCGAATTGTGGCCACACCTCCAGTTATCGACCAAAACTCACCATCCAAACACTCTGAGCGCAGACGGTTCAGCCGTATCGCTTTTGATGCGGAGACCCGGCTTTCCCAGGGCACACAACGATGGCCCTGCCAATTGCTGGATATCTCCCTCAAGGGCCTGCTGATTCAGGAACCGGAGTCCTGCACACTGGACGACAGCCAGCCGCTGCAGGTCACCATCAGTCTCTCGGAGGAGATACAGATCCAGCTGGAAGCGGTTCTGTCGTGGCATAAAGATGGCCAAATGGGACTTGCCATCCAGCGTCTCGACACCGAGAGCATCAGCCATTTACGGCGGCTTATTGAATTGAATCTGGGGGATACCGAGGCCGCTGATCGGGAGCTGCTCGCGCTGATTACACCCGACTGACAGTGTGCGGAAGTTATTGGCAAACACCGATTCAAAGGAGGCTCGCATGCCCGCAGTCAATATCAACTCACAGGAGCGGCGCTATTTCCCCAGAGTGGGATTTCGCGGATACGCTTCCATGATAACCACCCACCAAAAATGGCCGGTGCATATTATTGATCTGTCGTTTAACGGAGCCCTGGTAGCTCTGATCCACAAGCACGAAGTGGATCTGGGGGAAGAAGTGGTCATCACCCTGGAAACCGACGATGGCGATCCCATCAAGATGCACGGCAAGATCGCCCACCAGAAAAATCATTTCATTGGCGTTGAGTGCCGCGCCAACAGCATCGACCACCAGGCCCGCCTGCGCGAGCTGGTTGGCCGCAACCAAAAGCCCTCGGAACTGCACCGCAGTCTGGAGAATATTCTCACGGACAACGATGAGCTCTGAGCCCCCTCAGTCAATCGCTGACAGAGCTTCCTGCAGGGTTTTGACGGCAATCACCTTGATTCCGGGAATCGCCTCACGTGGCGCGTTGCCCGCAGGCATAATGGCGGTTTTAAAACCGTGCTTTGCCGCCTCCCGCAGACGCTCCTGACCGCTGGGTACCGGCCGGATTTCACCGGAAAGACCCACTTCGCCAAACACCATCAGGTCGTGCCCCAACGGACGGTTGCGGAAACTGGACACCACCGCCAGCAGCAGAGCCAGATCGGCACTGGTCTCCATCACCCGGACGCCACCAACCACATTGATGAACACGTCCTGATCGCCGATCAACACGCCGCCGTGGCGGTGCAACACCGCCAACAACATATTCAGACGATTCTGATCCAGCCCCACGGCGACCCGGCGGGGATTGCCCTGATGGCTGTCATCCACCAGTGCCTGCACCTCAACCAGCAACGGACGAGTGCCTTCCCACACCACCATGACCACCGATCCCGCGGCGATTTCATCGGCGCGCTGCAGAAAGATCGCCGAGGGATTGCTGACCTCTTTCAGCCCCTGCTCGGTCATGGCAAAGACGCCAAGCTCATTCACGGCACCAAAGCGGTTTTTGCTGCCTCGCAAGGTGCGAAAACGGGAGTCGTGAGTGCCTTCCAGCAGAATCGAACAGTCGATCATATGCTCCAGCACCTTGGGACCAGCCAGACTGCCATCTTTGGTCACATGGCCCACCAGAATCAGCACGGTGCCAGTCTGCTTGGCAAAGCGCGTGAGGTAGGCGGCGCTTTCCCGAACCTGAGACACAGATCCCGGCGCCGACTGAATATCCGCCATGTGCATGACCTGAATGGAATCCACCACCATCACCTTGGGTTGCAGCTTTTGCGCGGTCGCCACCAGAGACTCGACACTGGTTTCCGACAGCATTTTCAATTTGTCTGTTGGCAGCCCCAAACGTCTGGCCCGCATGGCCACCTGTTGCAGGGATTCCTCCCCCGTACAGTAGAGCGACTCCCTATCCGAAGCCAGAAAGCACATGGTCTGCAAAAGAAGTGTGGACTTACCAGCGCCCGGATTACCGCCGATCAACACCACCGAGCCGGGCACCAGCCCTCCCCCCAACACCCGGTCAAACTCACCCGCGCCGGAAGAAAAACGGGGCAGAGCCTCAAGGTCGATTTCGGCCAGTGTCTGCAGTTCCGGAACCACCCCTGCGGCGCCAGCATAACCGGAGAACTTCTCGGTGCGATTGGCCGGAGTTGGCCCCAGACGCACCTCCGACAGGCTGTTCCAGCTGCCGCACTCACTGCACTGGCCCTGCCACTTGGTAAAGTCAGCACCGCATTCGCTGCACACATAGGCGGTTTTGCTTTTTGCCACCGTCAATTCCTCTAAAAAACAATGGCCGTATACTACTCGCCTGACCGCGCCCGAACCACCCCTCAACCGCTTCCCGCGCGACTTGCCAAAGGCCTCTGCCACGATAAAATCGAGTCAGGCGGCTAGCGACTCAACCGCCATAAAATGCTAAAGTTCGCCCATGACATCATCTCTGATCCCCGAACGTCCCATTCTGGTTTCCCCTTCTCTGGCCGCAACTATCGGCCTGGAGGAAGCCACCATGCTCAGCGTTCTGGATGAGCTGACCCGGCCGCTGCAGCCGGTATTCAGCCAGGGTTACCAGTGGTTTGAACTGAACGGCCAAACGCTCTACGTGGCGCTGCCGTTCTGGAATCAGCACGATATCAATCGCATCAGCCAGAGCCTGCGGGCCAAAGGCATTTTGCTGCTGCAGTCGGCTCCTTTTAATCAGAGCCAGCAGCTGATATTTGCCTTCAACGAAGCGCAGGCCGATGCGCGTGCTCAGACTTCTACAGCGATGCTGGCACAGGCAAATCAACCGCAGTCGCATCAGCTACAACCACACAACCACACTCAACCGAACAGGCAGCCGCATGCACGGCCGTCTGTCGCAGTGGGAGCCACCACCATTGCTCCCAACTGGCAACCGGACGCCGAGATGCTGGCGCGGATAGCGCAGCACAACATCCCTGAGCATTTTATTCGCGAGCAGCTGCCGGAGTTTGTCACCTTCTGGCGGGAAAGCGGTGAAGCCCATCGCTCCTGGGGAGCCAAGTTTCACCAGCATGTATTGCATCAGTGGCGTCAGCGCGAAACCTTTACCACGCAAAAAGACAGCGAAGTGGCCATGACCAGAGACTGGCGACCCAGCCCTGATGCCATGGACGTACTCACTCGCCACGCGGCCATACACCCGCAATTCATTGAAGATGCCATTCCGGAGTTTATTCTCTACTGGGCAGAGCGCGGTGAAAAATCACGCACCTGGAATACCAAGTTCATTCAGCACATTCGTCGTCAATGGGCCAGATACACCTCGGCACTGGAACACGACAGCGAGCCTCGTCGAATCCCCGAGAACTGGCAGCCGGGCAGCGACGTTTACGACATCCTGCGCATGGCAAATATTGATGTTAATTTTGCCCAGCAACTGCTGCCGGAGTTTTTAATTTTCTGGCGCGACAGCAATCAGGTTTACTCGTCGTGGAACACCAAGTTTTTGCAACACGTTAAATTTCACTGGGCCAAGCGACACTCCCTGAGTGCGTCTAACATCAACGCCCCACAAGGTCGAAATCATGAAGGACAGCAAACAACTACTCAATCAAGTCGAACAAGAGATCGCTCGATCGCAGAAGACCTCAATGACCGCAGCTGGGCCTTCTGATTCGAATCAAAACCACAGCGAACGCGCGCCCTCTTCCGAACTGATAGATGCCATCAATCAGGTGTTTGCCCTGTTCCGGATTAATTATCACAACCAGTACCACAGCGCCTTTGGCGATGTCGGCACCCTGAATCAGGCCAAACGCCTGTGGGTAGAATCCCTGCAACGCTTCAGCCCCGATGCCATTCTGCGCGGAGCGAAAAAAGCCATCGAAGAATCCGAATATCTGCCCACATTACACAAGATGATCGGTTTTTGTCAGGGATCACCAGAACTTCACGGCCTGCCCGATGTACACAGCGCCTACATTGAAGCCTGTCAGGCACCCAGCCCGAAAGCCGAATACTCCTGGAGCCACCCCGCGGTTTATCACGCAGGCAAGCTCAGTGACTGGTACTTTCTCAGCAGCAATGTCGAGCGCGTTGCCTTTCCCGTATTCCGCGATCATTACCGCACGCTGTGTGATCGGGTGGTACGCGGGGAAACCCTGCCCCCACCTGAAATCAAACGTCTGCCGGAAAAGACCGAAACACCACTGAGCAAAGACGAAAACCTCGAACGCCTGGCAGCGTTAAGAGATCAGCTAGGGCTCTAGCGTCAGAGATGGCATTTAGCCTCAGAGAGATAGAAATCCGAAAAGAATAACGCTCCTGAAAAGGAACCAACAAGCGAGGCGTCAGAGCCAAAGGCTACCCACGCCCCGCGACAGCGACCGCCACAAAACAAAGACAGCGCACACGAAAATGACTGCGTTGACACCGGCGCCGCAACCAGATCACGAGGTACACCTTGAACAACACCCCCAATTCAAAAACACCCTGGCTGGGCTACGCCTTCCTTGCTTACAGTCTGTTGTGTCTGTTTATGACCTTCGGCATTATCTATTGGCTTAACCACACCGAGGCATTTATCAGTTCACAAGCGGCCAAAGATCTCGCTCGCTCAGAAGTTCAGGTTGAAGACACCACCAGTCTTTATACAGAAGAGTCTATTCAAATTCCGACCAATATTCCGGCACTGAAACGCAATTTTTACAAACAGTTACTGCCGGCCATCAACCGACAAAATGCCAAAATCAAACAACAGCGCAGACAGTTGATCAAAATGGCTGAACGACAAAACGAGGGCAAGCCACTCACTCTCGAGCAGCAAGCCACACTGGAAACCTGGTCTCTGCGCTATCGCGCAGCTGAAGACCTGACGGATGAAGCTTTAGTGCAGGAATTGCTGGTTCGTGTTGATGTGGTGCCACCCTCCATGGCCCTGGCTCAGGCAGCCATGGAATCAGCCTGGGGACGTTCCCGCTTTGCCAAGGAAGCCAACAACTATTTTGGCCAGTGGTGTTTCACACCCGGTTGCGGCGTTGTTCCAAATCGTCGCAACCCGGGTGCCACTCATGAAGTCGCACGGTTTGACAGCCTGCAAGCAGCCGTTGCTGCCTATATGCTGAACATCAATTCTCATCCAGCCTATGAACAGGTGCGCCTTATCCGTGCCGAATCCAGAAGCCAGCAGCAAATGCTGGACAGCCTCAAGCTTGCACAGGGGCTGGAGAAATACTCAGAGAAAGGCACCGCCTACATCGACGACTTGAAAGGGATGATCCGCTACAACAAACTGAAACAGTTTGACCCACAGCCAACGGATACCAAAGGCAACTCAGCGGTAGCAGCGGACAGCTAGCGATTGCCGCTCGGGAAAGTGTAGTTTGCAGGATCCTGCTGGGAGGCAAAAAGTTAACCGCAGCCGGACGGTGACCGCCAGGACAAAAGTTATAAATAGTCTCTGACGTTCAAACCGAACTGCGACGGCGCCACGGCTCGCATGACTTCACCATACAGGTCCGTCTCTGCCAGACTCACCACTCTCTCTGAGATACGCTGTTGACGAATGCCATCGTACACCAGCTTCACTCGGGGCTGAGCTGGTCGGCCAGAGCTAACCTCCAGCACCACCGCCACATGCCCACTGCCCAGCTGCACCAGAGACCCAGCCGGATAAACGCCAACACAGCGAATCAACTGATAAACCAACTCTTTATCCAGATGATCCCCACTCCACTCCAGCATTTTTTTCAGGGCCGCATTGGGCTCGAGCCCTTGGTGATAGACACGGTCCGAGGTGATTGCATCGTACACGTCCACCACCGCTCCCATTCGGCCCTGCTGACTGATCTGTACAGCAGGTCGTGAATACGGATAACCCGTGCCATCCAGTCGCTCATGATGCTCGGCACAAATGGCCATGGCAATGTCCGGAAAGTTTTCGACCGTGCTGAGAGCCTCAATACCATAGTCCACATGGCGCTTCATCTCTTCCCACTCGGCCAGCTCGAGCTTGCCCGGCTTGTGGAGGATGCTTTCGGGCACACGGATTTTACCCACATCGTGAACGAACGCGCCCAGCACCATATGGTGGAGTTTTTCTGCACGATAGCCCAACGAACGCGCCAAAACACCCATCAACACAGCCACATTCATGGAGTGCTCCAGCAGATACTCATCCTTCTTGCCCATATACATGAGACTCAAAAGGACATTTTGGTTATTGACCAGAGACTCGGTGATATCGAGAGCAATTTCGTCTACGGCTTCGCGATCAATCGAGCGCCCCATTTTTACGTCATGCATTACATCGCTGACCAGTCGCAGTGCTTTGTCACGCACTCTGAGGGCGTTATCACGCTCATCTTCATAAGCGACTCGAGGAACAGGAAAGTCCTGGTCGCATTCCGGAAACGCGGTCGGTGACGCTTTAGGTTGATGTAACTGATCGAGCGGTATCCCTTCGGAACAATCATCGCCTTTGGCGACATCAATAAAACATTCAAGCATCCCCTGCTGGCGAAATCGCTCAATGGTATCTTCACGAGTGATCAGCCCCTGAGCCCTGAGGTTGGCTCCAGCCGCACAGGCTTCATCAACCCGGGTCACGTACATCCCGACCTTGAGCTGTTCCAGGCTAACTTTTTTGATTGTCGTCATTCACTCACGATTCCTGTCCGTACCACTTGGTGCTCTAAACTACTCTGGCGGCCACTCCCCCTGTTCGTTCGGCCGAAAAAAAGGCTGGGAAAACCAGTAAAACCGTCCTTTGCCGGCGGCGGCTGTACAGTTAATGCGGCTTCGCCCGGCCGGCAAGGCCCCGGTTAAGACCACATCCACCTGGTGATTATCCACCTGAGTTTGCACCCGGCCCTGTCCACTGGCGAAGCAGTTTATGCCCTTTGCCAACGCCTCAGACTCCACCGTCAAAACCAGCGACGGACGGCTATCGGTTATAGGCAATAAGGGGTCGATATCTGTATCAGGGGCTGCTTTAAGAGACACTGACTCCACAGGCATCGGCAAGCTGGAAACCTTTTGGGCAAAGTCACTGATGCCACCGTAATGCCCTCCAAAAGGGAAACGCGGCAAAGCCTGAGGAGAATGAATGCTCCCCAACGGCCCGGAATGCTGCCCAAAACCCACAAAACCCAGAGATTCGAGCAATTTCATCAAAGACAGATCATACTCGCCAAAAGGATACGCCAGTATGCGATGACTTTGTCCGGTCTCCTGCTTAATACGCTTTTCGGCCAAAACCAAATCTTCTTTAACCCTCTGACGCCATTTATGTTCAGTTTCACCGTCCAGCCTTCGGATCAAGTGGTCATGGCTGGTGGTGTGATTGGCAATGGTAGCGCCATTGGCGGCCATTTCCCGCAACTGCTTCCAACTGGCAAATCCCTTCCAATGCTCATCCAGGGGTTTGGTATTTACAAACACCGTAAATGGCCAGCCGCGTTTGCGCAGCTCGGGGTAGGCCTTGGTATACACACTCTCATAGCCGTCATCGAAGGTAATGGCCACCTGCTTTAAACGCTGCCCCTCGGTAGAGACATAACTGGCCAGAAGCTCTGGCAGGGCCACCACCTCATAGCCCTCTTGGGCCAGGTAGGCCATGTGCTCACGAAACAAGGTCGGGGAAGTGGATGTGGACGCCGGCGTCTCGTCAGACACATGGTGATACTGCAATACCACAGCAGCCTGCAGTGAATTACCCATCAGCAAGCACCCGCAGATCGACCACTTCAATATCAAGTTAATCGCTGTTCGCCACATTTCCTTACCCTTTTTCCACTTTTCCACAAAAACTCCCACAAAGATGACAGTATTTAGTTTATACGCCATCATGATAACAACACTTATCGATTCTCTCTTCCCGTAGTTTGCGCGGATTAACATGACCAAAGAGCCGGACACGATTTATGAGCAAGCAGTCTCTTACGCCCACTGCCAAACGCATCGCAAAAACCATTCTCAACGGATTTGATGCCTACTTCGCCGACTTCCAGAATATGACACTGGGGGCAAAGGCGCGCTTTGAGAAAGCAGACTGGCAAGGCATACAGGAAGCTCATTATGACCGTATTGAACTGTATAAAAATAAGGTGGATCAGGTCTGTAAACTGGTCGCCGGTGTCACCAGCAAAGATGTCAGCGACCTTGAATTGTGGCAGCAAGCGAAAACCACCTATGCGCAGCTAACTGTAGGTCATAGCAATTATGAAATCGCAGAGACGTTTTACAACTCGATTTTCTGCTCCCAGTTTCATCACAACCACATTCATGATCGCAACATTTTCGTCAAGGCCTCCCGCCCCCTCGAAGACAAACCCTTAAAAGACTACAGCATCTATCTGAGCTATCAGGTAGAGAACAACTTAAAAGAAACTCTGTTACAAGTCATGCGGGACTTTGAATTCTCTGTCCCCTGGGAAGACCTTGACCGCGATCTCGACAGTGTCATCAATGCCATTCGGGAAAAAGTCCCCGCCGGCGAGGACGGGCTGTGGAAAGGATTGCGTTTCGACATACTGGAGACCATTTTTTACCGCAACAAAGGCGCCTACATGATTGGACGGGTCAACATCGACAACCGTTACCTTCCCATTGTGTTTCCCATGCTCAACAATGAAGAAGGCGGCATCTATATCGATACGGCTATTTTTGATCGGGACGGTGCCAGCATCATCTTCAGCTTTACCCGCTCCTACTTCATGGTGGACGCTCCCATACCCTCCCGACTGGTACGGTTCATCAGTTCTTTTATGCCCAGCAAGGAAATCTCTGAAATTTACACCGCCATCGGGTTCAACAAGCATGGCAAGACCGAGTTTTACCGGCACATACTCCAGCACATGAAAAACAGTGATGACAAATTCATTATCGCCCCTGGCATCAAAGGCATGGTCATGACGGTGTTTACACTGCCGTCCTACAGCATTGTGTTTAAAATCATCAAAGACAAATTTGACTACCCCAAACAAGTTACAGAAGACATCGTCAAACAAAAATACAAACTGGTTTCACGCAGTGAACGGGCCGGCCGCATGGCGGACACACAGGAGTACTCGAACTTTATTTTCTATCGCAATCGTTTCAGCGATGAGCTTTTGGAAGAACTGCAAAAAGTAGCTCCTTCCAAACTGGAAATTAACGACAAGTGGGTGATCATCAAACATGTTTACACCGAGCGCCGCATGACACCGCTCAACCTTTACCTGAAAGAAGCCAATGAAGAACAGACCTATGACGCCATGGATGAGTACGGCAATGCCATCAAGCAACTGGCCGCTGCCAATATTTTTCCCGGCGACATGTTGCTGAAAAACTTTGGTGTCACCCGTCACGGGCGAGTCGTGTTCTACGATTACGACGAAATCTGTGCGATCACCGAGTGCAACTTCCGGAAAATTCCGGAACCGCGCAACGAAATGGAAGAGATGTCCGACCGCCCCTGGTACACCGTGGGCGAAAACGATATTTTCCCTGAAGAGTTTCGACTGTTCTTCACCGGCAACCCAACCGCACGCAAGGCGTTTGAGAGCCAACACAGCGACCTCTACGATTATCGCTATTGGCAGAGCATTCAAAACTCTCTGCTCAACGGCCACATTGAAAACACCTACCCTTACCGCCGCCGACTGCGTTTTAACCGGGATCGACCCTCAAAAGACCTGATCAATAGCGACTAGATTATTTTCGGTTTCTATGACTTTCTGCTCCTATTAATGACCACATCAAATGAGGCTAATATGAATAACCAAGATGCCAATTACGACCTGGTAGTGATAGGCGGCGGCGTCAATGGCACAGGCATTGCGGCAGATGCGGCCGGCAGAGGCTTAAAGGTTCTGCTATGCGAGATGAATGATCTCGCTTCATCCACCTCGTCCAAAAGCAGCAAGCTGATTCACGGTGGCTTGCGCTATCTGGAGCATTATGAATTCCGGTTGGTGCGAGAAGCTCTCGCCGAACGGGAAGTCCTTCTGAAAAAAGCCCCTCACATCATGTGGCCGCTGCGCTTTCAGCTGCCTCACCGACCTCATCTGCGACCCGCCTGGATGATTCGAATCGGCTTGTTTTTATACGACCATCTGGCGAAACGCACCGCCCTGCCCGCCTCTCGCGGCATTCGTTTTACCGCGAGCGGACCACTGGCGAGTCATCTGCACCGGGGATTTGAATATTCCGATGGCTGGGTAGACGATGCCCGACTGGTGGTACTGAATGCCATCGCGGCCAGAGACCATGGCGCCACCATCATACCCCGCACACGCTGCCAATCGGCCCGACGCCAGAATGGACAATGGCAGGTTGAACTCACCGACAGAAACAGCGGGCAATTGTTGAGCGTCACCTGCAAGACACTGGTTAACGCCGCCGGCCCCTGGGTATCCGAGCTGTTCGGAACCGCCCTCGGAACGCCACCCCCCAGAGAAATCCGATTGGTGAAAGGCAGTCACATTATCGTCCCCCGACTGTACGATGGTGAACAGGCATACATCTTACAAAATGAAGATCAACGCATCGTGTTTGTGATTCCCTACGAGGACAACTTTTCCCTGATTGGTACCACTGACGTTGAATATAGCGGCGATCCGACACAGGCCTGCATCTCAGACGAAGAGATTGACTACCTGCTGAAAATCACCAACGAGCACTTTAAAAACACGATCTCTAGAGACAAGGTTATCTCTTCTTTCTCTGGCGTGCGCCCGTTACTGGACGATGAATCCGACAACCCTCAGAGTGCCAGCCGGGATTACACCTTTGAAATCGACGCTCCCGAACATCAAGCGCCACTGCTGTCCGTGTTCGGCGGCAAGATCACCACCTACCGCAAACTATCAGAAGCCGTGGTCGATCACCTGAGTGAGTTTTTCCCGGCCGCCGGCCCAAGCCTGACAAAAGAAGAACCTCTGCCCGGCGGCGACTTTTCGTCACCCGCCGAATTGATCCAGCTTCTGAATAAAACCTTTCCCTGGCTGCCCGCGCAACTGAACAAGCGCTATGTTCGCACCTACGGCAGTCTGACCTTTCAACTGCTGAAAGGCATTGGCAACATGAAAGCAATGGGAGAGCACTTTGGCGCAGGCCTTTATGCTGCAGAAGTGAAATACCTGATTGAATACGAATGGGCACGCACCGCCGAGGACATTCTCTGGCGTCGCACCAAACTGGGGTTGCATATGACAGCGGGCGAAATCGAAAATTTTCAGGCCCGCTTTGAAGTCAATCTGCCTGAAACCTGTGACGAGCATTAACAGAAAATACAGGCAATAAAAAACGCGCAATCTCTGTTACCTGATTGCGCGTTCTAATGTGGCTTATACCGCTGTATCAGAAATCAGGATTTCACTTCGGCTGCATCCACATTCTGGAACCCTCTAGGTAACTTGTTGCCTCGACGGCCCCGCTCACCTCGATAATGATCCAGATCGCTGGCTTTCAATGTCAAATGACGCTTGCCGGAATAAATTACCAACTGCTCTCCAGCGGCAATCACTTTCAAGGCCACGACAAACTCTTCACGGGACTGCACTCTGGCAGAAGGAATGTTCATCACCTTGTTGCCTTTACCTCGAGCCAGCTCCGGTAACTCACTCACCGGGAACACCAGCAAACGACCTTCGTTGCTGATAACCGCCAGCAAATCATTGGCCGGATCTTTAATCATCAACGGCGGCAAAACACGCCCGCCTTTAGGCAGAGTCAATGCGGCTTTACCGGCCTTGTTTTTGGTATAGAGATCACTCATCTTGCCAACAAAGCCGTAGCCCGCGTCCGATGCCAGCAACAAGCGCTGATCATCACCGCCCATCAACACCCCCTCAAAGGTGGAGCCACTGGAAGGATTAAGGCGGCCGGTTATCGGTTCGCCCTGCCCCCGCGCAGAAGGCAGAGTGTGTGCCGGCAATGCATAACTGCGTCCGGTTGAGTCGAGCAGGATGACACTTTGATTGGTTTTGCCCTGCACCGACATCTTGAAATTATCACCCGACTTGTAATTCAAGGCCGTCGGATCAATGTCATGGCCTTTGGCGGAACGAATCCAGCCTTTTTCAGAGATCACAACGGTGACAGGATCACTGCCCAGCAGATCCGTTTCACTGAATGCCTGGGCTTCACTGCGACTGACAATCGGCGAACGACGATCATCACCGTAGGTTTCAGCAGCAGCCAACAGTTCTTTTTTCACCAGAGTTTTCAGTCGACGTGCCGAGTCCAGAGTTTGCTTCAGATCTTCACGTTCTTTCTCAAGTGCTGCCTGCTCTTCCTTGATTTTCATCTCTTCCAGTCGCGCCAACTGACGCAACTTGGTTTCGAGAATGTATTCGGCCTGGGCTTCGGTCAGATCAAAGCGTTCCATCAGGACCGGCTTGGGATGATCTTCCGTGCGGATAATGTGAATCACTTCATCCACATTGAGGAAGACGATCATCAACGCGGCCAAACGCGACAGGCGTTCTTCAACTTTCGCCAGACGGTGTTGCAAACGACGTCGCACCGTCACCATGCGGAAGCTCAACCACTCGCTGAGAATTTTATCCAGCGGCTTCACTTGTGGCAGACCATCAATGCCAATCATGTTCATGTTGACACGATAGGTGCGCTCAAGATCTGTAGTGGCGAACAGGTGGTTCATCATCGCCTCCACATCGATACGATTGGAGCGCGGTACAATCACCAGTCGGGTTGGGTTTTCATGATCCGACTCATCGCGCAGATCCGCCACCATAGGCAGCTTTTTGGCCTGCATCTGGGCCGCAATCTGTTCCAGAATTTTTGCGCCGCTGACCTGATGGGGCAGCGCGGTAACGACAACATCACCCGCTTCCTGAGTCCACAGAGCGCGCATGCGCACACTGCCTCGGCCAGTCTGATACAGCTTTTTCAGATCTTCTCTCGGGCTGATGATTTCAGCATCGGTAGGCATGTCCGGGCCGGGGATAAACTGAATCAGATCATCAACCGTTGCCTTGGGATTTTCCAGAATGTGTACGGTGGCATTGACCACTTCGCGCAGGTTATGCGGCGGGATGTCCGTCGCCATGCCCACGGCAATACCGGTAGTGCCGTTTAACAGCACATTGGGCACCTGAGCCGGCAGTACAGCAGGTTCGTTCATGGTGCCGTCAAAGTTCGGTGTCCACTCCACCGTGCCCTGCCCCAGCTCAGAGAGCAGCGCATCGCTGTATTTGGTCAACCGTGACTCGGTATAACGCATGGCCGCGAACGACTTGGGATCATCAGGCGCGCCCCAGTTCCCCTGACCATCGACCAGCGGGTAACGGTAGGAGAAGGGTTGAGCCATCAACACCATGGCCTCATAGGCCGCTGAGTCGCCGTGTGGGTGGAATTTACCAATCACGTCCCCCACCGTACGAGCGGACTTCTTGAACTTGGCCGTAGACTTCAGGCCCAGTTCGCTCATGGCATAGATGATGCGCCGCTGCACCGGTTTCAGACCATCACCAATATTTGGCAAAGCCCGATCGAGGATGACGTACATGGAATAATCCAGGTAAGCCTTCTCGGCATAGGTTTTAAGCGCGATTTTTTCGTCAGCTTCCTGAGGGACAACCTCGGTGGTCATAAAACATCCTAAATGATCAAAGGGCGACTAAATTTAGCGATTTATCAGCGTATTTAGCGATTTATCACCGTCGCTGTGTTTATTCACCACAGCTTATACCAAAACCCCCTGTAGCCATCAATGCCGGAGGGCGGTCCGGCGACATCTGACAGCGAACAATCTCTCCCGCCACTAACACACAGACAAAAAAAGCCTCCGAGATGGAGGCTTTTCACAACAGCGTGACACTGAGGCTTTAAACTCCGGCCTTAGCTGGCCTCAACCGCAATCGCGGTCGCCTCACCGCCGCCGATACACAGGCTGGCAATACCGGTTTTCTTGCCATAGGTTTCCATGGCACCCAGCAATGTGATCAGAATACGCGCCCCGGAGGCTCCCAGAGGGTGCCCCAGTGCACAGGCGCCGCCATGAACATTCATTTTGCTGTGATCGATGGATAGCTCTTTCATGGCCGCCATAGCCACAACCGCAAACGCTTCGTTCACCTCAAACAGATCAACGGTGTCGGAGCTCCAGCCGCAGCGATCCATCAGCTTGGCGATAGCCTTCACCGGCGCAGTGGTAAACCACTCGGGCTCCTGTGCGTTTTGTGAGTGACCCTTGATGGTGGCGATGACTTTCAGGCCACGCTTTTCAGCTTCTGACTGACGCATCAGCACCAGTGCTGCAGCACCGTCTGAAATCGAGCTGGCATTGGCTGCGGTCACAGTGCCGTCTTTTTTGAAAGCCGGACGCAAGGTAGGGATTTTGTCAGGCAAAGCGTTGCCCGGCTGCTCATCGGTATCAATAACCGTCTCGCCTTTACGGGTTTTCACAGTTACCGGCACGATTTCACGCTTGAACTTGCCCTCTGCAATGGCCTCTTTGGCACGAGTCAGAGAAGTGATGGCGTAGGCATCCTGATCTTCACGGGAGAAGTCGAATTTCTCGGCACAGGCTTCCGCAAAGGTTCCCATGGGTCCGCCCGTATAGGCATCCTGCAAGCCGTCGTACAACATATGATCCAGAAGTTCGCCGTGACCGAAACGGTAACCACCACGGCCCTGAGGCATCATATAAGGTGCATTGGTCATGCTTTCCATACCGCCGGCCACAACGACGTTAGCGCTGCCAGCAAGGATGGCATCGTGGGCCATCATGACGGTTTTCATGCCGGAACCACACACCTTGTTCAGGGTAGTACAGGGTGCCGACTTCGGAATACCCGCACCCAGAGCCGCCTGGCGCGCAGGCGCCTGCCCCAGAGCCGCAGGCAGAACACAGCCCATCAGTACTTCATCGACTGCCTCGGCTTCAATACCGGCGTCCGCCAAAGCACCGCGAATCGCTTCGGCGCCCAGCTCAGTCGATGACAGACTGCTGAACATACCTTGCATACCGCCCATGGCGGTACGAGCCATACCTACAATCACAACTGGATCAGACATAAGACCTTACCCTTATCTTAAAAATTTCTACGATCGCTGAATTATAAACAGAACTTCACTCAATGACATCCAGCCATAGCGTCATATACCGATCATGCTAATATGCCGTTCACTTTTGGGCTAAATTGACCATAAAGTTTAGAAATTTAAGCGCAAGATCGCTAACATCACAGCACCTCCAGACAGAATAAGGGATTTATACCTATGGATATTTCATCCATCATCATCCTGGTTGTTATCGCCGGCCTGATTTTTTACATCATCGGGATCTACAACCAGCTGGTCAGCCTCAAAAACCGCTATGAAAATGCGTTTTCCCAGATTGAAGTCCAACTGAAACGCCGCTACGACCTGATTCCCAACCTGGTCGAGACTGCCAAAGGCTACCTGAAACACGAGCGGGAGACTCTGGAAGCCGTGATCAGCGCCCGCAACGGCGCAGTACAAGGCCTGCAGGCTGCATCAAATGCCCCCGGAGACAGTGCGGCGATGCATGCACTGGGAGGCGCCGAAGGCGTTCTGTCCAGCGCGCTGGGACGTCTTAACGTGGTTATGGAAGCCTACCCGGACCTCAAAGCCAACCAGAACATGATGCAGGTGTCAGAAGAGCTGACCAGCACCGAAAACAAGGTGGCTTTTTCACGCCAGGCGTTTAACGATTCTGTCACGGCTTACAACACCTACAAACAGACCTTCCCACCAGTCTTTTTCGCCGGATTCTTTGGTCATCGCGAAGACGCCAGCCTGCTGGAATTTGAAGATTCCGCCGAAATCCAGGCCGCCCCCAAAATCTCGTTTTAGTCTTCTGAATCACTCCAGCGGGAGGAATAGCCAGCCAACACCTTAATGCGCTGGGCCCTCCCGCTCCCTCATGCACCTCAACATCTAAAGCTGGCACCATGAACTTCTTTGAACATCAGGATCAGGCTCGCAAAAACACCACCCGCCTAATCGTCCTCTTCGGTTTGGCAGTACTCAGCCTGATCGCAATCACAACGCTCTTTGTTGCGGGTTTTCTCCACTATTTCGATGTTCAAAACCAAAAGCGCCACGCCCCCCTGCAGCAGATAGATGGCGGCGTTACGGGAATCATGCAAATCGTCAGCTGGGATCTGGTGGGCGGTATTGCCGCCGTGGTGCTGTGCGTGGTGGCCATTGGCAGTCTCTATAAACTCATGCAGCTATCCGGTGGCGGTGAAAAGGTCGCTGAGTCCCTGGGCGGCCGACGCCTGCAACCCAATACCGCCGATGCCGATGAGCGCAAGTTGCTCAATGTCGTCGAGGAAATGGCCATTGCTTCCGGCACACCGGTGCCGCCGGTTTTCCTGCTGGATGAAGAGGGCATTAACGCTTTTGCCGCAGGCTACGATGCCAACGACGCCGTCATTGGCGTGACGCGCGGCTGCATGAAACTGCTCAACCGGGAACAGTTGCAAGGGGTGATTGCCCACGAGTTCAGTCATATCCTGCACGGCGACATGCGCATCAACATCCGCCTGATCGGCATTCTTCACGGCATTTTGATCATTGGCCTGCTGGGCTCTATTCTGTTGCGCAGCGGCATGTACAGCCAGGGCTTCAGCAGCCGCTCGCGAGATAAAGACAACTCCGGCATTGCCATGCTTGGCCTCGGGCTGGGACTGGTGATCCTCGGTTACGCCGGTACGTTTTTTGGCAAATGGATTAAAGCCGCCGTCAGCCGCCAGCGAGAATTTCTGGCAGACGCTTCTGCCGTGCAATTTACCCGCAATCCCGATGGCATCAGCCAGGCACTGCAAAAGATTGGCGGCTTCAGTCATGCTGCCGAGATACGTCATCCCAATGCCGAAGAATACAGCCACATGTATTTCGGCGAGGCGATTCTGTCTTCCATGAACAGCCTGATGGCCACTCACCCGCCACTGGAAACCCGCATCAAGCGCATTGACCCGAACTGGAAAGGAGAGTTCGCCGCCGTCAGCGAATCGGCATCAGCGACCGGCAACGAAGCGGTGAGTGAATTTGCTTCAGGCGCAGGCGCTCAACAGAGCGACTCAACGGCAACAACCAGAGAAGTCGCCACAGAAGACCTGTCACTCGGCGACATTGGCTCTCCCACGCCCGCACACGTACATCAGGCACAACAGGTTCTGAAAGATATTCCTGCCCACTTGCAGGAAGCTGCTCACGACCCGTTTGCCGCAAGAGCCATTATCTACAGCCTTCTGATCCAACCCAACACCGCCGACAGCCAGTGGCAACAGCTGCAACAACGAGCGCATCCTGTTGTGTTCAAATTAACTCAGGAGCTGCAAGCCTCCGTCCAGCAATTGCCAAGGACTTTGCGCCTGCCACTGTTTACTCTGACAACCTCGGCACTGAAAACCCTGTCTGCGCCTCAGTACCAGGTGTTTAAAGAAAATGTCATCGCCCTGATCAAGGCCGACAAACAGGTAGACACTTTCGAGTGGGCGCTCTATCGCATTCTCATGAACACCATGGAACACAAGAATTCCAGCAAGGCTCACAACGCCAACCTTCGGCAACTTGGGGTTCCCTGTCAGCAGCTAATCAGCACGCTCGCCACCGCAGGTCACGATGCTTCCGCTCCTGCTGAAGCGGCCTACAACAGCGCCATGACGCAACTGGGTCTGGCCAACCTGCCACTGCTCGGAGACGGCCAAATCTCCTTACCCATGCTCGACAGTGCCATTGAACAATTACAGCAACTCAAACCATTGCAGAAACCGGCATTGCTGAAAGCCTTGATCACCTGCATCCAGCACGACGGTAAAATTGATCCTCAGGAATACGAACTGTTCAGAGCGATTGCCGACTGTCTGGATTGTCCGGTGCCACCACTGCTCTAATTTAAAAGCGGCTTACCCAGAAGAAAATACCAAAAGGGATCGTATCAGCTTGTCATGAAGTACACAGGAACAGTTACACAATGGAATGCCGACAAGGGTTTTGGCTTTATCAGGCAGGATAATGGCAGAGGGAAAATTTTCTTCCACATTTCAAATGTCATTAACCGCCAAACCTTTGAAGGTGTCGGACAATCCGTTCGATTCAAAACCGGTGTAGACCGACAAGGTCGCCCATGCGCCACTCATGTTGGACTCCCCGGCGAAAAAACATCCTCACAGAAACAACAGAGAACAGGCATTTTTTCCACAGTTCTCGCAATTGCCTTTCTGCTATTTCTGGCAGCCGCCACGGCAACACACAGACTGCCGCTGGAGCTCTTGCTGCTGTACGCAACACTCAGCCTTATGACTTTTATTGCATACGCGCTGGATAAATCCGCAGCCAAAAACAACCGATGGCGCACAAAAGAAAGCACTCTGCACCTGTTCGCCTTACTGGGGGGCTGGCCGGGAGCAGTCTTCGCCCAACAACTGCTGAGACACAAATCCAGAAAATCAGAGTTTCGTGTCGCTTTCTGGATGACAGTTATCCTGAACCTTTGCGTCTTTGTCTGGTTCCAGAGTGACAAGGGCGCGTCTTATCAGGATATGTTTATCTCCAAGTTCCATCAGTTTACATCCGACGTTCAGAGGCAGCTCCGCTAACAATCGATAAAACAGGGAAAATCCAAAGCTGGAAACACAAAAAAAAGGGCCAATTGGCCCTTTTTTTTGACTGAAGAATTTACTGAACTTTCGCATCGTCAATCGACGTACACCGGCCCCATACCCATGCCCCACACCAGCACAGATCCCACACGGACAATCACCATCAGAACCAGCCCGACTGTCACGACCGACGTGGCGTACATAAAGGCCTGCTCTTTGGAAATGTTCATCAGAATCGGGATACCCTCATAAACCAGATACACCGCGTAGGCACCAGCAATCACTGTGGCGATCGCATTGACCCAGAGATCGGGATACACCTGGAGTATCCCGGCCAGAAAAATCGGCGTAGATACATACACCGCAAGCGCAGTCCCCTCATAATGACGAACCTCTTCGGTTTCGGATACGCCATAGGTTTTTGCCATCCAGTTGATAAATTCCCCCAGAACATAAACACCGGCCAGCAATGCCACATAGGTTGCTGCACAGAGGCTCATGGCACTGGCAGCGGTCAGTCGAACGGGCTCTCCGTCAGCAACGGTCCAACCTACCTGAGTGACACCATAATAAGAAGCTATAGTTGGTATTAGCGCCAGAAACGGCACATGACTGATAAAAACCTGTAAGAATGAGTGGCGCTCGTTGCGAATCGCTTTCCATTCTTTATCCGGGTGTAGCAGGATTCCAAGGGTATGTTCCAAAATGGCCATACAACGCTCCTTTTCATTATATTTTCTAAGGACTACGAGTTCAGTATTAAGGAGTTAGAAGCAAGTCACCAATACGAATTCGTAATTACTAAATTTATGTTAATCCAAAAAGGCTATATATAGTTTTACTTGCCAGCCGTATCACGGTGCGTTTCAATGGCCAGTTAAGCTCCATTAACCAACGAAAGGATTTAAGTGATGAGCCACATTTACCAAGATAATTCACTGACTATCGGTCACACACCGCTGGTCAAGCTGAACCGGATAACCGATAAAAATGTCTTCGTTAAATTGGAGTCACGCAATCCCGCCACCTCGGTTAAATGCCGCATCGGCGCCAACATGATCTGGGACGCCGAAAAACGCGGCGCGCTGAAACCGGGTATGACTGTGGTCGAGCCCACCAGCGGCAATACCGGTATTGCCCTGGCATTTGTGTGCGCTGCAAAAGGTTACAAGCTGATTCTCACCATGCCCAACACCATGAGTCTGGAACGTCGCCAGCTGATTAAAGCTCTGGGTGCGGAATTGGAATTGACCCCCGGCGAAAAAGGCATGAATGGCGCCATTGCCAAAGCGGAAGAAATCGCCGCCAAAAACCCCGACAGCACCTTCATGCCGAAGCAGTTTGAAAACCCGGCCAACCCGGAAATCCACGAGAAAACCACTGGCCCCGAGATCTTTGAAGACACCGATGGCCAGGTGGACATTTTTGTCGCCGGCGTAGGAACCGGTGGCACCCTGACCGGCACTGCCCGTTACCTGAAAAACACCAAGGGGCTGGATGTTAAGTGCATCGCGGTAGAACCGGAGGCCTCGCCAGTGATCAGTCAAACTCTGGCTGGAGAAGAATTAAAACCGTCACCCCACAAAATTCAGGGTATTGGTGCCGGCTTTATTCCCAAGAATCTGGACATTTCTCTGATCGATGGCGTCGAGAAGGTCAGTAATGAAAACGCCATTGAAATGGCACAACGACTGATGAAAGAAGAAGGCATTTTGGCGGGCATCTCGTCCGGCGCGGCACTGTCAGCAGCCCTGCATCTGGCGGAATTACCGGAGAATGGCGGAAAGAATATTGTTGTGATTCTGCCGGACTCCGGCGAGCGCTATCTGTCCAGCATTCTGTTTGCCGGTCAGTTCAGCGAAAAAGAACTGCAGCAGTAACAGCGCCAATAGAACCCAGACGGCAGCTCAATGTGCCGTCTGGTTAATCTGCTCTAAACATCAGTGCGGGCGGTTCTTTGCCACACTGCGCTCCTTTCGCGATTCCAATCTCTGCGCCCAGTTGCCGCCACTCTGAGCCTCACAGGCTTCTTCGGAATCAAACATTACTTGCCGATTCAAAGCCTTAAACTTCACACCAACCTTTAGCAGTTTGGCCTGAATCTGTTTTTTCAGCACGTCAGCCTCACCGCTCGCTTCCGCCAATTGAAGGTTATCTTCGGTATCGAACACACAGGTAACCACCAAACTTGCGGGGAAGTTGGTGTAATTCGCCTGATGAGTCAACCACTCAAATCCCTGCAGCTGGCCCAGAGCCTGTTCACAGACATCGGTTAACGCCAGGCGAATATTATTATCGATTTTTTTCTCTGTCTTGCTTTGGGGCTTTGTCATGCTGCTATATAACCTGCTTTATTAACTGTCAGCCCACTAACAAAAAAGGCGCTCACCCTGGGGCAGCGCCTTTTTGAAGGAGCAGTCTTTCAAACCGCTTATTTGACCACCTTTAGACTGGGGCGCTTGCTATCGCCCTGAGACTCAACCGGTTTTTCCGGCTTGGTTTTGGTGGTCGGTTTTGGCGGTTCCGGATCCAGATCTGGCTCAGGTTCAAAAATCATTCCCTGACCATTCTCACGTGCGTAGATGCCCAGCACGCCGGAACAAGGTACATAGATATCCGTTGGAATACCGCCAAAGCGGGCATTAAATGTTACTGCGGCATTTTCAATGGACAGACCCACCACCGCGGTTGGCGCAATATTCAGAACAATTTGACCATCCTTGTTCACATACTGCTGCGGCACCTCGACGTCAGAGGCATGAGCGTCCACCAGCAAATAAGGCGTACACTCGTTGTCCACTATCCAGTCATACAGTGCCCGTATCATATACGGCCGGCTAGATGTCATACCCATTAAAAGTTCCTTACCTGGTCACAAGACCACATTGACTGTGTCATAACGGCACTGACCATTGACAAGTGCACTGATTCAGCAACGATTTAGAGGCGCATTTCCCGCTCAAGTTCTGTCAGGCTCTCCTGGAAGGACTCCCTGGCGAACAGACGATCCATATAGTCTTGCAAAGGCTTGGCCTGTTTGGTCTTGGGCAGTTCAATTTCCATCTGTTGCAGACGCCACAAAATTGGAGCCAGACAGCAGTCAGCAATGGTGAACTCTTCACTCATAAAGTAAGGCAGCTCAGCAAAAATCGGCGCAATGGTCAGCAGACTTTCTTTCAGTTCTTTGCGGGCTTTGGCAGCCGCTTCCTTGTTTTTACCATTGAGAATGGTATCTACCAGCGGGCTCCAGTCGTTTTCGATACGGTGCATCCAAAGACGGGTTTGTGCACGGGCCACCGGGTAAACAGGCAACAGCGGGGGATGAGGGAAACGCTCATCCAGATACTCCATCATGACCTTGGTTTCGTACAGGGACAATTCGCGGTCAACCAAAGTTGGCAAAGCATTGTAGGGGTTCAATTCCGCCAGTTCTTCAGGCTTGTTTTTGGGATCTACATCGATAATGTCAACAGACACACCTTTTTCGGCCAAAACAATACGAACACGATGACTGTAATGATCACAGGCATCAGAGAAATAGGTCATGGAAGAACGCTTGGCAACAACGCCCATGGGCTTCACCTCAATAAGTAGAATTTAAAAACACAAACGGGCGGACTGCTCTTGCAGCCCGCCCGGAAAGCCAAACCCCGAAAATCTAGTGGATTTCTCTCCAGTATTCACGGTTCAGCAGATAGACAAAGACAAACAGTACGCTCAGGAACAACAACACGTACACACCGATACGCTCGCGATCTACAGCAATGGGCTCGGCGACGTATTCGAGGAAGTTCACCAGATCGTAGATAGCCTGATCAAACTCCTTCTCATCCATGGTGCCTTTTACTTCGCCAACTTTCAGACTGCCACACTCGGCTTCAGCAATGGCTTCACCGGTTACCGGATCACGAATGACCTTGCCGTGATGATCCAGTTTTGGACCCGGCGCACACTCTTGCAGGCCTTGCAGCTCAAGCATGACATGCGGCATGGCAACCTTGTCGAATACCTTGTTGTTCACACCAGTAGGACGCGTGTCATCGGCATAAAAACTGCGCAGGTAAGTATACAGCCACTCTGGGTTGCGAGAGCGGGCAACCAGCGTCAGATCCGGTGGCGAAGCACCAAACCAGCCTTTTGACTGGCTCGGCTGCATGGAGATATCCATCAGCTCACCGATTTTCTGATCGCCAAAGACAATGTTATCCATCATCACGTCATGAGGAACACCCAGGTCATCCGCTACCCGCTGGTAGCGAGAAAACTTTGCTGAGTGACACCCCATGCAGTAGTTGGCAAACCACTTGGCACCACGCTGCAGGGACTCCTTGTCTTGCAGATCCGGCTCCATTTTATCACATTGGATAGAACCGCAATCAAAAGCACCTTCAGCAGCAACTGCTTTGATTGGGGCAACGGTCAGCACCAGGAACAGCAGGAAACCACCCCAAACCAGCAGCTTCGGCAGACCTTTCGCCTGTACACGCTCCGGCTCGGCTTCAACACCGTCTTTGGCGGTCAACCAAGGCGTAGCGGCAACAAACAGAGCCATTGCAGTACCAAACAGAACGATAAACAGCGGGTACTTACTTGCACCATCCCAGGACAGTTTCAGCAACAGGGCACCCAGCAGCAGGCTGACAACAATGTTGACGATACCGGTCTGCTTTTTCAGCGGGTTGGTGTACATCGGCATCTGGATAAAGAAGGCGAAGTAGTAAACCGTTGCCAGCTGAGCCAGTACAGTACGACCTTCAGTTGGCGCTTTCACACCCAGGTAACCCAGTACCACAAACATGGCAGCAAACAGCAACAGCGATACGCGAGGCATGAAACCTTTGTAGCGCATGGATTTAACCGGGCTCTTGTCCAGCCAGGGCAGGACAAACAGAATCGCAATCGCACCACCCATGGCCACCAGACCCAGGAACTTGGAGCTCAGAGGACCGATATCAATGGTGACAGCACGCAAGATGGCGTAGAAAGGCGTGAAATACCAAACCGGCGCAATGTGCGGAGGAGTTTTCAGACCGTTAGCGACTTCAAAGTTCGCGTATTCCAGGAAGAAACCACCCATCTCCGGCATGAAGAACATCACGAAGCAGAAGACAAACAGGAATACTGTCACACCTACCAGATCGTGCACGGTATAGAACGGATGGAAAGGAACGCCATCTTTTGGCACACCGTTTTCATCTTTGTTCTTCTTGATCTCAACACCGTCGGGGTTGTTAGAGCCCACTTCGTGCAACGCCAGAATGTGCATCACCACCAGAGCCAGAATAACAATCGGCAACGCAACCACGTGCAGAGAGAAGAAACGGTTAAGCGTAGCACCGGAGATCAGATAGTCACCGCGAATCCACTGAACCAGATCATCACCCACAACCGGAATAGCACCGAACAGGGAAACAATTACCTGAGCACCCCAGTAGGACATCTGACCCCATGGCAGTACGTAGCCCATAAAGGCCTCTGCCATCAACGCCAGATAAATGGTCATCCCGAAGATCCACACCAGCTCACGCGGCGCCTTATAGGAACCGTACATCAAGCCACGGAACATGTGCAGATAAACCACCACAAAAAACGCCGAGGCGCCGGTGGAGTGCATGTACCGCAGTAGCCAGCCGTAGTCCACATCACGCATGATGTATTCCACCGAGGCAAATGCCTCTTCGGCACTTGGCGTGTAGTTCATGGTCAACCAGATACCGGTCAGCAGCTGGTTAACCAGAACCAGGATAGAGAGCACCCCAAAGAAGTACCAGAAATTGAAGTTCTTGGGAGCGTAGTACTTGCTCATGTGGGTTTCCCACGCGCGCGTCACTGGCAAACGTGCGTCAACCCAACCCATAAAATCAGTCCATTTGCTCATTCTTAAGCCTCCTGATCCACACCGACGGTAATCACCGAGTCAGTGTCGTATGAGTGCGGGGGTACTTCCAGGTTCGTTGGTGCAGGAACACCTTTGTAAACTCGTCCGGAAAGGTCATATTTGGAACCGTGACACGGGCAGAAGAAACCACCCAGCCAGTCATCGCCGCCCAGATCGGCCGCACCCACTTCGGGACGGTACATAGGCGCACAACCCAGGTGAGTACACAGACCCAGCAAGATCAGGAACTCTTCCTTACCCGGAATGGTTCTGGCCACGCCTTTCACGTATTCAGGCTGTTGTGGCTCAACCGACTCAGGATCGCGCAGCTCATCGTTCAACTTGGGGAGGTTGGCGAGGGTTTCTGCCGTACGGCGTACAACGTAGACGGGCTTTCCGCGCCACTCTACGACCACCATCTGACCCTCTTCGATATTATTCAAATTCGCTTTAACTGGTGCACCTGCAGCTTTGGCTTTGGCGCTAGGATTCCACGAACCCACAAAAGGAACAGCAGCCCCCACAACACCTGCAGCCCCAACTACAGAGGTAGCGGCCGTCAGAAAACGGCGCCGACCTGCGTTCACTCCGTCATTGCTCATGACGTTTTTCTCCCATAACAGCGTTACTTTAACAACATGTGACCTACTGGCTGCACGTGCCTACAAAACAGTCAGTAACTTACTGAATTTTAAAGATTTACGGATGTCTAAAATAGCTTAAATAAATCGCCACATAGTAAAGAAGTTGCCCCTCTGTGACAAGGCATAACCACCTTTTCAATAAGGGTATTCTAGACAGGGGCGCAAAAAAAAGCCCAGACTGAGTGCAATCTGGGCCAATTTTGTGCAAGCCGAATCGCGATAACAAGACGATTCTGTTTGCAGAAACGAATTAACGCTTCGAGAACTGAGGCTTCTTACGTGCTTTACGCAGACCCACTTTCTTACGCTCAACTTCACGAGCATCACGAGTAACATAACCCGCAGCACGCAGAGGTTGACGCAAGCTCTCGTCGTACTCCATCAGAGCACGAGTCAGGCCGTGACGAATGGCGCCAGCCTGACCGAAGCTACCGCCACCTTTGACGGTTACTTTGATGTCAAACTTTTCAACCATATCAACCAGCTCCAGCGGCTGACGCACGATCATGCGAGCCACTTCGCGGCCGAAGTAATCATCCAGAGTTTTATCGTTAACAACGATGTTGCCACTGCCCTGAGTAATGAATACACGAGCTGTGGAAGTTTTACGGCGTCCGGTACCGTAGTATTGTGTTGCAGCCATTATCATCAGCTCCTGATTAGATGTTCAGTTCTTTAGGCTGTTGCGCAGCATGTGGATGCTCGGTACCAGCGTAAACTTTCAGTTTTTTGAACATTGCACGACCCAGCGGCCCACGGGGCAGCATGCCTTTAACAGCACTCTGGATAGTACGCTCAGGAGCCTTGTCGATCAGCTTTTCGAAGCTGATGGACTTCAGACCACCAGGGTAGCCGGTGTGGCTGTGGTAGATCTTGTCTTTGGCTTTGTTACCAGTTACACGCACTTTCTCAGCGTTAACGACAACGATGTAGTCACCGGTATCAACGTGAGGGGTGTATTCTGGCTTATGCTTTCCACGCAGACGAGTTGCGATCTCTGCGGCCATGCGGCCCAAAGTTTTGCCTTCTGCGTCGACAATGAACCAGTCTTGCTGAACTGATCCTGGTTTGGCACTAATAGTCTTCATGTTGTATTTGCCTTTGATTCGACGAATATTGTAAACAAGCCCAAAAAAGGGAGCGCGGAGTATATAGACAACCCCCGCCGGGCGCAAGCACAAACTCACCTGCCCAATCAGCCTTTCGACACCCCACCCAAACCGGACTAGGGGCGATGGGGCGCCGCCAGATATTCCTGACTCTGCATCTCCAATAGACGACTGACCGTACGCTCGAATTCAAAACTCAGCTTGCCACCACCATAGATCTCAGCCAGCGGATTGGCAGCAGAAATAATCAATTTTACGTTCCTGTCGTAAAACTCATCCACCATATTGATAAAGCGGCGAGCCTGATCATCCGTATCACGCGCCAGTGCGGGCACGTTGGCCACCAAAACGGCATGATATTCCTTGGCCAGCTCAATATAGTCGTTCTGAGAGCGGGGACCGTCACACAGCGCCATAAAATCGAACCAGACCACATCATCTGCCTCAAAACGCGCCCGTATCGGACGTCCCTCCACCTCAATCGAGGTATTGGCACGTATTTCATTCTTGTCCGGCACCAGACTTTCAAAACTCGCCAGCAAACTGGCATCCGCTTCTGCGTCCAGGGGGAAATGATACAGCTCGGCCTGCTCCAGCGCCCGCAAACGGTAGTCCACACCACCATCCACATTCACCACCAGCGTATGCTTGTTCAGCATATCAATCGCCGGCAAAAAACGGGCCCGCTGCAGACCATCCTTATAGAGGCCGTCGGGCACAATGTTCGACGTTGCCACCAACGAGACCCCCCGATCAAACAGGGCCTGCATCAAAGTCCCCAAAATCATGGCATCGGTAATGTCTGAGACAAAAAACTCATCAAAACAAATTACCCGCGCCTCTTTAGCCAGGCGATCGGCAACGGTATTGAGCGGGTTTTTCTGACCATCCAGCGAGCGCAGCTCCTGATGTACACGGCGCATAAAGCGATGAAAGTGAGCCCGCATCTTGTCGGAAAAAGGCAAGCTCTCATAAAAATTATCCATCAGGTAGGTCTTGCCGCGACCGACACCACCCCAGAAGTACAGCCCTCGCTGCAGTTCACGTTGAGACTCTGAGGCAAACACACCTTTCAGACGCCCAACAAACCCTTTAGGTGCCTGCTCTTGTTGCCAGGCACTCACCAACCGGTCATAGAGATCTTGCAGCAACTCGACGGCCATCTCCTGAGCAGGATCATAGTTAAAGCCATCTTTTTTGAGGTCGGCCTGATAGCGCTCGAGGGGCGTCTCGGCACTCACCATCATGCCCGACCCAGTCATGGAGACACCTGCTCTGCAGATGCCCGCTCTGGAAATATAAATGCCATGAGTTTCATTGCTCTACTATCTTTAATAACATCAAAAACAGGAAGTTAGACAGCTCGATCGCTGCTGCCGGCGCGGCACCCAAGGCCCTCGGCGACAAATCGGCGCTCACTGTAGCGACCTCAATACACCTGCGCAAGCCTTACCGCACCAGACCTCTCAGTAAAAACGCCACAGGCTGTGACCAGTTTCCCCCATAAAGAATGAGCATAGCGCCAAAGAATGGGCGTATAATAAAAGTCACAAGGAAGCCCCTGATAATAGCAACGAACCATAAAACAACGGCATTCCTGAGCGAAGGTGCTATTCTTGCGTTCGCTTCGCAGCGAAGTCCAGCCCAATCCCTGGCTCGCTGTCACGCGATGCTTTAATTCAAAGATTGCTTTAACCGCTTGTTAACCAGGAGACTAATTAGTGTTCACTCTCAGCACACTTATCATGACCGCCATTGCCGCCCTTCTCATCGGCGCAGCGCTTGGATCCCTTCTGACCAAGTCCCTGCACCCCGACGAAAAGCAAAATCGCGAACTGGAGAGCAGAGTCAAACAGGCTGAGGACAAGCTGAAAGAATACCAGCAGGATGTCACGGAACACTTTGCTGAGACCTCCCAACTGGTGAACTCCCTGACCCAAAGTTACAAAGAGGTCCACGAATACCTCGCCGACAGCGCCCTCAAGCTGACCAATCCTGACATCAGCCGCCAGCTGATCGACGCCGCCGACGGCAAGCTGCTTTCCCATACACAGAAAGAATCAACTCAGGAAACCGATGGTAGCCACGACACCGTTGCCCCTCGGGACTGGGCGCCCAGAGCTGCCGATGGCAAGGGTCAACTGAGCGAAGATTTCGGACTCGACCCTCACCCATCTGACACCACAGACCATCCGTTGAAGCCCAAAGCAGGCAAAACGGACGCGTAACACCACCTCAAGACCTCTCTCCCCAGTCCGCGGCGGGAGGTCAAACCGCCCTGCGGACTGGCCTAGCAACAGCATTCCCCTCTATAATCCGCTTCTCATGAGATCACTTTTGTCACCGGCTTTTTAGACTTCCCCCGAAATTGCTGTCGACACCACAAAAACAGATACGCGGAGCTCCACTTGCCTCTTTCCCGCCTGACGAAGTTTTTTGGCTGGCCCGTCATTGCCGGCCTACTGCTCGGCACCTGCATCATATTATGGCTGAACAGCAATGGCGCCGGCAGCGACAACACAACTGATCGCAACTTTCATATAGGCACACTAACCCCCAGCTCCAATGGCTGGGGCGGCCCCGTATCCTACTCTGAGGCGGTGAACAGTGCTGCACCTGCCGTAGTGAACATCTACACCCGCACCAAGCTGAAACGCCGGCGCCACCCGCTGCTGGACGACCCGCTGTTCCGCCACTTTTTCAATAATTCTGACCTGCCCCAACAGGAGCGCATGCAATCTGCACTGGGGTCTGGAGTTATCATCAGCCCGGAAGGCTATCTGCTGACCAACAATCACGTGATCGAAGGCGCCGACGAAATTCTGGTGCTGCTGCAAGACGGGCGTGAGGCCCAGGCCACACTGGTGGGCACCGATCCCGAAAGCGATCTGGCCGTCCTGAAAATCCCTCTCACTGACCTCACCTCCATCAAGGTGGGTGACCCTGCCAACGCACAGATTGGCGATGTGGTGCTGGCTATCGGCAATCCTTTCGGGGTCGGACAGACTGTCACTCAGGGCATCATCAGTGCCACCGGGCGCTACGGGCTGGGAATCAACACCTACGAGAATTACATTCAGACCGACGCGGCTATCAATCCAGGTAATTCTGGTGGAGCACTGATCGACGCCCACGGCAACCTGCTGGGCATTAACACCGCTATTCTGGATAAGACCGGTTTTTCTGTAGGCATCGGCTTTGCCATTCCGGCAGATACCGCAGTAAAAGTCATGCGGGACCTGGTCAGCTACGGCCAGGTTGTGCGTGGCTGGCTGGGCATTGAGGCCCAGCAAATGACTCCTGAGCTGGCTCAATCATTCAAGCTGAACGCCCCGACCGGCGTCATCATTACCGCCATCTACAACAACAGCCCCGCCTTTAAAGCCGGTTTGCAACCCGGCGATATTATTTTGCGCATGAACAATGTGACCGTTAGCGACGGCCGCCTGAGCATGATGCAGGTGGCCCAGGGGCGCCCGGGAGACAAGATCGAAATCGAAGTGTTGAGAAACGGCGAGAAAGTGACCGTCAACGGTGTTCTGGGGGTCAAGCCCCCTACCAACAACGGCTGAACCGCCACCGACATCGAGAGACTTAACCTGCGAGGAGCGCCCCCAAAAGGGCGGGTTTAGCGGGATGCCAGCCAAGGCCGGTGAAGCCGGCCTGCTACACCATCAGTCTTCCAAAATACGGTATTCAGCAGAGCGCCCGTGAGCCTCGAGCGACTCCCCGCGGGCCAGCACTGACGCCACCTTACCCAGCTCTGACGCGCCTCTCGGGGAGCAGTAAATGATCGAGCTGCGCTTCTGGAAGTCATACACCCCCAGCGGCGAAGAAAAACGAGCTGTTCCCGAAGTGGGCAAAACGTGGTTCGGACCTGCGCAATAATCGCCAATCGCCTCAGCCGTGTGACGCCCCATAAAGATAGCGCCTGCGTGGCGCACCAGCGGCAACATGGCTTCAGGATCTGCCACTGACAACTCCAGGTGCTCAGGAGCAATGCGATTGATCACTTCAGCCGCCTGCGTCAGATCATCCACCTTGATAAAAGCCCCGCGGTCCGCCATCGACTGGCGAACAATGTCTTCACGGTCGAGAGTTGGCAGCAAGCGATCCACGCTCTCTTGCACCTTCTCCAGAAAATCGGCATCGGGAGACACCAGAATCGACTGCGCCTGCTCGTCGTGCTCCGCCTGCGAAAAAAGATCCATGGCGATCCAGTCAGGATCGGTTTTACCGTCGCAAACCACCAGAATCTCGGAAGGACCGGCGATCATATCAATGGCCACGGTACCGAAAACCGAACGCTTGGCGGTCGCAACAAAGATATTGCCCGGCCCGACAATCTTGTCCACCTTGGGAACCGTTTCGGTGCCGTAAGCCAGTGCGGCCACAGCCTGGGCACCGCCCACGGTAATGACCATATCGACCTCGGCAATGGCCGCGGCGGCAAACACCATTTCGTTCACTTCACCATCCGGGGTCGGCACGACCATGATCACTTCGTCTACACCCGCCACTTTGGCTGGCAGGGCATTCATCAGTACCGACGACGGATAAGAGGCCTTGCCACCGGGCACGTAGAGTCCCACCCGATCCATCGCCCTTACCTGCTGACCCAGCACGGTGCCGTCAGCTTCAGTGTATTTCCAGGAATCCTGTTTTTGATGCTCGTGATAGCTGCGCACCCGCTCGGCCGCAGCCTCCAGCGCTTTGCGCTGCTCCGGACTCACCTTCGTCAGCGCCTCTTCGAGACGGGCTTTGGGAATCACCAGATCTGTCACAGAGTTTGCGCCCAGCCGATCAAACTGATTGGTGTAACGCAATAGAGCAGTGTCGCCCTCAGATTTAACATCCGCCAGAATCCTGGCCACGGTTTCGGCCACCGAATGGTCGGACACCGACTCCCAGGCCAGCAGAGCATCCAGCTGGCTCTCGAAGTCGGCAGCACTGGCATTAAGCTGTTTGATGGGTAAGGATGTCATGAACGGGCCTCGCTGGGACGGTATAAAACTCAACAAAGAATAAAATCAGGATGGGCTAGCCGCCAACAGCCTGCTGGACAGCATCAATCACCTGCTGAATCTGGTCGTGCTTCATTTTCATGGAAGCCTTGTTCACGATCAGACGGGAACTGATGTCAGCAATATGCTCACGAGGCTCAAGGCCATTGGCACGCAAGGTATTGCCGGTATCCACAATATCGACAATCTCATCAGCCAGATCCATGATCGGAGCCAGCTCCATCGCCCCATAGAGCTTGATAATGTCTGCCTGACGTCCTTGCGCGGCATAATACTGCTTGGCCACGTTGACGTATTTGGTCGCAACCTTGATGCGGCCATCCGGGGTTTTGACACCCTTGACGGCTGCGGTCATCAGCTGGCAGCGGGCGATTCCCAGATCCACCGGCTCATAGAGACCTTCACTGCCACTTTCCATCAAGGTGTCCTTGCCGGCAATGCCCATGTCGGCAGAGCCAAACTTCACATAGGTGGGCACATCGCTGCCCCGCAGGATCAACAGACGCACATGCTCCTGATTGGTGGCAAAAATCAGTTTGCGACTTTTGCTGATATCTTCAGCCGGCTCAATACCCGCAGAAGCCAGCAGCGGCAGGGTTTCTTTCAGGATGCGCCCCTTGGTAAGGGCAATGGTCAACATGTGCGACATAACTTAATTCTTACGTTCTTTCATGGGACCTGACAGTTTTAACAGCCATCAGGTTCTAACAACTCAATCGTCTATCAGCCGGGTACGCGACGAATATTGGCACCCAACTGCTGCAGCTTCTCTTCGATACATTCGTAGCCGCGATCGATATGATAAATGCGATCCACAATGGTTTCACCTTCAGCCACCATACCGGCAATCACCAGACTGGCCGACGCGCGCAAATCAGAAGCCATAACCGGCGCCCCTTTCAGGGTTTCAACACCAGTGACGATAGCGGTGTTACCTTCCAGTTTGATATTGGCGCCCATACGGTTGAGCTCGTGAATCTGAATCAGACGGTTCTCGAAGATCGTCTCAATCACTGTACCCGTGCCCTCGGAAACCGCATTCATCGCGGTAAACTGAGCCTGCATGTCCGTTGGAAAAGCGGGATAAGGCGCGGTCTTCAGACTGACGGCCTTGGGGCGATTACCCTTCATGTCCAGCTCGATCCAGTCGGGACCGGTAGTGATGTAGGCGCCAGCCTCTTCCAGCTTGAGCAGTACCGCTTCCAGGATGCTGGCGTCGGTGTCTTTCAGCAGAACCCTTCCGCGAGCAGCTGCTGCAGCCGTCAGGAAGGTGCCGGTTTCAATACGATCCGGCATAACAGAATAAGTGCAGCCATTCAGACGCTCGACGCCCTTAATGGTCAGCGTGTCGGTACCAATGCCGGAGATATCAGCGCCCATTGCCACCAGGCAATTAGCCAAGTCGACCACTTCCGGCTCGCGGGCAGCGTTTTCCAGAATGGTGGTGCCCTCGGCCAGCGAAGCGGCCATCAACAGGTTTTCGGTGCCGCCCACGGTAACCATATCCATAAAGATATGGGCGCCTTTCAATCTACCATTGGATTTCGCGCGAATATAGCCTTCATCCACCTCGATCTCGGCCCCCATGGCCTCCAGGCCACGCAAGTGAATATCCACAGGACGACTGCCAATGGCACAACCGCCGGGGAAAGACACATTGGCCACCCCGTGGCGAGCCAGGATCGGGCCGAGCACGAGAATGGAAGCGCGCATGGTTTTCACCAGATCGTAAGGCGCCGTGTAGTCATTAATGCTGGTGGGATCAATTTCGACGCACATTTTTTCGTCGATGGTCACGCCCACCCCCATGCAGCGCAGCAGCGCCAGCATGGTGGTAATATCATTCAGGTGCGGCAGGTTGCACACGTGCACCGGGGAGTCCGCCAGCAACGTCGCCGCCAAAATCGGCAAACCTGAGTTTTTCGAGCCGGAAATCCGAACTTCACCGGACAACTCGCGCCCGCCTGTGATGATTAATTTATCCATGTAGGAATCGCTTATCTCTGAATGATGAATCTCAATCGCTGCCCCCAAACTGTTGGGTCAGCCCTCCGCCAAGCGGTATTACGCCTGAGCAGCCCACTGCTCCGGAGTGTAGGTTTTCATGTTGACCGCGTGAATCAGGCCGCTGGCGATCTGATCGGATAAAGCCCCGTATACGAGCTGCTGCTTCTTGACCGGGTTGAGCCCCTCAAAGGCTGGACTGACCACGATCAGATTGACGTGACTGCCATCGACACTGACCTCAACCTGGCTGTTGGCAATCTGCTGCTCTAATAACGCTTTAATTTCTTCAGGTTGCATACCCCGTCCTCGTCTGTTTCGTTGCTTGATATGCCCGATTCAGGCAGCTTAAATCCCCTGACTTTGTCCGCGATGCTGACCGACTGCCATCGCACTGCCCGGGATTACAGGTTGGTACGCCGCCGCAAGAACAAAAAGGCGCCGTAGTTTAAAGAAAAAGGCCGACGCTCGCACCACCCTCGCAGCGTTTCACTCAATTCAGGATAGCTGAACGGGAAAAAGAGTTGAAAAATGCGCCAAAAACACGGTTTTTGGGGCCGGCCAATGCTGCTGAATTACTCTCAGCCCTGCGCCCCCTGGGCAGACCAGCCTTCAATGACCTGATCCAGATCGCCATCCTTACGCATAGCCTGGGCAAATTGGGAGCGGAAAGTAACCCCGAGATTGATGCCGTTAATCGTCACATTCAGCAGTTTCCAGCGATTGTCCTGACGACTCAGCCCCATGGTGTAATTCACTGTGTGCTCGGCTTCCTCAGTCTGTACTTTTTGCACCACACTGACTTTACGCTGATCACCAACGGGTTGCTCGGGCGGCACCAAAACAATTTTCTGCTGCCCATAGACAGCCATACCCTTGGCATAGGTACTGATCAGGTTATCCCGGAACACCCTGCTGAATCTCTCTTGCTGCTCAGGGGTGGCCTTCTTGGCGTAACTTCCCATCACCCCTCTGGCGATATAATCAAACGCCACAACCGGTGATAGCACTTCACCCACAGCCGCATAGAAGGCTTCCGGATCCTCGTCGAGCAAGTTTTTCTTGTCTTCAACCACATCCAGAATATCCCGTGTCACCTGTTCAACCAGCGCATAGGGACCATCAACCGGGTAGCTCCCGGACTCAGAATCCTGCGCCTGAACCCACATTGCGCTGAAAAACACACTAATAAATACCGCAATCGATACGGCTTTCTTACGTATTGGATGTTGTTCCATCTCGCCCTACTCTCCTGATGTAGTTCTAATCTAAATACAGCTCTAATCTAAATGCAGTTCTAATCTAAATAACGCAGCACTGGTCTTGTCCGATTGATCTGAATATCACAGTACGACTTCTCGCTGCCAGAGCAACTGACTGATATCTGAGCCACGGGCTCTGTCAGACTTCTCACTGACTTAGAACCCTGCGACGATCAATGGTTTAACCCGCAGCATCCAAAAAGCGATAAGGTCGGCAATTTCCAGAAAAATACACTTTACGGCTGACTTTCCGAGCAGGCCACTATACCATCTGCCCCCTTTAATCTGCACCATTATTGCTGAACACAAGCTTAAGGATCTTCAATGTCAGAACTGTGGCTGGCCTGGATTGCAATTCTCGTTGGCTTTGGCGGGCTTATCTGGAGCGCCGACCGCTTTGTAGGCGGCAGCGCGGCAATCGCCAACAACTTTGGCGTAAGTCGATTAATCATTGGCCTGACTATCGTATCACTCGGCACCTCTGCTCCAGAGATCGTCGTTTCCATCAGCGCGGCAATGGAGGGCAGTGGCGAGCTGGCCATCGGTAATGCTCTGGGCTCCAACCTGGCCAATATTGGTATGGTGCTGGCGATAACCGCACTGATCGCGCCAATGCCCATCCAGAAGCACCTGCTGACCCAGGAAATTCCCATTTTACTGCTGGTGACTGTCGCTGCCGGCATTGCGCTCTACGACGCTACCCTGTCCCCTCTGGAAGGCTATCTGCTCCTTGGCGGTCTTATACCTCTGCTGTACATCATGACCCGCAGCAAAAAAGGCCACCCGGAGGAGCTCGTCGATGACGATGAAATACCCGATATGAAGACGGGTATCGCCTTCTTTTGGTTTGTGGTTGGTCTTGGTGTGCTGATCGCCTGTTCCGACCTGCTGGTCTGGGGTGCGCAAATTGTCGCCGAAGACTTTGGCGTCAGCCAGCTGATCATCGGGCTGACCGTCGTCGCCATTGGCACCAGCCTGCCGGAACTGGCAGCCTCAGTCATGAGTGCCATTAAAGGCCACCACGACATGGCCCTGGGGAACATTATCGGCTCCAACATCTTCAACATTCTGGCCGTCATGTCACTGCCGGGCATCATCCATCCGCCTGTGATGGAGAGCGATGTCTTCAGCCGTGACTTTATGGCCATGGGCGGTATCACGCTCCTGCTGGCGGCAGCTATTATTATTGATTACAAAGTGCGCAACCGACACCCGGAGAGCCACGGAGTCGCCCGCCTCGGTCGCCGCATCGGCTGCCTGTTACTGGCCGGCTACATTTTTTACTTTTTCCTGCTGTTTCGCTGATCGTCGCCTGAGGTTTCCATAGTCGCGGTTTGCCGATAATCTTGTCAGTAAACGGCCGGAACCTGACGACAACCAGCCAGCCTGATTTTCAGATTGAGACCCGTAGATTTAGCTTATGAACCAGACCACAACACCATTGACCGACACCGCCCAGCTCATCAAGGCTGGCCAGCGCACCATCGGCATCGAAGCCGAGGCCGTTGCGGCTCTCAATGAACGCATTGACGACACCTTTGTGGCCGCCTGCCAGTTGATCCTCAACTGCAAAGGCAGAACGATCGTCACCGGCATGGGCAAATCCGGACATATCGGCAACAAGATTGCCGCCACCCTTGCCAGTACCGGCACCCCATCGTTCTTTGTTCACCCCGGCGAAGCCAGTCACGGCGATCTGGGCATGATCACTCGCGACGATGTGGTCATCGGTATATCCAATTCGGGCTCTTCCGCGGAAATTGTCATGCTGCTTCCGCTCCTCAAGCGCATGGGCATCCCCCTGATCAGCATGGCCGGCAAAGCCGATTCACCTCTGGCGCAGGCTGCTAACGTGCACCTGGATATCAGCATCGAAAGCGAGGCCTGCCCACTGAACCTGGCTCCGACCACCAGCACCACCGTAACCCTGGCCATGGGCGACGCGCTGGCCGTGGCCCTGCTGGAAGCGCGCGGTTTCACCGCTGAAGATTTTGCCTTCTCCCACCCCGGTGGCGCCCTGGGGCGCAAACTGCTGCTGAAAGTAGAAGACATCATGCACAAAGACGGTGAAGTGCCGCGCGTCAGCGCCGACACCGCACTGAGCCAGGCACTGGTGGAAATGACCGAGAAAGGCTTTGGCATGACCACCGTCACAGCGCCCAACGGACACCTGCTCGGGGTATTCACCGACGGCGACTTGCGCCGCTGTGTCGACCAGGGAGCCGACCTCAGCACCGCCACCATGGAGCAGGTCATGTCTGCCAACCCCAAAACGGTTCACCACAACATGCTGGCCGCTGAAGCCCTGGGGATCATGGAGAGCCGCAAGATCACTGCGTTGATTGTTGAAGACGACGCACACCGCCCCATCGGCGTTATTCATATGCACGACATCCTTCGTGCCGGCGTAATGTAGGCCGACGCATCATGAACAAGAACTGGCTGGCTCCGGGGTTTCTCATTCTGCTGACATGTCTGTTTCTGGTCTTCTGGGACTCTCCTCCCGAGACCTTCCTGACACAGAAACCTGAAGCCCCTCGCGCCGCCAAATACCCGACCAACATCGTTCACAATGCCGAGCGTCGGCGCTACGATGAAAACGGCCAGCTCAGCTCGGTGTTTGTCGCCGAAGAGACCCGCTATTATCAAATCAACCCCAAGCGTCGCACCGCCAAAGATTACGCCGACCTGACCAAGCCGGAACTGACGATGTACTCGGCGGACCAGCCGCCCACAACCATTGTTTCCAACACCGGCAAGGCGCGCAACAACGGCAAATTGATTCAACTCTGGGGCAAAGTCCACATCTCGCAAACAGACAATCTTGGACAATCTTCGGAACTCACAACACCGTACCTGGTCGTAAAACCAGAACAGCAATACGCTGAAACCGACAAACCTGTTATTATCACCAGCCCCGGTAACACCACCCATGCCGTCGGCATGGAAGCGTACTTGCAGACAGACACCATAAAATTGCTATCCAATGTCCGAGGCATACATGACCCCCAATAAACTCGCCATTTCTTTTCTTATGCCACTGATCCTGGGCGGGTTCAGCTCCACACTGCTGGCTCTGGAAAGTGACCGGGAACAACCGATTCACATCAGCTCCGACAGTGCCGAACGCAACGAGAAAAAAGGCATTACCACCTACACCGGGGCAGTTCAGATGGATCAGGGCAGCATGCGCATCAAAGCGGACAAGGTAGTGATTTACAGCGTGAACAACGAAATTTCCCGGGTTGTAGCCACCGGGGATCGCGCCGAGTACCAACAGATTCCCGCACCCGACAAACAGCTGGTCATTGCCAAGGGCAAAACCATCGAATACCTGCTGGACACGGAAAAACTGCACATCAGTGAAAACGCCTCGCTGCGTCAGGGCGACGGCACCACACTGACCGGCAAAAAAATTGATTACGACATGAAAACTTCCGTCGTCAAAGCCCAGGGCAACAAGAGCACCACCAACCCGGATCGCATTCACATGACTATCCCGCCCAAAAGTGAGCGCTCCTCAAAATAAGCTTTGAGCCATACCCACAACACTGACCCTGCGCCGGATTTAAGGAAAAGACCCACGCCATGCCCACACTCAACGCCCTCAATTTAGCGAAAAGCTATAAAAGCCGTCGCGTCGTGATCGACGTCTCCCTGTCGGTCAGCAGCGGCCAGATTGTTGGGTTGCTGGGTCCCAATGGAGCCGGTAAAACCACCTGCTTTTACATGATCGCCGGACTGGTGGAAGCGGATCAGGGCAAGGTGACCATCGACAAAAAGAATCTGACCCATCTGTCCATGCACGGCCGGGCCAGAGCCGGCATCGGCTATCTGCCACAGGAAGCCTCCGTGTTTCGCAAGCTGACTGTCAATGACAATATCCTCAGCATTCTTGAAACCCGCAAAGACCTGAACCGCCAGCAGCGCAAGGACAAGCTCGATCAACTGTTGCGAGAATTCCACATCAGCCATATCCAGAACAGCCTTGGCATGGCACTGTCCGGCGGCGAGCGACGTCGGGTCGAAATTGCCCGCGCACTGGCCACTGACCCGGAATTCATTCTGCTGGATGAACCCTTTGCCGGCGTTGACCCCATCTCCGTCAACGACATCAAACACATCATTCAGCACCTGAAGGATCGCGGCATCGGCGTTCTGATCACCGATCACAACGTTCGCGAGACACTCGACATCTGCGAGAAGGCCTACATTGTCAGCGAAGGCCACATCATTGCCGAGGGCGCACCGCAAACGGTGCTCAGCAACACAAAGGTCAGAGAGGTTTACCTCGGACATCAATTCAGCTTATAGTGTGCTGCGTGCGTTGCACGAAACACCACCCCTGTGGGATTCCGACATTCTCCTGTCACTTTATTTTCCCAGCACAGTAAAAACAGGCATAAATCTTGCTTGTTTATGTTGTTCTCCTCAGTTACTCTGGCTACACTTGCTCTCCGGACGATCAACGAAAACCACCAAAAACATCAGATCGTCGCAAGATAAGGATTCTGCCGCACCTCTCATACAGCTCAAGACACGCTGGCATTGCGGCAGAGTAGTGATTTACTCAGAGCCGTAGCCATACATGAAACAGTCGTTACAACTGAAACTGGGTCAGCAGCTCACCATGACCCCCCAACTGCAACAGGCCATTCGTCTGCTGCAGCTGTCAACGCTCGACCTGCAGGCAGAGATCCAGGAAGCCCTGGACTCCAACCCCATGCTGGAAGTCAGCGAAGACGACCATTCCGGAGCCGACAGCTCCGAAGAAAGCATTAACACCCCCAAAGAACAGCCAGAGAGCAGCAAAGACAAGGACAGCGACCGGGAGCCAACCGCCAGCGCCCAGGACGATCAAAGTGGCGTTGATAAAAACAGCGACGACAGCCCTGAAGGTGATTGGGGCGACACCATTCCCGAAGACCTTCCCGTCGATACCAGCTGGGATGACGTTTATCAGTCAGCCCCTTCCGGCAGCGGTCTGGCCGCTCAGGACGGAGACGACAGCGACTACGAAGCCCGACGCGGCAGCGACGAATCCCTGCACCAACACCTGATGTGGCAACTGAACCTGACCCCCATGTCGGATCGCGATCAGGTGATTGCCATGGCGATCATCGACGCCATTGAAGATTCCGGCATGCTCAGCATGAACGCCGAAGAGATCCACGAGAGCCTGATAGACGAGCTGGAAGAGCTTGAGCTGGACGAAGTCCTCGCTGTTCTGCACCGATTGCAGCAATTTGATCCCCCCGGCGTTGCCAGCCAGGATTTGAGCGAATGCCTGCTGATTCAACTGAACCAGCTACCAAACACTACACCCTGCCGGGAAGATGCTAAACTCATAGTAAAAGACCACTTACTGCTGCTGGGCAGCCGCGATTACAAGCAGCTGATGAGAAAAACCAAGCTCAAGGAAGCCCAGCTGCGAGATGCCATTATTTTGATTCAGAGCCTGAATCCACGTCCGGGGGACAGCATCTACAGTGGCGAAACCGAGTACGTCGTACCCGATGTGTTTGTGACCAAACAGGATGACCGCTGGACCGTGAATCTGAATCCCGACATCGCCCCCAAACTGCGTATTAACGACACCTACGCGTCTATGGTTAAACGGGCAGATACCAGCAATGACAACTCTTTTCTCCGCGACAACCTTCAAGAAGCCCGCTGGTTCCTGAAAAGCCTGCAGAGCCGCAATGAAACTCTGCTCAAGGTGTCCACCTGTATTGTTGAAAAACAGCGTGGTTTTCTGGATTACGGCGCCGAGGCCATGAAACCCCTGGTGTTGCATGATGTGGCCGAAATCGTCGGCATGCACGAGTCCACCATTTCCCGGGTGACCACGCAAAAATACATGCACACCCCGCAGGGCATCTTCGAACTGAAATACTTCTTCTCCAGCCATGTCAGCACCGATTCCGGAGGCGAGTGCTCGTCGACGGCCATTCGGGCGATCATCAAGAAGCTGGTGGCGGCAGAAAGTCCGCAAAAACCGTTAAGTGACAGCAAAATCACGACACTGCTCGCCGAACAGGGCATTAAGGTCGCCAGACGCACCATTGCCAAATACCGCGAGTCACTGGGAATACCCGCATCCAATGAGCGTAAGCGATTGGTCTGACAGCCGCTGTTGACAGCATTACGGGTCCACAGCAATCGGGACTGGTCGCCCACTCTGGATACAGGTCAAAGCCCTTCGGGGCTTTAACCGTCACCGCCGACAAGCGGTGACGTTTTATAGCAAAGTTGTACGACCCACGTTTCACGATTTATGTTTCACGACAAGAGGAGCACCGCATGCAAATCAACATCAGTGGACACCACGTTGAACTGACCACCGCTATCAAAAACTACGTCAACTCCAAATTAGACCGCCTCGAAAGACATCACGACCGAATTACCAGTACCAACGTCATACTATCTGTTGATAAACTACGCCAAAAGGCGGAAGCTTCCGTCCACGTGAGCGGAAAAGATTTCTTTGCCGACAGCGAGTCCGAAGACCTCTATGCAGCGATCGACTTACTGGCTGACAAACTGGACCGCCAACTCATTAAACACAAAGAAAAGATGCGAAATCATCACCGCTAACCTATGCAAGTACGATCATTTTTGTCTCAACACCGCACCCTTTGCGGTGTTGAGGCCGGCAGTAAAAAACGCGCTCTGCAAGTCATTTCACAACTGATTGCTGAAGACCAACCGACACTCAATGCCGATGACATTTTCACCAGCCTGATTTCCCGGGAGCGCCTGGGATCAACAGGGTTAGGAGAAGGCATCGCCATTCCTCACTGTCGCATCAATAACTGCGCCAGTACCGTCGGCGCGTTGATACAATTGCAAAGCCCCATCGATTACGAGTCCATCGACGGTCAACCCGTGGACATTCTGTTTGCCCTGATTGTGCCCGAAGAAGCACACGACGAGCATCTTCAGACCCTGGCCGCCATTGCTGAGCAACTGCATCAGCCCGGCTATTTACAAAGCCTCCGTGACGCCAGTGATTCTGACAACCTCTACCAGGCCGCGACGGAACAGGATGCCAACGCAACGCTGTAACAAGCCTCACAGCGTCAGTCAGAGGAAAACCGGCCAATCCCTGATGCCCATTGCGTTTCCCTGACACCAAAAACACCCGAGGTGCCTACCAGCATTGCAATCACGCCAGATCCCGACGCTGTTTTGTAATCCTCAGAAAGTAAGGTACCTTTAACATAGTAATAAAACTGCATGAGTTGATACCCATTGATGGGGGTATCACCAGCGAACACCTGACACGAAGTAACCAGCGAGGCAGAAACTCCCATGCGTTTAGTTGTGATTAGCGGCCGCTCCGGCTCTGGGAAAAGCACAGCCTTACATGTCCTCGAAGATGTCGGTTTCACCTGCATCGACAACCTGCCCGCCTCGCTGCTGCCGTCACTGGTCAGGCAGCTGGATCAACACCCCCAAAGCCAATCGTTTGCAGTCAGTATTGATGCCCGCAACACCTGGCAGGACCTGCAGGAGTTTCCCGAGTTTTTGTCTCAGGCCAAGATTCCAGGCCTGCAATGCGAAATTCTGTTTCTCGATGCTCGCAGCCCTGTTCTGATTCAACGCTTCAGTGAAACCCGTCGCAAGCACCCTCTCAGCGGTCAGACGACAGACCTGAAAGAAGCCATCGCACTCGAGCGCAGATTTCTAGAGCCCATTGCCAACTCTGCGGATCTGACCATCGACACCAGTAACCTGACACTGCATCAGCTTCGGGATCTGGTAAAACAGCGCATTGTCGGCAACACCGGTCCCGGAATGGCTTTGCAATTCCAGTCTTTTGGCTTTAAACGCGGCATTCCTGTGGATGTGGATCAGGTATTTGATGTGCGCTGCCTGCCCAACCCCTACTGGAAACCGCACCTGCGCAGCTTCAGCGGCCAAGACAAGGAAGTGGTTGAGTTTCTGGAAGCCCAGGAAGACGTCAACGACATGTTCGAAGACATCAGCAGCTATCTGCGACGCTGGCTACCCCGCTTCATCAACAGCAACCGAAGTTATTTCACCGTGGCCATTGGCTGCACGGGCGGCCATCACCGATCTGTCTATTTGTGTGAACGCCTCTATAAAACATTCAAAAATGAGTACCCCAACACTCAATTGAGGCATCGGGAACTGGAACAATTACAAAAAACATAATCCATTGAGAGCACTATGCTGACTGAGACCGTCACCATCATTAACAAATTGGGACTTCATGCCCGCGCAGCGGCCTTATTCGCCAATACAGCCTCCCGCTACTCCAGCCAAATCAAAGTAGGCCTGAACGGAAAACTGGTCGACGCCAAAAGCGTTATGTCACTGATGCTTCTGGCAGCCAATCAGGGCACCGTTATCACCCTGCAAGCAGAAGGTCAGGATCAACAAGAGGCCATGGAGGCTATCATCGAACTGATCAATAACCGTTTTGACGAAGACGAGTAATCACCCACCGTCATAGACGCCATTCCTTCCGCCGGAATACCCCCTGACGCGAGCGAAAATCTGCTTCCCCTAGCTTATGGCGCCCAGCACCATTAGAATACTCGGCATTACCCTCCTTCAAAACGGATACGTGTGAACGCCTATGTCTCAAAACACCGATGAATTGCTCGCTTTAACTCAGGCACAACTCGGTGAGATCAATGAGGCATTGGAAAGCGGTACCTTTCAACAGGTACGGCGCATGCTCAACGGCTTACAGCCAGTCGAAATAGCTCACCTGCTGGAATCCTCACCACCACCATCCCGTCGCGTACTCTGGCGCCTGGTCGACAAAGACCTGGAAGGTGAAGTCCTGCAGGAACTGTCCGAAGAAGTTCAGGCGCAATTCCTGCGCGGCATGGACACCGAAAAGGTTGTCGCCATCACAGAAGGCATGGACACGGATGACTTGGCCGATGTCCTGCAACGCCTGCCCGACCGGGTAATTCAGGAAGTACTGGCGGCGATGGACGCTCAGGATCGCCTGCGGGTCGAGCAGGTTCTCTCCTATGCCGAGGACACCGCCGGCGGCCTGATGGACACAGACACGGTCACGGTCCGCCCCCGGGTGACGCTCGACGTGGTGTTTCGTTACCTGCGCCGTCACGACCAGTTACCGGATTCCACTGACAGTCTGATTGTGGTCAACAGCAAGGGAGAATACGTCGGCCTGCTGCCCCTCTCACGGCTGCTCACCTCGTCCCCCACCAGTACCGTGCGGGAGCTGATGCGTACCGATTTCGAACCCATCCCGGCGCACATGCCCGAGAACGAGGTGGCCAGTCTGTTTGAACGTCACAACTGGGTTTCGGCTCCGGTGGTGGATGAAGACGGCATTGTTGTCGGCCGGATTACCATTGATGACGTGGTTGACGTCATTCGTGAAGGCGCCGATCACTCGTTCATGGGGATGGCCGGTCTCGATGAGGAAGAGGACACCTTTGCCCCAGTCTCCAGAACCGCACCACGGCGTGCTATCTGGCTGGGCATCAATCTGCTGACGGCCATTATCGCCTCAGCGGTTATTAACATTTTTCAGGGCACAATCGATAAGGTCGTTGCTCTTGCTGTGCTGATGCCTATTGTCGCCAGCATGGGCGGAGTAGCCGGCAGCCAGACCTTAACGGTGATGATCCGGGGCATGGCGCTTGGCAAGATCGGGCGCAACAACATCAACTGGCTGCTCTCGCGAGAATTTTTGGTGGGCCTTTTGAATGGTCTGCTGTGGGCGGGACTAATGGCTGTGATCGCCGGCTTGTGGTTTGAGGATATGACCATCGCCGCCATCATTGCCGCGGCGATGGTCATCAATCTGATTACGGCTTCCGTCGCCGGCGCCCTGCTGCCCATCACACTGCGCAGCATGAAAATTGATCCGGCGCTGGCAGGCAGCGTGGCATTAACCACCGTTACCGATGTGGTCGGCTTCTTTGCCTTCCTCGGTCTCGCCACCTATTTTTATGCTTAACTCTCATTTTTAGTGGATATACCCGATGTCTCAATTTGACGATTTTCCCGACCGCGACGATGACGAAGAATACGTAAAGTCAAAAACTGACGTCAAAAAAGAAATGGCGGCGCTTCAGGAACTGGGGGCACAAATTGTCGAACTTAGCGACAAATTCATTGCCCGCATTCCCATTGAAGGCGAGCTGGCAGACGCCATTCATCAGGCACGGGGCATGAAACACCGCGAGGGACGCCGCCGTCAGCTGCAATTTATCGGCAAGTTGATGCGCAAGGCCGAAAATATAGAAGACATTAAAACCGCTTACGATCGGGTGATCTCGATTGGGCAGGAACACACCAAGATTCAACACCAGGCTGAACAGTGGCGCGATCGTTTACTGGAAGAGGGTAACGAGGCCCTGCAAACGTTTGTGGATGAGTTTCCCGGCTGTAACGTACAGCTATTGCGCCAGTTAATTCGCAATACACAGAAAGAACAAAGTCAGCAGAAACCGCCGACTTCAGCTCGCAAACTGTTTCGTTACATTCGCGAACTGATCGAGGCCTGATCCCGTGAAGGCGAGTTATTCACTCGCCTTTCTCTCCCGTCTTCGGCCATCTCTTGCTGCATCCCGACTGTCGTCAGCAGCGTCCTGAGCGGCTTTATTATCAAACAGCTTGTCGAACGCAATGTCCGGATCACTCCAGGATCCCTTGATCCTGTAGCTGACACTGGCAACCCGCTCCATTTGTTTTTTGAAAATTTTACTGATGGCGTAAACGCCCGCAGCAGCGGGTAAACCACCGGCGAAGGCCGCAATCACCGTGGCGTTTCCGCCCACCGGAAGAGTCGCTACCAGTGAAGTATCCAGGGTTTCATCCTCTAAATTAATCTTGCCACCCATCTTAAGTACCGATGACGTATTTTTAACTTCGATAGGATCCGTCAGATACACCATATTCTGATCGAACTGTATTTCACCGGCCACGCTTTCGAAGGGCGTCCCGCCTTTGAACACATCCGAGAAATCCAACTGCAACCGACGTATCCAACTGTCGAAGTTGAACAGCCCGAGTAAACGCAGCAAGGCATTACTGGCCTGACCGGTAGAGCGGTAAAAACGGCCGTCCTGAACATCAATTTTCATCTTGCCGTGCAAATCCGTCAGAGAGAAATCCGCAGGATTCCCTGGCCAGCGAAAATATACATTCAAATCCACCGATTCACTGTCCATCATCCGCGGCAATTGCCAGGCATCGGAGATGTCTGCCAAATTGTCACCGGCCAGCTTGCCATAAAAGCGGGTTGATTGTTTCGAGTCCGAGGATTTTCTCCAGATCAGCGATGCGCCTTTTTCGGGTTGAGCGACGCCCTTGGTTGCATCCTCAGCATCTCTGGCCGTCACGCGAATTCCGTCGACACTGCCCAGCAAATTGGAGATCACCAGCCCTTTTGAGTTTGGGCGCAATTGAAAACTCCAGCCGCCGTAATGCTTTTCGCCAAAACTTAAATCGTTCACGGAGAAATCCAACGCCGGAATATCCTGGGGCTGTATGGCATTTAAGCGCTGGCTTAGCCCCCCGTCACCTTCGGCTGCCGCCTCAGGAGCCGATGAGAGTGCCGGCCAATTGATGTAATCCAGATCGATATCCAGTGGGCTGCCGTCGTCGGCCATAAAAAAAGCCCCCTTGACCCGCTCATCGTCAAATCGAATACGCCAGCCCTGTTTGTGCTGCCCGCCGCCCACCTGCACGTCTTTCAACTGCACATCACCCCAGCTAAACTCATCGATCAGCAGTTTCAGGTTCAAATTTGCCTGAGCTGCGACAGTCGCACGGGAGACCAGTCCCGGAGAAACGCCTTCCGCTTGAGGGGCTGTCTGATTGCCCCCCAGCTGCTCAGAGAAAGTCTGATAGCGCTGTAACACCGGCCACCAACGCTCTGCATCCAGAGTCCGGATTTGTCCAGCCAGCCAAAGTCCATCATTGACAGGCAATTGACTGGGCATACCCAGAGCAATCAGCCCCTGCAGTGGCTGATCCTTCGCCGCCTGGAGATTGACCGCCACCAGTTCATCGTATTGAAAACGGTAGCTTGTGTGGCTGCTGGCAATGGGAATATCCACACGCAGCAAACGTTTTTCAGAGGCTGCTTTTCCGTAGGGTGGCGGCAGATCAATGAGTGCCCCCAAAAGATTACTGCTCGCCTGAACGCGCACGGGAATCTCCCCCGGCGCAACCGTGACAGTTCCGGAGACCGGCACGATACCCTCGACAAACAGGGCCTCCGGCCGCTGTGCCCACTCCGCCAGGCGGGCAAAATCCAGTGGCCCCTCGAATCCTATGCGCGTGGTCATGGCCTGAGAACGGGACGAAGGCGCCGACCCAATACTCAAAGCCAGGGGCTGCTCCCAAAGACGAGCAGAAACAGACTTCGCATTCAGCCCCAGCTGATCAGAGTACTCCAGCTCACCACTCACCAGGTCAAATTCCAGACCGAGACCGGTCATCGACAAGCTGCCATTGTCCAGCGCCACATCCACCTGCTGGCGGCTGCCGGGCTCACCGGCCTTCAGTGGAATATGCAATTGGACCTGAGCATTCATGTCGCCACTCAATTGCCAATCATCCAATCCGGAACCCAACACGTCGCGAATCGGAGTTTGCGTCAGCAGCTCCAGGCCGGAACTGGCATCACCGAGAACCGAGCCGTTAATCTGCAGCAGGGAACCTTCACCGACAGGATTATTTGCCACTTCCAGATAGGTGGGCTCGAGGGCGGTCGCAAGAAACTGGCCCTCATCCACCCAGCCCTGCACCAGAGTGTCGTCGACTTCCAAAAAACCTGACAGGGATTTCAATGATGGCCAGCGAGAATCAAACTTGAGATCGCCCTGTTCCACATTCAACGCCACCTGCACAGAGCGGGTGCTCGCTGCTCCCGCACCGAAATACCCTTCCATCAGAAAACCGCCCGAGGACACCTCACCGCCGACAATCGCACTGTCCAGCCAATCCAGCAAGTTGTCCGGTACCACTTTAGGCACGAGCTTATTATGGTCCAGTGCATGTCCGTCCTGTAAGCCAATCTGCAGCATCAATTCCAAAGGACGAGAATTGCGTTCGAGCGGGGCATCCAGATAGAAATAACCACTGGCGTCCCCCAGTGCCCCCTGCATGCTTAACCGGTTACTGAAAACCAGCGCCTGATTCTGATCTGGGCGCACTGTCCAACCCACTATCCCCTGTGCACGATCAAACTCAAAAGCACGCTGATAAATCTGGGGGAAATGCATCAGCAATCCATTGGGACTGTCTATTTCAACAAAACCACTGCGCGAGGACGCTTCCAGATAACCATCCAACGACCGGATTTCCGGAGCGCCTTTCCAGTCATTCACCGATACCTGCTGCAGGTTGGCCCGCAAGACAAAATCCATCGGTGATGCTTTGGGAATCGTGACATGGATGTTGCTGACCAAGCCGGTAGCTCCAAGATCATTGACCAGTGAGCGAACCTTTTCCGACACTGGACTTTCCGGCATGCGACTGATGCTGTCGAACTCTCGGGACAACTCCGTGAGATCCAGCTGCGGAACACGCACCAGCCAATGGCCAGTGTCGTCACTGCTCAATCCGACACTGACTGGATGACTTTGTCGGTCGCTCCAGAACGCCTGAACATCCTGAAAATTCAGATCCCACTGCAATGGGGAGATTAAACGCCCGGCAATCTTCCCGCTAACCCGCTGGGGAATGGCAGAGTTGATCTCGGTAGTCCGGTGAAAATTAACCGAGCCCTGCAAGACACTCGGATGATCCGGCCGGGAGTTCAGCCAGATTTCCGCGGATACCTGCCCGTCCTCAATGCCCGCGTGAGCGGCGGCCCTTTCAGAGACAAAAGCGACCGCACTGGTGAGTGGGTAATTGTCGAGCTTCAGGTAACCATTGCCGACAAATTCATCGCGATCTCTGGGGTCCCCGAACCCCTCATACAGCAACTGGACGGTATCCGGTCTTCCCGGCAGGTCCAAATCACCCTTGAGACGATGAAAGAAGTGGTCGTTATCCAGCCGCATCTCGGTAAAACCGATCTGCTGCTGAGCCCCATCTATGAAATTAAACCGGCCCTGTACATCGCTGAACTGGATGTGACGACTGATCAGTAACGCGTCCACCGGATCAAACAGCGAAGAAGAGCTTTCTGCAGTGGTCACGCCGGGTAACTGCCAACCGCCAGCAGCGGTTTGCTCCAGCGTTACTGCCACGCCTTTGAGATCCACATGCCACAGCCGCAGGTCCAAATCCTGCAACGACAACAGCAGCCCCAACTGAGCCGAGGCATGCTCTACTGCGAGCACCTGATCACCCTCGGCGTTGACCACCGAGATACGATTCACCGACAGCTCGGGACGCAGACTCTCCCAGCGCGCTTCAATTGAGCCAATCTGAACGCTGGCCCCCAGCTGCTCCGAGAGGTAATTCTCGATACGAACACGATTATCGGTGACCAAGGGAGCCAACCAGCGCCCCAGTTGAACCACCACTGCCGCCACAATCACCGTGACTGCGGCAAATCCGATCAGCTTCTCCACAACCCTGTGGGAGCGCGTCTTACCCATGAACTAAACCTGACACATTAAAGGACACCCGACAAACCACATTGCATCCAGTGCAACATCACACCAGGATAATGTCGTATTGCTCCTGGCTGTAGATACTCTCGACCTGAAACTGAATGGTGCAACTGATGAATTCTTCCAGATCCGCAACGTTGGAAGACTCCTCGTCAAGCAAGCGTTCAATCACCGTCTGAGAGGCCAGCACCAAAAACTTTTCGTTATTGTATGCCCTGGCTTCCCGCAGAATCTCACGAAAGATTTCGTAACAGACCGTCTCGGCAGATTTTAACGTGCCCCGCCCCTGACAAGTGCTGCAGGGCTCACACATTACCTGTCCCAGAGACTCCCGCGTGCGCTTGCGGGTCATTTCCACCAGTCCCAGCTCAGAAACCCCGGTAATGGAGGTTTTGGCGTGATCCCGCTCAGTCATTTTTTCCAGCGTGCGCAACACCTGTCTCTGGTGTTCCGTATCCTTCATATCAATAAAATCGAGAATGATAATGCCCCCCAGATTGCGCAGCCTCAGCTGGCGGGCAATGGCAGTGGCCGCTTCAAGATTGGTTTTAAAAATCGTCTCTTCCAGATTGCGATGTCCAACAAACGCACCGGTATTCACATCCACCGTGGTCATGGCTTCGGTCTGCTCGATAATGAGATACCCCCCGGACTTGAGCTGGACCTTGGTTTCCAGGGCCTTTTGGATTTCGTCTTCAACACCATAGAGCTCAAACAAAGGACGCTCACCGGGATAATGTTCAATCCGGCGGGCAATTTCCGGTGCGTACTTCTCGGCAAAACTCACCATCTGGGCGTGTACTTCACGGGAGTCGACTCGCACCTTTTCAATTCGCGGCTTCACCAGATCACGCAACGTGCGCATAAACAGCGGCAGATCTTCGTGGATGACGGTTTTTACCGGCACAGTTTTGATTTTTTCTTCGAGCTCCTGCCACAGACGGTAGAGGAAAGGGATATCTGCACACAACTCATCGCCCTGCACCCCCTCTGCGACGGTGCGAATGATAAACCCACCATCGGCCGCGGCCCCCAGAGGCTGCTCCGCCCACTCGGCAACCGTGTCCTCCACCAGTGACTTCAAACGGGCGCGTTCGGTTTCATCCTCAATTCGGGTGGAAATTCCTATGTGGCGGGTCTGTGGCATGTACACCAGATAGCGACCGGAGACAGAAAGATGGGTTGTCAGACGGGCTCCCTTGGTGCCGATGGGATCCTTGAGAATCTGTACCACCAGCGACTGGCCTTCACGCACGATGTTGCGAATGTCTTCGACTTCGGCATTTCGGTCTTCCATACCGTCAGCGCCCAACGGCGCGATGTCCGCCGCATGGATAAAGCCGGCGCGCTCCAGCCCGATGTCTACAAACGCCGCCTGCATACCCGGCAGCACACGCACCACCTTGCCCTTGAAAATATTGCCGACGTAACCCTTGCGCTGGGTGCGCTCGATGTAGACTTCCTGCAGCATGCCATTTTCCACCAGCGCCGTGCGCGTCTCGGTAGGCGAGGCATTGACCAATAGCTCTTCACTCATCCATTTATTCCTTTTACATCGCGCGCTGCTGACACGTTACCCGGATTCCCCCCTTAGCCGGGGTTTATACCCACTAACGAATCACAAAACAGTCACACCATATTCTTCTAATAATTCTCTGGTTTCGCTCAGCGGCAATCCGACAACCCCGCTGTAGCTGCCGGACAGGCGCTCCACAAAAATTGCGCCCAGCCCCTGTATTGCATAGCCACCTGCCTTATCGACCGGCTCTCCGGTGCGCCAATAGCGCAGCGCTTCATCCGGGCTTACCTTGCGAAAGGCCACCTCTGTAGAGGATAGCCTGCTCCGGGTCCCCTGCGTGGATGTGAGAGCCACTGCTGACAATACCCGGTGTGAACGCCCCGACAGGGCGGCCATCATCGACAGCGCGTCGGCTTCATTCGCGGGCTTTTCCAGCACCCGTCCGTCCACTTCAATCAGCGTGTCGGCTCCCAGTACAGGCCCCGGAGGAGTGTCATCGGTTGAGGAGGTTAACTGCAGCCACCCCGCCTGCGACTTTTCACAGGCCAAACGCTGAACATAGGCTTCCGGCGACTCACCGGCCTGCTGCTCTTCCGGCACAGCCACCGAGAGCACCTGATATTTGACACCAATTTGAGAGAGTAATTCTCGTCGACGGGGAGATTGGGACGCGAGGTATAAATCAGCCATGCTCAAGTTGTATTTTCAGTCCGATGAGACTTGTCAGTTTACAGGGTGATACCGGACCATGCCGCTAACGGGAAGCTCCAGTTTAGTAGGAAATCTCAAATAAAACCGTATTCTGGCACTTATTTTCGCCCAATACTTCAACTGACGCGATAACTGATTCGGATCCGCTCCAGGCAGATCCACAGCAATGGCCACATAAGCGCACTGGTAAAGGCCGGCATAAGAAAGATCAAATTCTGCGCAGCATGCCCCTGCAGGCTGTGAACCCAGTTATCCACCAGCTGGTAAAGCCCAACGAGGACAAACACAAAGAACGTCTGATGCCAGAGGGTGTAGTTGCGCATACGCTGGTAGGACAAGAGACAGACATAGGCCACCACCATCAATGCCATGGCATGCTGGCCTAACATCACGCCCTCCAGCAGATCCTGACAACAGCCCAACCCCCAGATAAACAGCAAGCTGCTTTGCTGGGGCATCACCAGCACCCAGTAAATCACCAACATCGGGACAAATTCAGGGCGCAACCAGCCGCTCTCACGGCCCAGCGGGAAGATCATCAGCAACAGCGCAACCAGGAACGACAGCCAGATGATGAATCGGTTATGGGCTCTGATCATCTAGGGCTCCTCGCCGCTCCCGGCCGGTGCGGCCTTGGCCTTAACCGGTACAGCAGGGGTCGGGGCGGGCGCCGTCACCGGATCACCTTCGCCACTGAAGACCAGCAGCACGTGACGACTGCGGTTGAGCTGCGCTTCAGGACGCGCCTCAACCCGGGCAAACGGCTCTCCGGGATCGTGAACCACGGAAGTGACCTTCGCCACCGGATACCCCACAGGAAAGCGCTGGCCCAGACCGGAACTGACCAGCAGATCGCCCTCGCGCACGTCCACAGTATTGGCCAGGTGACGCAGTTTCAGACGGTACAGATCGCCCGTGCCCTCCGCCACAGCCCGCACGCCGTTGCGGTTGATCTGCACCGGCAAGGCATGGGTCGCGTCGGTAATCAGCAGGATTTGGGAAGAGAACTCATTGACTTCAACCACCTGCCCCATCAACCCATGAGCATCCAGCAAGGGCTGTCCGAGGTACACGCCGTCTTCACGACCTTTGTTGACGATCACCCGATGAGTGAGCGGATCCGGTGAAACACCGATCAATTCCGCCACCAGGACTCGGTCTTTAACTGTTTCGGCGGAATTGAGCAAATGGCGCAACCGCACGTTTTCTGCCGCCAGAGCTGCCATGCGCTGCAGTCTGCGCTTGTGAATCAACAATTCCGCTTTGAGTTCCTGGTTTTCACGCTGTAACTCATTGCGGCTACGGAAGGTCTCCTGTCCCCATTCAAGGACCGACTGGGGGGTATCCACCACCCAATAGAGAGGCGCGACCACCGACCCCAGCTTCGCCCTCACAGGATCCAGCAGGTCGGTGTACACGTTGAGAAGAATCAGAATCAGGGCAATCGCCCCCAGCCCCGTCACCCGGGAAGCCGCTGAGGGACCTTGAGAAAACAGTGGTTTGATGGTGCTCGCTCCTGCTCAGCCCCTGCAGGCTACTGATTGAATGAGTGAATTGAGATCAACTGGACAGCAGATCAATGCTGCGGCTGTCCATCAGCTCCATTGCACGGCCACCACCACGAGCCACACAGGTGAGAGGATCTTCCGCCACAATGACAGGCAGTCCGGTTTCTTCGGTCAAAAGACGATCGATATCGCGCAGCAAGGCGCCGCCGCCAGTCAACACGATGCCGCTTTCGGCAATATCAGACGCCAATTCCGGTGGTGACTGTTCCAGGGCACTCTTCACAGACTGAACAATGCCAGCCAGAGGTTCCTGCAGAGCCTCGAGAATCTCGTCACTGTTTAATGTAAAGCTGCGTGGCACACCTTCGGCCAGGTTGCGACCGCGCACGTCAATTTCGCGCAATTCACTGCCGGCGTAAGCACAGCCAATTTCCTGTTTGATGCGTTCAGCGGTGGCGTCGCCAATCACGCTACCGTAGTTGCGACGCACGTAATTCACGATCGCCTCGTCGAAACGGTCGCCACCAATGCGTACGGAATCGGAGTAAACCACACCGTTCAACGAAATAATGGCAATTTCGGTGGTACCACCGCCGATATCCACCACCATGGAACCCGTGGCTTCTTCAACCCGCAGGCCAGCGCCAATGGCTGCCGCCATAGGCTCTTCAATCAGACGCACTTCGCGGGCACCGGCGCCCAGTGCAGACTCACGAATAGCGCGCTTCTCAACTTCGGTGGACAAACAGGGCACACACACCAGCACTCGGGGGCTAGGCTGGAACCAGCTGTTCTCGTGTACTTTCTTGATGAAGTGCTGGAGCATCTTCTCGGTGACCTGGAAATCGGCAATGACACCGTCTTTCAGGGGACGGATGGCCGTAATGTTACCCGGTGTACGACCCAGCATCCGCTTGGCCTCCACACCGACGGCTTCTACGATTTTTTGGCCGTTGTGCTGGCGAATCGCCACAACGGAAGGCTCATCAAGCACGATTCCACGTTCGCGGACGTAAATTAGTGTATTGGCTGTTCCCAGATCGATGGAAAGGTCGTTGGAGAAAACTCCGCGCAGGCGTTTTAACATGTACTTGGTTAAACCTTATTTAGTGGTCTTTCAATGGAGGGTTCACAGGGGCTCTTTATACACAATATACGTTCTACATATATTCACCCGGAGTCCGTCGGCCCCACTGCAGTCAAAACCTGACAGCGGTGCACACCCACCTCATAACGTTAGCAGTAATAGCACGTACTCACACGTTAGAAATCAGCGGCAATAGACTCCGATACCACGCGTTAGTTCCCGTTTGTGCGCAGCCCTCAATGACGAACAGAGCGCAAAATGGCCCAAAAGCCGGCAAGCACGGAGCATATTATGGGAAAAACGCGACAGAGACCCTTAAATGAACGAACTCTATCAACGGCAGGGATTTAGAGCAAGGCGCAAATATGGTAACTTTAGCGCCCTTATTCACAAAAGCCCGCTGAATACCCCTGACATGAGGAAAACAGGCCCTAAAACGCCTATTCTCCCGCCGGGTACAAGCCCTTAATTTTCGGAGATACAAGTGGATCGTTCAGACATTGCAAAGCTGGCTGAACTGGCGCGCATCGAGATTGCAGACTCAACCGTCGATGAGGTCGCCAAAAGCATTACGGACGTACTGACCCTGGTAGACCAACTTCAGGCCGCCGACACCGACGGCATTGCCCCAATGGCTCACCCCCTGGACGCCACCCAGCGCCTGAGAGCCGATGTGGTAACCGAGAGCAATCGACGTGAAGATTTTCAGGCTTTAGCCCCTGCGGCGGAGCAAGGACTGTATCTGGTGCCGAAGGTTATTGATTAACACTCTGTCATCCAATAACCCTCAGCCTACTGACTTAAACACCCAGGACACCCCCATGCACAATTTGACCATTGCCGAGCTGATCCAAGGCTTGCGCAACAAGGATTTTTCCAGTGTCGAGCTGACGCGCCACTATCTGGATCGCATCGCTCGTCTGGACAGCCGCTACAACAGCTATATTACCGTCACCGAAGACATTGCCATGGCACAGGCCAAAGAAGCCGATGAGCGCCTGGCTCTGGGCGACGCGCCTGCTCTGTGCGGCGTACCCATCGCTCACAAGGATATCTTCTGCACCAATGGCGTACGCACCAGCTGCGGCTCCAAAATGCTGGATAACTTTATTCCGCCCTATGACGCCACCGTGGTGGAAAACTACCGCAAGGCCGGCGCCGTAATGCTGGGCAAGGTCAATATGGACGAGTTTGCCATGGGCTCCTCTAACGAGAGCAGCTTCTATGGCCCGGTGAAAAACCCCTGGAACACCAACTGCGTACCCGGCGGCTCCTCCGGTGGCTCTGCGGCCGCAGTTGCAGCCCATCTGGCTCCAGCCTCCACCGCGACCGACACCGGCGGCTCTATCCGTCAACCGGCCAGCCTCTGTGGCCTGACCGGCCTGAAGCCCACCTACGGCCGGGTATCGCGCTGGGGCATGATCGCCTTTGCCTCCAGCCTGGACCAGGGCGGCCCACTGACCCGCACCGCCGAAGACGCCGCCATCATGCTCAACACCATGGCCAGCTTCGATGCCAAAGACTCCACCTGTGTCGATCAACCGCTGGAAGATTACACCGCCGGCCTGAACAACAGCCTGCAGGGGCTGCGCATTGGTGTGCCGAAAGAATATTTCGGTGAAGGTCTCGAAGCGCAGACCGGCGAGCGCGTACAAGCCGCCATCAAGGAGTTTGAGAAACTGGGCGCCGAGATCAAAGAGATCAGCCTGCCACACACAGATCTGTCCGTACCGGCTTACTACGTGATTGCCCCTGCGGAATGTTCCGCCAACCTGTCACGTTTTGACGGAGTCCGTTACGGCTACCGCTGCGAAGATCCGAAAGACCTGAACGATCTCTACAAACGCTCCCGCGGCGAAGGCTTTGGCGAAGAAGTTAAACGCCGCATTCTGGTGGGCTCTTACGCTCTGTCTGCCGGTTACTACGACGCCTACTACCGCAAGGCGCAGCAGGTACGCCGACTGATCAAGCAGGATTTTGTCGATGCCTTCAACGAAGTTGACGTGATTATGGGGCCAACCGCCACCTCTCCGGCGTTTGAGTTCGGCGCCAAGAGCAGCGATCCGGTCGCCATGTACCTGGAAGACATCTACACCATCGCCACCAACCTGGCGGGCCTGCCCGGCGTATCGATCCCCTGTGGCCTGGTGGACAACAAACCGGTGGGGCTGCAACTGATCGGCAACTTCTTTGCCGAAGGCAAGCTGCTTAACGCCGCTCACCAGTTCCAGCAGGTGACCGATCACCACAAGCAAACTGCACCGGATATTGATTGAATTCAGCGGCTGGATGAGTGACACCAACACCACTCATCCGCTGACGATTACACATAAGAGCATCACATTATGGAATGGGAAACAGTTATTGGCCTGGAAGTGCACGTGCAACTGGCCACGACGACCAAGATTTTCTCCGGCGCCAGCACCGCCTTTGGCGCGGAACCGAACACTCAGGCCTGCGCCATCGATCTGGCCATGCCCGGCACCCTGCCAGTCCCCAATGAACAGGCGTTCCGCTACGCGGTCATGTTCGGCCTGGCCATCGACGCCGAGATTGGCAAACGCTCTGTCTTTGAGCGCAAGAACTACTTCTACCCGGATCTGCCCAAAGGCTACCAGACCACCCAGCTGGAAAGCCCCATTGTCGGCCCCGGTCACGTAGAGATTCAGCTGGCCGACGGCAGCACCAAGTCGATCCGCATTCACCACGCTCACCTGGAAGAAGACGCAGGCAAGTCCCTGCACGAAGACTTTCACGGCATGTCCGGTATCGATTTGAACCGCGCCGGCACGCCGCTGATTGAAATCGTTTCCGAACCGGACATGCGCAGCGCCGAAGAAGCGGTGGCCTTTGCCCGCAAACTGCACTCCATTGTCACCTCACTGGGCATATGCGACGGCGAGATGTCACAGGGCTCCATGCGCTTTGACGTCAACATCTCCGTGCGCCCGAAAGGCACCGAAGAGTTTGGCACCCGCACCGAGACCAAGAACCTGAACTCGTTCAAGTTCATGGAAGACTGTATCGCTCTGGAAGTCGAGCGTCAGATCGATCTGATCGAAGACGGCGGCAGCGTGATTCAGGAAACCCGTCTCTACAACGGCGATACCAAAGTTGCACGCTCCATGCGCAGCAAGGAAGAAGCCAACGACTATCGCTACTTCCCCTGCCCCGACCTGCTGCCGGTAGAAATCGACGACGAGTTTATTGAAGCCGTACGCCAGACCCTGCCTGAGCTGCCCGATGCCCGCCAGCAGCGTTTTGTGGAACAGTACAAGTTGTCAGAATACGATGCCGGCATTCTTGCGGCCGACTCAGCGACCGCCCACTACTTCGAAAGCACCACAGAGAAGTGTGGCGATGCCAAACTGGCCGCCAACTGGGTCATGGGCGAAGTGTCTGCCCACCTGAACGCGGAAGAAAAAGACATCACCAGCAGCCCGGTCAATACCGACATGCTGGCGGGACTGATTGCCCGCATCAAAGACAACACCATTTCCAACAAGATTGCCAAACAGGTTTTCGAAGACATGTGGCAGGGCGAAGGCGATGCCGACGCCATTATTGAAGCCAAAGGTCTGAAGCAAATGTCAGACACCGGCGAACTGGAAAAAATTGTCGATGAAGTGATTGCCGCCAATCAGGCCATGCTGGAAGACTGGCTGGCTTCAGAACCGGACAAACGCAAGAAGAAGATGGGCGGGTTTATGGGCCCCATCATGAAAGCCACCAAAGGTCAGGCAAACCCCGGACTGGTGAATCAGATTCTTGCGAAAAAACTGAACTCCATGCTGTAAGCCGATCCATGCAGGCTCACAGCATTCAATGAACATTACAGAGATACGACAAAGGTAAGTCCCATGTCCTTAAAGAAAGACAAACAAAAAGTACTCGGCGAAGTGTTTGACGACGAGCGCATCAAAACCTTTTTAGACATTCAGCCTTATGGCGACATGAACGCTGACTTCCACATGCTGGAAAAAGCCTACCGCGGCATGAATGTAGAAAACTTTGAAACTTTCGTGAAATTTTTTCAGGAAAGTGGCCGTGACATCAACTCGACAAACGAAGCCGGCAAAACCCTGCTGCAAATCGTCAGTGAACACCGTCTGGGTGACGAGTACGCCAGCGTACTGAAAAAAGCCGGCGGTCAGTAATAGCCACGGCCCATCATCGGGAGCAGCTTTCCCCAGCCTGAACCGCTGCTCCCGATGAAGACCACCAGCAAATCCCATCACGGGTTTCAGGCAAACCATCGACCACAACTCAGCGACGAGTTTTACCGACATGACCAACAGCCCAATCAATGGAATGACCTATCTGACCCGCGGAGCACAACTGATTGTCACGCCGCAACTGAGGCTGTTTGTTCTGGTACCTCTACTGATCAATCTGGTGCTGTTTTTTGCGGCCACCTATCTGTTGATACAACAATTCGGTGTAGCCATGAGCTGGCTGCTGGGCAGTTTGCCGGGCTGGCTGGATTTTCTCGCCTGGATTCTGTGGGTCATCTTTGCCGCGCTGGTACTGGTCGTTTACGGCTACAGCTTCAGCATGATCACCAACATCATCGCCGCCCCCTTTTACGGCATACTGGCGGAGAAAACCGAGATTCTGGTCAAGGGCACAGGCCCCGCTCCAGAATCCCTGAGGCATATGATCCCTCGTACCCTCGGGCGGGAGATGGTCAAGCTGTGGTATTTCATCCTGCGCGGTCTGGCGCTGTTGATTCTGATGTTTGTATTGTCATTTATCCCCCTGATCAATGTCATCGTACCGGTGATCGGTTTTCTCTGGGGAGCCTGGAGTATGGCGATTCAATACGTTGACTACCCGGCGGATAACAACCAACTGACGTTTAAAGATACCCGCAACCGCCTCTGGAATCGCAAGTATTCCAGCTTCAGCCTCGGCGGCCTGGTGATGCTGGGCACCATGGTTCCGCTGCTCAATATTTTCGTCATGCCCATAGCGGTAGTGGGTGGAACCCTGTTCTGGATTGATGAGCTGGAAAAACAGGGTTCCGGGACTTCCATCCGCCAGTAGCCGACGGAACCTGCCCGGATACAGACTCTTTACTCATTGTCTGCGTCTTCACACGACGTGTTTGTACTCGGCCCACTTCAACCGCTTGGAAAATAAGTCTCAATCAACTAGTCTGATGTCAGATCTCGGCCAAATGCGCTACTCATCCTCAGGAGGATTGTATGAGCACCTCGGATACAAAGCACGACGAACTGGCTGCCAGTAAAGAATCCGTTATGGAAGCCTACGACAAACTCATGGAAGCCAAGAGCCATTTCCGCAAAGCTGCAGAAGCCGCAGGCATGGATCTAAAACAAGACGCGGTTGAACACTTGGCCAAAGGGCGCGATAAAGCCGGCGAACTGAGCACTCAGGCCGACGCCTATATGAGAGAAAAGCCTCTGGCCACACTGGGCATTGCCTTCGCTGCCGGCTTTATCCTGTCGCAGCTGCTCTCCCGTAAATAACGGCTGCCCCAAAGACACACCGCGCCGCGGACGGGAACGGGAACGGGAACGGCAACAACAGTCAACGAAAGAAGTCATAGATGACAGACACCAGTCAGCAAGAAACCCTGTCCACTCAACCACAGGATCAAAGAGCAAAGCAGCCCGACGACACGAGTGATGAGCCTCTTGAAATCTGGTCAGACTGGATAAAGCAGGCTACAGAAGCGGGCTCCAATCTCGCTGAACTGTTTGCACTGGAAATCAAACTGGCGGTGAGCGATGCCGGCAGGATGTTTTGCTTGCTGTTACTGGCCTTGCCTGTCGTGTTTTTGACATGGCTGGGTTTGTCCGTTTTGCTTGCCTGGGTCGTGGTGGATTACAGCGGCTCTGTCACTCCCGGACTGGTTACCTTCCTGTTGTTGCAGCTGGGTGTTTTGCTTTCCCTCAGACTGCTCTGGAAACGCTACAAACGCAGCCTGTCGCTGCCTTTAACCCGCGAACACCTCCAGTCCTTTATGGGAGGCGTGCAAACGGGTAACCTGCATACTGGAAAAGCACCCACCGGAGACACCCCCCGCGATGAAACGCGCGCATCTGGTACGTGACATTCAGGCACTGGATCAACGGCTCACTGCCCAGCTGGAGCCATTCCAAAAGAGCAGTCAGGACTCTATCCGCTCTCTGCAAAGCCTAAGCCCCTGGTGGCTGGTCGGCAGCGGTCTGGTTGCGGGTCTGATCACCGGACGCCTGGGACTGCACAGCGCCTACGCCATTGGCGCTCTCGGATTCAAAACACAACCTCTGATACACACGGTGATCAAACAATGGACGGGCACAACCAGCGGATAACGGCAACGCAAGACACCTCCCACCAAGCCAGTACAGAATCCGATACCCCGCGAGCCATCACCACCAGAACCACCGCCTTGCACTGGCTGCTCGGCCTTGCGTTGATCTACACCCTCTATTTCGCCAAGACCCTGTTGATGCCCATAGTCGTGGCACTCCTGTTTGCGTTACTGCTCAGCCCGCTGGTGAGAGTGCTTAAACGCTATTACATTCCCCGCAGCTTCTCGGCCATTGTTCTGCTGGCTGCCATTGGCGGGCCATTTACCCTTCTGGGCATTGAGCTGGCTGAGCCGGCACAGAAATGGGCCTCCCGCTTGCCAGAACTGTCCGAAAAGCTGACAAAAGAGCTGGATGCCTTCAATAACTCTGTCACCGCCAAAGCGAAACCTGCCGCAGAAGAGAAAGGATTTTTCAGTTTTTTCACCACCGAAGAAAAAACACCGCCACCTTCCGAGGACAACCCGCTGTCCCAACGACTCACTCAGGGAGGCCTTGAAATAGTCATCTCGGCTCTGAGCGCAACACCTCTGGTGATAGCCCAGTTTCTGACCTTCCTGATTGTGACGCTGTTTCTGATGATCTTCGGCCCCCACCTCTACCATCAGGCAACCGAAGTCTTGCCCCAGGTCAAAAACAAGCAACACGCCGCCAAGCTCGTGGATAGAATTCAGCGCGAGCTTTCCCGCTACATTCTGACGGTCAGCCTGATCAACAGCGGACTCGGCATGGTGACCGCCTTGATGCTGTGGCTTATGGGTATGGACGATGCGTTACTGTGGGGGGCACTGGTAGGCCTGTTAAATTTTGCCCCCTATGTCGGCCCGCTGATCAGTGTCTGCATTTTGAGCATTGCCGGAACGGTGCAATACGGATTTGGCTGGGATGCGCTGCTGCCTGCCGCCATTTATTTTGGCATCAACCTGCTTGAGGCCCAATTTATTACTCCCCTTGTCCTGGGGCAACACATGAGACTCAACCCGTTGATGCTGATGTTGTGGCTAGTCCTGTGGGGCTGGATGTGGGGAGCGGTAGGTGTGCTGCTGGCCGTGCCACTTCTGGTCTGCCTGAAACTGGTGGCAGACCAGCTGAATGTACTCTCTCCCTGGGTGGCCTTGATTGAAGCTCCAGCCTGAGCCTCCCAGGCCAGACATTAACAGCCAACGGACCATCCTGTGAAAACAGGATTTTTCGGAATTCAGCTTCGGCACCAGCTTTTCACACGCGGCACCTCTGTCACAATGCTCTCCCAGTCTGATCAAATAAATAGCAAACTTCCGGCAACACCTCCACGGAAACACTCTGTCCCACGTACACTGCCGTCTCTCCATGACACTTGAACACCAAGGGTTCTTCGCCTTTACGCTTCAGGTGGACGTAAATCTCTGCTCCAAGATGCTCTACCGCAAGCACCTCCCCGGTCACTTGTCCCTCGCCATTCGAAAGGGTGATATGTTCAGGCCTGAGCCCCAGTGTTACCTGATCTCCAACGGCGACTGTAGATGACCCGGCCACACTGGCCTGAACAATACTTCCCTGTCCGATATCCAGAGTGACTTCACAACCATCCCGCTCAAGAACAGACGCATTCAAAAAATTCATTTTGGGCGAACCGATAAACCCGGCGACAAAGACATTGTCAGGTTGACGATACAGCTGCAAAGGTGTGCCGATCTGCTCTACCCGCCCACCATTCAAGACAACAATCCGGTCTGCCAGCGTCATGGCTTCGACCTGGTCATGAGTGACGTAAATCATCGTCGTACCCAGTTCACGGTGAAGCCGTTTTAGCTCAAGACGCATCTGCACCCTCAACGCTGCGTCCAAATTGGACAGAGGCTCATCAAAGAGAAAGACTCGCGGCTGACGAACTATGGCCCGACCAATCGCCACTCGCTGCCGCTGCCCACCGGAAAGTTCCTTGGGTTTACGCTTTAACAACTGTTCGATTTGTAATTTGCTCGCGGCATTGTGAACACGCTCGGAAATAGTCTGTTTATCAGTCTTCGCCAGCTTCAGACCAAATGCCATATTGTCGAAGACATTCATGTGTGGATATAACGCATAAGATTGAAACACCATCGCCACTCCCCGTTCAGCGGGAGCCAACTCCGTCACGTCCAAATCATCAAACACAACGCGGCCGGATGACACGTCTTCCAGTCCGGCAATCAATCGCAGCAAGGTGGATTTACCGCAGCCCGACGGGCCGACAAACACCGTAAACTCACCATCCTGAATTTCAAAATCCACACCCTGAATCACTTCGGTAAAACCGAAGCTTTTACGAATGGCCTGCATAGAAATAGCAGCCATAATGTTAAGACTCCTTCTTATAGTTAAGCATTGCGACAATCATGTAAACATTCAGAAAGTGACACTAACCTTTCACCGCCCCGGCAGTCAGTCCGGACACAATACGTCGCTGAAACACCAGCACCAAGAGGATCAATGGCACAGTCACAATTACCGAGGCCGCCATGATATTGCCCCAGGGCAACTCATAGGCACTGGCCCCAGAAATCAATGCAATCGCTACAGGTACCGTGCGCATCTCGCTTGAAAGCGTGAATGTCAGAGCAAACAAGAACTCATTCCACGCAGCGATAAACGCCAGCAACCCTGTGGTCACCAACGCTGGCCCCATCAGAGGCATAAACACATGCCACACAATAGCCAAAGGCGAGGCTCCATCCACAATAGCGGCCTCCTCCAGCTCTTTGGGCAATTCACGCATAAATGTGGTCAATACCCAAACCGTAAACGGCAGGGTAAAAATCATATAGGACAGCGACAACGCCAACAGGTTGTTGTACAAACCCAGCGCATTGATCAGTTCGAACATGCCTGACAGAACGGCCACCTGTGGAAACATGGACACTCCCAGAATCATAAACAACAGCAGCATGCGCCCACGAAACTGAATCCGGCCTATAGCGTAAGCCGCTGCCAGGGCCAAAGCGAGCGAAACAACAACGGTTGACACTGAAACAAAGAGTGAGTTGAGTATATTGCGCCCGAATGGCTGCTCACGAAAGACCGCCACGTAATTTTCCCAGTAGGGATCCGACAGCCAGAACTCCACTTTGAACAAGGCTGCTCCGGATTTCAGCGAGGATACGATCGCCCAGTAAAACGGAAACACGGTGTAACCAACGATTAACAGCAACAACAGACAAAATGCAGTCTTACCCAACAATCTTCTGAACTTTTTAAAATTCACGTTAAGACTCCCTGCCCACACGAGCAACGGACAAATACATGATCGTAAACAACGCGATAATCAGAAATATTAGTGTCGATGCTGCCGATCCAAAACCCAGCCCGCCAAAATCAATCAGCTGCTGTCGTGCATATACCGACATGGACATGGTGTTATGGTTGTTTCCGCTCATGACATACACCAGATCAAACACTCTTAACGCGTCGAGCAAACGAAAAATTATGGCCACCATCAAGGTAGGCTTTAGAAGCGGCAGGGTAATGCGAAAGAAAACTTTGATCGGATGTACACCATCAATTCGTGCCGACTCGTAGCATTCCTGCGGCAACATCTGCAGTCCAGCTAGTAACAACAACGCCATAAACGGGGTGGTTTTCCAAACGTCCACAATGATAATTGACAGCAGCGCAGTGTCTGGCGATGCCGTCCAGGCAACGGGGTCATCAATCAGGCCCAACAGCAAAAACACGTGATTGAGAACGCCGAACACATCGTTATACATCCAGTTCCACATTTGCGCCGAGACCACAGTGGGTATTGCCCAGGGAATCAGAATGGCAGCACGCAAGCCACCCCGACCGGGGAAGTGGGCATGCAAGGTGAGCGCAATAATCAACCCCAGAACGGTTTCAAGTGAGACGGATACGACCGCAAAGACAACCGTATTCCATACCGACGACCACCAATAGGAGTCCTGTAAAAGATAGGTGAAATTATCAAGACCAATAAAGTTCGCGGATTCGGGATCAATCAGACTGGCATCAGTAAATCCATAGGCAATGGTTTTAATTAAGGGCCAACCCGCGACCAATGCCAACACCATCAACATCGGCATCAGGAATATCCAGGCCCATCGAACCCGCTGACGAGTCAAGCGTGAAGCCCGTTTACAATCAGTATCTCTTGCCATCACCATTGGCCGCCCCGAGAAAGCCTCTCCAGTTTTCGCTGTAATCCTGGCAGTGCTGCCGCAGCCGATTTTTTTCCGGCAAGCACTTCGTGCACCGCATAATAAAACTCTGCACTGACCCGAGCATACTGATCTCCGGTGATGCGCGACGGTCTGGCCACCGCCTGCTCAAAGGATTTATAAAGGGTGCCCAAAAACGGGGTTGCTTTCAGTACATCCGGGTCTCGGTACAACTCCGGGATCGTGGGATTGTATGAGCCAACGGTTGCACGGCGTTTCTGTTCCGCGTAGCTCGTCAGGTACTGCACCAGATTTGCAGCCAACTGCGGGTGTTTTGAATATTTGGAGACCGCCAACTGCCAGCCACCCAGCACGCCGCTGTGATGCCCTTGATCACCGCCTCTTGGGAGTGCAACCACACCGATCTGGCCGCGCACCGGACTGTCTGCTGCGTTGCCCAATGCCCAGGCGTAAGGCCAGTTACGCATAAACACCGCGTTACCGGACTGAAAAACGCCTCGACTCTGTTCTTCATCGTAATTCAGCACACCTTGGGGCGCGATATCACCAATCCAGCTCGCCGCAAGATCCAGAGCCGCGATGGCCCGGGGATTGCCAATCGTAACGTCACCGCGTTGATTGACCAGAGTTCCGCCGCCAAAACTGTCGATCCACTCCAGCGCATTACAGGTGAGCCCCTCATACCCCTTTGCCTGAAACACGAACCCTTGCATGCGCGGACTTCCCGCTTCACGCTCGGCGTTTTGAATATGACGAGCCATTGAGGTGAGTTGTCGCCAGGTTTCAGGGGGATTAAATTCGTACTTTTCGAGTAAATCAGAACGGTAGTAGAGCACCCCTGCCACAGTAAACCAGGGCATGGCGACCAATCGGTCGTCAATTGTGTTGTTGGTAATCAGGGTTTTGAAATACTGTCGGGTAAGGTCTTTATCGATATACGCTGACAGGTCAATCAAGTGCGGGGCGAGCGTCCCCGGCCAGACCACATCTATTTGAAGGATATCGATATCCGACGAGCGCGACGCGAGTATTTGTTGATAGAGTGCAAACCGCTCAGACGACGAGTTGGGAGTCGAGACAATGTTGACTTCAACACCCGTCTGACTCGACCAGTGATCAACTCCCTGCTGGCACAGTTGCAGCTCAACGCCAAGTGCGCCGCAAGATATCGAAAGACTTGCGTTCTCTGCGACAACACCGCCGCAAAACAAAACCAGCAGTAAGGTCAGCGCCATGCGCCTCATGCTGTTCAGCTCCTTATGCCGTTAATCGGTCATTATTCTCTGATATTTTTATCGTTCCGATTAACAACACAAGCAAGCACCAGGCCAGCACAGACTGACCTGAAATTTCTGCGACAGATTCTAAGAAGACTGCAAGGAGAATTCATCCACCAATAATTTCAACTGGCCGGACATTTCAGCCCCAAGGCAAACATTCACTGATCATTTTGCTGTCTCAAGGCTCATCAACCGATATAGCTTTGTAGCATTCCATCACGACAACCTTGCCTCGATCTTGTGCAAAACAATCAGAAATCACCAATACAGCGCAGAGAAAATATCTGGTCATGGACACTTCTGTCTATGCTTGAGCTGCGGTCGTGCTCATCGACAAACAGCTTAAAATCTTCCATCGTCACTTTGTCACACAAGTTGTCCCCTATGTACCTTGCTCAGGCTTCGGGCATTCTCCATTATGGATGCCTAATAAAATCCGTGAAGAGAGAGACCATGAGCAACCCGTACCTCCCCACCCGCTTTGAAATGACAGGCATTGACGCCCTGAAACAATTGGAAGCCACCCCGTGGAGCGACTACCCCCTGCCATCCAGCACCTTCGCTCTGCTACAGGATGCCGCCAAACATTTTGGCGACCAGGTAGCCTTGCGTTTCCTGGCTCAGGGTAACGTGGAGGAGGAAGCTCAAACATTCAGCTTTGAGGACCTGCGGGGAAAAGTGACCCAAACCGCCAACGCCCTTCACCATCTGGGCGTGACGCCCAATGACACCGTGTCCATGCTGTTGCCAAACCTGCCTCAAACCGTCTTCACCATTTGGGGAAGTGAAGCTGCTGGCATTGCCAACCCCATCAACCCCCTGTTGGAAACCGAACACATCGCTGCCCTGCTCAAGGAGACGGATTGCTCGGTACTGGTGACGCTGGCGCCGCTCCCGGGCAACGACCTGTGGCTCAAGGCTCAGGCATTGATTGAGGCAGTACCCAGTCTGCACACTCTGATTACTGTGGATATGGTGCCGATTTTGCCAGCCGAAGCCCAGGCGGCGGTGCGTTCACAGCGTCCTGACTACCTGCAACCGGTTCAAAGGGGCGATGGATCAGAGGTTCATGTGCTGGACTTTGACAGCCTGATTGCTTCACAAAATAGCAGTTCACTGGACAGTGGCCGCGAAATCACCTCTGACGACATTGCCTCCTACTTTCACACCGGAGGCACAACGGGCACCCCCAAACTGGCGCCTCACACTCACGCCAATGAGGTGGCCTGCGCCTTTCAGGTGAATACTTCCCTGCATATCGAGACAGGAAACATCACGCTCATCGGTCTGCCGATGTTCCACGTCAATGCGGTATTTAGCAGCCTGGCTGCCTGGATTGGCGGCGCCGGTATTTTGCTGGGCACCCCGCAGGGTTACCGCACGCCTCAACTGATGGAAAACTTCTGGGCACTGGTGGAAAAATATCAGGTCACTTCATTCAGCGCTGTGCCTACCATTCTCACCGGCCTGCTGAACTTTCCAACGGAAGGACACGACCTCTCTTCATTGAAATACGCCATTTGCGGAGCCGCGCCACTGGCCACCGAGTTGGCACACCAGTTTGAACGCAAAACCGGTCTCACGCTGTTTGAAGGCTACGGGCAAACCGAAGGCACTTGTGTCAGCACCGTTACGCCACGTTTCAGCAAACATCGTATTGGCTCGGTGGGGTGTCGCCTGCCTTATATGGGTTTGCGCATTGTGGAAGTCGATGAGAAAACCGGCAAATATCTCCGCGATTGTGACGTCAACGAAACTGGCTGCGTTGCGATCAGCGGTCCCAATGTATTTTCCGGCTATAAACAACCTGAGCACAATCAGGGACAATGGGTTGAAGACGGATGGTTTAACACCGGCGATCTTGGGCGCCTGGACGAAGACGGTTTTCTCTGGCTCACCGGCCGCAGCAAAGATGTGATTATTCGCGGCGGCCATAACATCGACCCGCAGATGATCGAAGAAGCATTCTTTAAACACGAAGCCGTCGCCGACGTGGCAGCCATCGGCAAGCCCGATACCCGTGTAGGTGAACTGCCGGTTGCCTACATTCAGTTAAAACCTGGCAGCAGCGCAACAGAGGACGAACTGCTCGCGTTTGGACAGGAACACATCCATGAACGCGCAGCTGTACCCAAGGAGATCTATGTTATTGGCCATCTTCCTACGACGGCTGTAGGCAAGGTGTTTAAACCGGATCTGCGCAACGACATCGTGGCAAAACTGGTGCGTCAGGAACTCGCAAACCTGGCAATCGGCGACTTTGAATTAAATGTAGAAGTTGATAAAAAGTTTGGCCAATCGGTGACGGTAACGTTGCCAACTGATGAAAAAACTGAAAGCGTGAAACACGCCCTGGGACTTTACGCGTTTAAAACAACGGTAATTAGCTGATCACAGATGCTCTGTTTCAGCCACAAAAAAAAGCCGATGGTCACATCGGCTTTTTTGGTAAACAAAACTCTATAAAAACAATACGCTATCGACGCGATGAGGAATGTCGACGATCGCCACTGCGACCACCACGACGCTGACCACCGCGATTGGAACCACCACTGCGTGAACGATCGTCATCATCCGCGGATTTTTTACGCGGCCCCATGGCCGGTGTTTCAGCCAACAGTTCTTCTGGTGGCTGCTCACAGCGCAAATCCTTGCCCACCAGCTCCTGGATCGGCATCAGACGGAACGCATCGTCTTCACAGGCAAAACTGATTGAGGTACCGGTCTTTCCTGCTCGTCCGGTACGACCAATCCGGTGGATATAGTCTTCCGGTTCTTCAGGCAGGGTGAAGTTCACCACGTGACTGATACCATCGATGTGAATACCCCGACCAGCAACATCGGTTGCTACCAGTACTTTCAGCTGACCGGATTTGAAACCATCCAGCGTTTTTACGCGACGGTTTTGAGCAATCTCACCGGAAAGCAATCCTGCAGAAAACCCGTGACGTTCGAGTTTCTCGTGGAGCTTGCGGCATTCGTCACGACGATTGGCAAACACGATCAGACTGTCCACATCTTCCTGCTTGAGGATGTTGTACAGCAACGTGTACTTTTCTTCTGTCGCAGCCAGGTAAACGTGCTGGGTAACCGTGTCAGTCGCAACACTTTCAGGCTCGATTTCAACACGCTTGGGTTCATCCGTCCACTGATCCGCCAGACTGAGAACGTCATCGGTAAACGTGGCGGAGAACAACAGAGTCTGACGATGAGTTTTCTTCGGGGTTTGACGAATGATGCGTTTGACCTGAGGAATAAAACCCATATCCAGCATGCGGTCGGCTTCGTCAATGATCAGCACTTCCACCTGATCCAAATAAACGTCCTGATTGCCACAGAAGTCCAGCAGACGACCCGGAGTCGCCACCAGAATATCCACCAGATCTTCCTGCAGATGACGCTGTTGCTTACCGTAATCCATCCCCCCCACCAGAGTGTGAACCTTCAGGTCGGTGTACTTGGTCAACGCCTTGGCGTCGTCGGCGATCTGGATCACCAGCTCGCGGGTCGGAGCAATAATCAACGCCCGGGCTTCACCTGCGTAACGCTCGCCTTCAATGGGGTTTTTCAGTAAATCATCAATGGTGGACAGCAAAAACGCGGCGGTTTTACCCGTGCCGGTTTGCGCCTTGCCCACCATGTCGTGACCATTGAGGGTCAACGGCAGGGATTGCGCCTGAATGGGAGAACAGTACTCGAACCCGAGATCGGCAATACCGTGCATCAATTCGAGAGGCAGATCCAGATCGTGGAATCGGGTTTTGCCTTCCACCGGTGGTACCTTGAAATCATCCAGAGTCCACGGGGCCTGCTCAACCTTGGGAGATTGTTGCTGACGCTGATGATGACGCTTGCCGCCGTGCGGGTGCTGGGACTTGCCCCCCGACTTCTTGGCCGCATTCTGTCCGCGATTGGAGGACTTACCACCAGTATTAGGCTTGCTGCCGTTATTCTGCTGGCCAGAGGATTTGGCGGAGGCCTTCTGGGCATCAGATTTCTGACGATTAGAAGGCTTGGCAGCAGACTTTTCGGAGCTGTTGTTGGCACCGGAGTTACCGCCGGTGATTTTACGGAATAGGTTACCGATCAAAGTGGGTCTCATTCTGGCTGTTCAAAACGGCGCCAGTATAACACTCATCGGGCCTGAATGTCGCTTTGCCCCAGTACTGGCAAGGCCAGCGGAGCAATTCGGTGTATTTTGGCGCCTCAATACGGTCAGATTCCTGACATTTCAGGACTTTTCTGACTTATTGGGCCGTATAGCCCCCATCCATCACCTGCACACTGCCGGTAATATTTCGACTCGCCGGGCCACACAGGAACACCGCCATCGCACCCAGATCTTCGGTATCCGTGAAACGGCCTGTGGGCTGCGTCCCCAACAACACTTCATCCATGACCTGTTTTTCACTCAAACCTCGGGCTCTCGCGGTATCGGCAATCTGGTTTTCGACCAGCGGTGTCAGCACATAACCGGGGCAGATGGCATTGCAGGTAACTCCGCTTTTGGCCGTTTCCAGCGCAACGGTTTTGGTCAACCCAATCACCCCATGCTTGGCCGCCACGTAGGCACTTTTAAACGGCGATGCTACCTGCCCATGGATGGAAGCCACATTGATGATACGCCCCCAACCACGCGCCTTCATACCTGGCAGCACATTCTGGATTCCATGGAACACACTGCTCAGATTAATCGCGATGATGCTGTCCCAGCGCTCTGCCGGAAAACTTTCAATGGGAGCCACATGCTGAATCCCGGCGTTATTCACCAGAATATCCACGCCACCCAACAACTCTTCGGTGGTCTTTACCATCATGGCCACTTCCGAGGCCTGAGATACGTCAGCTGGTGAATGAAACACCTTTACGTCATATTTTGACGACAAACTTTCCTGCAAGGATTCTATCTCACCGGCATCACCAAATCCGTTGAGCATCAAGTGACAGCCCTCTTGAGCAAGAGACTCGGCAATCGCCAATCCGATGCCACTGGTAGATCCTGTAACCAACGCGACTTTATTCTTCAACATAGACTTATCCTGCCTGCCGGATTGATTCTCCGGCGCTCAAACCTCTCCACCACCCACAGCAGACGTTTTATAACTGCGAGCTCTGTTCGTCATAAACCACTCTGCTCTGTATAAAAGCCTGCTTGATGTCTGCTCGCTGTAAAAATTGTTCAATAGCGGACACTGCTGCTGCTTCATCCAGCGCAGGCGCGTGACCAACAGCGGGCACTTCAACCGCGGTCAATTCGGGTAACTCTGACTGCATGCGTAAAAAACAGTCCCTTGATAACAAATCGGAAAGCTCGCCTCGCAAGACCAGCAGCGGCGTCCCTTTTAACCCTCTGAACAAAGCCCATGGATCACTGGGAGCTGCAGCCTTCTGATCTTCCGTCAACGGTGCCGAGATCATAGGGTCGTAGTCCAGCACAGGCACGCCCTGGTCATTTTCCCGAAACAGACGTCGGGTCATGGCCAGCCATTGCTCATCGTTATAGGAGGGGAAACACACTTCATTCATATCACGGGTCTGTGACACCGCGTCCTGCCAGGTTTTCACCGGCTCCTTTTTGCCCAGGTAACTCATGATGCGGCCAATCCCTTCAGGATGAACTTCCGGTCCCACATCATTGATCACCAACCCTGCAATACGCTGCGGCTGCTGATTGACCATGATCATGCCCATCAAACCGCCCATGGATGTACCAACGATCACCACTTTTTCAATGCCCAGATGATCCAGCAGCTGCCACATATCCTGCACATAAGTCAGCAGGTGGTAACGCTGATGCTGGGCATCCCATTGCGACTGCCCTCGGCCTCGCTGCTCGGTAACCAGCAAACGGTAGTCGCCGCTCAGCTCCTGCACCAAAGGTTCGAAGTCCGCGGCATTGCGGGACAAACCATGCAGGCATAAAACCGTTATCTTGTCGCAGTTTTCTGGAGAACTATCAGCCGAGGCAGAATCATAATCCCGCGCGTGCAACTGCAAACCATCTTCAACGGAATAAAAGATGTCTTTGTATGGCGTCATGATTATTCCCGAAAAAAGAGCCTCACGAAATAGTGCAGCGGGAGGCTCAAAATTATCAGACAAGGGAGAGAATATTATCTGTTGCGGTACTGACTGACACAATGCCAGTACCTCAACAGGACTTCAGCGATACGTTCAATCAGAAATTGTAACCGAAGTTCAGACTCACGGTTCGGGGGTTGCCGTAGTAACCCACCACAACCTCCTCCGCGCCGAGGTTGTCAAAATTATAGCCACCGACACGATACTCTTCGTCAGTGATGTTTTTAGCATGCAAACCCACGGTCCAATGCTCATCCGCTGAATACCAAACTGCGCTGGCATCCCATAGAATATAACTGCCTTCGTCAATAGCAGACTCTACCTGAAAGATCTGTGTTTCGCTGCGATAGGACGCGCCGGCAGACAAAGCAATATCCCCCAAATTCCCTAAAGATTTGGCGTAGTTCAATTTTAAACTTGCTGTTTTTTCCGGAGTATTGGCAAACGCCCATTGATCAGCAATATCCTCCACGATTGTAGGCGGAGCCGACGGATTGGTCACAGCATCATAATCCGGATTCGACACGGTAGTTTCCACTGACTTATACTCTGCATCGATATAGCCCAACATAAAGCTAGTGGACAGGTTTTCGGTCAACTGTGCTATTGCTTCAAGCTCAAAACCCAGGATCTCAGACTCACCGGCATTAAGCACTGAACTGGCGTAGTTCGAACCCCCATCGGTGCTTTCCTGAACCGTTACTTGCATGTCGGTGTAATCAGAATAGAACACCGCTGCGTTCAGGCGAATACGCCCATCGGCCAGCTCGGCTTTCATTCCCAGCTCATAGGTATCAACAATTTCGGGATCATAACCATTGACGGTGTTTGGATTGATAGACGCGTCACCACGCATATCGAATCCACCACTTTTAAATCCCTGACTGTATGAGCCATAAAACATTATGTCATCACTCAGTCGATAATCCAGACTGACCCGGGGAGAAAATTGATTCCAGTCATTGTCGTTTTGATAATCGGTGAGAACCTCAATTTCATTCAGATCCTGACCTCCTAACAGACCAGACATGCCATCCACCATCAACTGTGCCTTATAAACATCCGCACTTTTTTCATCGATGGTGTAACGTCCACCCAACGTCAGCGCCCAAGCCTCATTAAATGCATAAGTTGCGTGTACATAAGCTGCATAACTGGTGGTATCCACTGAACCAGCTGTTACCGCATCAAAGTTACCAGGTCCATAACCCAGACCAGTAAAATAAGCATCGAAAGCACCAAGCAATACATCAAATGCACCGGACGCAGTGCCTTCGTAGTAATACAAACCACCAACTACATCTAACTTGTCACCGCTGTAACTCAGCTGAAATTCCTGAGTTGTTTGATCGTCTTCATAAACGGCAGGAACATGTGCAGAAGCAAAGGACGTATTATCGAAATCAATATTGGTAAAAGTTTCTCCTTCACGGTAAGCCGTGATGGATTTGAACACCAGGGAATCGTTGATATCCCAGGTTACAGTCAGAGATGCGCCCTCGCTGTCGACAGAGTTATTGGTCGCCATGTCTGCGTAGGAATCAAATACATCAGAAGGTATTGGCTCAGCAGGCAACAGCTTGCTGGGGGTCATCCGATGGCCACCCTTGGCATTCGAGTTGTCATTGGTCTTATCGGCATTAAACAGGAAAGCCAAATTCTCAGTAGGCAAAAATTCCAGACTGACGCGCGCAGCGGTTACATCTTTGTTGTAGTTGTCGTCGCCATTCAGCAAAAACTCACCAAAGCCATCACGCTTGAACTGGGCCACCGAAGCACCAAACAGCAGTTTGTCTTCGATCAATGGCATCTGGCCGGCAATTTTGATGTCGCGCTGATTGTAAGAACCCAATGCACCACTGATGCTCAATTCAGGCTCACCGGTCAGACGCTTGGTGACGTACTTCACGGCACCACCGATGGTGTTTTTGCCGTACAGCGTGCCCTGCGGGCCACGCAGCACTTCAATTCGCTCTACATCGTAGACATCCAGCACGCCACCCTGCGGACGAGCCAGATAGACATCGTCGACATACAAACCAACGCCAGGCTCAAAGCCCCACAGGGGATCTGCCTGGCCAATACCACGCACATAGGCGGTCAGGGTTGTGTTGGTACCGCGACTGACCTGCATGGTGACGTTGGGTGCCGACTTCTGAATTTCAGTCACATCCTGCACGCCGGCATTGTTCAAGTCATCTGCGGAAAAAGCAGTCACCGCCACGGGAACTTCCTGCATGTTCTGTTCACGTTTTTGCGCGGTAACAATCACTTCTTCGAGGGCAATTTTTTTATCGGACGCCAAAACTGCGTTGGAACCGGACAGGGCAACAGCTACAGCGATGACTCCGGCGAGGGGTTTTTTGCTAAGGGAAATTGTCTTCATGGCTCTGAACCTGCTTGTTTGATTTTTATTATTGGCATCGGTAGCAGCAATAAGAGTGGCACTGACTGCACCACATTCTCACCACCACACCTCTGACCTGAAACTTCACGCTCTTACCAATTGCCATCACACGAGAATGGCAAAGGTGAGCTAACTTCGGACAGCGTTAACTCTTGCAACCTATTTAAATTCAACACCCGATGAATTGTCAACGGGATTTTCAACAGATGTTGAATATAATTCAGAATCGATAGAAGGATTTTTATTTTTAAACGAAATAACGAGCATCAAAATGGCGGCTGTCAGCGCTGAAAGTACGATGGCATAGGTGGCCGAAACAGCCGGATTCGCCACCCCCAGCGCAAAGGTACACAGCAGATGCACCACCAAGCCCACTGCAGCCGATGCCCAGGCCACCACAACCGGTGGCGGCTGGCGCAACAGAGTCCCCAGCACAATCGGCACCATAGACGCTGCCGCCAGACCGTAGACGCCCTTCTGTGCGAATAATCCCACCAACGCCGGAGGATTTAACGCCACCACATACGCGAGCAGCCCGACAGCCACCAGCACCACTCTGGAGAGCAGCAGGCCACGCCCATGTTCAAACTGCCCCTTGCCACTGAACGGCTGGTACAGATCTTTAACGACCATCGCCGATACCGACACCAAAATACCATCCAGGGTGCTCATGCCTGCCGCGAGCAAAGTGATGGAAATAAAGACCAGCGCGTAGGGCCCCCAACTGACATTGGAAAATTCCGAGGTGATGTAGCTCACCACCACACCATCCTGCTGAGGTACATCCATTCCCTTGAGACGGGCGTAAAACCCCACCGACAGCATCAACATAAAACAGGTGCCGGACAAAAAGGTGGACCAAAGAAAGCGTTTTACATCGCCATCGTTTTTCAGGTACAGCATTTTGGTCAGGATATGCGGTTGCATCATCAACGCAAAAGTGACCACAAATCCGCTGAAAAATACCGAAAAGAAACTGTAATAGAGACTGCTGTCCGGATTGAAAATGCTCACGTAGTTCTCACCGACAGAGCGCAAACTCCCCAGCACATCCCCCTGAAAATAGTGAAAACCCTGCACAAAAATGAACAGTGCCACACCGATCATCATCACACCCTGAAAGGTGTTGGTGTAGGCATGAGCATAACTGCCGCCCATCAACACATAGGAGAACACAAACAGCAAGATCAGAGTCAGCGACCATGTTTGTGATATCGGGAACAGCTGGCTCAACAACAGACTGCAACCCACCAGAATCAGCACCACAAAGGCCACGGACAACAAGTTGATCAGCGCAAAGAAGGTGCTGAGTGAACGGCTTTGATAGCGCTGATAGATCCAGTCGGGAATGGTGATTGCCCCGCTATCGTCCCCCAACTGACGAAAACGTCGGGTTAGCAGCAGAAAAGCACACATGATGCCGGCACTGCCCGCCACGGCGTAATGCACAAACGCGGACATACCATGCACATAGACAAATCCGGGATTGATAACGAAAGTCGCGGTAGAAGAGACTGATGCCGCCATGGTGATACCAATGACCCAGGGACTCATGTCTTTGTTACCGATGGAAAAGCCTTTGATATCCCGGGTCTTGCGCATTCCCACCCAGGACAGCCACAGGGTCAGCAGCACATAAAAGCCCACTACCACGATCTTGAACAGTTCGGCAGACATAAATCACTCTCTTGTATTATTCTCGTTAGAATGAGCTCATTTAAATTCATCGCTTGTTGAATTGTCAAGCCTTGCGTAGAATCGATGTCTCAATCCACCGGAAAACTCCCATGCCCGCCCAGAAAACAGTCCCAAAGACTCCCGCCAAAGTCGGCCGCCCACGCAGTTCTGACAAAGACAAATCCGAACGCGGTGACCGCATACTGAATGCCGCGGAGGAGCTGTTTGCCTTGCACGGCTACGACGGCGTAACCCTGAGGACTCTGGCCAACGCAGCGGGCGTGGATGTGGCACTGATCAACTACTACTTCGGACCCAAGCAGCAACTGTTCGATACCGTCTTCAAGCGTCGCGCACAGATTCTCAATGAACAGCGTTTGACTGCCCTGCAGGATGCACAGCAGGAGGCGGCACCGGGCGTAATTTCAGTGGAAAAAATCATCGAAGCCTTTTTACGCCCACTGGAAGTGGCACAGGAAAGTGATGATGAGGGCTGGAAGAATTACTGCGCACTGCTGGCGTATGTGAACAACTCCGCCGTATGGGGCCCAGTACTGATGAGCAAACACTACAACGATCTGGTCGACGTGTTTGTGGATGCATTGCGGGAAGCCCTGCCCCAGTCGGACGATGCAGACCTCTACTGGTGCTACCACTATATGTCCGGGGCCATGTCGTTAACTTTTGCCAATACAGGACGTATCGACAAGATGTCTCGGGGGCTGTGCCGCTCCGATGACTTCCGGGCAGCCTATGACCGGATGATCCCGTTTGTGGCGGCGGGCTTTAGACAAGTCTGCGGCGAGCATTAATCACTCGCCAACATCAAGAAAACAAACGTTTTAGAATAAACCCAGCTGTTATTTCAGGGCAGACGCATCCTTGGTGACTTTTAAATCGCGCACCAGCCCATCTTCCAGACTGTAAACCCAACCGTGTAACGTCAAATCCTGCCCGGCACGCCATGCATTGCGGACAATGGTTGTCTGCGCCACATTCCCCACCTGAGCAATCACATTCAGTTCGCACAGCCGGTTTACCCGCTCTTTTTCAGAGGGAGCACTGTCAACCGCCGCCTGATGATCGTGATACACATCGCGAATATGTTCCAGCCAGTTATCGATCAAACCGTTGGTCGCAGGCCCCAGTGCCGCCTGAACGCCTCCACAACCGTAATGACCGACCACTACGATGTGCTTCACTTTCAGGACTTCCACAGCGTACTGAATCACTGACAGACAGTTCAGATCGGTATGCACAACCACATTGGCAATATTGCGATGCACAAAAACACTGCCCGGCTCCATGGCAACGATTTGGTTGGCCGCAATACGACTGTCGGAACAACCGATCCAAAGGTATTCCGGCGTTTGCTGCTGGGACAAATGATTGAAATATTCCGGATCGGCCGCTTTGACACCTTCGGCCCATAACCGGTTGTTTTCTAAAAGATCTTTGGGTTTACTCATGACGGCTCCGCATCAGGGGTCCGGGGGCGTTTATTCAGGATGAATAACAAGGGAAAATGCCCCGGGGAATCAGGCTCAATATCGAAACATTTATACCGCAAACCGTCAGTGTTCACCAGCACTCACACACTTGCCAAACGGCAGACACTGGCTATCATCGCAGTATAAGACCTCGGCCAAGAGGACACACCATGCTGCAACCGACGCTCGACGATATCAACCGGCTGGTTGAGTATGCACTCAACAAGACACCAGCCGGCCCGTCCCAAATTTGGCCCATCACCAAAGCCCAGGCCGTGAGCGGCGGCGATACCCACCAAAGCTATCTGCTTCACAGTACCGAACCCAGCAAACCGGGAGCCCGGTTTTTCCTGAAACTCAACCAGCTGGCCAGGCAACCGTTATTCACGGCCGAAGCCCAGGGACTACAAGCAATCCTGGCTCATCAACATCAGAACCCTGGCTGCATTAGCACCTGCAAAGTCCTGGATAGCGGCCACTATCAGCAATTCAGTTACCTGCTGCTGGAAGCTCTGGATTTGCAATCCGATGGCAACTGGCTAGAAGCAGGCCAACAACTGGCCAGGCTCCATCAGACTCCCGTCGGGAATCAATTTGGTTTTGAACATCCCAGTTATTGTGGCAGCAGTTACCAGCCCAACCACTGGGAGCAAAACTGGGCACGGTTTTTTGCCCATCACCGCATAGGACACCAATTGACGCTGCTCTGGAAAACCTCCGCCGACAACCCGAAAATTCAGCGCATCGTACAAACGGTTCAGGATCACCTGCAACACCGCAATCCCGCTCCTGCACTGGTGCACGGAGATCTCTGGCGGGGCAACATTGGATTTCATCGACAGACACAAGGCGCCAGCATACCCGTCATGTTTGATCCTGCCTGCTATTATGGCGATCCGGAAACGGATCTGGCGATGAGTGAATTTTTTGGGCGTTTTCCGGAAGACTTCTACCGGGGCTATAACCGCGTCTTGCCCGTAGACAAAGACTACCCATTGAGACGCCCTCTGTACCAACTCTATCACTTGCTGAATCACGCCAATTTGTTTGGCGCCAACTATAGACAGCAAGCCGAACAGCAGCTAAAAGAGCTGGTGTAAATCACTGCATCAATTTGCGGCCGGCAACAGAGCACCGAAAACACAGAGAGCACATTCAATGACAGACACCCTACTGGCCAAACCGCTGTTGTGCATCGCCCACCGGGGCGGCAGCCAGCAATTTTCCGAGAACACACTGGCAGCCTTTGAAGAAAGCCTCAACATTGGAGTAGATGCCATTGAACTGGATGTCTGGAATCTGGGCGGAGAGTTGCTGATCACACACGACCGCCGCCTGGGCAAAACACTGCCCGGCCAGGGTCGCCTGATCGATCAACACCCGCAACAGCTGAAAGAATTGATTCTCGCCTGCGGTAATCGGATTGCAACATTGACAGAAGCCCTGCAACTCATCGGTGACCGGGCCACCCTCAATATTGAGTTAAAGAGTCCGGACTGTGCCGATCTGGTGGCCGACACCCTTGAAATGTTTGTCCGCGATAACGACCTGAGTTTTGAACACTATGTCGTATCCAGTTTTGACCACCGTCAACTGTATGAATTCAAGCAACACCTGCCACAAGTGAAACGGGGAATTTTGGTGGAAGGCATCCCCCTGCATTATGCAACAGGTTTTGACGAGCTGGAGGCCTATTCATTTCATCCCAGCATTAACTTTATCAATGCCGATTTGGTCAGTGATGCTCAGCGGCACGGCTTTAAGGTTTGGACTTATACCGTCAATGAAGAGGATGATATGCAGCTGATGTCCGAGCTGGGAGTGGATGGCATCTTTACCGATTACCCCAAGCGTCTGATGAATCTGAACGCCCAATGCCTGTCATCGTCTGCGGCAGCGTCATGCGGTGACATTGACAATGACAATGATCAGGACAAAATCTCAGTCAGCTGATGCAGGATACCAACACAACTTGTCTGTACCTCCAGACAACGGTCTGCGGTGCAGACCAGTGCTTCACCCGGCTCCATACTCAGGGCTTCTGTAGGATGAAGCTCTGCCTCGGCAGGCAGTCGATAGCATAAAACCTGTCCCGGAAATTGCTGACGAATGTCTCTTTCCCAGCTGTCCATGACACCATTATCCATCATCATGACTTGCGGCATGGGCTGCAGCGACTCCTGATGAACCTGGATCAATGTCAAATGAGTCTCCGGCGATTGCTGCATCACCGGCAAGGCTGCTGACAGTATTCGCCTGGCCGCCTGTAAATACCGGGGCTCTGCGGTCAGATGCCCCAATCTCAATAGCACCTTTGCAGCGACACCATTCGCGGAAGGAACGGCAGAATCCATAAACGGCTTACTGCGATAAACCAGCTTCTCCGCATCATGGGCGGTATAGAAAAATCCACCGTACTCTTTATCTTCATGCAAGCGCAGTAAAGATTCTGCCAGTGCAATCACAAACTGGTAATCAACATCCCGCCAGAGAGTCTGCAGGCTTTCCAGCAAGGCATCCATCAGAAACACAAAATCGTCCAGATAGGCATGGCGCACCGGCTGCTCACCTTGCCAACCCGCAAATAATCTTTGATTCACCCAAAGTTTATTGCGGATAAAATCCAGCGCTCCGTGAGCAAGTGACAGTTCACGCAGCTCATTATCTTTGCGGGCCAATACCAGCAAGCCTTTAATCACCAAAGCATTCCAGCCAGTCAACACCTTGTGATCAATCAACGGTAACGGATTGTATGCCCGCAGATTCTCAATTTTTTCACGACCACCGCGATAAAGCTCCAGGGCCGTCTCGCGAGTCATCATCAGCGATTTGGCCGCCGTTTTGAGATCTTCTTGCTGTGATAAATGCCAACGGCCCAAAAAATTGGCTTCGCCTCGCAAACCGAACATCTGCTGAAACAAAGTGAACTCTTCCTGGGTTAAGCTGGAACGGATTTCCTCCAGGGCCAGAGTATAATAGGCGCCTTCTTTACCGTTGGTATCGGCATCCATTGCCGAGAAAAATGTACCGTGCAGTGTCAGCATATGCTGACGCAACCAGCGAACAATGCCCAGAGCCGCGCTTTTATACAACGGATTATCGGCTTGTATCCAGGCGCGGGCATAAACTTCCAGCAGCAAACCATTGTCGTACAGCATTTTTTCAAAGTGAGGAATGTTCCAACCCACGTCTGTACTGTAACGAAAAAAACCACCGCCAATACGATCATTAATACCGCGCTGAGCCATTTGACGTAAGGTCAAATGCAAATGCTGTTTGTCGTGCCCGGATAATTGATGACTGGCTTCTGCCTGCAACAGGAATGAAAGATTTACTGGTAACGGAAATTTCGGCGGCGCTCCAAAACCGCCCTCCTGCTGATCCTGATTCTCTCTTAAACTGCGCAGTGCTGCCGGCAACAGAGTCACGTCGGCAGTATCAAAACCGCTCAACACCGGCTGCATCAATTGTTGAAAGCTGGTCTCTACCTGATTGCGCAGCATCTTGAATTCGGAGTTCTGGTGTACATAGTAACTGTGCACGCGCGCCAGCAGGTCATCAAAACCCAACTGTCCCTCACGGCCGACTTTTGCAAAATAGGTTCCCGCCAGAAAGGGCAGCTGGGTTTCAGGACATAAAAACATGGTCAGCGGCCAGCCACCAGGACGACCAGTCAACATTTGATGCGCGGTTTGATACACATCGTCCAGATCCGGGCGCTCCTCACGATCCACTTTGATATTCACAAAGTGTTCGTTCATCAAAGCTGCCGTTTCCGGTGAGCTGAATGATTCACGAGCCATAACATGGCACCAGTGGCATGCGGAATAACCAATGGATAGCAGGATAGGTTTTTTCAGACGCTTCGCCAGCGCGAGCGTGCCCGGCGTCCAGGTCTGCCAGTGCACCGGCTGCTCACTGTGGGACAGAAGGTAAGGGCTGGTTTCGCCAGACAGACAATTGCGTAGTTCAGACATGGATCCGATGTCTCACAGTCAGAAACGGGTTCCGATCGGCGCGTAAACCGATAGCGTGTAATTCAACGGATCACATTTAATACCAAAATGAAAAGCACACCAACCCCCTCTCCCAACAAACATCGGCAGATTCAGTGTTAGTATGACGTTTTCGCCTCATCTGTGAGCGCCTTTCCCGTTTATTGGAGTTTTACCTATGCAATCTGATGTTGTTGTCATCACCGGAGCCAACCGCGGAATCGGGCTGTCCCTGGCACGCCTTTATGCCAACCAGGGACACGCCGTCTATGCGGTCTGCAGACAAACCTCTCCGGAATTGTCGGCACTGAAGCTCAACGTCATTGATGGGATCGACATCACCAACCCATCCGATATTCATCGACTGCAACAAAGCCTGAGCGGTGTCACCATTCAACTGCTGATCAACAATGCCGGTATCCTGCGCGAAGAGGATTTCGGACAGCTCAACAGCGAGAGTATCCGGGAACAGTTTGAAACCAATGCGCTGGCTCCCATACTGCTGACCGAGGCACTGGCCGGCAACCTGTCGACGGGCAGCAAGATCGCCTTTATCACCAGCCGTATGAGTTCCATTGCTGACAACAACAGTGGCGGTTACTACGGTTACCGCATGTCAAAAGCGGCACTCAACGTCGCTGCGAAATCCATTACGGTAGCAATGAAACCTCGTAAAATCTCAGTGGCAATTTTACACCCGGGACTGGTCGGTACGGATATGATCGGCGGCTACGGCGATATTACGCCAGACGAAGCGGCGCAAAGGCTGTCACAGAGGATTGAAGAACTGACGCTGGAAAACAGTGGTCGCTTCTTGCACGCCAATGGCGAGCAACTGCCCTGGTGAGCAAGAGCTTCAGGAGCCATTGTTTAGAACAACAGCTTAAGAACAACAGGCATGAGGGGCCCTGACAGGCTCCTCACAGTCGCGGAATTACTTAACCTCTTCGCCGTGAGCCTGTTTATCGGCGTGGTACGACGAGCGCACCAGCGGGCCACAGGCCGCGTGCTTAAAGCCTAGCTCTTTGGCCATCTCGGTATACTCATCAAACTCATCCGGATGCACATAGCGGTCAACCGGCAAGTGGTCTCTGGAAGGTTGCAGATACTGACCAATCGTCAGCATATCGATATCGTGCTCACGCATATCGCGCATGACTTCAAAGATTTCTTCTTTGGTCTCACCCAATCCGACCATCAGACCGGATTTGGTCAACACGTCGGGTCTGCGTTTTTTGAATTCCTGCAACAGTTTGAGCGACCACTTGTAGTTCGCACCCGGGCGGGAGGTCCGATACAGACGGGGTACGGTCTCCAGATTGTGGTTGAATACGTCCGGCGCCTCTTTTTCCAGAATGTCGAGTGCCACGTCCATACGACCCCGGAAATCCGGTGTCAGGATTTCAACTTCCAGCTTGGGTGAACGCTCGCGGGATTCGCGAATACAGTCCGCAAAGTGCTGAGCACCGCCATCGCGCAAGTCATCGCGGTCAACGGAGGTGATGACCACGTACTTGAGACTCATGTCAGCAATGGCTTCGGCCAGATGCACTGGCTCGTTTTCATCCAGCGGATTGGGCTTGCCGTGCCCTACATCGCAGAACGGACAGCGTCGGGTGCAGATTTCACCCATGATCATAAAGGTTGCCGTACCGCCGCTGAAACACTCACTCAAATTGGGGCAGTTGGCTTCTTCGCAAACGGTGGCCAGCTTGTTCTTGCGCAGAATTTTTTTGATGCGATCGACTTCCGGCGAATTCCCCACACGCACACGAATCCAGTCCGGCTTGCGTTTGAGTTCGTCGGTAGCGATAACTTTGACAGGAATCCGTTCCACTTTGTCGGCATCACGCAACTTCTCACCCTGTTTCAGGCGACGTGTGCGTTTTACTGGTTCCATATTCGTATCAGTGGTCATAATGCTTCTGTCTCGGGATCGGAGAAATCAATCAGCACCTGCGGTGCGTTGTCGGCTACTTCGGTATCGGTGTAACCCAGGTGTTTTACAAAGTGTTTTACGATCAGCGGTTCCAGTGCCGCCACCGAACCGGCCCGTTCATCTTCGGACAAATCCACCGTTCGGACCATTTTCAGCCCCTGATAGCCACAGGGATTAATGCGCGCAAACCCGCTGAGATCCATATCCACATTCAGACTCAGACCGTGGTAGCTGCAACCTTTACGGATCCGAAACCCAAGCGAAGCCACCTTGTCATCATTGACATAAACACCCGGGGCATCGGCCTTGGGATAGGCTTCAATATCGAGTTCAGCGAGGGTATCCACCAGAGTATTCTCTGTGCTGGTGACCAGATCGCGAACCCCCACGCCCCGACGACGAATATCAACCAGCGGATAGGCCACCAGTTGTCCCGGGCAGTGGTAGGTGACTTGTCCGCCACGATCGACCTGAACGACAGGAATGTCACCGGGCATGAGCACATGCTCTGCTTTACCGGCCTGCCCCTGGGTAAACACCGGCGGATGCTCCACCAGCCACAGCTCATCGGGCGTGGATTCATCACGCTGATCCGTGAAATTGGACATGGCTCGCCATACCGGGCGGTAATCCTGCAACCCCAGATAGCGAATACGCAGGGTATTCTGGTCCGCCATTACAATACCATCTTGGTTTTAGGATGGTTTTTCAGCTCTTCATGCAGCGCTTGCAGCTGATCAATACCCGTGGCGGTAATAAAAAAGGTAATGGACTGAAAAGTGCCCTTGCCGCTTTCCCGAACGGTAATCCGGGTACGGTCCAGCCCCGGTGCATGACGCTCCATCACCTCGATGGCATAGGCGTGATATTCCGGACCTGAGTCACCCATTACCTTCACAGGGTAATCGTCACAGGGAAATTCAATTTTTGGAGGTTCTTGACCAGAACTGGCTTTAGGGTCACTCATAACAGCACTTTCAAGGATTGTGAAAGCTGCCATTATACCTTGAGACGCCCCCCGGTGCGAGGCAGACACGATTGGCTCTCAAGGAAAAGAACAGGGGAAAAGCCGTGCTTTTCCCCTTGCAAACAGTCGGGTCAGGCAGCGACCTGAAGCCCAAAGTTGCCGATAAAACAAACGGTTAGCTGAACAAGCCGAGGAAAAACAGCTTGATGTTATCCCACAGGCGAGCAAAGAAACCTGCCTGTTCAACCGCTTGCAGAGCCACCAGAGGCTGGTCGACAAGGGTCTCATCATTGAGCACCACCGTCAGGTTACCCAGCTCCTGACCTTGGGAGATGGGTGCCTTGATGACATCATCAATAAAGATTTTGGCATCAAGATCATCATCAGCACCACGAGGAATGGTCAGGAACAGATCATCGGCCAACCCCAGTGACACTTCCTTGCTCATACCACCCCATACACGACTTTGCTGCAGTGACTCACCGCCGCTGTACAATTTGTGAGTCTGAAAGTAGCGGAAACCATAAGACAGCAGTTTTTGCGACTCCGCCGCCCGGGCCTCATCGGAACGAGTGCCCATAACCACCGAAATCAGACGCATACCGTTTTTTTGCGCAGACGCCACCAGACAATAGCCGGCCTCTTCGGTGTGACCGGTTTTCAGACCATCGACACTGTCATCGCGAAACAACAGACGGTTGCGGTTGGGCTGGTTAATGCCGTTGTATTTGAAATATTTCTCGGAATACAGCGCGTAATGACGGGGAAAATCGTTGATCAACGCCCGGGCCAGAATCGCCTGATCACGGGCTGTAGTCAGATGGCCTTCTGCCGGCCAGCCGGTGGAGTTCTTGTAGTGGGTGCCGGTCATTCCCAACAGTGCCGCCTGCTGATTCATGACATCAACAAAGGCACCTTCACTGCCGGACACATATTCAGCCAGAGCAACGGTGGCGTCATTACCCGATTGAACGATCATCCCCAGCAGCAGATCGTGCAGTCGCACTTTGGTGCCCTCGCGGACAAACATTTTAGAACCGCCCATCTTCCAGGCTTTAACACTGATGTTAACTTCTTCGTTTTCATCAATGTTGCCACCTTCCACTTCCGAGGACACGATGTAGCTGGTCATCAGTTTAGTCAGACTGGCGGGAGGCAACTGCTCATCGGCGTTCTTCTCAACCAGAACCTTGCCGGTGTTGGCATCCATCAGGATATAACCAGAGGCGGCCAACTGAGGCGGTGCCGGAATAATGTCCGGACGAGCCTGAGCTAGGCCCGACATCAACATCATGGAGGAAATAAACAGGGTAACAAAAGATTTAAAAACGAATTGTGTTCTCATGGATCTCAACTGGTTGCTGGAGTGATACGAAATCCCTTCGTCAGAGATGTTTGCCAAACAATCTTTAATACTGATCGCCCCTTATGGACTCTCAATCGACGAAAAAATTCCTCAGGGGTGTTCCTTGCCGGGCATTTCCTCCGAGACCGTCTTCAAGACAGTACAAGGGGCAATTCTAGTCAAAAATAACCAAAAGCACCGCGCCGTGGCTACAGCGAGCTAGTTTAACAGTCGACCTTGCCCAGTCAAACGAGGAAGCGCACAGTTTTGATGCTCTCGCCCTGTCAGCCAACCCTCTTGGGTTAATCGTAGACCACATGGGGCGAAGGCAGGCGATTTTTCTCCAGCAAACTGCGCAAATCCATCAACACCAGATTGTCCCCTATCGGACCAACCTGGACGCGGTAAAGTGCATCCTCGGAAGGAGGAATGACTTTCACCGGCAGGGACGTTAACCCCCCGAGCTGGTCACGCAATTTTTCGGCGGCCGCAGGCGTTGAGAAAGCGCCAGCCTGCAGAAATGTGTTTTTGGGCAATTCATAACCGGCCGGATTTTCAGGCACAGGCGCTCTGGCCACCGTCGAATTGCTTTGCACAGGTAGCTGAGGTGCCGCCGGATGACTGACCGCGACATTATCCAGAGGCTGAATCGCCTCCACCCTTACACTGGCGGTACCCTGCTTGAGATACCCCAGCTTTTTCGCAGCCGTGTAGGACAAATCAATCACCCTGCCCTTATGAAACGGCCCACGGTCATTCACACGGACAATCACCTGACGCCCGTTGGACAGATTCGTCACCTTGACATAGGAGGGGATGGGCAAGGTTTTGTGGGCAGCCGTCATACCGTACATGCTGTAAATTTCGCCATTGGCCGTGCGCTTGCCGTGGAATTTATTACCGTACCAGGACGCCTTGCCCTCTTGCACGAATCCTTTGTCAGTTGGCATCACATGGTAGGTTTTGCCCAGCACTTTATAAGGAGACTTGTTGCCTGCACGGGTGCGGACTTCTTTGCGGGGCACCGCATCCGGGATGTGCGAGACATCCACATCCTGCTCCGGCCCGCTGTCTTTCACATCGGTTGGCACATTGACAATAATCTGGCTGCTGTCGCTGCGGGGCTGCTGAACAACCGGCTTCTGAGTCGTACAGGCGGAAAGAAACAGCAAGCCCAGGGCGACGGTAAATAAAGCCGCCTTACCCCTAGAACCCTGCATACAGTGATTCGACTTCAATACTGCCAATGCTGCTACCTCATTAATTCTCTGTGCGCCTGTTCTGTGATGGCGACATTCATTGAAAGAAGAAAATACGAGACGGTGAAAAACCGTCCGGGGCCGTTAAAGAGACCCAATAAAGTTATACGAAGCCGCAACCTTGATCCAGACTTAAGACCACAACAATCGATTGTTTGCGGCCAATTTCAATGCTTTTGGCGACAAAAGACCTCTATCTACCGTCTCAATGGCCCTGAAAGACCTTCAGCTTTTATCCGCTTGCTCTTTGGCCTGAAGGATTTCCTGACTGAGCTGATACACCGCCATGGCATACAAACGACTGTGGTTGTAACGGGTGATGGCGTAAAAGTTGGTCAGCCCCATCCAGAACTCAGTCCCGTGCTCGCCTTCCAGCTCGATGGCCGTGGCTTTTTCATCCCCCGGCAAGGTATTGATCGGGGTATATCCCTTCTCTTCCAGACTCGCGACCGTGTGTAACGGCTTGAGCGAGTCATTCAGGACCGAGCTATCGTATCCACTCCGAGTGCGCATACGCACCACGACCGGCTCGTCCTTTTTCCAGCCGTGGCGGACGAAATAATTAGCCACACTGCCGATGGCATCCTCGCGGTTTTCCCAGATATCAATCAAGCCGTCGCCATCGAAATCGGCTGCGTATGCGCGGTAGCTGGACGGCATAAATTGTCCGAAGCCCATGGCGCCGGCATAGGAGCCTTTCAGGCTGAGCGGATCGCGCTGCTGTTCACGAGTCAATATCAGGAATTCACGCAGCTCCTTGGTAAAGAAAGGACTGCGCGGCGGATAGGCAAACGCCAGCGTCGAGAGCGCATCCATCACTCGATAGTTACCCATATGCTGGCCGTAACGGGTTTCAACACCAATAATGGCCACGATGATTTCGGCGGGCACACCGTAGGTTTCTTCCGCTCGGGTCAGGGCCTCCCGGTTCTGCTGCCAGAAATCCACACCTTTGCCAATACGCGACCTGGTGACAAAAATCTTGCGGTATTCGGCCCAGGTCTTGGTCTTTTCCGCCGGGCGAGAAATCGCATCCAGAATGGATTGTTGCTTCTTTGCCTGAGACAACCAGCCCTGCAGTTCCTGCTGAGAAAAACCGTGTTCTTTCTGCATCTCCCCCATAAAAGCTTTGACCTGGGGATCATCCATAAAATCACCCGCCGTTGCAGCCCCGGCACCTGAACAGGTGACCATCACGGCAACACTCATCAGACTGCGTCCTGCCCAGGTACGCAACCGGCGCAGTGGTGCAGTCTGTTTAACTCGCTTTACATCCGACAAAGAAAAATTCACTCACTTCTCCTGTGACTCAAGGCGCCTGCCCTTATCTCTGCAACTTATCCAAATCCGACCCGGCGGCGCTCGGTACTGATTGCCATCAGAATGCCAAACCCCATCATCAAAGTGACTATGGAGGTTCCACCGTGACTTACCAGTGGTAACGGTACCCCAACGACAGGCAATAAACCCGAAACCATACCGATATTTACAAACACATAGACAAAGAATGTGAAGGTAATACTCCCCGCCAACAAGCGCCCGAACGTGTTTTGAGCATTCATGGCGATGCGCAAGCCGCAGCCAATAATCCAGGCGTAGAGTGCCAGCAGCACCAGCACGCCCACCAAGCCAAACTCTTCGGCCAGTACGGCGATGATAAAATCGGTATGACTTTCAGGCAGGAAATCCAGTTGCGACTGGGTGCCGTTCAGCCAGCCCTTGCCATACAAACCGCCGGAACCAATAGCGGTCTTGGACTGAATGATGTTCCAGCCGGCCCCGAGCTTGTCAGCCTCAGGATTCAGCATGGTGAGAATGCGCTGCTTCTGATAACCGTGCAAAACAAACATCCAGATGGGCCAGGCACTGGCCACGACAATCCCCACAGCAGACATGATGTAAGCCCAGCGCAAGCCGGCGAAAAACAGAACAAACAAGCCCGAAGCAGCAATCAGGATGGAAGTCCCCAGATCGGGCTGTTTCATGATCAACAGGGCCGGCAGGCCGATCAGAATCAGGGCGACAAAAACATGCTTAAAACTCGGTGGCAGAATACGGTGGGCGAGGTACGCCGACAGTATCAGGGGCATGCCCAGCTTAAGCACCTCGGAAGGCTGGAAACGAATCACCCCCAGGCTCAGCCATCGCTGCGCACCTTTTGCGCCAACCCCCATCACCAACACCAGTACCAGCAGAATCACCCCCAGCCCATAGATCCAGGGAGCCCAGAACTCCATTGTGTGAGTCCGAAACTGCGCCGTGGTGAACATCACCCCGTAGGCAAGCACCATAAAAACACTCTGGCGCTGAACGTAATGGAAGTCTTCACCACTGGCACTGTAGAGAACGATCAGACCGAAAATTGTCAGCGTCAGCAGTCCCAACAGCAGAGGCACATCAATATGCCAACGCTGCCACAAACCAACAGGCCGCCGAAGATCCCGACTGGCCTCCGGCATACGACGCTGAAAATCACTGACTCTGCTCACAAGTAATTTACCTCTCGGCCCTGACAGCAACCGGCTGATTGATCGGCGACTGAGGCATATTGTCTTCGCGCAGGGATTCCAGTTCCAGGTAGCGATCAATCACCTTGCGGGCCACACCCGCCGCCTTGGAGCTTTTTTCACCGTTTTCCACAATCACAGCGACCGCAATCTTGGGGTCATCCACTGGCGCAAACGCAACAAACAGCGCATGATCCCGCTGACGCTCTGCCAATGCCTCGGAATCGTATTTTTCCCCCTGGGCAATCCCCACCACCTGCGCGGTACCGGTTTTACCCGCCATGCGGTAGGTCAGATCGCGACCGATGCTGTTGTGTGCCGTCCCGTGACGACCATGCACTACATTTTCCATGGTGCTAAAAATAAAGTCCCAGTTCTTTTTCGAGATGTCGGTAATGACATGCTCTTTCTTTTCAAACTTCTCGTCACCAATTTTGTCTACAAGATGCGGTTCGATGTAGTGACCTCGGTTGGCGATGGTTGCCGTCATGACAGCCAACTGCAGCGGCGTGGTCAGGACATCCCCCTGACCAATCCCCACATTGAGGCTGTCGCCCGGAAACCAGGGCAATCCGCGCACCGCCCGCTTCCATTCACGAGATGGCCAGATCCCCTTGCGCTCACTGGGAATATCAATGCCCGTTCGTGAACCCAGCGCAAACTGAACGCCAAACTCGTGCATCCTGTCGATCCCCATATGAAACGCAAGATCGTAAAAATAGGTATCACAGGACTCGGTCACGGCCTGCATCAAATCCACCCGACGACCGTGCCCCTGACGCTTCCAGTCCCGGTAAAGGCGCTTTTCCCCTTCCAGCTGGTAGAAGCCCGGGTCACGCACCGAGTAACCCGGATCCACCACACGATTGTGCAACCCCGCCAACCCCAGCATAGGCTTCACCGTTGAGCCCGGCGGGTACTGGGCCTGAATGGTTCGGTTGAACAGCGGCAAATCCAGCGAGTTATTCAGCGCGTTGTAATCTTTGTAGCTGATGCCGGTCACAAACAGATTGGGGTTGTAACTGGGAGTGCTGACCATGGACAACACGCCACCCGTGTGAACATCCAGCGCAACCACCGCGCCGCGGTATTCCCCCATGGCTTCGATAGCTTCACGCTGCAAATCTGCGTCCAGATACAGTTTGAGGTTTTTTCCGGGCTCCGGTGCAATACTTTCAAGTACCCTTAATACCCGACCGCGGGCGTTGGTCTCGACGTATTGGTATCCCACCTCACCCAGCAGTTCGTCTTCGTATTGCCGCTCAAGACCAATTTTGCCGATGGTGTGCGTGCCGCTGTAGCGACGATAATTTTCCTCATCAAACGAGGACAGCTCGCGGTCGTTAATACGGCCCACATAACCGACAGAGTGAGCGAGCATTTCATTGAGTGGATAATCACGAACCAGCTCAGCCGCAACCTTCACCCCGGGAAGGCGATATTCGTTCACCGCCAGACGGGCAATTTCTTCTTCAGTCAGGCGGTAACTCAGGGGAACGGCTTCGTAAGGACGACGGCGCTGCTTGAGACGTTTTTCGAATTCCTCAATATCACCTTCGCGCAGCTCCACCAGTCGACCAATCAGATCCAGTGTTTCCGGTAGATTTTTTACCTGTTCTTTAATAATGGTCAGGGTATAGGTCGGGCGGTTATCGGCCAGCAAGGTACCATTGCGGTCAAAAATAAGACCCCGTGTCGGCGGCAACGGCTGCACCTGAACCCGATTGCGATCCGACTGGGTAACGTAAAGGTCGTAGTTGACCACCTGCAAATTATAGAGGCGGGCAACCAGCACTCCGAGCAGCAGCACAATGATCAGGCCGGCAACAATCAGCCGGCGTTTAAACAGCCGGGCTTCCTGATAGTGGTCTTTAAGGTGTTGCGGTTCCGGCATGAAAGCTCAATCTGAAGCTCAGGGGTGAAGGTTAGTCGGTGATTGTATGGACATTAGACAGGAGTTGGAAGTTCAACACTTGGTTTTTGTGAGCAGTCAGTCCTGGCTTGATCAGATTCGATCTTGCTTATGGCTTTTATACTGGATGTTATAAAGCCACGGTTTATAAAATAACCGCCTTCAGGACTTGTGGTACGGGTGATGGTTAAGAATCGACCAGGCCCGATACAGCTGCTCGATCAGAACAATACGCACCAGTGGATGAGGCAATGTCAGCGCCGACAGGGACCACTTGGCATCGGCACGGGCAAGGCACTCAGGAGCCAAGCCATCGGGCCCGCCAATCAACAAACTGTAATTGCTGCACTCCATCGACCAGCCGGCCAGATTGTCAGCCAGTTTTTCCGTGCTCCAGGGCTTGCCCAGCACATCGAGTGCTATGACTTTGTCACCTTTGGGGATAGCGGCCATCATCTGCTGACCTTCTTTGGCGATGGCTTTCTCTACGGAAGCGTTCTTGCCTCTCGGCCCCAGTGGCAGCTCGACCATTTCGACTGAAAAGTCTCTGGGCAGACGTTTGGCATAATCCGTATAGCCTTCTTCCACCCAACCGGGCATGCGGGTACCGACCGCAATGATTTTAAAACGCATGGTTGTCCCTTGCCGTAGAGCCGCTGAATTACTCGCTGTCCTGAGTACGAGTACCCGGTTCCATACTCCAGAGCTTTTCCAGATCGTAAAAATCCCGTGTCGACGGCATCATCACATGCACAACGGTATCGCCAAAGTCGGCCAGCACCCACTCACCGGTGTCGAGCCCTTCTACCCCGATAGCGGCAATGCCCCGGTCTTTTGCTTCCTGCACGACGTTGGACGCCAGTGACTTCACGTGTCGATTGGACGTACCGCTGGCAATCACCAGAGTATCCATTACATCGGTTAACTCACTGACATCGAGACTGACAATGTCTTTGCCCTTCAGATCTTCCAGGGCGTTGAGGATAATTTCATTTAATTCTTGGGACATCAGTTCAGGGTTTCCTTTGCCACTTAGGGTCAATTTGATTTGGAACGATTAAGGTGTAGAACACTTCACTCAAGCCTGTCCTCTCACGAAAGATACAGGCGGTTATCTTCAATATAGCGCCTGACAGCGTCAGGCAGCAGAAATTCTGGCGATTGCCCCGCAGCAATCAGTTCGCGAATGCTCGTCGCCGAGATATCCAGCAAGCTCTGCTCGACGATCACCACCCCGCCCGCAGAGCGGCTGTGCAGTGTCTCAGGCGTCACTTGATGCTGCTGATACCACTCGGCCACATCACCCTGCTGAGGCAGGCTCCATCCCGGTCGGGCGGCGACCACCAAGTGCGCCAAGTCGAGCAATTCACGCCAGCGATGCCAGCGATTCAGATTCACCAGCGAGTCCATGCCCACACACCAGCACAGAGAGACATGGTCGCCCAGCTCACGCCGCAGCTCCGCCAGCGTCTCCACGGTGTAGGAAGGCTCGTCGCGCTTCAGCTCCCGCTCATCCACCGAGAGATCGGGGCAATCCGCCACCGCCAGACGCACCATGGCGGCACGATCTTCACTGCTGCGTCCGGGTGCCTCGCGGTGAGGCGGCACATGACAGGGCAGCAAGCGCATTTCATCCAGAACCAGACGCTGCTTAAACTCCAGCGCCATGCGCAAATGACCGTAATGCACGGGATCAAAGGTGCCACCAAACAGGCCAAGCGATTGCAATTTACTGGCGGTCATCGACAACCCGCAGTTTTCACCACGGCCATAGCCAACCACTCCCGCTTACGGGTGTGGCTTTCAGATCCATGCAATTCAGAACGATCAAAGGCAGACTGCGGGACAAGATAATTCACTGTGCGCCTAGGTACGGATGTGGCCATCGCCAAAGACAACGTATTTCTGCGACGTCAGCCCTTCCAGCCCAACCGGACCACGGGCGTGAATTTTATCCGTGGAAATACCGATTTCGGCACCGAGACCGTATTCAAAACCATCGGCAAAACGCGTTGACGCGTTGACCATGACCGAGCTGGAGTCCACCTGAGCCAAAAACTTTCTCGCCCGGGTGTAATCTTCAGTGACGATTGCTTCGGTGTGACCAGAACTGTACTGAGCGATGTGATCCATGGCCTGGGCCATGTCGTCCACCACGCGAATCGACAGCACTGGCGCAAGATATTCCGTGGCCCAGTCTTCTTCAGTGGCCATTTCGGCGTCGATGATGGCACGGGTGCGCTCACAGCCACGCAGCTCTACCCCTTTCTCACCATAGGCTTGTGCCAGGCGAGGCAAAATTTCCGGAGCAACCGCGGCATGAACCAGCAGGGTTTCCATCGCATTGCACACGCCATAACGGTGAGTTTTGGCATTGAGGGCAATATTGAAGGCCTTTTCCAGATCCGCCTTGTCGTCAATGTAGACATGGCAAATACCGTCCAGGTGTTTGATCACAGGCACGCGGGCATCGTTACTGATGCGCTCGATGAGCCCCTTGCCGCCGCGGGGCACGATCACATCCACAAACTCAGGCATGGTAATCAGTTCACCCACCGCAGCGCGATCGGTGGTTTCAATGATCTGAACCGCGGCTTCCGGCAGCCCCGCCTTGGCGAGCCCCTGTGCGATACAGCGGGCGATGGCCTGATTGGAACGAAACGCTTCACTGCCACCGCGCAAAATGGTGGCATTACCGGATTTCAGACACAGGCTGGCCGCATCGATGGTCACATTGGGACGCGATTCGTAAATAATGCCCACGACCCCGAGAGGCACACGCATTTTGCCCAGCTGAATCCCACTGGGACGAAAGCTCATATCGGTGATTTCACCACAGGGATCAGGCAATGCCGCCACCTGACGCAGGCCTTCGATCATGCCATCGAAGCCCGCCGGCGTGATTTCCAGGCGATCCAGCAAGGCATCGTCGAGGCCATTTTCCCGACCTGCCTGTAAATCTTCGGCGTTGGCCGCCATCAGCTCGGCTTTTGACGCCTGCAGGGCTTCTGCCGTGGCCAGCAGGGCGCGGTTTTTGTCTCCGGTGGTTGCGGCAGCAATAGCTCGGGATGCTTCACGGGCTTTGCGACCGACTTCCGCCATATAGGCTTTAACGTTCATGGGCTTCCAAAGGGTCTACCAAAAATGAAAGGTTGCCCCATCACAGGGCAAAGGCTGGGATCATTATACAGAAAGCTGCCGCGGGATGTGAGGCGCAATCTACGCCATCGCCAGCCAATTCGTCCTCACAGCTGCGGAGGGTGACTGATTTCAAACACCGACGAACCCAGAAGGCGCCCCTGAAAGGTCAGATCGACCCGGTACACCCCATCTTCAAAGGCCTGTTGGGTGCGCTCAAAACTCAGAAATTGTTCACCGCGGGGCTGGTTGATGGCCACATCCACCTGGGCCAGTTCTATCTGCCGATCCTCCTCAAACAGATGCGCGCGAACCACTGCGGCGCCCGGCTCAAAGTTTTCGTAGGTAAACCCGACGTGCAACTCGCCCATGGCGGGCAAAAAGTGCTCTTGAGGCTGATCTACCCCCATCAGTGACTTGTGACTCACCAGGACGCGGGCAATTTTAGGCCGGGAAGCCGCCAGAACCGCTTGTTCGTTCCTGAGTTTCAGGACCTGCAAACGTTTGCTGGCAGGGAAATACATCAACGCCCTGGCAATTTCCGCGCGGGCATCGTCCCAGTCCTGCTGCTGCACTCGCAACTCCACCCGCTGGATCAGCCCGTGTTCAATATCCGCCACGGCCTGCCGGGCCTCAGAATTGTCGCTGTCGAGCTCCAACACCTGGCGCAGAGTGACGAGTTCATTGGCATTCACCGGCATCAGTACATCCCCCAACAGGCGCTGGCGACGGGCTTTCTCCAACAATTGAGCCACCTGCTGGCTGACCGACACCTGCGGCTCGGACACTGGCTGAGCGGCTGATTCGTCCACCTCATCTTCGGCTGATACCTCTTCGAGCTCGCCCTCCTCGGCGATCTCTTCGGCCTGCTCTTCTTCTATCTCAAAAGCCGTCAGAACCCGCTCAACATCGGAATCAAACGTCAATCCGGAAGGGTCCAGGGATGCTTGCGCAGCCTCCGACACCAGAGCGGAATCATACTCTGAGGGACCCGAGCTCATGGCCAGAGCCATGTCCGGCCCGGTTTCAGTGTCTGTTTCGGTGTCCGCTTCAACCTCTGCGTCAGCTTCCGACCCGGAAGCCGAGATCATTTCGGCCAACATGTCTTCAGCCAGCGCAGGCAGACGCTGCTCCAGGGCCGCAATCGGTTGCAGCCGTTCTTCCACCGGCAACTGCTGCTGAAAGTACACGCCATAACCGATGGAAGCAGCGATGCCCACCCCCACCCACCAGGGCCACGTGCTGTTGCGGGACTTTTCCTCAGGTACGGACTCACTGTCACCGTGGCGGCGATTGAACTGCCCCTGATAACCCGCGTCACGGGTATCTTCATACCCAGCCTGATTGCTACCTTCCTCAATCACCAGCCGCTTCAAGGTAGGCACTGTAACCGCCATGGTCGGGGCGCTGTCACTGCAGACGGCACTGGCCTGTGATGAGTCGCCATGCTTGAACAGACTGAACTCCAGGCTCTCCAACTCGTCTTGCGGCAAAGCGTCCAGGGCTGTCACAAAATCCCCACCGCTTTGATAGCGATGCTCAGGGTTTTTCGCCAACACCCGATCCAGTATCGGCTGGAAAACCCTCAGCTCCCACGGCAATCTGGGAACCGGTTCAGACACGTGCTGCACCCCCACTGCCACGGCAGAATCTGCGTCAAAGGGCACCCGCCCCACCAACAGTAAATACAGCACCACCCCCAGGCTGTAGAGATCCGATCTTGGGTCCACCCCCCAGCCCCGGGCCTGCTCCGGGCTCATATAGTGGGGCGTTCCCAGGGTGGTGCCAGTCTGGGTCATTCCGGCCAGGCCGCCGGACGGGCGGGCTATGCCAAAATCCATCAATACAGCGCGCCCGCCTTCGGCATGCAGCATGATGTTGTCGGGTTTGACGTCGCGATGCACATAGCCTTTGCGACCGGCAAAGTTGAGCGCCCGGGCAATGTCTTTAACCACAGCCAGACGTCTCGACAGAGGCAGGTTGTAGCGAGCCTGTTTAAGGTCGAGACCGGGGATGTATTCCATGGAGAGATAGTGATGATCGCCTTCAACACCCACGTCGTACACCGTGACGATGTTAGGGTGTACCAAGCGACTGACAATGCGCGCCTCGCTGATAAAGCGCTCGGTGAAAGCGGCGTCTTCCGCCAGGTTGGGAGCCAGTATTTTAAGCGCGACTTCCCGCTCAAAACTCTGCTGAATGGCCAGATACACCTCAGCCATCCCTCCCTTACCCAAGGGCCTGACGATGGAATATCCGGGAATCTTGATCATGGAAGCACTATCAACATACCATCAACGCTCTGGGCAGAAACACACATCACGGTTTCCGATACCCTCTGATTCAATGTGACATTCATCCGTGACGTACAGTTTGAAACGTTATGCCGCGAACCGGCCGCAGAGTCAACCGCCGCGATCACCAGCGATGCTTGCGGCGCCACTGCTGGTACCAGAGCATAAATCCGCTGAACGCCAGAAACAGCAACAGGATGGCAGCCAAGTCCACTAGCCAGACCCCCAGACGACCACCGATGCGCCCGCTGTGCAGATCCAGCATCACCCTCTCCCAGGATAACTGAACCCCCAACTGTTCGTGCATCAGCCGATCTCTTAATTCGTCCGGCAGGGCTGCGGGACGACTCCAGTCCACTGAGGCATCCTCGCGAGGCTCCCAGCGCACCTGTTCAAGATCCGCCTGCACAGTTTGACCGTTGTTCAGGCAAACTTCTCCCGAGCACTGTCCAATAGCGCTGAGCGGGACGGGCAGCTCGTAAGTCTCCCCAAGTCGTTCAAGCAGATCGCCGTCGGGCGTCAGCAACAGCAACTCGTGGGAACAGGCGACGACCAGCCAGCGATCCGTCAACACCCCGCCCACCAGACGCTGGCGACACTGGGCTGCCTGTTGGCCATTGAGATAGACATAGCCCTGATCATCGCCACTGAGCCAGCCATCCCCCACCGAAAAACTGGTCAGTTCGGGCGCTTTCACACCGTAATGCTGCAACAACCAGGCCTGACGTACAGGAAGGCTGCCCAGTCCCAGATCGCTGGTGTGATTCAGAAGAAAACCGGTGATGGAAACCACAACCACGATGAGCGCGGCGACAACGCCCAGGCGTCGATGCCAACGCCAAAAAAAGGGGCGCCAGGAGAGCAGTCGGGATTTAGGGCGCGGAGGCCTGTTGTTTGATGTCTTCATGGACGATTGATGGGTCTGGATCCGCTGAGAAAGGGGTCAATTGGTGACAGAAAAGCGCCAGTGTAGCGATTTTCGTCATGGCCCGCACGGACAGAGTGGCACCGGTGATGCCATCAATGTTGCCGTCCAGCCTCGGAGGCTGTTCGGCGGTCAATTTCAATTGCTGAAACTGACGGGTAAAAAACGGGTGGCGAACCTCTCCGCCGCGGCTTTCCCGGTATTCCATGACCACCACATCGTCGATCTGGTCACCGTCGACAATCACGCCAAAGGTAATGGGCATTTCCTTACCCACTTCTTCGAACACCCAGACGGTACGCTGCTCATACCCCCAGTAACGCACCCGGAGCGATCGAAAGCTGCGTCCCAAAATGGCTTCCATAACCTCTCGCTGTGGCTGAGTCACCCAAAGGGTTTGCCACTCGACCGACTGTTCGGGAAACGCCTGCTGGCGCAATTCATCCAGCGAGACATAACTGCCCTTTTGGGCGTGAACATCCATCGCCCACAAGCTCCCCAACAAAGCCAGCCAATGCATCCAGACAGGGAAGGATTGTCGAATCATCATGGTTCTCTCACGCATAAAACCTTAAACGACATAGGGGCGCCCATGCGCCCCTATGCCTTCGGTTGTTCCGATCAGTAGAAAGACCAGCCCACACCCAGATTCAGAGCATCGCCATCGGAGCCATTGCTCTCGCTGACAAAGTCGGTGTAGTCAGCTTTCAGTACCACCGTTGGGGTCAGCCAGTAATTCAGACCGTACTCCCACACTTCGGTATCATCAGAACTGCTCAGGCCTGCCTCATTGTTGTACTCACTGTAGCGAGCAAAAAAGCCCAGCTTGTCAGTGGCCTTGAATGAAGGCTCGATGTACCAGCCATCCTGCTTGTCTCTGCCGGTCAGCTCAAAACCATCGCCGTCCACATCCCACTGCGCCCACAGAGCACGTACGCCGAAAGGTCCGGCATTGTATATGGCATGCGCTTCGGTCAACCAGGCAGACGCCTCACTGGCGGCACCCTGAGTGATGTCCTGTTGATACTGCACGGTTGCCGCCAGCTCCAGACCGGGAACGCCGGTGTACTTCACACGGCCGGTGTAGGCCAGATCTTCCGCTGTAGCTTTGGCAGACTTCTGACGACCACCGCGGATCGAGCCGCCATCGTCGGTTTTCAGACCGCTGTGCAGTGCCAGGTTGTAGCTCAGGCCAGGCAGCAGCTCACCCTTGGATTGAGCACCGGTTTCCCACCAGGTGGTCGGAATGATGTTTTTCTCAACCAGGTTGCGCTCGGTACCGTAAAAGGTGTCCGGCTCGTGAGTTTCATTAAGGATACCCACAGGAATCAGGAACTGACCAATCTGGGCGCTGTGATTGGCGGCGTAATCCCACTCGATATAGGCCTGTTCCAGCTCCACTTCACCCGGCTTGTCGTCTCCAGACAGACCGTGCTCAATTTCCAGCTCGGAGAAGAAGCGAACATCGTCGCTGAATTGATGCCCCAGGAACAACACAAAGCGGTGCGCATCTACCTGGTCATCTTTGTCCTCAAAGCGGTTAAAGTGGTGCTCGCCGTAGCCGCCAATCTTGGTTTTTTCTACCCAATTGGCCACTTTGTTGAGAGTCTCACTACCTACGACACCTTTCTCAACCGCGTCGGCGGTTGCCGCCACCTTGACCTCGGTCTGCTGCAGCTTGGCGTCAGTCTGCCCCAACTGGGACTTCAGAGATTTGATTTCCGCCTGTTGCGCCTGGATGATTTGCCACATTTCTTCCAGTGATGGCGTATTGTCCGCCGCCTGTGCAGTCGCTGCGACCAGACCAATAGCCGTCGCCAGTAATGATTTCTTCAACATACCCCCTCCTTAACCAATTGTTTTATGTACTGTGCAGTAAAGAATTCTTGCGTTTGAAACAGCCTTTCTCTCACCCCCCAACAGATGAGTCCCGACAAAGGCGACGCGAACATTAAACTAACTGATAGTAATTATCAATACCAATGGTAAATAATAGTTATGAACAGTATTTTTGAGCCATAAAAAAACCCGCCAATGGCGGGTTTTCGGGGCTTGCAAGCCGGGCGGTTAAGCTTTGACGTTACTCCGCAGGCGTTGCTGCCGATTCGATCAGGGTTTTCAGCTCACCGTTTTCGTGCATCTCAGTCACGATGTCGCAACCGCCAACCAGCTCGCCTTTTACCCACAACTGCGGGAAAGTCGGCCAGTTTGCGTACTTGGGCAGGTTGGTGCGGATATCCGGGTTCGACAAAACATCCACGTAGGCAAAGCGCTGGCCGCACTCCATCACCGCCTGGGAGGTACGCATGGAAAAACCACACTGAGGGGCGTTGGGGGAGCCTTTCATATAAAGGATCACGTCGTTTTCTTCAATTTGCTGCTTGATGGTATCCATGATGTCCATAGAAAGTACTACCTCGGTTGTCGTCAGTGGTTCATATCGGCCATATTAATAGCCTTTGTTCATCAAAGGCGGCACCGTAAAACCCAGTGTCGCACTCAAGTATTGCAGTATTCTACCGCAATCTCGCCATGACCGTCATCCATCCAGCGTGACACCGCTCCGCAGCTGGCCCCTCAGCCATTGCCAACCCCGATAATTGCTTATAGTATTTCCCTCTTACCTCAGGCAGCCAGCGCTGCCTGTTTTTATTTCGGGATCAAAATTTTGATCCCGACACGCCTATTTTGATTTGAGCCCTATACAGGCATTGAGGAGTAACACCATGGCCACCACAGCCCTGATGAATACCTACGGCGAGCGCAAGCTTACCCTGGTGAAAGGAGAAGGAGTCTATCTGTGGGACGACCAGGGCCGACGCTATCTTGATGCGCTCAGCGGTATTGCCGTCTGCGGTCTGGGGCACAGCCATCCCGGCCTGACAGCAGCCATCAGCGAACAGGCTGGGACACTGCTGCACGTGTCCAATTTATACAACACCGAGCCTTCACAACAATTGGCCGATCTGCTGCGCGCAGAAACCGGCATGGAGAATATGTTTTTCTCCAATTCCGGCGCAGAAGCCAATGAAGCGGCCATTAAAATTGCCCGCAAGTTCGGCAATGATCAGGGCATCCAAAACCCGACCATCATCACCATGAACGGCAGCTTCCACGGTCGCACCATGGCCACCCTGACGGCAACCGGGAACCCCAAGGTGAAAGAAGGCTTTACGCCGCTGCTTGAGGGTTTTATTCATGTGGATTACAACGATATCGATGCACTTAAAGCCATCGACAACAGCGATGTCGTTGCGATTCTGGTCGAGCCGGTACAGGGCGAAGGTGGCGTTAAAGTCCCCGCGGACGATTATCTGGTTCAGCTGCGCGAGTTGTGTGATCAGCGCGGCTGGCTGCTGATGCTCGACGAAATCCAGACCGGTAACGGTCGTACCGGCGAGCTGTACGCATTCCAGCACACGGGAATCATGCCGGATGTGCTGACCACAGCCAAAGGATTGGGCAACGGCCTGCCCATTGGCGCCTGCATGGCATATGGCAAGGCTGCGCAGGTGTTGCAACCGGGCAATCACGGCTCGACCTACGGCGGCAATCCGCTGGTGTGCCAGGGCGCCTACACCGTGATTCGCACCCTGCTGGACGACGGACTGATCGCCAATGCCAAAACCATCGGCAGCTATTTGCTCGACGGTTTTAACCGCGAGCTGGAAGGTGAAGCCAAAGTACAGAATATTCGCGGCAAAGGACTGATGATCGGCATAGAGCTGACCCAGCCCTGCGCCGAGCTGGTGGGAGCCGCGGCGGAAGCCGGCCTGCTGATTAACGTCACAGCCGGCAATACAGTCCGTCTGCTGCCACCACTGATTACCACCGAGGCCGACGCCGATCAGATTATCGCAATCGTCAGCCAATTGATTCGCAATCTTTAACGATTGATACACTCCTAAATTTAAGAGGGATCCAGCATGTCAGTCAGACATTTTTTGACATTGCGCGACCTAACCCCCGAAGAGTTGATGCAAATCATCAACCGGGCCATTGAAATGAAAGCCCTGCACACCCAGGGCGGCGCCGGCGAGCCATTTAAGAACAAAGTGCTGGGCATGATTTTTGAGAAGTCGTCCACCCGCACCCGCGTATCATTTGAAGCGGGCATGGCGCAACTGGGCGGTTCTGCGCTGTTCCTGTCTCCCAGAGACACCCAGCTGGGCCGCGGCGAGCCGATCGAAGATTCCGCGCGCGTACTCTCGCGCATGGTGGACATGGTGATGATCCGCACCTTTGAACACGAGAAAATTGAACGTTTCGCGCAGTTTTCCCGCGTGCCGGTGATCAACGCCCTGACCGATGATTACCACCCCTGTCAGCTGCTGGCCGACATTCAGACTTACGTTGAGCAGCGCGGCAACCCGCAGGGAAAGACCGTAGCCTGGGTGGGGGACGGCAACAATATGTGTCACTCCTACATCAATGCCGCGGCCATGTGCGACTTCAAACTGAACATCGCCTGCCCTGAAGGTTTTGATCCCGACCCTAAACTGGTGGCCGAACACGCCGACCGGGTGACCATCACCCGCGACCCCAAAGAGGCCGTCAAAGACGCAGATTGGGTAGCAACCGATGTCTGGGCCTCTATGGGACAAGAGGAAGAACAGAAAGAACGCGAAGCACAATTTGCCGGCTATCAGGTGAATCACGAAATGATGGCGCTGGCTCACGATGATGCGATCTTCATGCACTGTCTGCCGGCTCACCGCGGTGAAGAAGTCAGTGCCGAGCTGCTGGAAGACGAATCCATTTCCGTGGTCTGGGACGAGGCGGAAAACCGTCTGCACGCCCAGAAAGCACTGATGGAGTTTCTGCTGCAAAGCTGCTGAGCTTAAACCCGCTCTAACTCCATGAAACGCCCCTCACCGGTATTCACCTGAGGGGCGTTTTTGTTTAGCAGCCTGAGTCTAACGGCCTAATCACTTTCGGGCACCGGCACCGCGCCCGCATCCGGCTTGCGAGGGTCTGCAGCGCCCAAAAACACGCCCTGTCTGGTCGTCACAGACTGAGCACTGCCCATCGTCGATACCTGTCTTAACTTGTAGCCCTGCTGCCTCAATAGCGCCTGAGTATCCGGGCTGAAACCCGGCTCCATAAACAACATGTCCGGTTGCCACTGATGATGAAAACGGGGGGCACTGACGGCCTCGGCAACGTTCATGTCGAAGTCAATCATATTGGTAATGGTTTCCAGCACCGTGGTAATAATGCGACTGCCTCCCGGACTGCCCGTCACCAGAAACGGTTCACCATCCCTGAACACCAGCGTCGGCGTCATGGAACTGAGCGGACGCTTGCCCGGTTCAATCTTGTTGGCTTCAGCACCGATCAAGCCATAGGCGTTGGGCACACCGGGTTTTGCGGAGAAATCGTCCATTTCATTGTTCAGTATGATGCCGGTACCGGGCACAGTGATGCCGGAACCAAACGAGAAGTTCAGTGTGTAAGTGTTCGCTACCGCATTGCCCTCAGCATCCATGATGGAATAGTGTGTGGTGTTATGGCTTTCAGTAGCCAGCGCAGCACCGGGTAAAATGTCACTGGAAGGCCTCACCTTGTCAGGCGCGATCTGATCCGCCAGCTTGCGGGCGTAGGCCTTGTCCGTGAGTTTGGCTACCGGTACCGTGACATAGTCAGGATCACCGAGATATTTACTGCGATCGGCATAGGCGTACTTCATGGACTCTGTCATATGATGGATCGTGGCCGCACTGCCGGCTCCGAAGTCCTTCAACGGAAAGTTTTCCAGTATATTCAGCATCTGCACCACATGAACGCCACCCGAGCTGGGCGGCGGCATGGAGGCAATCTGATAACCGCGGTAGTTACCCACCACAGGTTCACGCTCCACCACGCGATAGTTTTCCAGATCCTCATGAGTAATCAGCCCGCCGTTGGCGGACATCTCAGCCACAATCCTGTCGGCAATTTTGCCCTTGTAAAACGCATCGGCGCCATGCAATAAAATTTGTTTCAGCGACCAGGCCAGATCCGGCAGGCGCAGCAGCTCGCCCGCCTTGTAAGGGGAGCCATCGGGCTTGTAATAAGCATTCAGAGACGCCTTATTGCGCTGCAAGTGGGAAGCGCCGGCCAGCTTTTCCGCCAGATCGTGAGTCATGACAAACCCCTGCTCTGCCTGACGAATGGCCGGAGTGAGCACTTGCTTAAGCGACAGTCGTCCATAGTGTTGCTGGGCATGAATCAGCCCAGCAACCGTACCGGGCACCCCGGCGGACAGCAGACTGAAACGCGCTCGGGCAGGGTCTACCTTGCCGTCGTCATCTAAAAACATGTCCCGTGTCGCACCGGAAGGTGCCATCTCGCGATAATCCAGCGCAACGGTTTTCTTCTGATCCGCCAGGTAGATCATCATAAATCCGCCGCCGCCCAGATTGCCGGCACGCGGTAGTACCACCGCCAGCGAAAATCCCACGGCAACCGCGGCATCGATGGCATTGCCTCCGGCAGCGATGATCTCGGCCCCAACCTCACTGGCCAACCGGTGCTGTGTCGCCACCATGCCACGCTCGCCAATCACCGGATGGTGGATACTGTCATAGCGAATAATCGGTTCGACGTCTGTCGCCAGCGCAGTCCACGACACTGAAGCGCAGAGAGAGGCAACTGCAAGGGAGCGAAGTGTCGTTTTGGAACAAAGGCTGGCCAGCCTCAATGCAATTGAAAACGTCATAGACAAGACTCTTAACCTGGCGTTGTGAACAAGTATGTGTTGGTGATGAACCCAGTGCACATTATCACCACAAGGGGTCAACGCACTACCGGCGCGTCACTGACGATCACCAAACAGCTATGATAACCTGTGATTTACTTCAGTTCACAGGTCAGAACATTGTCCAGAATATTGCTCAGTCGGCTGTTACGCCATCTCGCCCTGCCCACTCTTCCCTTACTGCTTACGGCCTGTGAGCCGCCCCCCGAAAGCAGCGGCCTTGAAGCAGTCTACGACGGCTCGCGCTATCAGGTGCGGTTGCAGCAACAAAGGATCAGTGTTTTTGATCACCAGCTGCAGGAAACCATCTTCGCGTCACCGGTAAGTTCATTTATCAGTGCGCACCAGACAACCCTGAGCGCGCCGACAAAAACAGCAACGTCAAAAGAACAGCCGCTGGGCCTTCCTCTGACAACCACAGCGCAGAGCTGCACTCAGGCGGTCGTGGATAAAGTGGAAACCACCCGTGAATCTTTATTACTGGCAGGCCACTTTACTTCAGAGGGATGCTCTACTCGATTTAACCTGAACTTTGCACTCGAAGCGGATCAGCTGCTACTGACAATGGCGACCACCGACGAGACTTACAATCACCTGACACTGGGATTCGATGCCCCTTTGCAGGAAACCGTTTTCGGTTTCGGATCGCAGGCCAGCCTGCTCAACTTTAAGGGCAGAGAGGTTCCCGTATGGTCTCGCCAACAGGGCATTGGCCGCGGTGAGCAGCCCATTTCCACACTGGTTGAAGAACAAACCCCTGGTGCAGCCGGCACCGACCTCAACAGCGACATGGCGCTGCCCTACTTCTTGAGCAGCGCCCGCTACAGTGTGTTTCTGGATCACGCCGGATTCAGCCATTTTGATTTTCGCCAGCGCCACAGCACCTTTATCCACAGCTACACCAACACACTTAACGTGCGCCTCACCAGTTGCAACCAGCTGCTCGAATGCATCAGCCAATACACCGCTTTCAGCGGCCGTATGGCGGGCCTGCCTGAGTGGACGCAACAGGGTGCCATCGTTGGTCTTCAAGGTGGCAGCGATAAGGTTTTGAGCCACTACCAACAGCTCAAAGACCATCAGGTCCCGGTAGCGGCACTGTGGCTGAAAGACTGGCAACAGGTCACGTCCGACGGACAACCACGCTATCCAGACTGGAAAACCTTGCGTAAAACGTTGCAGCAAGACGGTGTGCGGCTGCTTGGATATGTCACCCCCAATCTGACTCATTCAACGGCGCCGGATCTGTATCAGCAAGCCCGGGACAAAGGCTATTTGCTCTCGCTAAGCAGCAAAGCCAGTGGTGAATCTGAAACAGGTGTGGTCGACCTAACCAACCCGGACGCATTCAAATGGCTGAAGGGCATCATCAAGAAACAGGTCAAGGCCCGTCAGCTTGCCGGCTGGTTTGCAGATCTTCCCCAGCCACTGCCCATGGAGGCAAGGCTGCACAATGATCAATCACCCATACAGCTGAACAATCTGTTCGCACAGGAATGGGCGCGTCTAAACCACGAAGTAATCAGCGAGCTGAAGATGAGCGAAGAGGCTCTGCTGTGGATGCGCAGCGGATTTACCAACAGCCCGTCACTGGTGAGTGCATTTTCTGCAGCCGAGCAAAACACCAGTTGGGATGCGCACGACGGTCTGCAAAGTGCAGTCGTGGCGATGCTCAACAGCGGCATCAGTGGACTATCCATCAGCCATACGGACACCGGCGGCTACACCTCGATGCAGCAGGCCATTCCCAATCTGGCCCAATGGCTGCTGCCCAAAGATCTCACCCTGCCCCAAACTGACAGCAACTCCAGCGACAGCCCCAGCTTTGCCCTGCACCGCTCACCCGAGTTGCTGCAGCGCTGGATTGAACTCAGCGCTCTCACCGGCTTGCTGAGAACCGAAGAAGGCTTAACTCCGGCAATCAATGCACAGGTCTATGACTCACCTGAACTGCTTGAACATTTCGCTGACAATATCCGACTCTTTCAGGCATTAACGCCCTACCGCAAGGAACTCATGCAGGAAGCTTCGGATCAAGGCTGGCCACTGGTGCGCCACCCACTTCTGCATTTTCCCAATGAGCAGTATTTCGCCAAAATGCCCAGTACCGATCTGCAATTTATGCTGGGCGAGAGCCTGATGGTCGCACCCATGCTCACTCCGGTTCAACAACGACAGAAACGGCAGGTATTTTTACCCAAAGGTGAGTGGATTGAAGTGACTACCGGGAAAACGATTCTTGCCGGCAAGAAAGGAAAAATGCTGCACATTAATCCACCCGGGAATCAGGCAGCCCTGTATCTGCAAAACAACGAACGCAGCCGGGAAATGATTATTCCGGCACTGCAACAAGCGGGGTTTATTCCCGCTGTTACACCGCCGGTTGCAGAGTAGAAACTAGCTGGAAGACGCCTGACCGACCTGTGGAGTCCGCAGGTCAGCTTTGGGCTTTCCCATGGGCTTCACCCACAGAATCAGGCATGGCAGCAGGGTCAATGCAGCCAGGATTGCCGCCAACATCGCGAAGCTGGTCAGTAAACCGAAGTAGATGGTCGGGATAAAGTTTGACAGCCCCATCACCGAGAACCCGGCAATAATGATCACCGAGGTGTAGAACATTGCACGCCCAATGGATGCGTGTGAACGATGCATGGCCGCGTGGTAATCGCCATCCACAGCAAATTCTTCTTTGAAACGGTGGATATAGTGGATGGTATCGTCCACACCAATCCCCACCGTAATAGCGGCAACGGTAATGGTCATCATGTCCAGCGGAATACCTGCCAGCCCCATGCCTCCCAACACCACAGCCGCAGCCAACAGGTTGGGAATGATCGCCAGCGTGGCGAGCAGCAATGAGCGAAACAGCACTACAAACATCAACATGATGCCGACAAACACCGCCCCCAGAGTCACAATTTGGGAGCTGTAGAGACTTTGCAGCATATTGTTATAGAGCACCAGCAGGCCGGAGATATGCACGTTTTCCGGTGCGAATCCCAGCTCATGGGTAATGTGATGACGAACTTTTTCCAGCAATTCACTGCGGTTCAGGCCGGGGTAGGTTTCCATCACCCTCAAAGTGATGCGGGTTTGATTCGCCTCGGCAGCCAGATAAGGCTCAATCAAAATGTCGCTGATGTCTTTCGGCAAGGATTTTTGCAACAGAGCCAGTTCAAAGTCATTCAACGCCGAACCGTTAACATCATTGGCCACCTCATAGGCCGTCGCCAAAGACTGCACCTTGCCCACTTCCGGCAGAGAATCCAGATAATCGTGAACGCTTTTGACTTCTTCCAGCCCGGCCACGGTAAACCAATGATTGACCGGCGCCGCAGAAGAATCGCTCTGCTCTGAAAAAGGATCGGCTTCGGCAAATGGATCGTCACCGCCGGGTATCGCGAAAGGATCAGCCTCGGCACCGCCTACCTCGGCAAACGGATCCTCTTCATCGCCAAAACCCTGTCCAGATGTGTCGTCCATCTTCGGCGCATCTAGCACAATATCCAGAGTGATGGTCCCGCCCAGATTTTTATCAATGACGGACATGCCCTTGTAGATTTCCGTGCTCTTGTGGAAGTAATCAATAAAGCGATTTTCCACTTCCAGCTTGCTGACCCCGTAACCACTCGCGACAGCCAGCACCACACTTAACCACAATACCAGGCCGCTGTAGCGCTCGGTAAAACGTGAGAACACCAGGGTAAACGCGGCCTTGCCACGCGCCGCGTCTCTCGCCTTACCTTTGGGCTCACCTTTCGGCAGGATCATCAACCCCGCCGGAATCACTACAAACGACAGAATCAGAGACACCGCCAGCCCCATGGTCATCATCCAGCCAAAATCGATCACCGGGCGAATATTGCTCACTACCAGTGAGATAAAGGCCACCATGGTGGTCAAGGTCGCGTAGAGACAGGGACGCGCCATAAACGACACGGTTTCCATCACCAACTCTGACAGAGGCGTGTCGGGCTCCTCGGCGTGGTATTCGCGATAACGCACCAGAAGATGAATGGTAATGGCCAGAGAGATAATTAACTGCAGGGCGACAAAGTTGGACGATATAACGGTCAGACGCCAGTCAATCCAACTGAGAAAGCCCAACATGATCACAACCGCCGCGGCTGAACTGAGCAACGGTAAAATCACAAAACGTTTCTGCCGGAAAATAACCGCCATTACAATGATCATCAGCAGCAACACCCCCACCCCGAAGGTTTTCAGGTCACTGTTAATGAAATCGATCATATCCGCGGTAATCATGGTGGCACCGCCGACAAAGATCTGCGCGCGGTCCTGATAGTCCGCAACGATCTCCCGCACCTGCTCTACCCGCTGGTGATCTTCAGCCGTCACCTGGGTTCGGTAATCGCGAAACTCGCGGGTAATCTGTTCCAGCTCCGCCTCTTCCGCCGGAGTCAGTCCTTCCTGATCGCGCTTCAGACGCAGAGTGTCGCGATGGCGAACCATCTCGATATAGCGGTTGTTGACTTCCAGATTCAGCATAATGGCTGTGGTCTGTCCGTCGGGACCGAGCAGCATTTCCTTGTAGATCGGGCTGGTCAGATACTCTTGCTTGGCCGCCTGCCGGTCAACCCCAGGCGTTAACAGGGTTCTGGGCTCGCTGATGTCTCCCAAAGAAACTTTCGGACTGTACAGCAATGGAGCGTCCAGCATCGACAAGGTACTGACAACGCCAGGCACTTGGGACAATTCTGCAGAAAGTTCCTGCATCAATTGAATGGATTGATCAGAAAAAAGATCCTGCTGGGGACGGAAGGTAACAATCAGAAAATCACCGCTTTGATAGCGCTGATTCATTTCCCGAAAATAATCCAGATCGGCGTCGTGTTCCAAAGTCAGGGAATCCGATGAAGCATCCAGTTTGAAATTCGGTAAACCGCTTGCCATTCCCACTGTCAGCAGAGCAACCAATATCAATGCTAATCGGGGACGCTCAATCACAAATGAGCGGTACAAACTGACCAGTTTCTGAAACATATTTTCGCCTTGGATCGATCTTGAGCCGTCGTCCTGACAGCCCTATATAAAGCTGTGTATTATGAGTAAATCACTCGCAAAAGGGAAACTGGAAAGGCTGCCATATACCTGTGCAGCAGAAACATTTGTGGTCAGTTTGCGCCAGCCCACCCGGTTTCGTTCAGTTTTTAACCAATTGCCTTTCGCACGCCCCACAATCAGCCGGGCCGCCAAACTGGGAGGCCCGGCTGATTGTTTGTATAATCCCTGCGACGGCGTCTACTTTTAACAGGGCACCTCTCTTGACGCCCCTCGTAAAGTTACCAGGACACATAATGGACACATCAGTACTGCATCCCCCACTGCCATCTTGTTCCTGCAGCCTTACCTCAAACGTGTCATGCTGAAGATTCAGTTTAAAGACCAGCGGCAACCGCCGATCTGGATCATCGAAAAGCGTTACACCATTGGTTCGGCGGCGGACAATCACCTCAGCGTCGATGAAGACAGTCTCGACAAACTGCACGCGCGCTTAATTACCGCCAACAACAGCCTTTTCCTGAAGGACAACAACAGCCGGCAGGGCTGTTATGTCAACGGACAACGCATCACCGAAAAAGAACTGCTCCCGGGCGACACGATCCGCCTGGGGGATATTGAATTCGACATTCTCGATCCACTTGAAGGCAGTCAACTGTCTTCCAGCCCAACAACATCCGACAACAGCCACTGGCTGCTGGTTGCAGACAGCGGTTCACTCGCCGGTCAGGAATTTGTCATCTCGTCGGAACGTTGCACTATGGGTCGCAGCAGTCACTGTGACATCAGTATTTCTGCATCCCAGCTCGCCCGTGAACACGCCGAATTCACGATTGAAAACCATCAGCTTCACATTCGTGATCTGGGTTCCAGCAGCGGCGTTTATGTCAATGACGAGCGAGTCCAGAAAGGAATTATCCAATCCGGCGACAAAATCAGACTCGATGTATACCGTTTTCAGGCCATTGGACCGGATACCGGTGAGCGCAAGCGACGAGTGCTCCCAGCTCCACAACTCGTGGAGAAAAAGTCCATCGACACCAGCGCAAAACAATGGAAAACGAAACCCACCTCTCCCGGCAACCGCACTGAACCGGAACCCCGAAAACACGCACCAACATTGTTGCTGTTAAGTCTGCTGTTATGTGCTGCTCTCACTGCCGTGTTGGTGTATTTGTTGCTGGCCGACTAGATCTCTCCAACCTCTCTTCGGCCCATTGCCTCAAGTCCTGCATCCAACTGTACGGCAACGCTTACTCGTTTAGATACATCTTGCGAAAGACCTGCAAATCGCTATCACTGAGCTCAAGACCCTGTTGCAGATAACGCTCTACACTGCCATAACCGGATTCGACCCCCTCAAAGAACGCTTCAATGTTATCCTGGTGAACACCACAGTAGGGCAGTAACCAGCTGCGCTCCCACTGCTCCACCCTGGCGTCCCGCAAATGCTGTTCAACTGTCAGCATCAGCCCATCGATATCAAAATATTCCTGCGTCAACAGATAGTCATTCACGACCGTCTCTCTGGGTACCCCTAGAGCAGAGAGTATTAATGCCGCCGCCAAGCCGGTTCGGTCCTTGCCAACGGAGCAATGAAAAATACTGGCGTTGTCGCCATTGGCCAACAAAGAGCGGAACAACCGAGCATAATGCGGTGCCACATCCTGCACACAGGAACGATAGGAGCCCACCACCAGGTCATGAGCACTCTCTGCCGTCAGCTGCTCCGATGCCATGTACTCCCAAAATTTCGACATACTGCCAATAGACATGGCGTAATCGTTGTAAAATTCAGCCCGCAGGGATTGGCTGGGATTGCGCTGTTGCTCATCTTCGCGACGAAAGTCATGAACGGCGGTAACGTTCAGGTCGGCCAACGTCTCGATATCCTGTTCCGTCAGATTCGCCAGATGACCGCAGCGAAAGATTTTTCTCCAACTGACTTCGCGCCCATCATCGGTGACATAGCCACCTAAATCCCGGAAATTAATCCCGCCTTCTAATGGCAGCAATCGTGTTGGTACATTCAATTCATCAGCGCTCATTGGCTTTACTCACTACGTGTAAATTCAGTCCACACCGGAGGTTAGTCCTCCCCCCAACGCGGCATAATGTCCTGATCGATCCCGCACTGATCCAGGATACGTCCCACGACAAAGTCCACCAGATCTTCGATGCTACGGGGACGATGATAAAAGCCCGGGCTCGCAGGAATAATCATGGCTCCCATGCGAGTGAGTTTAAGCATGTTCTCCAAATGGATTTCCGAATAAGGCGCTTCACGGGGAACAAGAATAAGGGGACGGCGCTCTTTTAAGGCGACATCCGCCGCACGTTCAATAAGGTTATTACTGGCACCACAGGCAATCGCTGACAGGGTTCCACCACTGGCGGGACAAATAATCATTTTGGCCGGAGAGCTGGAACCGGAGGCCACCGGAGAAAACCAGTCCTTTTTCCCCAGCACTACCAACTGATCTTCATCGGCGCCGTAACGCTCTGATAAAAATGCCTGCTGCTCTTCGAGACCATCCGGCAGTGTCAGTTTGGTCTCCGTATCGATCACCACCTGCGCTGCACTGGACAGCAATAGATAGACCCGGCAATCGGCGGCCAACAAACACTGCAACAAGCGCAACGCATATTGGGCACCCGATGCCCCGGTGATCGCCAAAGTCACGGTTTGCGAATACACACTCATCTCAGGATTCCTCCGTCGCAATGGTTTGTAATTGCGACAACAGTTTTTGGTGAATTCCGCCAAAGCCGCCGTTGGACATCACCACCACATGAGCACCCGGTTTGGCCAACGCCAGACAAGCACTGATCATGTCGTCCACACTGCTGACCAATTGCGCCGATTCACTGGCATCGACCACGTCCTGCAGGGACCAGCTGACATCATCTGGCTGCAACCAGAGTACATGATCAGCTTTCGCCGTCGCAGCCGCCAATTGCGATTTGTGCATACCCATACGCATGGTATTGGATCTTGGTTCAATTAACGCAATGATCTTGTCACTGCCCACCCGAGCCCGCAATCCGCTCAAGGTGGTTTCAATCGCAGTTGGATGGTGGGCAAAGTCATCGTACACAGAGACACCGGAGACATTGCCCAGACATTCCATCCGACGCTTTACCCCCTCAAATCGAGACAAAGCCTGTACGGCAATCTCCGGTGTAACGCCCACATTGCGAGCCGCCGCGGCCGCGGCCATACCGTTACGCACATTGTGCAAACCGGTATGAGACCAGTCCACTTCACCGGCACACTGACCGTCATACCAAAGCGCAAAACGAGAGCCATCGTCACTCAGCAACTGAGCTTGCCAACCACCGAGGGGCGCAGATGAGTCGCCTTCCTGCACCGAGGTGCGCACTAACGGTGTCCAGCAGCCTTTTTCCAGCACCTCGTCCAGAGCTGGCTCATTGTCCGGCACCACAATCAGGCCATTACCCGGCACAGTGCGAATCAGATGATGAAATTGAGTCTGGATTGCCGCCAGGTCGGCAAAGATATCCGCGTGATCAAACTCAAGGTTATTCAGCACAACAGTTCTGGGGCGGTAATGAACAAACTTGGAACGCTTGTCAAAGAAGGCGCTGTCGTATTCGTCGGCCTCCACCACAAAGAAGGGACTGCCGCCGAGACGGGCAGAGGTTTCAAAGTTGCGGGGCACACCGCCAATCAGATAACCAGGCTCCATATTCGCGTATTCCAGCACCCAGGTGAGCATCGAGGCAGTGGTTGTCTTGCCATGAGTACCAGCCACCGCCAATACCCACTTATCCTGTAACAAATGATCACAGAGCCATTGCGGCCCCGACGTGTACGGCAATCCTTGATTAAGAACCGCCTCGACCACGGGGTTACCACGACTCATGGCATTGCCGATCACGACCAGGTCAGGCTCTGGAGTGAGCTGTGCAGGATCGAAGCCTTCGATCAATTCGATACCCGCCGCTTCCAGCTGAGTACTCATAGGTGGATAGACATTGGCATCCGAGCCCGTCACTTTGTGGCCCCGGGCTTTGGCCAACTGTGCCAGGCTGCCCATAAAGGTGCCGCAAATACCTAGAATATGTATGTGCATAATGATCACTCTGTCGATTTCGGTTAGCTTATCATGGCTGTTAAGAATCTATCCAACCGCAACCGCCAAACCTGAAACTCCTTCCCGCGGCGCGTGTTCATACTGTCGCAGAATCCACCCGAAACGGTGAATTTTCGATCAGATTCACGTATGATGCGCGCCTTTCATTTTGCTTACACCCACCACCAGATCTACAGTCAATAATGACCCACCCTCTGCTGGTACTTATTTAACGTTAAGGTTACCGTTCATGGCCAAGAAAAACGCTTTCTATGCACAGTCCGGCGGCGTGACTGCCGTCATCAACGCTTCCGCCTGTGGAGTGATTGAAACCGCCCGCAAACACAAGAAAGACATTGGAAAGGTCTATGCTGGCCATAACGGAATCATCGGCGCCCTGCGTGAAGAACTGATTGATACCAGCAAAGAGTCCGCCAAGACCATTGCCGCCTTGCGTCACACCCCGTCGGGGGCATTCGGTTCTTGTCGTTACAAACTGAAGAGCCTCGAAGAAAATCGCGCAGAATATGAGCGCCTGATCGAAGTCTTCAAGGCGCATAACATCGGCTACTTTTTTTACAACGGTGGAGGAGACTCCGCCGATACCTGCCTGAAGATCTCGCAACTGTCGGAGACCATGGGTTATCCCATCCAGGCTATCCATGTCCCCAAAACCGTCGACAACGACCTGCCATTTACCGACAACTGCCCGGGCTTTGGCTCTGTGGCCAAATACGTCTCCGTCTCGATTAAAGAAGCCGCACTGGATGTCGCCTCCATGTGCGCCAGCTCAACCAATATTTTTATTCTCGAAGTCATGGGACGTCATGCCGGATGGATTGCCGGCGCCAGTGGACTGGCAGCCGAGCAGGAAGGTGATGCTCCCCATATCATACTCTTCCCTGAAATTGCCTTCGATAAAGCCAAGTTTTTGAAAAAGGTAAAAGCTACCGTTAAAAAACACGGCTTTTGCGCCATCGTTGCTTCAGAAGGCGCTCGATACAAGGACGGTCGTTTCCTGGCGGACTCTGGCCAGGTAGACGCCTTTGGTCATACCCAACTGGGAGGTGTCGCACCAACTCTCGCTCATATGATTAAAGATGAGCTTGGCTATAAATATCACTGGGCTCTGGCCGATTACTTACAGAGGGCCGCTCGTCACATCGCCTCGGCAACCGATGTCGAACAGGCCTACGCAGTCGGTGAAGCCGCTGTCGAAATGGCCATTGCCGGCAAGAATGCCGTCATGCCAGCCATTGTTCGCGGCAAAGGCAAGAAATACAAGTGGACCATTGAAGAAGCCCCGCTCGAACAAATTGCCAATGTGGAGAAAATGATGCCTCGCGATTTTATCACTCGCGATGGTTTTGGTATTACTGAAAAGGGTAGAGCTTATTTCGAGCCATTGATTCAGGGAGAGGATTATCCTCCTTACAAGAACGGCATTCCACAGTACGCTCGACTGAAAAAGGTCATGGTAGAGAAGAAGCTAAAGCGATCATTTAAGGTCTGATCCTTCACGTTTGGGGTAACGTAAGGAGCAATCAATTAGAGGTACGACTCCTTGCGTTACACAACAACTCTCACTCTCTCTGCCCTATGGCTGCTCCCAATGCAGCCACATGCATGTACTGACACAGTCTTGCCAGCAGACCACATCACCGTGGCCGCCCCTTTCTATCCCACGTTCAGTGAACCGGAAGGCAGAGGCGTATTTTTCGAAATAGTAAAAGAAGTCTTTGAGGCTGAGGGATATAAGATTATTACCTGTATCCTGCCCATACGACGCAGTATCCGTGATCTTCAGCGTGGCAAGATTGACATGTATCTGACGGACTGGGAAAAAAGCTACTTAACCCCAGCCCCTCTTTATCAACCAGACAAGCTTCATACTCCAAACATTCCTATCTCAACCGAATTTGTTAGTGCTGCGATTACTGCGAACAACGCCTTTTACCATCAAATACAAATTAACCATTCAATTCCTCATACTTTGTTAAACAACACACACCAATTGATAGCCTGGAACAAAGGCTTCGACTACCAATACCTCTTTGATCTTGAAGAATCGAGCTATCAGGTTGTGGATAGCGTCAAGCAAGGACTGCATATGTTAAAAGGAGGGCGTATTGAGTTATACCTTAACGATGACGACAACATCAGTATTGCCCTAAATAGCCAGACAGAACTCGAAGCGTCTGACTTCCGCATCATTCCCCTTATCGAACAACAACTCTATCCGGTTTTCCAAAACACTGAACGCGGGCACCAACTCGCCGAACTCTATGACCGCAGAATGGAAGCCCTACTGGCACAAAAACGCATACTCGAGCTCTACCGTCAGGTTGGCTACGACTACCAACCTGAACTGCCTGAAGACCGTTAGCGGAGCACCGTTCTTTTTCACTCTCTGCACTAGCCAGCCACTCCCGCAGCCCCAGAGCGCGCCATAAACACCACAGCTGCCCGCAGCACACGCTCACAAACACCCAACCATAAAAAAGGCCCACCAGCGAAGCCAGTGGGCCTTAGATATGCTTTCAGCCAGTTTTAAACCCCGGATAAAGAAAAACCCCTGACCGTTACCGATCAGGGGTTTTAGATTTAAAGGCTGACGATGACCTACTCTCACATGGGGAAGCCCCACACTACCATCGGCGATACTTCGTTTCACTTCTGAGTTCGGGATGGGATCAGGTGGTTCCAAAGCTCTATGGTCGTCAGCCAAACTGGTTTGGGTGTGTGCCGGTCTTATGACAAGATTCGAGATCCTGTCGCCTCACGCACGCCAAATAGGGTGGCGGATTGCCCTCCAGGGAAGGAGGGTAAATCGTTTTTGCAGGAGCAAAAAGCGATTCAAAAGTTGTTTAATTCAATGCTGTTCTTGTGTGTGTCTTTCTTTGTCTGTAGCGAACTACAGTCACATATCTGTCCGGTGCACTGTCTGCGAACATCCAGTTACATCAGTTATATGGTCAAGCCTCACGGGCAATTAGTACTGGTTAGCTCAACGCCTCACAACGCTTCCACACCCAGCCTATCAACGTCGTAGTCTTCAACGGCCCT
>NZ_JAHKRS010000004.1 GCF_018863235.1 Pseudomaricurvus albidus
CCTGTTCGCAGGGCCTTTTTTAAGAATACAGCTGTGGCGGTGCAGACGCCGACACAGAAACGACTCTCTCTGAGCTTGCGCCCTGTTCGCAGGGCCTTTTTTAGGAATACAGCTGTGGCGGTGCAGACGCCGACACAGAAACGACTCTCTCTGAGCTTGCGCCCTGTTCGCAGGGCCTTTTTTAGGAATACAGCTGTGGCGGTGCAGACGCCGACACAGAAACGACTCTCTCTGAGCTTGCGCCCTGTTCGCAGGGCCTTTTTTAGGAATACAGCTGTGGCGGTGCAGATGCCGACACAGAAATGACTCTCTCTGAGCTTGCGCCCTGTTCGCAGGGCCTTTTTTAGGAATACAGCTGTGGCGGTGCAGATGCCGACACAGAAATGACTCTCTCTGAGCTTGCGCCCTTTCGCAGGGCCATTTTTTTAGAATTCTTAACGAGCCCATCGGGCCCGTTTCACCGACTCTCTCCGAGCTTGTAGCCCTGTCAGCAGGGCTTTTTTTATGGCTCGGGGGGAGGGCTGATTTAGATTTTGCCCATGTGCTTGCCGACGATTTGCAGCAGTGGCTTAAAGACTTTCGGTGGCGCGCAAACAATATTGCCGCTATCCATCGTGGTGTTTCCACCTTTAAAGTCACTGACGAGACCGCCGGCTTCTTTTACCAGCAGAATCCCTGCGGCGACATCCCAGGATTGCAGATTCATTTCCCAGAATCCGTCATAACGACCCGCTGCGACATAGGCCAGATCCAGTGAGGCTGCGCCCGGGCGACGAATGCCGGCAGTCTGTCCGGCTATTTCCTGCAGTGCCGCTAAATAAGGGGTGATGTGTTCAAAGGCATAGCCATTGAAGGGAATGCCGGTGCCAATCAGTGCACCACCGAGACCGCGTCTGTCGGATACCCGAATACGACGGCCGTTGAGAGCGGCACCTTTACCGCGGCTGGCGGTAAATTCTTCGCGTGTCATAGGGTTCAGAACCACGGCGTGTTCGATCTGTCCCTTATGCAGGCAGGCGATGGAGACCGCGAAGTGGGGGATACCGTGAAGGAAGTTGGTAGTACCGTCGAGGGGGTCAATGATCCACTCGTAATCAGCACCTTTGCCGCTCCCGGAGCTGTGGCCCGTTTCTTCACCCCAGATGGCGTGATCGGGAAACGCTTTGCGCAGGTGGTAAATCACTTCTTTTTCGGCTGCTTTGTCTACTTCAGAGACAAAGTCGTTGCGACCTTTTTCTTCGAAGGCAACAACATCAACACGTTCAAGAGCGCGCTCAATGAGCTCGCCAGCCTTGCGTGCAGCACGCAGGGCGATATTCAGCATGGGTTCCATAGGGCACCAACCGTTTACGGCAATCAATGTGAAAGAGCAGACACCGCAAGATCGCAGCGCCTCAAAAAGGGGGCGGCAGTATAACAGTCTGTTCGAACTGTGAATATACCTGCTGTACGCTATCTTGGGTTTTAGCGGTGTTGCTGCAATATCTGGCTATTAGGATAGAAGGCAATTTGTTAAACTGCGCGCCTTTTTACCCCTGAACACCGATCTTGTTGATAATTTGGATTAGACATGTCCGACGCGCTGCTGCAAAAAATTCGAATCGTACTGGTGAATACCAGCCATCCTGGCAACATTGGCGGCGCTGCCCGTGCAATGAAAAATATGGGGATGGCCCAGTTGTATCTGGTCGATCCCAAGGAATATCCGGCAGATAAGGCGGTGTGGCGGGCAGCCAATGCACAGGATGTTCTGGAAGGGGCCATTGTTGTAGATACTCTGGAAGAGGCGGTATCCGGTTGCGGTTTGGTGGTGGGCACCAGTGCTCGCGAGCGTCGAATCCCCTGGCCGCTGGTTACGCCTCGCGAATGTGGCGATCGTGCTGTGGCCGAGGCCCAGCACCATGATGTGGCCATTGTCTTTGGTCGTGAAGATCGCGGCCTGACCAATGAAGAACTGCACAAATGCAATTATCATGTGCACATTCCTTCAAATCCGGACTACAGCTCCCTCAATTTGTCATCCGCTGTGCAGGTGCTGGCCTATGAGGTGCGCATGTCGTGGCTCGCACTGCAGGATGGCAAGCCGGTTCACTTTGACGACTGGGATCAGCCACCCGTAGAGCATCAGGAGCTGGAGCGCTATTACGAGCATCTCCAGGCGACTTTGGAGCGACTGGGGTTCCTGGAGCCGGGCAATCCTCGCCAGACCATGACCCGTTTGCGTCGTTTATACAGCCGTATTCGTATGGATAAAATGGAACTCAGTATCCTACGAGGAGTGCTGACCTCGGTTCAGAATTACATTTTCCATACCGACAACAAAATCAAAGCCCTGACGGATGGTGAAAAGAAGGAAGACTGACCTGTTGCACGTGGCTCAGGTAATACCATACTAAATTAGTAGGTTATATACTTGACCAAAGAGGTTGGTTTTTACATAATTCGCGCCCTGAATTGCCCACAGGATAGGTTTATGCGTCTTACAACCAAAGGTCGATACGCCGTCACCGCCATGTTGGATCTGGCTCTTAATGCAGAAAAAGGCCCGATCAGTCTGGCTGATATTTCCAAGCGTCAGGAGATTTCCCTGTCGTATCTGGAGCAGTTGTTCTCCAAATTGCGCCAACAGGCTCTGGTGGGCAGTGTCCGTGGGCCGGGTGGCGGTTACAAGCTCAGCCGTCAGGCGGACGACATCTCAGTGGCTGAGATTATTGATGCGGTCAACGAATCGATTGATGCAACCAACTGTGCGGGTATCGGTAACTGCCAGCATGGTCAGGTGTGTCTGACTCACTACCTGTGGTGTGACTTGAGTGACCAAATTCACGATTTTCTCAGCAATATCAGTCTGGCCAGTCTTGTGGCACGACAAGAGGTTCGTGAAGTCTCCGAGCGTCAGAACCTCGAGCAAAAGCTGGAGTTGATTGCAGCGGGGGACTCGTGAAACCTCCGATTTACCTCGATTATGCCGCGACAACGCCCGTTGATCCTGCCGTTGCAGAGGCAATGAGCCAATGTCTGACGATGGATGGCACCTTCGCCAATCCCGCCTCCCGCTCGCATATTTATGGATGGCAGGCAGAAGAGAAGGTCGAAGCGGCCCGCAGTCAGGTGGCGGAGTTGCTAAGTTGTGATCCTCGTGAAATTGTGTGGACCAGTGGAGCAACCGAATCCAATAACCTTGCGTTAAAGGGCGTTTTCGAAAAACAGGGATACACTGGGCACCTGATTACCTCTGTGGTTGAGCATAAGGCCGTGGTTGATCCGGCCAAGTGGCTGGAAGCCAGAGGTGTTGACGTCACCTGGTTGACACCGGACAGCTCCGGAGTGATTCACCCGGATCAGGTAAAAGCTGCAATCAGACCGGATACCCGTCTGGTGAGTCTCATGCAGGTTAACAATGAGACTGGAGCGATCACGCAGATTGCCGAGATAGGCAAGCTTTGCCGTGACACCAGTACAGATAGTGAACATGATGTGCTGCTGCATGTGGATGCAGCGCAATCAGCGGGCAAGTTGCCCATTGATGTAAATCAGTTGCAGGTAGACTTCCTTAGCCTGTCGGCACACAAGTTTTATGGCCCGAAAGGGGTTGGCGCACTGTATGTTCGCCGCAAAGTTCAACCGCAATTGGCACCGGTGACACATGGCGGTGGACACGAGCGGGGCATGCGTTCAGGAACCTTGCCAACTCACCAGTTGGTGGGTATGGGCGAAGCTGCCCGAATCTGTCGTGAGAAATTGTCGGACGATATGTCCCGGATAGCAGGTTTGAGGGACGAGCTTTGGGCGGGTATTGCCGACTTGCCTGGTGTGCGTCGTAATGGTTCTGCCGAGCAGGTCAGTCCAATACATCTGAACGTCTGTTTTTCAGGGATGGATGGTGAGGCTCTGCAGCTATCGTTACGGGAACTGGCTGTGTCTTCAGGATCAGCCTGCACCTCTGCCAGTATCGAACCATCCTATGTGTTAAAAGCCATGGGATTGAGTGACAGCGATGCACACAGCTCTATCCGGTTTTCGCTGGGCCGATTTACGACCGAAGACGATGTGGCGCGCGCTGTCGCTCACATTCGAGACGTGGTACTTCAGCTGCAAGCAGGTTGATGGCTCACTGGTAAAATGAAAGCAAATATGCAGCTGTCTGGCTGGAGTTGCCCGGCAGTCAAGAATTTAAAACGCCTTACAAAGAGCGTTGCCTGTTAAGACACATGGATGTCATAACCGTGAATAGCGAGTTACAACATGACTGAGCAAATTGAAAAAGCGCTGCAGCGTGAATACGAGGCCGGGTTTGTATCGGATATTGAGTCCGATACCTTTGAACCGGGCCTCAACGAAGACATTATTCGCCGCATCTCCGCAATGAAAGAAGAGCCGGAGTGGATGCTCGAGTGGCGTCTGAAAGCCTACCGCAGCTGGCTGGAAATGGACGAGCCGGAGTGGGCACATGTGCATTATCCGGAAATCGATTTTCAGTCGATCTCCTATTACTCTGCGCCAAAGAGCATGAAGGACAAGCCCAAGTCGCTGGACGAAGTGGACCCGGAACTGCTGAAAACCTATGAAAAACTGGGTATTCCCCTGCATGAACAAATGATGCTGGCAGGTGTGGCCGTAGACGCGGTGTTTGACTCCGTTTCCGTAGTGACTACCTTTCGCGATAAGCTGGAAGAGGCGGGTGTGATTTTTTGTCCCATCAGCGAAGCGGTGCACAAGTACCCCGAGCTGGTGAAAAAGTATTTGGGCAGTGTGGTGCCGCAGCGTGACAACTATTACGCAGCTCTCAATTGTGCGGTATTCACTGACGGCTCTTTTGTGTACATCCCCAAAGGCACCAAGTGCCCAATGGAGTTGTCCACCTATTTCCGCATCAATGAGCAGAATACCGGTCAATTCGAGCGCACGTTGATTATCGCCGACGAAGGCAGTCACGTGAGCTATCTGGAAGGCTGTACGGCGCCACAGCGGGACGAAAACCAACTGCACGCAGCAGTGGTTGAACTGGTTGCTTTGGACGATGCCGAAATCAAATACTCCACGGTACAGAACTGGTACCCCGGAGATGAAAACGGCAAGGGCGGTATCTACAACTTCGTGACCAAGCGCGGGATTTGTCATACCAACGCCAAGATCTCCTGGACTCAGGTGGAAACCGGTTCTGCGGTTACCTGGAAGTATCCGAGCTGTATCCTGAAAGGGGATAACAGCATCGGTGAGTTCTATTCCGTGGCCCTGACTCGCGGTGCCCAGCAGGCGGACACGGGAACCAAGATGATTCATCTGGGTAAAAATACCAAGTCGACAATCATCTCCAAAGGGATTTCCGCTGGTAAGAGTAACAACAGTTATCGTGGGTTGGTTCGCATGAACCCCGGAGCAGCCGGAGCGCGTAATTTTACCCAGTGTGATTCACTGTTGATTGGTGACAAGTGTGGTGCTCACACCTTCCCGTATGTGGAAAGTCGCAACCCGACGGCCATTGTGGAGCACGAAGCAACCACCTCCAAAGTGTCTGATGATCAGATGTTTTTGTGTCAACAGCGCGGGCTGGATCCGGAGAAGGCCGTGTCAATGATTGTGAACGGTTTCTGTAAAGAAGTTTTCAAAGAATTACCCATGGAATTTGCTGTTGAAGCCGGCAAGTTGCTGGAGATCAGTCTGGAAGGTTCAGTGGGTTAACTCCCGCTTTAACGACGACCAAGACAGATTGATTAAATGGTGAATGAGGAATTAAAGATTATGTTGTCCATTAAAAACCTGCACGCCAGTGTTGAAGAGAAAAACATCCTGAAGGGCCTGGAGCTGGAGATTAAGCCCGGCGAAGTTCACGCGATCATGGGGCCAAACGGTGCCGGTAAAAGTACTCTGGGTTATGTTCTGACTGGACGCGATGGATACAGCGTAGAGCAGGGCAGTGCTGAGCTGGATGGTGTTGACCTGTTGGAGTTGGAAGCTGAAGAGCGCGCTCGTGCGGGTTTGTTCCTGGCGTTTCAGTACCCGGTTGAAATTCCCGGGGTCAGCAACCTGGAATTCCTCAAGGCATCTGTCGACGCCGTTCGCGAAGCTCGTGGTGAAGAGGCTTTGAGCTCCAAAGATTTTCTGAAAATGGCTCGCGAAGCCAGTAAGCAAGTGAATTTGCCCGCCGACTTCCTCAAGCGTGGCGTTAACGAAGGCTTTTCTGGCGGTGAGAAAAAGCGCAATGAAATCCTGCAGATGCTGTTGTTGAAACCCAAGCTTTGTATTCTCGACGAATCCGACTCCGGTCTGGATATCGATGCCTTGCAGGTCGTGGCTGAGGGTGTAAACAGCCAGCGTTCGCCAGATCGCAGTTTTATTGTTGTGACTCACTACCAGCGCCTGTTGGACTACATCAAACCAGACTTTGTCCACGTACTGGCGGATGGAAAAATTGTTAAAAGCGGTGATTACTCTCTGGCTCACGAGCTGGAAAGCCAGGGCTATGCCTGGTTGAAGGATCAGCCTGCTGACGAGGCCGCGACCAACGACGTGGCCGAGGGGTAAGCGGATGAGTAATTGGTTAAACGGAGCCGTCGCCCGAGCCGAATCGGTCAGCGACTGGCTGGCACCAAAGCGACAAGCTTCCTTAGCGTTGTTGCGCGAGGCCCAGTGGCCAACGCGTAAAACCGAAGCCTGGAAATACATACCGATCAATGTGTGGGATCGCACCGAGTTGCAATCTGATGCAGTTGAGGTCAACGCTGTTGCAGAGTCGATTGAAGGCCTGAACAGTATTGATCTGGTGTTCGTGAACGGTGAATTGACGTCAGATCTGAATGATGAATTGCCGGCAGGACTGAGCATAGTTTCTCTGGCCGACGCTTCGGCCGATGCACAGTCGTGGGCAGCAGAGACTTTCGCCTCGGTTAAGCCGTCGCGCCACCTGTTCGGCCTGGTGAACGATGTTCTGGCGACTCAGGGAGTGCTGATTGATGTGGCTGCCGAGGCAGTTATTGAACAACCGATCCGTATTGTGAATGTACTGACTCAGGACAGCGAAGCCCATACGCGGGTGCTCGTGCGCCTGGGACAAAACGCCAAAGCCTCTGTCGTTGAACAGTTCTGTGGTAATCAGCGCAGCAAGAACACGGGCTTTGCCGAGTACAAGGTGGGAGAGAGCGCACGTCTCGAACATTACCGATTTGCTCTGCAAACCGGCGAGTCGCTGAGTATCGGCGGCAGCCATTTCGAACTGGCAACCCGCGCAGAACTGAACAGTACTCTGGTTGGCTTTGGCAGCACTCTGCAGCGTGTCGATGTGGATGTGACTCATGCGGGTGAACATGCTTTTGCCAAGTTGAATGCAATTTATCTGCTTGACGGCAAAGAGCTGTTTGATCTGCACAGTACCATTGAGCACGCCGTGCCTCATGGCACTACAGAAGAGAACGTTCGCGGCATTGTTGCGGATAATTCCCGTGCTGTGTTTAACGGCCGAATTCATATTCACCGTGATGCTCAGAAAACGCTGGCCGAGCTGAATAACCGTAATTTGCTGATGTCTGATCGTGCCGAGATCGACACCAAGCCCGAACTGGAAATCTACGCCGACGACGTACGTTGCGCGCACGGCGCCACCATTGCGGAGATCGATAAAACCGCTCTGTATTATTTGCAGTCTCGTGGTGTGAGTCGTTCCCAGGCGCAGATCATGCTCAATTTTGGTTTTATTAATGAGCTGGTTGACGAGATGCCCAATGACGTTCTGGCTGAATGGTTGCGCCCACAGTTGCGCGATCGCTTTGCTGCGATGGAAGTGAAGTAACGATGGGACTTAAGTGGCAAGAGGTGAAAGCCCTATGACGTTTGATGTAATGGCACTGCGCAAGCAGTTTCCGATCCTTGCGCGAGAGATAGACGGTAAGCCTCTGGTTTATCTCGATAATGCGGCAACCACACAAAAGCCACAGTGCGTTATTGATTCGATCGTAGATTATTACACCACCTGCAATTCCAATGTGCATCGTGGTGCGCACCGTTTGGCGGATGAGGCGACTCAGCGCTACGAAGGTGCCCGCGATACCGTGGCGCAATTTATCAATGCGCAGGCACGTGAAGAGGTTATCTGGACCAGCGGTACCACTGAGGCGATCAATATTGTCTCAAATGGCATTGGTCAGATTCTGAAAAGCGGTGACGAAATCGTTGTTACCGAAATGGAACACCACGCCAATATCGTGACCTGGCAGCAGGCCTGCAAGCGTTCTGGTGCCACTTTAAAAGTCGCGCCCATCAACGAGTTGGGTGAGCTGGACGTGGCCGCGTTTGAAGCGCTGCTGACATCGAATACCAAGATGGTGGCTTTTCCGCAGGTGTCGAATTCTCTGGGAACCATCAATCCGATCAAAGAATTGACCCGCAAGGCTAAAGCCGTGGGCGCCTGGGTGCTGGTCGACGGCGCGCAGGGCATTGCCCACGGGCCGGTGGATGTTCAGGATATCGGGTGCGATTTTTACGCCTTCTCGGGCCACAAGTTGTTTGGTCCCACCGGTATTGGCGTGCTTTGGGGCAAGGCCTCGCTGCTGTCTGAGTGGCCGGTATGGCAGACCGGTGGTGAAATGATCTCCGAAGTCACTTATCAGGATGCCCAATGGAATGTGTTGCCTTACCGACTGGAGGCAGGAACGCCCCATATAGCAGGCGCCATTGGCATGGGTGAGGCGGTTCGCTGGTTTTCCGAGCTGGATATGACGGCGCTCAAGGCTCACGAAAAAGCCTTGATGGACAGTGCTACCGCCCAGGCACAAGCCTTCGAAGGGCTGACAATTGTGGGTCAGGCTCGTGAAAAAACAGGGGTGTTAAGCTTTTTGATGGAAGGTGGGCACCCGGCCGATATCGGCTTTCTGCTGGATCGTCAGGGCATTGCCATTCGCACCGGGCACCACTGCGCCGAGCCACTGATGAACCGTTTGGGGATTCCTGGCACTGCGCGGGCATCTTTCTCGATTTACAACACGCTGGACGAAGTGGACGCGCTGTTTGAAGCTTTGAAAAAAGTCAGAATGATGCTGGCTTGATCCGGTTTTCCGGATGAAAGGGAAGTCCCGCCCTCGGGTGGGTATTGTTGACGGTATAAAGTTGACCATAGAGAGTCGGCCGTGAGGGCTGACCAAGAGGTTAAAAATGACAGATATGAAAACCCCGGAGATCTTTGATCCCAATGCACCTGCAGTCACCATGACTGAAGCTGCAGTACGTCATTTTGAAAAGAAGCTGGCGACTCAGGACGGCAAAATCATTCGTCTGAGTACTGAAACCAGTGGCTGCACCGGTTATGCCTACGTTCTGGACTTTGCTGACGGACCTGAAGAAGGGGACGAGGTACTGACTCCCAGCGATAAGATTACTCTGTCGGTGGCGCCGGATGCTGTGAATATCCTGCGTGGCACTGAAATCGATCTGGTGACCGAGGGTATTAACCAGGTCGTCAAGTTCAACAACCCCAACGTCGTGGCAGAATGTGGCTGTGGCGAAAGCTTTAGTGTGAGCTGATATGCAGCAAAGTATGGTGGTCACCCGTCGGGATTGCCCCGCGCGACGTGTGCCTAGCGGTGAGCCCGTCGTGTTGAAAGAAGGCCAGTTCCTGACAATCAATCAAAGTCTGGGCGGTAATTTTACCGTTACCTGGCAGGGCAACATGTTCCGAATTGACGGTACCGATGCGGATGCCATTGGTCAGGAAGTGGAGTTGCCGGATTTCAGTGATGATGGCAGCGGCAAAATCAACGAAGATCAGCTGTGGGCGGCTCTGGATTCCATTTACGACCCTGAAATCCCCATCAGTCTCGTGGAGCTGGGTTTGATTTACGGTGTAGACGTGGATCAGGATTCTGGTCGCGTGGATGTCCGCATGACCCTGACTGCCCCCGGATGTGGTATGGGCCCGGTGTTGGTTGGAGATGTGGAATACCGAGTCGGCAAGGTGCCCAATGTGAAAGCCGTATCGGTCGAGCTGGTGTTTGATCCCCCCTGGTCCAGAGATATGATGACCGAAGAGGCCCAGCTTGAGGCGGGTCTGTTCTTCTAGTGCTGCCGGTTAGCACTGAATGTATCTTCACACAGTATCTGCATATCATTTAAATATCCCGTTAAAACAGAGGCTTAACAGAAATTATGGCATTGCCGACCACCGACGAAATCCTCGATGACCTGACCTTCTTTGACGATTGGGAAGAGCGTTACAAATACATCATCGATCTGGGTAAAGACCTGCCAGAGATGGATGAGTCCCTGAGAACGCCGGAGCGTCTGGTGAAAGGGTGCCAGAGTAACGTCTGGATCGAAGTGGGTCGTGAAGACGACCGCCTGCAGTTTCTGGTCGACAGTGATGCGGTTATTGTGCGTGGGTTGCTGGCTGTGGTTATGGCGGCATACAACGACAAAACCCCCTCTGAAATCACCGGTTTTGACGTCGATGGCTATTTTCAGTCTCTGGATCTCGAGCGCCATCTCAGCCCGACACGGGGCAATGGTCTGAAATCCATTGTGGCGCGTATCCAGTCCATCGCTCAGGCCTCCCAGACGGCCGCAGGCTGAAAATTACCCGCTCGCAGGTTTAAAGCCGCGCATGAATCTGAGCTTTAAGACGCCCGTTATGGCAGCGAATTCCTTTCTTCAGAAATAGCCTGGCCATAGCGTCCCGAATCCCCCATTTTTATTGGGGATTTCGTATTAAATTCATGGATTTACGCGTATAATTCGCGCGTTTTGTAATTCGGGAAGTGCATTCTGCCGATTTTTTGGCCGGATATGCCTTCCGAGCTTTAAGTGCCTCCATCCGGAGGCGATTTATTTACTCTTAATTTCGACTGTTTTGGAGACCCAAATGGCCGTTGAACGTACCCTGTCCATCATCAAACCTGACGCTGTTGCCAAAAACGCAATCGGCGAAATCGCAGCTCGCTTTGAAAAAGCTGGCCTGAACATTGTTGCCATGAAAATGCTGCACCTGGACGATGAAAAAGCAGGCGGTTTTTACGCTGAGCACAAAGAGCGTCCTTTCTTCGCTGATCTGGTCGGTTTCATGACTTCTGGTCCTGTTGTTGTTCAGGTTCTGGAAGGCGAGAACGCCATTGCTGCTAACCGCGACCTGATGGGTGCTACCAACCCTAAAGAAGCGGCTGCTGGCACCATCCGTGCTGACTTCGCAGAAACCATCGATGCTAACGCTGTTCACGGTTCTGACTCTCCAGAGTCTGCTGCTCGTGAAATCGCTTACTTCTTCGCAGAAGGCGAAATCTGCCCTCGTTAATTGGCGGCGGGGCCCGGATTTGACGGGCCCGCGTTAATACGTGGGTAATGCCCATTTGGTGAATGATTCAGGTAACCAACCATGACAGATTCTGTTACTGCTACTGCCACAACAGATGTCAGCACGGACGCTAACAAGACCGAAGACAAAGTCAATCTGCTGGGCCTTTCTCAGGCCAAGCTGGAAGCTTTCTTCGAGTCTATTGGCGAGAAAAAATTTCGTGCGACCCAGGTCCTGAAGTGGATTCACCAGATGGGTGTTGATGATTTCGACAATATGACGAACATCAGTAAAGCTCTCCGTGAAAAGCTCAAGCGCATCGCGGAAGTGCGTCCCCCGGAAGTGATCCAGCAGCTGGATTCCGCCGACGGGACAAGAAAATTCCTGATTAAGGTAACCGGCGGCAGTGCTGTAGAAACGGTTCTGATTCCCGATGGTGATCGTGGCACTCTGTGTGTCTCTTCTCAGGTGGGCTGCTCTCTGGATTGCAGCTTTTGTTCCACTGGTAAACAGGGGTTTAATCGCGACCTGACCGCTGCCGAAATCATTGGGCAGGTATGGTTGGCGGCCAAATCCTATGGCCAGTTTGGCGAAGACCGCCCTCGCATCATTACCAATGTGGTGATGATGGGAATGGGTGAGCCGCTACTGAATTTTGATAACGTTGTCGATTCCATGAATCTGATGATGCACGACAACTGTTATGGTTTGTCCAAACGACGTGTGACCTTGAGTACCTCAGGTGTGGTTCCGGCACTGGATCGTCTTGGTCAATATACCGACGCGTGCCTGGCGGTTTCCCTGCACGCACCTAATGATGAGTTGCGCAACGAGCTGGTACCGATCAACAAAAAGTACCCGATTGCCATGCTGCTGGATTCTGCCAAGCGCTATATTGAAGGCCTGCCTGACAATCGCCGCAAAATGACCATCGAGTACACACTGATCAATCAGGTGAATGATCGCCCGCATCATGCCCATGAGCTGGCGCAGCTACTGAAAGACATTCCCGTCAAAATCAACCTGATTCCGTTTAATCCTTTCGATCAGTCGGATTATCGTCGTGTGAGCAACAACGCCTTGCGCACATTTCAGGATATTCTGATCAAGGCCGGGTATACCACCACCGTACGCACCACTCGTGGTGATGATATCGATGCTGCCTGCGGACAGTTGGCCGGTGCCGTCAATGATCGTACCAAGCGCAGCGCTCGCTATCGTGACCAGCAGGCCAAAGGCGCTGAAGAACCGGTGCGCATCGTTAATTCGTGAAACTTGTTCGTGTTTATCTTGTCGTCTGATATATCATAATAACGATTCGATTCTTGAGGACAGGACAAATACCTACAGGGAATTTTATGAAGATGTGGAGTGATATGGGGTTTAGCAAGATCGTACACAAAGGGTGTTTCCTCTTTGCCGTAATGTTGTTGGCCGGCTGTGTGACCACCACCAATTCGACACAGCCCAAACCCGATCTGGATCAGGCGGAAAAGACGCACGTTCAGGCTGGATTGGGCTATTTGCGTCAGGGCGATAAAAAACCCGCCCGCCGACACTTTCAAAAGGCCTTGAAAATCAATAAGAACTCCGCCGGTGCTTACAATGGCCTCGCGTATCTTTATTGGATGGAAAACAACACCGAGCTGGCCGAAAGTAACTTTGAGAAAGCATTGTCAATTGATCCCGGCTTTTCTCAGGCTCGCAACAACTACGGAACCTTCCTGTTCAGTCAGCAGCGCTACACCGCTGCCGAAGAGCAATTCGAGAAGGTCAGCAAGGATTACGAATACGATAATCGTTATGTCGGACTGCTGAACCTGGGACGAACACAGGCCAAGTTGGGCAAGCAGGATAAGGCCATCGATTCCCTGAAACAGGTTTTGGGGATCAATAGCCAGCTTGCAGCTCCCTATCTGGAGCTGGCAGATATCTATTTCGATCAGAAAGACTACACCGTGGCTCGTTTCTATCTGGATCAGTACGGCAAGCGTGCACGGCAGACCCCGCGCAGTTTGTGGTTGGGTATTCGCATTGAACGAATCTTTGGCAACAAGGACAAAGAGGCCAGTTATGCGCTGGCTCTGAAAAACCTGCACCCATACTCGTCTGAATATCTGGAATACAAGCAATCGATTGGTGAGTGAGGTGACATAAGCCATGACATCAAGTTATGACGACATGACAGTGGACGAACAATCACCGGGACGTGAATTGAAAGCGCTTCGTGAAGCTGCAGGCTTCAGTCTGAGTTACGTTGCGGATCAAATGCGCCTGTCAGAAGCGTATATCTCTTACCTTGAGAAAGACGAATTTCAAAAACTGCCCACCGAGCCCTTTGTGCTGGGGTACTATCGCGCTTATGCCCGTATTTTAAACGTATCGCCAGACGGTTTTATCCAGAGCTACCGTGAACACCATCGCAGTCATACAGATGAAGCGGAAGCCCAGCAGGGACAGGCATCGCGGGATTATTCATCGTCCGCTTATCGGCCTCTGCCTAAAGCTGAGAAAGGGCCCTCAACCAAAAAATCCGATAATCGACTCTACGGCATCATTGCCGTGTTGCTGGTTGCCACCTGGGTTGTGGTGTCTCTGTTGTCCAAAACACCGGACACGCCTGAAACGACGGACAGCCCTGAAGCGAATGCATCAACAGCCCCGCTGGCTGTACCGGATGCGGTTGACACAAGTTCAGAGCTTGATTCGTCAGACGATTCCGTGACTGATGATGCAGATACAGGTATCACTCCAGCAGTATCGGATTCTGTTTCCTATACCGGTTCCAGTGAAACTACTGCTGCGCCTGACGAATCGCTCAGCTCGGTGACTGATGCTGTAGAACAAGAGTCTTTCGCAGAAGAAGCGGTTTCAGAGCCGACTGCCGCGGCCGTTCAGTCTGCAGTCGACAGTGAACCCGCGAAAGAAGAGGGCGCTGGTACTCTGGATACATTAACGTTTGTCTTCAGTGATGAGTGTTGGCTTGAAGTGACTGATGCACGCGGCGATGTGGTTGCGGCAAACCTCTATCAGTCGGGTGCTACCGCTATGCTGGAAGGCGTTGCACCTTTTGAAGTGATGCTGGGTAATGTCAGAGCTGCACAATTGCAGTTGAATGGTGAGCCGGTAACGCTCATTCCCAACGGTAACCGTAAAACGCTTCGTACGACCGTTGGCGATCAAGGGCCTGATCAGTAGCTGGCCCCTGAAGTATGTACGTATTCTTTTGATTAACTGCCATGCAGGATCTATATCATGCATTTTGAATCACCGATTAAACGTCGGAAATCTCGTCAGATTATGGTGGGTAATGTACCGGTAGGTGGAGATGCGCCTATTTCTGTACAGAGTATGACCAACACCGAGACAACCGATGTCGAGGCAACTGTCGATCAGATCCAGCGCATTCAGAACGCAGGGGCTGACATCGTTCGCGTTTCTGTTCCCTCCATGGATGCGGCTGAAGCCTTTGGTGAAATCCGCAAGCGGGTGGATATTCCGCTGGTAGCCGATATCCACTTTGACTATCGAATTGCGTTGCGTGTGGCTGACCTGGGTGTCGACTGCTTGCGTATCAACCCGGGTAATATTGGCCGTGAAAAACGCATCCGTGCGGTGGTGGATAAAGCCCGGGACATGAATATTCCCATCCGAATTGGTGTAAACGCCGGTTCACTGGAAAAAGATATTCAAAAGAAATACGGCGAACCAACGCCTGAAGCACTGGTCGAGTCTGCACTTCGTCATGTGGAAATTCTCGACGGACTCGATTTCCAGAATTTTAAAGTCAGTGTAAAAGCCTCGGATGTGTTTATGGCCGTGGAGGCTTACCGTGGTCTTGCCCGGCAAATTGAACAGCCTTTGCACCTGGGTATTACCGAGGCTGGCGGATTGCGCTCGGGTACCGTCAAATCGGCCGTCGGTTTAGGGGCGTTGTTGATGGACGGCATTGGCGACACCTTACGTATTTCACTGGCGGCCGATCCGGTTGAAGAAGTGAAAGTGGGCTGGGATCTGCTCAAGAGCCTCAAGCTGCGCAGCAAAGGCATCAACTTTATTGCCTGCCCAAGCTGTTCCAGACAGAACTTTGATGTGATTAAAACCATGAACGAGCTCGAGGTTCGTCTGGAAGATATCACAACACCGATGGACGTCGCGGTTATTGGCTGCGTTGTAAATGGTCCGGGTGAAGCGAAAGAAGCCGATATCGGTTTGGCTGGTGGTACGCCCAATAACCTGATTTACGTGGATGGTGAACCCAACCAGAAGCTAAAACAGGACAGCGATAGCCTGATCGACGATTTAGAGCGCTTGATCCGTAAGAAAGCTGCGGATAAAGCCGAAGCTGACAAAGATATTATTGCAAAAGCCTGACACGTCTCCGAGCACAAGCGGACACCGTACGGGGCAAGAAACAGAGCAAAAAAGGAACAGATTTTGAAAAAACTGCAAGCCATTCGTGGCATGAATGACCTGCTCCCCGGCGATTCAGCAGCCTGGCAGTACCTTGAGTCCACCGTTGCTGATGTGGTTCAGAGTTATGGCTATCAGGAAATTCGTTTCCCGATCCTGGAACAGACCGAACTGTTCAAGCGCTCCATTGGTGAAGTGACAGACATCGTTGAAAAGGAAATGTACACCTTCAACGATCGCAATGATGAGAGTCTCACCATGCGTCCTGAAGGTACCGCTTGCTGTGTGCGTGCCTGTGAACAACACGGTCTGCTGTATAACCAGACTCAGCGTCTGTGGTATCACGGCCCCATGTTCCGCTATGAGCGTCCACAAAAAGGGCGTCTGCGTCAGTTCCATCAGATCGGCATTGAAACCTTCGGCATGAACGGTCCCGACATCGATGCGGAATTGCTGCTGATGACGGCTCGTTTGTGGAAAGAGCTGGGCATTTCCGATGCCGTTACCTTGCAACTGAATACCCTGGGGTCTTCAGAGTCCCGTGCCGAATACCGGGCCGCATTGGTAGAGTACCTGTCTGCCCGCAAAGATCAGCTGGACGAAGACAGTCAGCGTCGATTGGACAGTAACCCTCTGCGGATTCTGGACAGTAAAAACCCGGAAACCCAGGCTTTGTTAAATGACGCACCGGCTCTGCACGATCATCTGGATGAAGAGTCACGGACGCATTTCGAGCAATTAAAAGCGCTGTTGGACGCTGCCGGCATTGCCTACGAGATCAACCCTCGTTTGGTTCGCGGTCTCGACTATTACAGCAAGACTGTATTTGAGTGGGTCACAACCCGTCTGGGTGCGCAGGGTACTGTGTGTGCCGGTGGCCGTTACGACGGTCTGGTTGAGCAAATGGGCGGCAAGCCTACCCCGGCAGTCGGTTTTGCCATGGGCGTCGAGCGTTTGATTCTGTTGTTGCAGGAACTGAATGTCATTCCCGAAGGTCTGAACCAAAGCGTCGACGTCTACGTCGCAGCGATGGGGGATGTTCAGGCGCAGGCATTTGCCGTGGCCGAGCAGATTCGCAGCGGTTTGCCGCATTTGCGGGTGATGAGCCACTGTGGCGGCGGTAACTTCAAGAAACAAATGAAGAAAGCCGATGCCAGCGGGGCCGATGTCGCCATCATCATCGGCGAGGACGAAGCCGCCAATGGTCAGGCCACCATTAAGTTTTTACGCGATGATAAGCCTCAGCAGACATTAGCAGTTGAAGAACTTTTGTCCGCGTTGCAAGATTAACCCCCAGCGAAGCTAGTGCAGACCGCGACTGATCAAAAATAGACCAGTGGCCGATGCTCAGAATAAGTGATTCCCGCAGGAATCCATTGAAGAATAACCTTTAGGAGTTTTTGTGACTGCACATTTAACGGAAGAAGAACAGCTCGAATCGATGAAGCGCTGGTGGGACGACAATGGTAAATCCACCATTGTCGGTGTTGTGCTGGCCATTGGCGGCTATGTGGGCTGGGGCTTTTGGCAAGACGCGAAGCAAGAAAGCGCCGAAGAAGCTTCGGCTATCTACCAGAATCTCGCCGAAGCCATGGTTTCAGAACCTGGCAAGTCACTGAGCGAAGAGAAGGCCACGACGGCCTATCATCTGGCTGATCAGTTAAAAGAAAACTATTCCTCCAGCCTGTACGCCAGTCAGGCGGCCCTGTTTAAGGCCAAGCTGGATGTCGAAAAAGGCGATCTGGCCGCTGCGGCCGCTGAATTGCAGTGGGTCATCGACCAGAACGTAGAAGAAGCCTTAACTCTGCTGGTGCGCTCGCGTCTGGCTCGTGTTCAGCTGGATCAAAAACAGTACGATCAGGCTCTGGCCACGGTTGCCGACGAGAACAGCGGCAGCTTCAAAGCGACCTTCGCCGAGATTCGCGGCGATGTGTTTGTCAGCCAGGATGAGACAGCCAAAGCCCTGGCGGCCTACCAACTGGCGCTGGACAGCTTGTTGCCGGATCAGGCCAGCCGTCGTCCTTTACTGGAAATCAAGATTGAAGATCTGCAACCTTCTGTTGCCTCAGTGGATCAGGGAGACAACTCATGAAACGTGTTCTCTTGATTGGTCTGGTATCCGTACTGGCGGCCTGTTCTTCCAATGACGATGTGAATCTGGAACCCGCAGATCTGGTGGATTTCGACGAGACCGTCGAAATGGATCGCCTCTGGTCTGAAGGTATTGGCATGGGCGCCGGTAGCACCTACAGCTTGCTGCCGATAGCCGTTGAAGGTGATCAGGTGTTTGCCGTGGACGCAGAAGGGTTGGTTAAAGCCCTGGATCGTTCCACCGGTGATGAAATCTGGGAAGTGGAGTTGGAGGTACCGGTATCCAGTGGTGTTGGTTCTTCCAGCAATCACGTATTTGTCGGCACCCTGAAGGGTGAAGTGGTTGCCCTGGACGCAAACACCGGGTCCGAAGTGTGGCGCACACGATTGTCCAGTGAAATCCTGTCACCGCCTCAAAGCAATGGTTCAGAGCTGGCCGTTCAGACTCTGGACGGCAAAGTTTATGGCCTGAAGGTTTCCGATGGCAGTCAGTTGTGGATGAACGATTCTGCTATTCCGGCTTTGACTTTGCGTGGTACTTCGACGCCACTGATTACCTCGACTTCTGTTTACGCGGGCTTTTCCTCAGGTAAAGTCATGGCGCTGGATGTGAAAGATGGCACCGTTCAGTGGGAGCAGCGTGTGGCTGCCGCACAGGGCCGCTCTGAGCTTGAGCGTGTGGTCGACATTAATGCAGCGCCTCTGATTGTGGGTGATATTCTCTACGCAGTGAGCTACCAGGGGCGTCTTGTGGCACTTAACCGTGGCACCGGACAAGGCCTGTGGGCTCAGCAGGCTTCCAGCTATAACAACCTGGGGGCTGGCATGGGCTATATCTTTGTCAGTGGCGCAGACGATTCCGTCAAAGCCTACGATGCAAGAAGTGGTGCCCTGATTTGGGAAAACGACCAGTTGGCTCGCCGCCAGATTGGTGCTCCCCAGACGTTTGGTTCCTATGTTGCCGTGGCTGATTTCGAAGGCTATGTGCACATCATGAACCAGAGCGACGGACAGTTTGTGGCTCGCCGCAAGGTTGATGGTGACGGAGTACGCACCCCAATGGTTGGTGTGGGTGATGTCCTCTATGTTTACGGCAACAGCGGTGATCTCGAAGCCCTGACCGAGGAAGAATAAGCTCAAGTCAATAACCTGCGTTTTATTGAAGGCGACCTGAGTTATACTAAAGGCCAGAGTAGCAATGCTGCTCTGGCCTTTGCTGTTTTTACACCGCTTCTGAAACCGATGGCACAGTCACGGTTTTTCAGGGCAGGAGAGTAGCAACAGCTTTAATGAGACAGTTTTAACGAGATATTTGATGATTCCTGTAATTGCCCTGGTGGGCCGTCCTAATGTGGGTAAATCCACGCTGTTCAATCGACTGACCAATACACGTGATGCGATTGTCGCCGACTACGCGGGTCTGACCCGTGATCGTAAGTATGGTGAGGCCAATTATCTGGATCATAAGTTTATTCTGATCGATACCGGCGGCATCAGTGGCGACGAAGACGGTATCGATGAAGTCATGGCCGAGCAATCCCTGCAGGCAGTGGCTGAAGCCGATGCCGTGCTGTTTCTGGTGGATTGCCGTGACGGTCTGACTCCGGCAGACGAAATGATCGCCAAGCATCTGCGGGTCAACAACAAGAAAACCTATGTGGTCGCCAACAAGGTCGATGGTTTGAGCTTTGATGTTGCTATTTCGCCGTTCTATGAGATGGGGATGGGAGAGATCTATCCGACCACCGCCTCCCACGGGCGCGGTGTGAAGTCCCTGATGGAAGCCGTGCTGGCCGAGTTCCCGCCTCAGGAAGAAGAGGAAGAGGACGACGATCGTGGCATTAAGATGGCCATTGTGGGTCGCCCGAATGTGGGTAAATCCACTCTGGTGAACCGCCTGCTGGGTGAAGATCGGGTTATCGTCTACGACATGCCGGGCACTACCCGTGACAGCATCTATATCGATTACGAGCGGGACGGCAAGCCATACACCATTATTGATACCGCCGGTGTTCGCCGTCGTAAAAATGTCAAACTGACGGTTGAGAAGTTCTCCATTGTTAAGACCTTGCAAGCCATCGAAGATGCCAATGTGGTGGTGCTGGTCATGGATTCCCGCGAAGGGGTAGTTGATCAGGATTTGCACTTGATGGGGCAGGTGATCGACAGTGGCCGGGCTTTGGTTGTCGCACTCAATAAGTGGGATGGCCTCGAAGCTGAGCAGAAAGAACACATCAAAACCGAACTCGACCGACGTCTGCGGTTTGTGGACTTTGCCGATATTCACTTCATCTCGGCATTGCACGGTACCGGCGTTGGCCACTTGTATGAGTCAATCGAAAAAGCGTTCAGCTCGGCGACGGACAAACTCTCTACCAATCACCTGACCAAGATTCTGGAAGATGCGGTTGTGGTTCACCAGCCACCATTGGTCAACGGACGTCGAATCAAGTTGCGTTACGCGCACTCCGGTGGTCATAACCCTCCGATCATTGTGATTCACGGCAACCAGACCGATAAAATTCCCGGCCACTACACCAAGTACCTGGAAAAAACCTTCCGTCGCGCATTGGACTTGCACGGGACTCCGGTGAGAATCCTGTTTAAAACCACCGAAAACCCGTTCAAGGATCGCAAAAACAAACTCACCGATCGCCAGTTACAGAAACGTGAGCGCTTAACCAAGCATTATCAGAAGCAGAAAGTTAAGCAGAAGAAGAAAAAGAAAAAATAACAACGGATCCCTCAGACTTGTTTTTTTTGCCACGTTAAGGCCTTTTTCTTCAGGCGCCTCATCCTCGGAGGCGCCTTTCCCTGATCTTCCCCGTTTTCTGGTTCTACCGCCAACACCGATCCCGGCCTTCATCCTGTTTACCCATCGTGCCTCCTGTTTACCCATCATGTTAGTATTTCGCTATCTTTTAGCGAGTGCCTCCGATGACAGATTCAAACCCTCCGGCCCAAACGGCCAAACCTGACATTCTTGGTTTCAAACGTCTCAGAATTGCCTGTCCGAATCGGACAGAGGCTGTCGACCAGTATCGGACGTTACTGGGTATCGATCCGGTTTGGCAGGGCAGGGTCGAACTGCCGGAACGCTCGAGTTCTTGCTTGGCGGCCTGGTTCTCATTAGAAAATACGACGTTGGAATTGTTGGAACTGCCGGTCGATTCACCGTCGTTGGTGGGGATTGTCTTTGCCGTCCAACACGACTCTGAATCAGCAACCGGATATGGACCATTGCCGGAAGAAGATTGTCGGGGCTTATGGCTCAGCCTCGAACCGGATGATGAGTTTCCGGCGTCGATGGAGCCAAACTTTGATCAAGAAACATACGTTAATGCCGATAGCTTTACACCGGACAATATTTCGCGGGTAGATCATCTGGTCATCTATACTCATAGTGCAGACGATACCATTCGTTTATTTGGATCAGACGGGTTAGGTATTCGATTGGCGCTGGATAAAAATGTCCCGGAGTGGGGTGGGCGGATGCTGTTTTTTCGTGTCGGCAAGCTCACCCTCGAAGTGATAGAGCCCACAAAACCTTTTGAGGGCACCGATTACTTTTGGGGTATTGCCTACCAGGCTGATGACATAAACATTGTTCATCAACGGTTAAGCAAGGCCGGCGTAAAGTTGTCAGACTTACGCAAAGGAAGAAAGGAAGGCTCTCTGGTCGCGAGCGTTAAAAGCCACCAGCTGGGTATTCCGACGTTATTGATACAGCCGCGGTGAGTTTTGACTGCAGAAGAATTGTCAGACCGTTGGCAATTCAGAGTTACTGAAAAAAGTGGTAACAGGAAAGAGTGGTAAGAAAAATGATGGATACCATTAAACATCAACCGGATCAGCATTGCTTTATTGCACAAGTGAATGGCAGCCTGGCAAAGCTAGAATATGATCTGAAAGATCACTCAGTGACATTCACTTCAACCTACGTACCTTTTCGCCTGCGCGGAAAAGGCTATGCCGAAAAACTGGTAGAAACCGGTTTATCCTGGGCGCGACAGCAGGGGTACGACATCAGCACCACCTGCTGGTACGTAGAAAAGCATTTGACTCCGGATCTGGTGGGCTGATCCCACCAACGTTTCCCGGTAAACGGTTTACAGGAAAGGCCGGCGCTGGCATTAAACCAGCACGCCGTTATTGTAATCCTGTATGGCCTGTTCTATTTCATCCCGGGTATTCATTACGAATGGCCCCCAACTCACCACCGGTTCACCAATCGGCTGGGCCGCTAGCACTAAAAACTTGCTGCTTTCATTCGCTTCAATTTGCAAGACATCACCGGGGCTGAATACCGCCATTTGTTTTGAGCCTATCTGCTGGTGCGCGCCATCCTGTGACCCGTGAACCTCACCTTCATAGACATACACCAGAACCCGTTTGTCGTTAGCGACCGGCAGCGACACAGTTTCGCTTTGTGGCAAGTGAACGTCCCAATAGTCTGGCCGTGTGGCGACATCTTTCACCGGGCCGGTGACAGACTGTCCTTCCTGAGTGAAGGTTCCGGCAATGACTTTTACATCTGTGCCATTGGCCAGGCTTAATACCGGAATGTCCTCGGGCCCGAACTCACGATACTTCGGATCCGTCATTTTTTCGTCCGCAGGCAGATTGACCCAGATCTGAAACCCGTGGAAATAATTCTGCTCGGCAATGGGCAGTTCAGAGTGCAGCACGCCGCGTCCGGCCGTCATCCACTGCACGCCGCCGCTGACCAGACGACCGACATTACCCAGGTGATCCCGATGTTCAATGGCACCGTCCAGCATGTAGGTGACGGTTTCAAATCCGCGGTGAGGGTGCTCGGGAAAGCCACGGGTCTGTTTGCCATCGAAACCACCTTTAAACTCATCCAGCATTAAAAATGGATCGAATTGGGCGTAACGCTGTTGCGTGCTGATGCGATGTATATCCACACCATCGCCATCCGCGGTTGCCCGGGCGGCGTAGAGGCCGATAAGTTGTCTGTTCATGATTACCTCCTGTCGTCGTATTAGAAAACCGATCTCGTTAGAAAAAACGATCACGGTTGTGAGGGCGGTTGTAATCCAGCTCCGGTCCAACAGGCACGACCCGTGTTGGATTGATGGTGTCGTGGCTGTAGTAATAGTGCGTTTTGATGTGATCAAAATTCACCGTATCGGCAATGCCCTCAACCTGATACAGCTCGCGCAGATAATTGGACAGGTTGGGGTAGTCCTCAATCCGTCGCAGATTGGTTTTGAAGTGTCCGAAATACACACTGTCAAAGCGAATCAGTGTTGTGAACAGACGCCAGTCTGCCTCGGTCATTTGATTGCCCGCCAAATAGCGTTGCTGTCCGAGGGTGCCTTCCACATGATCCAGCGCCTTGAAGAGTGCATCAAAGGCTTTCTCGTAGGCGTGTTGCGTAGTGGCAAAGCCCGCCTTATACACCCCGTTATTGATGTTGTCGTACACCAGCTCATTGATCTCATCGATACGTGGGTGCAGCGGCTCCGGGTGAAAATCCGTTTTGACGTCCGTAAAGGCATCGAACGCACTGTTGAGCATGCGGATAATCTCGGCCGACTCGTTGTTGACGATGGTGTGCGTCTTTTTGTCCCAGAGTATGGGCACGGTGACACGCCCGCTGTAATCGCTTTGAGTCGCGGTATAGACCTCGTACAGATAGCGGATATCGGCAATCGGGCTTGGGTCCATGGCGGCTGCATCATCTTGAGGTAACAGTTCCCACCCCTTGTCGAGCATCTCGGGTTTGACCACCGTCACGCCTATCACATCTTCCAGTTGTTTCAGTTTGCGGAAAATCAGGGTGCGGTGTGCCCATGGACACGCCAGCGATACAAACAGGTGGTAGCGGCCTGACTCAGCTGGAAAATCACTGGAACCTTCTGCGGTTACCCAGTTGCGAAACTGTGCATCGGTACGGACAAACTCGCCATCGTTGCTGTCGGTATCGTACCATTGGTCGTGCCATTGGCCTTCAATGAGTAATCCCATGATGATCTCCTTGCGTGGTGAGTGAACTCTTGGTTATTGCAAACATAAGCCGGTTAAACTCTGGCCTGGAGCCATCCCCAGGGAAGCAGCTTCCTTGGGGATACGGTAAATCGGTATTACTGGATCTTTTTGGCAATAGCGTTATCCAGCGACAAGCGGCCACCGCCCAGAAAGATCAATGCAGCCGTAGCGGTAAGCAGGCTCAGCGCGAACTCATAGCCGTTGTTGCTGACAAACAGACCATTTGGCAGGTGGAAGGTGAGCGCCATCAGCATGGTGAAAGCCGCAACCAGAGCCGCAGGGCGGGTCAAAAGGCCCAGAGCCAGCAACAGGCCGCCAAAAAACTCGGCGCTGCCAGCCAGGAGAGCCATCAATACACCGGGTTCAAAACCGATGGATGCCATCCACTGACCAGTGCCTTCCAGGCCGTAGCCGCCCAGCCAGCCGAACAGTTTTTGTGAGCCGTGGGCCGCCAGAATCAGGCCGATGGGCACGCGCAATACCAGAGCGCCAATACCGGCTTGAGAGGCCAGCAGAGGCTTGATGAATTTGGGGGTAACTGAAGCTTGATTCACGGTAGTCGTTGTCATGTTGTTGCTCCTGAACAGGGGGCGATCTGTGGATTCGATAAATCTTCAAACGATGAAAACATTGTAGAATGCGACTCACAGCGGAATAAGCGTCCATTTTGAAAGAGAATGGTCAAAAAAACTGAACAATTGAACAGCAGCAACAGGGGGAACCATGGAAGAGCTTAAGCAGCTACAGAAGTATTTGCGGGAATTCGCTGCAAAGCGAGACTGGGACCAGTTTCACTCACCCAAAAACCTGACGATGGCGCTCAGCGTCGAGGCCTCAGAGCTGGTTGAATGTTTCCAGTGGCTGACGGAAGAACAATCCCAAAATCTGAGTGAACAGCAATTGGCCGCCGTGGTGGACGAAATCGCGGATATCCAGATCTATCTGGCTCGCTTGTCGGATAAGCTGGGTGTGGATATCGGCGAGGCGGTGCGCCAAAAGACCAGAAAGAACGAAGCCAAGTACCCGGCAGACGTGGTGCGGGGCAGCAGTAAAAAGTACACAGAATATTAAGAGGTGGGGCAGAGCAAGCCCGGATTCATCGCAGGGCTTGCTCGGCTATATAACTAACCAGGGCAGTTAGAGTATTTCGTTCGAATCCACCAGCTCGCCGCACTCGCAGGCTTTCACGTCTGCGTTAGCCGCCAGCCAGTCGGCAACCGCCTGACGCTGCTCCGGGGTGACAGAATCATAACGGCCTTCACAGATGACCACACCGGCGATGGTTTCGGCACAGGCACTGCCCATAAACGCCAGCTTGTTGGCTTCCATGGCGTCCGCCATAAAGTCTGCAATAAAGGCATCCAGCTGGTCAGCGTCTTTTTCGGCGGCAAATTCAAAATCCAGTTCGAATCCCTGAGTGGCAAACTCGTCCAGATACAGTTTTTTGCGTAAACGGCGGCTGCGGTTAGAGGTTTTGGGGCTGGTCATAATCTTGATATCTCTGAGGGGGAAGGGTGTTGGGGCGCATTGTAGAGCAATGATGTCTGCCTTGCGAGAGATTCGCCGTGGCCATCCGCTTGCCGGCAGAGTCGGCTAAATAGGGTAAACTGCTCCCATCTCAATGTGATGACACCCTTTTATGACCTCCTCAACGACTTCCACGTTCGCACCGACTTCAACCTCCCCAGGCCCGGACCGTCTTTATTATGCCTATGACCCCATGTGTTCGTGGTGCTGGGGGTTCAGGCCGGTGTGGGACGCCCTGAAGAAAGAGCTGCCATCCGACCTCGAGCTGGTCTATCTGGCCGGTGGTCTGGCGCCGGATAACGATCAGCCCATGCCCGAAGCCATGCAACAGGCCATTCAGGGGTACTGGCGCGATATTCAGAGCCAGCTGGGCACAGAGTTCAATTTTGATTTCTGGAACAACAACGTACCCCGGCGATCCACCTACATTTCTTGCCGGGCGGCCATTGCGGCAGCCAATCAGGGCGCGCAGGAACAGATGATCGATGCTGTCCAGCGCGCATACTACCTGCGGGCACTAAACCCCTCGGACGTGCCGGTGCTGGTGCAGTTGGCTCAGGAGCTGGGGCTGGATGCCGAACAGTTCGAAACTGACTTGTTGTCCGACGCCGTGCAACAGACATTCGAGCAGCAGATGACGCTGGCCCGACAGCTACCCATCGACGGGTTTCCTTCGCTGGTGCTGGAAACCGAACGTGGCGTTGTGCGGCTCTCTCGCGAATACCGCGACCACAACGTACTCCTGCGTCAGATTCAAAGCCTGCATGCCAACTGAAGCTGAAATGCTACACTTTTTATAAAAGCATCGCTGAAAGCGTCCTTAAAAGAGTGAATGCAAAGTCTGGCCGCAGGGTGTCCTTATGGTGTGGGATTCAGAGCAGTGGAACGCAGAAGAAATTTCAAGCCCCGAGCGCGATGATTACATCGTTTACCGCCTGATCGAAAGCGCGTCCAGAAAAAGTGTCTACATCGGCGTGGTCCTGAGCCGACAATACCGCAAGCGTTTTTTTCGCCACTACACCGACGATGTCCGCTCTCCCTGGCACGCACACCAGTGGCCAGCGGACATTTATCAGGGGTCCTGCGAACAGTGGCCCTACCGGCCGGACATCATAGAACACCTGAAAGGCTTCACCCGATTGGAGGCGCTTGCCGCGCAACAATACTGGTGGGAAAAGTATTGCGGGGCGAAAGGTCTGTTAAAAAACGGTCAGCAGCCTCTGCCACGCTCGCGTTTTATTGTCTTGCGAGGCCAGGGCTGTTGGGATGGGTATCTAAAGGGATTTCCCAATGGCTGGGTACCCACTTTGTAACGGGGCTGCCTGAGTTACCCCCTGCGCTTTATGAGTGCCGCTTCTGTTTTTTCTGGCAGGTGCTTTAACAGATAGTCTTGCGCCTGCTGTGCCGGTAACGGACGGCTAAAATGAAAGCCCTGCATCAAGTGACAGCCAAGAATCATCAATTGATAAACCTGTCCGGCATTTTCGACACCTTCACAAATAACTTTCATGTCGAGGTTGTCCGCAAGTCCGACAATTGTCGTAATGATCGAGCGGGCAGATTCACCTTCCTCCAGACTCACAATAAAACTGCGATCAATCTTCAAGGTACTGATCGGCAAACGGTGCAGGTAAGACAGGGATGAATAACCGGTACCAAAATCATCAATCATGATTTCACACCCCAGTGCCAGTAACCTGTCGAGGCGCTTGAGCATGGCGTTAGTGTCTGACATCAGCATGCTTTCTGTCAGTTCAAGCCGAAGTTGACCACTGGTTAATTCATACTCTTTGAACACCTTTTCAAGCAGGGTTTGCAGGCGTTCGTCTGAAAACGACACCGGAGCCAGGTTGATACTGATATACAGCTTCTGGTGTTGAAGCAACTGATTCCATTGGTTCAACTGGTGGGCTGCGGTGGCGGTCGCCCACAGACCAATGTCGGCAACCAGCCCCATGGTTTCGGCCAATGGAATGAATTCGGCAGGGGATACCCATTCACCGTTCGAGCGTTGCCAGCGTGCCAGACTTTCAAAACCCACGACCTTGCCGTTCCGGGCTTCGACAATCGGCTGGTAATGCAGCTCCAGCTGATCCCCTGCGATGGCTGATTTCAGTTCACCCATCAGCAGCCGTTCGCGCTGGGCTCCCTGATCCAGCGCCTCGTCAAACAGGGTCCAGCTGGGGCCATGGGTTTCCTTGGCTCGATACAGGGCGATGTCCGCATCCCTGAGAGCTTCATCCGGCGTGGAGTAGAGGCCCGGCTGCAATTCCAGCACACCAATGCTGATGTGGATATCAATCGGACCACGCCCCAGTTCTACAGGACGGCAGAGGTGCTCCAGCAGGCGATCTGCGATGGAGGGAATCTCATAATGGGACTGAACATCTTCAAACAGAACAATAAACTCGTCGCCCCCCAGGCGGGCCACGGTATCGGATTCGCGGCAGAATTTACGCAGCCGCAAACTCAGACGGGTCAGCAACAAATCCCCTTGTTGATGGCCATGAATATCGTTGATGGCTTTAAAGCCATTAAGATCCAGCAGCATCAGGCAAGACTGGCAACCTTCGTCTCGCCGTTTCAGTAACTTCAAATGATGAGAAAGCCGGTCCATCAGGCGGGCACGGTTAGCCAATCGTGTCAGCGGGTCGGTATAGGCCAGATTGCGCAAGTTGGCTTCTGCCCGTTTCTGATCGCTGATATCGACGGCGCTGGCCAGTCCCAGAGGCCGATCTTCAAATTCTGCCAACGTCAGACTGAAATACAGCCAGTGTTTTTCGCCTGTCGATGTCGTCACCCGACATTGTTTGCGGTACACCTGACCGGGAGGGATTTCGCTTTCCTGGATCTCCTGCACAAACCGATAAAACTCTTCACCCAATACCTGTGACAGGGGCAGGGTGAGCAGTTCTTCAGCGTCATAACCGGTGATCTGGCTGAGTGCCGGATTGGCAAAGTGAATACGTTCGGGATCAAACGTAAAAATCGCGGTTTGGGTCGATTCGGCCAATTGTCGAAAGCGCGTTTCGCTGTGTTCAAGCGAGGTGGTGACATGGTCCAGGCGCTGGTCTACCAGAACCCCGATGGCAATCATTCCCAGCAAAATCAGTGTGCAGGTGATAATAATCACAATCAGCCCATAGGGGGGTATGGTCATGTGATGAGCAAGACCTGGGATGCTGGCCTGAAAATAGGTCGCCTTCATGGCAACAAAGTGCATGCTGCTGACGGCAATGCCCAACAGCAGGCAGCCAATCATCAATCCCAAATGGGGTAATTTGGGGTACTGGCTGAAATGTTTATGTGCCCGCAGCCCCCAGACCGCCAGCAAATACGCCGAGAGCAGCGATACGACAAACCATTTCGGCTCATAGTACATGTCGGCGGCCACAATAATGGCCTCCATGCCCAGATAGTGCATGCTGCCGACACCCAGAGCCAGTGCCAGTCCCGCCAGATGATAACGTCGAAACGAGGGGTTTTCCGGTTGATAGAGGCGTATGCAGCACATACTGGCCAGGATGGCCGGGACAATTGAAATGCAGGTGATCAGCAGGTCGTATTCGATACTGATGGGCAGCGAGTAGGCCAGCATGGCCGTGAAATGCATCGCCCAGATACCAACCCCCATGCCAACACCACCGACCACCAGCCACAGAGTGCGATTGCGAGGGTTACCATAATGGTAGCGTTGGATTACGGGCAGGAGAACCCAGGCTGATAACACAGCCAACAGGATGGCCACCACACACAGCCAGTGGTTATGGTGGCTGATCAGGGCAGGGGTAGAAAAGTCATTTGGGCTGACCAGACGCCAAAAATTCATACCACTTTGACCTAAATTTGTGGGGTGATGCAGCGCTCACACAGAGCCTTACCTCGACTGACACCGCCTTTATAATTATGTACGCAGTTACTGGCTGTATCGGCTGCTTGTCTTCTAACTATACGGTTAATCTGGAAATTTGGATGACAATATACCCGCCAGCTCGACGGGGTCACCCTTGGCGCTTGCCAGACAGGCGGGTCACAACCATAATGGTACTGTTTTTATATACAGTGTTTGTGGGGTGGCCCGTGTCAAAGAGGACCGTTGAGCCGACGAGTGAATCGGCAAAGTCGCAAACCAGCATCAAGGGCCGCGGGGCCATCAGCATCAAGGGCCGCGGGGCCAGCAGCAATCTGGCCGGCCGCTTTGAGGCCCAGCTGATCGAAACCGTGGATGATGGCTGGTGGCAAGAGGAAGAGATACCCCGACTCAAAACCCACGTCACCCCCGAGCGTGCCCGCAGCATCCTCACCCGCAACCAGTCGCCGGACTTGCCGTTTTCGGTCTCACTCAATCCCTATCGCGGTTGCGAGCACGGCTGTGTGTACTGTTTTGCCAGACCCTCCCACGCCTATCTGGGCCTGTCACCCGGGTGGGATTTTGAAAGCCGCCTGTACGCCAAAACCAACGCCCCGCAATTGCTCAGTCGCGAACTCGCCAAACCCGGTTACCAGCCATTGCCCATTGCCCTGGGCATCAACACCGACGCCTACCAGCCCTGCGAGCGGGAACTCAACATTACCCGCCAGTGCCTGGACATCCTGCACCAGTGCCGCCATCCCACCGGCCTGATCACCAAGTCCGCCCTGATCGAACGGGATCTCGACCTCATGACCGACATGGCCCGCGACAACCTTCTCAGCGTCGCCATCACCCTGACCACCCTCGATCACGAACTCTCCCGCAAACTCGAACCCCGTGCGGCGTCTCTTCAGCGTCGCCTGAAAACCATCCGCCGACTCACCGACGCCGGCATACCGGTTTCGGTCAGCATCGCACCGGTGATTCCGTTCATTACCGAGCAGGAAATGGAACAGGTTATGGCAGCCGCGGCCGAAGCCGGAGCTGTCAGCGCCAACTACATCGTCCTGCGCCTGCCGTGGGAAGTGAACCCTCTGTTTCAGGACTGGCTGCAAACCCACTTTCCCGACCGCGCCGAACGGGTCATGAACCGCATCCGCGACATGCGCGGTGGAAAAGACTACGACGCCAGCTTCGGCTCCCGCATGAAAGGCGAAGGCCTCTGGGCCGACCTCATCCGCCAGCGTTTTCAGCGAACTGTGCGCAAATTAAAACTGGGTGATGGCCGCCTACGAGGGTTGGATACGTCATTGTTTCGACGGCCCGATACCGTGGCCGCGGCAGACAAAACACCAGGAGCAGGGCGGGGGCAGATGGATTTTTTTGGGTGATATCGACACCGCATTCAAAAACCACCTGCCAGCGAGCCAATCCCACCTTAAACACTCGACACCGAAGCTCCACCAGAGCACCGCCGACCAAAATCACTCGACGCCGAGCCTTTTTCAGACGATCACGGTTCTCGAACACCCGATGCCGGAGCAATTTCGGAGGGCATCGAGTGATTCGTATAGGGCTGTTGATTGATTTTCAGAGGACGCCGACTGATTTTCAGAAGACGCCGAGTGATTTTCAGAGGATACCGAGCCTTTTTTGTAGCCCGCCGAGCCATTGAAAGCCAACGCCGAGACTTTGAGCGAGCCAATCGAATGATTTTGCTCGACCACCGAGTGTTTTAACTCCAATGTCCTCGTTCCAATCTCCAAAACCGAAGCCCCAAGACCCAATACCGGAGCTAAATACACCATTACCGAAGCTCCGCAATAGAACAACGGCTCCCACGCACAGGATAACGGGTGAACAAACAGGAAGGGGGTATCACGGTACAGGGGAGGGGGATACATCGTATCCCCCCAGTCCATACGTTGTATCCCCCTGGCCTATACAAAACACTCGATCGTCCATTGCCGAAGGAAGATGTCGGCTATCGGACAGAGAAGCTTCCATACGCGCAATGGAACGTCGGGTCTTTTGTATCCGCTTAGCCCATACATCGTATCCCCCAGGCCCATACAAAAGGCCCGACATCCCATATCAAAGACCCGACGTCGCATACAAAAGACCCGATGTTGCATACACAACCACTCGGCATCGAGAATCAAAGACCCAATGTCGAGTCTTTGAGATCCAATATCGAGGCTTTAATACCCAATGTCGAAACTCTGAGACCCGATAACGACCCATAAAAACCCGAACACGAGACTCAGGAATAGGCCGTCGAGTGTTTTAGCTCCGAGATCGAGTGTCTAAGGTGGGGCGCTGAATATGGAATACGCGATAAGGACGTTATGTATGCGGCTTTGCATGATGGTCTTGAAGAAACCGTCAGTCTGGCTACAATGGATGTTGATATTGACGACAAAGTGCCTCACAGGAAGAGCCACCAGCAATGGGTATAGCGTAGGGATAATCTCCTTTCTTATCTGTTTTTTCCTCCTGTAGATCTATGTCGCTGTGATGTGATTGATTGCGTTATGGCTAGGTCACGCATTGAAAATTAGATGGTATTGGGTTGGGGTGGTGACCTGATATGTGGATATATGTCATCGAGATGTGTTTAAACACGTCTTTGGGACGTTGATTTAGTTGTTAGCCATCAGGAGAGATTGTGCCACAGAACGATTACTCTCAAGAGCAGTATAAACAGGACTTCTTCGATGAAAAACGAAGAAAGGAGGCGCTGGAGCATGCTCTTGATATACGAAAATTTGAAATTGAGCTTTATTGGAAAAGAGCAGCTTATTTCTGGACTTTTATAGGTGCGGCGTTCGCTGGCTTTATAGCTGTTCAAGCCTCAGCGGCTGATAATAAGCAAGATTTATCAGTAATGCTCTCTTGTATTGGTGCGGTTTTTTCATTTGCTTGGGTTTGTGTTAACCGAGGCAGCAAGCAGTGGCAAGAGAATTGGGAAAAACATGTCGATATGCTTGAGGATGGAATTATTGGGCCTTTGTATAAGGTGGTTCTTGCTCGCCGCCCACCCGAGGGAATAAAAGAAATAAGCATGCACTTAGTTACGGGGCCATCACCGTTATCCGTTTCTAAAATAAATCAAATTATAAGCTTGTATGTAACCGCTCTATGGTGCTGTCTACTTGTCTATTCTCTTCCACCATTTAAATGCGAGGCGGGCGTAAATTGGTTTTACTGTTCGTTAATTGTATTTTCCATATTGGCGTGCATATTCTTTTTGTGGCTAGGTCGTACCTATGGTGGTGGCTTTTGGCATAAGGCTACAATCAGAAGCACGGAAATAAACAATGGCTAACAAACTGCTGCTAGGGACAAGCCTACGCTGCGCTGCGGTTTGCCCAGAGCAGGGCGTTATGCATCCTAAATGGAATTTTGAGTATGAAACTGAATAGCTTAAGTGATATTTTCGAGCGACGTTTATTGCGTATTCCCGATTATCAGCGGGGTTATGCGTGGAAGGAGCACCAAGTTGAGGACTTTTGGGAGGATATTCTTCAGCTCGAATCTGATCGAATTCACTATACCGGAGTAATCACACTTGAACCTGTAACATCCAGTTTGTATCAGCGCTGGGAGAAGGATTTATGGTTAATAGACGGTGTTGGTTTTCGCCCGTTTTATGTGGTTGATGGTCAGCAGCGATTAACCACTTCAATGATCCTTTTGCAGGCAATCCTTGAATCTGTCGAGGAAGGCGCAGAGTTAAATTATCAGTCAATCACTTCTATTCGCAAGCAGTTTATATTTTTTGAGGCGGACAATAAACTGCAGCAAAGTTTTATCTTTGGCTACGAGAAAGATAACCCCAGTGACGAATACATGAAAACCAAGATATTTGGTGAACATTCCGGTTCAAATCAGTTCGTCGAAACGCTCTATACGCGTAATCTTAGCTTTGCCAAACGCTATTTTTTGGAGCGTTTAACAGGAATGTCGGTTGATGAGATCGCTGTAATCTATAAGAAGCTAACGCAGAAGTTGAAATTCAATTTGTACGAAATTGACGAAGAAATTGACGTTTTTGTTACCTTCGAAACAATGAATAATCGAGGTAAGCCGCTTACAAGTTTGGAGCTGCTCAAGAACAGATTGATCTACCTTTCTACCCTATTTAAGGACAATAATGGGCGAGAACAATTAAGAGTTAATATTAACGATGCATGGAAAACCATGTATGAGTACTTGGGCAAGAATCCTGAAGTTCCCCTGAGTGATAACCTCTTTCTTCGCAACCATTGGACTATGTATTTCAAATACACTCGCCGGAAGGGTGATGACTACATAAAATTCCTGCTGGATGAGAAATTTAATGCCCGAAATATTACTCGCCCTAAAGAATCAGAAGATGAGCTGAAGATTGAAGAAATCTCCGAGTATGTGAAAAGTCTTCAGCAGTCTATAGTATATTGGTTTTATATGCATGACCCCTATTATGCGCAGGCTAATCATCTGACCGATTCACAGAAGCTTTGGCTAGACCGTTTAGAGCGGTTAAGCTTCCGGTCTTTCAAGCCCTTGATCTTGTCTGCATTTGTCTCCAAGCAAAATCCTGAAATGATTAGTCAGTTACTGGCAGCAGCCGAACGCTATAACTTCACACTGTTTAACCTTAGCCAACGTCGTGCGAATACGGGTGATACTGAATTCTTTAGCATGTCAAGAGATCTCTTGACTGGAGTTAAATCAATTAAAGAGGTAGTGGAATCCATAAATGCTTGGGTTGATCGCTATTATGACCCTGAAAAATTTCTGGCTCACATCGAAGAGAAGTATGAATTGGATAGGGATGGGTTTTATCACTGGGACGGTATTCGTTACTTCTTGTATGAAAACGAGCACTGGCTTAAAGAGAAAGGTAAGCAAGCGACCAGTAAGCTTTCATGGAATGTACTGAAAACCAGCAAAAAAGACCATGTAACTTTAGAGCATATCTTTCCGCAAACACCTGGCGATGTTTATTGGACTGATCGCTTTGCCTACCTGAATGAACAGGAACAGCGCTATTTAACCCACTCATTGGGTAATTTGTTACCTTTATCCCGCTCCAAAAACTCGGCATTACAAAATGATAGTTTTCCTAAAAAGGTCAATAATGGCGCGGGTGTTGGTTATTACAACGGCTCAGTTTCCGAGAATGAGGTTGCGCAAAATCAAGACTGGACTCCAAATAAAATCTTAGAGCGAGGCTTGGAACTTCTCAGATTTATGGAGCATCGTTGGAATATCGAATTAGGTGGCCCCGATTATAAAAATAGATTATTGCACCTCGATAAAGTCGATCTATCAAATGCATAACAGGTTTCTGAACTCGGAAAAATTACTTACTGCGCTCCTGATTTTCCGGTGAGTAAAGCGGTAATTTTTAATGGAAGTGTAGTGCCTTCAGTCAGCAAATAATTATAGTTAATTTTTTAAGTTGTGAGTCCTAATCTAGTCAAGGATATAAAAAACTATTGAGGGTGCTGTGAAAGGAATTCGTCAATGAATGTTCAACAAAAATTAGATGTACGTAAAGCCTTTAAGTTGCGTATACATGAGTCAAATGGAAATGCATTCGAAGATTTGTTTTGCGATGTGATGCGTGCGTCAAATAAAGACTTTAAAAAAGTAAAACCACAAGGACGCATTGGTGATAGAAAAAATGATGGCTTTATTCCATTAGAGGGAAAATATTTTCAAGTTTACTCTCCTCAATCTCCGACTGGCAATCCCACTTCCGCCACTTCAAAAATCGAAGAAGATTTAGGCGGACTAATAGCGTATTGGGGGAATGAGCATAAGTATAAAATTAAACACTTCTACTTTGTGTTCAATGATAAATATCATGGTGCCTACCCAGAAATTTATACAACGCTAAATAGCGTTAAGAATAAGTATGGCCTGGAGATTTGTGATGTATTTCTTTCTTCTGAGTTAGAAGATGTTTTCATGGAGTTGCCAGAGGAGAATATTGCCTCAATATGTGGTTATTATCCAAAGCCAGAAGATATTGGGTTTATCGATAATTCAATCGTCGCAGAAATTGTAGGTTATGTATCTAAGAACTACAGCGGTTTTTCTGAATCTCAAGCCAATGAACCGCCCGATTTTTATAACAAGATACTCTTTAATAAATTGGGTAAAAGTACTGCGATGCACCTTAATGTTGGGGCATATCAAGTAGGCTATGTTGATGACTATTTTCGAACAAATAGTAAGTTTTCCCGCCAACACTCTAGAGACTCGTTGAACGACATGTATCAACACCACTTAAATACTGACAATGCAGAAGTTGCAATAGCTACAGGCTTTTCTGAGTCCGATATAGTTTTTAAGAACATGGTTGATGAAGTGTTGCCTGATAACCTGTCTAATATACAGAGGCGTGATTACGAAAGAAATGTAATCGCTGTTCTGGCTTTCTTTTTTGAGGCATGTGACATCTTTGAGGAGCCCCCTGAAGGTTATGACCCGAAGGTGATTGAAAATGCTTAGTCCACAAAAGCACATACGATTGTCTGAGTCGCTTTTGGGGTTAGGCGCAAATATTCTAAATTTATTGTCTCGTCCACAGACCCCTGAACAAATCTATGACAAGTTGAAGAATCTAAATTTGCTCATTAGTCATGATTTTGAACACATTATTTTAGCGTTAGATTTTTTATATGCATGTGGAGCGGTTGAGTTGAATGAGCAAGGAAAAGTAGTCAAATGCAGTTGATTTCTCTAGAAGCGAATAAGCCATCTTTTAACACAGTTCATTTTAACCCCAAGGGTTTAACCCTAATTATTGGGAAAAGCACATCAACTGATAAAAATAATACATATAATGGTGTTGGGAAGTCATTGTTGCTCCAGCTCGTGAATTTTTGTCTTGGTTCCAACAAAATCCCAGCATTTGAACAGCATTTGTCGGAATGGGAGTTTACTCTTAGCTTCAAGGTTGGTGATAAAAGGTTTACCGCAAACCGTGCTGCAAAAAGTCAGAACAAGATTTATCTAAATGATAAGGAATTCGGGCAAACTGCTTTCAATGCTGAAATGGAACGAATGCTTGTAGATATACCTGAAAACTCTCCATATCTTACTTTTAGGACTGTTCTTTCGCGTTTTTATCGTACAGGCCGGGGAAGTTATGTATCAAGCCTCGCAACTGCGAAAGAGCAGCCATTTTCATCCTTGGTAAATAATGCCTTCTTACTTGAATTAGACCTTGACTATGTCTATCAAAAACGAAACACAAGGAAGCGTTACCAAGAATTAGAAAAATTCGAAAAGTCGTTCAAAAATGACCCGGTAATAAGAGAATACTACACTGGCGATTTGGATGTTGAATTTGAGATTTCTCGCTTAACACAAGATGTAAAGAAACTAGAATCTGACATTAAAAACTATAATGTGGCAGAAAACTACGCGGCAATCCAATCGGAAGCGGATGGTATGGCTGAAAAACTGTCACAAATGAAAAACAGGCTTTATTACTTAAAAACTAGCATCAACAATATTAAGCACAGTATGAGCTTATATCAGGATATGGACTTAGAGAAAGTTTATAATCTTTATGGTGAAGTTACTGAGCTGTTTAAAGAAGGTACGCTACAATCTCTCGAAAATGTCACTACATTCCATAAAAATATTCATGTTAAACGAAGTGAACGATTAGCTAAAGAGCTTAGGACGTTATCTGCTACACATTTGGAAGAAGAAAAAATCAAGAATGAACTGCAGAAAGCTTTTGATGAGAAAATGAAGTTGCTGGCAAAAAGTCGAGCTTTAGACTTTTTCGCTGCAATCAATGCCCAATTAACTGAACTAAAGAACAGGCTTTCCAAGCTGCAAGATTACAAGAATATTTCAGCACATTCTAAAAAGGAAATGGCAGAGGCGCAAAAGGAACTATCAAGCCAAGAAGTAACTACAATCGAGTATTTAGAAGCTTATAAAGAACAAGAGCATCCGGTCTATCTTGGATTTAGTGATCTTGCAAATGTGTTTTATCCTGAAGTGCCTGCTGGAATTTCAATTAAAAATAACGAGGGAAATAACCAAGAACGTTTCAAAATAAGTGCGAAAATTCAAAATGACGCTTCAGATGGAATTAATGAAGTTAAAATCTTTTGCTATGACTTGAATAACTTAATTAATTCCAGAGTTCATCATTTTCAAAGCATTTTCCATGATAGTAGAATGTTTAGTGATATAGACCCTAGACAAAGAGCTATATTGTTACAGCTTGCCCACAAATTGACTAATGAATATGGGAAACAATATATAGCGACCATTAACGAAGATCAATTAACATCACTAAAAGATGTTCTTGCAGAAGAAGAATTTGAGGAGATACTTGGCACGGTAACACTAGAGTTAAAAGACGATTCTCCGCAATCTAAGTTGCTCGGTATTCAGATCGATATGCAATACGAAAAAGACTAAAAGTTTTTGGGTAATAATACGTGGCTATCCCTTTTATTAACAAGGAAAAAGTTGATGAATCAGTACAGGTTTGGTCACTACTATAAATTAACTATTTTAAGGGGTCAGAGCTCTTTTAAAGGTCTTCCCCGTCGAGCTTGCCCGACTTTGCATTGCAGTTGGGCTTCGATTAGGTCTTTAAAATAATCATTCCCCAGTGGGGTGCCGGTTACCCAGGATTCGTGAATTCTTGTCATGTCGTCTTCGGCGATGTGCCCCTTGAACAGCTCGAGATAAGCGCTTGCGGCAGTGAGGCTGAACCTTTGCCGAGAGCCATATAAGCGGGATGTGGTGTCACACATGGGATCTTACGCAAACCAATAAACCCTTTTCTCTTTTCTCTTTTCTTTTTTCTCAGGAAATGAACCGCCGTGGTACTTAATCCGTATACCCGGTGGTGTGGGAGGAGGGGCATCGTGAGGTGCCTCCCTGTCCCGATTTGGTCTTTCATCGGATGTCACAAGTAACTATGCATACAGTTCAGAGCAATTGCGCCTACGGGAAAATTGTAATTAACGTCATGTCTTTATGGGGTGTTTATGAATCGAATTAATCCAGCAAAGTTACGCAATAGTAAATGGACGGCAGTTAAGCCATTAAATCGAGAAAAACACTTTTTGGTTTCAGAAATTGAGTTTGATGAAGAAGGTTCGGTTGTATTGTGCAAGCTGGAAGCAGTGCTTTCAAACAAGGAATATATAATTGACTGGGTAGAACTCAAAGATCAAGACAAATGGTCTCATGGTTGGAAATAGTCCTACACACCTAATAAGGCGCTAAAGAGGGACTGTGCTCTTCCCCCGATTTAACGGACACTCTTAATCAGATTTTCCTGGCGTCATTGCGAGGAGCATAGCGACGCGGCAATCCATGGTTGGCACGATGTAGTTAAGTTCTGCCAATCATGGATTGCTGCTCTTCACTGCGTTTTGATCGCAATGACGGAATTAATTGATCAAACAAAGCAGTATAACTGTAAGTTATTAAAGAAGTTCTCAATCGAGCCGATTTGAGTCCACACGATGGTGAAATGCTCAATGTAAGGGCGCTTGAGGGGGTAGGCGATGGACTATGAGTTGCTGGATGAGTGCGCAGGCAAGAAACTGGGCTGTGCGGAGTGTGCTTGGGGTGACTCACTTGGCTTTAAAATTGATATGGCCTTTCAGCCCATTTTGCAGTACTCCGACCACAGCGTATTCGCTCAAGAGGCCTTAGTGCGCGGTATCAATAATGAACCCGCCGGGTTTGTCTTTGATCAGGTCAATGCCCACAATCTCTACCGTTTTGATCAAAGTTGCCGGGTCAAGGCCATTCAGCGCGCAGCTGAATTGGATATTCAGAGTTACCTCTCGATCAACTTTATGCCCAATGCGGTGTATCGGCCAGAATTGTGTATCCGTACCACGCTGGCGGCTGCTGAGCACTATCAGTTCCCGGCTGAGCGTATTATTTTCGAAATCACTGAAGGCGAAAAAGTCCCGGATCATGAGCATCTGCGGAATATCGTCAGTCAGTATCGGGATCTGGGGTTTAAAGTTGCTTTGGACGACTTTGGCGCAGGTTATTCCGGTCTCAATCTTCTGGCGGATATGACCGTCGATATCCTTAAGCTGGATATGGCATTGATCCGTGACATCCATGAGTGTGATACCCGGCAGGCCATCGTCAGAAACATGGCTCACATGTGCCGGGATCTGGGTATCACGCTGATTGCGGAAGGTATCGAATGCGAAGAGGAATTGCTCTGTTTGCAAAGCTTCGGTATTGATCTGTTCCAGGGCTATTATTTTGCCAAACCCAGTTTTCGCTCTCTGGCCAACCTCGAAAGTTGTTAACCCATCATTAAAAGAGGCGGCAATAACCCCGCTTTCTCCTGGGGTATAAAAGCGGTCAGATCAATGTTTTGACACAGACCTCTATTGATGCCGTAAGTGGCAGGCTGGCGTCAACCTGCTGTCAGCCATTTCTCAATCTGGTTGCGATGGGGAATGCTCCCCCCATGAACCAGTTTCTCGTCAATCACCACCGCAGGGGTACTCATGACTTTGTAGGTGAGCATGGCCTGCGGGTTGGTTTCTTTAATCACGGTGGCTTCGACGCCCAGTTCTTCGGCAATCTTCTGGATAGCTTCGGCGGTCTTTGTGCATTTGCTGCAGCCGCTGCCCAGTACTTTGATCTCTTTCATGCAGACTCCCAGTTCGCTATTGGATGAAGGGGGTAAACCCGTTAAAAATCCAGCCCACCACGGTAAAGGCGGCCAGTAACAGGGCAAACAGAATGGCGAGCAAACGCCACTGCATGACCTGTTTTAACAAGATGAATTCGGGGAAGCTGGCGGCCACGGTGCTCATGCAAAACGCCAGTGTGGTGCCGACCGGCAGCCCGTTGATGATCAGGCTTTCCATCACCGGGATCACGCCGGTGGCGTTGGAGTAGAGGGGGATGCCCAGCAACACCGCCGCAGGGACGGACCACCACTGACCATCGCCCAAATGGGTTTCGATCCAGCCGTCGGGTACGAAGCCGTGCAGTCCGGCACCAAGGCCGACGCCGATAATCACCCATTTCCACACCCGGCCAAAGATATCGAGGGTTTCGGTTTTGGCAAAGTGGTGGCGTTCGGAAAACGTCAGTCGCTCTGGTTCGGCCTCGGTTGCGGTGGTGTTCAACTCGGAAGGGGCCTGCCTGGCTTGTTGCAGGGCTTCGGCGGCGAAGGATTCAAGCCAGCGTTCGGCCCGGATCTGGTCCAGGAAAAAGCCGCAGAGAATGCCCACACCCATACCCACGATCATATAGAGGATGGTGAACTGCCACCCCAGCAGGCTCAACAGCAGCAGTACGGCCACTTCGTTAATCAGCGGGGAGGTCATCAGAAAGGCCATGGTGATGCCCACGGGAATGCCCGCGGAGGAGAACCCCAGAAACACCGGAATGCTGGAGCAGGAGCAGAAGGGGGTGATGGCCCCAAAGCCGGAGCCCAGCAGATAACCCAGGCCGCGATGCTTGCCCGCCAGATAGTCGCGCACCTTTTCCACCTTCAACGAGGCGCGGAGCAGGGCAATCACGTAGATCATGAAGATCAGCAGCACATAAATCTTACTGACGTCTTCAATAAAGAAATGCACGGCATCGCCCAGCTTGCTCGCCGGGTCCAGATTGAGCACGCTGTATGTCAGCCAGTCGGCCAGATCCGTAAACAGTTTGAACATGGATCCCTCGTTCAGCAGCGGGTGGTCCGGGCAGGTAAAGTTGGAGTTTCAGTATATGAGGAAATTCATGAATGGCAATGCTGTCCCGGCGCTAAGTGGGATTACCCTGATACAGATCAATTTGATAAAAGGGGGTGGAGTGAAGCTGCTACAGTTTAACGGACACTCTTAATCAGGGATAATATCGTCCTAAGGGGGCTCATGACTTTGTAGGTGAGCATGGCTTGCAGGTTTGTTTAATTACAGTGGCTTCTAGCCAGTTTTTCGGCAATCTTCTGGATAGCTTCGGCGGTCTTTGTGCATTTGCTTCAGCCGCTGATACCTGGATATTGATAAGTAGAGTGTTTCTGACTTTATAATTAATTTAAGCTTATCTGTGCAAGACCCCAACCCGGCGCCGCTCTCAGCCGTTATAACCATTTGCAGCTACACTAAAGTGGAGGTTGGGTTTTATACATAAGGCAATGACTGCGAGGTTATGCATGGGTGATTCCAGCTTTCATGAACAAGCGTCAACAGATCAACTGATACAAGCAGCATCGTTGGTGAAAGAGATTCCTGATTTTACTATTGATGAGATTCTTGACGCGATCGACAAGGATCAATTCTATCTGGTGGCACAAGCGCAGGTTGATCTTGAAAGCTTTGAGTTGATCGGGTTTGAACTGCTCGCGCGCTGGGAACATGAGCAGTACGGTGATTTGTTGCCATACCACTTTATTCCGGTGCTGGAAGAAAGCGGACAGTGTTATTTGTTCACCATTCACATCTTTAAACGGATGTTGTCCATTCTTGACCGGCTCTCTCATCTTGAGCCGGGTTTGCATTTCTCCATCAATATCTCTGCCCATGATCTGTGTAGTGAACAGTTCGCCGCTGATATCATCAGCGCTGCCAGTCAATACCAGATGGACTATGACACTATTGTTTTGGAAGTGACCGAGACTGCCGGGATCTTTGATGACGTCAGTGTCACCAACTTGCGCAAAATCAAGGAGTTCGGTATCCAGTTGGCGGTGGATGACTTTTGGACCGGCTTCTCCACTCTGGAAACCATACGCCTGAACCTCTTTTCAGAGATCAAGATTGATTACTCGCTCACGTCACAGTTGATCAATGATAAAACCAGTATGGCGGGGATCAATGCGATTTTACAGTTAAGCAGTGATCTGGGGCTTCGTTGCATTGTTGAAGGGATTGAAACCTGTATGGCTCGGTCGGTACTGCTGGAAGCGGGTGCGTGCTATGGGCAGGGGTATCTTTTCAATCGAGGGGTTAGGGATAATCACATTGAAGAGTGGATAACCAGCTATCGACGAAATCGCAATTATAACCCTTGTGCCAATTCTTCGATTTTACTGAAGCAGGATGAACTGGACTCTTTGGAACAACGCCCTCATCCTTCCTGGATTTGGGACTTTGAGGTCAATGGGATAGTCTGGGCCAACTCGGCCGCACTTAAATTCTGGGTAGCAAGTTCAATTGATGACCTTGTGCAGCGGGACTATACAGCGATGAACTACCTGGCCAAAACCCGTTTGAAAAGTTACCAGCGGCGATTGAAGGCTGGCGAAGAGGAGATCAGTTCAGAATGGGACCTTTTCCCGGGCGGGGAGGCCAAGAAGGTATTTTGTATTCAGGTTCCCAGAACTGACCCGAAAACCGGTCATTTGATTATGCTGGTAAATGCGTTCGAAGGCTTTCATTCTCGATTGCCACCGAGAAAGTTCATCGAGTCGACCAATAAATTCCCGGTTCCGTTTATTATCGTTGATGAAGATGGAAAATTAATTCGAATCAATAAACACGCTCATGTCGAACTCGATATCGGTACTGCCGAAACAGTAGCCAATTTAATGCCTCAGGAAGCTTTTGATGCAATTAAAGCACGATGTGAGAATGGGGTTTTGGTTGAGAAGATCACTGAGTTTACACGCGTAGAGGGTCATGATTACCTCTACCTCCGCGCGGTCATGATCCCTGATCGAAACGAGTTCGGTCGTCATATTTTCCATATTGTTGCGATCCCGTTTCAGAGTTTTTGATCAGGGATTTACCTAGCAGGACACAACCGAAGGTTTGTCTATAGTCTTCGTCACGACTGAAAAAAGCACTATAAGCGCGCCCATCGACAGTAAGCCCTGTTGATGGGGGCGGCTCATAAACATCCATACTGTCAGGAGATGTCGAAGTCGATTTGCATTAACAATTCGAGAGAAAGGAGGCAGTGTCTTTATCAGCCTCTACCTTATAGGGCACCAGCGAGCACGCCTCGCCCAAATTGATCAATTGCGCCTGATTGATTGCGGTTGTACCACCTTTGCCGGATTCAGAGTTCGACCAGGTAAAGTAGACAATGGTTTTGTTGATTCTGTTCAGTGTGAAAATAAGCGAGTGATCCTTGACGGCAATGGTGTCGCCGGGCGACATCACAAAGCGCTGCCCGCGTTGGATGGTTTCCAGCGAGGCAACCGCTATTGGGCTGTTTAGAATCACTTCTTTCGGCGGCAGGCCGCTGGTATTGGAAGCCATATTCATCAACGTGATCAGGCAGTTGATGTAGTTGGTGTAGGATTCTTTTTTCTCTTCCTCTTTAAACTGGTTAAGCAGTGATTCGGCTTTGGACATTTGGAAGCTACCGCTGCCATCAATGCTGGCCACTTTCAGGCGTCTCAATACCGCCGCATCCAGTTCACCTTGCGCCGAAACGGACATCCCGCCACCGCAGGAGATTCCGGCTTGACGCATCCATGATTCGGTCACGATTTCAGCGTTTGATAATGCCGAACCAAAGAACAGGGCCATCAATAAAAAGATGGTTAGAAAACTCCGTTCCATTACATTTCTCTTTATATGGTTTGAATCCAAAGCACTTGGACGTGCTGCTGAGTATTAATAAACAGGACTCTATTCAGGATGCTTCAGCGCCATGAAAATCAACTTGGTGAAAAATTCACCCATTAATCGATTGGTTGGTCAATAAAGCATGATCTTCTGAAAAGCCGGTACAGAACAGCATGAAGGAGGGTAGGTCAGATAAACCTCCTTGTTCAGGTATGGTTCCGTCCCTGCAACCAGCCACACAAGAAAAGATTAGCAAAAGAACTCAATAACACAATTCGGAAATTCACTGACGGAAAGGCAGGTTGATCACTTCATGCTTTTCAGGTCGGAAAACAACATGTGCTTGAGATAGAGCCGTATGGCAATTGCCATAGGGTGAAATATATAGCCAGTAAAGAGCTGTGAGGGATGAGCCTTCCGTCAGGAGTGGTTTCCTCATAATATGTGGCGTGAATTATGAGGAGTTGAGATGAACGTAGGAATATACATTTATGAAAACGCCGAGGTGCTGGATTTCTCTGGCCCGTTCGAGGTTTTCACAACCGCGAACCGCTTACGCGATACCGAACAGGCGTTTAAAGTTTTCCTGGTAGCCGAACAAGCGGGGCCTGTGTGTGCACGGGGCGGGTATAGCTTCAATCCACATTACGACATCACCAACCACCCGGATATTGACTTGTTGATTGTTGTGGGCGGTGTTCATACCGAAGAGCTGAAAAAAGCCAACGTTCTGCAGTGGGTGGCGGATACGGCAGAAAAAGCCCGGATGGTAGCGTCGGTGTGCACTGGAGCCTTTATTCTGGCGGAGGCGGGAGTGTTGGCCGGTTGTCAGGTCACAACCCATTGGGAAGATATAGACGATCTTAGGCAGTCCTATCCGGATCTCACGGTGGTGGAAGGCCGGCGCTGGGTCGATGAGGGCAGGATTGTCACCTCGGGCGGTATTTCCGCCGGTATCGATATGAGCCTGCATCTGGTTTCAAAACTGTTCAGCCTTGAGCTGGCTGAGAAAACAGCCAGACAGATGGAGTTTGATTGGCGGAAGAATTGATGCCTTGTTGGGAGGATGAATATATAACCAACTAAGTGTGCGACTTGTTACGGGATAGGAGTAATCCACAAGCACCAATGAGTAACAAAAGTAAGCTGGTGGGCTCGGGAATGCTTTCTCTATCCTCATTGACAACATACGCCCAGGCAATTTCATAATCGGGGTTTTGAGAAATGTTCAGAAGCAGACTAGCAAGAGGGGCTTGAACAGAATCTTGAGCGGCTGCAATGTAAACGGCGTCGTTTATTAAATCGTACGCAAAACTCGGACCTATGTTTGCGTTGATATCGCCATCACTGACAAAACCTAGTGCAGAGGCAAAGTCAAACGCAAGATTCGAATCGGACCACCAGACTTGGTTTATCAAATCGTAAGTGGTATTAACGTCGTTAAAGGTGCCAATACTCCACTCGACATTGTATTCGGTACTGTTAACGGTGATTAGCGTTGCGGATGCGTGCAATGAAAAGGTCAGAGTCAGGATAAATGCAAAGAATGATTTCATGATTTTGTCTCTGTAATGGCGTTTACTATATTCTCGAGAGGTTTATACAATTTGTGTGCCATTTACAGATTCTGTATATATATCAACATCTTCTAACTGCTTGAGCCGATAAAGATTGTTAAGTTGTAAAGAATGTTGACAGATTTTGTGGTGGACAAAAATGAGTTGTGGGTGTTTTTTACATTATGGATCACTGCAATAAATCCGGGTTTTGGGTCACTGCTGATAAGTGTCTTTCACCTGACTCGGATGAGAGTATTCCGTTCTCAATCTTAGGCTGGCAATAGAGAGCGTGGTCTGTTTGAGGTGATTGGTTCGTCTTAATGTTTGATTCTATCTTGCTGCTTCAACAGTTAAGGAGTAACCGAGATTGCCATGAAATCGATGCCGCTCCATAAAGCCTTTACCCTGTTAGAGCCGGGTCCCGTCACTCTGATCACCACCCGTAACGGTGATCGCAGAAACATCATGACCATATCCTGGACGATGGTGATGGATTTTACCCCGCGTTTCGCCATTACCACCGGCCCTTGGAATTTCTCCTACAAAGCTCTCAAAAAGACTCGCGAGTGCGTTATCGCCATCCCAACCGTAGACATGATCGATACCGTCGTGGGTATTGGCGTCTGCTCAGGCGGCGAGACCGACAAATTCGATAAGTTCAAACTTACCCCGGTACAGGGGAAATATGTGGAAGCCCCGCTGATCGGGGAGTGTCTGGCCAATATTGAATGCACCGTGGTGGAAATCATCAAAAGGCACAATATCGTGGTGCTGGATGCTGTTGCAGCTTCAATCAACAGCACTCGGAAAGAAACACGAATGCTGCATGCGGTGGGTGATGGAAGCTTTATTGTGGATGGTCGTAAGTTGGATCGCAGGGAGATGATGCGGGCTAGGTTGCCGGATGGGGTTTAGGTAGAAGGCTTATCCGGGCTTACATCTGTTTGACTGGATTACAGCCTTCTAGAATCTGATTCATCAATTCTTTAACCTTTTATATAGAGGAGTTCTCGACTTGAGAACAGGCTTAATACTTGAAGTACTTCATTCCATTTCTAATTTGAAAGCAATGTTTTGGCACTTTTTGAGAGCTTTGGATAGCTCGGGATCACTTTCTTCAAATTCATGTACAGCAAAATGACCTACTATTATTTTGTCTAATTTACTTTTGTCCGGCTCGGATCCATCTAGTACTGATAGTAAATAATGGAGTTGCTTGAGCGAGCTTTGATAAGTTTCAAAGTCTGTAATATCTTTTAGCCTTTTTTCAATGAGCGAAATTCCTTCATTGATATTTATAATTGAGGAGTCTCGTTCTATGGGCTTCATTGGTTTTTATATTTCTTTTATGGTGAAAGACTTGGGGTTGCTCCAGGATATTCGTTTGAATTTTCCTGTTATTAATTTTTGTTCCCTAAAGTATTCAAATAGCTCTGAAGGACACCACTCTTTTCCATCAGAAAATCCGACTCCAGAATCTCTTAGTAGGGCAAAGGTATTGGCTTTATCTGATTGGTCAGAGGTATTTTTGATATACATAGACAGACTAGAGTCAAATGAAAACCCAAGAGATTTTAATCGTGAATCAAAGGTTTGGTTAATAAATTGGACTCTGACCTGTTTTCCGTCAGCTTTAGTCACATAAGCATCAACATTAGACATAGTTATATCACAGTTACTTCAATTGAGAGTTTGACTCCATCACCATCCTTGGCTGAAATAGATTATTAGCTATTGTGCATATATTGTTCGGGATTGTTCCTGATTTTTTCAGAAAGTTTATCCAATAAAGCTTCGTCTTTGCTTAGGTTTTTGACATCTTCATCTGACAGAAAGACGTCAACATTAAACATTGCAACACCGCCACAAACCACGGATAAGAGCATCCCATCGTCAGTATTGTAGAGCGTATAAACCCATTTTTTCTGGGATATTATTTCTTTCATGTGATTTTCTTCTCTGTGAATTTAGAGGATGGAATGTTATTGATGACAGCTTCTGATTTACCAGTTGGTAAGTGACCGCCAGGCAACCAATCATCATTTGCCCCCATTTCTTTTCCGGTAGCCATTCTCAAGTTAAGGGCAACGGGGTCATCAACGATGATTTGAGTTAATTCTCGACCTTGCCAAGCACCTTTAGGTATGCCTAACTCTTTTTCAAGAAAGGCAGTATCACCATCAGCCGTGCTGATTAGCTGATTCATTTCATCTTTTGGCATTACAAACTGACTGTTGTCAGGCCAGCCCAAAGTGTCTCTACCATAGGTATCTAAAATATCTGTAGGTACAATATACGAAGCCCCACTCTCAAACTTTTGTAGATGAGCGTTAATGTATGACTGAGGCAGGTATTTTGATGGATCAGGGCGATCTTCCTTCGACATCGCCTTAACTCGCCTCATTTCCTGATAGCTTGCTGCAGCATCCGAGCTATTTGCAAAATGTCCTTTCGTATTCTTTTGGAATGTGTTCCAAGAATTCTCTTTACACGTCAACCCAAAAGGATCAACCCACCCAACCGGATTCGGCGCATACCGATAGTTATTGGTACCCCCCAACAACCCAACCGGATCCTGATGAATAAACCGCCCAACGCTCGGATCGTAGTATCTGTGGCGATTGTAATGCAGGCCGGTTTCGCTATCAAAGTATTGTCCCTGAAAGCGCAGGGGGTTGGAGATGCCGGGTTTGTCGGCGAATCCCGCCAGTTGGCCGTAGGCTTTGTACTGGGCTTGCCAGACGATGGCGCCGCTTTCATCGGTGATTTCCTGCGGGGTGCCGAGGTGGTCAAGATGGTAGTGGTGGATCTGGTCGTCTTTGATCAGGGCCAGCGGTCTGAAGGAGTTGGGCTCGAACAGGTAATGCTGACTCTGGGTGCCTTTGGGCGTGTGGTTGGTTTCTGACCAGAGCACGTCGCCGTTCCAGCAGAAGGTGGTTTTCTTCTGCTGCTTGGATTTCATGTGGGTGACGGTTTTACCGATACGGCGGCCGAGGGCGTCGTATTGGTAGTAGGTTTTAAAGCCGTCTTTTTCGACGCTGGTGAGCTGGTTCCAGCCGTTGTATTGGTAGTTTGCCTGTAAGGACTGCTGCTTGCCGCGATTCTCCTGAATCAGGTTGCCGCGTTTGTCGTAGCTGAAATGGCGGTCGCCGTGCAGGCGCAGCTGGTTACCTTTATCGTACTGGGCTTCGCCGTCGTTGCTTTTCAGCAGGTTGCCGGCGGGGTCGAAGTCGAAGGCCTCTTTGATGGCGCCATCGACCTGCGTCAACTGATCGTTGCCATCGTAGTGGTAGTGGGTCAGGCCGCGCAGGAGGTCTTCGATTTGTGCCAGATTGCCGGCTGCGTTGTATTTGTAGTCCCGCTGGATGACCGGATCGTCTTTGGCTTGTCCGTTCACCCGTTGCTGAACCAGTCGACCCATGGGGTCGTAGTCGTAGTGGCTGGTGAGCGAGCCCTGAGTGCGCTGGCTCAGGCGACCGGTTTGATCGTATTCACAGCGGATGACCGGCTTGCCGTTATGATCGACGCCGTAGAGTTGCCCGCCTGGCGTATGCTGATAGCGGACATGCTGGTCGTCGGAGCTGGTGCCGATGCGCCAGCCGCGTTTGTCGTACTGGTGGTTCAGGCTGTGGCTGCTGTCCGAGACGTCGTTGTCACAGTGTTCCGCCACGAGGCGGCCTGAGGCATCGTATTGGAAGCGGACAAACGCATCCTGATTGTTGGCCGCGGTCAGGCGTCCCAGAGCGTCGTAATGGAAGTCCGCCACATCGCCGGAGTTGTTGCTCTTGCGCAGCAGGCGTCCCAGAGGGTCGCGCTGGAACTGGGTGATCACATCCATGTCGCGATGTTCGATCAGGTGTCCAGCGGCGTCATAGCGGTATTGTTGCTGGCGGCCGTCGAAGCCGATTTCTTCAATCAGGCGTTCGTTGCCGTCGTATTTGAGCTGGTATTGCTCGCCTTTTTCATTGATCAGACCAATCAGGTTGCGTTCCTGATCGTATTGATAGCGGAAGGTCTGGCCGTTTGGATCAAGGCGCTCTTCAACCTGGGAAAAACCACTGTAACGGTATTCGGTAGTGCGTCCGCTGGCATCGGTGTGGTGGGTGACCTGACCGGCTTCGTTGTACCGCAGGCTGGTGACATCACCTTTACTGTCGGTCACCTGTGTGATGCGACCGGCGTTGTCGTACTTGTAGCGGGTCGTCTGGCCAGCGGGGTCGGTGACGCTGTTGACGCGGCTCCAGTGGTCGTAGCTGTATTCGGTCTTGCGTCCATCCGGATCGGTTTGGCTCAGCAGCTCAAACTGGCTGTTCCATTCCAGCTTGCGCTTGCCACCTTCGGGATCGGTCAGGGTTTCCAGCTGGCCGCGCTCGTTGTAGTCGTAGCGCCAGGTATTCCCCATAGGGTCGCGGGTTTCGGTCAACAATCCCTGAGCGTTATAGCGGCGCTGCCAGTGGTTGCCGAGGGCGTCGGTGATCAGCGCAGGCAGGCCCTGCGAGTTGTAGCGAATGCGGGTGCTCTGGTTCAGTGGATCGGTAATGCGGGTGATATTGCCCAGAGTGTCGTAGCGATAATAGGTGGTTTGACCGTTAGGGTTGGTTTCGCTGCACAGGTGGCCATAGCTGTCGTACAGACGCTTGGTGATGCCGCCTTCCGGATCCACTTCTTTAACGACCTTGCCGTTCTCGTCGAAATGGTATTCCCGGGTTTTACCATTGCCGTCGGTGGCGTAGCTGATTTTACGTTTGGGTTGCCATTTGAAACGATAATCGTAGGCGCCGTTGTCGGCCCACTGGCGCTGACAGCGGGCGTCAGGAGTGTGCTGATCCCATTCAAACAGGAAGTTCACTCCGGCGTGGGTGGTGCGCTGCAGAATGATGTGATTGTCGTATTGATAGTGCTCGGATGAACCGCTTTGATCCTCTGCTTCAATCAGGTCGTTGTGTTCGTCGTACGCGTATCGCGCCAGCAGGGTAGGGACGTCCTCACAGCCATGAGCGCTGTGAATCTCGGTGATGTGCCCTTGATCGTCGTGGTGGAATTCCAGTGTTCTGCCCCAGGATGTGATCAGCTTGTTGGGCTTGCCTTTCAGGTAATCGACATTGATGCTGTTATTGAAGTCGTCCCGTAACTCCGCCAGCGGCAGGTGTTGGCTGATACCGTCAGCGCGGAAGGTGCGGCGGGGTTCGTCTTTCTGGAAAACCTGATAGTTGTGTTCGCTTTGGCGGTGCAGCGTCATCTTCTCGCTGCGATTGCGGCGGCTGTGGCCGATGACGGGCTGTACAAATCGTACAGAACGTCCTTCCAGCGTATGGAAATAGACGAAGCCATTGTCGATGGTCAGACGTTCGCACAGCGGATGGGTCCAACCGTGACCCAGTCCGAAATCTTCAGGGTTACTGGTGCGGTAGGTGCGTTCCCAGCGGAAAGGAATCGGGCCGGGCAGGGTAAAGTCGGTCAGTGGCAGCAGTTCTTCACCGGATACCATACTGACGGGATCACCTTCACAGGGGGTGTCTTTGGTTGCGGGTTTGTCCCCAGGTTTGTTGTCGGCCGGCTTGCTCTTTTGTGAGCTGTTGTTGGCAGAAGACTTTTTCGGTGTGCTGCTCTGCGGACCGGATGATCTGTTTATCACGACTTCTTCGACAGGCAGTTTGGCATTTTGGGCGGAGCTGTCTTTTCCTTTGCCGCTGTTACCCTTGGCACTGACGACGCCTATGGGAGCCTCAGCGTCTTTTTGATCCTTGTCTTGATCATGGCCAAGGCTTTTGGGTAAAGATTGGCCGGGGCTGAATTTAAATACCTGATAATCGCCCTGCATGATCAGGGCTTCTGCCGTCTTGTAGTGGTTTTTGCCCAGTGACGTGTTGAGCTTGCTCTTGCCTTTATCGGACAACAGGGAAACAAAGGAGGAGTATTCTCCTGGTGTGCGAAAGTGTTCAGGTGACATGCCCGCAGGTAAATCAGCAGGTACTTGTGAACTTATGAGATAACGGTTTCCCTTTTTGTCTTCAATGACCAGAGGATTGATGCCGTTTGATGTCTGACTGTCCATTGTCTGACTTTCCATTGTCATAGTTGCCTTGCGTCTATGCGATTGTACTTAGAATGAATGTAGTACAGAGGGTGAATAAGATTAATATGCTCAGAAGATATGTTGATGCGCAGGTTACTGAGCATGTTTTCTGATGGTGACGTCTTCTCCGTCGGGAGCAGCAGGAGGGATAAACTGTGCTGCCGGGTTATCAACGGTTTCACCCGTTGCCGGATTGGCGGTGTATTCGATGATGCCAACACTGATGTTGTCCTTGCCGCCCAGAAGGTTGGCATCATCAATTAGCCGATAGCAACACTCCAGTGCGGGGCGATGAGTCGACAACACATAGTCAAGCTGGCCGTTATCGAGATACTCGGTCAGACCATCGCTGCAGAGCATCATCAGGCAGCTTTGTGTCAGCTGGAAATTGTTAATGGTTGGATCGACCGAAGCGGTTACACCGAGGGCTTTGGTAATCTGGTTGCGAATATCGCTGGTTCTTGCCTGATCTTCATTCAGGCTGCCACTGTCAATCATTTCCTGAACCAGGCTGTGATCCTTGGTCAGCTGTACGAAACCCTGTTTGTCCCAGAGGTAAACACGGGAGTCACCGAGGTGTGCAATGGTCACCTGACTTTCCCAGATAACCGCCATAGCGACAGTGGTACCCATATGACCCAGCTGTGGATTGATTTGCTTTTCTGCCAGGATCTCCTGATTGGCCGTATTGATAGCTTCAATCAGTGAAGACTGAATCATCAGCTCCTGTTGTTGTGGAGTGCAGGATTGGAATGTGGGGCTTATTAAGGATTCGAGATGTTGTCCAATACAATTCACGGCGATTGAGCTGGCTCTGGCGCCACCGGTATAGCCACCCATTCCATCAGCAACGACGACATACCCAAAGGGGAGTTTTGGATGGCTGTACCATCGGATATTGTCTTCGTTTTCGTTGCGGACCTGACCGATATCAGTTCGTCCATTGATGGCAATACGTGGTGGTAATGTAGAAGGCATTTCACAAGTCCGATTTGCTGGGGCTGTCCTTAAAATACGCTATTAAACTTAAAAAGACGTCCTTAAAAGTACATCCTAAAATTTTAAGCCTGAATTTACAGAGGCGATTCTAACGTAGAAGATCAAAGTGTATGAAGCTCTTTTTGGTTAAATTGCGCGATTTAATCCGTTTTGTAATCACTGCAACGATGAGTGTGACTTAAATCTCAATATCAAATTGGAAGAACTAATACTAAAGTGCCAGATAACATCAATTGAAAAATTTATAAGGTTTTTGCATAATGCTGCGGCACTGAAGAGCAAGACCTCAGGGAATAAATTGTAAGGATTACACAACGCTCATGGCCAGGCTTCCGCGTTTTAATATTGTCGACATTCCTCAGCATATCGTTCAGGTAGGCCATAATAATCTGAACTGCTTCTTCGACGATGAAGATTACGAGTTCTACCTACACAGTTTAAAGTTGGCTGCCGATCAGTATCAGGTCGATGTTCATGCTTATGTGCTCTTGCCTGGTTCCATTCAAATTGTCGCTACACCCAGAGTTCCCCAAGCCATTTCATCAATGATGCAATCTCTGGGGCGTCGCTACGTGCAGTATGCCAATCACCGTTACAAACGCTCCGGAACCCTTTGGGGTGGGCGTTACAAGTCCAGTTTGATCGACTCTGATGCCTATCTTCTGAGTTGTTGTCGCTATGTCGAGCTAAAGCCGATGTTTCAGAATTTGGTGGAAGAACCCAGGGATTATCGCTGGTCCAGTTTTCGTCATAATACTGGCATTCAACGGGATCATTTGCTTAAAGATCACAAGTTATATAAAGCTCTGGGTGAAACAAAGAAAGAACGCGCTAATGAGTACAGTCGCCTTTTTCGTTACGAGTTTGATAAGCGTCTTTTGAATTACATTGCAGAAACCATCAAGCTCGGCCAGGTGCTTGGTGGTGATGCGTTTAAGGATCGGATAGAAAAAATTGCAGATCGGCCCGTTCGGCCAATGAAGCGAGGTCGTCCCAAAAAAGTGACTAAAAAGGAAAAAGAAGAAGTTAATGCTTAAGTGTTAGTTTTTTTCATGTTTGAAAGTTTGCTTATTTCTGGGTGGTTCTGTTTTGTGTCAACGGCATGACTCTGTATAACAGTTTTTCTGATTGATTCTTTTCTGGTTTTCTCCCTTTCTTTGATTTTACTTCTGTTTATTTGTGGATCCAGGAGAGGAATGGCCAATAATAATGAGGTTTTCGTTGATAAATAGTGTCAGAGTCGTTTTTATTAGATCCATTCTGATTGTGTTGAAATTGTCTTAAAACACTTTAATGACAGAGTCGACGGAAATATTTGTCAAAGGTTTAAAAATAATCGAAGGCTGTTCGTTGTATAAATGGTGTCAGAGTGGATTTAAAAGTGTGGATTCAGGGTTTTTAAATAAAAAAATATTTGTTTAAATTCTTTCCGTTCCTCAGATGGACGCATTGCCAAATCAAAAGCCGCGAATACATTTTCGCAAGAAGTCGTGGATTTGATTGGTTTATAGACGATTGAGTCAAGCTCATTGATTCAAGCTTAATTAAAAGTCAAACCAAATAGAAAGAGGATTTCATTAATGGCTATCTACATGAACTTTAATAACCTGGCAACCAAAGGTAACGTAACCGCTAAAGGCTACGAAGACTGGATTGAAGTGGACGCCTTTAACTTTGGTGTAGGCCGTGGCATTACCATGGAAGCTGGTGCTATGTCTAACCGTGAAGCAACTCGCCCAAGCCTGAGCGAAGTCAGCTTCTCCAAGCCTCTGGATTCTTCTTCAGGTGGTCTGTTCAAGGCTTCTGTAACTGGCGATGAAGGTGTTCCTGTTGAAATTCACGTTGTACAAACTGGTGCTAACTCTGTTGAGAAGTACGCTGTGTACAAACTGGAAGACTCTATTATCTCCAGCTACTCCGTAAACGCTTCTGCCGGTGGTCCACCACAAGAAGCTATTTCTATCAGCTTTGCCAAGATCGAAGCAGATCTGACCCACGCTGATAAAACCAACAAAAACACTGCCAATATGCGTGTTGGTTACGACCTTACTACTGCTACTCCGCTGTAATAACGGTCTGCTATCCGAAAGCCGGGCTCCGCTGTTTAGCGGATGTCCGGCTTTTTGGCGATTGTGCAGTTCGTCTTTTTGTTATAGATATCGATTCTTGTGTTATCTAATCGTATTGTTAATAAAATCAGTGAACTGCTCTAAATTTTGAAGTATAAGATTTGAATGCTGGTGCTCATTAGGGCTCAATCGACGATTGACGATAAAAGCATCTTAACCATGAAATTGATTAGGGAAGATTAACAAGGTTATGCCTATCTTAAGCCAGGATCATCGACTAATACGCGTAGATTCACACTTGGGTGAATCAAAATTTATCGCTACTTATCTTTCCGGCCAGGAATTTGTCTCTGATCTCTTCAGATTCGATGTCGAGTTATTTTCTGATGACCATGAAATACAACAACAGGATGTTGTCGGTCATGCTCTTACCTTATCAATTTATAATAATGGCGAAGATAATCCCCGAATCATTCATGGGTATGTGAATCAATTTGCTTGTTATGATGTTGATGCCAGTGGTATGAGATGTTATCGGGCGACAGTCGTTCCCGGTTTTTGGTTTTTGACTCTGGGTGCCAAAAATAGAGTGTTTCACTCGAAAAGTGTTAAAAGCATAATCGAGGAGGTTTTAGGTGAATATAAAAAGGTTGTTTCATATAGCATCAAAGTCGACAAGCAGCATACTGATAATCGTGAATATTGTGTTCAGTTTGATGAAAGTGATTATGATTTTGTCCATCGATTGATGGCAGAAGAGGGCATAAGTTATTACTTCAAGCACACTAAAGGTAAGCATGAGCTTATCCTTACCGATGGAATTAAAGATTACTTTGACTGCTGCAAGCAAGACATTGAATATGATGGTGGCGGCAGTCAACCTGATAAATGCACTGTGCATCGTTGGCAGAGAGAGTTTTCCTATCATACCGGTGGTTTTGAATTCAAAGATTACAATGAATTCACCACGTCAAAAGATAATCTGAAAAGTGGTAGCACAAAAAACAATCTGAATGACGTTAGCAGTTATAAAACGCAGCGTTATGGAAGATATCAATTTGAAATAGATGGCGAAAATAAGCATAAATTTAACGATGGCGTAAATAAAGAGGTTGTTGATCGAGCGCTCGAGTTTCAGGAAATGGGTTTTGATGTAGGGCGTGGTGCCAGTGATGTGGTCGATTTTGCCGCGGGCGGAAAATTCACGCTTGAGCATCCAATCTCCAGTGAAAAAGGAAATTACTTGCTGATGCAGGTAAAGATGGTTGCGTCTGATGGAAATAATCGTGAGACCTCTTTTAAGAACGAATTCATTTGTGTGCCTTCGGATGTAACTCCCAGACCTGATCCGTCAGGTTTTGCCAAACAGATTCATCACCCTCAGCTGGCTACTGTGAAAGAGGTTAGAGCTAATCCAACCAGTGGAGGTCAGGATACCTTTACTCAAGTAAAAGTTGTGTTTCCCTGGAATTCCAGGCAGAACTCTTGCTGGATCAGGGTTGTTCAATCCTATGCAGGTAAAAATTGGGGAGCCAATTTCGTTCCGAGAAAAGATCAAGAGGTTGTTGTTACTTTTATTAATGGTGATCCTGAAAGGCCTCTGGTCACTGGTGCAGTTTACAATGGTACAAATACCGGGCCGAAATATACGTCAACTCAGAGCGGTTGGAAGACAGAGTTTGACGACAGTAAATTCAATGAGCTTAAGTTTGATGATAAGCCTGGTGAAGAAGAAATTTATATGGAGGCAGGTAGAGACCACAATTTCCTGATCCATAACGACCAATCAGGAAAGATTGAAAATGATCAATCTCTGGAAGTGGTCAATAATCGATCGATTACTGTTTCCAAGGGTAATGAAAGCAAGACCGTTAGCAAAGGAACACAAACTGTAGATGTTCAGGGAGCAATTAAAATAACCTCAAAGACGTCTATTACCCTCAAGGTGGGTGGTAGTAGCATCAAGATAGATCCGGCAGGAATTACCCTCAAAGCAGCCAAGATCGATAGTAAGGCCAGTGCCATGAGCACTGTTAAAGCCGGGGGAGTCTTAACGTTGAAGGGGGCTTTGACCAAAATCAATTGATTGGGGTTAGCTATAAAAGCTAGACCAGTTTCTGGTTGGCAGGGCAGATCAAAGGATATAAGTTGATGAATGATTGGGTAAAAGTGGCCGCTGTAAATGCTGGTGAATTAATGACTCACTTCGAATTAGAGGATAAGGCTGCTGAAGTATTGCACCCGGAATTAAACCCTCCTGGAGGTTTGATGGCATTGGTTGAAGCCGAGTGTCATTACGATGCGATTAAGTTTCTCGCCCATTGCCTTCCCAAGCGTGAAGCCGTGTGGTGGGCTTGTCTGGCGACCCGTCAAACGCAGACACCGGAGACGGACGAATTAAACGCGGCGGCACTGATTGCGGCGGAGGCCTGGGCGAAAAAACCGACTGAAGAAAACCGTCTCCGCTGTAAAGAGCTTGCTGAAAAAACCCGCTATGAAACCCCTGCCAGTTGGGCTGCAACGGCAGCAAGCTGGTCGACCGGTAGTATGTCAGAGCCGGGAGAGCCGGAGGTTAATCCTCCTGAGTATCTTTATGCACATGCAGTCGCGGGTAGTGTGACTCTGGCTGGAGGGCTGGTGAACATGGATGATCCTGCTGAAGGTATGCTGCGCTTTATCAAGCAGGGGGTTAATCTTGCTGAAGGTGGAAATGGCTTGGTCTGACCAGCCTGTGGTCCAGGCTGGGCTTCAGTTAGGGGCGCCACCATTTCAGAAAGGTCAGTTTTTAGGCGTAAGGGTTTGACAAACTCGACTTAACAGATGTGACAACTTGCAGTGGTAACGATTTGGGAAAACAGTTATGGGAAAACCAGCGTCCAGAATTACAGATATGCATGTATGTCCGATGGTGACAGGAACCGTACCTCATGTCGGCGGTCCGATTGTGTCACCGGGTGGACCGACGGTGATTATTGGTTTTTTGCCCTCAGCAACTGTGGGCAGCACTTGTGTTTGTATTGGGCCACCAGATACGGTGTGTTCTGGTAGTTCGACCGTATTGATTCAGGGTAAACCTGCCGCCCGGTTGGGGGATAGCACGGCTCATGGTGGCAAGATCGTACTGGGTTGTCCAACAGTATTGATAGGTGGTTAAATTGTTAAAAAAATTCACAGTATTGTTAAGCCTTGTTTTTTTATCAGCTAATGGATTTGGTATGTCTATTTTCGGTGCAGGTAACGCCTGTGTATTTTCTGAGGTTTCTGGATATTTGACCTTCAATGGAGAGCCATTGAAGGGCGCTACAGTCACCAGAGTCTCTGAATGGCAAAAAGAGAACACAGAATCTACGGTGTCTGATGAAAATGGACATTTCCATTTTGATGCATTGCATCAGGCTTCAGCGTCAAAATTGATTCCTTTCACTGAATTTGTCGCATCTCAATCCATTTCAGTTGGTGTGGATGGTGAAAGTTATGAAATCTGGAGTAATACAAAACGTGACGGGGATGAAAACTCTGAACTGGGCGGCAAGAATCTCAAACTTAAATGCGAAATCTCTGATGAGCTGCGTCTGGTAGAAGACTACGGTACGTTACTGGTGACAAATTGCACCTGGTGAGCGGCTATTTCTGATATGAAGTTGGTTCGGATGGTTGTTACATCATCAGAATGACTGAATTTTGATAATGACTGGAGAACAGGGATGACTCTCACACCCGACTATGCTGCTGCTTTGGCGAATAATATTTATTCTGTCAAAAACGAGGCGACTCAAAAAGGCTTTATCTTCAAGTACAAGAAAGATATGGAGTTGGGTGAGGCTTCAACCAATCCCAAGAAGAGTGCGGGTGGCAAACTTGCTTCCTCCGTGGCTTTGACTGGAACTACCGGCGGTATTATTTTCCTTAAGTCCACTCATGTCATGGGCATAACGGCTTATGGACAGGGCCCCCAGTTTGAAAAAGAAGCGTTTGTCGCATTAAAGGGGACTGCGAGTGGCTTTGATGCCTTAACCGATTTAAACGCAGGTCTTAAACGCGCATCCACTGGTGGTCTGGTGCATCAGGGGTTCTTCGATACCTTTCAGTCCTTTCTTCCTCAGTTGAAAGAGTTCGCAGCTAATTTGACAGAGCGAGGCGTTCACACAGTTCACTGTGTGGGGCACAGTTTGGGGGGCGCGTTGGCATCACTGGTTGCGGATTGGCTCTCATCCAATATCAAGGTGCAGGTTAATCTTTATACCTTTGGTGGTCCGCGACCTGGTTTGTCGCTCTTCTCCGATGCCTGTAGTAATAGGGTTGGCAGTAAAAATATTTATCGGGTCTATCACAATTTGGATCCTGTTCCGATGGTTCCGACCTGGCCCTTTGTGCACATGACGGATGATCGGGGCGATTACCGGCTGGCCTGTAATATGGCGCAAAATCCTGCGAAGTATCACAGTTGCGCAACCTATGTAGAAAGTGTTGGAAAGTCTGACGGAAACTGGTCAATTCTGAAAAGCTATAACGAGCCTAAACTGCTTGAGAGCACAATTACCGGCTGGCTTAAGTCTGACGGTCCGGTGTCGTTGACGTTAAACACATTAAAAGTCTTTAATGCCGCTTTGTTATGGGTGCTGAAAAAAGTAGCCAATGTGCTTTTCATTGGCCTTGTAGGCGCTGGGACGACAACATTTACTCTGCTGGATCGTATGGCTTACTTGATGCATCAAGGCCATGCTATTGGAAAAAAAGTGGGTTATTGGGTAGGGCGTCTGCTAAAGCGAATGGCCAAGATGATTGGCGTGACTATTACAAAAACCACTAATATGACATTGAGCCTGATTCGGTCGATGTTTTTCAGAATGTTTCACATGATCTCAGATTTAACGCGTCGTGCATCTATGTTGCTCTGACAACTCTGCAGTTTGTTAGGTAGCATTGTACTATGGGTATGGTAATGGTCTTTGGGTTGGCATTGTTGATGCTGGCCCTTGCAGTACTCACCTGGGTATTGGCTCAGCTGGGAGTGGATGTATCCTTCTGGCGGGTTTGCGGATACATTTTGATCACGCTGGTGTCTGTGGGAATTCTGTCCGCCACGTACAGTTATCTTCTGCGTATTTCAAATATCTATAACAAGGATCTGATTCACTTTGACACGATTGATCGTGTTGCCACGGAGTTCGTCTACCCTTACTTTACTTCGGGCTATCAAAATCGTGTTTCCTATCGTGATTTAACAAGCCATATGCGGGAGGTCGATCCTTTCTCCGGTAATGGCCTTGCTGTATTTGAAGACCATAGCACAGCTGAAATCACTCATTATCTGGCGCGAATTAATTCCGGAAAAGACCAGGCCTATACCTATTGGTCCGGGGCAGCATCGAATTATGACTCTGGACAACGCAGAGCCTACCTCGGCGAAGATGTCTCTGAATCCTATCGCTTTGACGACCTACTCTATGTGCGTCTTTTGTCTCAGCAACGTGAGCACTGGAAGAAAAGAATTGTTCTCGAAAATGTAGATGGAGAAATCATTTCTGAAATCGACGCCAGAGATGACTTTGCTGAGCTTAGTGCAATGAATCTATACACCTCTGGTGTCCTGTCGAAAAAGTCAGAGTCGGAAATCACTGACTTATACGATGGACATTACCTTCAGGTGTATAACTTTGATGGCAAAAATGCCTTCATTCTTTATGGCGTGAAAGCCAGGAATTACGACAGTTTCTTCAGTTCTCAAGGGTATTATTTACCTACCGTAATGAAGGTGGTGCTGGTGAATCAGGATCATCCAAAGGGAATAAATATTGCCAACATTCCTATTGAAAAAGGGACCCCTGTGGGTGCGTCAGGTGTGGATAATGGGGTGTTAATACACGCTGCAGATATGCGTGATAGAAAGAACGTCCGACATTATTATCATCAACTCTCACTCATCAGTTCTTATTCATCAACTACGAATACAGTAACGGACGCGAACTGATGCAAGATCCTGATTTCTCAGTTGTGTTTATTCCGCTGGTTAAGCCTCGAGCTGACCTTGAAGATTCCATATCAGCACTAAAGAAACACTTTCAGCTGAAGGATAAGCAGTTAAGTGCGTTATTCCGACAGCCCACGACAACGATCAAGCAACAGCTAACCTCAACTCAGGCCAAGTCTATGGTGCGGTTGTTATGGGGCCTGGGCTGGCACAGCGGAATACTGAAAAATCACTCAAGGGTTTACAGCACCATCGAGTCCGTAGAAATACAGTTCGATGTTGCGGGTCAAAGGCCATGCAATCAGTCGCCTGACCAGCTGGAATCACTGGAGTTTCCCAAGGGGTGGAGCCAGTTCGACAGCCTGAACCCCAAAGCTACCATCCAGGCGGGCAATGCTCAGGGACTGGCGTTCTGTATTGTGATTCCACAGGCTAAGTCGGATTTTGATCCTTCACCAAGTCATTATTCTTACAGTCAGGCGGTGTTGAAGTCTGCTGTTTCCCAATCTACTAATTGCGAAATTCTTCAATCCTGTCAGCCGAGGTTTGCAGAGACCACCGGTTGGCCGCTGTCTCTCTCTGAGTTTATCCTTTGGGATTTAAGTAACGGGACTCATTATCTGTTGGCCGTGTACGAGGGCAGGAAGCGCTTTTATTCGATTTATTGCTGGGCGGGATGTGGCGATTTTGCCCGGTTTCGCAACGACTTTTTGTTTGTGATTGAGAGCTTTCGACTGCATGATCACGCTGGAAGCTCTGATCAAGCTTCTACCCGGCGTAGATCTGCACTTGCTGCGCCAGTTTCCTGAGGTAAGTCCCCTAAGCTTCAAATATAACTTAAAGAGCAATGCCCAAATTGCTGCTGTCAAATTCTGAGAGCTGTTTGCGCAATTGTTTAATGATCTCAGGTTGTGCCTTTTTCTCACTCAGGCATGTTTTTAGCCACTGTTGCAGCTCCATCTCCTGGTCGTAGAGTTCGTGCTGTTGTTCCAACGGGTCGAATTCCTCCAATCCTTCAGACAGCGCAATAAACTGGCTCACGGTAGCCAGTGACAGGCCTTCGGCTGCCTCCATATCATCCGCGCTGTCATCCAGAATCATTTGCAGGGCACTGGTGAGTAACAGGCAGCAGTCCAGGGCGGGGTAGACCCCGTAGCCATCTTCTTCGGCGGGTTCGGGGGTCAGTTCCTCGAGTTGGAGCAGGGCTTTTTCAAGATTCTTCATGGAGTTGAGCTGTCCTGCCAGGTACTCCCAGACTTTATTAAGAATCTTGCGCAGCTGAGTGGCTTGTTCCGGAGCCTCAATGGTCTCGCAATACAGTGCGTAATTGGGGATGTGGCGTTCACAGAGTGCGGTAATAAATGCAATTTTTTCCCAGTGTTCGCGGTCGCCAGAGTGTACAGCCATAAAATTCGCCTGATTAGAGTGTCCGGTGGTTTTTGGTTTCCGGATCGGTGAGTACTGATTTGGTCGCTATATTATCAAATATTGCAGCAAAGTTTGTCTGTCAATGACCTGAAGCTCCTTGTCTTGCGAACGGAGCCCGCAGATTGTCGAGTGATTGGTAAAGTTGAGTGTCTACAGATGAACGGCCAGGGTTGATCGGTTATAGTAACTTTATGCCGCAACCTATTGATTCAGCATCTAAATTTCCTGTTTTCGGAGCCTTGCGCGAGTCTCTGGATAGACGTTTTAAGGCCTGGATGCTTCCTCGTCTTAAGCCTGCCCGTGCTCATCGATTAACCAATAAGCGTTTGTTTATTGTTCCCTCACGTGCTGGGTTGGGGTTTCTTGCGGTTGTGGTGCTGTTGTGGTTGACCGGGACCAACTATGAGAACAACGTAATTCTTGGCTTGGCATTTTTTCTGACAGCTTTGTTTGTAGTCAGCATTCATCATACTTTTTTCAATATGTCCGGATTGCTCGTCGAAGGTACACGTACTGATCCCTGTTTTGTGGGAGAGGATGGCGAGATCGAGATCCGTGTCTCCTGTCGCAAATCTACCGACAAGGAAAGCATTACCCTCAAATTTGATGGTGGGCGTGCCACAACCGTCGATTTGCTGAATCAACACTCAGTGATGGTGAAGTTGTTTACACCTGGTGAACACAGAGGTTGGTATCAACCACCACGACTGATGGTGGAGAGTTTTTATCCTTTGGGAATTATCCGTTGCTGGAGCTGGTTGGTACTCGATGTTCCCATTCTGGTTTACCCCCAACCGGTTGCCGGCGATATCCCGTTAAGCCAGTCGGCTTCTCATGAAGGAGAGCGACTGGAGGAGGCGGGTGCCGAGGACTTTTACGGTTTTAAACCCTATCAGACGGGCGTGTCGCCCAAGCATATCGCCTGGAAACACTATGCCAGAGGGCAGGGGTTGTACAGTAAGGAATACGCCAGTTATCGGGAGAAAAGCCTGTGGCTCGATTGGGAGGCACTTGAGGGGTTGAGTACAGAGGCCAGATTGTCCCGCCTGTGTTATTGGGTGATCAAATTATCCGCCACCCAGCAGCCATACGGTTTGCGCTTGCCGGGTCAGACGATTTCTCCATCCGTTGGGGTGGAGCATAAACATCAGATGCTGAAAACTCTGGCTCTGTTTCGGGCTCCGTCTGGAGCAGCGCCATGAGTGGTACCGAACGCTACCTTTTGCCCCGCAACAGTTTGCTGTGGCTGATTACGGCTCAGGGACTGGCCATCGCACCCATGCTGCTGGTTCTGCCGGCCTGGCTGATGGGACTCTGGACTCTGGTGTTGATCTGGCGGCTGCAGGAATTCCGCGGGCGATGGCCCATGCCGGGAAAATGGGTCAAGACACTGATGGTGGTGGTCTGTGTCGCAGGTTTGTTTGTGTCGTTTGGACGCCTGCTGGGGCTGGAGCCCATGGTCACCATGCTGATTTGTGCCTTGTTACTCAAACAGCTTGAGATGCAGCGTCGCAAAGATGCCTTGCTTCTGGTCTATCTCACGTTCTTTTTGATCGGGGTGCAGTTTCTGTTCAGTCAGACCCTGTTGGCGTGTCTGTATGGCGCTGTATGTCTGTGGTGTGCGATCAGTTCCATGCTCAGTATGCATCAACCAACAGGGCATGAGCGGCCGTGGCGCTCACTGCGATTGGCCGGAAGATTGTTCCTGCATACTGTGCCCCTGATGATTCTGCTGTTTTTGGTGATGCCTCGCTTTGGATCACTTTGGTCTGTTCCCAGTCCCACTCAATCGGCCAAAACCGGGGTCAGTGACAGTATGTCTCCGGGTGATTTTTCCCGCTTGTCCCGCGCAGGTGGGGTAGCCTTCAGAGTCAGTTTCGAAAGGCCGCGCCCACCGCAGGATCAATTGTATTGGCGTGGATTGGTGTTTTCTGACTTTGATGGACGAAGCTGGAGTCAGATCAAGGGGCGTAACTGGGGTTATCGCGAGGGAGCTTTGGTCAATTGGCAGCAGGGACCAAAGTCAGATTGGCGAAACGATGCAGAGTTGTTGGGTGATGATGCTTCTGAACCTTTGACATACAACATCATTATGGAAGCCAGCCACCAATCCTGGTTGTACAGTTTGATGGTACCTGTGGAGTTTGAACAGGACCCTCTCTATGGGGTGACCCGCGATTTTACCCTGTTGCGTCGTCAGCCGGTGCATCAGCGACTGCAGTATGAAGTGACATCACAATTGGATTACCGTCTGCAGCCTGAGTCGTTGAGCCCCCGACAGCGCAAACTGGAATTAGCATTACCGGATGGCTACAACCCGCAGTCGCTGGCAAAAGCGGCTGAGTGGCGTCAGCAAAGTGACTCGGAACAAGAGTATCTGAATCGGGTTTTGGCCTTTTATCGGGACAACTTTTTCTACACCCTTGAACCTCCAGCCTTGGGGCGAGACAGTGTGGACGAGTTTCTCTGGCAGACCCAGCGAGGGTTTTGTGAACATTTCGCCAGCAGTTTTGTGGTCCTTATGCGTGCCGGGGGCATCCCCGCCAGAGTGGTGGCCGGGTATCAGGGGGGCGAATATAACCCGGTAGAGGATTATCTGGTGGTGCATCAATACGATGCCCACGCCTGGGCTGAAGTCTGGCTGGAGGGTAAGGGCTGGACGCGAGTGGATCCGACCGCAGCAGTGGCTCCGAATCGGGTGCAAAGCAGTCTTGGAGAGTTGCAGTCAGATATGGTCGAAGGAGCCATGTCTTTGGGCAGGTATCGGCACCTGAAATGGATTGGTCAGCTGCGAATGGAGTGGGATGCGCTCAATTATCGCTGGCACAAAGCGGTTATCAATTTTGACAGTGAAGCACAAAACCAGCTTCTCAACCGCTGGTTGGGTGGCGTTAGCCCTCTTAAATTAGTGTTGTTTATTCTGCTGGCTGGTGGCGGTTTGTTATTGTTGATGAGCCTGCACTTGTGGTGGCGGGCTCGGCCTGAGCCGAAGTCTCTGGCGTTGCGACAATGTGCTCGATTTGAGCGCTTGCTCAAGCGCAAGGGGTGGATCCGTCCTGCCGATGAGCCCATCGGTGAATTTGCTTCAAGAGTGTCATCGTCATTGTCTGCAAAACACCCTAAAACTGCCGGTGCAGTGTCTGAATTTGCCCGGTTATTTGAGCTTGAGCAGTATGCAGGCACACCTGTTTCGGCCTCTCAGTGGCGTCGTAGTCTCAAAAACCTTCAACAGACTTTACGGGCGTTATAGCTTTATTTCTGATGGTGTTTTCCTCTTTTACGTCTCTAAAAACGGGTTCCAAAATGGTGCGCAAGCCAATTTATTGAACCATGTCTGTGCAAAATTAAACTTTTTTACGATTGGTGTAATTGGATGCGGGCTTTTGTCTTGAGAAAAGCAAAAGCGCTGTGCACAATAATGTTCGGTTTGCGGCTCCAAAACAGTGCGAGATTTATAACTCGCTGAATTATAAAGAAATATTTTGGTGCTTTATTTGGTGTGTTGGTGCGTGTCGGTGAATGATACGTTGGTATCCATCCAAGACTAGAACGCGCACCTTTCAAGCTTGGCGGAAAGAGACTATGAAAAAAATAAGTGTTTTGGCGGCTCTCATGGGCATGTCATTTGGTGTGATGGCTGACGATGGTCTGAGCGGTGCGAACACCGCCTGGATGTTAACGGCAACGGCCCTGGTGTTGTTTATGACCTTGCCTGGACTGTCACTGTTCTACGCGGGTTTGGTGCGCTCCAAAAACGTATTGTCTGTTCTGATGCAATGTTTTGCCATTGCCTGTGTGGCGTCGCTGTTGTGGCTCATCGTGGGTTACAGTCTGAGTTTTGGCGAGGGCAGTGCCTGGGTTGGTGATTTCAGCCGGGTCTTTATGGATGGGATGCAACGCGACAGCTTGTCGGGTGATATTCCAGAATCCCTGTTCTTTATGTTTCAAATGACGTTCGCAATCATTACTCCTGCCCTGATTGTGGGGGCTTTTGCTGAGCGTATGAAATTCTCCTCTGTACTGATTTTCAGTGTGCTTTGGTCATTGGCAGTGTATTTCCCAGTGTGCCATTGGGTGTGGGGCGGCGGCTGGATGTCTGAGCTGGGCGTGGTGGACTTCGCTGGTGGTATTGTTGTTCATATCACCGCTGGCGTTGCCGCGCTGGTTGCTGCGATGGTCATTGGCAATCGTAAAGGCTTTCCGACTACGGCTATGCCGCCACACAACATGACCATGACGATCACCGGTGCGGGTATGCTCTGGGTAGGCTGGTTTGGCTTTAACGGTGGTAGTGCTCTGGCGGCCAATGGCGATGCGGCCATGGCCATGACTGTGACCCATATTTCTGCAGCCGCGGGTTCTCTGGCATGGGTCATTATGGAGTGGATCAAGTTTGGCAAGCCAAGCGTGCTCGGTATTGTGACCGGCATGGTGGCAGGTCTGGGTACGATCACTCCTGCTTCCGGCTTTGTCGGTCCGGCGGGGGCGTTGGTGATTGGTATTCTGGCAGGCATTATTTGCTTCTATATGACCCAAATCGTGAAGCGCACCTGGAAGATTGATGACTCCCTCGATGTTTTCCCGGTTCACGGTATCGGTGGTGTCCTGGGAAGCCTGCTGGTCGCGGTGTTTGCATCGCCCGATCTGGGTATCTTCAGCGGCTTTGGCACCGGTATGGAGAACTACTCGATTCTGGCTCAGCTGAAAGCACAGGTTATTGGTGTTGTGGTTGCCTTCGTCTATACCGCGGTACTGACCTTTGTGCTGCTGAAACTGACCTCCGTACTGACTGGCGGTATTCGTGTCTCTGCTGAAACTGAAACGGCGGGTCTGGATATTACCTCCCATGAGGAGTCAGGTTACAAGTTCTGATACAGAGCTGGTTTCAGCTGTGTAATCTGTAAGTTTGAAAAAGCCCGCTTTTGCGGGCTTTTTCAGTTTTGGAGCTTGGGTTTGCTCGCTGGTCCTGTTTGGTTCTGTGTCTGGGATCGTGGGCTGTTTCGGGTGAAGTTCCCCACTAAGTCCGCTAGAATGCTCGCTTTTTGCACTGTCTGGAGTAAAGCTTGGGGCTGTTTGTTAAGTATTTGCTGGCCATTGGTTTTGCGGCTCTGGCTATGGGCATACAGATTGTGCTTTTGCCCTGGTTGGCAGTAGGGGAGCTGCAGCTGTCAGCCAACCAGGTGGGTTGGGTTCAGTCCGCGGTATTGCTCCCGGGCGTTGTCTTGATGCTGTTTGGTGGCGCCTTTGCGGATCGCCCCGGAGCCGTTCGTCTGCTGCCGGGACTTTATGGCTTGCTGGTGTTATGCCATGGGTTCATGTTGTGGCAAGTGGGGCTTGGGATGCTCGTACTGCCAATTCTGCTGGGCTACGCGTTAATGCTGGGTATTTGTAATGCGTTTATCCAGCCCCTGCGCGAAAAGGTGTTGCCTCTGTTTGCGAGCAACGACTCCAGTCTGCAGACCTCTGTGGTTCAAATCAGTTTGTGTGTTTACGTCGCCCAGGCGGTGGGTGTCAGTTTGGCAGGGCACATGGATCAATGGGGAGTGACGTCCATTCTGGCGGCCCAGTGCGTCTCTGTTTTTATCAGTGCGGTGCTGTTTTTCCTTCTGGTACGTCAGGAGCGGCGGGAGGGGGGGAGCGCCAGTCATCGCTCTTCAGCCAAAGAAGGGCCGTCTTCAGTTGTTTCTATCGCCGATGGCTTGCGGTTTGTTTTTCACCACCGGGTCTTGAGGCACCTGATGGTGCTGGTTGGATTCAATGGATTCATGCATATCGGGGTGTTTGTGGTCGCACTGCCTTTACTGGCAAGGGACATCTACCAGCAAGATGCCCTGTATTTTGCCGGTTTGCAGCTGGTTTTTGTCGGTGGAAATATTGTCGCAACGCTGGGTTTGCTTCGTCGTGGTCTGGTTGACCGTCCTGGGCGTCCGGTGCTGTTCTGCCTGCTCTATGCGGGCATTATCATGCTGGCCATTTCTGCTCAGCCCAAGGCAATAGGTTTGTTGTTTCTGGTGTTTGCCTGGGGTGTGGTTGCAGGGGTTGCCTCCAGCCTGGGTAAATCGCTGTTACACCAGCAGGTCGATGAGAGTTATCGGGGGCGAGTGTTATCCATTTATCAGCTGGCCCTGTTCGGCGCCGCCCCGTTGGGGGCTCTGGCTTGCGGTTATGCGGTTCACAGCTGGGGTGCGTTGAATCTGTTCAAGATCGGAGGGCTGTTGTCTCTTGCGCTCTTTGTGTTGTACTGGGGCGTTCGCGCTTTCTGGGAGGTCTCTACAGAAGATGGCAGCAGTTCATAGAGTGAGCTGCTGAACTGGCAAATCCAGCCAGGCCGGGTCGGGCCCGGCGCTGCTTTAGATCTGCGATTCGATGGGGAGAAGCGACAGAAGCCAGACTTTGAAGCGTTGCCAGCCGGTGGATTCTGGCTCTTCATGCAGAATGATCGGACTTCCGTCTTCGGCCTCAGCTTGCCATTGCAAGTCATCTTCCTCATCCAGAGACAGTCGCCAGGCAAAATCTGGCTGTGTCCATTCTTTGTAGGTTGCCTCCAGTTGTTTGTTAATGGCAGGGCTCTTGATGTAAACGCCAATTTCAGTGTTCTGAATCAGTGAGCGACCGTCCAGGTTGACGGAGCCAACAATTACCCGGTCATGATCAATCACAAACGATTTTGCGTGCAGGCTCGCTCGTGACTCACCTTTGAACCATTTCAGACGTCGTTTTTGACCTGCCTGTGAGCGGAGTTCCCAGAGATCAATGCCTGATTCCAGCAGTGGCTTGCGATAGCCGCTGTAACCGCTGTGCACAACCGCCACATCGGTGGTGCTGAGGGCATTGGTTAATACTGATACTTCAACACCGCGTTTTTCCAGATTGCTCAGAAAATCAACGCCATTCTCGCCAGGAATAAAATACGCAGAGCTGATCAGTAGCTGTTCCTCGGCGTTAGACAGCACCTGCCGCAGTTTGGACACAAGATATTGGTCTTCTCCAACCATATCCCTGCGGGTGGCTTTATCGGGCGGGTCTGCGTACAAGATAGCTTCACCCCACTCGATGGGAATATCGCCCGAAAGCAGGCGCTGACCCAGTGTAGAGGTTTTTAGTGCAACCCCATACTCGGAGCTCTCCAGGGTATCGAAATGCTCTGTTGCCATTTCCCGCAGGTCGGTCAGTTTCAGGGCTTTTTCTGACGGAGTCAGCAGTACAGATACCGGGACTGAGGCGTTGTGATTCCAGTAGGCATCAAAACTTTCACTGGCTGTTTTAACCACTGGACCAAAACACAGGATATCGACATCCTGAAAAAAGGTCTCATTGTTGGAGAAGTAAGCATCCCCAATATTACGTCCTCCGGTGACAATCGCCTGACCATCCGCCACCAGAAGTTTATTGTGCATGCGGTGGTTTACGCGGCTGAAGTGGGCGGCTTGTTCAAGGTTTCTGAAGAGCCCTGAACGGGCCGCGACAGGATTGAAGATGCGAAGTTCGATATTGGGGTGGCGATCCAGCGTAGCGATCCAGGGGTCTTTAATGGGGGTGCCCAGATCATCCACCAGTACCCGTACCCGAACTCCGCGGTCGGCAGCTCTCAAAACCTGGCTGATCAGGGTTTTGCCAGATGTGTCATTGGCAAAAATATAATATTGCAGATCCAGCGACACATCGGCGTTTTTTATCAGGGTGGCACGGGCTACGAAGGCGGAGAGGCCGTCCTGGAGCAGATACAGACCATTGGGGCCTCCTTTTGAGCCGCTGGCCTTGTGTTTCTCCATCAGTGGTATGAGGGCCTTATGAAGCCGTGTGTTTTCGCCGACCAGGGTATGGGTGACCGTGCGGGCTTCGGGGTCATAAATATTACTGGCCTGGCAGCCCATTAAGGTCGTAAGCACAAGGCAGCTGAATATCAGACGTGTCAGCGGATTGGTAAAAGGGCGGTATGGCATGAATATTCTCGAGCAGAACGGGTTAATTGGTTTTCTAGCAGTATGATGGATCTTGTGTGGTTAGAAAAAGTATAGCTAAAAGTTGCAAAAACGCAGCTTGATAGATGCTCATGCTCGAGACTGTGAGAACTTTAGATAGTTAATGTTTTTGAGGATTCAGCGGGAGTTCGCCAGCACAAGATGACGTCTGACTTTAGGCGTTTTGACAGGGAAGCAGAATCGGTCATCGAAGTCTTGGCCAAGAAGCAGTTTAAGCCTTTACTGAATGCTATCCTTTGCTGGTTGGCGGGACAGGGTTAGAAGAAACTGAATAATGGACTGGCCCCACTAAAACCCGGTTCTGCCGGTCTTTGTGGGGCTGGATCACAAATGGTTACAGCTGGCCCCGAAAGGCAAGCAGGCTGGCCGTCACCGCCACATTCAGTGATTCGACGCCATTATTCATCGGGATACTGACCAACTGGTTGCATTGTTGTGCAACACTTTCCGAAACGCCTTCCGTCTCATTGCCCAGAACAAACACCTTTGCCCCTTCAAGCGGAATTTCGCCCAGTGTGTGTGGTGCATGTGATGATAGTCCGTAGATGGCACTGCCATTTTCACGGAAGTCGGCCAGCGCCTGGGGCAGGTCTTTGCAGCGTAAAATAGAAGCTTTAAACAGGGTGCCAGCACTGGCTTTTATAACAAGAGCGTCCAGTTTGGCACAGCCTTTTTCTGGCAGCAGCAAAGCCCTTGAACTGCCGGCACAGACAGAGCGGATAATCATGCCCAGATTCTGAGGGTTGGTAATACGATCCAGGGCAATAACCTCGGCCGCTTTGGATTCGGGGGATTTTAAAAAGTCCTGATAGTCCTGATACCCCGAGCACACCAGATCCACAGCGACGCCCTGATCCTGTTTGCTGTTGCGGGAGATGCGAGACAGTGCCTGGCGATCATGGTAGAGAATCTCTGCGCCTTTAGCTTCTGCCAGGGATGTAATCTCGGTGATGATACCTCCCGGACGGTTGGATTCCGCCAGGTGTAGCCTGAATACCTTCGTGGCGGGATCTTCCAGGGCTTCAAGCACGGGCTTGCGACCGTAAATCGTCAGCAGCTGGTTAAAGAATTGCTTTTTCTTCAGGTAATTTTCACTGTCGCTTTGGGTCACTTTAATTCCTGCTTGCTGGTGTTTCGGGGCTGGATAAGACTTATATGAGTCGGAATGCGTGGATTATAAAGGGTTTTGCCGATTGGCGAGCAGGGATCTGATCGCGTCCAGGCTCTCGGAGCTGGCGGGTTGTTCTTGTTGTTCTGCAACCTGCACCGTCTGTTGTCCCAGTGATCGATAAATATCGCTCAATTGGTTGCTCAGAGGTTGCAGTTTGTCGAGATGGCTTTGCACGGTGCTGAGGTCCCCCCGTGAAATCGGGCCGGTCAGGGCCTCCTCTGGGGATTTCTTTAGCGCGTTGTCCAGGGTTTGGTGGGTGATGGGCAGTAGCAGTTGCTGGGCCTGAGAGCGGCTTACACCCGCAGCTTCAAAACATGCGAGACTGGCATCCATCAGTCCGACGAGGTAATTGCAGGCCATGACGGAAGCAGCGTGGTAGAGCGTTTTTTGTCGCCCATCGATCTCAAATAATTCGGCACCGATCGCACTAAAAGCGGGTAACAGCGTTTGCAGAGCCATATCGCCACCTTCATAACCACAGTAGCTGCCGGAAAATGCGTCCAGTGATTTGGCCGGTGAAGCAAAGCTGTGGATGGGATGAATACTGGCAACAGAGGACGCTGAAGATTGGCCGCCAATCAGAATGTTGCTGCCGAGGGTTCCGCTGCAATGAAACACGATGCTCTCGGGTTTTAACAGCTCCGGTTGACCGTGAAGCCTTGCGGCTGAGTCTTCTATGATGCCGTCCGGCGTGGCCAACAGCCAGACATCAGCGGGTATCAGCGCCTCAAAGGATGTGGCTGCCTGGGCCAGATCCGCATTATGGCTCCCATTGATAAAGTTACAGGCTTTTTGGGCGCTTTCTGGCGAGAGTGTCAGTACTTGTTGAATGCGAAACAGGCCTTGTTGTTGCCAGAGGCGAGCCAGTGTCTGGCCAAGTTTGCCAGCGCCGATAAGGTTTAAGGTTTTCATGGGAGACGCTTCTGACTGATGGGGTGGTTAACGCCCGACAGTATAAAGGTCCGGCCTGAATGCTGAAACTGTTCAGGCGTTAGCGATGGATATAACAATCCGCATCATTTTCGATCAGTGCTCTCAGAACGTGTGAGCGGTTGATGATGCCGATCAGTTTGCCATCCCGGATGACCGGGTAGTTTTTAGGCAGGCGATCGAGCATTTTTTCGGCAATTTCCAGAATGGATGTATCCGGGGTGGCTGAGAGTACCGCCTTGCTCATCACCTTGGTGATGTTGGGTGGCTCTTCGCAATAAAAGGTGTTGTTGAGCATTTCTTTCATGCAGTCCTGCTCTGAGACATAACCCACCAGCTTGTGGTCGCTGTCTACCACGGGTGCTCCTATGACTTTATTGCGGAGCATGGATTCTACGGCGTCACGGATATTGCTGGTGACCTGAATCGCATGGGTGTTGGGATCCATATAGTCTTTGACCAGAATGGATTGCATGGCCTCTATCCTCGCTGAGCTTTTGGGTGTCGTTTTCAGCGACACTCTTATATCTGTTTGCTGTTTCAGTGGTATTTCTACCGCTAATGGTCAGGTGTTGTGAATACAGCTTAGATCAAAAACAGGCCATCTGCGCCAGCAGAAGCGCAGATACCGTCAAATATGAGGCGAGGGAAGGGGGGGGGCTGAAACTAGGTCTACAGAAACTAGGCCTGACAAATGGCGTGATAGCGTCTGACAGCGGTCTCCATACCCATGGCGATGGAGTCGACAGTCAGGGCGTGGCCAATAGAGACCTCCAGAATATCCGGGATCTGGCGGAATTTGGGCAGGTTTTCCAGATCCAGATCGTGACCCGCATTGACACCCAGACCCATGGCAGTTGCTGCAATGGCAGCTTCTTTGTACTGCTCGAACAGGGCTTCCAGATTGTTGGACTGCTGGCGATAGGCCTCGGCGTAAGGGCCGGTGTACAGTTCGATACGCTCTACACCCAGCTCTTTGGCCAGTTTGATTTGTTCAATATCGGGGTCCATAAACAGGCTGATTCGGCATCCCCAATCTTTCAGTTGCTGAATGATGGGTTTCAGGCTGTCGGCAGAGGTTGTCAGATCAAACCCATGGTCTGAAGTCAGCTGATCATCGCCATCGGGAACGAGGGTGCATTGGTCCGGGCGGCATTTTTCAACCAGAGCCATAAAGCCCGGGTAGCTGCCCTGGGCACCAGCAAAAGGGTTGCCTTCAACATTGAATTCAATACCCGCCAACGGCTTTACCAGCTCACTGAGGTCATACACATCGCCCGGGCGAATGTGGCGCTGGTCAGGTCGGGGGTGAACCGTGATGCCCTCAGCGCCAGCGGCTAAACAGACCTTGGCGTGCTCCACCACTGAAGGATAATTACCTTCACGGGAGTTACGCAGCAGGGCAATTTTGTTGAGGTTCACGCTTAACGCTGTATGAGTCATAGGTCATTCATTCTCGACTGGAGGGAGGTCGACAGGATGGGACATCCATCTTGATGAGCTCCCTGGTAGAAACTGTAGTAAAAACGAGTAATCGAAGTTGGGCAACTCAGTACTATAGCAACCCAGTACTCTGGCAACTCAGTACTATGGCAACTCAGTACTATGGCAATTAGTCAAAGCTTAGCCTAGATATTGCTGGCTTCACCGGTAGTCAGGGGGTAACCGTGACTCCAAGAATGCGGATGGGCAAGTCAGGCGCTTGTGGTCGGTATTTGCCCTGTGGTTCTTCGGTAATTTTTTCGACCACGTCCATCCCGTAGGTGACACGGCCAAAAACGGTATAGCCCGGGGCATCTTTAGTGGCATCCAGATGCGTGTTGTTGTTCAGGTTGATAAAAAACTGGGAGGTGGCGCTGTCTGGATCGGGGAGGCGGGCCATGGCAACTGTACCGCGTTGATTTCGAAGCCCGTTTTGGGATTCGTTGACGACCGGATCGCGGGTTTCTTTTTTGACGTAATCGAAGGTCATGCCTCCAGCCTGAACCACAAAGCCCGGAATGACCCGATGGAAAATAGTACCGGCGTAGAAACCATCGTTACAGTAACGAAGAAAATTCTTTACTGTTTCAGGTGCTTTCTCCGGGAACAGCTCCAGGGTGATGGTGCCAAGATCCGTTGTCAGTTCGACTTTGGGGGATTGACTGACAGCGGCTTGTTTATCAGAGGCCTGATCAGCAGCCAGACTGTGATTTCCGGCAAGCAGCAGGCAAGCGATGGCTAGCGTCTGAGAAAATCGCAGCAGTGCAGAGCGACAGGGCAAAATATAATCAAACACGGATCTTCCTTGTCAGAAAACATTTAAAAAAGGGGCGGACGCGTCAAACTTATCTGGCATTGAGCAGGCTTATGCCCACTCAGAGTAACGCTTGCGACGACGGAACGCAGGGGCAACCAGAGTGATGATGACGCCCAGCAGAACCGCTCCGGCACCATACAGGAAAAACGTATTGCGCTCATCACTTTGCAGCCGCTGGTTCTCAGCCTTGATGACTTCCAGTTCATTTTGCATGACCTGATGATCGTGCATCAGCTTTTGATGGCGCTGGTTGAGGCTGACGGCATCAGCTGAAATACGCTTGAGCTCTGCCAGTTCGCTTTCCAGCTCAGTGACTTGTAGCCTGGCACTGGCCAGTTCTTTATCCAGTTCGCTGCCGGTAGAACGTGCTTCCCCCAGCTGTTGCTTGAGGGTGTCGTACTGGTCCTGCACCTTTTTCAAATTGGCTTCAGCGGATGCCAGTTTCAGGGAGTCGGTAGGCGATTTGATCAAAAACTGGCTGCGTACGAAGCCGACTTCGCCGCTGCTGGTTTTGACTTCTGTCCAGCCTTCGCTGTCTTCCGAGATCACTGTCAGGCGAGTACCGCTTTTCATCCCTTTGTCGAGAATCCGGTACTGGTTGCCCTTACCGCTGCGTAACGGAACATAAAGAGTATCGGATACCCAGCGATATTCGGCGGCACTGGCCGTATTGGCGCCTAAAGTCAGGCCGAAAATCATACCGAGGGCCAGGGTTGAGGAGGCAATGAATGTGGTGGTCTTCTTCACAGTAGCTATCTTCTTCACGCAGGTTTCCGGATCAGTATTAATTGGGGGGCACAGCCTACTGTAATTCGTGCTTTTCGCCTGTCAACTTGCTCACAGTTAGCAGGCTGGCTCGCGGAAAAATGACCGCAAGGGCACGGATTACGGTAGGTTTGGCTCCATTCGGATGCCGCAAGGCGGGTTAAGGCAGTACTTTTTTGTAGGGTTTTACGACGACTTTGGCGTAAACCCCGGCTTCAATGTACGGGTCTGCATCTGCCCAGTTTTGAGCGTCTTCCAGTGAGTCGAACTGGGCAACCACCAGGCTGCCGGTAAAACCGGCTTCACCGGGATCGCTGCTGTCGATGGCGGGGTGGGGACCGGCAATCAACAGACGGCCCTCAGCTTTGAGTGCCTCAAGGCGTGCCAGATGCGCAGCCCGGGACTTCTGTCGTAATGGCAGGCTGTTGGGGACGTCTTCGCTGATGATGGCGTAAAAGAGGCTCATAAAGGGAGTTCCTGTGTGTTCTTTAAGTTATTTGATGTTGAATTTGAGTCTTCAATAGGAGTGGGACCTTAGCGGTAAGTTCCCCGATAAGGCCAGCTTAATTTCAAAGAGTTACTGCTGGATCAAAATATCATCCAGATCCAGTTGGGTCAGGGACTTGATGCGGCTGAACAGATAGAACAGAGCGCCCATCATCACCAGAGTCGCGGGTATGGCAATGACAGGAAAGCTCAGGGCGGTCATTTTACCCAGCTCGGCGTTAAATGCTTCGGTGCCCGGCGGACTGACCAGCAGGTATTTCGCCAATGCGTAGTTCAGAAAGGACGACAGGAAGAAGGACATGGCCACTAAATAGGAGGCGTTTTTCAGGGCCTTGTCAAAGGCGGTTTCATTACCGGTCGTTTCCAGTGCCGCGGCAACCTTGTCGATTTGCAGGATTTTGTCGTTGTAGAGAAAGGTTTTAACCAGAGGGTAGCGGGTCTTGAGGGAAATCAGGGTCGCGATCCCCAGGATCCCCGGGACGCCTGCTTCCTTGATGACAATGTACTGAGGATCCAGCTCCAAAAGGCTGATTCCTCCGGTCAGAAAGATACTCAGTACACCGAGGCCGGAAAACAGGTTGATCTTGCCGGTGCGGCGAAAATCGTTGAGGCCGTAAACAATGGGAAAAGCCAGTGCCACAACGATGGCCCACTGGGTGCCGAGCATATTTTCCCCGCTCAGCTTGGTCAAAATGACCGTGGGAATCACGATATTCAGCAGCAGATTCAGCAGCAGGCTTTCGCGTTTGGGTTCATTTACAGCTTGTGTCATGGTGAAACTCAGAGATAATGGGGCCATTCATGGCATGGGCACAGGTGTTTTCTTTCAATCCTGCCGCCTTTCCCTTTGTGACCTTAAAGGAATCAGTTTGCACGATCTACATACCCACAGCCTGTGTTCAGATGGTATTTTACGTCCTCAGGCGTTGGTGTCGAGAGCTAAAATGCAAGGCGTTACGGTTTTGGCTCTAACCGATCACGATACCGTTGTCGGCCTCGAAGAGGCGCGCGAAGCTGCTCAAGTAGAGGGCATTCAAGTACTGTCCGGTATTGAATTCTCCTGTCTCTGGAATGGCATAGGCATTCATATTGTTGGCCTGAACATTGATCCCGAGCACCCCGAGATGCAGGCGGCTGTAGCCCGCCAGGGAGAGAGTCGGGAAAATCGTGCCATTCAAATCGGTGAAAAGCTGGCCAAAGCGGGCATCCCTGGGGCTCTGGAAGGTGCCAGAGCGAAAGCCGGTGATGCTGTCATCGGTCGTCCTCACTTTGCCCAGTACTTGGTCGAATCTGGCCGTGTCAGCAGTATGAATGCTGCCTTTAAAAAATACCTCGGAGCTGGCAAGGTAGGGGATGTGAAGCAGGTGTGGCCTTCGGTGCCAGTGGCCGTGGAGTGGATTCTGGCCGCTGGGGGTGTGGCAGTTATCGCTCACCCCGACAAGTATAAGATGACCAGAACCAAGCTGGGACGGTTGATCGATGACTTTACTGAGGCCGGAGGTCAGGCCATGGAGGTGATCAGTGGTTACCAGACACCGGATCTGACGCGCAATCTGGCACAGATTGCCAACAAACACGGTTTGTATGCATCCTGTGGCAGTGACTTCCACGTGCCGGATCAACCCTGGCAGGAGCTTGGTAATTTCAGTGCTCTGCCGCCGGAATGTCGTCCCGTATGGGAATTGTGGAGTTGAATTTCATTCAACTGTATCCAGCACAGCAAAACCTTAATCAGACCGTATTTTAGAATCCAGATCGTATTCAGAGCCCGGCGGAAAGTGATCCCGGGTTCGGAAAGGGGAATTTAGTGGCTCAATTTTTTCAAATACATCCAGAAAACCCCCAGCCCCGCTTGATCAAGCAGGCTGTGGAAATCATCCGTGCCGGTGGATTGGTGGCCTATCCCACCGATTGCGCCTACGCCCTGGGTTGTCATATTGGCGACAAGATGGCGTTAGACCGTATACGTGCCATACGTCAGTTGGATAAGCATCACAACTTTACGTTGGTATGTCGGGATTTATCCGAGTTGGCTACCTACGCCAGAGTGGATAACCAGACTTTCCGTCTGCTCAAAGGGCACATGCCTGGCGCGTTTACCTTCATTCTCGAGGCAACCTCGGAAGTTCCCAAGCGTCTGATGCACGCAAAGAAAAAGACCATCGGGATGAGAGTGCCGGACAACCCAATCGCTTTGGCGTTGCTGGAAGAGTTAGGTGAACCGCTGATGACCAGCTCATTGCTGATGCCCGGTGATACTGTGCCTCTGACTGATCCCTATGACATTCGCGAGACACTGGAACACCAGTTGGAGCTGGTTATTGATGGTGGTTTCTGCGGTATGGAGGCCACTACCGTGATCGATTTGACTGGGGATGCGCCGGAGCTGGTTCGTCAGGGCTGCGGTGATGCCAGTGACTTTCTGGATTAACCCGGATCAGACTTGCTCAGTCTGGGTGATAGCCCACTGAAAAGTGCACAAAAATTCTGCCGGTATTTGCTGTAGATGCGGTGAATTTCGGAGTTTTTGTGAATCGTCGTCTTGCTCCTGTCTCGGCAGGGCATTAGACGTTATAATCCCGACTTATTTGCGGATTTTGACTTCCATTTCCATGGGGGTTTGTATTCAATTTGTTCTCCAGTCACCTGTCTGCTTCAGATTCACTGAGTTTGTAAGGGCCTGGGGCCTCATAATAAGAGCGATGACGGTAAACAGAAGGGTATTTTGTGAACAGCGACGTTGAAGCCATAGCTGAAGAAAACAGCCTTGAAACAGCTGTGGACACGGACAAACCGTCAGGAGGTGAGGTGTCATCTGTCGATTCCGAAGTGACAGGGGCGCAGCCGGATACAACCGATAGTGAAAGTGAGGCTGTTGCCGGAACTGATACCGCGCAAAAGCAGGACAAAAAGCCTGCTGCGACTTCTGCTAGAACCAGTCAGGGGGCGCAACAGTCAGAAATGCCTTTTGCCATTGTTCAGGGGCAGGCTTTTACCCAGCTGCCAAAAGACCTGTATATTCCACCCGATGCCCTGGAAGTGTTTCTTGAGGCCTTCGAAGGGCCGCTGGATTTGCTGTTGTATCTTATCCGTCGTCAGAATCTCGATATTCTGGAAATTAACGTCGCGGATATTACCCACCAGTACGTTCAGTACGTGGAAATGATGGAAGCCATGCAGTTTGAGTTGGCCGCCGAGTATCTGGTGATGGCCGCCATGCTGGCAGAGATCAAGTCGCGCATGTTGTTGCCGCGCTCGCATGAAGAGGAAGAGGAAGAGGACGATCCAAGAGCTCAGCTGATTCGTCGTCTGCAGGAATACGAACGCTTTAAGGTCGCCGCTGAAGACTTGGACGAGATACCTCGAATGGGCCGTGAGATACATCAGGCCTCTGCGCAGGCGCCTGATCGTAATCTGACCCGTCCAGAACCTGATGTGGAGATGAAAGAACTGCTGTTGGCTCTGTCAGAAGTGCTGCGTCGTGCGGACATGTTCGAGAGTCACCATGTCGAACGGGAAAAGCTCTCCACTCGCGAGCGTATGGCTCAGGTGCTGGATAAACTGAGTGGCAATCACTTTATGCCATTCGTCAGCCTGTTTACTGTAGAAGAAGGCCGCCTTGGCGTGGTCGTGACTTTTCTGGCCGTCATGGAGCTTATTAAAGAACAGCTGGTTGAAATCGTGCAAAGCGAAAGCTTTGGTTCGATTCATGTAAAAGCCCGTTCACAGTAATCAGTCAAGACTCGAGATTGCCTCACGGTTTTCAGATCTGGACACAGAGATAACGTACACAAATTTAGCAGCCAAAAATAACTAGGATCAGGTAACACGCTTCATGAGCTTTGATAAACAACTATTACGTCAAATTATTGAAGGGGCTCTGTTGGCGGCTGGCCAACCCTTAACCCGTGAAAAGCTCTTGTCCTTGTTTGATACCGTCGATGAGGAAGCCGAGACAGCAACGGAAGCGCCATCCAAGGACGACATTCAAGCGGCTTTGGAAGAAATACAGGCCGAATGTGGTGGCCGTGGTTTTGAGTTGGTCGAAGTGGGAAGCGGTTGGCGTTTTCAGGTGCGCAAGGAAACGGCACCCTGGGTGAACCGTTTGTGGGATGAGAAACCGCAAAAGTATTCGCGGGCACTGCTGGAAACCCTGGCATTGATTGCCTATCGCCAACCCATTACCCGTGGTGATATTGAAGAAATTCGTGGCGTGGCTGTGAGCTCGCACATCATTAAAACACTGACTGAGCGTGAGTGGATTAAGGTGGTAGGGCATAGGGATGTACCTGGTCGTCCTTCTCTGTACGCTACGACCAAAGGCTTCCTGGACTATTTCAGCTTGAGAAGCCTCGAAGAGTTGCCGTCATTGGGCGAGATTCAGGATATTGAAAGCCTCAATAATGAGCTGGATCTGCAATTGGAAAACGCCGTCGCTGAAGCGCAAGGCGAAGCGGGTGCAGCTGAGGGTGATTCTCAAGCGCAAAGCGAACCGTCAGAGGCTCAAGACGCTGAGATATCAGAGCAAGCCGACGAGTCCGTGGCTGCGAGTGATGATGCCTCTGACGAGGTGTCGGAAGACGGTTCTGAAAATGTTGCTGAAGACAGCACCCAGCAAGCTTCAGAAATCATTGCTGAGGATGATGGCTTAGTAGCAGAAGAGCCTGCCTATGAAGAAGATGGGCTCGATGACGCGGAATTGGCCGAGCCGCACGTGGGCGAGAACGCTCCCTTATCGGATGATGAGGACGAGCGCACCCCTTATGAAAAACTGATGGATGGTGATGTGCCAACTGTCGAACCAGAAGCCTCTGACGATGATGACGTCCAGGCTTCGGCTGATATTCAACGCGACGTTTCAAGTAATCGTGACGACGTTGCAAATGATAGTACTGTAGAAGAACCCCCTAAAGAAGGGCGCGATAGTTTGTTCGCGCCCAGTACCGCAGCTTCGGTCTTTGATGAAACCGACTGAGTGGACAATACTCATCGGATGGATAGGTTGACCGGGCTGACATAAGAGATATATGGAAAACGACGAAAAGTTACAAAAAGTATTGGCGCGTGAAGGTGTTGGCTCACGTCGCGAAATGGAGCGGTTTATAGCCGCTGGCCGTGTTGAAGTGAATGGTAAGGTTGCCCAGCTGGGTGATCGTATTACCGTGAAAGATCGGGTAGTGGTCGATGGCCGCCGAATTAAGCTGACGCCTCCACAGAATAACCCGCTTCGGGTGCTGTTGTATAACAAGCCGGAAGGGGAAATCTGTTCCCGTTCCGACCCCGAAGGCCGTAAAACCGTCTATGACCGTTTGCCTGAAATCAAGAATGAACGTTGGATTTCCGTTGGTCGTCTGGATTTCAATACCAGTGGATTGTTGCTGTTTACCAATGATGGCGAGTTGGCCAATAAGCTGATGCACCCGTCGTCCATGATCGACCGTGAGTACCTTGTGCGTATTCAGGGAGATGTGGATGACGATATGAAGAAGCGTCTCAAAGAGGGCGTGCTTCTGGAAGATGGCAAAGCCCGGTTTACCGATATTGTTGATGGTTCAGGCGATGGCAGCAATGCCTGGTTTTACTGTGTTGTCATGGAGGGACGCAATCGTGAGGTGCGTCGTCTGTGGGAATCCCAGGGGGTTAAAGTCAGCCGCCTGAAGCGAGTGCGTTACGGGAATATTTTCATTCCCTCACACGTGCGTGTGGGGCAGTGGATTGAGCTGAACTACCGTGAAGTGAAGGAGTTGTGCCTGACTGCGGGTGTTGAGCCACCCAAGCCAAGTCCGACCTCCCGTCAAAAAGATCAGGAGCGTGAACGTCAGGTTCAGCGTCTTCGGGCTAAAGGTCCGCGTCGCAAAAAGTAAGTTTGGGTTTATTTCCCCCGTAATCAAAAAAGCGGCTTAAGGCCGCTTTTTTTGTGGATTTGTCTTTCAGAAGCTATGTCTTTCAGAAATTAGTCATCCAACTGCTTAATCCAGCGTCCATTTTGTTGACGCACTTCAAATCGAGCCCATTGCCGAAACTCCTCGCGTTGGCAAATGCCGGTTTCATAGTCGCCGTCGCCTTCAATGACTTTGTAGATCACCTTGTCTTTGGCTCCCTCTTTGTTATTGGCAGCGTCTACCACCTGGCGAATGCTCCATAAGGCACCCAGCTTGCCATTGCTGTAATAGCGGCCGGCGATGATGTGCTCAGGGTGGTCAATCTTCTGATCAGCGTGCTGTTTTGCCAGCTCAAGCAGGCTCGTCAGGCTTTCTGTGGTGATATCAAAAAAGGAGTCCAGCTCGTGCATGGCAGCGGCAAAGTCTTCCTGTGTCAGTTCAACTTCACGGTCTGAGGGCTTTGATACTGGCGGGGTGATGTACTGACGTGCCCAATGCTCCGGATAGCGACGCCAGGGGAAAAACAGGTTGAACAGCACCGCAATAAACAACAGGGCTATGACATTCATCATGACCGGATACAATACGTACTCGTAGCCAAGAGCATGAACGCTGCTGCCACCAATCACTGCGCTGAGAGCTGTTGCGCCACCGGGTGGATGTATACAGCGCAGGTAATACATGGCGCCCACGGCGAGACCGACAGCCGCACCGGCTGCAATAAACCCCTCAGGTAGCAGCTTCTGACAGGTCACACCAATAATGGCGGAGATAAACTGACCACCAAAGACAGCCCAGGGTTGTGACAGGGCTCCGTGAGGCACGGCAAACAGCAGTACAGCACTGGCTCCCATGGAAGCCACGATCAGTATGCCGGCATGATCGGTAATCAGTCCTGAATCGGCTTGAGCCGTAAGCCAGTAAACCGCAGCAATACTGAGAAGGGCACCGGTGGTTGCCAGTAATTTTTCCCGATGGCTAGTGGTGTTATGACCAATGCCCAACAGCTTTCTCAGTTCGTGATACCAACGCTGATGTTTCATAAATGTACCGGAATAAACGCTTTGCCGCTGTGATGGTTTTGATGGCCAGGCTTTTGTGTCATTGTTGGTCGTCTCTGCGGAAGCCTTTCAACAAAAACGGGCGCTGTTAGCGCCCGTTCTGTGCATACGTGTTTCAGTTGAAAACTGAAGGCATGACAGCCATTAGAGTTCGGCGTTATGGTACACGCGCTGTACATCGTCTACGTCATTGAGCATGTCGAGGAATTTCTCGAACATCTCTACATCATCGCCTTCAACCGGGGTGGTGGTTTGAGGAATGAACTGAATCTCTGCCACTTCAAAATCAATTTCGCCGAAGGCATTATTCAGTGCCTGCTTGGCTTTGAAAAATTCTGTGTGTGGAGCAAAGATGGTGATCATGCCGTCTTCACATTCGATGTCGGTCACGTCCACATCGTCCATCATCAAGGCTTCCAGTACCGCCTCTTCATCTTCACCGGCATAAGCGAAAATGGCTGAATGATCGAACATGTGGCTTACGGAGCCCTGAGTGCCGATTTTGCACTTGGTTTTGGTAAAACACTGACGAACGTCACCAAAGGTGCGGTTGGGGTTATCGGTAAGGCATTCGACAATCACCATGCAGTTACCGGGACCGAAACCCTCATAGCGAGCAATATCGAAATCTTCACCGCCACCACCTTTGGCCTTATCAATTGCTTTATCAATAACGTGCGCAGGGACCTGGTCTTTTTTGGCCCGGTCAATTAAGCCGCGCAATGCCAGGTTGCCATCGGGATCAATACCGCCTTTCTTGGCACAAACGTAAATTTCACGTCCGTATTTGCTATAAACCTTGGATTTTTGGTCGGCCGTTTTGGCCATGGATTCTTTGCGGTTTTGATAGGCTCTGCCCATGGTTTGATCCCGATCTGAATATGAATTTTTGAACAGCGGCGGATTTTACCGTTTCGCAGCAAATGATGGAAGTTCTCAGGCTTTCGGAGCCTTTAATTAGCAGAGCGTTCTTTGAAGATCATTCCGAGTAAGTGTTTGAAAGCTGAGCCACTGTCGTCTCGCTGGGTGTAGTAATCGACATAATCATGGTGTTGGGCGTCCGGTGTTAACTGGATTCCCCAGAGCGGGTCGATGTGTTGCGGCAGCATTGAGTAGCGGATGTCTACGACCTGCAAGGGGTTGTCCTTGTCGAGAGCAATGTAGCCATCAGAAAACCAGCGAAAACGCTCAATATCCCGGGCTTGTTGCGAATCCGGGGATAGCCAGGGCAGGTCACGGTTGAGATCAAGCCTGGCAATGCTGTCGCCGGGCCAGATGGAGGGGGAGGTGAGTCCCGGATTGACCGCATCCACATAGAACCGGTCTTCTGTTTCGTAGACAGTCTTCCAGACGATCAGGTTGGCAAAGCTGGGTTTGGCTTCGAGCCTTATGGGGGTATGACCCCGCTCGCTGGCCAGCTGTTGACCAAGGTCCAGAGCGCGTTCGTGCTGAATGAATCCGAAGCTGAGGTACAAGGTGCCCCATAAAACCCCACCGTATGCGTAGGATTTGAGCTTGAGTCTGGCAGCGCAAACTGTAAGGGTCAGCATAGGCAGTGTAATTAACGGGTCTATGACAGAGATGGTATCCCAGGCAAACCTTTCTTGACTGAGCGGCCAGAGGAGTTGGGTGCCATAGCTGGTGCAAGAGTCCAACAAGCCATGGGTGGCATAGCCCAGCCAGCTCCAGATAAGGATCTGCTGAAATGACAGATTCCAGCGTCGCCCAATCAATGGATAAAACACCAGGGCGCAAATCAGTCCACCAAAGGGAATAAATAACAGCGAGTGGGTAAAGTGCCGGTGGTATTCCAGCGCTAGCAGAGGATCTCCCTCGGAGCGGATCAGAACATCCAGGTCCGGAGCCATGCCGGCCAGGGCGCCAATCGTGGCAGCTTTGGCCAGGTCTTTTGGTTTGCTTTTGAGTTGGGCGACGATACCGCCCAGTACGCCTTGTGTGATCGGATCCATAGTTGGTTGCAGCTTGCTTTATTGGTGGGTCAATCTGTAATGGCTTTGTACCGTTTATGTCCAGTAAGGTCTATGCACAGTACGATATATGCTCAATACAACAGCAGCGGGTGCTCAAGTGGACCTTCTGCCAGTGCTGAAACGTCCAGAGTATCATCTTCAGGATAGAGTGTGCTGATGGTCAGCTTGGGTTCTGAAAGATAGGCCGCAGGGCCTAAGGCTCCGACAATCTGGCTGACGCTGTAAAAACGGCGCAGAGCACCCTGATAATCAGCCTGAACCCGAAAACTGGCCATTGGCTCCAGCCGGGAAGCCCGTTGCGCCCAATCGCTAGGCACATTCGGATTGTTGAGCAGCTGATCCAGCGCTGCGAGTTTGTCCGGTGATTCGTTAAACATTGCGTCCTGTTTGAGGGACATTACGATCATGGACAGAGTGTCTTCCCAGCCACTCAGGATCGTACCGGCTCCCTGACGACTGAACAGAAAATCAAAGTGGTTGGTGACCTTGTCCAGTTGGGCGGCGGGAATCGTGGCGCTATAAAACCCCACCCAGGCGCGATTCACCATCAGGATAGTGCCAGCACTGTCCATCAGCGTTGTCGGGTAAGGATCCATGGCGCGTAAAGTAAGCAGCATGGCTTTTCTCAGCCATTTGAACTCTGGGGCGTGAAAATCTATTCGCTGCTGTTGCGGGCTGTAACCGGCGGCGATGCGCAGGTGGTTGCGATCCCTATCCCCCATCTGCATAGCTTCTGCAATATCCTCAATCATAGCTTCACTGGGGCGGCTACTGCCGTTTTCCAGGCGACTGATGTGGCGGGGAGAGCTGTTGAGGCGGTGGCTCAATTCCTCTTGACTGAATTTGTGGACACCTCTCCAGAAACGGAGAAAGCGCCCGAAGGTCGGGTCAATGGAATTCTCTGCCATACTGCCATTCTCTTTATTAAATGTTCTATTGTCAGATGAGTGCCCGGGTTGAGGAGGCGTGCGCCATCATAACAGGTTCGGAGATACTCATCGCAGCAAGGCCCAGTATTGTATAAGGGTTTAACCTGACATGCCATGTCGTGGTGGCTCTATGGACGGGGGGGCACAATGCTGTTCATAACCGAAATACAAAGAGAGAGGTAATCTTCGTGGCAGCTCCTATTCTGAATACCCGCGACCTGGAATTTATGCTCTATGAACTGTTTGATGCAGAAGGCATGACTCAGCGTCCACGCTATGCAGATCACAGTCGTGAGACATTCACCGCCGCCATGGATACATCCCGTGCTGTGGCTGAAAAGTATATGTTGCCAATTCGTCAGAAAGTCGATACCAACGAACCTACCTTTGATGGCAAGAATGTACATATGCTTCCGGAAATCAAAACAGCCGTACAGGCTGTAATTGATTCCGGTTTGTCTTCTATGACTGCTGATTACGAGCTGGGCGGTATGCAAATGCCACTCATCGCCGCCAATGCGACAGGTGCTTATCTGTCTGCGGCTGGCAGCACCATGATGGGTTATACCGGGCTGACCAATGCCAACTGTAACCTGATTGAAGCTCACGGTACTCAGGCGCAGATCGACAAGTGGGTTGCTCCCATGCGCGAAGGGCGCTTTGCAGGTACCATGGCCATGACTGAACCCGGCGCCGGTTCAGGTCTTGCAGACTTAACCACCAGCGCCGTGCCACAGGAGGATGGTACTTACCGTGTCAGTGGTAACAAGATATTCATCTCCGGCGGCGATCACGAGCTCAACGAAAACATCGTTCATCTGGTGCTGGCTCGGGTGAAGGGCGCGCCGAAAGGTGTTAAAGGTATTTCTCTGTTCATTGTGCCCAAGTTTCTGGTTAACGAAGACGGATCTCTGGGTGAGCGTAACGACGTTTGGCTGGCAGGTCTGTTCCATAAAATGGGCGGTCGAGGCCAAACTTCCTGTGCCTTGAGTTTTGGTGAGAAAGAGGGCGCAGTAGCGTATCTGGTCGGTGAAGAAAATCAGGGCCTGCGTTACATGTTCCACATGATGAACGAAGCTCGAATAATGGTCGGTACTGCAGCAGCGGTAACTGCATTAACCGGTTACCAGTATTCACTGGATTATGCGAAAGAGCGTCCACAGGGTCGTTTGGCTTCCTGTAAGGATCCGCACTCTGCCCCCGTCAACATCATTAAACACCCCGATGTTCGTCGTATGCTGCTGGCGCAAAAAGCCTATTCAGAAGGAGCCTACGCTCTGTGTCTGCTGGGTGCTCAGCTTGCCGATGATGAGCGCACAGCGCCAACTGAAGAAGAGCGCAAGCAAGCACATTTGTTGCTTGATTTTCTCACGCCAATTATTAAATCCTGGCCTTCTGAGTACGGCCCGCGTGCCAACAGCCTGGCGATTCAGGTGATGGGTGGTCACGGTTATATCAACGAACATCCCGTAGAGATGTTCTACCGCGATAACCGCCTCAATCCGATTCATGAAGGTACCTACGGGGTTCAGTCTCTCGATTTATTGGCGCGCAAGGTACCAATGGGTGGCATGGCTGGTTATCAGGCCTGTCTCGCTGAAATGGAGAAAACCATTAATGAAGCCTCTACAGATGCTGCCGTTGCCGGTTTTGCCAAAGAGCTGACAGAGGCGATTCAAACACTGAAAAGCACAACTGAAGTACTGTTGGGCGCCATGGCTGAGAAAAACATCGATCTGGCATTGGCAAACTCTGTGAAGTATCTGGAGCTGTTTGGTAATGTGGTTGTTGCCTGGATCTGGTTGAAGCAGGGTATTGTTGCCAGTAAAGCTCTGGCCGGAAACCCACATGAAGATGATCAGAAGTTTTATAAGGGTAAATTACAGGCTCTTAAATATTTCTATCGTTTTGAACTGCCTGAAATTAATGTCTGGTCGAAGATTCTTTGTGATCTGGACGACACTACTTATGAAATGCAGGAAGAGTGGTTTTAAGCTTTTGGCACGGTTTTGATTTTTTAACCCACAACAATAAGTGAGAGAGTATTATGCTGATCAAGAAAGATGAAATTGAGCAATACATTGGCCGTGAGTCTGAACCAACGGAATGGTTTACCGTTACTCAGGATCAGATTGACCAGTTTGCTGACTGTACTCATGATCATCAATTTATCCATGTAGATCCGGAAAAAGCCAAGGAAACCCCTTTTGGCTCTACTATTGCTCATGGCTTTTTGTCTCTGTCCATGTTGTCTCATTTCTCTGAAGAGTTTGGTATGGCCATTGAGGGTGTCTACATGGGGATTAACTACGGCTTCGATTCCGTACGTTTCCTCTCTCCGGTAAAAGTGAATAGCCGTATTCGTGCACGGGCTAAGAATCTGGAGATTGTCGAAAAGAATCCTGGTCAGTTTGTTACCAAGACTGAAGTGACCATTGAAATCGAAGGTGTGGAAAAGCCTGCACTTAAAGCGGTGTGGATTGGCATGCAAATGGTGGCTTAAGCTACCTCTATCCAGATCTGAATTTGTTAAAGAAGGAAGTAAATTATGTCTGTTAGCTTTGAAGGTCGCGTTGCGATTGTTACTGGTGCCGGTAATGGCTTGGGGCGTTCACACGCGCTGGAATTAGCTCGTCGTGGTGCCAAGGTTGTCGTTAACGATCTGGGTGGAGCCCGTGATGGAAGCGGTAATTCCTCCGATGCCGCTAAAGAAGTTGTTGCTCTGATTGAAGAGATGGGTGGCGAAGCTCTGGCTCACGGTGCCAACGTTGCTAATTTCAGTGAAGTGCAAGACATGGTTAAGCAAACCATGGATAAGTGGGGGCGCGTTGATATCCTGATTAACAACGCCGGCATCCTGCGTGATAAAAGCTTCGCCAAAATGGAAATTGCTGATTTCCAATTGGTGATGGATGTCCACGTTATGGGCAGTGTGAACTGTACCAAAGCAGTATGGGACATTATGCGCGAGCAAAATTACGGTCGCATTGTTATGACCACATCGTCTTCCGGCATGTACGGTAATTTCGGTCAAACCAACTACGGTGCCGCCAAAATGGCGGTGCTGGGTTTCATGAATACCCTGGTTCTGGAGGGGGCCAAGTACGACATCCGTGTTAATGCTCTGGCTCCTACAGCGGCAACCCGCATGACTGAAGATCTGATGCCCCCAGAAATTTTGGCAATGTTGCAGCCTGAAGCTGTGACTGCCGGTGCCTTGACCCTGGTGCATGAAGATGCGCCAAACCGTTTCATTCTGTGTGCTGGTGCCGGGGGTTACGCTTCAACCCGTTTGTTCGAAACTGACGGTGTGTTTATTCCAAAAGAAGAGCAGAGCCCTGAAGCTGTTCTCGCTAAGTGGGATGGTGTGAGCGACACCTCCAAGCAAAGCGAGCTAGAGTCCGGGTCGAAGCAGACTGAAAAATTCCTGACCAAGGCCATGCAGTACGTTCAGTCCCAGAAATAAATTTATGGTGCACATCGGCTGGCTGATTTCTCTGGCCAGCTTGATGGGCATTAATCGCATCTATAGAAGCTTATAGATACTTCCAGAGAGAAATTAAGGATTTCGATATGAAAGAAGCAGTGATTGTTTCAGCAGCTCGTACCCCGATTGGCCGAGCTTACCGTGGTGCATTCAATAACCTGGAATCTCCGAGCCTTTCATCTTTTGCCATTGAGGCAGCGGTAAAGCGTGCAGGTGTTGATCCTGCAGAAATTGATGATTGTATCTGGGGCGCTGCTCTGCAGCAGGGTTCACAGGGTTATAACATTGGTCGTCAGGTAGTAATGGCTTCTGGTCTGCCCGTTAGTGTTTCTGGTATGAGCCTGGATCGTCAGTGTTCTTCAGGTCTGATGTCCATCGCTACTGCAGCCAAGCAAATCGTTATGGATGGTGCTCCGGTAGTTCTGGCCGGTGGCTGTGAATCCATCAGCCTGGTTCAAAACGACAAAATGAACGTGTCTCGCATGGTTGATCCAAAAGCCATCGCACATGCTCCAAACATTCACATGCCAATGCTGGATACTGCTGAGGTGGTTGCAAACCGTTACAGCATTTCCCGTGAGGCTCAGGATGAATACGCGGTTCAGTCTCAGGCTCGTACTGCTGCCGCACAAGAAGCTGGCAAGTTTGATGATGAAATCGTGCCTGTCACTGCGACCAAGCTGGTACAGGACAAAGAAACCGGTGCGATCAGCGAAGAGCAAGTGACTCTGACCAAAGACGAAGGTAACCGTCCGGGAACCAATCTGGAAGGTCTGTCTGGCCTGAAAGCTGTTCGCGAAGGTGGTTCTATCACGGGTGGTAACGCTTCTCAGTTGTCTGACGGCGCTGCTGCAGTTGTTATGATGGACAGTCAGCTGGCTGAGCAACGTGGTCTGTCTCCTCTGGGAGTTTACCGCGGTATGGCTGTCGCTGGTTGTGAACCAGACGAGATGGGCATTGGTCCTGTATTTGCCATTCCCAAACTGCTGCAACGCACTGGTTTGAAGATGGAAGACATTGGTTTGTGGGAGTTGAACGAAGCCTTTGCTGTTCAGGTTATCTACTGCCGCGATAAGCTGGGTATCCCCAATGACCGCCTGAACGTTAATGGTGGCGCTATCTCCATTGGTCACCCTTACGGTATGAGTGGTGCGCGTATGGTGATGCACGCTCTGATCGAGGGTAAACGCCGCGGAGTAAAATACGTGGTTGTGACTATGTGTGTTGGTGGTGGCATGGGCGCTGCGGGTCTGTTCGAAGTCCTGTAAGGTTTTTCTGACGCCGTACAAAAACACCGCCTATAGGGCGGTGTTTTTGTATCTGGCAGATAAATTTTGGAACCCGCTACCACAAATGAAAGTGTCTTTGGTGGCTGATTGTGGCCAGTAATCAGCCCTAAGGCCTTTCCCGCTTTTGAGGTTGTACATACTCTGTTTTCCGATATGATGAGTGGCTTTAGTGGTGCACATTCGTCAATAATGATTTTTGCACCAGAGTGCGTTTTTCAGCTTCCGAGGTAAAGGAATACAAACCGGAGTATTTTTATATCACAGGTAGCCTCAGAGAAGAGTCTGTCGTTGACGATGCCAGGATTTTTCTTAATGTTGGACGATTGCGGTAGCTTTGTGCGGCGTGTGAGGTGGCTATGGCTCATCTCTATTTTCTTTGCCAGTGCTTCTGTTGCCAGTGACATGACCGCTGACGGAAATCCAAAGGACATTCACTATCTGGTATACGGCAGTGCCGGTGAACCGTTACAGATTCTTAATGATGAAGCTGCAGGTGAAGGTCTCGTCACGGATGTGATCCACGAAATCTTCAGATCTTCCTCTTATCAACTTCATACTGTTATAAAACCGCTGCGACGGATCAAGCGTGAAATGCAATATGGGCAGGCCAAACGATGGATCGCTTATGCACTAAGGTCCTGGGGGCAAGAAGGAATCTGGGAGAACGCGACCTTTGCGGATATTGACTTAATACCTTACCGGCTGTCTTTGGCGTACCCTGAAAAGTCTAAGTTTGGTACCTTCAACCTGCGACGATTGAGTGGACGGCAGGTGGTTTGGCTGCAGGGATTTAAATATCCGGGAGCCTTAAGATTTCGTGACAAATACGGGTTTACATTTCTACGTGCGACCAGTCATCAATCGGCCATAAAAATGCTGGAGGCTGATAGAGCCCCTTATTTTATGGAGAGCGCAGCACGTATTCGATTTGCGATGCAGCAGTTGGGGATAGAAAAAGAAAAATACCGATTTTTTCCGTTAGATCACGAGATTCCACCTACGACAATTACTTTACTAATGAGTAACGATTTGGGTGAGCATGTGCATGAATTTGTAAACCACCGGCTGAAAGAGCTTCAGGCCAGTGGTTGGTTGAAAAAGCGAGCTGAGAAATACGGTTTTTCTGAATTCACACCTTCAGCCATTGGGTATTCAGGGACACTTTCTTCCCCATAGGCGCTTCCTTCCCCTTAAGTGGGGGCTGTTTTTATGGCTCCACTGGTTTCCGGGGTGTTTCCTGTTTCTCGGTCAGATTCAAATAATCAGCCATGATGTTGAATAGCTCAGGTTGCCTCACCATTGGGGGAATGTCTCCATTACTGTCCTGATTGCTGAACAAGGGGACATTGACTCCGGTATGTTCTTCATAGGGGAAATCGTTCGTGGTGGCATAATTGATGGCCATGATTTGATTTTCCGGTGTGATAATGCGAGCTACGTGACCTGGAGAGTAGACTGGAACGCCTGACTTCGAATAGATACTGGTATTAGGCGTCAGTTGCGCGGCTTGCCCGTGATCAGCAGTCACTAAAATCAATGTGTTGGGCTCTTTTTCGGCAAACTTCAGAGCACTTTCCAGGGCTTCTTCCAATTGTTCCATTTCACCGATACTGCCACAGGGGTTGCGGCTGTGGGCTTGTTTATCCACGGAAGCGGATTCCACCATCAGGAAAAAGCCTTTTCCGTTTTGAGTATTGAGATGACGAATTGCGGTATCAGTTAATTGTTTGAGGGTGGGGGTTGCCCCGAAATCGGGATTTCGCTCACAGTACATCGGGGTGGGCAGTTCAACGCTGCCAAGACGCCAGTCCATTCGATTGAGGAGGCTGGGAGTCGGCTTTTCAGCAATACGATTCTGTTCTCCCCGCCAGATGGTTGGCAGGGTGCCCTCGGCAAACAACCCCATTACTTTTTTCCCAGGCTCCAGACCTGTGAGTGATTCCAGGGACTGGGTCACGTGATAGCCATTGGTTTCGGCGAGATTGATAAGGGATTGATGTCCGCTTTCCGTTGGTTGCTGAAAGTGGCCAAGACCGCCACCCAGAACTATATCGGTGCTGCCGGTTGCGATTTGCTGGGCAATGGAACCGAGTCCACCGTTGGTAATCCGGTCAACACCGCAAGCGGAGACGTCAAGCCAGTTGGGGTGTTTCTCAGACGGCTGCATAAGGCTTGGGTCTTCGCATGTCCGTGCCGCAGCATGGCTGATAAAAGAGGCAGGCGTTGCATCTGTAACGCTGGCGGTAGTGACGATACCAGTCGCGTAACCGGATGTTTGGGCTAATTCTGCAATGGTGGGTAAATCAAGATCCTCACCGGGACTGGTGGCAATGCGTCCGCGGCTGGTGACGACCCCCGTAGCAATGGCTGTGGCGGTATTGGCTGAGTCCGCAACGTAGACGGGCCTCTCTGGATTGTCTTCTTCCACCGCGAGTACCTGAACTACACTGCGCACCGGCATCAAGTCCAGCTGCAATTGCCCCCGGGCACCTTTTAAATAGTTTCTGGCGATGGTGATGTGGTTGTCGTCCATACCGTCGCCAATAATCAGGATAACATGGCGTTTCAGGGGTACGGCTGGCTTTTGTAACTCATCGGTATCAGCAATTGCGACAGAGCTGATGCCCAGTGACATCGACAGGGCAAAAGATAGGGTCAAAGAGTTCAGGCCGGTCTGCAACAGGTTAGTCAGGCGTTGGGTAAACATAGGTGTCCTGTATTTTCTGGCGTGTTTTGCTTTTGGGCAGCCTTGTTAACTTATGGGTTTATCAGGCTGATCTTTCAGCAGTAAAGCCAGCAATTCTATCGTGTGAATTCTCTTAAGCCTATTGAATCCTCTCAAGAATCTAGAGGTATGTTTTCCCGTGAGGCTGAGTAAAATAGACCCTTGTCGACGCTGCTGGTCGTTGCTTTCGCAGCAGGCTTTAGTCGAAATACACCACCACAGAAGAGCGTTTTATGTCCCAGGCGTTGCCAATCTTTACTGTTATTCCAGAGCTGAAAGACTCATTAGCCAGAGGTAATGAGGTGATTCTGGAAGCGCCTCCGGGGGCAGGTAAAACCACGCAGGTGCCCTTGTCCCTGCTACAGGAGCCCTGGCTGCAAGGACAAAAAATCCTGATGCTCGAGCCCCGACGCCTTGCGGCTCGAGCCGCAGCAGAACGTATGGCTCAAATGTTGAGTGAAGCGGTAGGCGAAACAGTTGGCTACCGAGTCAGACTGGATTCAAGAGTGGGGCCCAATACCCGTATCGAAGTCGTGACAGAAGGGGTGCTCAACCGCTTGTTGCAGGACGATCCTTCGCTGGATGGTATTGGATTACTGATTTTCGATGAGTTTCATGAACGCAGTCTGGATGCAGATCTGGGGCTGGCGTTGACTCTGCAGGGGCGCACGCTGTTCGGTGATTTGCGGGAGCAGCCGCTCAAATTGTTGATCATGTCAGCGACTCTGAATGGCCAGCAGTTGAGTGAATTTTTAGGTGGTGCACCGGTGGTGCGAAGCGAAGGGAAAATGTTTCCTGTGTCGCTTCGCTATGGTGCCCCTTATCGCTATGGGGAAAGAATCGCAGAGCGGGTTGTTTCCACCGTGCTTCAGGCTGTGGAGGAAGAAACGGGCAGCGTGCTGGTGTTTCTGCCGGGGCAGGGAGAGATCCGCCAGGTGAATCAGCAGTTACAGGACAAGTTGGGAGAGGGCTCTCCAGTCATGCTTTGTCCTCTCTATGGGGATTTGAGTTTGGCAGAACAGCGACGTGCGATAGAGCCCTGCCGTGATGGCCTGCGAAAAGTGGTGTTGGCAACCAGTATTGCAGAAACCAGTTTGACCATTGAAGGTGTCAGGGTTGTCGTGGATTCGGGATTGAGCCGTTTGCCGGCGTTTGATCCCAACAGTGGTATGACTCGCTTAACCACCCAGCGGGTATCCAAGGCTTCTGCCACCCAGCGTTGTGGCCGTGCGGGTCGACTGGAAGAGGGCGTTTGCTATCGTCTGTGGTCAGAAAGCCAACAAAATGAGCTGGCAGCGTTTACTCCACCCGAAATACAGCAAGCCGATTTGGCGCCACTGGCATTACAGCTGTTGAACTGGGGAGTAAGCGACCTCAGTGAACTCAACTGGCTGGAAGCTCCGGCGCAAGCACCTTATCAACAAGCTCTGGACTTGTTGCAACAGTTGGGTGCCTCCGAGCCTGTTGAAGCAACTGCGCAGACAGCGGGTGCCAGGCAGTGGCGTGTAACCGAGATGGGTCAGGGAATGCTGCAGTTGCCAACTCACCCCAGACTGGCTCATATGATGATAAAAGCCAGGTTGTTGGGGCAGAGCCGTTTGGGTTGTGAGCTTGCGGTGTTGTTGTCGGAGCGGGACGTGATGAAGTCGGGCGGGGCTGATATTCAGCTGCGTCTGGAACTGTTGCGCGGGGAGCGCACAGCGGATCGATCACAAAAGAGCGTGCTGGCGCGAATGAAGCAACAGTTGCGTCAGTTTGAACGCTTGCTGGCGGGTATTTCGATAGGTGCTTCTGAGGTTTCTTCCGCAACGCCTGCTGATGAAGCCGGGTTGGTGGGGGTCTTGCTGGCGTTTGCCTATCCGGATCGCATTGCCCGGCAACGCAGTGGGAATCGCTTGAGTTATCAGCTCAGTAATGGTCGTTCGGCGGATTTTGTGGAGCAGGATGCTCTGGCCAAAGAGCCCTGGTTGGTTGTGGCTTCTGTGGGAGGTTTGCAGGGGCGCAGTAGTGATCGTATTTTTCTCGCAGCTTCACTGGATCTAGAAGCGTTGAATCACTATTTCGCCGCTCAGATTGAAGACGAGGTCTGCGTAGAGTGGGATGAGCGAGCCGAAAAGCTCAGAGCTGAAAAACTGCGAAAGCTGGGCAAGCTGGTGTTGGAGCAAAAGGCCCTGGAGTCTATTTCGGATGACGAGCGCAGGCAGGCACTGCTCGGGTTGGTTCAAAAGCGTGGGCTGAGTCTGTTTGAGTGGCCAGAAGAGTTGAACCAATGGCGCGCTCGAATTGAATTGTTGCGAGCCCATTCAACAGAGGATCCCAATCCATGGCCCGATGTGAGTGATGCGGGATTGCTGCGCAGCGTGTCGTCCTGGCTGGAGCCTTATCTGACCAGCGATGTTGTCAAAAAGGTCACCAAGCTGAGTCATTTCAAGGAGCTGGATGTTGCTTCCATGCTGCAGGGTTTATTGCCCTGGCCGCTGCCCCAGACATTGGATGAACAGGCGCCGCAGCGATGGACCGTACCTTCCGGTTCACGTATTGCGATTGATTACAGTCAGAGTCCCCCGGTATTGGCCGTTAAGCTGCAGGAAATGTTTGGCTGTCTGTCCTCCCCGACGATTGCCCAAGGGAAAGTGACGCTGATGGTTCATTTGTTGTCGCCGGCACGCCGTCCTTTGCAGGTTACTCAGGACCTGGCCGGCTTTTGGCAAGGCAGCTATCAGGATGTGAAAAAGGAAATGAAGGGGCGTTATCCAAAGCACCCATGGCCTGATAATCCACTTGAGGCTATTGCTACCGCCAAAACCAAAGCCAGAATGTAATTCGTTGCCGGCCAGGCCGGCTCAGGTTATGGCGAAGAACAGAGAGTTATTTGTACAGTTTTGCGCGACCATCCGGTTGGGTTTTGAAGCGTCGATGCGTCCACATGTACTGGGTAGGGGCCAGCCGGATGCAGTCCTCAATGGCTTTATTGATCAGTTCCGCATCAATGGTGTCATCGCCGCTGGGGAAGCCTTCGGGGGCTGGTTTGAACGTCAGGTGGTATTTCTCGGATTTCTCATCCCGATAGCATGACAGCATAACCACTGGAGACTGGTTAAATTTAACCAGCCGGCTGGTCGCGGTGATTGTTGCTGCATTAACACCGAAAAACGGGGCGTACACTGAGTGATCTCTGCCGTAATCCTGATCCGGCGGGTACCAGACCACCTCGTTTTTTTTCAGTGCCCGGGCAATGCTGCGCATATCGGAGCGTTTAATGATGCCTTTCATGAAGGTCATTCGGCCATCAATAATGTATTTGTCCATCAGTGGGTTGTTGTTGGGACGGTAGATCGCCAGAGGGTCACAGGCCAGTGCGGTCAGGGCTCCGCCCATATCCAGATGGCTGTAATGGGCGCCAAGTAACAAGACTCCACGCTGTTGATCCTGGGCCGCTTTGAGAACGTCCAGCCCTTCAATCACCACTTTATCCTGTAAGGTTTTTGCAGAAGATCGGTACGCGTTGCTGGTCTCAACAAGCCCCAGTGCGTTGTTGAAAAAGACTTCTTTGATCTTCTTTTTGCGCGTTGCCTCGTCCCATTCAGGAAAGCACAACTGCAAGTTCACATCCACAATGTGGCGGCGTCGGCGTGCCAAAGTCATTAACACGCGCCCCAGAATTCGCGCGACGGCTGTTTGCAGGCGCCAGGGGAGCATGGACCAGATATTCAGCAGCAGGATTGCCAGCCATGTTGGCCAATAGCGAGGGGTGTAGTAATTCGGGGTTGATGTATCTTGTTTGGGCATTATGTGGATCTGGCTCGTGGGTGATTGGAACTCTCAGTCGCTTATTGTGTACGTCTGGTCCAAGGTATGTGACGAAGAGATGTCACGCCAAAGGCTGTGGAGTATAACAGAGTGCCAAGCCTGAATAGAATGTTGCTTGGCTGACGGCGTGCAGGAGGTAAAGGGTGGTGCTTGTCTCGCGAAATGAGCCTAAATCTGGCGGGGGATAAAGTAATCAAGTCGCAAATCGTGATTGCGACTTGATTGGCCCTGAAGCCTGTTTGCCCAAATACTTAAGGGCGGCTTTGTGTATCGAAAATAAGTGTCGGTAATCAGTCGACAAATGTCACAGAGTTTTCCAGAGGCTCGCGGTCTGTACGGGCGCGGTTTACATCGGCAGATTCATCGGCATAGCCAAACGACATGCCGAACAAAATGCCACGTTCATCCGGCAACTCGAGCATTTCACGAACCGGGTCGGGGAATTGCCCCAGTGCACCTTGCATGCAGCTGGCCAGGCCGTGATCCGCCAGGAGCAGTGACAGGGTTTGAGCGTAGATACCAATGTCCACTGCACCCATAATGTTGAGGTATTTGTCCATGGTGAAGAATGCGACATGTGGAGCGTCAAAAAAGCTCCAGTTGCGGGCCATGGCCAACTGACGACCCTGTTTATCGGTGCGTTCTATGCCCATCGCGCCGTACAGAGCGTTGGCGGCACCAAATTGTCTGTCCCGATGGGCACCTTCATAACGCACTTCCCAGTCAAAATCGGGATTCGGGGCTGCACCGCTCATAATGGCTGAGAGAAGTTTGTCTTTCAGTTGATCTTTCTTGTCGCCAGAAACAACGTAAGTCTGCCAGGGCTGCACATTACAGTTGGAGGGGGATTGCTGGGCTTCAGTGAAGATGGTTTTCAGAAGCTCTTCCGGCACTGGTTTATCCAGGAAAGCGCGGGTCGATACTCGGCGGTTCAAAGCGTCAACAACAGACATTCGGTTTCTCTCTCTTGATGGGTGGATGGTTTTTTCATTAGGACCAGACTATTGCAGGTTTTGGGGATAGGGGAAAGCCCTTAAAGTGACAGTTTTTGAGTCATTTCTGCCCGCAGGTCGAGAGATGGCTTTGTTTTTATGTGGAGCCCTGCCACTGCTAGAGTTCGGGGTTTGGCTCCTGTACAATTCGCGGCTGAATTTTTGCCTGTCAAACTTTCCGTATCTGACTTTCTGTATCTGACGACGAAATAAAGGGTTTTCATGGAAATCGCCCCATTAGTAAATGCTTTAAAAGACCTTCAGGAGCGCACTGACGTTCTTAGGGGGTATCTTTGACTACGCTCACAAGAAAGAGCGTTTAACCGAGGTCGAACTGGAGCTGGCCGAGCCCAGTGTCTGGGACAAGCCTGAACGGGCTCAGGAGCTGGGTCGTGAGCGATCCAGCCTGGAAGAAGTGGTCAAAACCATCGAAGATCTGGATCAGGGCGTCGATGACTGCCGTGAGCTGCTGGATATGGCGGTGGAAGAAGACGACGCCGACAGTGTGGCCGAAGTTGAGGTAGAAATTGAGACCCTCAATGAGCACCTCGCCAAGCTGGAATTCCGTCGCATGTTCTCCGGCGAAATGGACCCCAACAATGCGTTTGTTGAGATCCAGTCCGGCTCTGGCGGTACCGAAGCTCAGGATTGGGCTGAAATGGTATTGCGTATGTACTTGCGCTGGGGTGAAGCCAAAGGCTTTAAAACCACACTGGAAGAGGCCTCTGCGGGCGAAGTGGCGGGTATCAAAAGTGCCACGATTCGCTTTGAGGGTGAATACGCTTTCGGTTGGTTGAGAACCGAGACCGGCGTTCACCGTTTGGTGCGCAAATCGCCGTTTGATTCCGGCAACCGTCGCCACACCTCATTTTGTTCGGTGTTTGTATCTCCTGAAATTGATGAAAACATCGAGATCGACATCAATCCATCGGATGTTCGTACTGATACCTACCGCGCTTCCGGGGCAGGTGGTCAGCACGTGAACAAGACCGATTCGGCGGTCCGACTGACGCACGAACCTACCGGTATTGTGGCCGAGTGTCAGAGTCAGCGTTCTCAGCATAAAAACCGGGATCAGGCGTGGAAGATGCTTCGCGCTAAAATTTATGAGCAGGAAATGCTCAAGCGCAACGAGGAGAAGCAGGCTCTCGAAGACAACAAGGCGGATATTGGCTGGGGAAGCCAGATTCGTTCCTATGTCCTCGATGACCAGCGTATTAAAGATCTGCGCACCAATGTTCAGACCAGTAACTGTGGCACCGTTCTGGACGGTGGATTGGACATGTTTATGGAAGCAAGCTTGAAAGCGGGTCTGTAACAAACAGCCCGGCATTTGAATACGATCCGGATCCACTTGGCGATCCGGTGCATACAATTGGATAAAGACTATGAGCAACAACACGCAACAGCCTCAAGACGAAAACAAGTTGATCGCCGAGCGTCGCAGTAAGTTATCTGCCTTGCGTGAAGCGGGCAACGCTTTCCCGAATACTTTCCGTCCTGATAGCAAGGCCCAGGATTTGCAGAATGAGTATGGTCGTTTTGAGAAGCCTGAACTGGAAGAGATGGGTAAGGTGTTCAGTGTTGCCGGCCGCTTGATTCGTAACCGTGGTGCTTTCATGGAAATCCAGGACAGCTCTGGTCGTATCCAGTTGTATGTGACCAAGGAAGCTCGTCCATTCGCCAAATCTCTGGATCTGGGCGATATCGTTGGAGTTCGCGGCGAACTGCACAAATCGGGCAAGGGTGATCTGTACGTTCAGCTGGATGAATACCAGTTGCTCACCAAAGCCCTGCGTCCTCTGCCGGACAAATACCATGGCCTGGCTGATCAGGAAATGCGTTATCGTCAGCGTTACGTCGATCTGATTGCCAATCCTGAAGTGCGTGACACGTTTAAAATGCGGTCCGCGATTGTGGCGTTTATCCGTAATTACCTCAATGGGCATGACTTCCTGGAAGTTGAAACGCCAATGCTGCAAGCCATTCCAGGCGGAGCCACAGCGCGTCCATTTGTCACTCATCACAATGCGCTGGATATTGATATGTACCTGCGTATTGCTCCTGAGCTGTACCTCAAGCGTCTGGTTGTGGGTGGGTTCGATCGGGTTTACGAAATCAACCGTAACTTCCGTAACGAAGGTCTGTCGACTCGTCATAACCCTGAATTCACCATGCTGGAATTCTATCAGGCCTACGCAGATTACAATGATCTGATGGATCTGACCGAAGACATGCTGCGCAAGTTGTGCGAGCAGGTTATCGGAACCACTGAAATTCGCAGTACCGTTAAAAATGCCGACGGTGAAGTCACGGAAGAAACCGTTTACGACTTTACCAAGCCTTTCCGTCGCATCAGCGTTTTTGATTCCATTCTGCACTTCAATCCAGAATTGTCGGCCAGCGATATTGATAATATCGACAGTGCCCGTGGTGTGGCCACGAAGCTCGGAATCCCTCTGAAAGACATTTGGGGGCTGGGCAAAATTCAGATCGAAATCTTCGAGAAAACCGTGGAGCATCGTTTGGATGATCCAACGTTTATTACAAAGTATCCGACTGAAGTATCTCCCTTGGCGCGTCGCAGCGACGATGATCCGTTTGTGACCGACCGTTTTGAGTTCTTCGTCGGTGGCCGTGAAATTGCCAATGGTTTTTCTGAGTTGAATGATGCCGAAGATCAGGCTGAACGTTTCCAGGCGCAAGTAGCCGAGAAGGATGCGGGTGATGACGAGGCCATGCACTACGATGCCGATTATGTCCGTGCTCTGGAGTACGGTCTGCCACCGACAGCGGGGCAGGGTATTGGTATCGACCGTCTGGTAATGTTGCTGACCGATTCTCCATCGATCCGTGATGTGTTGTTGTTCCCGGCTATGCGTCCGGAGTAAGACTCAGGTGCGTTTGAGCCTATAAGGCAACCACACAGCTACAGGGATTGATTCATGGGGTTATTCCAGCAGGAAACACAGATAGAGAAGGTGGCTGACAACCGCTGGCTGTCGGCTTTCAGCGATAACTGGTGTATTGGTGATGTGCCCAATGGCGGGTACATCATGGCCATTGCCGCCAAGGTCCTGAGTGAAGCATTGCCCCATAAAGACCCTTTGAGTGTCAGCGCCTTCTACATGGCTCCTACCCAGGTCGGACCGGTAGAGTGTGACGTTGAAGAGCTGCGTTCCGGCGGTTCCACTTCCTTTGCCATGGTCAGAATGTACCAGCAGGGCGAGCTGAAGGTGCAGGTTACCGCCGCTTTCACCGACTTTGAACGTGTACAGGGAGTGACTCAGCAGCTGGTACAGCCGGCTACGACGTTGTCTTCGGAAGACTGCGTGTTGTTATCGCCGCCACCTCACGTGAAGTTGGCCAGACATGTCAATCTTTGGGTCATCCCCGGCCAGGAGCTTTGCATGCTGGGCAAGCCTCAAGGAGAGGGGCGCTGGGATGGCTGGATTGATTTTCGCGATGGCAACCCGGTAGATCCTTTTGCTCTGCTATGCTTTAGTGACGCTTTTCCTCCGCCTGCCTTTACCTATTTCGGACCAACCGGCTGGGTTCCCACTGTTGAGCTGACCGTGCAGGTCAGAGCGCGGCCCGCACCGGGCCCAATTCAGTGCCAGTTCACATCGCGAATGATGACTGATGGCATTACGGAAGAAGATGGCATAATGTGGGACAGCGAAGGAAAGTTGGTGGCTATCAGCCGCCAAACCGCCAAGTTTCGTTTGCCAAAACAGTAATCCGCAGTTTAATTACAGCGGCGATGTCAGTGTTTGGCGTGCTTTAGACACAAATAGAGCTATTTTTTGACTGAATGTCAGATTTTTGCTGAAGATGTCGTCAGATGTAAGAGTTTTGCTGAATTTCAGATAGGTGGGTCGATACCGAGTCAGAGGGTTTATAGATGTGGGGCTATGATCGGTCTGAGGATACCATGCTGGTACCTTATAAGACGCAAGATGAGCATTTTGAGCTGTTTTGTATGGTTCTGGAGCGTGGTTTTGCAATTCACACGTGCCACTCTGACCGACTGGTTGTTGAGTTTCGCCTCAAGGATACCGGTTCCAGGCGCTATTTGCCTCGCGTTCACCCGAAGGGTGGCGTCAGCTTCCGCATCCCGGAAGAATGGCTAAAGCCCAGTGACCTCTACTTGCACTATGACCCTTCCAGTGAGGCGGACATCCCTGAATTGGCGTACTTTCGTCCTGAAAGTAATACCTTTATCCCATTCGATTATGAAAATGCCAGCCTTCTGGATCCAAACGAGGACGATCTGGTTATCCCGGTGGTCAAGTTATCCACTTTGAAAGGCCTGCATTACATCAAAGACATCGCCTGTTTGCAGATGTTTAAGTTGGATTTTAATCGTCTCTCCAGCGCTGATCCGGCCCTGGCAGAGCAGGTCAGAGAAGTGCTGGCTCGTAAAATGGAACGCTTTGTGGAATTTGCTCATCCCTGGGTGCAGGCAAATTATGCAGAGCGTATCGCCAAGGATTACCTGGAAAATTATAAACCCAGACCAGTACCGAAAAGTGCCGGGCGAAAGGCCTCGGTTCTAACCCGCGGTAAACTTAGCGGTGTTAAGAAGCGTGACCAGTCGGTGTTGGGCAATTCACCGGATTCCACATTTTTGAGTTGGGATTAAGTTTGATCCGTGTGGCTTGCAAGCAAGTCCCGTCTCGTTCATATCACAAGTAAAACATTAAAAACGCACCGCTCAGCCTGTTAAGTCTCCATAGACTGAGGCGGTGCGTTTTTTGTCTCCTGACTTTTAGTTGTTCCTGCAATTTACGCAGGGGGTCACATTTCAAAGCACATCAGTAACGTTTGTGGTCTAAAACTCATAACTTGCCTTGATGGCAACAGTACGTGGTGCCCCATAAAAGCCTTCCACAATAGGAGCGCCGGATGATCGTAAGTCATAACCGCTGGTACGGTATTCCTCGTCAGTCAGGTTGCGCCCTTCAATGGCGAATCGCCAGTGATTATCGGCAGTTGTGTAGGCCAAGGTCGCGTCGATGGTATTGTAGGCTTCCTGTTCGATAAGAGGGCTCAGATCGGTCGTTGGAATGATATCATCCCGATAGCTGTAGCTCAGTCGTGCAGTAATGCCAGAGCCACTTTTCAGAGTATGGTCGTAAGTGGCGTTGAGTGTGTAAGTCCAGCGAGGGGTATTGGTGAACTCCTGCTGATCGGCAATATCGACACCGCCATCCAGGTATTCCTTGTACTCGGCATCCAGGTAGGCGAGGTTTCCGCTGATACTAAATGATTCTGTCAGGGCTGCGGCAAACTCCATTTCTACACCCTGAATTACACCCTGTCCTGCGTTAGTGAAATCTCCAAAGAAAGTGCCGTCGCTGGATTGACTGAAAATACTTAACTGAATGTCTTCGTAGTCGCTGTAAAAATAAGCGGCGTTTAACATCAAGCGATTAAACAGAGTGGTTTTGACTCCGATCTCGTAGCTGGTGACGGTTTCCTCATCGTAGGGGTTGACTGAGTCGGGATTACTGAGTTGCTTGGCCCGAATATTAAATCCTCCACTTTTGAATCCCTCACTGATACTGGCATAGATCAGAGCTTCATCACTGAGTTGATAATCCAGGCTGATTTTAGGAGAAAAGCTTGTCCAGGTTTCGTCGCCCTGAAAATCTGTTTCGGTGTAAATGACATCGGTGAATTGATCGTCGGTAAAGTTTTCAGCCAGTATGTCTGCGGTTTTCTTTTCCCAGTTGTAGCGTCCGCCCAGAGTCAGGCTGAGTTTCTCGGTCATTTGCCAGCTGGTTTCACCATATAGGGAATAGCTTTCTGTCACGATGTCACCTGCACTGGTGGTGTATTGTGGCAGTACGGTGGTGATAGAAACAGGGAAGGGATTGTCAGGATGACCAGCCGGTAACACAGGAGCCAGTAAAAACTTGTTTTTCACGGTGCCACCTGCGGTGGCATCAATATAATAGAGACCGAAGACTGCCTGCCAGTCTTCGCCATTGTCAAAATTGAATTGCAGTTCCTGGGTGAATTGATGGTCGTCATATTCCCCGTAAACGTCGGCGATGGGGAGTGGTCCCATGTCAAAATCAATGGTGCCATCGCTGTCTCCCTGGCGATAGGCAGTGACGGACTTAAACGACCAGGTGTTGTTGATATCGTATTCCACCGTCAGGGAGGCTCCGGAGGTATTCACGTCATTGCGTGAACCCTCCAGACCAGAGTCAGTATCGTAGCGATCATCAGAAACCGGTAAGGGAGAGATGCCATTTGCGGCTGCAGCAGCGTCTACAGCGTCGGCAGAATAATAAGGCAGGCCGGGTATTAATGGTGTCACCAGACCAGATAGCATGACCGGAATTGTGGCTTCCCACGGGTTCGCCATCAACCTTTGCCCGCCGCGTGGGGCTGAAGTATCTTTGGTAGCGTCCAGCGCCAGTTTGGCAGTCAGACTTGAGTTGATATGCCAATCCAGTGCGAGGCGTCCGCTGAGTACTTGTTTATCACTGACATCGGCACCGGTGGTGTGATTGGTACCCAATCCTTCGTGTTGCAGAGACGCAACAGAGATTTTCGCAGCCAGAACCTCATCAATCAGTGCGGTATTGTAACTGGCCACCAGATCCTTGCGATCGTAATTTCCAAGGGCTACCTGCAGTTTACCCTCGGTGTCGAAAGATACGGGTTTGGAGACATATTTGATGGTGCCACCGATGGTGTTGCGGCCATAAAGTGTTCCCTGTGGTCCCCGCAGAACTTCAATACGGTCGACATCAAAGACATCCAGCAGTGCTCCCTGGGGACGGGCGATATATACGTCATCCAGATACAAACCAACACCGGGCTCAACGCCCCACAACGGATCTGACTGACCCACGCCGCGAATGTATGCAGTAAGTGTGCTGGTGGTACCTCGAGCAGCATAGGCCGTAAGTCCAGGAACTTGAGCTTGTACATCGGCAATGTCAGTGGCGCCGCTGATGGCCAGCTCTCTGGCGTCCATAGCCGTCACTGCAAGCGGAACATCCTGTAAATTCTCAGATCGTTTACGTGCGGTAACGACAATTTCTTCGAGCACGGGTGTATTCAGCAGGGCTGAATCTTCTTGGGCATAAGAGATTACAGGTATGGTGCTGCTTATGGCAGCGGTTAACAGGCTGAGCTTGCATAAGTGAGTGGTGTTCATCGTATTCCCCTTTTATGGTTATTACTTCTGGGTGGCTTCTCAGTGAGTTGTTCTTAAAAAGTGTTCCATGACCTGATTGAGCGCGTCAGGTTGATCCAGTGGTGTGGCGTGGCGTGAGTCAGTGATAACCTGCAACAGGCAGTTGGTAATTTTCTGGCAGTATTGTTTTTTGTCACTGACCGGGGTGTAGTCCTGATCGGCGCTCACTACCAGAACCGGCATGGTAAGGCACTGCAATCGATCACTGACATCCCAGCCAAGGAAAGACTTGAGGGAGTGGACGTAAGCCTTGCGATCATTCCTCTTCATGTTGCTGACAAATTCGTCATAGAGTGCGCGCTGACTCGGTTTGGGAAAGAGGCCGCGCCCGATTAACTTCCCGAGACGCTCCATGCCCAGCAGGCGAATACAAACCAGACGACGCAAGACTTCCAGTCGCTCGGACAAGGTCTGGCAGGGTACCCGCGGTGTGGAGTTAATGATTGTCAGGCTCAATAAGCGCTGTGGTTGATCGACAGCTAATTGGAAGGCGATCATGCCCCCCATCGAAAAACCGGCTAGATGAAATCGATCAATACCCAACGTGTTTAACAAAAGTGTGATATCCCGAGCCAGCATGGGGATGGAATAGGGCATGTCAGGCTTGTCAGAATTTCCATGCCCGCGAGTGTCGATAGTAATCACTTGATAGTGTTTGCTGAAAAATGCGGTCTGTTCCCGCCAATCCTGCAGTCGTGAACCCAGTCCATGGAGTAAAACCAGTGGTTCACCCTGGCCTGTGATTTCGTAATTTAAATGAATGTTGTTAATTGCTAAGCGGGGCATTCCGGTCTCCGGCGGTTGTTGTTTTTATTTAAAATACGGAATTAATATTCCGAATTCAAGTGAAATTTGTTGTAATCGGAATATTAATTCCGTAAATTTGGTGTCGACAGGGAGGTTTCCAGAGAGGTATCGGTAACAGACAGGAGTTTGATTCTAAATAACGATAATAAAAGGATTGGTTATGAAAATAAGAAACAACCCACAATTCAAACTGTGGTGTAACTTCCGCTCAGATGGGTTCTTTCAAAAGCTCAGGTCGGTTCTAAAGGTCATTAGCTGTTTTATGCCGGCTATGTTTTTTGTGTCGCAGGGATGGGCTGACTCCCGTTGCAGTGAACGCTCTAAAACATTCTTGGTGCCCGGGGAGATTACTTGCAGTTACCGCTCCTTAACTTTGCCTTCCGGCGCTCTAACGTCACGTGAAGTGAAGTATGAATTACCGCTGGGACAGCCACCTGCTGGTGGGTGGCCGGTTGCGATTGTGTATCAGGGCAGCTTGTTCCCTGTGGAGTTTAGCCGAACAACCAGTGCGCCTTTTGGAGGTTTTTACGAGCTGAAAACCATTAAGAAGTTACTTGATAACGGCTATGCGGTGTTGGCTCCCCGTGCGCCTGCGGAGTTGGCCTGGTTAACGAATGCAGCGACGGTGGTCAGTGATAATTTGTACCACACTACTACGGATTACACCTTTCTGACGAATGTGCTGCAGGCGATCAAGGACGGCACCTTTGGTCCGCTCAATCCTGATCGGCAGTATGCAACGGGCATTTCCAGTGGTGGCTACAATAGCAGTCGCATGGCGGTATCTTTTCCCGGAGAGTTTAAAGCGCTGGTGATCCATTCAGGTTCTTACGCTGAATGTCTCGGACCTGTTTGTGTTGTGCCTTTGCAGCTGCCTGACGATCATCCACCGACCTATTTTATTCACGGCCTGGTGGATACGATTGTGCCCTGGTCGACCATGGACAGTTACTATGATCGCTTGAGATGGGAAGGTGTTACCTCAGACCGCCACACCAACACTCTGGGAGGGCACGAATGGTTTCCGGAGTCAGCTAATCTGGTTCTTAACTGGTTTGAGCGATTCCAGTGATCAGTTGGCTACACCCAGATATTGATTGAATACCCGCACCAGCTCGGCATTCAGGTTTTTCTTGGAGATGCCTCCCAGAGAGCCGGTTATTGTGTGTTGATTGAGAATGCCGAGCACCATGTGGGCCACTGATTTAATGGCCAGATCGGGGTTGGGGTGACTGATTTCGTTCTTGCGTTCCCGCAACAGGGTGCCCATGCGCTTGCCGATGAGGTTGTTGAGCTGGTGCACCTGGCTGCGGAATTCGGTATCGCGGGAGGCTTGAAGGATCATGGCTCTGAGAGTACCGGCACGGCCGCGGTGAATGGTAACGAACACGTCGACAAATGTTTCAGCTATGACAGAAATGGATTGATCTTGCCAGCGCTCTGAGTTGAAGGTGTCCTCAATGACGTCTTCAATCTCGGTAAAAAAACGCTGCATCAAAAGCAGGGATAAGGTTTCTTTTTCGGCCAGCAGGCGATAAAAAGTCCCGACGGAAGATTGGGCTTCTTTCGCCAGATCGGCAATACCTGCTTCTTCAAAACGGTTTTCAGCCAGCAGGCGTTCGCCGGCAGCCAGAAACCGATCCAGCGCTTCACGGCTGCGAGCCTGGGTTGGTTCCGGTACGCTTACCAAAGATTTGAATATTGAACCCATGTTGTTCCTTAAATCGATCCATAATCCCAAACAGCTAAAAAGACTAGCACGAAAGACCGCGGATCGAAACGGAACGCAGGTTCTGTTTAAGGCTTTTGTGGAGTTATTTCTCCACAAAAGCCCGTTCAATGACGTAATGAGCCTGATGGCCGTGACGAGATTCGGTAAATCCACGCTCATCCAACCATGCGCAGGTGTCTTTGAGCATGGCGGGGCTGCCACAGACCATAAAGCGATCAGTCTCCGGATTAATGGCTGGCAGACCAAAAGAGCCTGGCAGTTCACCCGAAGCCATTGCATCGGTCAGGCGACCTTGATTGCGATAGGGTTCGCGGGTGACCGTTGGGTAATAAAGCAACTTCTCTTTGATTACATCGCCCAGATACTCATCGTTTGGCAGCTCATTTTCAATCACATCCTGATAAGCCAGTTCAGACACAGTACGTACGCCATGAGTCAGAATGATCTTGTCAAAACGATCGTAGACTTCCGGATCGCGGATGATGCTCATGAAGGGGGCCAAGCCGGTTCCAGTACTGATGAGATACAGATGTTTGCCCGGCAGCAGATGATCTGCAATCAAGGTACCAGTGGGTTTGGTGCTCACCAGAATCGGGTCCCCGACCTTGATGTTCTGCAAGCGTGAGGTCAGGGGGCCATCCGGAACCTTGATGCTGAAAAACTCCAGTTCATCATCATAATTGGCACTGGCGATGCTGTAGGCGCGCATCAGTGGCTTGCCTTCAACTTCCAGACCCATCATCACAAAATGGCCGTTTTCAAAGCGCAATGCTGGGTCCCGGCTGGTTTTGAAGCTGAATAGTGAGTCATTCCAGTGGTGGATGCTGGTGACGGCTTCGGTGATGACTTTTGCCATGATTCTGAATTCCTCCCACGAGGTATTTAAGTTGCAGTCAGTGTATTCCTTGCTTATTATATCTGTAAAACAAGTTAATCTGAGGTAGTTAATCAGTTTTACCGATTATTAAGGGCTGATAGCTGTTCTTATCCGTGATGAAGTCGTGAAGTAATGAGAGCCAAATAACAATGCGCTATTCCCTGAGACAACTCGAAGTATTCCTGGCGGCTGCCCACTTTGAAAATATCACTCGCGCAGCTGAGCACCTGTCTATGTCCCAGTCGGCGGCCAGCAGTTCACTGCGGGATCTGGAGCAGCAATTTGATATTCAGCTGTTTGATCGGGTAGGTAAGCGTCTGCAACTGAATGAATTGGGCAGAGTGCTGCGCCCTAAAGCCGAGGCCTTGCTGGATCGTGCACAGGCATTTGAGCGTGATCTGAGTCAGCATCAGGATTTGGGTCTGCTGAAAGTGGGGGCTACACTGACCATTGGCAATTATCTGGCTGTCGAGATGATGGCGAGCTTTATGAGTGATCATGAAGGGGCCGATGTGCAGCTGAAAGTGGCAAATACTGAAGCTATTGCCCGTATGGTCGAAAATTACGAGCTGGATGTTGGATTGATTGAGGGTGAGTTGCAGCACCCGGATCTCGATGTGATCCAGTGGCGAGAAGATGACCTGGCGGTGTTTTGTGCCCCCAGTCATCCCTGGGCCAACAAAACTGAACTGTCCGATGAAGACCTGCTGGAGGCCCAGTGGGTGGTACGCGAGCCTGGCTCGGGGACTCGTCAGGCGTTTGACCGGGCGATGCAGGGGTTGTTGGGTGACTTGCATCTGCGCCATGAATTGCAGCACACCGAGGCCATTAAGAGGGCCGTAGAAGCCGGTTTGGGAATAGGGTGTCTATCGGAGATTGCGCTACGGGATGCGTTCAAGCGCGGCAGTCTGGTGCCTTTGAGTGTGCCACAGAGAAATTTCCACCGACGCTTTTACATTATCCTGCACAAGCAGAAATACCGCGGGCCGGGCATCGACCTTTGGCTGGAACATTGTGTGTCTTATACGGATAGTTGAATCCAGGGTTGGCAAGTGACTCTATGCCCGCTCTGGCATAGAGTCCTTTTTAGCAGTTGGGCGGGCTGTATTAGCCCAGCTCAACCTTGCGCTGATTGTAAAAGGCAATCAGGTCATCGATGGCGGCTTGATCGTAGGGTTTTAAGCCGCTGAGCACCATGCGCTTTTCACCGTGTCCGATAATGGTGTCGCCTTCTTTAAAATCAAACTTGAGGCAACAGTTGCCGCGTTTGCCGCTGACTTCAAGCTCGGAGTGGGTCAGTTCAAGGGTCGGGTTTTGGAAATCCAGCGTTTCCAGTTCCAGAGACATGGACTGGTAGATAACCAGTGGGCGGGCAGGGTTCACCATGACGCCTTCTTTTTCCCACATAGGAACCAGCACGTGTGGAAAGGTCTTGCCTGAAAATGCCACATACTCTTCGGTCAGCCGTGAAATTACGGTTTTATCCAGGCGTTTTTCGCCCTCAGACCAGATGGACAGATAAGTCTTGTCGTTAACGTCCCGGATGTCGATATGTCCGTCAGGATTCTCTGAGTAGTGCAACTTAACCCCGTCACTCACCATATCGGAAAAGGTGATGTGCATTTTTTGAGACAGGCCTAGCTGGTGTAAACCGACAGCAAAGAGCAGATCACCGGGGACGCAGAAGCGGCTGGCGTCTTCATCGTGTATAGGATTGAAATCATCGGCTATCTGCTTGGCAAACTTGCAGGCTTGGCTACGGCTGAAGCTGAATTCATCTTGAGAAGGGGTAAAAAACTGCTCTAATTGCATAAGGTCTGTTCACGGCCTGTTTCGACGGTGGCGGATTCTAGCAGGGAACTGCAGAAAACTGAATTGATATTGCAGAACATGGGGGACATCACAACACTTTTAAAGCGGAAGAAAGGTCACTTTCTGAAGTAGGTTTGGGGCGAGAATGGTGGTACCTTAGCGGCCGGTTATAAAGGCCGCGGCGCTATCTACTTAGAGTGGATGGGGCAGGCAGAGTGGGTGGAGCAGAGCTATGAATGATATTGAAATTTACATCCGCGAGCCGGTGTTAAAGCGGGTGCTGGGCTGGATTAAAAGTGAGTTGGGGCCACTGGAAGAGTTTCCCGTGGATAAGAGCCAGAAGGGTGTCAGGATGTTCCGGGCGACAGAGCATCAGCCTGAGATACCCATCATGATCCAGACCGGAATCGAGGGTGGTCCTTATGTGGGGGTCTGGTTTGACTCCAGCCAAACGCCCTGGGACAGCGATGTGGCCTGTGCGCGTGCGGCTTTTGAGGCTTTTGGTTTGCCGGTGCAGTGTGATCCGGGGCCGGAGCACGACAATCAGGACGATTTTTTCCGGATAGACGATCAGGGTGAGCGTATTGTGCGTCTGAAAGACGGCTTGCTGGGTGTTAAGTAGCGGGGTGAGGTAAGCGAGATGGAAGAGATAATTGAGGAGTTACACGCCGTGGCCGAAGAGGTGCCAGTACCTCTTGAGCTGCCGGAACACGATCAGGTGGTGGATGCCCAGGAGCAAATCCTGATGCCTCTGCCGAGAGATTTCCGAGAGTTTCTGATGACTTGTACCGATGTGGTTTACGGAACGCTGGAGCCGGTGACCGTTGCAGACCCTTCGTCACATACTTACTTGCCGGAAGTGACCTCGACAGCCTGGTCGCTGGGGATGCCGCGGGAAATGGTCGCAGTGTGTGAATACAGGGATGGTTATTACTGTGTGGCTCAGGACGGAGAAATCAAACTCTGGACAGAACAGGGGTTTGACAGTGAAGTCTGGGAAAATATCTGGTACTGGGTGCGGGATGTCTGGCTGGAGAGTTAAAACCTCCGGTTTTGTAATAAGAATATTCCATACACGGCACTTAAGTTGGCCTCTCTGCCAATAACAGATTGCCGTCTCGCTTTGCTCCTCGCAATGACGTGGCTTACCGAAATCTATAGTAAGGTACGTCATTGCGAGTGCAGCGAAGCATCCATGTCTGGCACTCAGATCCGTTACGGCTCGTTGTTTCAGTCAGTCACTACCGCTACCCGAATTGCATCCAGCCGTAACTGAGCGCTTTGCAGATACTGCATACTGGCATCTTTCAGGTTTTGCAGATGCTGAATTTCTTCCTGCCGAATATTCGGATTTACCTTCGCCAGTGCTGTCAGGCGTGACAGCTCGTGATCGTAATGTTGGGACATGCGCTCACAGGCGGTCTGGATCATTTCTGCCTGAAGCTCTTCAGCCTTGCCTTCCAGATGGTTAACAATCTGATCGATATCCGCACGAGCGTGTTGCACCAGTTGTTTGGCTACCGGCTTTTTGACACTTTGCCCCAATTTGTTGAAGTGCTCAGAGGTGATAATACCCTCCAGCGGCTTGAGGTTATTGTCGGCAACAAAGCGTGTGCAACTATTGTCGAGGAAACGTTGCAGTTGCAAGGATTTGGGCCCCGGGCAACTGAACTGAAACAGGCTTTCTACCAGCAGGCTGCCCGGTTTGAGAGGTGGTAATCTCAAGGTGCAGATGGCGGTGTTTCCGCGCTCACTGCTGAGTACCATATCCATAACGCCACTGACCATTGGATGTTCCCAGGTCAGGTATTGCATGTCCTCACGGCTCAGGGCCTGTTGACGGCTGTAGGTGGCAGTAATGCCTTCGTCCGGCAAACCCGGAAAGTGCTGGGTCTGCATATGGTCGGAGGGGTGGGCGACAAAGGCTTCTTCGCTGTGGCGTTCATGATCGACGCCAAAAATATCAAAGACGTTGTCCATGTATTGCGTCAAACGATTATCGTCGTCCAGTTCTTGCAGCTCTTCAACCAGTTTTCGTGAGACATCAATCTTGCAAGAGTTCAGTTCCAGCAACCGATCGCGACCTTGTTTGAGCTCTTCCAGCAGGGCGTTGGCTCGTTCGCGAGTGGCCTTAATCAGGGCTTCGATATCCGTTGCTCCGTGAAGGGCCAAATCCACTTGCTCCGCAAACTCCTCATACACTGACTGGCCGATAGGGCAGACCTGTTCAAAGCAGTTCAGACCCTCGTGGTACCAGCGCAGAAGAGTATGTTCGCGACTGCCTTGTTTGTAGGGCACATGAATTTCAACGGTTTCCGTTTGCCCGATTCGATCCAGGCGACCGATTCGCTGTTCAATCAGATCCGGGTTCAGCGGTAAATCAAACATCACCAGATGATGGGCAAACTGAAAATTGCGACCTTCGCTGCCAATTTCCGAACACACGAGTACCTGTGCCCCATCTTCCATATCGGCGAAATACGCTGCTGCACGATCACGCTCCAGCAGACTCAGTCCCTCGTAGAAGGCTGCACTGCGGACACCATTGCGAAGATTCAGGTGGGTTTCCAGATCCAGAGCGGTCTCTGCGGTGGAGCAGATAATCAGCACTTTTTCGCGCCGGTGTTGTTTCAGCCATTGCGTTAGCCATTGCACGCGTTCAGGGTCGGCAAATCCCAGCGAGGGTTCGCCGCTGTCTTCCAAAGGGTGGGCGTGGAGTTGACGCTGGGGGAAGCCGCTGACGGCGGCACGGGTATTGCGAAACAGCACTCGTCCAGTACCGTGACGGTCCAGCAGCTGGTTAACCAGATGGGTGCGTGAATCGGCGGTGTCTTCACGCAGAGTCTCAAGGCTTTCGGCGCCCAGACGTTGCTCCAGTTGTTCGGTAAGGGCTTTATCGTCGAGAAGGCTGTCCGTCTTTTCAAAAGACAACAGCTTTTGCACCAGTTGATTGACGGGTTGCAGTTGCTGCTGTTCCTGTTTGAAGGTTTCCAGATCGTAGTAACGGTCCGGATCCAGCAAGCGCAGACGGGCAAAGTGGCTGTCGATCCCCAGCTGCTCCGGTGTTGCGGTCAACAGCAGCAGACCACGTGTGATGCGTGCCAGCTGTTCGATGCTGTCATAGGCCGGGCATTGGCTATCGGGGTGCCATTGTAGATGGTGGGCTTCGTCCACAACCAAAAGATCCCAGTCGCAACTCAAGGCCTGTTGTAGGCGGGTTTCGTTTTCAGTCAGCAGTGGCAGGCTGCAGAGAATCAGTTGTGCGGTTTCAAAGGGGTTGTCCATTTCAGGAAGATCCATTTCAAAAGGATCTTCCTCGAGAAACTCTTCGTCACCAAAGGATTCCAGTGCCTGACAGCGCTCTTCATCCAGCAGGGTGAATGACAGGTTAAAGCGTCGCAGCATTTCCACCAGCCACTGGTGGGTGAGGGATTCCGGTACGGCAATCAATACCCGTTGGCTCAAGCCTTTGATCAACTGTTGATGAATGATCAGGCCGGCCTCAATGGTTTTTCCCAGCCCAACTTCGTCTGCCAGCAGTACCCGCGGGGCAAAACGTTGACCCACTTCGTCGGCGATGTAGAGTTGGTGGTCAAGCAGTTGCACCCGCGGGCCGATCAGCCCTGTGGTGTTCAGCGAGGCCAGGTGCTGTTGGTTTAACAGCGTTTCGTGACGCAGTCTGAAATCGCGGATACGGTCAATTTGTCCGGCGAATAAGCGATCTTGGGGTTTGTTGAATTGCACGAAACAGTCCAGCTCAACCTCACCCCAGGTGATGGCTTCTCCATCAATGTTCAGGCCGTGATAGGAGAGATAGCCTTCGTCTTCACTGATGCTTTGAATCAACAGGGTGTTGCCGTCGAGGTCCTTGATGTTTTCACCAACGCGGTATTGCACCCGGGTGAGGGGCGCGTTGTTTTTTGCGTAAACGCGTTGTTCTCCGGCGGCAGGAAAACTCAGGGTAACAAATCGGTGATCTGTTTCGCTGATAATACCCAGTCCAAGTTCTGGTTCGGTATTGCTGATCCAGCGCTGTCCGGTAATAAATTTCCCTGTGATTAAATCTGACAAAAGTAGACCTCGTAGACGTGATGTATTGTTTATCTTTGGTGGCGAATGACGTGATGCAAGTTTAGCGGATTTCGCTGAACCAGAACTGTAAGTTGATCAGAAAAGCAGTTTATTACTCTGTGAGATCATGGTTAGCGGATAACCACAGCCCCTTTGCCCATACCTTCGTAGGCTTTGACGGTGATCTTGTCATTGGGGTGCTGCTGCTTGAGCTGATCAGCCAGGTGGTCGGCAATTAATTCTACCGTGGTGTCTGTGTCAATCAGGTAACAGCTGGTTTCAGGCATATCCAGCTCGAATGCTCCCTGAGAGGTGGTGTAGGCAAACAGAATACGATGGCTTTCCTGTTTGATAATGTCTTCACGGGTGCCAATGTAGATGTCTTCAAAGCGTTGTGCCCATTGCGCTTCCAGATCCGGAGCGGGCTGGTCGTTGCGCCAGATGCGAATCTGGGAGCGGTGACCATGGGCTATACGTTGACAGTTGCCATTGTGTTTTTTCAAGCCGTGGCTGTAATGGTAAAAGTCACCAGCAATGGCCTCGTGTTGAAAGTCCAGACCCAGGCTGTCGAGAGTCTCTGGCAGTAGGGCTTGCAGCTGGGTGCGGCTCCACTGACTGACGGACTCAGGAGTAATTTCCTCGGCATCGACCAGGGCTATTGCCTGACGGGGGGACGAGCAGGTCAATGACTTGTCGCCAAACTTCCAGGTGAGCTGAATTTGATCGCCGCGTTCCTGAAACGTCAGGTTAGGTGAGTTCACCGGGACTACAAGACGATGATCGATTTCATCATCCAGCCAGTTGCGCAAGGTTTTTTTGACGACGCCAAAATCACACACCATGCCCTGATGGTCCAGGCTGCCCTCAAGTTGGGTGCTGGCCAGCCAGGTTTCACCGAGCAGCCCTCGTTGTGGGTGCAGGTAGCTGAAATCTACATTGGTGAGGTTGTCGACAAATAGATGCATGGTGTCGTGAACTTGTGCTGATGAATATGAGCCGGGCATTTTACCTGAGCATTGGCTGGCAAGCTAATGAGATTCAGTGGTCAGTCCCTGTTGGATGCTTTTTGTCATGATCGGTTTGTTCCAGGTGCGATGTGAATCTCGATCCACAATGTTCGTATCGGCTTCATGTTAGTATGGCCTATTTGTAGAAAACGTAGTGTATAAGGCCGGTATACAGGGGCATCAACAGTATGAATATTCAATTGGAACCTTCCTGGCTGGGAGTGCTTGGGGGCGAGTTTCAGCTGCCTTACATGCAGACCCTGAAGCAGTTTTTGGTTCAGGAGAAGGAGGCGGGAAAGGTCATTTATCCCTCTGGTGGACAGATTTTTAATGCCCTGAATACGACGCCTTTCGAATCGGTGAAGGTGGTGATTCTCGGTCAGGATCCCTATCACGGTCCGGGGCAGGCTCACGGATTGAGTTTTTCAGTGCCTCCCGGAGTGAAGATTCCTCCGTCACTGCGCAATATTTACAAGGAAATTGAGCGGGACCTCGGGTTGCCTGTCCCCAATCACGGCTGTCTGCAAAGCTGGGCAGAGCAAGGGGTGCTGTTGCTCAATGCCACTTTGACTGTGGAGCAGGCTCAGGCTGGTTCGCATCAAAAACGCGGATGGGAGCAGTTTACGGACAGGATTGTTCAGTCGTTGAGCGAGCAGCGAACGGGATTGGTGTTTCTGATGTGGGGCAGTTACGCGCAGAAAAAGGGGCGGGTGATAGACCGTTCAAAACACTGCGTGCTTGAATCGGTCCACCCATCGCCATTGTCTGCGCATCGGGGATTTTTAGGCTGTGGGCATTTTTCGCAGGCCAACCAGTATCTGCAGCAGCAGGGGATTGCTCCCATTAACTGGTCAGTTCCTCCCATATCGACGTGAAGCCCCGGTTTAAAACGACTATTAAGACAGAAGTTGCATGGCGGCTTCCATTTCGTCGCTCAGATCTTCAATTTGTTCTTCTTGCATGTCCGGATTCAGGCCCAGGCGACCAAAGGCGGTGACCGTAGCATAGTCCACTTGAGCCATCGGGTGGCTGGTACCCATATAGCTTTGCAGCATCGCAACGGTGACGATGTCGGCATAGTCCGGGGAGTCCAGTTGGCGCTCAAACTGCTTGTACTGGCTGGGGATTTTACGTAATGCCTCGGGGAACTCCCATTTTTCCAAAATTTGATCACCAATGCGTGAATGCAGCGCTTCAATGACTTTGTCCAGCGTGAAGCTGTCTCTCAGCAGGCTGGGGTTTTCTTCTGCGTAAGTCAGGATAGGCAAAACACCAATGCGGTGAATCAAACCGGCCAGTGTGGCCTGATCCGGACGCAAGTTGGTGAAGTGCTTGCAGAGTACATGGGAAATGCCGGCGATTTCACCGGAGCGACTCCAGGTGTCACGCAGACGCTTGTCGACAATGTCGGAGGTGGCCTGAAACATCTGCTCCATGGCAAGCCCTGTGGCAATGTTGCAGGTGTATTCGATACCTAGACGCATAAGCGCCATTTTCAGGTCTTCAATCTGCTTGGGGGCTCGTAACAGTGGGCTGTTCGCAATTTTGATGATGCGTGCTGTCATGCCGGCATCGTTGACGATCACCGCAGCCAGCTGATCCAGGTCGGCCTCGGGATCTTCGGCAATCTCCCGGATTTGAAGCGCTACTTCAGGCAGGGTGGGCAACACCAGGCTGTCTGACTTGATGGCTTCCAGAAGACCCTGGAGTACGGTATTGGCGATCTGATTCATAAACACTTCCTTGGGCAAATTCAATACCATCACCAGTCTGTGCCGGTGATGTAAATGGTGTTGTGGGGAAGCGCGACAGAGCCCTGCGCTGTTGGCAGGGCGGGTGTCAAAAACCGGAGTAGAGTGAGTTATTCGACAGTGTATGGCTGTGGCAGGCGTTCCAGAGCATCCTCTGCAGAATCGGCTTCGTCTCGACTCAGCGACAGATTGCCGGATTCAAACGCTTCCTGTGTGACCACGGCCAGCAGGTAGGTACGACCCTCCTGGGCTACGGCGTTGACCACGTTACCAACGCTTTGCTTTTCGCCATCGCGTATTTTATCCCCAGAGTAAACATCGACACCGGGGGCGATTTCTTGAGAAGAATTTGTCGCCAGCAGGTACATGTGGCGTTTGAGCTTGCCCTTATAGTGCATTCGGGCCACGATTTCCTGTCCTGTATAGCAGCCTTTCTTGAAATTAATCCCCTGAATGGCCGGAGTTTGCAGGTTCAGCAATTGTGGCAGGAACTCCTCAACCGTTGCGGCCACAACCCAGCCTCGACCGGCTTGAATATCTTGCATCTGCCAGGGGGTAGGGTCTTCACTGATGGTAATCTGGCTAAATGCAGTGGGTAGGTCCGAATCCACCGGAAGCCAGCATTCTACGCGATCTTCGCTTAATTTCAGGAAGATGCCCTGATTGTGTTGGATGACGGTATGGCTTTCGGTAAAAGAAAGTCCGAGTTGTTGGGTCAGCCAGTCCTCGGAACCTTCCCCCTGAATACCGATAAACCGGTACTGACCGGTGATGTCCGTGAGTTTGGCTTTGGAGAAAACAATGTATTTGCCCAGTGAGGCCTGAAGCGCGGCCTGAGTGTCTTCAGGCAGTCGCAGCAACAGGGTTTCTTCATCTTTTCGGACTGTATCGAAGTTGGCAACCATGCGGCCTTTTGGGGTGCAGTGCGCGTTGTGTTGCCAGATCTCGGGAGTGCAGCCATTGACGTCGTTGGTAACCTGACCCTGAAGGAATTTATTGGTGTCGGGTCCCTGAAGTTGTAGCAGGCTCTGCTGTGGTAGTGCGATAAAACGTGGTGTTTCCGGATTCATAAAGTCTTTTACAGAAGATTGGAAAATTTGCCCAAGCTTACCACAAGAAAGGCTGAGTTCTATTGTGGCTTGAGGGAGATAGTGGTGTGGATCGGTCTTTGTGGCTCGCCGCAGTGGCTGTCAGACGGTATAATGCGCCTCCAATTTCTGAACATCGATGTAAGTGGGTTATTTCATGGACAAAAACCGTCTGTTTTGGGCCAGCCGCCGTGGCATGCTGGAGTTGGATCTGGTATTGCAGCCATTTCTGGAAAATGTCTATGATGGCCTGCCGCAGGAAGACAAAGAGCGGTACTGGGCGCTGATGGACTGTGAAGATCAGGATATGTTCAACTGGTTTATTCACCGTCACCAGCCGGAAGACCCCGAAATACAAAGGATTGTAGGGATTGTACGTGCAAATACCGGAATGCAGATCGACTCTTGAGACTATTCCGAAGGCTCTTTCAGGGAAGGGCGTGACACCATCTTCAGGTGACAGCTCTTCTTCCTCCTTTCAGTTCTCCATTATCCGCTCAAGGCAGGCACTGGCTTGTCATATCGTGGCCACACTTCTGGCTCTGGCGGGTGTTGGACTTTCTTCTCTGACATTACCCTGGTTGGCCCTTTGGCTGTTTAGCCTTCTGCTGATCAGTTCTTTGGGTGTTGTTAAGCTGCTTTCCCAGTCGAACCTTTACTTTCAGGTGGTTCGTGGCGAGTGCAGCTTGCTGGACAATCCGTCAGGTGCTGATGATCAAGAGATGGTCGGCAAGAGTAATCCGCTGGTTAACGGACTCAGTTATGGCAGTCGTCGGCCGGTGGACCTGGAGCGAGGCTGGCAGTTATCGCCCTGGTTGCTGCAAGTGCGCTACCGACTTCGTGGGCAGCGGCGTTGGCGGTCGCTGCTAGTGTGGCCGGATAGCGCATCCATCGAGGCCAGAAGGCTTCTGCGGTCCCATGAGGTGTTTGCACGGACGGCCTCAGAGTCGGCCGCCCAGGAGAATTAACTGCGAACGAAGATTTCCTGACCCGCAAAATTGGTTGGCACCAGAATGGTATCCCGAGCTACGGATGAGGTGTCCGGGTAATCCAGCGAGTAGTGCAGCCCTCGGCTTTCCCTGCGCTGCATGGCCGAGCGAATAATCAATTCGGCTACCATGGCCAGATTTCGAAGCTCAATCAGGTCGTTGCCCACCTGATAGTTACTGTAATACTCCTGAATTTCTTTTTGCAGCAGTTTGATGCGATGGGTTGCCCGTTCAAGGCGTTTTCGAGTGCGGACAATGCCTACGTAGTCCCACATAAAACGGCGCAATTCATCCCAGTTGTGTGAAATCACAACATCTTCGTCAGAATTGGTCACGCGGGTGGAGTCCCAGGGTTTGGCAGGGCTGGGTGACGGGATAGCATCAAGGTTGGCACGAATATGTTCTGCGGCAGACTGAGCGTAAACAATGCATTCCAGCAGTGAGTTACTTGCCATCCGGTTTGCGCCATGCAGGCCGGTGAATGAGGTTTCGCCAATGGCGTACAGCTGATCGAGATCCGTCTGACCGTAATTATTCACCACGACTCCACCACAGGTGTAATGTGCTGCGGGAACCACAGGAATGGCCTGCCTGGTGATGTCGATACCAAAATCCAGACAGCGGGCTTTGACGGTAGGAAAGTGCTCGCTGATAAAGTCGGCCGGTTTGTGGCTGATGTCCAGATACAAACAATCGCTACCCAGCCGTTTCATCTCGTGGTCGATGGCTCGGGCTACGATGTCCCGGGGGGCAAGCTCACCCCTGGAGTCGAAACGATCCATGAATCGCTCGCCGTTGGGTAGCTTCAGGTGCGCACCTTCACCTCGCAGAGCCTCAGTGACCAGAAAAGACCCTGCCTTGGGGTGGTAGAGGCAGGTGGGGTGGAATTGGTTGAATTCCATGTTGGCAATACGGCAGCCCGCACGCCATGCCATGGCAATACCATCCCCGCTGGCGCTGTCCGGGTTGCTTGAGTACAAGTAGACTTTGCTGGCGCCGCCCGTTGCCAGTATTACAGCCTTGGCCTGAAAGACATCCACACAATCCTGTTGGCGGTTGTAGACATAGGCTCCGCTGCAGCGCACCTTGCCGGTAGAAGTGTCCGGTTGTGTAATCAGGTCGACCGCAATGTGGTGTTCGAACACATCCAGATTGGCGTTGGCGTTTACCCGGTCAATCAAGGTACTGTGAACGGCTTTGCCAGTGGCATCGGCGCTGTGGATAATCCGTCGATGTGTATGACCACCTTCCTGAGTGAGGTGATAATCTGAGCTGGAGCCATCCTGCAGCTTGGTGAAGGACACTCCCTGATCGATCAGCCACTGGATTGCGGCTTTGCCCCGTTCGACGGTAAATCGAACGCTGTCTTCGTGGCAGAGGCCGGCTCCTGCGTTCAGTGTATCGGCAACGTGGGCCTCGGTGGTGTCGTTGTCGTCAAGAACTGCGGCAATGCCACCTTGAGCAAACCAGGTCGAGCCCTCGTTGAGAGCGCCTTTACTGAGTACAGCCACTTGAGCTTTTTCGGCAAGGCTGAGGGCCAGAGTGAGCCCCGCAGCTCCGCTGCCAATGATCAAAACATCATGTTGGTGGTGACGACTACGCATAGTTACAGCCTGAGACCTGAGCTTGCTTGGAAAAGGCGGGTAGTATATACAGGCATGACGTGAGGTGGTATTGCCTTTTGTCCCCTATATGGCGGCAAAAAGTACGATATACTTGCCCGAGCTGAGTCAAAGCTGAGCGTATTGTATCTTATTTGAACGCTTGGTGGTTTGTCGTGTAATTCTTTATCGGGTTGATGTGAACTTCCGGCTGCAATTGCAGTCTGCTTTTCATCAATCTTCTTATTATGTCGGTCTGTTGGGGGGTCAATTGCGAATTGATTTACAGGCCGTATCAAATTAACGCACTGGGTGTCTCGACGTTGTTGCCCCGCTGAAAGTGACTGCAAGCGCCATTTGGTGGCGTGTCAGCCAATGTTATCGTTCATGGTGAGTTCAGGACGATAAGTCACAATCGGCGAAAATGAGAGGTATTGGAGAACGGAATGACAGCGCAACGTGCGCCAGAAACAGATCAACAGCTGGTGGAGCGGGTCCAGAAAGGTGATAAACGAGCTTTCGATTTATTGGTCCTGAAATATCAGCACAAGATGATATCGGTGGTGAGTCGGTATATTCACGACTCCCACGAAGTTTATGATGTGGTGCAGGAGGCCTTTATCAAGGCCTATCGTGCTCTGGGAAACTTCCGTGGCGACAGTCAGTTTTATACCTGGCTGTATCGTATCGCCATTAATACGGCAAAAAACTATCTGGTGTCCCGTGGTCGTCGGCCGCCGGCTACAGATGTGGATGTCGCTGATGCAGAGTATTACTCGGGCAGCGATTTACTGAAAGATGTGGATACTCCGGAAAACAACCTGTTTCGCGATGAGCTAAAGGCTGAAGTCGATCGTGCAATGCGGGAATTGCCGGAGGACCTGCGCACAGCAGTGACTCTGCGCGAGCTCGAGGGTTTGAGCTATGAAGAGATTGCCGATGTGATGGGTTGTCCGGTCGGAACGGTTCGCTCGAGGATATTTCGGGCGCGGGATGCCATCGATAAGACCATTGCACCGCTTATTGACAAAAAATAGTCAAATTTACCGTGTAAAAGATGAATGAAGTGTGAACTTTATCCGGAAGGGGCAGTCATAAAGGCGTGACCGTTGAAAAGATCCCTCAGGATCTTGTAGATTGAGCCTTCGGAGAAGTATGTGATCTCCGGTACTACTCAGCGGTTGATGTGGTTATTGGTTCCTTTTTTAGTGTCATCTGTCTAGCAGATGGCGTGGTAAAAGTACGAATTGAGAGCGAAACGATCAGCATGGCAGAACATTCGAATCATAAGCAGCGTGTAGCAGGCATGGCAGAGTCCGTATCGGCCCTGGTCGATGGCGAAGTATCTGAAATGGAGCTTCACCGTGTTTTGAAAGCTTCTGAAACAGACGAGGGTGTCCGTGAGACCTGGAGTCGTTATCAGTTGATCAGTTCCTCACTGCGCAATGATACGCCTTCCCAGCCAATGATCGATCTTTCGGCGGCCATCCGTGAAGCGATAGATGGCGAAGAGGCTTATGAGTCCATCCCCCAAGCATCCAATGATGCATCCTGGTTGCGCCGTGTTGGTCAAAATATCGGTAAGTTGGGAGTCGCGGCATCGGTTGCTGCGGTGATGGTGGTGACGTCTCAAATGGTCAATTTTACGGGTGATCCTGCTCCGCAGATGGCCGACGCCTCTGAGAGCGGCTCGCCTTCCGTGAAAACATCTCAGGATTTACTCACTCCCAATCCCGCTCTGCCTGCTGGCTTTGGCGGTCCGTCCGTTAGCGCGCGCACTGTCAGCGCCCACCCTCAGATGCCTGTTCAGGAGGCTGATACCCGCTACTATCCAGTTGTAAAACGAGCACAGGGTACGTACTCTGAGTCGCCTGCACCAGAAGTTCAGGCCTATCTGCAGCGTGTCATGGAAGTTCATGCGGCTCACGCGGCCATGAACAGTGGTCGAGGCATGCTGCCTTACGCCCGGGTGCCAGCCGAGATCAGTGAATAAGTCCGATTGATTATTCCCGAGACTCAGGATTTGTGCGGGCTGCCTGTAAATATTGGTGTGGATTTGCGGTCAGAAGTTGCCAGGTGTAGTCATTTTTAGTGCGTGTTTGGCGTATACTTCATTTCCTTTACTGCCCGTTGCGACCTAACCACTCTTTATCAAGTAATTGATAAACTTTGGATGTAAGAGATAAGGTCACCGGTCGTTCCTTTGTTAACAATGCTGTTCCAACCACATATGTCTGTAATCGCGCCAAGGTTTTTGTCAATTTTTCTATTAGGGGTCCTGATTGTGACCTCAGTGCTGTCTTCACGAGTAGTGGCCGCTCAGGAGTCTGTGGTGGTGTCCGGGCTTTTATCCGAGATGTCCAGGGCTTTGAGGGAAAAAGATTACCGTGGTCTGTTCACTTATGAATTTGGTGGCGCGTTACAGACTCTGCGGGTCACTCACCGGGTTATGGATGGTGAAGAATACGAAAATGTTGAGTTTCTGAATGGCCCATCACGTCGAGTCGAACGAAACGGTCGTAATGTGGAGTGCCTTTCTGCCGCTGATCAGGTCTTGAGGGGCATGTTTCCAGCTATAGACGGCAATATCGCAAACAATTACAAGGGGCTTCAACAGCATTATCAGTTTTATATTCGGGATGATGAGCGTATTGCGGGTCGCCTGGCTACCGTGCTACAAATTGTCCCTCGTGATGACTATCGTTACGGATACACCCTTTCTATTGATAAGCAGACCTACCTTCCCCTGGGTTCCATGACATTCACTTCAAGGCGAAAGGTGTTGGAACGTTTACAGTTTGCCAGTCTGGATTTGGATGTCGATGACAGTTGGGTTGGTGCAGTTGGTGCAACCTCAGACATTCAAAGACCTGAGTTTGAGCCTTGCGAGTCAAACCCGGAGCCACAGGGTTGGTCTTTGGGCTGGATGCCGGCGGGCTTTGTGCCTGCGGGAGCTTCAAGGTTGATTGATGTGGGCGATGTGCAGTTGTATACGGATGGATTGTCTGCGTTCTCGGTGTTTCTCGAGCCAATGGGCAAAAACGTTGCGGCGCAGGGCAAGGCTCAGCGCGGGGCAACTGTTGCTTATATGCAGCAACACGTTTTCAATGGCAAGGCCTACACCGTTACTGTGGTGGGAGAGATTCCCGCCATTACTGCACAGCGAATTGCGGGATCTCTTCAATTTCAGTTTGATCCCGTACAACCGCCACTCCCTCAAACTATCCCGTCTCAACCTCCGTCTTAAGCGTTTACAGGTAATACCAGGTGATTACTGAAACAGGCCGCATTGTAGCTATCGACAAGCAGTGTTTATGGGTGGAAACCATTCAGCGTTCCACTTGTGAGTCTTGTTCTGCAGAAAAGGGCTGTGGTCAGAGTCTGGTTGCCAAATGGGGCGGGAAAACCAGTTTTATTCGAGTGCTGCTGGAAGGGCGTGATCCTGCCGCCTACGAAGTGCACGACGAGGTTACGATAGGCATTCCCGATGCGGTGGTGGCCAACGGATCCCTGCTGGTTTACCTGACTCCTCTGGTGGCCATGATGGCCGCAATATTTATGGCTGAATGGGCTGGTTTTGAGGAGGCGGGTGTGATTGTGGGCGCAGCTCTGGGGCTTGTCCTGGGAGGGGTTGCAGTGCGTTGGCACAGCTATCAGTATCGGAATGATCGCCGCGTTCAGCCCGTTCTGATGGATGGACATGAGCCGGTGCAGTGGGCGTCTCCAGTCCAGTCCAAAGACAATTTATAACAATAATACTTTAAAGGTGCGTAACTGGGCTGTGTTGTTCTCGGCTTTGGCGCTGATCAATACAGTTCCTGGGAACTTGGTTCTTCTGGTAAAGGAAATTGTTGATGAAGTTAATACGCTTTTGTATGCCAGTGGTTTTGCTGGTGATGAGTGTCGGAACTCAGGCATATAGTGGTTTACCTGAATTTACCGACTTGATTGAGTCTGCCTCTCCGGCAGTTGTGAAAATCAATACTGTTGAGCGCGTCAACAGTCGCCGCGGGCAGCTGGTTTTGCCTCAGGGGCGTCAGGATATCCCGGATATTTTCCGCCATTTATTTGAGCCGCGGAATATGCCGCAGCGCAATGTCCAATCCATGGGGTCGGGTTTTATTGTCTCCGAAGATGGTTATATTCTGACCAATAATCATGTGGTGGACGGGGCTGATGACATTCAGGTGCGCTTGATTGATCGCCGTGAATACACTGCCAAAGTGATCGGCACGGATGAGCGCTCCGATCTCGCGCTGCTGAAAATCGATGAGACGGGATTACCTACCCTTAAGTTTGCCAGGGATGATGATCTGAAGGTCGGGCAGTGGGTCTTGGCTATTGGGTCCCCATTTGGTCTGGATTTCTCTGCCAGTGCGGGTATTGTCAGCGCCATTGGCCGCAGCATTCCCAGTGACAAGCACGAAAACTATGTCCCGTTCATTCAAACCGATGTGGCGATTAACCCCGGTAATTCCGGCGGTCCATTATTCAATCTCGACGGTCAGGTGGTTGGCATTAATTCCCAGATTTATACCCGTTCAGGCGGCTCCATAGGTCTGTCTTTTGCGATACCGAGCAGTGTTGCCCGGGAAGTTGTTGAGCAATTGAAAGAAAAAGGGCGCGTTGACCGCGGATGGTTGGGGGTCGTGATTCAGGAGGTTGATCGAGATCTGGCGGCATCATTCGGTCTGAAGAAGCCAATGGGTGCGCTGGTGGCACAAATGGATCCTGAAGGTCCCGCCGCCAGGGCTGGACTGGAAGTGGGGGATGTCATTACCCGCTTTGATGGCACCGTGATTAACCGCTCAGGGGATTTGCCCCATGCAGTGGGTGTAACGGCGCCGGGTGACCGGGTCCCTGTCGAATTGATGCGCGAAGGTAAAAAGAAAAGCATCATGGTCACCGTGGGCACACTGGGGGGTGATGAGGCACAGGTAACTCGTAACGATCCACAGGTTGACGGTGGTCGCCTGGGGTTGGTTGTTCAGAAACTGGATCCCCAGATGATGCAGGACTGGCAGTTACCCGGAGGCGTTGTGGTTGAGCAGGTCGTTCCAGGGCAGCCGGGGGCCAGATCGGGCTTGAGGCCGGGAGATGTCATTGTCCAGCTGGGGTATAACGCTGTGAATACCGTGGAGGATTACCGTAAGGTAGTTGCTGCCTTGCCGGCCAATAGCCTGCTCCCCATTCGTATTTACCGGCATGGACGAGCGCTGTTCCGCACCATATCCATCCCCAACTAAGTCTCTCCAGAACCCCGTCCATTTGAGGCGCTGTCATGGCGCCTCAAATGTAAATACGGTAGACTTCTCTCCCTTTTGACTTGGCTCAACTTAACCGCTTTCATGGTCTGCCTGAAGCGGCCTGTTTGGCCAGGTTTGACTTATTTTATTGACGAGTAGTTGACCATACTGTGACCGATCTTAGCCATATACGAAATTTCTCTATTATTGCCCACATTGACCATGGTAAATCGACCATCGCGGATCGCTTTATCCAGGTGTGTGGTGGTTTGACAGAGCGTGAAATGGCCGCTCAGGTTCTCGACTCCATGGATATTGAGCGAGAGCGAGGCATTACCATCAAAGCTCAGAGTGTGACGCTGGATTACACCGCTCGAGATGGCAAAACCTATCAATTGAATTTCATTGATACCCCGGGGCACGTGGACTTCTCTTATGAAGTATCCCGCTCCCTCAGTGCCTGTGAAGGGGCATTGTTGGTCGTTGATGCTGCCCAGGGGGTTGAAGCTCAGTCCGTGGCCAACTGTTACACCGCTATTGAGCAGGGGCTTGAGGTCATTCCGGTATTGAACAAAATCGATTTGCCCCAGGCAGAGCCGGATCGTGTCGCCCAGGAGATCGAAGAGATTATCGGCATCGACGCCACCGAGGCAGTTCAGTGCAGTGCCAAATCGGGTTTGGGAGTTGAGGATGTGCTCGAAGAGCTGGTGCGTCTTGTTCCTCCTCCGGTGGGCGATGTGGATGCACCTCTGCAGGCGTTGATCATTGATTCCTGGTTTGATAACTATCTGGGCGTTGTGTCGCTGGTGCGTGTGCGTCAGGGCACGCTGAAGGTCAAAGACAAGATTATTACCAAATCCATCGGTAAAGCCCAGATTGTCGACAGCGTTGGTGTATTCACGCCCAAACGCAAAGAAACAAAGATGCTCAAAGCCGGTGAGGTAGGTTTCATTGTTGCCGGGATCAAAGACATCCACGGCGCTCCTGTGGGGGATACCATTACCCACGCTTCTACTCCCGAAGTGGAGCCGGTACCGGGTTTCCAGAAAGTAAAACCACAGGTCTATGCGGGGCTGTTCCCGGTCAGTTCTGATGATTACGAAGCTTTCCGTGAAGCGTTGTCCAAGCTGACACTGAACGATGCGTCTCTGTTCTTTGAGCCTGAAAGCTCAGACGCGTTGGGTTTTGGTTTCCGTTGTGGCTTCCTTGGAATGCTGCACATGGAAATTATTCAGGAGCGACTGGAGCGTGAGTACAACCTGGATCTGATTACAACAGCTCCGACTGTGGTCTATGAGGTTGAAAAAACCGACGGTGAAGTGGTCTACGTAGACAACCCTTCCAAACTGCCGGATATCGGCATGATCGAGGAAATGCGCGAGCCGATTGTGCAGGCCAATATCCTTGTGCCCCAAGAGCACTTGGGTGCGGTGATCACTCTGTGTATTGAAAAGCGGGGTGTGCAAAAGGATATGCAGTACATGGGGTCTCAAGTTTCTGTGACCTACGAACTGCCTATGAACGAAGTGGTTCTGGATTTCTTTGATCGACTCAAATCCGTGAGCCGTGGTTTTGCGTCTTTGGATTACAGTTTTGACCGTTTTGAAGCCGCCAAACTGGTGCGTCTGGATGTGTTGATTAACGGTGAGAAAGTCGATGCCCTGGCATTGATTGTTCACCGTGATAACGCGCCCTATAAAGGCCGTGCACTGGCTGACAAGATGAAAGAGCTGATTCCCCGTCAGATGTTCGATGTGGCAATTCAGGCGGCCATTGGTGGTCAGGTGATTGCCCGGACTACGGTTAAGGCTCTGCGTAAAAATGTAACTGCCAAGTGTTATGGTGGCGATGTGTCCCGTAAGAAAAAGCTGTTGCAGAAGCAGAAAGAAGGTAAAAAACGGATGAAGCAGGTGGGTAGTGTGGAAATTCCACAGGAAGCTTTCCTGGCCGTACTAAAAGTTGATGAATAAAGAATAAGGCCAGGTATATGGATATAAATTTCCCTTTGATTTTGGTTCTGCTGGTGTTTGGCAGCGGGATCGTCTGGCTGTTCGACAGCTTGTTCTTCGCACGCAAGCGCCAGGCGGCAGTCGCGGCTGTGGATGCTCAATTTGCGTCTGTAGAACTGGATAGTGGGCGTCAGCAGGAAGTTTACGAACAGGCAAAAGCGACGGCATCAAAAGAACCGGTTATTGTTGAATACTCCAAGTCTTTCTTCCCGGTGTTGTTCGTGGTTTTGGTGTTGCGTTCGTTTGTGGCTGAGCCTTTTCAGATTCCATCCGGTTCTATGATTCCAACCCTGAAAGTCGGTGACTTTATTCTGGTGAATAAATTTACCTATGGAATCCGTCTGCCGGTGATTCGCACTAAAGTCCTGGATGTGAATGATCCTGAGCGCGGTGATGTGATGGTTTTCTTTCCGCCCCACAAGCCGGATACGTACTTTATTAAACGTGTTGTCGGTATGCCGGGTGACCGGGTTCGTTACAGCAACAATGTTTTGTATATCAATGGGGAAGAGCAGTCTCAGACCTTGATAGCCTCGTTGCCGCCGTCCAACCCGGAATATCAGATCATGACTGAGAATCTGGGGGGAGTGGAACATGACATGCAAAAAGATACCATTCCAGGAATGCTCAGCCGTCATGGCGAGTGGGTAGTACCGGAAGGGCATTATTTTATGATGGGCGACAATCGGGATAACAGTTCTGACAGCCGAGCCTGGGGGCCCGTCTCTGAGGACGCCATCGTAGGCAAGGCTTTTGCCGTATGGATGCACTGGGACTCCTTATTCAGCATCCCCAGTTTCAGTAATGTAGGCAGTATTCAATAGCCGGGCAGCTGATCAGCTTGTGTTAATCAGTCGCGAATTTTGCGCAATACACAGTCCATCATCTTGAGTCCTGGTGGTCTGTGTTGAATACTGGATCTGGCAGCCAAATCGTCAGTGTTTAAGAAGCGCCGACAGGTTGTCTGACTTTCTGAGCGTTTTAAATGGATAGCTCTGGGCGTGCGGCTGAGTCTGCCGGGCTCCGTGGCTAACAACAAACTCATGGTTTAAACCATTCTTGGGGGATTTAAACGGTGCATTTAGCAAGAAATCAAAAGGGCGTATCGGCCACTGGCTGGCTGATCATCTTACTGGTAGCAGGTTTTGCCTTATTGTGTATTTTCCGAATGGTGCCGGCGTACGTGGATGATCGCTACATTCAGGAAGGGTTGCTCAGTCTCGCTGAAGAGGGGGACAAAATCGACGAAATGTCTCCCCGTGACATACGTCGCACAGTGGGTAAATTTTTCATGATGAACAATGTGCGCAGCCAATCAGAGAAATCTATCGAGGTTGAGCGCTTGCAGGATAGAACTTTGGTGAAAATGAATTACGAAGTGCGTGTGCCCATTATCTACAATATTGATGTAGTGATGACATTTAACAATGTCTGGGACAGTTCGCGTCCATACGAATGCTGCAAACCTGAAGCGGGTAGCGAATCTGAAAGTGAATAGCATTACTCGACAGCGCCTGTTACATCGTATCGGCTATGAGTTTCAAGATGAGAGCCTGTTTGATCTGGCGCTTACCCATCGCAGTTGTGGCGCTAAAAACAATGAGCGACTCGAGTTCCTTGGGGACTCCATCCTGAACTTTGTGGTTGGGGAGTCGCTGTTTGAGCGTTTTCCGGAAGCAAAAGAAGGTCAGCTAAGCCGCTTGCGGGCACAAATGGTCAAGGGCGAGACATTGGCTGAGATCGCACGCGAATTTGATTTGGGCCCCTGTCTGAATCTGGGCGAAGGTGAAATGAAGAGTGGTGGTTTTCGTCGCGATTCGATTCTGGCGGATGCGGTGGAAGCGATCATCGGAGCCATCCATCTGGATCGGGGAATGGCCAGTGCCCGTGAGCGGGTATTGGTTTGGTACAAAAGTCGATTGGATGCACTGCAGCTGGAGACTACCCGCAAAGATCCAAAAACCGAGCTGCAGGAATACCTGCAAGCGAAAAAGTCGGCCTTGCCCGAATACCGGGTTGTTGATGTAGGAGGTGAAGCTCATGCTCAGAAGTTCACCGTGGAGTGTCACTCTGTACTACTGAAGACGCCGACAGTGGCCACTGCCAGCAGCCGTCGAGGTGCCGAAAAGATGGCAGCAGAAGCGGCTCTGAAACAGCTTTTGGGAGTCTCTTAATGAGCGAGCAGGATGTTAGTCGTTGTGGATACGTGGCCATTGTCGGCCGCCCCAATGTGGGCAAATCGACACTGCTGAATCATATTCTTGAGCAGAAGATCAGTATTACATCACGCAAGCCACAAACCACCCGTCATAATGTTCTCGGGATCAAAACCGAAGGCTCGGTTCAGGCAATTTATGTCGACACTCCCGGGCTTCATCTTCAGCATGCCAAAGCCATTAATCGCTACATGAACAAGGCCGCTACCACGGCGTTGAGGGATGTGGATGTGGTGGTGTTCCTGGTTGACCGTCTGGCCTGGACTGACGAAGACGACATGGTGGTCAAACGGCTGCAAAACCTCGATTGCCCCATTATTCTGGCGATCAACAAAGTGGATCAGCTTGAAGACAAGGGGGTACTGCTGCCTCATTTGGAGCAGCTGTCAGAGAAGCTGAAAGTGGATGAGATTGTTCCTATTTCGGCTTTAAGAGGCATCAACCTGGATGCTCTGCAAGAGCAGGTTGAAAAGCGCTTGCCGGAAGGTATGCACTTTTTTCCAGAGGACCAGATCACGGATCGCAGTTCTCGCTTTTTGGCCGCAGAAATCATTCGCGAAAAGATCACACGCCAGTTGGGGGATGAGCTTCCTTACCAGATGACCGTGGAAATTGAAGAGTTTTCCCACGATGGCTCTATCATTCATATCGGCGCATTAATTCTGGTTGAAAGGGATGGCCAGAAGCGAATCCTGATTGGCGACAAGGGGGCCAAGATCAAACAGATCGGTCAGCAGGCCCGTATTGATATGGAAGCCCTGTTTGATTGCAAAGTCATGTTGAAAACCTGGGTTAAGGTAAAATCCGGGTGGTCCGATGATGAGCGTGCGTTGCGAAGTTTAGGCTACGACGACGTCTAGAGCATCTGCCATGCGCGTTGAGCTGCAGCCCGGTTATATTCTCCACAGCCGTCCTTTTCGGGATACCAGTTTGATTCTCGATTGTCTGACCGAAGACTATGGGCGGCTGTCATTAATTGCCAAAGGTGCACGCTCGGCCAAATCCCGACAGCGGCAATTGTGCCAGCCGTTTACACCTCTCTTGTTGTCCTGGCAGGGAAAGTCTTCCCTCAAAACATTAACCTCTATCGAAAGCCGCCAATTGCCCCTGGGATTAAAGGGGGAGTTTTTATTCAGCGGACTGTATCTCAATGAATTATTAACTCGATTGGTGCCCGAGCAGGACAGCTGCCCGGAAATTTATCAGAGTTATGAAGTTGCTTTGGGGCAACTGGCCGACATGCTTCCTCTGGAGCCTGTATTGCGGGCTTTTGAGCTGAGAATGCTGGAGGACTTGGGATATCATCTGGATCTGTCCCGAGATGCCGACGGCCTTGATCTCCGGGCAGAGGAAATGTACCAGTGGTGGCCGGAGCAGGGGTGGCGTCTGGCATCGGATACACTGACAGCTCAATCATTCCCGGGAGTGCATTTGCAGGCGATGCGAGAAGGTGATTTTCAGGATCCTCAGACACAGCGTTCGGCAAAAGTTTTGACTCGCATCCTGTTTAAGCCTTTGCTGGGGGAGCGTCCCCTGCAGAGCCGAAAACTATTCCAGAAAACCCGTTAAGCCAACGGGCTTAGCCAGACACGAAGGTTGCATTATGATTGTGGGGTTGGGAACCGATATTGTGGAAATATCCCGTATCGAATTAACGCTTGATCGCCTGGGAGACGCCTTTGCCCGTCGTATCCTGGCAGAGCAGGAGTGGCAATCCTATTGCGACAGCAATCGTCGTACGGCTTTTCTGGCCAAGCGCTTTTGTATCAAAGAAGCCGCAGCCAAAGCTCTGGGAACGGGGATTGGGCGCGGGGTTTCATGGCAGCATATGTGGGTTGAGCACAACGAAGACGGGGCGCCGAGTTTGTGTTTCAGTGGCGGGGCTTTGGAGCGCTTTCAATCACTGGGTGGTGGCCGCATTCACATGAGTGTTTCCGACGAAAAAGCCTATGCCACCGCAACAGTAATACTGGAAGCGCCGGGCTCATGGCCGGGCTGATTCCACCCGGTTTCGTCCAAGATGTTTGGCTTGGTAGAGAGCCTTGTCCGCTTGTTGAAACAGGGGTTCTTCCGGCTTTTTCAGGTTCAGAGAGCTGATACCAATACTGACGGTTGCCGATAGCGTTTGACCCTGACTGAGTATTTGCATTGAGGCCACGTGTTGTCGAATGCGTTCGGCAATCACATGGGCTCCATCGATAGCGGTTTTATTCAGCAGTACGACAAACTCTTCCCCCCCATAGCGAAACACAAGGTCTGTACAGCGGGTAATGGACTTGATGCTCTGGGCAATTTCTCGAATGACCTCATCACCACAGGTATGTCCGTATTGGTCATTAATCATTTTGAAGTGATCAATATCGATTGCCAGTAATGAAAGAGGTTGTTGGTGTCGGGATGCCAACTGCAGTTCGCGCTCCAATGCCTGATCCAGAGCCACCCGATTACCCACCTGAGTCAGTGGATCCCTGAGAGCAGACTGAACGGCATCACGGTAAAGTAGGGCATTGCGAAGCGGACAAATCAGCGTCGACAGCAGGCTTTCGATGGCAGACATCTCATGCTCATTGAAGCGCTTGTTGCGGCTAAAGGTAAGATCACCCAGATCATCTTGTGCAAAGTTGAGACGGTAATCCACCTTGTGAGTGTCATCCTGACCGATCATCAGTTCACAATCTTTCTGGCGATGCTGATATTTCATCCCAGTGGCAGGCATGAGTTTTTGAATTTGCTGAAAAAATAAAGTCAGTACAATGGAAAGGTCCAGGCTGGTTTGCAGGGACTGGGTTAAAACTCTTCGGGCTTCAGCAACATCATCCTGATGGGCAGGGAAAACGAGTGAAATCGCGTCATCCTTGAAAGTCGCCGTGTTGTGATTCTGTCCTGTAAGTGTGGCCATAATAGTTTCCCGAACTGACAGACATGTCCCAATGGCGTTCAGCCTCAGAAACCCTGTCCCATTCTGTTTGACCCTTTGATGGGGAATGGCTTTCTGTGTTGTCTGTTACAGATTCAATGTGTTCCAGTGAATGTGATGTCCATAAAAGACATAGCGAATTTTGTGCCAGCTTTGGGTTATTTAATAAACCCTTATTTATCAGCAGCTTGCGTTATTGCTTCAGCGAGCGGTTCATTCAATGGCAGATTTTTGTCGGTCAAAGCGGCAAGATGACAGGCAGGATTTTGCCGCTGACAAGTGTTTGACGTTATGTTGGCAGGGGTAGACTTGTTGTCGCTGACACCCTGTTTCGCAACCGTGTTAGTGTGTGCAGGGTGGGTTAAGGCTTGTCTTGCAAAGAATTGGATTGGGGAGTGTTTAGCCGGTGGTTTTTGCTTCTGTGAGTTCACCACTTTTCTGGTTGCCTGCCGTTGTGATCAGCGTGGTGGCCCTTGGCTGGGCTGTTGCTGTGGCACCCTGGCGACAGTTGTTGGCGAAAAGTTATCGTCAACATGCCTTTTGGGCAGCTGTGCTTGGGTTGGGGCTGTTTTGGCAATTGAAAGTCGACATCATGCAGGTGATGGGACTTCACCCACTGCTGATGATGTCGGTGGTGATGATTTTTGGTTGCGCTTTAGGGATATGTGTCGGGGCTTTGGCCTTGTTGGTTGGAATGTTATTTCACTCCGAGCCCTGGTCCATGCTGGCGCTACAGTTTTGTCTGGATGTGTTGGTGCCGGGATTGGTGGCTGCAGGCGTGCTTAACTTGATCGAGCGGTTACCGTTTCGGAATCTGTTTGTATACATGCTGGGGGGCGGTTTTTTTGGGGGTATGCTGACGGTGCAGGGTATGGCAGCAGCCAGCTGGTTTTACGTATGGTTGCTGGGGCCTGAGCCATTGTTGGTGATTGTTTCAGACCACTATTACCTGACCTTGCTGATGATGTTCCCCGAAGGGTTTATGAACGGTGCGCTGATGAGCACCCTGACCGTATTGGCCCCGGATCTGGTGAAAACCTACGATGATCATCAATATCTGGATGATGATCATCGCTGATTAACGGTCAGGGCTCATATCTCCTCTGCGGCGGGCAGGGTAACGACTATGGTCAGTCCCCGTGTGGGGTTGTTGAAGGCTTTGATGCTGCCGCCGTGATGTAGCACGGTTCTTTTGGCAATGGCCAGTCCCAGTCCGTATCCGCCACTCTTGCGATCCCGGGCCTCATCAGTACGGAAGAAGGGTTCAAAAATATCGTCCAGGTGCTCCTCTGCAACACCGGGTCCGCAATCACTGACAGAAATTCGCGGTTTGTTGTCAGTGCCATAGTCCAGTGTGATGGAAATCGGCGAGTCACTGACGGTATAGCGAATGGCATTGCGTATGATATTGTCGAATACGCCTACCAGAGTGTTACCGCGTGTCTGCACCAGCACTTCGGGCAGGTTGTTGGTCAAATCCAGAGTTACCTGCTTGTGTCGGGCTTCGTGCTGACATTCATCGACAATCGTGGTTACCAGACTGCTGAGTTCAACCACATCGCTCAACTCCCAGGAATCTTGCTCGGTTACCGGCAATGACAGAATGTCCGAAATCACGTCGTTCAGGTAATCTGCGGCTTCTTTGATGCGGTCGAGTTCGCCGGTAATTTCACTGTTGGCACGCTGTTGGGCAATAGCCAGAGCAACCTGCAGTCGAGCCAGAGGCGATCTTAGCTCGTGTGACACGTCCTTAATCAGACGTTTTTGTTCGAGCATGCTTTTTTGTAGTTTGATCGCCATGTTGTCAAAAGCACGCCCCAGTTCCGCCAGTTCACCGGGGCGATCACAAAACTCTTCGGCGATGTGAATGTCCCAATTGCCTTCGGCGATCTGTTGGGTCGCATTCTTCAGTGTTTGAATATCGCGGGTAATGTAGCGAGCAAGATAGTAACAGGCCGTACCACTGATCAGGATGTCCAGTAACAGAATGTGCCAGAAATTGTGGATAAACAGTCGCCAGCCCAGGATGTTGTTTTCCGGGGCGGCAACGACCAGACGTAATTCAGTGCCATCAGTGAGCTGAAACTGGCGGGCGTAGAAGTTTTCGTTGCCGATTTTTTTTCTGAAAAAAGGGGCTTTGGCATTTATGTGCCTGAGAAAGCGAGACACACGTTCTGGCACGTCCCGTTCGAGCAGATCCTTGCCTTGTGTGTCTATGATGTACACATATTGCGTCGCCCATGACGGCATGCTTTTCAGGCCGATGGTGACCTGAATCAAATCCTGATTAACTGCATCGCTGACAACTTCGCGCATCAAGCGGCCTCCAGGACCGCTGTAATGTTCTTTCTCCTGGTTGGAGAGGTGTTTGTCAGGACCGATGCTGAAAAAGTGCATGATGGCACTGGAGCCAAGCAGCATGGTAATCATAACCAGCCAGAAGCCCAGAAAGACTTTGAAATAAACGCGACTTAATGAGAGGGGGAGCTTCATTGGCGAACCAGCATATACCCCGCACCGCGGATATTGATGATCAGGTCCTTATTGGCACCCAGTGCAGACAGTTTTTTTCGAATATTACTGACGTGTACGTCAATACTGCGGTCGTAGGGAGTCAGCTTTCTGTTCAGGGCTTTCTCGGTGAGAATCTCTTTGCTGATGACGTCACCCGCTGAACGCATCAACAGTTCCAGTACGGTAAATTCGGCCCCGGTCAGTGTTACCGGGTTTTCCTGAAAGAAGGCCGCGTGGCTTTTGACCTGAATGAACAGATCATCCACACGGATTTCGTCGGCCATGGGAGAAGAAGGGTTTTGTTCAGCTTCGGTGGTACGTCTCAGAATGGCTCGTACACGAGCAACCAGCTCTCTTGGATTGCAGGGTTTTGGAAGGTAGTCATCTGCCCCCATTTCCAGACCGACAATACGGTCTACAGCTTCTCCTTTGGCAGTTAACATTAAAACAGGAGTACGCTTGCTGTCGCGAATCTTGCGCAACGCGTCCAGACCGTTCATGACCGGCATCATGACATCAAGCACAATGACATCATAATCGTGTTGCAGGGCCTGTTTGACCCCCTCGCTGCCATCGTGGGCGAGGGTGACGTGAAAGCCTTCTGTCTGGAGGTATTCTTTCAGCAGAAGGCATAGCTCCTGATCATCATCAACAAGCAGTAAATTACTCATAGGGTAGCTTCTTTAAAGTCCTGTGCCGTAAAGATCGGTTTTTATGTCTGGTCAATCCTGTAGCCAAGTTTACACGGGGCTGATTGTCTGTATATGTCGGTATTTCAATACCAGTCGAGAAGTTTGCATTACTGGGGTTTAGCTGTCACGGCATTCATTTAACGATAACCTTTCTTAACTCTGTCGGTCGCGCAGGGTGGGTTTCCAGTGCCTGGGGCAGGGCAGCGGTGAAACCCGGTTGCGCAGTGGTGATATAACTGGGAAAATCCCAGCCCCGATAGAAATATTAGAGTTAGAGGAAGTTCTGTGGCAGTAATTGGTCTGTTTTTCGGCAGTGATGAAGGCAACACAGAAAATGTGGCCCAGCGTATTCAGCAGCGCTTGGGCGAGGATGCCGTGGATATTCACGATATTGCCGATGTTACCCAGTTGGAATTTGACGATTATGACAAGATTCTGCTGGGCATCCCTACCTGGGATTTTGGCCAGATTCAGTCTGACTGGGAAGAGTTCTGGGAAGATATCAGTGCTGTCGACTTTACCGGCAAGACTGTTGCTCTTTTTGGGTTGGGTGATCAGTTTGGTTACGGCGATTACTTTCTGGATGCCATGGGCATGCTGCATGACGTTATCGTCGAAAATGGCGCCAAAATTGTAGGCCATTGGCCTGTTACGGGTTATGAATTTGATGAGTCCAAAGCCTTAACGGCAGATCGAAAGGCCTTTGTGGGTCTGGCAATCGACGAAGATCAACAGGAAGAATTAACCTCCCAGCGCCTTAATGAGTGGTGTCAGCAGGTGGTTCGTGAAATGGGATTGGATCTTGATGTAGAGTTGCTTGACGATTGATGCGATCGGATGGAACGACCCATAAAAAAAGCCGCTATTGAGCGGCTTTTTTTATGGAGGCGCATGGCGCTTCACCGGAATTATCGCGGGGCTTCAGCGACAATCACTGCTCGCAGTGGCGCTGGGTGTCCTTCGGCGGTTAATGAAGAGTCCTGTGGATCCAGAAACTCGGGCAGTGAATGGAACCGCATCCAGTCTGTAGAGCGTTGCTCTTCAGTGGAGGTTTGATTGATATCGACCACTCTGGGGTTTTGGTAACCACACTTGCGCATCCACGAGATGAGTGTATCGCAGCTGGGCAGAAACCAGACATTATTCATTTTGGCGTATCGGCCTTCGGGGACAAGTACCTCACCCAGCTTGCCGTCAATCACCAGTGTTTCCAGTACAACCTGTCCACCCGGGCGCAGAGTCGATTTCAGTTCGCGCAGATGATCCATGGGAGAGCGGCGGTGATAGAGAACACCCATTGAAAACGTGGTATCAAAAGCCTGTAAATTGGGGGGGACAGCTTCAATGCCGACGGGCAATAAATCGACGGGTGCCGAGCCGATGAAGTGTTTGAGCATATGAAACTGCACGACAAAGCGAGGTGACGGGTCGATGCCGATGACTCTGTTTGCACCTTCCCCCAGCATTCGCCAGCAGTGGTAACCGTTTCCGCAGCCGACATCCAGAATGGTACGGTTCTCCAGGGGTGCCAGATGGGGCAATACGCGATTCCATTTCCAGTCTGAATGCCATTCTGTATCGATGTAGGTACCGTGAATCTGGTAAGGGCCCTTACGCCAGGGGATCAGTTCGGCCAGTGCATCGTGTATGCGGGATTCGGTCTCAGCGTCCAGAGCAGCTGAAGAAGAAAGCTCAACGGCGTCTCGCAAATTAATTACATCGGTTGTCACATCCGGAAGCTTGTCGAGAGCTTCCAGCCACATGGGCAGATCACCAAAGCGGTCGCTGCAAAGACCTTCTTCAATTTGTTGGGGCAGCTGAGCTAACCACGGCTCAAGCCTGGTGCCTTCCAGTGAGCGCAGCAGCTCGCTGTAGTCAATACGAGGATGAATTTTCATAAAAGGGATATCGGGTGAATGGCTATTTGATAGCGATCATTGAAGCAAAATTGAAACACTGGAACCACACATCGCAGCTGAGAAAGCCGACTTTCTTCATGCGCTGGCGGTGAGTGTCGAGAGTTTCCGGGATCAGCACATTTTCCAGTGCTGTACGCTTTTGGGCAATTTCAAGGTCGCTATAGCCGTTGGCTCGTTTGAAATTGTGATACAGGTCGATCATCAACTGGTCATGTTGCTGATCCTGAAAAACGACCTTTTCCGACAAGATCAGCACACCGCCAGGGTTAAGGCCATCGTAAATACGCTGCAGTATGCGGTCACGTCTGTCAGGATTGATGAATTGCAGGGTAAAGTTAAGCACTACCACCGAGGCGTTCTCGATCTTAACATTCTCCAGATCATCGCAGATCAGTGTCACCGGCACCTCGCCGCAATCTGCGTCAAAAACGTCCTGGCAGCGTTCAATCATCGCCTGGGAATTATCAACACCAATGATTTGGCAGTCAGCTGCCTGAATACGGTGTCGCATCGCCAGACTGGCAGCGCCCAGGGAGCAGCCCAGATCGTAACAGCGGCTGCCACTGGTGGCGTATTGTTCAGCCAAAGTCCCAATCATGGTGATGATGGTGGCATAGCCTGGTACCGAGCGTTTGATCATGTCAGGAAAGACATTCACTACGTTTTGATCAAAACTGAACCCGGCTACATGGCCCAGAGGATTCGCGTAGATGTTATCGGAATCGGAGGCGTGTACGGGCTTTGCGGGTGGCTGATCTGACATATCGGGTATCTGGTTTGAAAGCGAGCTGTGTGGGTGGGATCAAATGTAATTTTATAACGCGGGGAGGGGCGCGAACAAGCTAATGGCGTCAGCTAATGGGGTTTAAGTGCCATCGCTGAGGTGTTCTTGCTGCATTATAAATTGAACTCTCAAGGATATCGGAAGATTTTGGTGTCAGCAGCTTGCAACAGATGAAATGATATGGATTATTATTTGCAACTGGTCGCTGATGAAAAAGGAGGTTACCCGTGTGTCCAAGATTGTCTTTCAGACTGGGTCTGAAAATGGGGGACAGGTGGGATATAGTGTCACCCTATAGCATCCGGTGAATTCCATCGGATAACAATTGTGATGATTCAGAATAAGTGATTTATGAAAGTATCGAACAATGTGGAAATCCCCGATCATGAAATCGAGTGGACAGCCATTCGTGCTCAGGGAGCCGGCGGCCAGAATGTCAATAAGGTCTCTTCTGCTGTGCACTTGCGATTTGATGTGAAGGCATCCTCGTTGCCTGATTTTTATAAAGAGCGCTTGTTGCGGTGGTCGGATAGCCGAATTACCAGTGATGGTGTGGTCGTGATTAAGGCTCAGCAACACAGAACGCAGGAAAAAAATCGATTGGATGCCCTTGAGCGTCTTAAGGCATTAATTCTTGCCGCTACGGTAGTACACAAGACCCGCAAGGCAACCAGACCGTCTAAAAATTCGCAGAAGAAGCGAATGGATAAAAAAACTCAGCGTGGCCAGGTGAAAAAGATGCGGGGTAAAGTCGATCTTTAGCGACCAGCTATGTCGTGATGGCAATGCGTGATTAGAAGGGGATCATGCTGGTGAACGACAGGTTCAATACTGTGTCGTTCACCACCGGCAAAACTAGCTTTTCAGGGCTTCTGCTTGAGCATCCTCTTCTCGTTGCCTTGGAAAGAACTTTTCCGATATTTCCATCACCGCCACATAAAACAGCGGGATAAAGAAAATTGCCAGGAAGGTTGCACTCAGCATCCCGCCGACCACCCCGGTTCCTATCGCGTGTTGACTGCCTTGACCCGCACCGCTGGCCAGGGCCATTGGTAGCACGCCGAAAGTAAATGCCAGAGAGGTCATGATAATAGGGCGAAGTCGCTGACGGGCAGCTTCAATGGCGGCCTCTTTCAGCGGGCGACCTTCTTCTTCGTACAGTGCGCGTGCAAACTCTACAATCAAAATGGCATTTTTAGCCGCCAGGCCGATTGTGGTCAGCAGGCCCACCTGAAAGAAGATATCATTGCTCAGTCCGCGGGCGAGAGTCGCAATGACTGCCCCCAAAATACCGAGCGGAACAACCAGCATCACGGCGAACGGGATCGACCAGCTTTCGTAAAGTGCCGCAAGACACAGGAATACGACCAGTAGTGACAGCGCATAGAGCATTGTGGTCATATCTCCGGTCATGCGCTCTTCATAGCTGATGCCGGTGTACTCCATCCCAATGCCCTGAGGTAATGAACGGGCAGCATCTTCAAAAGCATCCATAACATCACTGGTGGTGAATCCCGGGGCTGGATCGCCTTGTATTTCCAGGGCTGGCACACCGTTGTACCGTGCCAGCTGGTTGGGGCCGTAACTCCAGCGACCGTGGCTGAATGCGGAAAAAGGAACCATTTCGCCGTTGTTGTTACGCACAAACCATTTTGTTAAATCCTCAGGGGCCAGGCGAGAGTCGTCATTACCTTGAATGTAAACGCGTTTAACGCGGCCTTGATCGATAAAATCATTGACGTACTGAGATGCCCAGGCTGCGGACATGGTGTTGTTGATGTCGGACAGACTGACCTGATAAGCGGATGCCTTCTCGTCATCAATAATGATCTGGTATTGTGGTGAGTCTTTCATGCCCTTATTGGAAACCCAGCTTACTCTAGGGTCGCTCATGGCTGTCTCAATAAAGTTCCGCATGCCAGCCTGCATCGCGTCATGGCCAAGACCTGCACGATCTTGAAGAAACACATTCACACCGGTGGCATTGCCCATTTCCATAATGGCAGGGGGGGCAAACGCAATGACCATACCACTTTTAATTTGTTGGAAGCTGCCCATTAGCCGCTCTGTAACACTGAAGATATCGGTATCTTTTCCTTCCCGCTCACTCCAGGGTTTCAGCTGTACAAAGGCCATACCTTGCGTTTGACCGCGGCCGAAAAAGTTAAAACCGTTTACGGTAAACACGGAGTTAACGACACCGGACTCGTCATTTAACAGAATCTCGCGGGCTTGTGTGAGCGTGTCTTCAGTAGCTTCTGCGCTGGCATTGGCAGGCATTTGCACCATCACGTACAGTGTGCCCTGATCTTCGTCGGCAATGTAGGCACCCGGGAGTTTGGAGAACAGCAACCCAAGCCCGATTACCAATACTGCAAACGCAAGCAGATAACGGCGAGGTCGTTTCAGAATACCTGCCACACTGCGTTCGTAACGATTGGTGTTACGCTCAAAGGTGCGATTAAACCATCCGAAAAAGCCTTTCTTTTCATGGTGACCTTTTTTGCTGGGGCGTAAAAGCATGGCACAGAGTGCAGGTGTAAAGATTAACGCGACAAGTACGGACAGAGCCATGGCTGCAACGATAGTGACCGAGAACTGACGGTAAATGACCCCGGCAGAGCCGCCAAAGAACGCCATGGGAATAAAAACGGCCGACAGTACCAGACCGATACCCACAAGGGCGCCCTGGATCTGTCCCATTGACTTGCGGGTGGCTTCTCTGGCCGACAAGCCTTCTTCTTCCATCACGCGTTCGACGTTTTCCACCACCACAATCGCGTCGTCCACCAGTAACCCAATAGCGAGCACCATCGCGTACATGGTCAACACGTTAATGTTAAAGCCGAGTGTGTACAGAAGTCCCAGCGTACCCAGCAGTACAACGGGAACGGCAAGCGTTGGAATCAAGGTGGCACGCAGGTTCTGCAAGAACAGGTACATCACCAAAAATACCAGGATAAACGCCTCAATCAGAGTCTGGATCACTGACTCGATAGAGGCCCGTACCACTGGAGCTGTCTCGTAAGGGTAAACGGCTTTAACGCCTGCAGGAAAGAAGGGAGCCAATTCGTCGAGTTGCTTTTTAACCCGGTCTACGGTTTCCAGCACGTTGCCACCTGTAGCCAGACGCAGAGCCATGGCCGCGGCGGGTTTGCCGTTGTATTTGGACGTGATGGAGAAGTTTTCACTGCCCAGCTCAACTTCGGCGACGTCGCTGAGCTTTACCTGAGACCCGTCTGCCTGAACTTTCAGCAATATATTTTCAAAATCTTCGGGTGTTTGCAGACGTGTTTTGCCGATGACGGTCGCGTTCAGTTGAACCCCTTTACGTGCCGGCAAGCCACCAATCTGGCCGGCAGAGATCTGTACGTTCTGCGCCCGAATAGCCGCTGATACATCGCTGGGTGTCAGCTGATAGCTGAGCAGTTTGCCCGGATCCAGCCAGATCCGCATGGCATACTGAGAGCCAAACAGGGTGAAATCACCCACACCGGAAACGCGGGAAATCGGGTCTTTCAAATTGGAGGCAATGTAGTTACCCAGGTCGAAATTGGAAAGTTTTCCGCTTTCATCGATTAGAGCAACCACCAGCATGAAATTGCGTTGATATTTCGCAACCCGAATTCCCTGACGTTGAACTTCTTCTGGCAACAGAGGAGTGGCCAATTGCAGTTTGTTCTGAATGTGAACCTGGGCGATATCCGGGTTGGTACCCTGTTCAAAGGTGACCAGTATCTGCATGCTGCCATCTGCCTGACTGGTAGACGACATGAAGCGCAGACCGTCCAGGCCATTCAACTGCTGCTCAATAACCTGGACCACGGTATCTTGCACCGTTTCGGCTGAGGCGCCGGGGTAGGTGACACTGATCGAGATTGCTGGCGGAGCAATATTGGGATAGTGGCTGACTGGCAGGTTTTTTACAGCCAGTGCTCCAGCCAGCATGGTAATAATGGCTAGTACCCATGCGAAGATCGGGCGGTCAATAAAAAAGCTCGACACGATTCAGGCTCCTTAAGGGTTCACGGAGGTGAAATCGAGAATGGGGTGAACATTGGAGGCCTCAGTGACTGCTACCTTCACTCCGGGGCGCATGTTCAGCAGTCCTTCGGTGACCACTTCGTCACCATCTTGCAAGCCACTGGTCACATGCCACATATTGCCAACGGTTCTTTCGGTAACGATAGAGCGTCTCTCGGCTTTACCTTCTTTGTTCACTACCCACACCGCTGGCTTGCCGGTTGCATCGCGCTGAACAGCCTGCTGAGGTACGAGAATGACATTGTCGTTGTAACCAAGGCTCAGGCGGCCATGGACGAACATGCCGGGCAGAAGTCGCCAATCGGGGTTTGGTACCACTGCCCGTAAAGTGACGGAGCCAGTGTCCTGGTCTACTCCAACCTCTGAGAAGCGCAGGGTACCTTCGTGCTCGTACGCGGTACCATCTTCCAGCAGAAGTACAATTTTGGCATCGCCGTCGGCGCTGCGCGTTATCTGTCCATTCTGAAAGGCCTTCTGAAGGCGCAACATCTCGCTTACCGGTTGGCGAATGTCCACATAAATAGGATCAATTTGTTGAATGGTTGCCAGGGCCTGAGTTTGACCGCGGGTAACCAGTGCACCCTCACTGACCGCCGAGCGGCCAATGCGTCCGGTAACAGGGGCCACTACCTTGGTGTAATCCAGATCAATCTTGGCCAGTTCGGCTTCGGCTTTAGCCAGCTGCCAGGCAGCATCGGCATCATCGTACTGTTGTTTGCTGACGGAATTGCTCTGTAGCAGTTCTTTATAGCGGTTGCGCAGCAGTTCGGCATTGCGCAAGTTCGCCAGCGCGCGCTCATAAGTTGCCTGATACTTTTGATCATCGATTTGATACAGCTGCTGGCCGATTTCGACGTTAGCACCTTCTGTCAGCTGCCGCGCCTTGATGATTCCATCCACCTGCGGACGAACTTCGGCCAGTTTGTAGGCGACAGTCCGGCCCGGCAGATCGGTAGTGATTTCCAGAGGCTGAGATTTGATGTTGTAGACGCCAACGGAGACAGTCTCGTTGCGAGGGGCGTTCTTAGCCTCTTCACCGCATGCAGATATCAGAAGGCTCAGTCCAATCAGGACAAAAGCGGGCCTTAAATTGAAACTTCTCACGTATTGCCTCCAGAGATAAGAAGTAGGGTGGCGAGGGCGCTGTTCATATTTCGGTACAGTGTACTACAATACAGGACATTGATGAATGTTTGATGATACCTATCAACACATATTAGAAAAGAATATTAACTTAAAGTAACACTTGAGTTGATATATAAGCGGTTGCAAAGGGAGTTTGTGACACGGGCCACGCCCGAACAGAGAGATGATCAAAAAGAGGAGCAGTTATTGTGGGCCAGCAGATTAAAGATGGTGGTGAGGACTCCAGGCAGGGCATTCAGGTGGTTGCCCGGTCTGCGGATATCCTCAGGCTTTTGGGTGAGAACCCAGACGGTTTAAGTCTGGCAGAGATTGCCAAAGGGGTTGAGTTACCCCGGTCTACCGTACAGCGCATTGTCTGTGCGCTTCAGGCTGAATACTTTGTTGAGTCTGTAGGGGGGAGTGGCGGTGTCCGGCTGGGGGCAGCCATTGGCAAACTTTTCTACAAGACTCAAAAAGATATAGTCCACATCACCAGGCCGTATCTCGAGGCGCTTTCAAATCAGTTTTCTGAGTCTGTTTATTTGGCTACTCGTGTGGATCAGCGAACCAATGTGTTGGATCGGGTAATTGCAGAGCATGCCTTGAGGGTGGTTTTTCCTGTGGGTGACGGTACCCCGGTTTTTAATACTGCTGCGGGCAAGTCTCTGTTGGCTGAAATGTCGCCTCAGGAGCGGGAGGCCTTGCTTGATGATGAGTTGCCGGCGTTTACTGAGCGAAGCCCAGATCGGGATGAGTTGCTGGCTCAGGTTGAAGAGGTGAGCCGCACAGGGATTGCCCGTGATTTCGATGAGTATGAGGTGGGTATCAGCGCTATAGGGGTTAGCTTAAAAACCTATCTGGGTGTGTTTTGTGTCGGAATTGTGCTGCCTTCGGCGCGTTTGCCAAAGGCTCTGGATGACATGGAAAATGCCTTATTAAAGCTGAAGCGTGAAATTGAGGCGCAAATTGGCTGTTAGTCATTGTGAGTTGGTCGATGTTTTGTAGCCATGGGACTCAATGATCGTTCTCGCCTGATTGCCGGTAATAAAGCTCATAAACTCACGGGCGGCCTGACTGCTTTTGCCTTTCATTAGCAGCACCGCGTCCTGGCGAATAGGCTTATACAGGTTGTGGGGGATGATCCAGGCTGATCCTTTAATCCCTTTGTCATGGTTCAATATTTGCGAAAGAGCAACAAATCCCAGTTCTGCATTACCGGTGCTGACGAACTGGTATGTCTGTGAAATGTTTTCTCCCTGAACCCATTTTTTACGGGTTGTGCTGGCCAGGTTCAGCTCATTCAATACTTCTACAGCAGCCTGGCCGTATGGGGCAAGTCTGGGGTTGGCCAGAGCCAATTTTCGGTATTTCCTCTCTGTCAGGGTCTTTTCTGTCAGGTCAGCAAAGCTGTCTTTGACTGTCCACAGTGCCAGACTGCCTTCTGCATAGGTAAAACGGCTCCCTTTAATGGCCAATCCGTTTTTTTCGAGAGCTATGGGCTTGCTTTGATCGGCTGAGAAAAACAGTTCGAAGGGAGCGCCGTGGCTGATTTGCGCATAAAGCTTGCCCGATGAGCCAAACGAGAGCTTTACCTGGTGGCTGGTATTCTCTTCAAAGGCCTTGGTTACCTCCTTCATTGCTGACGTAAAGTTGGACGCAACAGCGATGTGAATGTCGTCAGCATGCGAGGAGGAGGCCGTGAGAAAGGCAAAGACAAGCAATGAGAGGTAATGGGTAAGGGTGCTGGCAATAGGGTGTTCGGCGTGCTGTGTGTCTCTGTCTTGTTGTGTTGCCACGGCTGCATCCTAAAGTTGATCGTTTTTTGGTCGATAAAGTTTGGGTAGTTCTTTATGCGGTCTGCCCTTCGGTGTCAGACCATTATATAGCGAGAAATGATCCGGTTGTTCATCTCGGGCCCATGAGTCCGAGATGGGTGTAAATGCCGGGTCGAGGTGAAAGTAATGAATGCAAATTGGGGAAGTGTCTCGAAGGTGAGAGGTCGTTTGGTGCTCCTTTCTTGTTTGGTTCTCCCTGGGCAGGGATTTGGCGCAGAGGTAATGGGCGGGGCTCTGGAGTTTTACGGTGTTATGCACGGTTCTCTGGATTATCGGGATTCAGATGTGCCTTCAATAGTTGCTGATCAGGATACAGATGACAAATTCGTATCGAATGATTTTAAAGTCTCCAGTAACTCAAGCCGTCTGGGTGTGAAGGGGGTTTTGGGGCTGACAGAAGATGTCTCGGTGATTTATCAGTGGGAGCACGGCCTGGATTTCAGTGGTACCAAAAGTGATGCCTTTTCCCTGCGAAACAGCTTTGTGGGTGTCCGGAGTGGCTGGGGAGATCTCTTGTTTGGTCGTCACGACACGCCCTTCAAAATGGTGGGCTCCAAATATTCCCTGATGAACGACACGGTCGCCGATCGTGGGGCGATTTTGGGGGCCAGTGCTCTGAGCGGTTCATTGATTAATACCCGGGCGGATAAGGTGGTTATGTGGCGCAATAAGGTGCCTGTGGGGCCGGGTAATTTTGATTGGGTTCTGCAATATTCTCAGGATTGCACAAGGCCGAGCAAACATCGTGATAATGATGGCTGCAACATCACTGCGGTTGGTCTTCAGTGGCAGGGTGAGGTCTACTCTGTGGGAATTGCTCATGATCACTGGACTGGCTTTTTTGGCAGTGATATTGATGCGACCCGTCTGGCTGCCCGTGCAAATCTGGGTGAAGTTACGGTTGGGTTGATTGCTGATATTGTTCATCAGGAGTCCGAAGCGGGGGTTAATCCTCTGGATCGTGAGGCCTATGGGGCTAATGTTGCGTATCGTTTGGGTGTGTGGAATTTAATGGCTCAGGGCTTTCTGGTGACGGATTATGAAGATTCTGAAGAGTCCGGTGCGATCATGATGAGCGCCGGAATTGAGTGCAAGCTGACTCCTTTATTGAAGGGGTATCTGATTTACACGCAAACGGATAACGAGAGCAATGCTCGCTTCCAGGGGGTGGATGGTTCACATGGTGAGGAGGTGGCAACGGTGATGGGCGGGACGCCCAAAGCGTTGTCTCTGGGGTTTAAGTACGCGTTCTAGTTTTCCTGATTGAATTCTTTAGTTGCGTTGACTGAGTTTTTATCCATAAAAAAAGCCCTGCCAGCATGCTGGCAGGGCTTTTTAGAGAAGGGCTAATCAGGCAGTTTATTACTTGTTAGCTTTCTTCTCTTTTTCAGCTGCAATCACGCCTTCAGCAACGTTGGCAGGACAAGGCATGTAGTGGCTGAACTCCATGGAGAACTGGCCGCGGCCAGAAGTCATGGTGCGCAGGCTGCCGATGTAGCCAAACATTTCTGACAGAGGAACGTCAGCTTTGATGCGGATGCCGGTTGCGCCTGGCTCTTGATCTTTGATCATGCCGCGGCGACGGTTCAGGTCACCAATAACGTCACCTACGTGATCTTCCGGAGTAAACACGTCAACTTTCATGATTGGCTCGATCAGCTGAGGACCGGCTTTAGGCATGGATTGACGGAAAGCGCCTTTGGCGGCGATTTCAAATGCTACTGCAGAGGAGTCAACTGCGTGGTAGCCACCGTCGAACAGTTCAACTTCAACGTCCAGAACCGGGAAGCCGGCCAGAGGACCTTCAGCCATCATGGTGGCAAAACCTTTCTCAATGGCAGGGAAGAATTCCTTAGGAACGTTACCGCCTACAACCACAGAGCTGAACTTGAAGCCGGAGCCAGGCTCGCCAGGACGGATGCGGTAGTCAATTTTACCAAACTGACCAGAACCACCGGATTGCTTCTTGTGGGTGTAGCTGTCTTCGATAGGCTGGGTAATGGTTTCGCGGTAGGCAACCTGTGGTTGACCTACAACCAATTCAACGCCGTAAGTACGCTTCAGAATGTCAACTTTAATGTCCAGGTGAAGCTCACCCATACCTTTCAGGATGGTTTCGCCGGAATCTTCGTCGGTTTCAACGCGGAAAGAAGGATCTTCTGCAACCATCTTACCAATGGCGATACCCATTTTCTCTGCGCCGCCCTTGTCTTTAGGGGCAACAGCGATGGAGATAACAGGCTCAGGGAAAACCATGGCTTCCAGAGTACATTCGTGCTTAGGATCACACAGAGTGTGACCGGTCTGAACGTTCTTCATGCCCACAACGGCGATAATGTCACCAGCCTGAGCTGATTCGATTTCGTTGCGGTCATCGGCCTGCATTTCTACCATGCGACCAATACGCTCGGTCTTGCCGGTAAAGCTGTTCAGTACGGTGTCACCTTTTTTCATAACACCGGAGTAGATGCGGATAAAGGTCAGGGCGCCAAAACGGTCGTCCATGATCTTAAATGCCAGGGCGCGCAGAGGCTCGTCGGCAGAAACAATCGCTTTCTCGCCAGTTGGGTTGCCTTCTTCGTCGGTCAGATCCTGTGGATCAACTTCAGTTGGGCTTGGCAGGTAGTCAACAACGGCGTCCAGAACCAGCTGCATACCTTTGTTCTTAAAGGCAGAACCACAGAAGGTTGGGAAGAAGGCCAGAGTGCGGGTACCTTCACGGATGCAGCGTTTCAGGTCTTCGATGGAAGGCTCTTCGCCGTCCATGTAAGCCATCATCAGGTCGTCATCCAGCTCAACAGCGGTTTCGATCAACTGCTCGCGGTACATTTCAACGTCGTCAACCATGTCGGCTGGGACTTCTTTGACTTCGTAGTTTTCTGGTTGACCAGACTCATCCCATACGTAGGCCTGGCGGGTCAGCAGATCCACAACGCCGGTGAATTCGTCTTCGCGGCCGATTGGCAGGGTCATGATCAGAGGGGTAGCACCCAGAACTTTCTTAACTTGCTCGGTAACGCGCAGGAAGTCTGCGCCGATACGGTCCAGCTTGTTAACAAAGATGATACGGGCAACTTCAGATTCGTTAGCGTAGCGCCAGTTGGTTTCTGACTGAGGCTCAACACCACCGGAGCCACAGAATACGCCGATACCGCCGTCCAGTACTTTCAGTGAGCGGTATACTTCTACAGTAAAGTCAACGTGCCCTGGGGTGTCGATTACGTTCAGACGGTGACCTTTCCATTCACAGGTAACGGCAGCGGACTGAATGGTAATACCACGCTCAGCTTCCTGCTCCATGAAGTCGGTAGTTGATTCACCTTCGTGAACTTCACCAAGCTTATGGATTTTACCGGTCAGCTTCAGGATACGTTCGGTAGTGGTGGTTTTACCGGCGTCAACGTGGGCGAAGATGCCGATATTTCTGTACTTTGATAAGTCTGTCATTAGTGGGTCTCGATTAGCCAGGGCCAAAATTAGCGCGGAATTGTACATGGAATTGGGTGTATGTAGAAGGGGTATTTCAAGAAACCCTTTGTGATAAGTCGGAAGGAGTTGCGGGATGACCTCTTAATCCTAGAACTAGGATGATAATCACTTTCTAACTTATTGTATTTTCTGGCTTTGTCGGGACATTTTTGTTGGTTTAAATATACAGCTCAATTGGACAAAGGGCTTGTACTGACAGGATATTAAATTCAGGGAGTTGATCCTGGGCAGACAGTCGGGATTGCTTAGGTATAATGCCGCCCGCGTTTCGCTAACCTTTGACGGGAATTCAAAGGGTTAAAAGGGCGGTTGTCGGTCGATTTCACGGGAATGTCAGTTTTATGAATGCTCAGATTGTCTATGCTTTTGAGTCCGGTCAAACGGCCAATCGCTTTTTGAACCGTTTGAAGTCTGGCGACATGCCGAAAGTGAAGGCGCGCCTTCACAAGGGCTCCAATACGGTTCAGGTATCCTATTCACTCAGTGAGAATCAGGGGTATGACAGCACCTGTGCGGAACTGGACGATCTGGCGGCGAGTATGAATGGCGTGGAAGTGTCCCACTCCTGATATTTGATTGCGCCAGAGAGTTGTTGGATCTCAAAGCTCGTTAGCCCGCCGATAGCGGCCCTCATAGTCAAAAATCCGATCCCGAATGGCCCAAATCCGTCCATTTTTGCGGGCAATGACAAAATCAGGCGATCGAAAGCGGTGTTGCTCCTTGATGACGTCGTCGGGTCCTGTGGGGAAAAATCGCTCTTCTGGTCGTTTCAGGTGTTGACGAACAAATTGGTGATAGAAGCGACCCTGCTGAGCCTTGCTGGACAGGGCATAGACTTCACTGAGCTCAACACCTTCCTCATCGTGATAGATTACCTTCAGCCTGGGTTCCTGATTTTTGTTCAGGTGATGATGAAGGCTCATTCCCGCACAGCGTATTACCTTGGCATCCCGAAGTTTAAGTGCTTCTTTGAGTTTTTGGTCAGGATCGACCAGCAAATGATCACATTGATGGCATTGGCGAGCAGCGATGTCGTTCTCCGCGCCACATTGGCCGCACTCTTTGAAACGAAAACGGAATTCGCACTGCTGTAATGGGTGACTGGTCTCCGGGTTATTTGCCTGCTCGTCCCCCAGCGCTGTCAGCCCCTGACATCGACGGCCGTAATGTTCTATGACATCCCCGTCACTGTCGGTCTTGCCCCAGAACTGGTTGTTGTGCTGGCAGAGTGGGCAGGTAATCTTGACGATGACTGAATCACTGTCGGGTTTTGGGGCGCTGATATCGGGCCGGTAGAGGTCGTGAGTGTTGCCCGCGTAATCCAGAATCAGGCAGTCGGTTTTTTCCGGTGACAAGCGCAGTCCACGGCCAATGATTTGCTGGTAGAGTCCTGCGGACTCCGTAGGTCTGAGGATGGCGATGAAGTCCACATGTGGTGCGTCAAAACCGGTTGTCAGTACCGACACATTGACCAGATATTTGATTTGCTTGTCTTTGAAGGCCTGGATGACGCTGTCTCTGGCCTTGGGGCGCATTTCCCCCAGTATGATGGCTGAAGATTCCGGCGGAAGGTAAGACAGGACCTCCCGGGCGTGTTTTACCGTGGCGGCAAAGATCATCACACCTTTGCGATCGTGGGCCAGCTCTATGACCTGCTGGATAATCCTTGCCGTTGCCCGTTTGGCACCTTGCAGCACTCGATCCAGATCTTCTTCCTTGTAATAAGTCCTGTTATTGCCTGTGCGCAGTTGCTCGAAATCATAAAGGGCTATGGGGGCGTCCAGCAGTCGGGGGGGCGTCAGAAAGCCGGATTTGATCATATATTGCAGCGGCAGCTCGAAAATACAGCTTTTAAAGGGGGTGGTTTCGTTCGTTCGCACCCGTTTTTGCGGAAGGTGATGCTGGTACACCCAGCCGCTATCGAGCCGGTAGGGCGTAGCCGTCAGTCCAAGCACCTTCAGGGACGAGTTGTGAGTTGTCAGGTGGTTTATGATCTTCTGGTATTCGGAGTTTTCTTCCAGCGAGACCCGATGGCACTCATCAATCACCAGCAGAGAGTACTGATGCTCAAAGGCGTCCAGATTGCGGGCTACTGACTGTACACTGCCAAATGTAACTTTTTCTGAGACTTCTTTTCGATTAAGTCCGGCGGCAAAAATACTCGCCTTGAATCCATAGCTCTCATATTTCTGATGATTCTGCTCTACCAGTTCTTTGACGTGTGCCAGCACAAGTACACGTCGATTGGCGAGCTTGCCTAGTTCAGCGATGACAAGACTTTTTCCCGCTCCAGTAGGTAGCACAATAACAGCGCCCTCGTTGGTTTGGCGGAAATGTTGAATCGTCGCTGTGACGGCCTCTTGCTGGTAGGGACGCAATTTGAACGTGTCTTTCTGGGAGGGGCTGGATGGTGTCATTGATCGTTGATCGTGTGTCATCAGAGGTTGGTGGTGGATTATAAGGGCAGAAATCAATGATGATAACGTGTGTGAGTGCCTGTACTACTATTGGCGGCGTCTATTCGATTTATTTTGCCGGTTTTGCCTTATTTTCTTCTTTTTGACCTAGAATGAGTGAAACACACAGGAAATTGTCCCGCCAGATGCAATTGGGGTGCCGTTGCTGAGATTGATTGCCATAATTGATCATAATTCAATGAGAAACTTCTTGGCGTAAGTGGCATCCAAGTTTCTGAATCGCTGTTAAGTTACGTGCGAGACTTCAGCTTTCAATGGGACTTAAGTTTGGTCGTAAAGTAGTGTTCCTGAAACGCTCACTTATTGCGACCGCAGACCAAGTATTGGGGAGACATATGAATAACGGAGTAAAAATAGGCATTGTGGCTGTGATTGTCATTGTTATTGGTGCCTATTTTGTGATCAAACCAGAGGAAAAAACCGAAATTCAGCCCGAGGAGGTCGTTCCGGCTCAAATTGAGCAAGTGATCGAGCCTGAGCCAGAAGAGGTTGTAGAGGCTGAACCGCCGACGGATCCGCGCCCTGTAGAGGATCCAATCGTACTGCCACCGGAAACGCTCAATGAGAGTGATGACAAGGTCATGATGGCCATTGAAAAAATTTCACCGACGATCGCCCAGTGGGTTGTGCCTGAAGAGCAGGTACGCAAACTGGTACTGGCTGTGGATCTGTTGGCTGATGGCAAGTTACCTCTGCGTCACAAACCGCTGGAGTATCCCATTCCAACTTTCGCGGTAGAATCTTTAAATGACGATGAATTTGTTTCAGAAGATTCAAATGCCGAAAGAATGAACAGCCTGATCAACGCTGTAACCGCAATACCTCCAAAAACCATGGGGCGCTATTACCAGGCGTGGTTACCCTTGCTGGAAAAAGCCTACGGGGAACTGGGCAAGGAAGACGAGTTCAAGACGCGGGTGGATGAAGCCGTGAACCGAATTCTTGCGGCAGAAGACATTGAGGAAGATGAGCGCCTGGTACAACCACATGTGTTTTATCAGTTTGAAGACAACACTCTGGAGCAAAAATCAGCTTTGGATAAAGCGCTCTGGCGTATGGGCAAAGAAAATCGAGAGAAGCTTCAGGCCTACTTGAAGGAACTAAAGTTTTATCTTTAATGACTGATTGGCACTGGTTGTGCCAGGGGTGTGAAGTTTAAAAAAGGCTTGCCAGTGGCAGGCCTTTTTTGTGTCTGTCTTTTAAGGCATGGCACGTGTATGGAAACTTAAAAGCTCTTGCCTGCATAGCTATTGAGCTATGTATCGACGATGGTCGAATAGTGCTCGTCTTCGTGTGGACCTAAACTGATGGGTAATAACAAGAAGTATGAGGTTATAAGGCAATAATGACTACCTACGAACAAGAATATGCATGCTCCATTGATCAGCCAGAGACATTTTGGGCCAAACAGGCTTCTGAACTGGATTGGTTTAAATCTCCGGAAACGATCCTGAGTCAGGATGAGAATGGCATGGACCGCTGGTTTGCCGATGGCGAGATGAATACCTGTCACATGGCACTGGATGTTCAGGTAGCCAATGGACGTGGCCAGCAGGTGGCGATCTACTACGACTCACCAGTGACTGGCGTTAAAAAGCAGTTGACCTATGAGGCGCTGTTAAAGCAGGTCGCAACATTTGCTGGCGTATTGCAGCAGCAAGGCGTAGGTAAGGGTGATCGTGTCTTGATCTACATGCCAATGATTCCCGAGGCTGTTGTGGCCATGCTGGCCAGTGCGCGTTTGGGAGCCATTCATTCCGTAGTGTTTGGTGGCTTTGCCGCCCACGAGCTGGCGGTGCGTATAGATGATGCGCAACCCAAGGTCGTGGTATCTGCTTCTTGTGGTATCGAAATTGATCGGGTTATTCCCTACAAGCCTTTGCTGGACGATGCGGTGTCTATAGCAGAGCATCAGCCGTCATCCTGCATTATTTATCAGCGTGAGCAATTAAAAGCAGAATTGTTGCCCGAAAGGGATCTGGATTGGGAAAAGCTGGTTGCCAAAGCCCAGGCGGTGCCTTGTACACCAGTAAAAAGCACCGACCCGCTGTATATTCTTTATACCTCTGGCACAACCGGTAAGCCAAAAGGTGTTGTACGGGACAATGGTGGTCACGCAGTGGCGATGAAGTACAGCATGAAAGCGCTGTATGACATGAATCCTGGTGATGTTTTTTGGGCCGCTTCCGATGTCGGTTGGGTGGTGGGACACTCTTATATTGTCTATGCCCCACTGCTGTCCGGTGTGTCTACCGTGTTGTACGAGGGCAAGCCGGTGAATACGCCCGACGCTGGTGCCTTCTGGCGGGTAGCGAGTGAGTATGGTGTTAAAGGGCTGTTTTCTGCACCTACCGCCTTCAGGGCCATTCGCAAGGCTGATCCTGATGCCGAACTTTTAAAACAGTACGATCTGTCCTGTCTGAAAACCGTATTTATGGCCGGCGAGCGACTCGATCCCCCGACCTATGAATGGGTTAAAAATCTGTTGTCTGTGCCGGTGATAGACCATTGGTGGCAAACTGAAACCGGTTGGGCAATTTGCGGCAACTTTATGGGAATTGATCCCAAACTGTGTAAAGCAGGTTCCTCGACTTTGCCTTCCCCCGGATTCAATGTGCAAATTCTTGACGAAGCCGGCCTGCCGATGGGGCCAAACGAGCAGGGCAGTGTTGCCATCAAGAGGCCGTTGCCACCAGGATGTTTGCCAACCGTTTGGGGTGACTTCCAGCGTTTCAAAAGCAGCTATCTTTCAACGTTTGAAGGCTATTATGTCTCGGGTGACGGTGGTTATCGTGACGATGAAGGTTATGTTTTCATCATGGGGCGCACTGATGACGTTATCAATGTCGCAGGACACCGTCTGTCAACCGGTGAGATGGAAGAGGTTCTGGCGGGTCATCCAGCGGTTGCCGAATGCGCGGTAATCGGAGTTGCTGATGAACTGAAAGGGCAGTTGCCTGTAGGTCTGGTGATTTTGAAAGACGGTCAGACAATGTCCGAAGAAGAACTTCAGGCTGAATTGGTGGCACGGGTTCGTCAAAACATTGGAGCCGTAGCGAGCTTTAAAAAGGCGTTTATTGTTGAACGTTTGCCGAAAACACGATCGGGTAAAATTCTTCGTAAGCTGTTGCGTCAGATTGCGGATGGAGAGGAATACTCTATACCTTCTACGATTGATGACCCGGCGAGTCCACCCGAAATTGCCGGTGTGTTATCCAGTCATGGGTATGGAACTGATCGAGCTGCAAAATAGTCCGACAAAGCGTTCACACTAGCAATTTGTTGGGATTGTCTAAGCCAGTGCAGGGGGTTTCTGTGCTGGCTTTTTTGTGTGAGCCTTTCGTGCACAACTTGCAAGACGTATTGTTTTACGTATTATGTGCATCGATTTGTTGAAGTCTTCTCCGGAAGTTTATAGGGAATTCGTGATAAACGAAGCTGTCCCCGCAACTGTATTCGTGGAGTTGCTTATCGCTGTTTTGAGTTATGTGTTTGTCGCTCACAACAGTTGACCACTGAGCCTGTTCAGCAGTTTCTGCCGATCAGATTTGGGAAGGTGATAAGCCGCGTTGAAACGAGAGCCAGAATACCTGCTTCAACAGGCGTTGTTATCTGATGGTCGGGGGGTGCAATCAGAGCGGATTTCCGTTTGGCGACGTACTTTATGCCTGTTGCCAAACGTCTGGTCTTTGTGGCTCTCTGAATCTGCACATCACATTCAGGCGCAGCCCCTTTCTTGAAACCCGTTTTTCTTGAAACCCAGCTTTTGTCGTCAGGTGTCTTTTTTGTCTTGGTTGTCCTTTCGAGGGACATTGAGAATAAAGGAATACACATGACCAAACACACTTCATTTCATCTCTTATCTGCAGCTGTGGCCCTGCAATGCGGGCTCGCTTCTTCTGTAACTTTGGCGGCAGGGGTGCCGGGACTGTTGGAAGAAACACTGGTTGTTGGCAAGCAACTTAAGCTGGATGGTAAGGCAACCTCTGCATCTGTGGGAACAGTGACTCAAGAGCAATTGACTTACCGGCCCTTGCTGCGCCCGGCTGAAGTCCTGGAAACAGTACCGGGCATGGTGGTGACTCAGCACAGTGGTGATGGCAAGGCGAACCAGTATTTCTTGCGAGGATTTAATCTGGATCACGGAACTGATTTTGCCTCATACGTCGAAGGCATGCCGGTGAATATGGTGACTCATGGGCATGGACAGGGTTACGCTGACCTTAACTTTTTAATCCCTGAACTGGTTCAGTCGATTGTCTACAAGAAAGGCCCTTACTATGCCAGTGAGGGGGATTTTTCATCTGCGGGCAGCGCCCGTACACGTTATGTAAAGTCTCTCGCGGATACCCAGGTTAAGCTCACCGTGGGTGAGCATCAGTATCAACGGGCTTTGATCACCAGCGGTGTCAGTCTGGGAGAGGGGAATCTCGTGGTCGGTGCAGAAATGCTGCGCAACAATGGCCCGTGGGATCTTGATGAAGACATGAAGAAAAATAACAGCATGCTGAAGTACAGCCAGGGAGATCTCAACAGTGGTTTCAGCGTGACAGCCATGGCTTATGAAAACCAGTGGACTTCCTCGGATCAAATTCCCGAGCGCGCAGTAAAACAAGGTGAAGTTGATCGCTTGGGCTATCTGACACCTTACGATGGTGGTGATTCGAAACGTTATAGTTTGTCATCTGAAGTCTGGAGTGATTTGGGCGAGGGGTATCGCTACAGAGCCTCGGCTTATGTTGTTGATTACGAATTAGAGTTGACTTCGAACGTAACCTATTTCGTTAACGATCCAGTGAACGGTGATGAGTTTACACAATTTGATGACCGCACAATCTGGGGTGGGGAGTTTGTCTTCGACGGCGCGATTAATGAGACTACCGCTTACCAGTTGGGCGCTTCGTTACGTTATGACGATATTCATCAGGTGGCGGTGGGGGCCAGTCAGAGAGGTCATCTGACTGACCTCTGGGTCAGTGACGGTGTGGAAGAAACCGCCGTAGGTGTGTTCGCAAGCGTCAATCAAGAGTGGACTCCCTGGTTGAGAACTGAACTCGGTGTGCGTTACGACTACTTCTCCTTTGATGTTGAGAGTGATCTGTATTTGGAGAATTCCGGCAGTGATTCAGAGGGTAAAGCCAGTCCCAAGTTGAGTATCAGATTAGGGCCCTGGGCAGACACTGAGTTTTTTATCAACTACGGGAAAGGCATTCACAGTAATGACGCCCGAGGTGTGGTGGCAACCATGGATCCAATTAACCCGGGGGAAACGCTCGACTCTGTTGATCCCATTGCCCAGTCGACGGGCTATGAGTTGGGTCTGCGCACGGGCATTCTGCCTGGCGCACAGATATCCATGGCACTGTTTCAGCTGGATTTGGATTCAGAGCTGGTTTTTGTCGGCGATGAAGGGACTACTGAACCACGAGGTGCAACACGTCGTCGGGGGCTGGAAATCGGCATCTATTATGAATTGAATGACTGGCTGATTGTGGATGCAGATGCTGCCCTGAGTCGGGCGCGTTTTCGCAACGAGCAATATGATGATGCCGGTAGCGCAATTGGCAGGCATGTACCGGACAGTATCGAACGGGTTTATTCGATAGGCCTGACTGCGAGCTTTGATTCAGGTATTCATGCAGGATTGCGAGGCCGCCACTTTGGTGCCCGCGATTTGAACGAGTCAGGATCAATCACCTCGGATTCGACAACGACAGTCAATGCAAACCTGTTTTACCAGTGGGGTGATGGCTGGATTGCCGGGCTTGAGGTGCTGAACTTGCTGGATTCAAAGGATGACGATATTACGTATTACTTTGAATCACTAACCGCTTCTGAGCTGGCAGCTAACATGAGTCCGGTTGAAGATTACCACTTCCACCCGGTAGAGCCCCGTACGTTTCGGGTAACCTTGGGCAAGACGTTTTAAATCTGATTGATCTGCCTGCACTGACTCTTTTTAATGGGGTCAATGCAGGTAGCTTCTGCACGCTACGGGATTGTTTTATTCAGTTGGTCTTTTCCAGTCCCGGGTTTGGCCAATGAATCCAAAGCCCGCTTTCAGTTTCAGCGTCTCGCCATCGAGCCAAAGTTTGCAGTCGTATTCACTACCCGTTTCAGGATCTACAACGCGACCATCGACCCATTCATCGTCATCGGCAGTTAAGCCTGTGATAAAAACGAGTCCTTCAATTGGCTGATTTTGGCGTTCGTCTTTGCATTCCTTGCAAACGGCATCCTGTTTGGTTTCGTCATACAGCTTGACGATTCGACCCTGGAGCTCTTCGCCGTCCAAATACAACTCTACCAGTGACTGTCGGTTTCCATCGCCATCCAGAGTGTCCCATTGTCCCAGCACGGCCTTGTTGGCTGCGAAAACATGACTGCTGAGAAAAGGCAGCGTGAATAATAGAGCGGTTAGATGAAGTCTGAGCATGGGATTTCCTTCAATTATTATTTGATGTTCAGGTGCCTTAAGTCTGAAACATGCCGGCAGCACAGGTATAATAGAGTCTGCAGTCCGATTGAATCGCAAAAACACATTAGACTTAAGATGCCAAAAGTCTAGCATTCTGTTCCTGAGTGGGAAACGCAGAATCTTGACTGGAAAGTCATGACCTACAGCCCCGACAGGAGAGAGCGAGTTTGAAAACAGTCCAGCCATCCACCGTTGAACAAGAACATATCATCAGTCAGGTACAGAGTTGGCTGACGGAGGTGGTTATTGGTCTCAATTTGTGTCCGTTTGCAGCACGGCCAACGAAAGCAGGGCAGGTACGTTTTGTGGTCTCAGAGGCGAGGGATGAAGAGTCTCTGTTGCAGGATCTACAATCCGAGCTCGAACGGCTGGAAACGACAGCGCCCTCAACGCTTGAGACCACCTTGCTGATCATCCCTCTTATGCTGAGGGATTTTATGGATTACAACCTCTATCTGAATTGGGTCGATCAGTTGATTGCCCGGCGAGGCTGGGACGGGGAGTTTCAGGTGGCCAGCTTTCATCCGGATTATCAGTTTGAAGGTACTGATGCCGAGGACGCTGAAAACCTTACCAACCGATCCCCGTATCCGATTTTACATTTACTGCGAGAGCAGAGTCTGGAAAATATGCTGGCACGTTACCCCGACAGTGATCAAATTCCAGAGAACAATATTCAGAGGATGAATCGATTATCTGAGGTCGAAAAACAGAAACTTTTTCCTTTTCTGTTTCCTAACAAATAAACGATTCAATCATTTGATCAGTGTGATTTTATCCGGCTCAATCAGAATGCGTCTTTCCTTGTACAGGCTTCCCAGCGCCTTCTTATAAGCACCCTTGCTGACATTGTATTCTTTGTAAATATCGTCAGGTGCGCTCTTGTCGGTCAAATTGGACGTGCCTCCACGAGCTTCCAGGTGTTCCAGAATCTGTTCCGTCAGCTGAGCGCGCTGCTGTACCGGTGGAAGTTGCAGACTGAGATCAATTTTTTTGTCTGCCCGGATCGCCTTGATATAACCCGGTGTTCTGGCTCCGTATTTCAGCGGTTTGAATGCATCATCTTTAAACAGCAGCCCAAGATGGGTGTTGTTGATCACGGCTTTGTAGCCCATGTCCGTGCGACCGCAAATCATCAGTTTGACGGCTTGTTGAGGCTTAAAAAACAGGGACTCTTCACTCAGATGACGGTTCAGGCGACTGCTGGCAACGATCCTGTTGGTGTAGGGGTCCAGATACACGTAGACCACATAGGACTTGCCTTCCTCCATGGGGTTACTCTGCTCGTTATAGGGCACCATCAAGTCCTTGGGCAAGCCCCAATCCAGAAACGCTCCGACACGGTTGACGTCTGTGACCTTCAGGTAGGCGCATTCCCCAACTGTGACTTTGGGGCGCTCGGTAGTGGCGATGATCTCGTCTTCCGAGTCTAGGTAGATAAATACGTCGAGTTCGTCGCCGATGTCAGTATTTGCCGGGATGTAGCGCTTGGGCAGCAGGATGTTGCCAAACTTGTCCCCATCGAGAAACAGACCGAAATCAACCAGTTTGACCACTTTCAGGCGGTTGAATTTACCAATTTGAACCATGGGGATTCTCCCGCGTATGACTAAAAACGTGGAGTGTACGGTCAGATAAGAGGGGAGTAAACGCCTCTGTGCTACAATTGCCTCTTTTTTCTTTTCTGCTTGGCTTCCCGGTGAGGTTGTATGTCACAGGTTTTGAGTATCGCTGTAGGCAAGTCTGTTAATGAAGAGGGTGATTGGGTTCAATTTGATCACCTGGCCTCCAAATTAAGTGCAAAGTTGGGCATTCAGCCCCTCAGGTTAACCATCGATCCATTATCTGTGGATTGGTACAGCGCTCTGGAGGCCGGTCACTTCCGCAGCGGTTGCGCGCCGATAGAAGCGCTGGCTGAGGCGTGTCGATTGATCCGAAGTGGAGAAGAGTGCGCTGTAGTGATTCACGGCAGGGATTTCCTGAAAAGCGAATACACCTCCACCGAGCGCCGCCAGGCAATGGCGGTCTATGGCGATAACATGCCTCTTACAGAAGCCTACAATCTGCTCGCCCACGAGTTTATGGCGCTTAATGGGATTTCCCAAGAATTCTTCTGTGAGCTCCGTGATGCCTTGTTCGACAACTACTGCCGGACTTATACCAGAAATGTCGCTTCCGCATCGCTTCCCGGTGACCGCTGGTTGCAGCCGGTCACTGAACTGTTTCGGGGGGTGGATTGCGCCAATCCGGTGGTGGATTTTGAAGGCGCCATGCTTTTGACCAGTGCATCCGTCGCTCGAGATCTTGGTTTGGAAGCCGGCGCTTGCCTCGAAATCTCTGGTGTTGGATTGGGAATGCTGCCAGAAGATGGGCCGCAAGTCGCCCATACAATAGCGAGTTATGATCATCTGCGTAACGCCTTCAGAACGCTGGATCAACAGCTTGATGAAAGCCTCAATTCAAGGTTTTTGCGCGACGATTTGCTGCTGGATTTGTACACCTGTTATCCCGTCGTACCTTTGGCAGCCCTGTTAACTGGTGGCTTCGTGACTTCTCCGGATCAGTTGTTGTCGTTTATACAGAGAAACCCGTTGACCCAAACCGGTGGTATGAACCTAGCCCGTGGAGCCTGGAATAACCCGGCGTTGAATGGTCTGATCACCATGCAGAACAGGTTGTTAAAGCAGAATATAGCTTCATCAGGCCTGGTTCATGGAAACGGTGGTTTGGGATACCGACAGGGCGTAGTGCTTTTAACACGCTACACCCCCGTTTAAATAGCCCCGATTATCAAAAACTCTCTGTATTACCAGGTGTCGATATAGCGCAACTTTTTTCCTGTGCGTGGCTTTGCCGGTGCAGCGCTTTTTACTCCTCGGATAATCCACCGGCGGGTATCCGCGGGATCAATCACTTCATCCAGTTCAAGTGTACTGGCCATATTGATGGCTTTGCCTTTTTCGTAGGATTTGGCAACCAGCTTATCGAACAGTGCGTTACGCTCATCCGGGTCTTCCAGCGCTTCCAGTTCTTTTTTGAAGCCCAGGCGAACCGCACCTTCAAGGCCCATGGCTCCAAATTCGCCGGTTGGCCAGGAGACGGTGAACACACCGGCGTGGAAGTTGCCACCGGTCATTGCCATCGCGCCGAGACCGTAGCCTTTGCGCAACACAATACTGAACAGCGGGATCTCCATATTGGCTGCAGTGACAAACATCCGGGAGAAGTGACGTACCTGAGCCGATTTTTCTGCTTCTGGACCAACCATAAATCCCGGGGTATCACACAGGCTGATCAGGGGCAGGTCGAACGCATCGCACAACTTCATAAAGCGAGTGGCCTTGTCCGCGGCGGGGGTATCTATCGCGCCACCGAGGTGGCGTGAATTGTTGGCAATAACACCAAATGGGCGGCCTTCAATGCGGATCAGGCTGGTAATAATCCCTGAGCCAAAGCCCGCTCGAAGCTCCAGTACGGAATCCACATCGGCCAGAGTATCGATGATTGCCCGAATGTCGTAACTGCGCAAACGGTTCTCGGGAATCAGGTGGCGCAACGTGCGAGTATCGCTACCTTCCCATGTCTGAAGGCTGCCCTGAAAGTAGGAGAGATATTTCTTTGCGGCAGCTACGGCTTCAGTCTCATCCTCAACCAGTATGTCAATGACGCCGTTGGCAGAGTGAACATCGCTGGGGCCAACTTCCGAGGCATCAAATACACCCAGTCCACCACCTTCGATCATGGCAGGGCCGGCCATGCCAATATTGGAATCCCGGGTGGCGATAATGACGTCACTGCAACCAAGAATAGCCGCATTACCGGCAAAGCAGCGCCCCGCTGTAATACCAACAATGGGAGCTTGGCCCGAGAGGGTTGCCAGTGAACTCCAGGTATCCAGATCCAACCCGGCAACCACGGGATAATCGGTGTCGCCGGGTCGACCACCGCCGCCCTCGGTGAAAAATACCAGTGGCATTTTTTGTTCATTGGCCAGACGGAACATACGATCGGTTTTTTTGTGGTTCATCACCCCTTGAGTACCGGCAAACACCGTATAGTCATAGGACATGACGAGACAGCGGCTTTTGTCTTCACTGAATTGATCGCCATTGATACTGGCGGTGCCGGTCACCAGACCGTCAGCAGGACTGACGTCAATCAGTTCTTCAATGCTGCGACGACGACGCTGTGCCGCGATGGTGAGCGAACCGTATTCCTGAAAACTGCCTTCGTCTACCAGGTCTGCAATGTTTTCCCTCGCAGTGCGCATCCCTTTTTTATGACGTTTTTCTATGGCTTGTGGTCTGGCATTGTCTTCGGTTTTCGCTTTTCGGTCGAAAAATTCCTGCAAATCAGGACGAATGGCTTCCAGATTAATCTGTGTTTCCTCTGTGGTCATACCGGCACTGTTGTGATCCGTTTCCAGATACATCAGATGCTCATCACGGGAAACCGCATCGCCGGTTTGGAAATCTATGCGTTGCACTATGCCACTGACGGGAGCGGTAATGATGTGTTCCATTTTCATGGCTTCGATAACTGCGATGGCCTGGCCTGCCAGTACCGTATCACCCTCATTTACCGAAATTTCAACAACCACGGCCTGCATGGGGATTTCAACCGCAGACCAATGTTCAGGTGCTGTGAGCTCCTGTCGTGAGGACAGTTGTTCCCTGTGTTGAGACTCTGCGTAGAGGGGGTTTATCGGCTGGGCGGAATTCAGCAATTCCTCAAGGCGCTGGTCGATAAACTGAGTGTTTACCTGATTGGTTACCACATCGGGATGAGTCAGCAATGCGTACAACAGAGGAATATTGGTTTCGATTCCATCAATGGAGGATTCACGCAAACTGCGCACAGCCTTGCGAATCACATGATTAAAATCTGCAGATGTGGAATGGACAATCAGTTTGGCCAGTAAAGAGTCGTAGTAGGGACTGCTTCGAAAACCGCTAAAACCACAGCTGTCGACGCGAATGCCGGGGCCACTGGCAAGTTCAAAACGAGTGATTTCACCGCCGGCTGGTGTGATCTGACCGCTCGCATCGATGGATTCCGTATTGATTCGGGCTTGCAGGGCAAATCCTTTAGGGGCAGGAATCTGCGACTGAGTCAGATTCAAATCACCGAGGGAGCTGCCTGCTGCAACTTGCAATTGGGCCTGCACCAGGTCGATACCGTAAACGCTTTCAGTAACGGTATGTTCAACCTGAACTCTTGGATTGGCTTCCATGAAAAAGAACTGTTGGCTGTCGCAGTCCACCAGAAACTCGATGGTTCCCAATCCGCGGTAGTTGAGTTCCTGAGCCAGAGTAATCGCCGCTGAGCACAATTGTTCTCTCAGTTCGGAAGACACACTGGGGCTGGGAGCAATTTCAATCAGTTTCTGATGGCGTCTTTGCAGGCTGCATTCACGCTCGCCGAAGTGGCAAACCTGGCCTTGACCATCGCCCAGAATCTGAATTTCAACATGACGAGCATTGACGACTTTCTGTTCCAGGTACACATCACCAAGGCCGAACGCTGCCAGAGCTTCTGATTGGCAGCGCTTGAATTCATCCTCCAGCTGATCTGGATGATGTACGGCCCGCATGCCACGACCACCGCCGCCAGCAATGGCTTTAATCATGACAGCAGCGGTATCGCCGGAGGTTTCCCGCAGTTGACGGTAAAACGTTTTGGCATCCTCAAGTGTGCAGGCATTTTGGGTGCCCTGAAGCAGGGGAACTCCGCACTGAATGGCCAGTTCACGGGCAGATGCCTTGTTGCCAAAAGCGTCCAGTGTTGCAGGAGCAGGCCCGACAAAAATCAGTCCATTGGTTTCACAGGCTTCCGCAAAATTGCGGTTTTCACTGAGAAAGCCGTAGCCGGGATGAATGGCATCGCACTGATGCTGCTTGGCCAGGGTAATGATCTGCTCAATGTCCAGATAGGCGCTGACCCCCGTGCCATGCAAAGGAACCGCTTCGTCGGATTTACGCGGATGCAGGGCATTTTTGTCGTCTTCGCTGTAAATGGAAACTGAGGTGATGTTGAGATCAGACGCGGCACGGGCAATACGGATGGCGATTTCGCCACGGTTGGCGATCATCAGGCGCTGGATAGCCATAGTAGGGGTAAGTCCTTAATTTTTACGATGGCGAATGTTTACACGCTCAAGCCCGAGGTGCAACCTCATGGTTTACAGGCAAAAAAATACCCGCCGTAGCGGGTATCTTCAGGAAACAGCCGAGCAGGCCTGTTAAAGGAAGTGATTATAAATTGATCACATCCAGCCCCAGCTCTTTCACTTTATCCAGTTGACCTGAGCCGGTGATCACAGCAACACTGGCTTTCTCTGGTTGCAGATAGGTTTTGGCCACACGTTTAAGGTCGTCAATGGTGACTTCCAGAACTTGCTGGCGGAAGGTTTCACGTTTTTCGCGCGTGCGCCCAAACAGCTCGGCATGGAAAGTTTGTTTGGCTTCACCCGCCGGTGAACTGGGTTTGTCCAGAGAGCTGATCACCCCCAAAATGGATTCTTCCAGCGGCTGGTACTCATGTTCGGTAGTGAGAAGCCATTCGATGGATTTATCAAAATCCTGCAGGGTTTCTTCCATGCGGGGATCGCGATAGGAGAACATGCGGAAGGATGCTATGTTGCTGTCCTGCGTTGCACCACCACCGTAAGCGCCGCCTTGTTCGCGAATCGTGCGGTGCAAATAGCCGTTGCGCATAAATCCACCCAGAACCGTCAAAGCAGCCGCATCAGGGTGTTCCATGGGGACAGTGGGGTAGGCTTTGGCGCAGAAATTGACTTGAGTATTGGTCACCCAGGCCTGGGTTATCTGCTCGCTGACAGGATCCAGAGAGAAGGGCTCGCATTCTTCCGGTTGTGCCGTAGGCCAGTAAGACTCAATTGCCTTTTGATAATCTGCAAGCGCTTCGGGTTCGGAAACCAGCAGATACTGACGCGGGGCAGAGAGCACGACGTCGTGGATTTCCTTCAGTTGTGCCGCGAAGGCCTGCAGTTGTTCTTTGTCCTTCAGGGATTCGTCCAGTTTCTTGATGGTTTGAATACCCGCGAGACCGTTCAGCTTGTGCGAAATCTGGGCGGACGGACTCATGCCGGCACTGGCTGCGGCCATGGCAAGGCTGTGGCCATTGCCAGTGACGCTCTGTTCCCGACGAGCGCGTACCTGAGAGATTAATTCTTTCAGTCTGCCAGTTTCGTCAAAGCGCACATCGTTCAGGGTTGCCCACATCAATTCACACAAGCCGGCTTGTTGTGCTTTCAGGGCTTTGGCGGAGAGTGTCAGGTTTGCCTGTACTTTCTGGACGTCATCACTGGCGCCTCGAATGGACGTGTAGGCTGAAATTGAACCCGCCACTTTCGCTTGCCAGCGTTGCACATCGAGATACGTCTTGTCGCCAATCCCCAGTTCGGTGAGGAACATGCCGTAATAGGACAGGGTTTGCAGTTGTTCGGCAGTGAGTTTGGGCAGTTCAATAATGATCTGTTGGTACACCAGACCGTTAGTACCCGCCGCATAGTTCGTCAGCGGTGTTGGCAGTTTCTCCACACTGTGGTGCGGGGTGTAATGCATGGAAGTGGGGATATCATCGAGTCCCACCTTGGGTAGAATGCTGTCATCATCGATCTGTACCTGGCGGGCCTGTAGAGCCTCTGCCTGTTTGATGATCGCCTGCTTTTCATCATCACTGAGTGAGGCTTTGATGTTGGCCAGCCTTGTCTTTTCGGCAGCAGTTTTACGGCTGGCCAGCTTGTCGTCAGGACGCAAGGTCAGACGCACGCGGTGTTGATTTTCCAACAACAGCTGACGGGCCAGTCGTTTAATAAACTCGGGATCCTTGATGTCGCTATGCAGTTTTTCCAGGGCCGGATCCAGATTGAGCAAGCCAATAGGATCGCCGCGATGAGTGGTTGATGTCAGCGCGGTCATAATGATCTGCAGACCATAGGGGTAGGAGTCGCCACCCACTTCCCGTTGATGCAGTTCCAGTTGTTGCAGGGCCGCATTCAGATCTTCGTAGTCGATACCTTCGTTGGCCACCTTCTCGATGACGTCCAGGATCATGGTTTCTACCTGATCTGCCTTGTCGACGTCGCTGCCTTCCAGACCACAGACAAACGTCAGTTCTTTTTGCGAATCGTCGAGGCCGCACAGGGGCGATGGTGCGGCCCCCAGATCAGTGGTTTCCAGAGCGTGCTGGAGCGGCGAAGCGCTGTTATCCAGTAAAATACTGGCCAGCAGTTGGGCTTCCAGTGTTTCTTGCAGGTTGGTGCTTTTGCCCAGCAGCCATCCTAAAACCACGTGGGTTTTACCGCTCAGGTCACTGCCTTCTTCTGCGGGATAGGCTTCTTCCACCCGGATTGGAGCCAGATAACGCTGCTCATCAGGCACAGAAATGACTTTGTCCAGCTTTTCGAAACGGCTTAAGGCCTGCTCCTCAAATTTTGCCTGTAATTCCGGGGCAGGAATATCGCCGTAGGTCATAAACACCGCATTGCTGGGGTGATAGTGCGTCTTGTAGAAGTGTTGCAGTTGTTCGTAAGTGAGATCCGGAATCGCATCCGGCTCACCACCACTGTTGTAGTGGTAGGTATTGCTTGGAAAGACGTATTTGCACAAGGTCTGCCACAGCTGGGAAGGCACGGAGCTCATGGCACCTTTCATTTCATTAAACACGACGCCTTTGTACACCAGATCGGATTCTGGATTGCCGGGTTCGGCAAAGTCAAAGCGGTGGCCTTCCTGGGCGAAATCCAGAGGATCCAGACGGGAAAAGAATACCGCATCGAGATACACATCCAGCAGGTTGTTGAAATCCTTGCGGTTTTGGCTGGCAAACGGGTAGGCCGTCCAGTCGGAACTGGTGAAAGCGTTCATAAAGGTGTTCAGCGAGCGGCGGATCATCATAAAGAACGGATCGCGCACCGGGTATTTCTCACTGCCACACAGGGCGGTGTGTTCAAGAATGTGTGCGACACCCGTAGAGTCCTGAGGCACGGTACGCAGGGCGACAAGGAAAACGTTTTCGTTATTGTCTGAAGCAATGTGAATGTGTTGAGCACCGGTTACGCGGTGGCGATACTCCTCTACGGTGACTTGCAGGGAGTCAATGGGTTGGCTGCGTAATTTCTCAAAAGCCGGGTGTGCTACTGTCATTCGATAACCTCAGAATATGTCGCTTGGCACCACTGGAATCCACAAAAGGGGTGGACGTTACAGACCGGTGCGTTTCAGACACAAGTGTAACGCACTCGGCGGAGTGTGGTCACGGGATAAGGCGAAATGCGGGCTCTGTAGCGTGTTTGAGAGCGTTAGGCGTGTCAGCGGTCGCTGGATGATTCTGTTCTGGGTGCTGAAAGCCTGTTCAGATAGCTTTCAAAGGCATCAAGAATGGGCTGACTGTTTTTTGTGCTGATCTCTGCCTGGGCAATGGCGGCACAGGTGGCTTCCAGAGTGGAGAGCTGCCCCGGCTTTTCTGCTTTGCGAATAGAGTAGCGGCTTGGCGGCGGATTGATGAGAGGGTATCTCGGTAATTGGGTCAGCCACGGATTCAGGTAGAGCAGCTTGCGGGCCTTACGCCAGGTGCCGTCAAGTACCAGCAGGCTCAGTTGTTTGCCGGAGGGCAATGGGAGAGGGTTAGCGCCTTTTTTGTCGTCTTCAGGAAAAAGGAGGTGTAGTTGACGCCCGGTTGAGCCAAATCGTTGTTCAAAGTCTGCCTGGTTTAATGCCTCGGCAATAATCAGTTGGCTGTTGGTAAGGCAGCGGGTGAGCAGGGGCACTGTCCCCTTGGCGTGACCTGTTTCACTGGGGTGTTGCCAGATGATAATTTCAACGTCAGTTTCAGTAGCCACAACCAGATCGCAGAAACAGCGAGCAATGGGGGTATTGCACTTGAGGCATTTGGGACGGGTCACAGTTACCCTCGGTGGGTCAGATGGGTTGGTCACAGATGATTTTGGATGATGTATCAGGCCATTCCTGAAGGCTCCATGATACACTACACGATCTGAAAGTTCCGAGGTTGGTGTGCCCGGAGTCGAGCAAAAAACAATCAATAGGACGCTGTGGTGAAAGAGTATTTGATAGGCCATGCCACTGATTGGGTTAACCTGGCCTGCCTGATCTGGTTTTTGGGGTGTTGGGTAGGGTATAGCCGATTCGCCCGAAACATGGCCAAGAAGACCGATTGTCTGGCCTCGGTCATGCACGGTTTTCGACTGGCGTGGATGCGCGAAGTCCTGTTTCGTGAAATGCGCATGCCCGATGCCTCAATTATCGCCAATCTGGAGCGCAGCGTTTCTTTTATGGCGTCCACCACAATTCTGGTGCTGGCGGGTTTGGTGACTGTCCTCGCATCCTCTGATCAGGTCTATGGTCTATTGCAGCATCTGCCATTTGTTGCGCCGACCAGTTCAGCGCAATTGCAATTTAAGTTACTGATACTGGTGTTTATTTTTATCTATGCGTTTTTTACCTTTACCTGGTCGTTACGGCAGTTCAGTTTTTGTAATGTCATTCTTGGCGCAACGCCAATTTTTAAAGCCGGAGACATAGATCAGGACCAACGTGATACCTATGCCAGACATACCGGCAAGGTGTTGGATCAGGCATCGCACAGCTACAATTTTGGCTTGCGAGCGTATTATTTCTCCATGGCGATGCTGGCCTGGTTCGTTCATCCGATTGCATTTGTGCTTGCGGTAGGCCTGGTTGTGGCGATTTTGTATCGACGTGAATTCCATTCTCGCACCTTGCACGCAATGGTGGAGGTCAGTCAGGACTGGGGCAAGTTCAACTGATTGTGCCAGTTGATTTCTGATTGTTGTGCTATGAGTGCCAGCTTGTGAGTACGGCTCAGTTTTTTGATGGCAGCTTCTCTCTGGCTGGCGCTGGATCGGTCGAAGTCGGTCTCGACATACAGTAATTTTTTAGGTGAGCGGCCACGGAAAAACTTGGCACCTTGCTGAGTATGGCAGTGGGCGTGCCAGCGCTTTTTTATGTCAGTAGTGATGCCAGTGTAAAGGCGATCATCACTGCTGAGGATGATATATACACTCCAATTTGTCCTGGGTCTGTCTGGCATGTTTCAAAAGTGGTTAAGTACGGTGAAGACAAGTGTCCCTGTTTTTTGACCGCTTTTCCAGACATTGGTGTGTTTTCCGATTTTTTAGTGTTTCCAGGCGTTAGTTATTTACATCAAGATTTTTCTCTATTTCAGAAGTTGCATCGATGGCCAAATCCAAATTACCTCCCCGCCCTAAAAAACAACCTGCAGATGTTGATCGCAACTTTGATGATCTTGCTCATCGCTTCAAGCGCAATGTCTATGATCGCTTGAAGGGCGATATTCGCCTCGCAGTGTTAGAACGCGATTTACAGGAGTTTTTACCGCAGGAATTCTTTGCGGGAGAACAAAAAGCTCAAAAACCATTGCGGATACTGGATGCCGGTGGAGGTCAGGGGCAATTCAGTATTGCCATGGCAAAGCTGGGGCACGAAGTTGTGTTGTGTGATATTTCAGCGGAAATGCTGAAGCTTGCCAGAACCAATAGTATTGAAGCCGGGGTGGAAGAGCGGGTTCAGCTGCATCATGGCTCCATTCAATCCCTGTGTGAGGTTTCTACAGAGGCTTTTGATCTGGTTCTGTGTCATGCGGTGTTGGAATGGGTGGTAAAACCGCAGGAGTTGTTGCAGTCCTTGTTGCAGCTGATGGCTCCAGAAGCCTGGTTATCATTGACGTTTTACAACGTAAACAGCATCAAAATGAAAAACCTGCTGCGGACGAATTTTCAAAAGGTCATTGATGACGATTACAAAGGCTATCGGGGGAGTCTGACTCCTACGTACCCCAGAGAGCCAGAGCAAGTCTACAAATGGTTGTCAGTGTTGCCGCTGGAACAGTTGTGTTGCAGTGGTATTCGCTGTTTTCACGATTATATTCTGGAACCAGAGCACCGCATGAACGAACCGCAGCAGCAATTGTTACTGGAACTGCGGTTGTCTCGTGAAGAGCCCTGGAGATCACTGGGGCGCTATATTCATGTTTTGAGCCAAAAAATTAGCCTTTAAGTAAAAAGTCTTTGGCTTGATTGATTTTGGCGGCCAGGTAATCGCTGCCGCCTCGGTCCGGATGAACCTTTTGCATAAGCTTGCGGTGTGCCTGGATGATGTCTTTTTCTGTCGCATCATCCTTGAGCCCCAAAATTTGCAGGGCTTCATGGCGATCCATATGGCCAGTGGTGGATTCATTAGTCCGATTTCCCGAGGCGCCACCCTGACGGGAAAACCGTCGTTGGATGTAGGCCGTCAGTAATCGGGCGGATTCGGTGTCCTGTTCACGATAGCTGGCCAGCAGTCCATTGAGTTCCTCCTCGCTGAGACTCTCCAGACTTCTCCCTTGAAAATCACCGGCCAGGATTTCACCCTTCATTTCCCCGTTGGTCATATTGACCGTCATACGCACAAATCGTGTCGTCAACGTGGGGTTGGCGAAGCTCTGTTTGCTCAGCCAGTCTTTGATCGGCAGGTGTCGTAGGGCCAGCATGCCAAACTGGCGGATGACCGGGATGAGTACCGCGATAAGTGCCCCTATCCAGTGAAGCCTGCCTGTAGCTGCCAGAGCGACAGCGGCCAGAACCAAGCCATAGATGATGTACTTCCTTAACAGCGTCTTGCGCGCTTCGGGGGGCTGTCGTTTGAAGTGGTTGTAGCCATACCAGGCAATAAATGCGACGGCAATAAGAACAATGAGTCTGGGCAGCACAAGCTGGGCCTTTGTTGAGAATTTGGTAGAGGATTATAAAAGGGCTGATTACCAATGGCTATCTGTGACTTCGGGGAAGGTGTCTGGCTTGTGAAAGATCGGAACCAGACAGGTTAGAAGCCAGCAAAATGAGACTTGAAAGGGTATCATAGCCCCATTTGGGACTTTAAGCCCGTGTATGGGCAATGAATCAATGAGGTAACCTTGTGAGTGTTCAGGTAATTATGAAAGACGGTCGTCCTGAGTGGGCGGTATTGCCCTACGATGAGTACGAGGCACTTTTGGTCAGGGCTGAGGCAAGTCAGGGTGCCGCTTCCGAAGAACCTGCTGCTTTAAAGCCTGAGGATCGTAAGCAGTTGCGTAATAGTCTGATGGAGCAGCTGAAAGATGTTGCCTCAATATCTGATGCGGGCAGTTTCCAGGGCGCTAAAGTGACAGCGGTGATGCAAAGTAAGGGGCTTGATGCGGCCTTCGTTGCCAGAGAGGTCGGCATCAGTCCTGTGTATCTCAAGCAAATTGAGGCCGGTGAGCGGGAGCCCAGTGAGCCGATCTTGCGGAACATTGCCCGTGCACTGGGTGTGGATGTGAAGGAGCTGTCTGGCAGCTAATGAACAAAGGCTTTGACAGGGCTCCTGTCAGGAGCCGTTGCCGGACGCTGACAGTTTCTGATGCTCAGAACAGGTGCTTCTGGTGACGCCCTCGTAGCGAGTAGCCTGATGGCATCCGTTACGGCCATTGCGTTTTACGTAGTAAAGCGCCTGGTCGGTTGCATTCAATAAATCCAGAGGGTCGTGTTGAGGCTGGGGTACAAGACCGCCGACACCAAAACTGGCGGTAATGTTTAGCGCTTTGCCTTCGTGATAGAAAGGCTGAGATTCTATCGACCGCCGGACCTTTTCTGCCTGCTTCAGGGCATTTTCTGGAACGGTGTTAGGCAGCAGGATAACAAATTCTTCACCACCATAGCGGCAGGCAATATCGTTACCCCGTTGAAAGCCTTTTTTCAGCAGTTTGGTCACAAATTTGAGTGCGTTGTCCCCAGCCAGATGGCCGTGTTGGTCGTTAAGCTCTTTAAAGTGGTCAATGTCTACCAGAATCAGTGAGATTGGTTCCTGCTCACGTCGTGCTCTTTGCCACTCTGTCAGAAATTGTCGGTCAAAATACAATCGGTTATAGGTGTCCGTCAGAGCGTCGGTAAAAGACAGGGCTTTCAGCTCAAGATTGGCAATACGCAATGCTTTTTGTGTACTTTTTAATTCGAGGTTTTTTTCTTCAAGAGAGGCTGTTTTTTGCGCCACTTCCCTTAGCATCAGCTCCTGTACCTTCTCGAATCCGGCGACTCGAATCCAGTGGCCGGTTAATGCCTGCATGACGGCAAGAATCAAGGCGTAGCCACAAATGGACAGCGTCTCCGGGATCATGGTCAGTTTGGCCCAAATGACAGTAGCGGTAAGGCTGCCTAAGAGAACCAAAAAGACAGGGCTGCGATATGACGTGCGAAAAATATCCGGGTGTTGCCATAGCTGAAAACAGGCACTGAGAAAAATCGCAATGATTGTCAGGCCTGCCAGAGTCGGGAAGGAGGTCGATGATGCGTCGCTGGCACTTGCCACTGCGGGCAGGAGCAGGAAAACATAACCTGCGAGCCAACTTTTTAACATTCATACCTCCGGACGTCCTGTTTATGTGTAAGCCTTAGTCCGTTAGGGCTGGATAGGTGAGTCAGCGTGGTGCCAGCAATGTCGTTTTGTGAGTGGTGGCAGGCTGAAGGAATTGGGTTTTCTGTTTCAGAAGTGTGACTCAGTTCCAGTTTTTGCGTGCCCCGTATGTTAAATCTGATTGACGCATTAATCAACATGGCTAAGGGTTTCAGATACGTTAATAGCGACCCACGAGTCACCCCCGGGAGAGCCTGGGTTGTCATGGGTCGTGATGGGACGCTGGGGCTCAATGAGCCCGATGCTGTGATCGAACACGTTGTAGCCAGTTTTCCGGCAGGTTTTTGAGAATATCCTGGGTGAAATCTCCTTTGATCATACCCATTTCGCAGAAGGTGTTCTGTTCATCAATCTCGAAATAAATACTGCTGTCTTCAGGCGGGTAGACTTTCATCATTGGGGTTTCTGAAATCGGCTGTTGCTGTTGGCAGAGGTCTTTGAACTTTAAATAGACCTCTTCATAGGAATGACCTTCAAGTGTCAATTCACATTCGGTTGTAAAACGAAATGTCATACTTGGCATGGGAGATCTCCCGTTACATAGAGGGGCGTGTCCCTACGATGTATGTTCGCGATTTGTGTGTTCCTTGCTCAATTAGACCTGTAGTTGATCTTTATACAAGTAAGTATAGAACCCCCTATGACCTGTATTAGGCGTTTTTGGCGTCTTTGTGAGTTTGTTCGCGGATCGTGTTGAGTAATACGCCTTCCTTGATACTCCCTCTCGAAACCGTGAGCTGTTCCATGGAATATGTGTCGAAAATGGCCATTAGCAGAGCCAGCCCTGCTGGAAGGACATCCCAGCGCAGAGAGTCGGGAATAATGTCACTCAGTTCCCCCCGTTGATTAAGGTTGCTGAGCAGTTGTTCCAGTGTCTGGCGGTGGATGACGGCGTTTGAGTCGGCGGGTAAAAGGTCCAGTATGACTCTCATGGTCCCTGAAGCCCCCATGGCCTGCTGCCATTGCGAGGTGGCAAATATGGATTGAAAAGGGGACAGTTGTTCACAGCTGTAATGATATGCCTGCTCCAGACATTGAGGGTCGATGGGGGATTGTCCTTTGTTGGGGAAAAATCGATTGGCCAGGTCAACGCACCCCAGAGTGAAGCTGTGCCAGTGTGAAATGTTTGCACCCTGACCGATGATCAGTTCGGTACTGGCTCCGCCAATGTCGACGACCAGTATGGGTTTTTGCCTTTGTTCCGGGGAGAGGCCGTGCTGAACCCCCTGATACACGTAGCTGGCTTCCTGTTGACCACTGATGATTTCGATCTGGCTACCAAGGATGGGCTCAGCCATCTCCAGGAAATGATGCAGGTTATTGCACTGCCTGAGAGCCTGGGTGCCGATCGTGCGAACGATGGTGTTCGGGTACTGTTTCAGGAGATTTTTGAACTCTACCAGGCACACTTTTGCTCGTTCGAGAGCTTCCGCAGACAGATTGAGTTCTTCATCAATACCGCGGGCGATTTGAACCATGACTTTTTGGCGGGCGACCTCGATGAGTTGGCCGTTGCTCCATTCGCTGATCAGCATGTGAAAACTGTTGGATCCCAGATCAATGGCTGCGAAGTGGGTGGGTAGGGTGTGGGATATGGTCATAAGTATCCATGTGCCTTGTGAAAAACAGCTCCTGAAGGCGATTGTAACCCTTTGGTGAAAAAAGTAACCTTCTTCTCCTGGTTACGTAAAAGGTGAAATGTTATGTCTTTCCTGAGTCGAAAAGCCGAAATGGTGACACCAGAACAAGCACTAAAGGGGCGGGACGAGGTGATGCCTCTGTCCAACAGGCATGCTGTGCTGGGGACGCCTTTGCTGCCACCGTTTCCGGAGCATATGCAGCAGGCAGTTTTCGGGTTAGGTTGCTTTTGGGGTGCTGAGCGGAAGTTCTGGCAGTTAGCAGGGGTCTATTCTACGGCTGTTGGATATAGTGGTGGTTTTACTAAAAACCCTACCTACGAGGAAGTGTGCAGCGGCATGACGGGGCACAATGAAGTGGTTCTGGTGGTATATGATCCCGAAAACGTCAGCTATCAGCAATTGTTGGCGGTATTTTGGGAGTCCCATAACCCGACACAGGGGATGAGACAGGGTAATGACATGGGCACTCAATACCGTTCAGGGATTTACACGTTCAGTAAAGAGCAGGCTTCTGTGGCTGAACAATCCAGAGTCCGGTACGCCGAGGCTCTTCAGGCTGCGGGAATCGGTGAGATTACCACTGAAATTCTCACCGCCGGGCCGTTTTATTACGCGGAAGAATACCACCAGCAGTATTTACACAAGAATCCGAACGGTTATTGCGGTTTGGGGGGTACTGGAGTGAGTTGTTCCATTTAATCAGGGCGATGGTGACGGTTTCATCCGGTTACCGTCACTTCAGGTTTGTGTTTTTAGGCAGATTTCATTATCAGGACTTGGGCTTGGAGTGGAGTCTCATCAGGCCTTCCTGGCTTGAGCTGGCCACCAGTTTGCCATCCTGTGTGTAAAAGCGGCCGAAGTTTAGCCCCCGGCCTCCCGCAGCGACCGGGCCCTCCATGTGATAGTAGATCCACTCATCGACTCTGAAGGGTTGATGGACCCAGATACAGTGATCCAGAGTCGCTGCTTGTAAAGTGCTGCCATTGTGCCGGTAGCTTAATCCATGGGGCAGCATAGCTGATGCCAGAAGGCGAAAGTCCGAAGCGTAAGCAAGAAATGCCTGGTGCATGGGAAAGTCGTAATCCAGCTTGTCCCGACATCTGAACCAGAAGCCATGTACCGGCTCGCTGGGTTCTTCCCGTAAAAAAGGCAGCTCTCCGGTGCTGCGAGCTTCAAAGGCATTCAGAGTATCCGCGGGCGGTGGTGCCGGAACATCAGGGTTGGCGTTCAGATAAGCCTGAAGCCTTTCACTGTCGGATATCAGTTCATCGGGCTGAGGAACGACTGGCATTGCAGTCTGATGCTCCAGTCCTTCTTCAGGCTCTTTGAACGATATTGACGTGTTAAAGATGGCTTTTCCGTTCTGTTTGGCCACAACGCGACGAGTGGTAAAGGATTTGCCGTCACGGATTGGATCAACCTCGAAGATTATTGGACGAGTCACATCACCCGGACGTAAGAAATAGGCATGCATGGAGTGCATGATGCGGGTTTCAGGTACTGTGCGTATAGCAGAGTAGAGTGCCTGACCTAAGACCTGACCACCGAATACTCGTGGCAAGCCTGTTGCCGGGGTCGTGCCGCGAAACAGCAGGGTATCCAGTTCTTCAGTGTGTATGAGGTTGGCGAGTTGTTGAGTAGCTGTGGTCACGAGGCATTCTCATTTTTATGTCAGTTTGTATGTCGATTCTAAGCGGGACTATAACGACGCTTTCAGGGCAAAACTATAGCATGTTGAGTCTAAAGCCCCTGAACGTTGACTGTTTATGTTAATGAGTCTTTATGAAAAAGGGTTTTGTTAAGGTTGATTCCCCTTGGCAATCGGCGCGCCTTCATGGGTGCACCAGTCGCTCCAGCTTCCAGCGTACAGGTCCGGAGTTTTCCCGGCCAGGTGGGCCGATAGCAAGTTGACACAGGCAGTCACACCGGAGCCGCAATAAACGATAATCTGCTGTGCTTCAGGCATCTTTTGCCACCGCTGAATGTGATATTCAAGGGGCTTGATAAATCCGGCACCGTCAGAAACCTCTGTCCAGGGTTTGTTGATGGCCCCTGGGATGTGTCCGCCGATAGGATCCAGAGGCTCAAAGTCTCCGCTATAGCGTTGGGGGTCCCTGCTGTCTATCAGTAACACATCTTCCGAACCCAACACGTCGTTAATTTGTTCATAACCAATCAGGTGGTTCGTTTGAATTGGGCGAACCGTGCTCTTCTGGACAGGGTGCGAAGGCGGTGTGCGGCGGTCAAAAGGTTTGTGCTGGTTCTTCCAGGCGGAATAGCCGCCATCCAGTAAGCGCACATTGGCAACACCGGCTGCTTTTAATAACCACCAGGCACGGGAAGCAAAGGCGAAACGTTGATCGTCATACACAATAACCGGGGTGTGTTCGCGGATTCCCCATAACTGCAATTGCTTTGAAAACTCTTCGGGGCTGGGAAGTGGATGACGGCCGCCGTGCTCTGATACAGGGCCGGACAGATGCTTTTCCAGATGACAGTATTGTGCCCCCGGCAAGTGGTCTTGATGATAGAGACGTTCACCTTCAGTGGAATCTGCGAGGGAGAAGCGGCAGTCGAGAATGACACTGGAGGCCAGTTCTGTTTCGATTTTGTCCACGGTGACAAGAGTATCATTCATTACAGAGTTGGCCATATCACTGCTCATATCAGTAGCACCCGATTTTCGTTGTAGTTGTTGGAAAGTACTTTATAGCGTTTCTTTCTTTCTTTCTTCTGTCTGCCTGGTGGTCATCTTCCTCTGCAAGCCTAATTAGAATACAACGAAAACAAGATCTAAAGGTAGGGGGAGGATACTCATGGCCTAATACGGTTTTCAGGGTTCAATATGTAAGTTGATTGCTTCTGATGCCTCAGGGGTTGGTCACGGGGTTATTGGTCCGGTCGTGGACGGGAAAAAGCTGGTGGGCAAAAGCTATGATGTGTGCGATAGCGGTATAGAGAGCCTCAGGGATTTCATCTCCCAGTTCCAGTGTCATCAGCAAATCAACCAGAGCTGAGTTGTCACAGAGTGGGATGTCGCTGTCTCTGGCGATGGCAATAATTGCATCAGCATGTTCACCGAGTCCTTTGGCGGTCACTCTTGGTGCTTGTTGGCCATCGTAAAATAACGCCACAGCTTTTTGCAGCTGCTGATCGCTATAGGTTTTATTTGATGCATTCATGGTATTCATTCCATCAATCAGGTTTTTACGTCGACAAGTGCATAATTCAGGCGCGTTGAGTTATCGTTTGCCGGCTTGCCTTGAAAGCATTCAAGGTTTTTTACCTGGCAACCCTCCTGTTCTAATTGTTTTCTGAGTGTGCCCAGTGTTGCCTGGGCGGATTGATAAGTGGCCGGATTTTCTGCCCACAGACTTACGGTTACCTTATCGGTTATCACTGTCACATGAGCATGAAAAGCTCCGGCCTCAGGTAAATCAAACGCTAATTTTACCAGCCATTGGCGAACCTTTTCTTTCGGAGAGTCATTGTCTTCGGAATAGTCCGTTACCCATTCTTCTTCGATGATCAGAGCGAGCGGTTGGGCAGTGAAACCAAGGCTAATGGGGATCTCCAGGTACGCATGTGATGTTCTGGAGCTTTCTGTTCCAGAGTGTGAGCGTTGCAGGGATTGGAGTTGCAGGCAGAGAATCTTGCCCAGTGCCTGTTGGATCTGTGCCTGCGTTATCTGCATTAGCTGTCCCGCGTCAAGATTCCTGGGGCTGGAAGGGACAAGCCCTTGGGCTCTCTGGGGTTGTACTGGTAATAGTTGTTGAAGAAATGCGATCAACCCCTGAGCGGTGGTGGCTGTAGCATTGGGGTTGGTGTTGAGTGCTCCATAGCTGCCGGCCAGTGAGGACACTGCAGCTGGTTGAGGGCTTCCAGGTAACGTAGGTTGTAGCGTCGCTGCACCACTTGGGGAGGGGGTGTTTTGGGATTGAATGGTTTGTGATTGGTTGTACTGGGTGATTTGCTTTAGTGAGTGAAGCAATGCGGCTTTCAGATCAGTCTTTGCAAAAGGTGGCTGGCCGTAAGATGGATTATTGCCAGCATGCTGGCTCAATTGTTGTTCCAATTGAATGCCGCTACCTTTGATAGCCTGTTTTAACACTTCGGTTCGTGACAGTTGCTGCGGGTCTCTCAGGTGGCTGGCCAGCTGCTGGAGGCTTTCTTGCAGGCTACGGGGTAGTTGATGTTGCAGCGATTGGTGTCCGGGTTGTTTAAGCAGCCTGGTAATTAGTTGTGCGATCAACAGAGTTTCACTGATAACGCCCGCCTGACTTTTCTGAGTCAGGGCAAGATGAGGTAATTCTGTACGCAAAGCCTGTTGCAGTGTGGCCAGTTGCTGGGAGGTGAGTACACTCGGACGGGCATCGTTGGCGAGATTCGCTTGTGACGTTGGCGATGTTGCAGATGGTGCGGGATTTCCCGGTATCTGGATCAACACGCCATTTTGCTGCTGCAGGGTCAGGGTCTGATTCGGGCGAAGGGCTTTATCCGTGTAGATCAGTAGGGGTTTTCCTTTAATTTCCACTTCAACCAGCTTTAGGTCGCTTGAGGCCAAAAGCTTTTCCTGGGCGGTTGCGTTGCGGACACCGTTGCTGTCGGCACTTTCGGAGGGCGGTGTCACCTGCTGAACCAGTCTGACTCGCAAGGGATCATCCACCGGTCGGATGGACTTCACGAGAGCGGTGATGGTCTCCCCAGCCTTGATGTTAAGGGCTTTCAGTGCCGCCTGAAGGGTCTCCTGACGTTGGTTCGTGAGTTGTGTGACCGGGTTTTGGCTGCCTCGGGGTGTTGTCAGGCTGTTGGATGGTAGATCGATGACCATTTGGGTAAATTCCCGATGAAATTTGCGGCTTTTGTCAGTAAGATTGCGCCCCAATATCTCAACTTAACTAAGGTATTGATTTACCTTAACTTTACTTAACTGCCTCTGCGATATACTGCACCTGCGCCCACATGTGGGACAGATTTCGCAAATGGATACTGGTAGATACAGGCTATCGGCTTGTCTGCCAAAAACTTTTCGAATTTCGAAACAGTTGGCGTCTAAGGCAACAAATTGAGTTGAGTCCATTAAAGATGATGCAGTGCTGGAGCCCATCGGGCTCAGCTTAAGCAGTAAACAGAGCAACATAGTTTCTTGAATAGCAGGTAGATCCTCTTTCCAGTGGCTTGTCGCTGAAATTCACCCTCGGAAATGGTCTTTTTTATGAGTCATCCACTATTAGAGCTGCAGGCACTGCGCTGTGAGCGGGATGAGAGGGTGCTGTTTGAAAATCTGGATCTGCAAGTGATGGCGGGTGATGTCGTGCAGGTTGAGGGGCCCAATGGCAGCGGCAAGACCACATTATTGCGCCTTTTGTCGACAACTTCGGCGGATTATGAAGGCCAAATACTGTGGCAGGGGGAAACTCTTAAGAAGAGCCGTTTGGATTATCTCAATCAGCTGCTGTTTATTGGACATCTGCCGGGGGTAAAAAAGGCATTAACTCCCCGTGAAAACCTCAATTGGTTTTGTGGAATGAATCAGGGGCACCAACGCTGCTCTATTGAAGCGGCACTGGATGAAGTGGGGCTGTTTGGATTTGAAGATGTGCCTTGTCATCATCTTTCGGCAGGGCAATTGCGACGTGTTGCTTTGGCAAGGTTGTTTTTAACGCCAGCCAGGGTATGGATCCTGGATGAGCCCTTTACCGCTATCGATAAGCACGGTGTAAAGAATCTTGAGGCTTTGATGGCAGAGCATGCCGCCGGTGGCGGGTGTGTGCTACTGACAACCCATCAGGATATGATCATGGATGGCGTGCGGCGCCTGAACCTGGAAGATTACAAGGGTGTGGCCAATGAGCAGTCATGAACAGCAGGTGCGCACCAGTTTAAAGTCGGAACCTCTGGTCAGTCCGGGAATTGGGGCTGGCTTCATGGCAACTTTCAGACGAGATTTGTTGATTGCCTTCCGGCATCGGGGTGAGATGGCGAACCCGATCATGTTCCTGCTGATGGTGATTACGATGGTACCTTTAGGTATCAGCCCTGAAAGAGCAGTTTTATCTGTGCTGGCGCCTGGCATGATTTGGGTCGTGGCGCTGTTGGCAACCTTGCTGTCACTGGATGGCTTGTTCAGGGCAGATTATGAGGATGGTGCTCTGGAGCAATTGTTAATGTCTCCACAGCCGCTTTATTTTCAGGTTTTGGCCAAGGTGCTGGTACATTGGCTGGTGACAGGGTTGCCGTTGACAATAATGGCCCCGCTGCTGGGTGTCATGTTGTCTCTGCCGGCCGCGGGCTTCTGGCCACTGGTCTTTTCACTGTTTTTAGGTACCGCGTGTTTGAGTTTAATCGGTGCGATTGGGGCTGCTTTAACTGTGGCCTTGAGAAAGGGGGGCTTATTGATCTCCCTGATTATCATGCCGCTGTATGTGCCCATACTGATTTTTGGTTCCAGTGCGGTCTCAAGCGCGATTGACGGTTTCCCGTTTGGCGGGCAAATGGCAGTGCTTGGTGCTTTTTTGGCCATGGCGGTTGTGCTGGCTCCCGTAGCGGCGGCCGGGGCATTAAGAATCAGTGTTAACGGTTAAATATGGTGAGTCTGATTCAGCCTTGTGGCTGATCAAAGTCGGCGGTTTAGACGAGTTATTGGCGACAAAAATCCCAAAGAATAGAGCAGGCCCGCAGCAGGTGTCACACAGTAGTGCTTTGTAGGCATCAGGCTGGTTGGATTTTGAGCGATGAGCCTCGCAGACAAGCGTTGAAAAAGAAGGTTCACATAAACAGGTTTTACAGAGAGGAAAGGCCGTGGGTTGGCAATGGTTTCACAGATTGGGTTCGCCGCGTTGGTTTTATGAGAAAACCAACGCCTGGATCCCGTGGTTGGCAGTCATCAGCATCAGTTTGTTGGTGACTGGCGCTGTATGGGGATTGGCTTTTGCACCAGAAGACTTCAAGCAAGGCAACAGCTACCGGATTATATATATCCACGTACCATCAGCTTTTCTGGCGCTGGCCGGTTACTACACCATGGCGATCAGTGGGGCTATAGGGCTGATCTGGAAAATGAAACTCGCGGATATGGTGATGAAGAGCGCCGCTCCCATCGGTGCTGTACTGACCTTCGTGGCACTGGTAACCGGAGCTGTGTGGGGTAAACCGACCTGGGGAACCTGGTGGGTCTGGGATGCGCGAATCACTTCGATGTTGGTGTTGTTCTTTTTGTACCTTGGGGTGATAGCACTGCAGGAGGCCTACCAACATCAGGACACCGCCAATAAGGCCAGTGCAATTCTCGCACTGGTGGGTACGGTCAATATCCCGATTATCTATAAATCCGTCGATTGGTGGTACACATTGCATCAGCCGGCAACCATTAAATTCACCTCCGAATCGACAATAGACCCTTCCATGCTCTATCCGCTGTTGATGATGGTGACAGGTTTCTATGTGTTTTACGCCCTGGTTTTGCTGATGAGTACCCGCAGTGAAATTCTGGTTCGTGAGAAAAAGACTCGCTGGGTCAAAGACCTGGCTACTCAGTGAATGAATAAGTAACTGAAGAGGTTATCAGGTTGATGAAGTTTCAGTTTGAAAGTGCAGCAGACTTTATTTCCATGTCAGGTCACGGACCTTACGTTTGGGCCAGCTATGCCATCACCGCGGTATGTCTTGCCTATTTAGTTGTTTCACCTCTGTTAAAGCGCCGTAGCCTGATGGCAGAGATTAAACGCCAGTCACGGATTGCGGAAAGAAATGCTGAGTTACAGGGCACAAGTCGATAACGGTTAGGCAGTAAGTTTAGGCGTGACCAATGCCAGGTTTCCGTTGGTCATAGCAGGGTTTCAATAAACGTTAACGTGATTTTGAAGACGTTAACCCAGTTTTAAGATGAGAAGTATTAATGCATCCAGTTAGAAAACAACGCCTGATTATGGTGTTATTTATCGTCATTTTTGCCAGTGTCGCGGTGGGGTTGATGGCTTATGCCCTGCGAGAAAACATCAACCTGTTTTATCCGCCGTCTAAAATCGCGGCAGGGGAGGCACCGGTTGATACGCGTATTCGAGCCGGTGGATGTGTTTTGCCGGGTAAAGTGCAGCGCGCCTCGGATAGCCTGGATGTTAACTTCTTGATTACAGACGGTGCAGCCACCGTTGCTGTTCATTACACCGGCATCCTCCCGGATCTGTTCGCAGAGGGGGAAGCGGTTGTGGTTAATGGCAAACTAAATGGCGATGGCGTCTTTATGGCGACCGAAGTTCTCGCCAAACACGATGAAACTTATACCCCACCTGAGGTAGCAGAAGCCATGCAGAACGCCGGTGAACATCAAAAGACCTGTGAAGGAATGAGTTATGGTTCCTGAGTATGGACATTACGCGTTAATACTGGCCTTTTGCCTGGCCGTTGTCTTGTCGGTTGTTCCCCTGTGGGGAGCGCACACCGGCAATCGCAACATGATGGCCACTGGACGCAGCCTGTCAGTGGGGATGTTCGCCTTTGTAGCAATATCTTTTGCTTGCCTGGTGTACAGTTTTTTGCAGGATGATTTTTCTGTTGCCTATATCGCCAATCAATCCAACAGCCTGCTGCCCGTCCAATACAAAGTCAGTGCAGTCTGGGGAGGACATGAAGGCTCGCTGCTGTTGTGGGTGTTGATTCTGGCAGGCTGGACCCTCTCAGTTGCTCTGTTCAGCAAGCAGATGCCTCTGGATATGGTGGCCCGAGTCCTGTCGGTCATGGGCATGATTGCTGTGGGCTTTTGCGCCTTTGTGCTGTTTACCTCCAACCCGTTTGATCGTTTGTTGCCTAATGCTCCGGCCGATGGCAGTGACTTGAATCCGCTGTTACAGGATCCGGGGCTGATCATACACCCACCGATGCTCTATATGGGGTATGTGGGCTTTTCCGTTGTATTCGCCTTCGCCATTGCGGCATTGCTGTCTGGGCGTCTCGACAGTGCCTGGTCTCGCTGGTCGCGTCCCTGGACGACCATCGCCTGGGTATTTCTGACCTTGGGGATTGCTCTCGGCAGTTGGTGGGCGTACTACGAGCTTGGCTGGGGTGGCTGGTGGTTCTGGGATCCGGTTGAAAATGCATCCTTTTTGCCCTGGTTGGTAGGGACGGCATTGATCCACTCCTTGGCGGTTACAGAAAAGAGAGGGGTGTTCAAAAGCTGGACTTTGCTACTGGCCATTTTTGCGTTTTCGTTAAGTCTGCTGGGTACCTTTCTGGTCCGGTCCGGGGTGTTAACTTCAGTGCACGCCTTTGCTGCCGATCCAGAGCGAGGGGTGTTCATCCTGGGCTTTCTGGCCGTTGTGGTGGGTGGTTCCCTGACGCTCTATGCCCTTAAAGCGCCATCGGTAAAATCCGCTGCAAGTTTTGAGTGGATTTCCCGTGAATCTTTCCTGTTGGCAAACAATGTTCTGCTGGTTGTTGCGGCCGGTACCATTTTGCTGGGTACGCTTTACCCTCTGATTGCCGATGCGCTCAACTGGGGAAAAATTTCTGTAGGCCCACCGTATTTCAATTTCTTCTTTACACCATTGATGGCGCTGGTCGCTGTATTGATGGGCGTGGCTGCATTGGTCAACTGGAAACGGAGTAATCTCTCGACACTATGGAAGTGGCTCAAAACTCCCATTGCCATGAGTCTGATTCTGGGAGGAATACTGCCTCTCTTTATCGGTGAGGAATACTCGTTTTCGGCAGCTCTTGCCATTGCTCTGGGCAGCTGGATTATTCTGTCGATGGTTACCGATGTGTTTTACCGGCTACGAAATAGTAAAGGGTTTGTGAAAGCTTTCACCAAGCTACCCCTGAGCTACAAAGGCATGCTGATTGCTCATATCGGTGTAGCATTTACCCTGTTGGGGGCAAGTCTGAACACGATTTATTCGGATCACCGCGACTTGAGAATGGCACCGGGCGAACGTCTGGAGCAGGGCGGTTATGAATACCTCTTCAAGGAACTGGTTGAGCTGCGTGGCCCCAATTATCTTGCCAGTCGCGGAATTATTGAAGTGTATCAGGATGGCAAGCAGGTCGATGTTCTGCATCCAGAAAAGCGTCGTTATTTCTCTGGTGGTAACCTGATGACTGAAGCCGGCATTAACGCAGGCTTTTGGCGAGATTTGTACGTCGCCCTCGGTGAGCCATTGGATAATGGTGCCTGGGCGGTGCGCATTCATTACAAGCCATTTGTCCGCTGGATCTGGCTGGGTGCCATTTTGATGGGGTTAGGTGGTTTGCTCGCAGTCCTGGATAAACGCTATCGCCAGAAAGTTACGCAGAAGCGAGCGTCGAAAGTTGCATTGGAATCTGCATCAACAACCAGAGCGCCATCAGCTTCTTAAAGCGCAGTTTGGAATTTTGATTATGTTCGAGTGGTCGCTATGTCACGTCTAAAGTTGTTTATACCGCTGATGATCTTTGTTGTTTTGGCGGTTTTTTTCTGGCGCGGTCTCAGTCTGGACCCTACGGACATGCCTTCGGCTTTGATCGACAGGCCTATGCCTGCCTTCAGTCTGCCGACTGTGAATGACGCGACCCGGGTTGTCAGTGAGGGTGACTTGAAAGGTGAGGTCACTTTACTCAATGTGTGGGCAACCTGGTGTATTTCCTGTCGGGTTGAGCACCCTTATCTGGTCGAATTGGCGGCGCAGGGCGTTAAAATTGTAGGCGTCAATTACAAGGATGATGTTCAGGAAGCTCAGAAGTGGTTGAAGAACCTGCATAACCCTTATGTTTACAGTATTGTCGATGCAGATGGGCGACTGGGGATTGATCTGGGAGTGTTTGGCGCCCCAGAAACTTATGTGCTGGATCGTCAGGGCGTTATTCGTTACAAGCATGTGGGTGTCATTGACGACAAAGTCTGGACCGAAGAAATCAAGCCGATCGTTGATGCTCTGAAAAAAGGTTAATCGTCTATGGACGAAAGTCTTTGTCCCATTTGTCAGCAAAGTAACCGGTGTGGAAACATAAATCGGACGCCATCATCGAATCAGGAGTTTGATTGCTGGTGTTTCCATACCAAAATTCCGCCTGCTGCGCTCAACGCTCTGCCTTCCAGTCAGCGTGGACAAAGCTGTATCTGTCAGTCCTGTGCCGAGGCGTATACAAGCGAGCCCAGTCTGAAAGGCTCGGGCAACTCCCGTACTGAACTTGCTTATCCTGTCGGCGAAAAGCCTTCTACACCATAACGTTTGACCTTCGTCACACAGTGTTAAGCTATTTGTTGTCTATACTGAGGTGGTTTTTATGCATCAGGATGGAAGCATTATGCTCGCAAGATCGAACCGAATGGTTAGGCAACAGTTTCTAAACACTCAATTTATGGGTCAGGCATTCTCTCTGATGTTTTTAGGGGCAACAGTCATATTGACTGGCTGCTCACAGACCACAACATCTGACATTGCATCTTCTGCGTCCGTTACTTCACCTGCTCTTGAGCAGCAAGCCATGGATGCGACTAAAGAGCTGCAGCCTAAACCGAAAGAAATACTGCACCAAGATACCTTGCAAGGGTACGCCACCAAGGAATACCTTTTCAGCGCAGCCAGTGGGCAACACGTTAAGATTAATTTGCAAACAGATAACTTAAGCAATTATTTTAATGTTGCGCCGGTGGAAGAAGGGAATAGTGCGATTTTTATCGGCTCTTTAAGAGGGACTACTTTTGAACAGACTTTCACTGAGTCAGGAGACTATAAAGTTCTCGTATATTTGATGCGCAACGCTGCACGACGGGATGAGAAGGCGACTTTCCAATTGTCCATCAGATTGAGTGGGCAATTGCCTCCACAGGGGCCGAAGCCTTTGGCGAAAGCCGTTATGCATCCAAGCTGGGATGCAGATGGTGATGGTATTAATGACTGCGAGAAAGATGGCAGTTGTGATCACACGGTTGATTATACCAAGCCCAAACCATAAGTCTGAAGTATTGGATGCTTCTGGCAACGCTTTGTCAGATATAAAAAAAGGGGGAAATGACTGGCAATCATTTCCCCTTTTTTTGTTGTCTGTTTTTTGGGCTGGCCTATGGACAGTGCCGATGTTGGTAAGCAGGGATCAAGCTTTTGACCCCTGCAACTGAGCGGCTGCTTCTTCCAATTCTGCCTGAAGTTTGCTCCTGCGCTGCTGATCTCCGGGCAAGCGGGCGGCTGCGATGGTAAAGGCTGCCGCTGCGATAATGCCGATAGAGGCAGTGATGGCCAGAGAATAGCGCAAGGAATCGGTGCCTAGTGACGGCGCCAGCGCATCACTGACAACACCCGCGAACAGAGGGCCAAGCCCCAGTCCAATCAGGTTCAGGATAAAGAACAGCACCGCTGACCCCATGGCGCGCATCATGGGCGGCAGTAAAGAATGGGTAATGGCAATGGTTGGCCCCAGATAAAACGCACCGGTCATGGTGGAGAAAAACAGAAAGCCCAGAATCAGGCTGCTGTGAGGATAGAAGAGTGTCCCCAGCATCAGCGGAAAACTGATAAACACTGGAAGGGCCGAGATCCACAGATACCAGCGTTGATCCTTCGCGCCGAGCTTATCGGCCAGATAGCCGCCGAGATAAGTGCCCACCATACCACCAATACCGGAAATCAGCGCTAAAGCGGTACCGGCCTGCAGGCTGTCATAACCGTGAGAACGCATAAGGAAAGAAGGCAAGAAGTTACCTACACCGTAGCTTGTGAATGCGGCCAGACCGGCGGCGACTGAAAAAAAGCGGAAGGAACGAAGTTGCCAGAGGGCCGACATGGTTTGCTTGAAGTTGGGTTTATCCTCATCGTCACGCTGGGCTTTGAGGCTGGCGGGATCGGACTGTCCCCGAACAGGCTCTTTGATGGTGAAGCGAACCAGCAGGGCAACCAGAATGCCTGGCACGCCTACAACAAAAAAGGCCCAGCGCCAGCCGAAGGTATGGTTGATCCAGCCACCCAGCAAGAAGCCCATCAAAATGCCGAAATAGACACCTGTTGAGTAAAAAGACAGCGCTGTGCCACGTTGTTCCGGCGGGTAATAATCAGAGATCATGGAGTGAGCCGGAGGGCTGCCGCCAGCTTCACCAACACCGACACCAATACGGGCAAGTAACAACTGGTAGAAGTTGTGTGTGGCGCCAGAAAGCGCTGTCATACCGCTCCAGACGGTGATGGCAAGGGATACAATATTGCGTCGGTTGCTCACGTCAGCCCAGCGCGCAATGGGGATACCAACACTGACATAGAAAATGGCAAAAGCGAAACCAGTGAGCAGACCCAGCTGAGTATCGGACAGCCCCATATCGGCTTTAATCGACTCCTGCAGAATTACCAGAATCTGACGGTCAATAAAGTTGAAGGCATAGACAATGGTTAAAATGACCAGCACATAGCGACGATAGGCAGGGCTGTAGCTGATGGCTTCAGTGGCCGGAATCTCGGCCGAGCTGGGGCGTTCTTGGCTCATAATTCTCTCATTCGTATTGTTATATTGCACATGAACATAACAGAAGAGAGGCTTTGGGGAAAACCCTTATTTGCTCTTTTTAACCAGCATGAGCGCGCTGAATTATGCGCTATAGACAGGGTAAATAATCCGACCCAAAAGGGGGCTCCAGTCACGGATTATTTAACCCTCGAGTTGAGCTGGTGAGTTATTCAACCAGTTCAGCCTGCTTGCTTGTTTTTGGTTTCCAGCCCAGTGGCGTGTCCGGGTAAATTTCATCTAGAGGACGGGGTATCCCGTCACTGTTGATAACCTGGGCGTGACGTCTTTTCAATTGCCGGGGTTCAGCAACACCGCAGGAGTTGGCGATTACACCGACTTCATACATCAGGTTGTGGGCAAAGTTCTTGACGCGGGTAGTCTTGTTAGCCGGGTTGAGTCCTTTTTGCAGATCCGGGTTATGGGTTGTGATACCGGTTGGACAGGTGTTTTTATTGCATTGAAGGGCCTGGATACAGCCGAGGGCAAACATAAAGCCCCGGGCGCTGACGGCGACATCGGCGCCGACACACATGGCCCAGGCAACATCCGAGGGATTGATCATTTTCCCTGAGCAAATCACCTTAATACGTTGTCTCAATCCAAATTCGTTGAGCTTGTCGATAACGAGAGGAAGGCTGCGTTTCAGCGGCAGGCCAACATAATCCATCAGACTCTGGGGAGCAGCACCAGTACCGCCGTCAGCACTGTCGATGGTGATGAAGTCCGGGGCGTATTCGAGACCCCGTTGAACAATGGCACGACACAGGTCATCAAGCCAGCCACTTTCTCCCAGAACCACCTTAAAACCGGTTGGTTTACCAGACACCTGTCTGACACGATGGATGGATGTCAGCAGCTCATCAATAGAACGGATATCGGGGTGGCCATTAGGACTGATGGACGCCATACCAACCGGAATACCCCGAGTGGAGGCGATTAAAGGTGTCACTTTCTCTCCTGGTAAAATGCCTCCCTTGCCGGGTTTGGCACCCTGACTGAGTTTGATTTCGATCATTTTGACTTCAGGGTGTTCGGCGATCGTTTTCAACTTATCCTCGTCAAGCATGCCTTCCTGAGTACGGACCCCGTATTTGGCAGTGCCGATCTGAAAAACGATGTCACAGCCACCCTGTAGATGATAGGGAGACAAGCCTCCTTCACCGGTATTCATCCAGATACCGGCTTCTTTAGCCCCTTGAGACAGGGCCTGGACTGCGGGAACTGACAGGGCTCCAAAGCTCATACCTGAAATATTGTAAAACGAGTTTGTAGTGTAGGGGATTCGGGCAAATCCCTCGCCAAATGTAATGTCTGAAGGGGGCAAGGCATCTTCTTTGAGTATCGGAAACAAGCCGTTCAGAAAGAGGATCTCTCCGGTTTGATTAAGCGGGCGGGTGGAACCAAAAGCCACGGTTGAGTCTATATCCTTGGCTGCACGGTATACCCAGCTGCGCTGTGCACGGTTAAAAGGCAGCTCTTCCCGATCCAAAGCGAAAAAATACTGGCGGAAGAATTCACCCAGATGCTCAAAAAAGTAACGAAAGCGGCCAATGATGGGGTAATTGCGACGTATGGCGTGCTTGGTCTGGTGTATATCAACCCAATAGAGGTAGGCGAGCCATACGACCCCGAATCCAAGCATCAGAATCAGCAAAAGTGCGCTAAATTGAAAAAAGAAATGAATAAAGTTAGCCAGCCATTCCATGAAAAAGCCTTCTTGTATTGAGATTAACCCTGAGTTACCAGCATAAATATGGGTGTGTTTGAGGTTCCCACGAAAATGCTGTGCATATCGCTGGATGATAGCAGACACTGAACCCGCTTGGGTGGGGTGGAAAGTACTTTGACAAATGTTATGGCGGGGCAGTTGTGTTCTGTTTTACATTGGTATTACATGAATTACCTAAATTTTACAGAGATTACTGAAGAATTTGTCAGGATAAACCGATAAGCTGCACAGATTTCCAAGTGCCGCCCCGGGTTTCAGAAAAGAAAAACAAAGTCGCCTGGCTGTAAGAGGCGCTTGAATACCAGACGCAAAGGTTAATTGTAGTGCCGCTTAATTACTCAACGACGAGAAATCGTATCCGTAAACCTGCAATCATTGATGTGGAGGCAACAGGATTTCATCCCCACAGCTATCCCATAGAAGTTGGTATAGCGACCAGTGATGGTCAGCGCTACTCTTCATTGATTAAGCCGTATCCCAATTGGGAGTACTGGTCCGAAGAAGCTGAGGCTGTACATGGAATCAGTCGACAGGATCTGGAGAAATATGGGAAACCGGGTAAGGTCGTGGCGGAAGATCTGAATCGCTTGCTGCAAAACCAGACCGTGTATAGCGACGGATGGGTGGTGGATAAACCCTGGTTAATCAAACTGTTTGACCGTGCGAGAACCCCCATGAACTTTTGGGTCTCACCTTTGGAAATGATACTTACCGAGCAAATGATGGCCTGCTGGAGTGACGCAAAGCTCAACGTGGCGAAGGATTTTGATGGTCAGAGACACAGAGCCAGCACCGACGCACTGTTTATCCAGAAAACATTTGATTGCGCGGCGGAGCTGGCGGGTGTTTAAGCACGTCGTGGTGACGTGCTTGGGTTATGAACTTAAATTTCGGCAGCCAGACGTGTGCCCTGATCAATAGCACGCTTTGCATCCAGTTCCGAAGCCAGATCTGCACCGCCAATCAGGTGATAGGGCTTGGTCAGATTTTCCACCAGATCGCGCTTAGATTGCTGACCGGCGCACAGAATCACATTGTCGACATTCAGAACTTTAGTTTCGTCACCGACTTTCAGGTGCAGGCCTTCGTCGTCAATCTTCAGGTACTCACAACCCGGAATCATCTTCACACCTTTATTGATAAGGCCTGTACGATGAATCCAGCCTGTCGTTTTACCCAGGGTGCCACCGACTTTTGCGGTTTTGCGTTGTAACAGGTAAACCTCGCGCGGTGATGGATGCACATCAGCGCTGACGCCTTCAATACCACCCCGTGCCTTAAGGCTCATATCGACTCCCCATTCCTTCATGAAGGCATCAATATTTTGGCTGAGAGAGGGGCCTTCATGGGTCAGGTATTCAGAGACATCGAAGCCGATACCGCCGGCACCAATCACAGCGACGGATTTACCCACAGGGTGTTTGCTTTGCAGTACATCCAGATAACTCAGCACTTTGGGGTGATCGACACCGGGTATAGACGGGGTGCGAGGATTAATCCCTGTAGCAAGGATGACTTCATCGTAATCACTGTCATTTAATTGTTCAGTTGTGACCGGGGTGTTCAATTGCAAATTGACTCCGGTTAGCTCAATACGACGCTGAAAATAACGGAGGGTCTCGTAAAACTCTTCTTTTCCGGGCACTTGTTTAGCGATATTAAATTGCCCACCGATTTCGCCGGCAGCATCAAACAAAGTAACTTGATGGCCGCGTTCAGCTGCAGAGGTCGCAAATGCCAGGCCAGCAGGGCCAGCACCAATAACCGCAAGTTTTTTGACTTGTGTTGTAGGCAGGAGGTTCAGTTCGGTTTCGTGACAAGCGCGGGGGTTGACCAGACAGCTGGTCATCTTGCCGCTGAAAATGTGATCAAGGCAGGCCTGGTTACAACCGATACAGGTATTGATTTCATCACTTTTACCTTCGGCAGCCTTGTTGACAAAATCAGGATCGGCCAGGAACGGGCGAGCCATGGATACCATGTCAGCGTCACCATTGGCGAGAACTTCTTCGGCTTTTTCAGGGGTGTTAATGCGGTTTGATGTAATCACCGGAATAGTAAAGTGATCCTTAAATTTTGCTGTCACCCAGGTGAACGCCGCACGAGGTACTTTGGTGGCGATTGTGGGGATACGGGCTTCGTGCCAGCCAATCCCGGTGTTAATGATGGTCGCACCGGCTTTTTCAACGGCTTTGCCGAGCATGACAACCTCATCAAAGGTACTGCCGCCTTCAACCAGATCCAGCATGGAAAGACGATAAATAATTATAAAATTTTCACCCACGGCTTCACGTACACGTCGGACAACTTCCACCGGTAAGCGCATACGGTTTTCGTAATTGCCTCCCCAGTCATCATCGCGTTTGTTGGTGCGTTCGGCCAGAAACTGATTCAGGAAGTAACCTTCTGACCCCATGATTTCAACACCGTCATAACCACTTTTTTGAGCCAGAACCGCAGTGCGGACGAAGTCTTCAATTTGTTGTTCAATCTCTTCTTCAGTAGCTGCCTGGGGTTTAAAGGGGTTGATAGGAGCCTGAATCGCAGAAGGGGCTATGGGGTTTTCATTAAAGGCATAACGGCCTGTGTGCAGAATCTGCATACAAATTTTGCCACCAGCTTCGTGTACCGCAGAGGTAATGATTTGATGGTCAGCGCAATCCTCTTCACTCCATAACATTTTGGTATGTTCATGAGTCGCGGCACGTTTGTTGGGACCAAAGCCACCGGTCACAATCAAACCGACACCACCACGGGCACGTTCCGCGAAAAATGCAGCCATGCGCTCATGACCGTTGGGGGCCTCTTCAAGACCGGTATGCATCGAGCCCATCAGGACACGGTTTTTCAGAGTGGTAAAGCCCAAGTCAAGCGGGGCCAGCATGTTTGGGTACAAATTGGTGCTCATGAACAATCTCCTGTGTGATTGTACTTTTCTAAAAGGCTGGTAGGTTGCAGCAGTGGTTTAACCCTGGATGATCAGAGAAACCCTGCTTTTTGTAAGCGGTCGGTCATTTTTTCAAACATCAGGTTAAGGCCGTTCATGGGGCGTAACATAACCTCGAACTGAATGATCTTTCCTTCCTCATTCCACTGGATCAGGTCAATACCTTTGATCTTCTTGTCATCAATGGAGGCAGAAAATTCCAGAGCAAAGTTCCGATCGTCCGACCACTCACGGTTATACTCAAAATTTTCAAAGATATCGATCACCATGGACAGAATGTAAGCGGTGATTTCTTTACCTTGCTTGGGTGCCCAGACTGTCGGTGAATGAAACTCAACGTTTTCGTCCAGAAGCTCATTCAGCAAATCCAGGTCTTTTTCAAATACAACGTTGTGCCAAAGTTGAAGCCGATCATCGTTCATAACAGATCCTTGATGGCGTGGTTCCGGGTGTTAAATCGCAGGTCGCATTTGCCAAGTCGATGAGTCTCGGCTTAGTCAAAAATGGAGGACACTTTATTCAGCTCTTCGAACTGAGGTTCACGTTTTTCCATTTTTGCGGCAAAGGTTTCCATCATGTCTGTTTGCGGTTGAAACATGCCGCTCTGCCAGACGGACATATAGTTGAGACTCTCAGCGACACTGTGATCGCGGGTGTAATTGATCATCTCTTTACAGCCCGCAACTGCCAGTGGTGATCTTGCAGCGATTTGTTCGGCAATGGCCATCACGTCTTCCAGCATGGCTTCCTGAGAGGGATAAACTTTGTTGACCAGACCAGCGTCTTTGGCTTCTTCAGCGAACATGCGGCGTCCGGTATAGGCCAGTTCCCGCACCAGCCCCTGAGGAATCAAGTGGGGCAGGCGTTGCAGGGTTCCGACGTCAGCGGTCATCCCTAATTTTGTTTCTTCGATGCTGAAAAATGCATCTTCTGTGCAATAACGTATGTCGCAAGCGGTGACCATATCAACAGCGCCGCCAACACAGCCTCCCTGAATGGCCGCCAGCACGGGCATGCGAACCTTTTCGAATTGGCTAAGAGCGTCTTGCAGTTGCAGAACCGTACGACGCAAGTTTTCATGTTTACGGCCGAGTTCCTGTTCTTGATTCAAGGTGCCACCGGTAAATACCGCCAGATCCATACCCGCTGAGAAATGCTTGCCAGTTGAAGAGAGCACAATAACCCGTGCTGCGGCCTCATTATTGATGTGTTGAACAACCTCAGGAAGCTCTTTCCACAGTGCCGCATTCATGGTGTTCAGGGCATCCGGGCGATTGAGCTGGATATGAGCGATTTTGTTGGAAATAGTGAGGGTAAGGCTTTCGTAGCTCATAGTCGGGCTCCTGAGTGGGTACGGGTTATCCTGAACTGGACGGTGTCTAGTTTGTGTTTGGGGTAATCTATAGCTTCATTTTGACACTGTCAAGATTGGCTGATACATTGAGCGCCACTGTCAGTGAGCTGCTGCCAGTTGACCGCCTGTCTGTAATTGAGCATCAGTGATAACGTCAAACGTGAATACCAGCACTACAAACACAAAAGCGTCATACCATCATGGGGATTTGCGCCAGGTCCTGATGGACGAAGCGGCTAAAATGATCCGGGACGAGGGCGAGAACGCTTTTTCCATGCGTAAACTGGCCACTCGAGTGGGCGTGTCGCGAACAGCTCCTTATCATCACTTTGCGGATAAGCAGACCTTATTGTGCGCGATTGCGGAAGAGGGATTCCGGCGGTTTCAATTGTTTAAAGACCCTGTTGCCACGGATCCTGAGACGGGTTTGATTGCATTTGAGGCGCTGCAGGGTTTCGTGAGTGGGTATGTTCGTTTCGCGTTGGAAAATGCAGAATACTATGACCTGATGTTTGGCGGGCATCTCTGGAAAAATCAGCTGCTTACGGAGTCTCTTACCCGAGAGGCCCACGCGTCATTCAGGCGTTATGTCGATGGTATTCGTCACTGGCAGGAACAGGGACTCATCCTGAAATCAATTGATCCGCTGCGCTACGCTCAGGTCAGCTGGAGTACCTTGCACGGCATGAGCCGCTTGCTGATCGACGGAATTTATGTGGATGAAGCAGCAGTTGAACCCATTTGTCACAATGCGGCCATGATGTTCTGGACTGAGTTAACGGGGCAGAAATCCGAATAGTTCTTAGTAGGCTGTGCTCCCCCTTTTTTATAAAGGGGGGATCGAATTACTGCCGAATACCTTCGACATACAGTTCCATCGTGACTCGAGATGAGGCAGGCCCCAGTTTTTCAGGAATACCAAAGTCTTTTAATTTCAAAACCGTGGTTCCTGAAAAACCCGCTCGGTATCCTAGCCAGGGATCCGGGCCTTCACCCACTTTTGAGGCTTTGATGGTGATGGATTTGGTGACACCGTGCAGTGTTAAATCGCCGGTCAGTAAAAAATTGCCATTGCCCTGATCTGTGACTTCAGTGCTCACAAACTTTGCCTGACCAAATTTGTCGGTATCCAGGTAGTCGTCACCTCTTAGATGTTTATCCCTCTCTGCATGGTTTGAATCGATGCTGGCAGTGTCGACAACAACTTCAACGGTAGAAGCTTCAAGGTTTTCAGGGTCGTAGGTGAACTTGCCTTCGAAACTGTTGAAACGCCCCAGCAGCCATGAATAACCCAAATGAGGAATTTTAAACGTAATAAAGGCGTGGGCGCCTTTTGTGTCAATCTTGTACTCGGCAGCGAAGCTGCTGGCAGACAAGGCCAGACCGGCAACCAGAGGTATTAGTGTTTTACTCATCAGGGAGGCGACACGCATAAAGGCTCCTTTTAAATATGCTGTGAAATTAGTGGGTAGTTTAGTCTGCAGGTTCTAACTACGTTACAACATTCTTTTTAAGGTAGCATCCTTATCGAGCACGTGATGCTTGATGGCCGCCAAAGCGTGAAGAATAACCAGGCCAATAAGAAACATGGCAAGCCAGTAGTGGACATCCCCGGCAATATCCTCCTGATTCTCCATTAGCGTGCCTATCGCAGGAACCGTAAACCAATTGAATACATCAATGCCCCGACCATCGGCGGTGGGAATCAGATAGCCGGTTGCAATGATGCCAAAAACCAGTAAATACAGTACCCCGTGCACGGTAGAGGCCAGAGTTACTTCCCAGGGTTTGTGGCTGACTATGTGTTTAGGTTTTGGGTTTGCCCAGCGCCAAATTAACCTGAATGCCATGGCTGCCCCCAGAAGCATGCCAATGCTTTTGTGGTAATGGGGCGCCTTAACATACCAACTGTCGTAATAAGATAGATCAACCATCCACAGCCCGAGGGCAAACATGCCGATAATGAACAGTGCGATAACCCAATGCAGGCACTTGCTGACAGAGCCGTAGGTTTGTGTTGTGTTTTTTAGCATTTCAGTACATTGATTTTTAGGCAGAATTGAAAGAAGTATAGATAGAAATCGTTGCGTTATACCCGCAAGCTCCTTTATAGCTGTACTTCCAGAACTTAGGTGAATTTGGCGGATTATTCTACAAATGTCTACAGAGTAAGATTTTGACTGTATAACAGTTCACATATCTGCAAGCTTAAGTCAGTTGATTTCAATGTCCAGGAGGGCTGATTGCGGCTGATCCTGAGCTGAGTAAAGCTGGAAGAACACCAAAAGAATCGGTTACTGGCTATTCATTGATCGAGATCAAAGGCTTCCACAGGCGGGGGCGTACTATGAATCCATCGAAAAGAATCAAGCAGCCCGAAAGGAAGGTGACCTATGTATATCGATGCTTATGTACTGTCTGGTGTAGCTATAGTGGTATTGGCCTGTGTCATGGTTGGGTATCTGGGTGTGTATGCACATCGGCATATTAAAGAAGATATGGAAAAGTCTAAAAAGTCCTGAGGGGCTGTTAACTAGTCCTGGCAGCGGGTAACAAATTCAGAAAGCAGCGATCTCTTTGTGAGGAAGAGGTAGGCTGCTTTTTTTGGTTTTTGGGGTTCAGCTTTTTAGGTAGGTGGTTGCCACTAATGTGCAGACATAAAAAAAGCTGCCGTACTCTCCTTAAAAGAGTAGGGCAGCTTTTTGAAATATGGCGGACCGGACGGGACTCGAACCCGCGACCTCCGGCGTGACAGGCCGGCATTCTAACCAACTGAACTACCGGTCCGCATTGTCCTGACAACTCCAAATCTTTCGCATCACGCATCGAAAAGATTGGTGGGTGGTGAGGGGATCGAACCCCCGACCCTCGCCTTGTAAGGGCGATGCTCTCCCAGCTGAGCTAACCACCCTCGCTGTCAGTGGCCGCGTATAATAATGATATTTTGGTTCGGGTCAATGACTTTTTTCGAGAAAATTCAAAATCCTACTGATTTTTCTTGGTGAGACTTCTAGATTTTTCTTTACAGGACTTCTTATAGAGCCCTGACGAGTCGATTGCTATACTCTCTCGCTCTTTCGAAGAGAGTATATGACTGATCAGGGGCTCCATAATGCTTAACAAGCGCAAACGCCTGAATGCACGACATTCCCGCTGCCGACTGAGTGTCTGGCTGGTTTGGTTTGCATTAACGGTTTCTTCCGCCTGGGCGGGAATTGATGTCTATGAGTTTGACGATGAGGTCACTCGCCAGCGCTATCTGTCGTTTGTGGAGGAGATGCGTTGCCCCAAATGTCAAAACCAGAATCTGGAAGGCTCTGACTCACCGATTGCCGCTGACCTTCGGCGTGAGCTCTATCGCATGCTGCAAGAAGGCAAAAGTGATAAGGAAATCGTCGATTTCATGGTTAACCGGTACGGTGATTATGTCCTGTATCGACCTCAATTAAAGAGAAATACCTTGCTCTTGTGGTCATTGCCGGCGGTATTGCTTCTGCTGGGGGCGGTTATGGTCGGGTTAACCCTGCGTCACCGCCGAAAAAGCAAAGCCCAGGGAGAAGAATCCCTCAACCCTCTCGAGCAGGAGCGTCTGAATCAACTTTTATCTGACGCAGAGCAAAAGCGAAGTCAGGCATCTGATAAAAACAGCCCGGAATGATCGAGGTCTGGCTTAGCAAAGCACAGTTTAACAATGAGCTCGTCTTACACAGGGTGCCGAGAGCGTACCGTTGAGCATTTTATTTGAATGGGGCACTCATAAGCCCAAGTTAAGGTAGGTATCCATGGGGAATTTTTGGCTGGTTGTCGCCGCAATGTCAGCTTTATCGGTAGTATTCATCTTGTGGCCGTTATGGCGTCAGTCCAAGTCGCAGCAGGCTGATAGTTTGACTTCAACGGAAGATCGCAAGGGGGTAGTGCTCGATCTGTTTAATGAACATCTGCAGGCATTGGAGTCTCAGCTGGCCTCCGGGGAGCTGGATCAGTCCCAGTTTGATCAATTGAAAAAGGAGCTGGAGCTGTCACTGCTGGAAGACATCGCAGAGGCGGAAAACCAGGGGCAGGGGACATCCCGCTGGGGGCTGTATCTGGCAGCGGCATTGTTGCCGCTGGCCGCCGCGGGGTTTTACTGGCAGCACGGTTCGATTGAGGATGTGAAGATTCTGGATCTGCGTGAAGCTTATTTCCAGCAGACGGATGCGGTCAGTGGGCAGCAAGATCTGGATGAGTTGATTGCCAGCCTGGAAAGCCGTCTCGAAAAAAAGCCGGATAATGTGGGTAATCGTTATCTTCTGGCCCGCTCTTACATGCAAAAGAATGATTATGTGAAAGCGGTTGGCGCTTATATGTACATTGCCCAGCACAATGAAGAGGTGCCTCCGAATATTCTGGGGGAGTTGGCCCAGGCAGTCTTTTTGGCATCGGGGAATCGCGTGACACCTGAAGTGCAGTCGCTGGCAGAAAAGGCGTTGGCCAAAAACCCTGACGAGACAACTTCACTGGGGTTAATGGGGATTGCTGAGTTTGAACGGCAGGACTATGGTCAAGCCATTCAATATTGGGAGCGAGCGGTGCAGGCTCTTGGAGCATCCACGCCGGCAGCACGCTCCTTGTTGGCGGGAATAGAGAGGGCCAGGGCTTTGTCTGTGGAGTCTGGACAAGCACCTCTGGTGTTGAGGCAGCCAGGTCAATCATCGCCTGCGGATTCAGAATCAAGTGACTCTCAGTCCAGGAGCCTGACCGTTAAGGTGAGTTTGTCCGACAAGGTTACTGCCTCGCCCGGTGATACCGTCTTCATTTACGCGAGGGCCTGGCAGGGGGCGAGGGTTCCTTTGGCCATACAACGATTTACGGTCGCGAATCTTCCGGCCGAGATCACTCTGGATGAATCCATGGCTATGGCCCCAAACATGACCATCAACAGTGTTCCCAAGCTCGAGGTTGTTGCGAGAATTTCGAAGACGGGTGAGCCGGTTCCGCAATCCGGTGATTGGCAGGGCAGTTATGGTCCAGTGGTTTTGGCTGAGCTGAACGGCCCCCTCACTTTGTCTGTTGATCAGCAGATACCATAAGGTGCTTTCCTATTAGGTTTGTTGATTGATTTGTGCGCCACTTGAGTGAGTGGTGTACAGTCCTGGGTGGCGCCAATTACTGCATCTCGGGGCATGTTGGACGATGGAAATTTTACCCCGGTGAGTGGATGTAATAGCCCTCCCAAATGTGTAAAATTCCTGTTTGGTCAATTGCTTGAGTAAGGGCAACAGTAAACACGGGATGTGGGCTGGCAGGGTGAAGAATATCGATTTAACGTCATTGGGTGGCGTTTCTGAGCTATTTGGATCGACCCCAAATCATAAGAAAATCAATACGTTATATCTGAGTGAAGCATTTCTATGCGGCTAAAGTGCATTAAGCTGGCAGGTTTTAAATCGTTCGTCGATCCGACGACCGTCAATTTTCCCAGTAACCTGGGGGCTGTTGTCGGGCCCAACGGTTGTGGTAAGTCCAACATTATTGATGCCGTGCGCTGGGTAATGGGGGAATCTTCCGCCAAGAACCTTCGTGGCGAATCCATGACGGATGTTATTTTTAACGGGTCCGGTGGCCGCAAACCTGTGGGACAAGCCTCTATTGAGCTGGTCTTTGATAACAGCGATGGCACCCTCGTGGGGGAATACGCCGGTTTCTCGGAAATCTCCATTAAACGGAAAGTAACCCGTGACGCTCAAAACAGCTATTACCTGAATGGCACCAAATGTCGCCGCAGGGATATTACCGACATCTTCCTCGGTACCGGTTTGGGGCCTCGTAGCTATGCGATTATTGAGCAGGGGATGATTTCCCGCTTAATTGAAGCCAAACCAGAAGAACTGCGGGTGTATATCGAAGAAGCCGCAGGCATCTCCAAGTACAAAGAGCGTCGCCGCGACACCGAAAACCGCATGCGCCGCACCCATGAAAACCTCGAGCGACTGACGGATATCCGTGATGAACTGGAACGACAGTTATCGCGTTTGCATCGTCAGTCTCAGGCTGCCGAAAAGTACACCGAGTACAAAAAAGAAGAGCGTCAGCTGAAGGCTCAGCTGCAAGCGTTACGTTTTAAGGTTCTGGATGAGCAGGCAACGGTCAAAAAAGAGGCCATTACCGAACTGGAGCTGAAGGTTGAGTCATTTGTCACCGGTCAGGTTCAAAATGATACGGCAATTGAAAAGTACCGCACGCAGTACACGGATTTAACTGACAAGTTTAACGACGTTCAGGGTCGTTTCTATTCCATTGGCGCCGATATCGCTCGAGTTGAGCAAACCATTCAACACTCTCAGGAACGTAGCCGCCAGTTGCAAACCGATCTGGATCAGACCGAGCGCGACTGTAAAGAGGCCGAGGAACACCTGGTCGCGGATAAAGCCAAGGCCGAGGAGTGGGAAGAGGAACTGATGGAGCTGGAGCCAGAGCTGGAAATGGTGAAGGCGGCCGAAGAGGGCTCCGGCGACGAACTCCAGGAATCCGAAGATGCCATGCAAAGCTGGCAGCAAGAGTGGGACAGCTTCAATCAGACAGCTTCAGAACCCCGTCAGCGAGCAGAAGTGCAGCAATCCCGTATTCAGCATCTTGAGCAGGTTCAAAGCCGGTTGCTGGAGCGTATTCGCAAGCTGGAAGAAGAGAAGAAGAATCTTGTTCCCGACGATGCCGAAGAAGAAATTGGCGAGCTGACCGAACAACTGGCCGAGCTGGATCTGTCTGCGGATGAAAAACGCAGTCGTGTTGAGCAGCTGGGTGAAGATATAAACAGCGTGCGTGATGACAACGATGGCATTAGCGGCCAGTTGGATCAGGTTCGCAGCCAATTGCAGTCCATGCGTGGACGTCACGCGTCCCTGGAAGCCCTCCAGCAAGCGGCCTTGGGTGAAAAGAGTGGCGCCGTCAGTGATTGGCTCAAGGAGCAAAGTCTAACCGAAAACCCACGTCTTGCTGAAGGTGTTGAGGTTCGTGACGGCTGGGATAAGGCGGTTGAAACCGTTCTTGGCAATACACTGCAGGCCGTTTGCGTAGAGGGGCTCGACGGTGTTTCCGAATTTGTCAGTCAGCTGACCCAGGGTGAGCTGGTTTTACTGGATACCCACGCAGAAGTTGCATCCGTGAGCGGTTCAGTAGCGGACCGCTTGCAGGACAAGGTGGTTTCCAAGGTCAATATGGCGGGGCTGCTGGGTGCAGTCTACGCCGTCGAAGACTTGCCGGCAGCTCTGGCAATTCGTGCCCAGCTGCAGCCCCACGAATCGGTTGTCACCAAAGATGGACTCTGGCTCGGCAGCAACTGGTTGCGGGTAGCCCGTGACAACGATGCCACCTCCGGTGTTCTGGCGCGCAAACAAGAGCTGGAAGAGCTCACCGAGCAGCTGGAGGAAGCCGAGAATCAGGTGGAAGAGCTGAGCCTGAAGCTGGATGAAGGCCGGGCAAAAGTCAAAGAGCTCGAGCAGCAGCGTGAACAGGTACGCCGCGAATCGGAAGATCACAACCGCAAGTACAGTGAGTTACGTTCACAGTTGAGTGCCAAGCAGGTACGTGTTGAGCAGATCACTGTGCGTCGCGATCGGGTAGCCAATGAAATCCGCGAAGCCCGTGAACAGATGGATCAAGAGAACGAAGGGCTTGGCGAAGCTCGGATGATTCTCGAAGAAGCCATTGAGGCTATGGGTCGCGATACTGAGCAGCGTGAAGAATTACTGGCTCGCCGCGATGATATCCGGGCCAAGCTGGAAGACGCCCGTCAGCGTGCTCGTCACGATAAAGATCGTGGGCATCAGCTGGCAATGCGTCATCAGGCGCTTAAAACTCAGGTTGATTCCGTTAAGGCGGGATTGGGCCGTCTCCGGGAACAAACACAGCGGTTGCAGGAACGCCGCGATATGCTGCGTGATCAACTGGAAGAGACCCGCGATCCAGGTGAGGAGCATCAACTGGAACTGGAGGCGTTGCTGGACAAGCGTCTGGCCGTTGAGGAAGAGCTGACTCAGGCTCGTAAAGCGGTTGAGCAAGTTGAGCACGACCTGCGCAAGGCTGAGCAGGAGCGCAACCGTTCCGAGCAGGATATTCAGGCTGTGCGGTCCAGGCTGGAGCAGGCCAGACTCGAAGCCCAGACCTTGGAAGTGCAGCGTAAAAACCTGCAGCAGCAACTGGAAGAAGAGAATTTCCACCTGCAAACCTTGCTTGAGCAGTTACCGGAAGATGCCCAAGAGCAACCCATGCAGGAAGAGCTGGAAAAAATTGCCGGTCGTATCACTCGCCTTGGGCCGATCAACCTGGCAGCCATTGATGAGTACAAAACGGAATCTGAGCGTAAGAATTATCTCGATGCCCAGAATGACGAATTGCAGGATGCGCTTGAAACTCTTGAGAACGCCATCAAAAAAATCGATCGTGAAACTCGCACACGTTTTAAAGAGACCTATGATCAGGTTAACTCGGGCTTGCAGGAGTTGTTCCCGAAAGTCTTTGGTGGCGGACACGCTTATCTGGAATTAACCGGCGAAGATTTGCTCGATACCGGTATTGCGATTATGGCACGCCCACCGGGCAAGCGTAACAGTACCATCCACCTGCTATCCGGTGGTGAAAAGGCTTTGACGGCCATCGCGTTGGTTTTCTCGATTTTCCGTTTGAATCCGGCGCCGTTCTGTATGCTCGATGAGGTTGATGCACCGCTGGATGATGCCAACGTTGGCCGTTATGCCCGCATGGTTGAGCAGATGAGTGAACACGTACAGTTTATCTACATCACCCACAACAAGATCGCCATGGAGATGGCCCACCAGTTACTGGGCGTTACCATGCATGAGCCCGGTGTATCCCGTCTTGTGACTGTGGATGTGGAAGAGGCGGCTGAACTGGCTGCAAGTTAAGAGAGGATGCATGCTGTTTAATCGGAAGGCTGCAGGCAGTGCATACTGCAGTTCTACATACAGGAATCAAAAATTGAACTCTGCGCCGAGCTATCGCTCGAATAGAGAGAGTGGTTTACCGATGGACCTCCATTGCCGAATGACACACAACCCGGACATATCCATTTACCCGGCTTTACCTAGAGGGGCGCTTTAAGGAATGGACTTCGCAATGCGTGAATGGCTGACAGTCATTATTGTATTACTGATCCTGGGCGTTTTGTTGGATGGCTGGCGTCGTATGCGCCAGTCCAAACGCCAGTCCATCAAGATGTCACTGAAGGCCAATAAAGGCGCCGACCGGGACATTGACGAAGGTTATGGCAGTGAGTTACCCAATGGTGGTGCCCGTGTGGTTGGTCATCGGGATGAAGACGACACTAGACAACTGACCCGCAATGTTCAGGAAAGTTTTGGTCAAACCAAGACGACTTTGGGAGCAAGAATCCCTGAGCAAGTAGCGTTGAATCTAGATGAAGACGTTCCCATGCTGATGGATTCCGTTGAGGATGAGGATCGTCACAGAGAACCATCTTTGCGTGACGACAATGAGCCTTCAGAACCATCTTCAATTGCTGATGAAGCTATGCCCTTTGAAACTCAACCTGAAGACTCCGGATCTTATGGTCGGGGTGCTTATGAGCAAGGAACATCCTTTGCCGAGCCTCGGGTAGATGGAGCTGCCGATCTTGATGAGGCTGAGCCTGAACTTGAGCCAGAAGAAGTGCTGGTCATAAATGTCATGTCCGTGGGTAACGACCGTTTTCGCGGTAGTGAATTGCTGGATGTGCTCCTTGAATGTGGCATGCGCTATGGGGATATGCAGATTTTCCACCGTCATCATGGCGAGGACGGCGAAGGTCCGTTGTTGTTCAGTATGGTCAATATGGTTGTTCCAGGTACCTTTGATCTCAATACCATGGATCAGTTTGAGACGCCGGGTGTCAGTCTGTTTATGACGCTGCCAATGAACGCCAACAGCATGGAGGCCTTTAATATTATGGCCGATACAGCGAAAGCGATTGCAAGCCGTCTGGGTGGTGAATTGAAAGATGAGCACCGCAGTGTGATGACAGCTCAAACCATAGAGCACTGTCGTCATCGTATTCGTGAATTTGAACGGAAGCAGCTGTCACGCGCCTAGATCAGCTGTAACTATCTCGCAGATACACCGCGTCTATCGCCCTGATTTCAAAGTCTGGAGTCGGGGCGAGCAACAACAGTTTTCCGGAACTTCCCGTACCATGTCAAACCCTCTCGAACTCCAATCCAAATTTGATGAACTGAAAAATCAGCTCAACTACCACAACTACCGTTATTACGTGTTGGATGACCCAACCGTCCCCGATATCGAATACGATCGCCTGTTTCAGCAGCTTAAAGAACTTGAATCTCAACATCCTGAGCTGGTGACTCCAGATTCCCCAACTCAGCGTGTCGGCGAAGCTCCACTGAGTGCATTTTCCCAGGTGGCTCACGAAGTGCCGATGTTATCGTTGGACAACGCATTCAGTGACGAAGATCTGGAAAGTTTTAATCGTCGATTGCAGGATCGTCTCAAAAACCCGGACGACATTGAGTTTGCCTGTGAGCCCAAACTGGACGGTATTGCTGTTAGTCTTTTGTATGTTAATGGTCAGCTGGAGCGTGGAGCTACCCGTGGTGATGGCACGACGGGGGAAGACATTACTCAAAATGTCAGGACGATCACTTCGATTCCTTTGCGTTTAATGGGTGAGGGCTACCCCGAAGTGCTGGAGGTACGTGGCGAAATCTACATGCCCAAGCAAGGTTTCGAAAGGTTGAATCAGAAGGCCCGAGAAGCGGGTGAAAAAACATTCGTCAATCCGCGAAACGCGGCAGCTGGCAGTTTACGTCAGTTGGATGCACGTATTACGGCGAGCCGGCCTCTGCAAATGTGTGCTTACAGTGTCGGTCGTTTCGATGGAGGATCCTTACCAGAGCGGCATACTGAAGTGTTGGAGCAGCTTCACCAATGGGGTTTTCTGATCAATCCGGAAATGGCCGTTGTTCACAACATCAGCGGCTGCCTTGAATATTACCGTCGATTGGGTGAGAAGCGAGATTCTCTGCCTTACGATATCGATGGCATTGTGTTTAAAGTCAACAATCTTGCGTTGCAGCAAACGCTGGGATTTGTGTCCCGTGCTCCTCGCTGGGCAATTGCTTACAAGTTCCCGGCGCAAGAAGAAATGACCCAACTTCTAAGTGTTGAATTTCAGGTGGGGCGCACAGGTGCCGTGACCCCGGTAGCTCGATTGAATCCTGTGTTTGTGGGCGGCGTTACGGTGTCGAACGCCACGTTGCACAATCGCGATGAAATTAACCGGCTGGGCGTTATGGTGGGGGATACTGTAGTGGTTCGCAGGGCGGGTGATGTGATTCCCCAGGTGGTTTCCATCGTGAAATCACAGCGTCCGGCCGATGCCAGCGAGATTGTTTTTCCTGAAACCTGTCCGGTATGTGATTCACCTGTGGAAACCGTCCCGGGTGAAGCGGTGGCGCGCTGTACTGGTGGATTGATTTGCGGTGCCCAACGGAAAGAGGCCATCAAGCACTTTGCCTCCCGTAAAGCGATGGACATTGATGGCTTGGGAGACAAGCTGGTTGAGCAGTTGGTCGATGAAGGGTTGATTCATTCAGTGGCAGACCTCTATCGCCTTGAGGCCTCGCAGGTCGCAGAGCTAGAACGTATGGGGCCTAAATCCGCGGAAAATCTTATCGCGGCCCTGGAGGCCAGCAAAAGTACTTCCTTCGAACGGTTTTTGTATTCTCTGGGAATTCGTGAAGTTGGTGAGGCTACTGCCCGAGGTTTGAGCCGCTATTTTGGCAATCTGGATGCATTGATTGCAGCCAATGAAGAATCTCTGCAAAAAGTCGATGACGTAGGGCCGGTGGTTGCTCACTTTGTCGCTGAGTTCCTTCGCCAGGAGCATAATCTCGAAGCCATTGAAGCCTTGCAGAAGGCTGGTGTTCACTGGGACGATATCAGCGTTGAAGAGCGTCATGAGCCTTTGGCGGACCAAACCTACGTTGTCACCGGATCGTTTTCGTTGATCAAACGGGATGAAGCCAAGAAACTGCTGCAACAGCTTGGAGCGAAAGTGGCGGGATCCGTCTCAGCCAAAACCCATTGTGTTGTCGTGGGAGGCGGTGCAACCAATAACTCCAAGTATGTGAAAGCCCAGGAGCTGGGCATTCAGACGATGACAGAAGAAGAACTGGTTGCTCTCTTGCAAGAGCATGGGGTTTTGTAGCGTGATCCCGCAAGCCCCCCTACGCAGGATACCCGTTTACCGCTGGATGATAATCGTCCTTGCGGTGGTGTTGCTGTCGGGGTGTGTGACTTCTCCTCCGCGTCAAATACACAATGTCTGTGACATTTTTGATGAAAAAGACGGCTGGTACGAGGACGCCAAAGACGCCCAGGAAAAGTGGGGCGTTTCCATTCCGGTGATTATGGCTTTTATGTACCAGGAATCGCGCTTTCAGCCCAAGGCCAAGCCACCTCGTTCACGGATTTTATGGATTTTCCCCGGCCCCCGGCTGAGTAGTGCTTACGGCTTTTCTCAAGCCAAAGACGATACCTGGGACTGGTACAAGAGCGAAGCGGGATCCTGGGGAGCGGATCGGGACGATTTTGGTGATGCTGCAGACTTTGTGGGCTGGTACAACAACATGAGTCACAGACGATGTAATATTGCACTCAACGACACCTATCATCTCTACCTTGCATACCACGAAGGGCAGGGTGGCTTTAATCGCAGAACCTTCAGGAACAAAGGTTGGCTGAAAAAAGTAGCAAAGAAAGTGTCTTCACGGGCTGCGGTTTACCAACGGCAGCTGGCAGGCTGCCAGAAACGTCTCGAAAGTGACGGCTGGTGGTTTTTCTAAGGTTAGGGGCTACACACGTATGGATCAGGAATCGATAGTTTACGGCTGTATCAAAGACGCTTCCTACTATGAGCAGGATTCGACGCGTCGCAGGGTCAACCGGCAGGCAATGCTCAATTTGCCCAAGGCGGATGGCTGGCCTTTTCTCTGTCAGGAGATGTTCGCAATTCCCCAGATCGAAATCGATCATGCAAATTATCAGACCGAAGTGATGCATTTCGGAGCATCCTACAAAGCTGTCGAGTACGAGTGGGAACAGTGGATTCAGCAATTTGAAGAGCTCTTGAGCCAGATGTACTGGGTGTCAGCCACTGTTCATTTGGAAACCGAGCTGTCGGGCACCCACACATTTGTCTGGGAGTCTGGACGCAATTCCCATGAGCCCGGCTCTGGTGATATGCAGGTTCGCTGTGAGTGGAGTCACGAGGGTTCGCTCAGTCTCTGAGTTTTCGATTTAAATGTGATGGTTTTTCAACCGGATTCATCCCCGATGGGGCACCGGAAACGTTAATAGGTTTCTGGTGCTTATCCAGTCTTTATTGCTGGCTGCTTCCAGTGATCTAATGTATTTCAGATGTGTATGACTATGACTTCCCTTGCTGCAACTGCCTTGCAGCAACGCGATATTCGGCTCGCGTTTTTCGATATTGATGGAACCTTGTTGGGGTTGGACGGCAACTATACCCGCCGGGTTAAAAATGCGATTCTTAATGTCCGGCGTGCGGGAATCAAAACTGCAGTTGCGTCTGGCAGACCACTGTTTGCCGCTGATTTTTTGGTCGACGAACTGCAATTAAAAGACGCAGGTTTATTCTATACCGGCGCCTTGATTTTCGATCCTTCACAGCAAAAAACTTTGGAGCTACATCCTCTGGAGAAGGGTTTGGTGACGTCCTTGATTGTTGAGGCCCGAAAAGCCGGTGTTTATACGGAAGTCTGCGGTCGTGATCGCTTTTTTGTTGAAGGTTGGAATGATCTGGGAAAGTTGCACAGCGAGCATCTGCGAGCTGTTCCTGAGCAGGTATCTTTCGACAACATTTTAGATAAAGAGCCCGTTATCAAGCTCTTGTTTGCCGTGGATAATGCAGAGGATCAAAAAAAATTGCATCACCTCGAAGCGCTCTTTCCGGATACGGTTTTTGCATACGCCAAAATGGCCGCCAAACCGGATTGGCTGTTTGTCAGCGTTATTGCGCAAACGGCCTGCAAGCATAAGGGGTTCCAGCAGTTGCTGGATTATCATCAGGTGACGGCTGAGCAGGTCGTGGCTTTTGGAGATGCTCAGTCCGATAAGGTTTTTCTGGAGCGGGCAGGGCTGGGTGTAGCGATGGGGAATGCTGCTGACGATGTAAAAGCGGTAGCGGATCTGGTGACATTACCGGTCTGGGAAGATGGCGTTGCCGTTGTGCTGGAAAGCATTCTGCAAAATATCTGACTAGTCAGTCTCAGTTGGTGCATGCTGGAAGACCTGCTTCGGGGCTTTCAGCGCCTCCCGGACAATAGTTTGGTATGATGGCACCATTGTTTTAAGCTTTAACTTAAAGGTTGTTATGTTGTTTTTCAAAAGGCGTAAAGCGCGTTCAGCGGTTTCTGTTGCCATTTTGGCCTCGCTGGCGTTTCTTGCGCTGGCGGTATGGGGTTGGGGGGTGCCGCTGGAAACCATCGGTAATTTCTTTCTGATTTCAACGGTCTTGATTCTTGGGTTGATTCTGGCCGCCGTCGTCATGGTAATGTTTATCAAGCTGATTCAGAGATTCTTCCATCGGGATTGAAATTGATGACTAAATTTATCAAAATGGTCATTCCTGAGGTCCCAGTCCTCCCTAAGCGGTAGCCCTTCTATGCCCATTTTTGACAGTTCTGTTCCCGTTGAGTACGCGCGAGCTTTGTTATCTGCTGCTGAAGAGCAGGGTTGTGATACCCGGGAGTTACTGGCCGACTTGGGTATTTACCCGGAAGACATCGAAGATGGCCGCTTTTTTTCGGCAGTAAAATATGGACAGCTTTATCAGCGCATTATGTGGCTGATGCAGGATGAATGCTTCGGCATGATGTCTGGAGGCAAGGTTCGCTGGGGCTCTTTCCGGCTGCTTTGTCTTACGTTGATTCACTGTGAAAACCTTCGTCAGGCGATCATCCGGGCGGGTGAATTCAGTGAAATTTGCCGGGGGTTTCGGGTTCGTTCCATTCTCGTGGAAGGTGAGGGTGAACTGGCATCGATTCGTATGGCAGGTATTGAATCCCTGTCCGAAGAAGCCTTCCAGGAAATGATGAGTGTTGATAATGCGGACAGTATTCGTACCTCTCTTGCTGTTTGGCATCGGTTTCACTGTTGGCTGATTGGGCAGGAAATCCCTCTCGTGTCCATCAGCTTCAGCTTTCCTTGCCCTGAGTCTTTCAGGGCTCTGGCGGAATCCTATCCCGCACAGATTCAGTTTAACCAGCCCTACAATGGCTTTGAATTGCATAAGGATTATCTGGATGCCAGGGTGATTCAAAATCCCCAGACTTTAGATGAGTTCATCCGGATGGCACCCTATCATCTGGTGATCAGCGACAGTGCTCGCAGTACCCTAAAGTCCAAAGTCCGTACCATTTTGTCCAAAGATGTTAGTGAGTCTATGCCCGGCGCTGAGGCTGTTGCCTCCCAGCTCAATTTGTCGGTGACCACTCTGCGTCGTCATTTGCAGCAGGAAAATACCTCATTTCAGAAAATCAAAGATGAATGTCGTCTCGAAGCAGCCATTCATTACCTGGGTTGTAAAGACCTTACCAACAGTGTCATTTCCGAGCGTCTGGGGTTTGATGAAACCAGTGCTTTCTTCAGAGCATTCAAAAAGTGGACGGGTCTGACGCCGGGCGAATATCGTAAACAAATGGCCATGGAGCAGGGGGCTGGCGGCTCTGAGTCGCGTTAAAGCCTGACTTGTCAGTCAAGCATTGCGGTTATTTCCAGAGCGTCTGTGACCGGTGGGTCTACTGTCCTTTTTGTCCTTATTCTGGGCTATAGTCATATTTGTTAGTGAATGTAGTCATTTTTGCCATTGAGCGAAATTGATGAATTCGGGATTCTAACGTCTGTTTCATTTATGGTCTGAAAAACCAAATAAGTGTCTGAAATTGTTCTAAAAGCTCAGCCTTGTGGCTCAGTGGAACAGGCTTCAGGTACTGCCTAAGACATATTACTTCAAGCAAAGACAGAGGTTATCAGGATGGCTGAGTACAAAACGCCTTTACGTGACATGCAGTTCACCATGTATGAGTTGCTGGATTACGAACAGCACTGGCAGAGTCTCCCCAAGTTCGAAGAAACCGGTGCAGACATCGCCAATGCGATCATGGAAGAAAATGCGAAATTTTGTGAAAACGTACTCGCACCCCTGAACCAGTCCGGTGACGCTGAAGGTTGTCAGTGGAATGACGGTGAAGTGACTACACCCAAAGGTTTCAAAGAAGCGTATCAGCAGTTCGTTGAAGCCGGTTGGCCGTCAATGACGCACAGCCCTGATCATGGTGGTCAAGGTCTGCCACCGTCACTGGGTTTGATTCTGAACGAAATGGTTGGCACTGCTAACTGGTCCTGGGGAATGTACCCCGGTCTTTCCCACGGTGCGATGAATACCATCGAAGAGCACGGCACCGATGAGCAAAAAGAAGTTTACCTGACCAAGCTGGTAAGCGGTGAGTGGACTGGCACCATGTGCCTGACTGAGCCTCACTGTGGTACTGACCTGGGTATGCTGCGTACCAAGGCAGAGCCTAATGCTGACGGTTCATACGCAATTTCCGGTACCAAGATCTTTATCTCTGCCGGCGAGCACGATATGGCTGAGAACATTGTTCACATTGTTCTGGCTCGTCTCCCGGATGCGCCTGAAGGTACCAAAGGTATTTCACTGTTTATTGTGCCTAAATTTAATGTTGCCGAGGACGGTTCTATCGCTGAACGCAACGGTGTGGTTTGTGGTTCTATCGAGCACAAGATGGGTATTAAAGCCAGCGCCACCTGTGTAATGAACTTTGACGGTGCCAAAGGTTTCCTGATTGGACCTCCAAACCGTGGTTTGAACTGCATGTTCACCTTTATGAACACAGCCCGTCTGGGTACTGCATTGCAAGGCGTTGCGCACGCAGAGCTGGGTTTCCAGAAGTCTCTGGATTACGCTCGCGACCGTCTGCAAATGCGCTCTCTGAGCGGCGTTAAAAACCCTGATGGTCCTGCGGATCCCATCATTGTTCACCCAGACGTTCGTCGTATGCTGTTGACCCAGAAGTCCTTCGCCGAAGGTGGCCGTATGCTGATGGCTTACTGTGGCAAGCTGGTTGATGTTATCAGTAACGGTGATGAAGAGTCTGCGAAAGAAGCTGATGGCAAACTGGCCTTCCTGACACCAATTGCCAAGGCATTCCTGACCGAAGTAGGTTTTGAATCCGCAAACCATGGTGTTCAGTGTTTTGGTGGTCACGGTTTCATTTCCGAGTGGGGTGCAGAGCAGAACGTTCGTGATTGCCGTATCTCCATGTTGTATGAAGGCACTACCGGTATTCAGGCGCTGGACTTGCTGGGTCGTAAGGTCTTGATGACTCAGGGCGAAATTATGAAGCCTTTCACCAAGGAAATTCATAAGTTCTGTCAGGCTAACGAAGGTAATCCTCTGATTGCAAAACTGGCCGAAGCGAACAAGCAATGGGGCGATCTCACTATGAAAGTGGGCATGGCTGCCATGGAAAACCCTGATGAAGTCGGCGCGGCATCTGTGGATTATCTGATGTTCTCCGGTTATGTTGCTTTGGCATACTTCTGGGCTCTGGCTGCGGTTAAAGCGCAGGCGGCTCTGGATGAAGGTCAGGGTGATGCAGCTTTCTACACTGCCAAAGTCCAAACTGCGAAATTCTACTTTGCCCGTATCCTTCCTCGTACCGAGTCACTGGCAACGACCATGACCTCCGGTGCCGACAGCCTGATGGATATGGATGCAGAATCTTTCGCATTTTGATCGTAGGGCATTGCTTTATTTATGCCTGATCTGAAAGAAGTGTTCCTTCAGGCCCAGGGCCGTTTCGACCAGGAAGCGGCCGAGGGGCTTGAAGCGTGTGTACAGATAACAATCCCCGACGCCGGGGATTGTTATCTTGTCGTGTCTGACTCTCAGTGTTCGTTGTATGAAGGAGTCAGTGAGGCACCTACGGCAACCTTAACCATGGATCTGCAAACCTTCATCGACGTGCTCAACGGCAGTCTGAATGGAATGCAAGCCTTTATGTTTGGTCGAATAAAAGCCGAGGGGAATATCTCACACGCCACCCGCTTATCCGAGCTGTTTCCATTATAAAATTACGCGATAATTCAGCGTTGAATAGCCCTTGACTTTACCTGTTACGAAATAAGTAAAGTCCAGGGTCTTTTAGTATTAGAATGAGAACAAAAAGTACAGTGCATACTGTCAAAACGGCAACAATAGCCGTCGGCATTTTGTATATCTGGCCACGAGAGATGATGTTCTTGCCTGGGAGGAAGAATGGATACGAGCAATTTACATACAATACCTGATGTTTTTCTGGAAGCGTTTAAACAGTTTAAAGACAAACCCGCTTTCACATGTCTGGGTAAAACACTTACCTATGGCGAAATAGACCGCTATAGTGAGCAATTCGCCAGTTATCTTCAAAACCACACCAAGTTACAGCCAGGCGACCGTGTTGCGGTTCAGTTGGCAAACATCCTTCAATACCCGGTAGCCATGTTCGGTATTATGCGGGCGGGTATGATTCTGGTTAACACCAATCCAATGTACACCGAGCGTGAAGTTGAGCATCAACTGAATGACTCCGGGGCTAAAGTGTTGGTAGTTATGTCTAATGTTGCCAGCGCCGCAGCTAACGTAATTGAAAATACCAGCGTAGAGCAGGTCATCGTGACGGACGCTGCTGATCTGCATGGTTTCCCAATGGGGCCTGTGATCAATTTTGTAGCTAAACATGTGAAGAAGCTGGTGCCGGACTTTTCTTTCCCAAATCAGGTATCCTTCAAACATGCTTTGAAGCTTGGTGCTGGAAGTTCTGCGAAGCCCGTCACTGTTGACCCGTCAGATGTGGCTGTCTTGCAATACACCGGTGGTACTACGGGTGTAGCGAAAGGTGCAATGCTGATGCACAGCAATATCGTTGCAAACATGAAACAGCTGGAAGATCGACTTGGCGACGTAACTGAAATTGGTAATGAGACCTATGTTGCTCCATTACCGTTGTATCACATCTATGCGTTTACCATTCATTGCATGATGTTGGTATGTACGGGAAATCACAGCATATTGATTCCCAATCCCCGTGATCTGGATGGTTTTGTTAAGGCCATGCAGGCTCAAAAGATTACCGGTTTTGTTGGGCTTAATACATTGTTCAACGGCTTATGTCATAACCCGGCCTTTAAAGATCTGGATTTCTCCAATCTTAAAACAACTGCATCGGGTGGGATGGCGCTTACCAGTGATGTAGGTGCAATGTGGAAAAAGGTTACCGGTTGTCAGGTCTCTGAAGGTTATGGCATGACTGAGACATCACCGGTGATATCGACCAATCCACCAGATGCGATTCATCCTGGTACTGTTGGTACTCCAGTTCTGAACACCGAAATCAAAGTGGTTGATGATAACGGCAATGAAGTCGCTAAAGGTGAGTCTGGCGAGCTGCTGGTTCGTGGCCCTCAGGTTATGAAAGGTTATTGGCTGCGTCCTGAAGCAACAGCCGAGATTTTGAGTGAAGACGGTTGGTTGAACACTGGTGATATGGCTGTTATTACTGATGACGGCTACATCAAGATCGTTGATCGCAAGAAAGACATGATCATTGTCTCAGGGTTTAATGTTTACCCAAATGAGATCGAGGATGAAGTGTGTAAACATCCCGGTGTGCTTGAAGCTGCAGCGATCGGTGTGCCTGATGCGAAAACGGGTGAAGCGGTTAAGCTGTTTATAGTTAAAGAAGATGCGTCATTGACCGTTGATGATGTGATTGCATTCTGCCGCAAGCAGTTGACCGCTTATAAAGTGCCTCGCCAGATTGAATTCAGAGAAGACCTGCCGAAGTCAAATGTGGGCAAGATTCTGCGTCGTGAACTGAAAGATGAAGAGTCCGCGAAGCAGGCTGGTAAAGCTGCTTAATGTTTAAGTATCTTTTCTACGTTTACAAAAAAGGCAGCTCGCGCTGCCTTTTTTGTATCTTTGGAATCTGTGACTGGCTGTTAGTCAGCAATATGCACCAGTTGTTTGCCAAAGTTTTTGCCTTTGAGCATGCCTTTAAAAGCTTCGATGGCATTATCAAGGCCCTCTGCAACTGACTCACGGTATTTGAGTTTTCCACTTTTAACCTGTTCTGCCAGAAGTTCCGTAAGTTCCTGATGCTGGTCCTGCCACTCGGTGACCACAAAAAAGCGATGCTCAGGTGGTTCGGGCAGTGCCCCGAGAATATGGAAGGGGGTTTCAACCTGCCCAATATTCTCTGAGTTGTAAGCAGAGACATAACCGCAAATAGGAGCACGAGAGCCTTTGTTCAATAGTTGAGCTACAGCTTTAGTAACATCTCCTCCGACGTTCTCGAAATAGACGTCAATGCCATCGGGGCAAGCAGCTTTTAGTTTTTCCAGAAGATCGCCTTCTTTGTAGTCAACGCAGGCATCAAAACCCAACTCTTCAACGACGTAGCGGCATTTCTCCGGGCCACCGGCGATGCCTACAGCTCGACAACCTAATTGTTTGGCTGTTTGTCCAACAACTGTGCCCACTGGGCCCGATGCCGCGGCTACAACTACGGTTTCACCGGCTTGCGGTTTACCAACGTAGGTGAGGCCACAATAACCGGTTCGTCCGGGCATGCCTGCCACACCCAGATACGCCTGCAGGGGGATACCGTTGGGTTTAATCTTGTAAATCATGGTTTCAGTGTCATCAGCGATGTAATATTCCTGCCAGCCTGAATAGCTGGTCACCAGGTCGCCGACACTGAAGTTCTCGTTCTTTGATTCAATCACTCTGCCTACGGATTCTCCCGCCATGACATCGCCAATCGCCACCGGGTCTACATAACTTTCAGTATCGTTCATGCGAGGGCGCATATAGGGGTCCAGGGAGAGCCACAATATTTGAATCAGGTATTCTCCGTCTTTCAGCTCTCTGACCGGGGTGGACGTGAGAGTCAAATCACCGTCTTGTAATTCACCTTGTGGGCGTTTGCTGAGAATGATCGAGCGATTTTGATACTGACTCATAATAAAAACCTCTTGAAAAGGGATGTTGTTTTATAGCTGTTTTAAAAACCGTATTAAGTGCGTATTCACTTGTTCTGGTTTTTCCTGCTGAATCCAGTGGCCACAGTTTTTCAGTTTTTTTATCTCTATATTGGGGACAATTTCTTTCATGCGTTCCAGCTCGCCACCAACCTCTGGCACCGGATCGTGATCACCGTAGAGAAATAGGGCAGGTTGAGTGATGGTGTTGTTACCATAGCTCTCACTTAAGGCCCAGTTACGATCTATGTTGCGATAGTAGTTCAGAGGCCCTGTTAAACCGTTGCGGGTAAAAGCCTCTATATAGACATTAGCTTCTGCTTCCGTCATAAAGTCAGGGAGCTTCCCCGGGTCAGGCATGGCCTGAAACAATTTTGCATCCGCTGGACAATCGGAAAGGGTAAACTTGCCGTCGCCATTGGCGCTGACGGGCCACCAAAAACTGCGTAGAAAGCGAGGTATATCACTTTCCAGTTCCTTTTCTGCGATGCCAGGTTGCTGGAAGTACAAAATATAATAAAAACGATCAGTGAAAAGCCGTTTAAAGCCCTCTGTCGGCGGGCGCTTGGAGCGACCTCCGTAGGGAACGCTCATGCAGATAACGGCTCTGACGCGGTCGGGAAAACGCAACGTGGTGTGCCAGGCGGTTGGTGCTCCAAAGTCGTGGCCAACGCAGACAAAAGTTTCATATCCCAGTTGAGTGGCTATGTCTGCCATGTCATTACTGAGTGAGACTTGATTATAGCGATCAGTTTCGTTTGGCTTGTCGGTTTCGCCATAACCCGGCATGTCTACTGCTACTGCTTTGAAACCTGATTCAGCCAGAGCAGGAAGCTGATTTCTCCAGGAGTACCAGGATTCCGGAAAGCCGTGCGTGAACAGAACCAGAGGACCGCTTCCACAACTGACAAGATGATAGCGAAGTCCATTAACTACAAGGTATGAGTCTTCCATCTTGGTCATTCAATTATCTCAGGTTGCCTAGTCTTGAGTACTTGCCGGGTTTCCGCCCGGCATTGAGTCGTGGATCAGAGCGCTGATACACCACCATCAATAGCGATAGTTTGGCCTGTCATGTAGGTATTGCCCGGAGAGCAGAGTAATAACATGACATTGGTGATTTCTTCAGGCTGGCCCAGTCGCTTCATGGGAGCACCGCGACTCAGGAATGACTCCAGTTGTTCGGTTCCACCGGCACCCAGTTCAGATTCAGTGACCAGCGGAGTCAGGCTGAAGAACGGACACACTGCGTTAACACGGATACCATTCTTTGCAAATTCTACAGCAGCAGTTTTGGTCAAACCGATGACCGCGTGCTTGGCAGCTGAGTAGGCTGCAATCTTGGGGGCGCCTCCAAGTCCAGCCATAGAGCTGACGTTGAGGATGATACCTTCGCCCTGATCCTTCATGACTTTAAGCTGGTGTTTCATCCCGTACATAACACCTTTGACATTGATGTCGAACTGGCGGTCAGTAATTTCTGTGGTGATGTCAGTGAAGGCCATGAAGCCTTGGCCAACACCGGCGTTATTTACAGCAATATCCAGCTTGCCATAAATTTCCGTGGCGGCTTCTACCATGGCTTGACACTCAGCTTCCTGAGACACGTCACACTTCATGGCAATGGCTGGGCCGGAGAGGCTGGCAGCTACGGCTTGCACGCCTTCTTCATTGACATCACCCAGAACCAGTTTTGCGCCACGGCTGGAAAAATCCATGGCCAGTTGTTTACCAAAACCACTGGCAGCGCCTGTGATCAGAACCACTTTGTCAGTAAAGTCGAGTAAAGGATCCATTATTATCTCTCTAGAAAAATTAACTTAAACAGCGGTCATGCCGCCATCGACAACCAGTTCGTGACCGGTCATGTAAGAGTTCTCTTTGCTGCAAGCAAAGAGCACAGCCTGAATAACTTCTTCGGGCTGAGCCACTCGTTTCAACGCCGCGGTCTTTCCAAAGTGCTTTAATGCTGCTTCACGATCCGGAAATTTTTTCAGCGTTTGTTCAAACATATCGGTCATCGTGATAAATGGACAAACTGCGTTAACCCGGATATTGAATTTGCCATATTCAAATGCCGCACTCTTGGTTAAACCAATCACCGCGTGTTTGCTGGCCGCATAGGCTGACATAAAGGGGGCTCCGCCAACCCCTGCAACAGAAGCAATATTACAGATAGCGCCACCACCTTGAGTTTGCATATGCTTGATCTGGTATTTCATGCAGAGGAAAACGCCCTGGACATTAATGTCCATGGTGCGCTGATAATCTTCCAAGGGCGTATCGGCAAGCAGATTGTGGGCGGGATCAATTCCAGCATTGTTAATCGCAGCATCCAGACGATCAAAGTGATTGACTGTATCTTCAATGAAGGTTTTGACCTGCTCTTCGTCCCGTACATCACAAAGGCGGGTAAGTACCTCAATATCTTTCTGGCGAAGCTCGTTGGCCAGCTGTTCCAGCTTTTCTTCATTGATGTCGCCAAGCGCCAGCTTTGCTCCCTGAGCGCCAAATTGTCTGGCGGCCTCTTGACCAAGACCGCCACTGGCACCGGTTATCAAAACAACCTGATTTTGGTAGTTGTTCATTCTGCCATTCTCTCTTTCTGCACTAGTGCTATTTGTTGGTTTTTTTAGATGGTCATACCACCATCGACGACAATGCATTCACCGTTGGTGTAACTGCTGGCTTCGGAAACCAGGTAAAGCACAGTGCCTGCCATTTCTTCAGGTTCAGCGTGACGTCCCATTGGAATGGATTGCACGGCAGTCTTGTAGATGTCGTCATTGGTGAATAGGGCACCGGCAAATTTTGTTTTTGTCAGGCCAGGTAGCAGGGCGTTACAGCGGATGCCAAATTGTGCACACTCTTTGGCGAAAGCTTTTGTCATGTTAATGACAGCCGCCTTGGTGATGGAATAGATGCCTTGGCCCATGCCAGGTTTCAAACCGTTGACAGAAGCCGTGTTCAGGATGGCGCCGCCACCGTTTTCACGCATCAGCTTGCCACCTTCAATGGACATGAAGAAATAGCCGCGGATATTGACATCAACGGTTTTATTGAATGCACCCAGATCGGTATCCAGAATGTGTCCGAAGTAGGGGTTGGCCGCAGCGTTGTTGACCAGAATGTCCAGTTTTCCATAGGTGTTACGAATGTGTTCAAACACGGCACTGATATCATCCATGTTGCCGATATTGCAGGCGAAAGCTTCTGCTTTTCCACCACTGGCCTGGATGCTTTCTGCAACCGCCGTGCAGTCTTCAATCTTCCGGCTGGAGACAATAACCTGTGCGCCTTGTTCTGCCAGCAATTTGGCAATTTCTTCACCAATGCCACGGCTGGCACCTGAAACCAGTGCAATTTTTCCGGTCAAATCAAATAATTTGGTAGCCATAATCTTATCTCGTAAATCTGTCTAATCAGCTATTCGCAATGCTCATAACTTGTGAAAATTGGTCCGTTGAAGTCACGGGCCTATGCATCAGGGTTTTAGAATAACTTTACCTTTGACCTCACGATCCATCACTTTATGAAGCGCTTTGGCGGTGTCTGCCAATGGGAAGGTTTCGTCGACAATCACTTTGACACTGCCCTTGACGTACCAGTCCATCAGTTCAACCATGTTTTCCATAAAGGCTTTGGGCTCATGCTTGGTGAAACTTCCCCAGAAAACACCAACTACAGAGTAGCCTTTAACCAATGACAGGTTGACTGGAAATTTCGGGATGGTGCCAGAGGCAAAACCGATCACCAGCAGGCGACCATTCCAGGCCATGGAACGACTGCAGGCATCAAAAGCATCGCCACCAACTACGTCGTAAACCACATCGACACCTTTACCATCGTTGAGTTTTTTCAGCTCGGTTTTGAGGTCGGATTCACTGTAGTTAATCAGGATATCGGCACCGTTGGCCTTGGCAATGTCCAGTTTCTCCTGGGTTGAGCAAACTGCAACCACGGTTGCACCCATGGCTTTACCAATTTGTACGGCAGCAAGCCCAGTACCCCCCGCAGCACCTGTAACTACCAGAGTTTCACCGGGTTTCAGGTTTGCACGTTGCTTGAGGGCATGATGGGCAGTGGCGTGAGCTGTAATCAGACCGGCAGCTTCCTCATCGGGTATTGCATCGGGCAGTGGCATAACGGTCATCGCATCGATAGCCACTTTCTCTGCATAGCCATTAAGTCCTGCCAAACCAATTACCCGCTGACCCACCTTAAGGTGTTCGACACCTTCACCAACTTCGCTGATAACACCAGCCACTTCCATTCCGGGTATGAAAGGAAAGGGCGGTTTCATTTGGTATAGGCCCTGTACCAGCAAACCATCAGGGTAATTCACCCCAATCGCAGTAATATCGATCAATACTTGCCCTTTACCGGCTACAGGATCGGGTACATCTTTGTACAGAAGTTCTTCAACCGGAGCGAACTTTTCGCAAACTATCGCTTTCATAAAACTCTCCTCAATACGGTTTTAGGGGATTATGCCTTGATAATGTCGAGTGCAGTCTGTGCCAGTGGCTGTACCATGGCACCTACACGATTTGCAGCTTTGTTGGACGCATTGCCGTCTGCGGCACGCTTTGCAACACCCTGGCAAATAGCAGCCAAACGGAAGAAGCTGAAGGCCAGGTAGAATGACCAGTTATCAATCTTTTCGATACCCATGCGCTTGCAGTAAGCCGCAACGTATTCTTCTTCAGTTGGAATGCCAAGTTCGGTCGGATTGATGCCCAGAAGCCCAGACATGGTGTTCTTTTCGTTGCTGGTTGGCAGTCGCAATTGCATGCACTGGTAAGCAAGATCTGAATATGGATGCCCTAAAGTTGAGAGCTCCCAGTCAAGAACTGCGATGATTTTGCTGTTGTCCTGAGAGAACATGACATTATCAAGGCGGTAGTCACCGTGAGTCAGTGAAACCTTGCCGTCGTCTGCGGGAAGGTTAGCGTCCAGCCACTCAATGAGTTGATCCATCTCCGCAATGGGCTGCAATTCAGATGCTTTGTATTGCGAAGACCAACGTCCGAATTGACGCTCAAAATAGTTGCCGGGTTTACCGTAGTCAGACAAACCAGTGGCTTCAAGATCAACACTGTGCAAAGCGGCCAGAACACGATTCATTTCGTCGTACATGGCTGCGCGCTTTTCGTTACTCTCAATTTCAGGCAGGGCGGCCCCCCAGTATATATGGCCATCACAGAATTCCATGATGTAAAACATCGAGCCAATAACATCACGGTCTTCACACAGGTGATAAACCCGGGCTACGGGAACGTCCGTGTCTTTTAAAGCATTCAGAACCCGGTATTCTCGATCAACTGCGTGAGCAGACTTCAGAAGTTTTCCTGGAGGTTGGCGACGCAGCACATAGGTGCCTGAAGCAGCTGTAATTTTGAAGGTTGGATTGGATTGCCCGCCGGCAAATTTTTCAGCGGTGATCGGGCCTTTGAAACCTTCGATATTGGCTTCTAGATAACGGCTTAAGACTTCTGTATCGAGAGTGTCTACGGCAGTGCTCATTCTTGTCTCCGTTAAAATTAGCAATTTCTGCGTAATCAGTATGACGTAAGTTTTTGCAGTCTCTTATATGGTTAGAGGAAGTGCCTAACTCGTGATTTCTGCATTAATCGCCATAAGTTTTACTATATTTTTTACCGGTTTTTAAACGTCCAAAGCCCCGCCTCTCGAAAGAGAGACAGGGCTGAAGCTGAGAACTGTAATAATCAGTCTTCGAACTGCTTCATCAGGTTGCGACCCAGTTGCATCATGTGTACCTGATCGGGGCCATCAGCCAGACGCAATGTGCGTTGTCCTGCGTATGCATGGGCCAGACTGGTGTCTTGACTGACACCTGCAGCGCCGTGAATCTGGATGGCGCGATCAATAACGTCCAGAGCCATACTAGGAGCCACAATCTTGATCATCGCAATAAGATCCTTGGCTTCTTTGTTGCCTACGGTATCCATTTTTTGAGCAGCCTTGAGGGTCATCAGGCGCGCTTGTTCAATCTGGCAGGCAGAGCGGGCGATGTCTTCACGCACAGATTGGTTTTTCGACATGGGCTGGCCAAACACCACTCGGCTGTTCGCACGCTTACACATCAGTTCCAGCGCACGTTGTGCTGCACCGACTGAACGCATGCAGTGGTGGATACGACCAGGTCCGAGACGGCCTTGTGCTACTTCGAAGCCACGGCCTTCACCAAGAATAATGTTTTTAACCGGAACACGTACATTCTCAAAAATAACTTCTGCGTGGCCTTCGGGTGCATCGTCATACCCAAAAACCTGCATGGGGCGAATAATTTTCACTCCTGGGGTGTTGACCGGAACCAGTACCTGAGACTGCTGCATGTGGCGGTTAGGGTTTTGTGGATCGGATTTACCCATCACGATCATAATTTCGCAGGTTTTGCGACAAGCACCACTGATGTAGAACTTGCGACCATTGATTACATACTCATCACCGTCGCGTACGATTTGAGTTTCAATGTTCGTGGCGTCAGAGGAAGCAACATCGGGCTCCGTCATGGCGAAAGCAGAGCGGATCTCACCCGCCAGAAGGGGCTCTAACCATTGCTTTTTCTGCTCTTCATTACCGTATTTGGCCAGAACTTCCATATTTCCGGTATCAGGTGCGGCACAGTTAAATACTTCGGGTGCCCAGCCTACTTTGCCCATTTCTTCAGCCAGGGGAGCGTATTCCAGGTTGGTGAGACCACCACTGTATTCGCCATAAGACAGCGGTAAAAAGAAGTTCCACAATCCCTGAGCTTTCGCTTTGGCTTTAAGCTCATCAAGGATGGGCGGAGTAGACCAGCGGTCTTTGGACAGTTGATCGTTATACAGATCCTGATTTGGGTAGACGTGTTCTTCCATAAAGCCTCGGACTTGTTCAATCAGGCCTTTTACTTTATCGCTGTATTCAAAATCCATAAAATTCTCCCTCGGAGTGCTTGGTTTTGTTGTCGGCTTGCCACTCAACGGCTGAACATTGTCAGCAGGTGGTTTATTAATTAGCTGTATGTAATGTGTTGCTCACGCTCTGGAATATCCAGATGCGGGATATGGTTGAAACTGGTCATGCGAATGGCTTTAGGGTTGAAGAAACAGTGGGCTAGGGCGGTGTTTTTGATTTGTAGATTCAGCTCAATCACAGTTTGACTGGGAGCCTGTAGAATCTGTCGAAGAACCATGGCAATGGCACCACCCGAACTGACGGCCAGTACTTTTTGACCGTGAAATTCTGTTTGGATGTTGTCAATAACGCTGCGAACACGGTCTTCGAAGTTTTGCCAGCTTTCACCGACGCCTTCCGTCAATTCGCCGGTAGACCATTTATGCATGCCTTTTTTCAGCAGCTTGTAGAAGTCAGAAGCAGGGGCATCGTCGGTCAGGGCTTCTTCCGGGTGTTGTCTGACATAGGCATCAAACAGTTTGTGAAAATCAAATTCATTCAGGCCGGCAAACACCTTAAATTCAGGGGCGGTCAATTGCAGACCCTTGGCAATACCTTCTGCGGTTTCTCGGTGGCGAACCAGTTCTCCGGTCAGGATGCTGTCGAAATGAAAGCCACGCTCACGGAAATGTTCACCGAGCCATTCAGCCTGCTGGTGGCCAAGTGGTGATAACTTGTCGTAGTTGTCGGATCGAAAGGACGCTTGCCCATGCCTGACAAGATAAAGTTCTGACATCCAGATTGCTCCTGCTGTCCGTCGAGGTCATTAAGTAGGTTACAGAGCATAGTGCGGCCATTACTATATTAAAAATTTATTATGTGAATCTGGCAATATTCATGTATCTTATTGCACTGACATGTTGATTGGGGTGTCAGTTTCGCTAATGATTCATTCAATAGGGTGGTTGAATAGTGAACGCACCTCTCAGAAAAGGCTGAAGTCTGAGTCGCATTTCGATTCAGCAGAAAGCTGTTCTGGAAAGGTATAGGAAGATATATGCGATTAAGCCAGGTTGATCTGAATCTTTTTATTGTCTTTGATGCGATCTATCAGCAGCGTAATCTGACGCGAGCAGCCGAAGTGCTGTGTATCACTCAGCCCGCAGTCAGTAATGCACTGGGGCGCCTCAGAAATACACTGAATGACCCCTTGTTTGTCAGAACTTCTCAAGGGATGAGTCCTACGCCGATGGCTGAAAATATTGTCGGACGCGTGCAAGAAGCTCTTCAGCTTCTCAATACCAGTGTAACCGAAGGTGAAGTCTTTCGTCCGGATCAGGCTGACAAGGTGTTCAGACTGAGCATGAATGACATGGGAGAGGCCATGATTTTGCCGGGCCTGCTGGAACATTTGCAGGAAGTTGCCCCCGGTGTCAGCGTTGAGTGCTACAACGTGCCCAGAGAGCTTGTGGAGCGAGAACTGGCAGCCGGCACATTGGACTTTGCGCTTGATGTTCCTCTGATTTCCGGAAACCAGGTGTGCAACAAGCCCCTCATAAAACAGCGTTACGCATGTATGGTCCGTAAGGATCATCCGAAAGTGGGGGAGACGTTGACCATGGATGAATACCTGGCACTGGATCACATTGCGGTATCTTCACGTCGTAAAGGCCTGAGTTATGTGGATTTGGCTTTGAATCGGCTAGGCCGTCGCAGAAACGTCAAAACACGGGTACAGCACTATCAGGTGGCCCCCATGATTGTTGCCAGTACGGATCTGGCATTGACGATTCCAATGAGCATGGCTCAAAAATACGATATGAAAATACTGGAGCTGCCGTTTTCCCTACCGGCACTGGACTGGAGCCTATACTGGCACACCAGTGCTGATCAGGATCGGGCGAATATGTGGATGCGAGGCCTGTTGGAAGAGCTTTGTCATTGAGACATCGTTGCCGGAATGGTTATATTCCGGCAACGGAAATGGCCCCATCCACCGGTAGAACCGCGCCATTCACGAAAGAGCCTGCGTCACTGCAGAGCATTATGACAGGGCCTACCAGCTCCTGAATGTCGCCCAGACGTCGAGCAGGCATTTGCTCGATGTGCTTCTGACCTGCAGCCGAGTTGAAAAAGTCTTCGTTCATTTCGGTTTTAAACCATCCCGGTGCAATGGCGTTAACCCGAATATTGTATTTGATCAGATCAAGAGCCATGGCTCTGGTCAGCTGTATAACCGCACCTTTTGAGGCACAGTAAGAAGTTTGCCCTGGTTTTGCAGTTAGCCCCAAAACAGAAGCAATGTTTACAATACTGCCGCTTTTGCCGGCCTGAATCATGCGCTGAGCAGCCTCCTGTGCAACATTCCAGACACCGTTAAAGTTGGTGTTCATGACAAAGTCACGCTCTTCATCATTGATTCGTGCAAAGTTTTTAGGCGCGGCCACACCGGCATTGTTGACCACTGTATCAATCTTGCCAACGAAGCGTTCAGCCAGATCAAAAGCACTTTTCACACTTTCCCGCTGGGTAACGTCCATATTTACAGCAACAGCCTTACCACCTTCGGATTCAATCTCGTCAACCAGTTGTTCTATACGCTCTGCACGCCTGGCAGCTAAGACAACGGTTGCCCCGGCTGTTGATAAGCCTTTGGCCAGTGTGGCACCTATACCACTTGAAGCTCCCGTGATCAGGGCTGTTCGGTTTGTCAGGGTAAATTGAGTGTTGCTCATGAGTGCTCTCTCAGAGGTTTTCATTGCAGGGGACTGTGCTGGCACCTTGGTCAACCAGGTGTCGTATATGTCTCTTATTGGTTTTTGTTAACTATATTGAGCGCAAGAGGTCTGTTCAAGTGAAAATAGGGGTTGTTACGTATTTTGGTGTGGCGGGATGATTGAAAGTGATTTTCCACACTTTTAAAGGTTTTTTTGCCCAAGATTAATCCCGATATAGGCTGTTTCAACGATTTCTACAACAATCCAAGGTGGTAATATATCCCACTGGTGATTAACAGGCACTTTGGTATGTATGCGTCGAGTACTAGGCAAAAGGTTAGTTGAATGAGTTTTTACCTTCTCTAGGGGTATTTACGCATGTCCAGGAGGGCTATGGTGATTGAATGTGTTCATACAGACGGGTAGATTGAGGTTTTGTAGACAACTTGGATCTTTGTAGCAATGGCGGGTTCTAGGCAAGATTCACATCAAACAGCCTTTCAGGTAGCTTCTGAAGAGATGCAGCAAGGTACTCCTGTATCGACGCAGAGCTCCGGTACTGATCAAAATGAAAAAATGAAAGCCTGCGATGCGCAAGAGCCCATGAAAAAATCCGCTACTGGGATTCCTCAGACTTCCGATGCCCGTTATCAGTTTCTGATTGAGCGTTCAGGTGACATTATCACTACCCATCGCCCTGGCGACTGGGCTTATACCTCCATTAATCCCGCTCTGGAGCGAATGTCTGGTTATACCCGCGAAGAATTAATGGGCATGCCGGCCTATGAACTCTTTCACCCCGACGATGCGGAGGCGATGCGAAACAAGTTGATTCCGGCCATTTATCATCACGGGGCCCGGACATTCCGTTATCGCAGTCGCCACAAAGATGGCCATTATTCATGGATGGAATCTACTCACAGCTCTGTTCGTGATGAAGATGGCAATTTACTGGAGGTGATTGCGATCACCCGGGATATCACCGCACAGGTCAAATCAGAAGAAGCCAATCAGCGTCTGGCTTCTGTGGTTGAGGCTTCGTTCGCCCTGATGCTTTTCTGTGATCGTCACCAGAGGGTAAGCCATATGAATCAGGCAACCCGCGATGTGCTGAAAGTACAACAGATGAGTGAGCGGATGCACATTAGGGATTTGTTTGGAGAAGAAAGCTACCAAAAGATGATGGATGAAGCTTTCTCGGTGGCTGCCGAGAAGGGGAGTTGGAATGGCGCATTGAGGATTCGCGCGCCGCAGGCCCCAGAGCGTTATTTACTGCTGGAAGAAGTTTTGACCCATTCTCGAGCTGAGTTGGGTAAAGAGGGCAATTACTTCTCTCTGATCTTGCGGGATAACACGGAACAAAAGCAAATTGAGCGACGTGTTCGCGATCAGCAATCTGAATTGATACATGCCTCCAGGCTTATGACGCTGGGAGAGATGGCCAGTGGCTTGGCTCATGAAATTAATCAGCCGTTGGCCACCACACTTAATTACGCCCGCGGAGCCCTGAGAAAACTGGAATCAGGCCAGGAATTACCGAAAAGTAGTCTGCTTTCGGTGTTCGATATTCTGGTCAAGCAGACTCAGTTAGCGGCAGATATTGTCAAACGGCTTCGCAGTCTGGTTAAAAAAACACCTTATCAGCGGAGTGTATTCAGTGTTCAACGGGTTCTGGATGAAGTGGAAGAGTTGCTGGGACACGACCTGTGGAGCAATGGCGTACGTATTGAATCTAAACTACCGCCTGAGGAAGTCTACATGGTGGGCGATCGCATTCAGATCCAACAAGTTCTGTTTAATTTAATTCGTAACAGCATGGACGCCTATCAGGACATGAAAGAAGATGCCCGCAAGGTGTCTGTGCGGATGCAGGTCTCCGAATCACAATTCGATTTGATTCTCGAAGACTATGCCGGAGGCATTCCGGAAGGATTGCGGGACACAATTTTTGAGCCCTACGTTACCTCGAAGCAGACTGGGTTGGGGTTGGGTCTGTCTATTTCCCGTTCGATCATCGAATCCCATGGTGGTCAAATATTGGTGGAAACGGACAGTACGCGATCAACACAATTTACGATACGTTTACCAAGAGAAAATAATAAGGAACACCTGTGAGCACCCAACACACCGTTTTTATCGTCGACGACAATCAGGACTTTCGCGAGTCTTTGGCCTGGCTCCTTGAGGGTGCAGGTTACACGGTGAAAGCCTTTGAAAGCGCCGAGGACTTTTTGCTTGGATACAGACAGGAATCGGGTTGTCTGTTGCTCGATGTACGAATGACCGGCATGAGCGGCCTGGCTTTGCAGCAGGAGTTGATAAAGCGTGGGGAGATCATCCCGGTGATTATGATTACCGGACATGGTGATGTCCCTGTGGCGGTACAGGCCATGAAGAATCAGGCGGTGGACTTTATCGAGAAACCTTTTGAAGATACCGCCATATTGGAGTTGATTCAAAAAACCCTCGACGACGTTGGTGAAAAATTCAATCAACAAAAAGAGGCCAATGCTGCTTTGGCGTGCTGGAATCAGCTTAGCCGTCGAGAGCTGGATGTTGCCAAGCTGGTAATTTCCGGTTTGGCGAATCGTGAAATTGCCGAAAAGCTAGATATCAGCATTAAAACTGTAGAGATCCACCGCAGTCGGGTCATGTCAAAAATGAAGGTCAAGCGACTTGCCGAACTGATGGAAAAAGTCACTCTGATCAAGTCTGAAATAGAAAGTTAACGTTCTGTTCAGACGGGGTTAACAAGTTTTCCTATCCTGCCCAATGCTTTCTAGTATAGAACCTCACGCCCATAGTACACTCGCTCTCTGGTATTCACCGTAGAAGGTGGATACCATCCCGTCTACGCCCACTCGGTCGGAAAGCAACGGTTTAAGGAGTTAGTGAAGTGACAAATGCCCTGATCTTATCAGGCGGCGGCGCCCGAGCAGCCTATCAGGTGGGTGTTCTATCTGCGGTAAATGAATTATTACCAGCGACGACTCGCAATCCTTTTCCGATTATTTGTGGTACATCCGCCGGAGCCATCAATGCTTTGGCCCTGGCCTCACACAGTGGCAGTTTTTACGAAGCGGTCGCCGATCTCAATCACATCTGGGCCGATTTAAGGACCGATAAGGTATTCAAAACCTCCTGGAGAGCTTTGCTGGGCGGAGCAATGCGTTTGTTTTTCTCTCTGTTCAATGAAGGTGTGAGCAAAAAACAATCACTGGCCTTGTTGGATAACGAGCCATTGCGGGAGTTTCTTGCGGAATATATCGATTTTGATCAGCTGGAGATGGGGTTGAAGCGGGGTGACTTGAAAGCTATTTGCACCACCGCGATGAATTACTCCACCGGGGAGTCGGTTAGTTTTTTTCAAGGGGATAAAACGGTTGAGAGCTGGCGTCGCTACCGCCGAATTGGTGTCTCGGCCAAATTAACCCTGGATCATTTGATGGCTTCAGCGGCCATTCCGGCGTTATTTCCTGCCGTCAAGGTTAATGAGGATTACTACGGCGATGGTGCCTTACGTCAGGTAGCACCAATCAGTCCGGCATTGCATATGGGGGCCGATCGCATCTTTGTGATCGGGGTGTCCAATAATCGTGATCCCCTAAGCAGAAGTCAGTATTCCCGCCGACTGAAATATTCTCCGTCAATCGGGCAAGTCTTTGGGCAACTGTTCAACAGTGCCTTTATTGACAGCCTGGAAGGTGACCTTGAGCACCTTGAGAGAGTCAACTCCCTGTTAAACCTGATCCCGGATGAAGTGTTGCAGGAAAACAAAACCCGATTGCGACCCGTGGAAACCATGGTGATTTCGCCCAGCAAAGCCCTCGACAAGCTGGCCGGAAGAAAAATTCGTCACATGCCAAGAAGTGTGAGGATGTTTTTACGTTCTACGGGGGCCACAAACAAAGCGGGCGGTGCGGCGACAACCAGCTATCTGTTGTTTGAGAAACCCTACCTTGATGAACTCATGGAGCTTGGTTATCAGGATGCCATGTGGGAAAAAGACAATATTCAGGAGTTCTTCAAGGTTTGACATCCTAATTGGTTTGAGTTCTCATCAAATGTGTCAGATGTATCACAACAGGAGCTTTCGGTAACTGGAAGTGGCTGAGTCATAACGATTTAAGGACGGATATCTACAGTGGCGCAATGCTCAGCCATGTTTCATCGCAATTCAGCACTTAAAGATTTTATCGTCGGATTGTTTGGCGTAGTTTCTCTGTGTTTTCTGGTGGGAGTAGACCGAGCCCACGCGGAAGCCATGGCTCAAACGAACTCTTCACCGAATTCTGTCATTCATCTTGGTGTCGAGGATGGTTGGCCACCCTATGCCAATGAGCGCGGGCAAGGGTTAAGTACCGACATCATCAAGGCCGCTTTTGCAGTGATGGGGCAGGAGGTTACCATCAGTGTGATGCCGTATGCCCGTGTGCTCAGGGATGTCGAGGCCGGACATTTGGATGGTGGCTACAATGTGACACGTCAGACCTCTACCGAGAAGCGGTTTATCTTTGGCCAATTCCCGATCCTGACAGCCAGTGCCTCATTTTATTATGCAGCAGATCGCCCCAAGGTCTATCAAACCGCAAGGGACATTCCCAGCGAAGCGCGGGTAGCCTCCATTATCGACTATGAATATGGCAATACTTATGAGTCTCAGCGAGAGCGTTTTAATGAGGTGAGTGTTGCCCGTCAACAGCAGGTAATCCGTATGCTGCTGGCCCATCGGGTCGATGTGGGGGTTATGTTTGATCGCGTGGTAGAACACACTCTGGCCGAGATGAATTTACCTGCGGATATTCTCACCCGAGGTGCTGTTAACCATACCAGTGATATTTATGTGGCCTTTTCCCTGAAGAGTCCTGAGGCAAAAAAATACGCAGCGCTATTGGATCAAGGTTTGCTGAAAATCCGGGAAAACGGTGTTTACGACAAATTGATGCAAGGGCTGGCACCCGCCGGGGATCAGTGACGGTCGGTAGATTATGAAAAAAGTGTGTTTGTATTCTCTCGAACAACCCGGGATTGTTGTGCTATCCCAGAGCGGCGTCACTTACTGGAATAAAACCGGTGATGCTGACCCGCGTTTTCAGGCAGAAGGCATATTGGTGCCGATATCCAACGATCCTCCTGAGGGGCATCCTGAATTGTCGCTTGTGCCGAGATTGCAAAATTGCACGGCAAGCTCAGATTCTTTGTCCGTATCCCAAGTGAGCGAACTGGATTCACTTTTACAAGAAGTGTCTTCCAGCGATGCGATCAGTGTTGATCGTGCAAGAATGGGCGAGTCCAGCGAGGGGTGGGTCTACCTGACAATTCGGCCTCAGGGGGAGTTCAGCTACTTTGTTGGCTTTCTGGATGAGCTGGGGGGCGCTGACGGAACGCTACAGGCGGTATTGACCTGGCCCTGTAGCATGTCTATTAGTTAATCTGTTTGTTCGCAAGCGTCTAAAAACGGGTTACGACAAACGTTGTTTGAAGTCTTCGTAGCCAAACTGTTTAACGATTTTCAGATCATCCGTCTCTGAATTCCACAGAGCTATCGAGGGTAGACCAATACCATTGAAGGTGCTGGTTTTCACCATCGTGTAGTGGGACATATCATCAAACATTAGCCGTTGCCCTGTCTGCAAGGGATGATCAAAGCTGTAGTCTCCCATCACATCACCCGCGAGGCAGGTTTGACCGCCCAGGCGGTAACTGTAGGCTTTCTCATCCTGTTGGCCGGAACCAAAGATCTCGGCACGATAGGGCATCTCGAGAGTATCCGGCATATGGCAGGTCGCAGAAGTGTCCAGGATAGCCAGGGGTTGCTGGTAATCGAGCACATCCAGCACTTCACTCACCAAAACACCAGTCTGGATGGCAATGGCCTCTCCAGGTTCGATGTATACCTGTAGTCCATAGGTCTCCTGAAAGCGTTTAATACGCTCAATCAGTTTGTCGACTTGGTAGCCTTCGGCCGTAATGTGATGGCCACCGCCAAAGTTAATCCACTTCAATTGCGGAAAGTATTCCGCAAACTGGGCTTCCACTGCATCCAGGGTTCGGGACAGGGGGGCAAATCCCTGTTCACAGAGGGTGTGAAAGTGTAAGCCACTGATCCCTTCCAGGGATTGGCCTGCAAATGCCGATTTAGGGATGCCCAGACGAGAACCCGGAGCGCAAGGGTCGTATATCGGTGTTGCACCTTCCGAATGCATGGGATTAACCCTTAAACCAAACTCCAGTTGTGGCCTTTGTTCTTTGGCAGCTTTGATCAATGGCTGGAAACGTTGCCACTGATTAAAAGAGTTAAACACCACATGATCGGAGAGTTCCAGGATTTCTGGAAGATCCTTTTCGGTAAAGGCCGCGCTGAAGGTATGGACCTCACCCTTAAATTCTTCACGGCCCAGTTTTGCCTCATGCAACCCGCTGGCGCAGGTGCCGCTGAGGTACTGGCCAATGGTCGGTGCGAGGCTGAACATGGAAAAAGCTTTCAGGGCCAAGAGTACCCTGGCCCCTGACTCGCGCTGAACCCGGTTCAGAATTTCGAGATTTTTCCGCACGGCAACCTCGTCCACCACAAAACAGGGGGAGGGAACACGAGTTGGGTCAAACGAGTAAAAGCTTTTACTTTTCATGTTGTTAGACTATTTACCTTATCAATTAAATTAGATTGAAGTCAGGTTCTTCAATCACTTGCCATGGCAAGCCATAGGCATTCATAGCTTCCATAAACGGATCTGGATCCAGTTGCTCCATGTTCCAGACACCGGCTTTCATCCATTTGCCTTCGACCATCATCTTGGCACCAATCATTGCCGGTACACCGGTGGTGTAGGAGATGGCCTGCGACTGGACTTCTTTATAACAGTCCTGGTGGTCCTTGACGTTGTACACGTAAACGCTCTTTTCCTTGCCGTCTTTGACGCCTTTTACCACACAGCCAATGCAGGTTTTTCCTACGGTACGAGGGCCCAGAGTTGACGGGTCTGGCAGCAGTGCCTTCAAAAACTGGATGGGCACGATCTCGACACCGTTAAAATTGACTGGCTCGATACCGGTCATGCCGACATTGCCCAGCACCTCCAGGTGCTTGAGGTAGCTGTCACCAAAACTCATCCAGAATTGAGCCTTTTTGAGGCTCGGGAAGTGCTTGGTCAGTGACTCCAGCTCTTCATGGTACATGCGATAAATATTATAGGTTCCCACCTCGTCCGGACAGCTGAATGACTGCTTGAGAGACATGGCCGGCGTTTCTACAAACTCTCCATTCTCCCAGTGGCGGCACTCTGCAGTCACTTCCCGAATATTGATTTCCGGATTGAAGTTGGTCGCGAACGGGTAACCGTGGTCACCACCGTTTACGTCAATGATATCCAGAGTGTGGATTTCATCGAAGTAATGTTTTGCGGCATAGGCAGTAAACATATTGGTTGCGCCAGGGTCGAATCCGGAACCCAATAATGCCATCAGGCCTGCCTGCTCAAATTTCTCTTGATAGGCCCACTGCCAGTGGTATTCGAACTTGGCAGTATCCAGTGGCTCGTAGTTGGCCGTGTCCATATAGTGCACACCCGCTTCCAGACAGGCATCCATAATGGTCAGATCCTGATAGGGCAGCGCGACGTTGATAACCATGAAGGGTTTTTCACGCTCGAACAGCGCCACCAGCTCAGGCACATTATCAGCGTCAACCTGAGCAGTTCTGATGGGCGTTTTTATCTGGTCGGCAATCTTCTTGCACTTTTCTTCGTTGCGACTGGCCAGAACGATCTCGGTAAAGACCTCTGGCAGTTGTGCACATTTGTGGGTAACAACCTGTCCGACACCGCCGGCGCCGATGATAATAACTTTTGCCATGTTATGAGTCCTCAGTGACTGACGTTTTCCCATCAGTAATTTCTTAAGTGTCAGTTGTTTTCTTTTTCGTAGTAGGTGTAACCATTCAGACTGGCGTTAAAAGTCTGAATGATGTGTTGTCTTTCTCTTGCTGTGATGCGTCCTTCACGTACGGCATTTTCAGCAGTGTTGCGGTAACGAAGCTGTAATTCTTTCGGTTCGTATTCCACATAGTCCAGTACGTCTGCGATTGTGTCCCCATGGATCTCCTTGACGAAGTCATAACTGCCATCACGGTTGATCCGTACACTCACCACATTGGTATCTCCAAACAGGTTGTGCAAGTCGCCCAGAGTTTCCTGGTAAGCACCTACCAAAAACACACCTAAATAATATTCTTCATTGGCATTCAGTTGATGCAGTGCCAGTGTTTTGTTGAAACCCTGTTGTGGGTTAATAAATCGATCAATCTTGCCGTCACAGTCACAGGTAATGTCTGCCAGTACAGCTTGCCTTGTTGGTTCTTCATCCAACCGGTGGATGGGCATGATCGGGAATAACTGATCAATTGCCCAGATATCCGGCAATGACTGAAACAGGCTGAAATTACCGTAGTAAATATCGGCCAGAGACAATTTAAGACCTTCCAGTTCTGTCGGCACCTGTTCCATATCGTCAATCATGCCGGCAATGCGGTGAATAATTGCCAGAAACAAATTGTCAGCAGTAGCCCGGCTGCGAAGATCGATTTGTCCTCGTTTGAACAGCTCACGCACTTCGTTTCGGTAATAGTGCGCGTCGTTAAAGGATTCCTGTTCACGGCCCGGTTTTAATTCCGCCAGCGTATAGCGCAGGTCTTCCAGTTGTGTTGGCTCCTCTGCTTTGGCCTCTGTGATTTCAGAGGGTTCAAAGTGATTCACGTCCAAAATGTTAAACAACAGTACAGACGAGTAAGCCACCGTGGCACGACCGGACTCGGTAACGATAGTCGGATGGGGAATATCGCTCAGATCCAGGGTGTTTTTAATGGTCTCAACGATGTCGAGACAATACTCTTTCAGACTGTAGTTACGACTTTGTTCGTCATTGCCACGGCTACCAGTGTAGTCAACAGCCAGACCACCACCCAGGTCGATGTGTGACAGGGCGGCGCCTTCATTCACAAGGTCAGTGTAGTAGCGACAGGCTTCTACGATGCCATTGCGTATGTCACGGATGTTAGGAATCTGTGATCCCAGGTGACAGTGCAGCAACTGCAGGCAATCCAGCATGCCTTCCTGCTTCAGTGTGTCGACCACATGGATCACCTGATTGGTGGTCAGGCCAAACACACTGCGGTCACCACTGGTTGAGTTCCAGTGTCCACTGACTTGTGTGGTCATTTTTACCCGCACGCCAATTGACGGAGTCACACCAAGGGCGCGGCTGCGTTCAATTAAAATTGGCAGCTCAGTGGGTGTTTCAATAACAAAGAAACACTTAAAGCCCAGTTTGATGGCGTTCAGCCCCAGATCGAAAAACTCCTGATCCTTGTAGCCATTGCAGATAATCAGGCTGCCGGGTTCTGTGAGAGTTGCCAGTGCGGCAATCATTTCCGGTTTGCTGCCAACTTCGAAGCCATGCTGGTAACGAGCGCCAAAGGCTGCAATTTCTTCAACAACCTGAGCTTGCTGGTTCACCTTGATCGGGTACACACCGCGATAGACACCTTGATACTCGCAACTTTCAATGGCTGAGCGAAACGCTTCATTCAGACGAAACAATTGTGCGTCCAGAATATTTTCAATTCGCAGGACCACAGGCATTTGCAGGTCTCGTTCAGCCATACCCTTAACGATGTCCATCAATGCCACTTCGGCATTGAGCGTACGAGCAGTTACCTGACCCTTATCGTCCAGGCCAAAATAGTCGTTACTCCAGCGATCTACGCCATAGAGCTGGTTGGAATCTTCGGTGGTCCATTCCTGGTTGGGTCGCTGAGTCAATCGGATTCTCCTGAAGCAGCTGGCTGTGGTTGGCTTAAGCGCCAATATTTTTGGCCGAATGGGCGCGTTATTTCAGGGCGACCAGTCAAGCGGCGCGCATTCTGAAGTAAAAAAAATAACCCTGCCAGAAAAATTTCATGCTTTGGGCGCCTGAAATTGCAGTGGATTTTTTTGTTGTGTTTTTCGGTTCAAGCGGGCACTTTTTGATTTTTTATAACTGACTGATATCTATAGAAAAATCGGCTTTTTTTTGAGTGTTTTTTCGGCTTATTTTGAGGCTTTATTCAGTTAATTTTTTTTCAATTTTTTTTGCTATTTCGGATGAAAGTAGCGATGAATTGAGCGTTTGCCGACATGAGGGGCAATCAAGGTGGAGAGTGCAGGGGCGCTAGGTGAGCCTTGGGGCTTACAAAACCCCGCAGGAGCGGGGTTTTGCTGGCAGTTGTTGAGTGTTACACCGCAACATCTTCTATCTGCAAGGCGGCAATTTTCTTGCCTTCGTCGTGCTTGGCCTGGAACTCGGCGATTTGGTCGAAGTTCAGGTAGCGGTAGATTTCGCTGGACATGGAATTAAGATCTTTCGCGTACTCCATGTATTCCGCTGGCGTGGGCAGTTTGCCGAGAATGGCACCAACCGCAGCCAGCTCTGCCGAGGTCAGGTACACATTGGCACCATCACCCAGACGGTTGGGGAAGTTACGGGTAGAAGTAGACAGAACGGTACTGTTCGGAGCTACACGTGCCTGATTGCCCATGCACAGGGAACAGCCTGGCATTTCCATGCGAGCACCAGAGCGGCCGAAGATGTTGTAATAGCCTTCTTCCATCAGTACGTGTTCGTCCATTTTGGTGGGAGGAGACAACCACAGACGGGTAGTGATACCGCCTTTGTGCTGATCCAGCAGTTTACCGGCAGCGCGGAAGTGACCGATGTTGGTCATGCAGGAGCCGATGAACACTTCGTCGACCTTGTCGCCAGCCACTTCAGACAGGAGTTTGGCATCGTCCGGGTCGTTCGGACAGCAGACAACGGGCTCTTTAACTTCGGCCAGATCGATTTCGATAACCGCAGCGTATTCCGCGTCGGCATCGCCTTCCATGAGGCTTGGGTTTTCCAGCCATTCTTCCATCTTCTGGGCGCGACGCTCCAGCGTACGAGGATCACCATAGCCGTCGGCGATCATGGAGCGAAGCAGGGTGATGTTGGAGCGCAGGTACTCGGCTACCGAGGTCTCGGACAGCTTGATGGTGCAACCTGCTGCAGAGCGCTCTGCAGAGGCGTCAGACAGCTCAAATGCCTGTTCGGCGGTGAGATGCTCCAGACCTTCAATTTCCAGAATGCGGCCGGAGAAGATGTTCTTTTTACCTTTCTTCTCGACGGTTAAAAGACCTTGTTGAATGGCATAGTAAGGAATCGCGTGTACCAGGTCGCGCAAGGTGATACCTGGCTCCATCGTGCCTTTAAAGCGCACCAGTACAGATTCAGGCATATCCAGTGGCATAACACCGGTAGCGGCGGCGAAAGCCACCAGGCCAGAACCTGCCGGGAAAGAGATGCCCATTGGGAAGCGGGTGTGGGAGTCGCCACCGGTACCGACAGTGTCAGGCAGCAGCATGCGGTTCAACCAGGAGTGAATAATTCCGTCGCCAGGGCGCAGGGAAACTCCGCCGCGGGTCATGATGAAGTCTGGCAGGGTGTGCTGGGTGTCGATATCCACAGGCTTGGGGTAGGCCGCCGTGTGACAGAAAGACTGCATGGTCAGGTCAGCAGAGAAGCCCAGACACGCCAGGTCTTTCAGTTCGTCACGGGTCATGGGCCCGGTGGTGTCCTGAGAGCCCACGGTGGTCATCTTGGGCTCGCAGTAGGTGCCGGGGCGGATACCCTGACCTTCGGGTAGACCGCAGGCACGGCCAACCATTTTTTGTGCCAGGGTAAAGCCTTTGCCGGAATCGGCTGGGGCTTCCGGTACACGGAACAGGTCGCTGGCAGGCAGTCCCAGAGACTCACGCGCCTTGGTGGTCAGGCCACGGCCGATGATCAGGTTGATACGGCCACCAGCCTGAACTTCGTCCAGCAGGACGTCAGACTTCAGTTCGAATTCAGACAGGACGGAGCCGTCTTCAGCCAGAATCTTGCCTTCGTATGGTCGGATTTCAATCACGTCACCCATGTTCAGCTCATCAACGGGGGCTTCGAAAACCAGAGCGCCAGCATCTTCCATGGTGTTGTAAAAGATAGGGGCGACCTTGCCGCCGATACAGACCCCGCCGCTGCGCTTGTTCGGCACGCCAGGGATGTCTTCACCAAAGAACCACAGTACAGAGTTGGTAGCGGACTTGCGGGAAGAGCCGGTACCCACAACGTCACCAACAAACGCGACAGGCAGGCCTTTGGCCTTGATGTCGTCGATTTGTTTCATGGGGCCGGTAACGCCGTGCTCTTCAGGAGTCAGCCCTTCACGAGTCATTTTGAAGGCGGCACGTGCATGCAGCGGGATGTCCGGGCGGCTCCAGGCATCTGGAGCAGGGGACAAGTCATCGGTATTGATTTCGCCGGTGACTTTAAAGACGGACATTTTGATGCTTTCAGCCACCTTGTCACGCTTGGTGAACCACTCGCCGTCGGCCCAGGACTGCATAACCGCTTTGGCGTTCTCGTTGCCGGCTTTGGCTTTCTCTTCCACATCGTGGAAAGCGTCAAACATCAACAGAGTGTGTTTCAGTTCTTCGGCTGCAAGGGCGCCCAAATCGGCATCCTCCAGAGCGGCAACCAGAGTCTCAATGTTGTAACCACCGTGCATGTTGCCCAGCAATTTGATGGCCGAAACTTTATCGATCAGTGGAGAAGAGGCTTCGCCATTGACAATAGCAGACAGGAATCCGGCTTTTACATAAGCAGCTTCGTCGACACCGGGGGGAACACGATCGGTCAGAAGCTCCAGGATGGCGTCTTCTTCACCAGCTGGCGGACTTTTCAGCAGTTCCACCAGACCTGCAACTTGTTCGGCATTCAGTGGTTTGGGCGGCACACCTTCGGCCGCACGCTCTTCGACGTGTTTACGGTAAGCTTCTAGCACGGCGGTATCCTCTATGTTGTGTGACGACACACATACCTGCCGCCACTTGATGAGTTGTGGTCAGGTAAATATAGCAGCTAGTGAAATAATCGAGGGGTGCCTGAGGGCTCTGGCTTCCTCAGATTCATCGAAGTGACCGGATATAAGCAGGGCTAGGACTACATTACGGGGGCAAGACGAAAAAAGCCCCGCAGACTTGGTCTGCAGGGCTTTTTGTTAAGTGCAGTTTCAGCACAAGCCAATTAGCGAATGCCAATCAGCTTAAAGCCAGCTGAACTTAGCCAACAATTCTCACTGGCTCGGCTTCTACGGCCAGGTCAGCAGATGGTGGCGCGAAGTCAGTCAGGTTAATACCTTCAACGGCTTCTTTGTACTCCTCGATAGTAGGCGTACGACCCAGGATGGTAGACAGAACCACCAGAGGGGTGGAGCCCAGCAGGGATTCACCTTTCTTTTCGTCGGTGTCAGCTACTACGCGGCCCTGGAACAGGCGGGTAGAGGTTGCCAGTACAGTATCGCCAGGTTCAGCTTTTTCCTGGTTACCCATACACAGGTTACAGCCTGGGCGTTCCAGATACAGGATGTTCTCGTATTTGGTACGAGCAGCGCCTTTAGGGGCGTTGTCGTCAAATTCGAATCCAGCGTACTTCTGCAGCAGAGCCCAGTCGCCTTCGGCTTTCAGCTCGTCGACGATGTTGTAGGTTGGTGGTGCAACAACCAGTGGCGCTTTAAAGGTGATGTCACCTTTCTTCTCCAGGTTACGCAGCATCTGAGCGATGATTTGCATGTCGCCTTTGTGAACCATACAAGAACCGACGAAGCCCAGGTCAACTTTCTTGTTGCCGCCATAGTAGGAAACAGGGCGAATAGTATCGTGGGTGTAGCGTCTGGAAGCGTCCTCGTTGTTGACGTCCGGGTCAGCGATCATTGGCTCGTCGATTTGATCCAGATCCACAACAACTTCTGCGTAGTACTTGGCATTGTTGTCCGGAGCCAGAGCAGGGGTTTCACCAGACTTGATTTCAGCGATACGCTTGTCAGCCAGGTCGATCAGGCGCTGCAACATGTTGTCGCGGTTTTCCATGCCCTTGTCGATCATGATCTGGATGCGGGACTTGGCCAGCTCCAGAGACTTGATCATGGTTTCATTGTCAGAAATACAGATAGAGGCTTTAGCCTTCATTTCTGCAGTCCAGTCAGTGAAGGTAAAGGCCTGGTCAGCCATCAGAGTACCGATTTGTACTTCGATAACACGACCCTGGAACACGTTCTCGCCCTTGAACTGCTTCAGCATCTGAGCCTGAGTCGCGTGTACAACATCACGGAAATCCATGTGTGGCTGCATGTGACCCTTGAAGGTAACCTTAACAGACTCAGGAATTGGCATGGCAGACTCACCAGTGGCCAGTGCAACGGCTACAGTACCGGAGTCGGCACCGAAGGCAACGCCTTTGGACATACGGGTGTGGGAGTCGCCGCCGATGATGATGGCGCGATCGTCAACAGTGATGTCGTTCAGAACTTTGTGAATTACGTCGGTCATGGCCGGGTAGACACCCTTTGGATCACGGGCAGTGATCAGGCCGAAGTTGTTCATGAAGGACATCAATTTGGGGATGTTGGCCTTGGCTTTGGCATCCCAAACAGAGGCAGTGTGACAGCCAGACTGGTAGGCACCGTCAACGCTAGGAGAGATAACAGAAGCGGCCATCGCTTCCAGTTCCTGAGCAGTCATAGGACCGGTAGTATCCTGGGAGCCTACGATGTTTACTTTAACGCGAACGTTGGAGCCAGCGTGCAGTGGGGTCTTGGAGTTAACACCTACGGCATTACGGTTAAAGATTTTCTCAACAGCGGTCAGACCCTGACCTTCGTGAGAAATTTCTTTTGAAGGTGCGTAAACCTGTGGTGCTTCAATACCCAGTGCGTCGGCAGCAAATGTTTGCAACTTCTTACCGAAGGTCACTGCGTAGGAGCCGCCTGCTTTCATGAATTCCATTTTTTGAGGAGTGAAAGCGCTGGAAATATCAACCAGTTCTTTGTCGCCGTTGTACAGCTTCTTGGCTTTGGTATCGATGGTCAGAACGGTACCGGTGGCTACAGAGTAGGCTTCTTCCAGTACTGGATCGCCGTTTTCGTCGGTCACAGTGTTGCCGTCAGCGTCTACTTTCTTAACCCAGTTTTTCAGGTCCAGACCAATACCGCCGGTTACATCAACTGTGGTCAGGAAGATAGGAGCAATACCGTTGGTACCCGCTACTACTGGCGCAATGTTGATGAAAGGAACGTATGGGCTGGCTTGCTTGCCGGCCCACAGGGCGACGTTGTTCACACCGGACATACGGGAAGAACCTACGCCCATGGTGCCTTTTTCGGCAATCAGCATGACTTTGGCGTTTGGATGCTTCTTCTGCAGGGCAACGATTTCTTGCTGAGCTTCCGGGGTGATCATGCACTGGCCGTGCAGTTCACGGTCGGCACGGGAGTGAGCCTGGTTACCAGGAGACAGCAGGTCAGTAGAGATATCACCTTCGGCGGCGATATAGGTAACCACTTCAATTTTTTCTTCAACTTCTGGCAGCTTGGTGAAGAACTCGGCCTTCGCGTAGCTTTCCAGAATCTCTTTGGCGATAGCATTGCCTTCTTTATAGGCAGCTTCGAGGCGATCATAGTCGGCTTCGTACAGGAATACCTGAGTTTTCAGAACTTCAGCAGCCTGTTTGGCAACAGCTTCATCAGCAGAAAGGGCCAGGTCCAGCAGAACCTCGATAGAAGGGCCACCTTTCATGTGCGAGAGCAGTTCGAAAGCGAATTCAGGGGTGATTTCTGCGACAGCAGCTTCGCCGAGAATGATTTCTTTCAGGAACTTGGCTTTTACGCCTGCAGCAGGGGTTGTGCCGGGGAGGGTGTTATAGATGAAGAACTTCAGAGAATCTTCACGGTGCTCATTACCAGTATCTTTGATTTGGGCAATGATTTCTGACAGCAGTTCAGCGCTGTCGATTGGCTTAGGGTTCAACCCCAGATCCTTTTTACGGGTGGCGATTTCATCCAAGTATTCTGAATATAAGCTCATTCAAACCTCCTGAAGGCTGCTGGCACGGTTGATGCCTCTAATATGTCGTTGTTTACTCACGGGGCCAGGATCTCTGGACCATGAGGCTATCGATGACCCACATCGATGGTTAAGGGGGTGTTTGTTGCTACATCGCTAGTTACTACGTAGCTTGCTTTTATCGATTGCTGCTACCATCAGCTGACAATCCGGTGGGGATATTGGCCGATCGTTAGGTAGTTTGACTACAAAATCCACCCTTAACGGGGCGCGAATTGTACACGAAACCCTTGCTTTAGTTAAGATCTCTTGGAAATCAGCTACTTATAATCATTATAAGTGGGACGAATAATGACCTGTGTGCCAGTGCTAGAAATCAACACGATCTATCTGGGTTGGCTGTTTAGGCGTTCTGGTAAGGGGTCGGTTCTACTCACAATTTACTAAGAATACAGGCCTTTTATGGCATCTGTGTGGCACTGCAAGACGAAAAACGGGTCAATTTCAGGCCGGTGTTAACCTTATTAAGTTCAACAGCCCCGAGTAATGACGAATTCATCTTCGGCAACCTGCTCCAGTTGGTAAAGCAACAGCGCCTTGAGCTCTTCCGGTGAGTGATGCTTGGCGAGTTGAGTGAGTAATTCGGTGAGAAGGGCACGGCTCATGGCTTCTGTGCTCATGCTTCTGTCATTATCCGCTTTAGATATTGCACTTTGAATGTGTTCCTGAGCGATCAAAAATTCACCGGCCATGATGGGTCCTCACGAGAAGCGGCTGATATCGTCTCTACGATGCCATATAATCCTACGATTCATCGTTGAGGCAGATCAAGCAGGGTGCATAACGGTTTGTGCCTGACTAAAAAATGATCTCTCTTGGGTGAGCTATGGCTTGGGTTGTGAGTGTCGAGTGGATCTTGCTCATGGCTGAATGGAAACGGGATAGATAGAAGCGCATGTTTAAACGGGTAAAAACACCGTGTGTGGGCGTATGCTCCACAGGAATAGGGGATCAGGTGTGTCGTGGCTGTAAACGCTATGCGCACGAAGTGGTCAATTGGAATGCTTACTCTAATGAACAGCGACTTCTGATTGCTGAACGCCTGGAAGGCTTTCTGGCCCAGGTGGTTGGCAACAAATTGCGAATTACCGATCAGGCTCAATTGCTGGCAGCGATCAAACATCAACAAGTACAGTTCAATGAAGATCTGGATCCCTACTGTTGGGTGTTCAGCCTTCTGAAAGCCGGGGCCAGTCAAATCCATGACCTGTCTGTCTACGGGCTTGCCTATCAGCCTGGTTGGCAGGGGGTGTCACTAGTTGATATCAAAACAGCTATCGATCAGGACTATTACACCTTGTCCTGTGCCCATTACGACCGATATTTCCCGGCGGCCTAGTCTTTCCTGAAGCGGTTTGACTTAAAGTAAATATTAAACGGATCCCGAATTTCATGAGTGCTGTTTCAATTTCCCCCATCCTGGATTTTCTGCGTTGTCGTACCCCGCAGGCGTGGATCGACCGCGCACTTGAGGATCTGGAAACCATTCTTCTGGATCATGCTGCCAATGAGTTGAAGGCTGCTCAATCAGCCATGACCATGATGGCAAAAAATCCCTCCAAGATTGATCTCCTGAATAAAATGAGCCGTCTGGCCCGTGAAGAATTAGTGCATTTCGAGCAGGCGCTGAAGATTCTGAAAAAACGCGGCATTACCTACCGTCCATTAAAGGCCAGCACTTACGCCTCCAAAATGTCCAGGCATATTCGCAAAGAGCAGCGGGAAAACTTTATCGATACATTGATAGTAGGCTCGATCATTGAAGCACGCTCCTGTGAGCGGTTTGATGCCCTGGCGCCGTATCTGGACGATGAGCTGAAAAAGTTTTACCTCTCGCTGCTAAAGTCCGAAGCCCGTCATTTCAAGGATTATCTGACTCTGGCGCAATCGTATTCCGAAGAAGACATCCAGCCGCGGGTGGATTTCTTTTTGGATGAAGAAGAAAAGGCCATCACTCGGCCAGACAAGCTGTTTCGTTTGCATTCTGGATTGCCGGTCGAGCCTGTTTATCCGAAGGTTGCCAGCTAAGTGACAAAAACCTCTCCGCTAGCTGTAGTTCATTTTCAGGATCAAACGGCCGAAATGCAGTGCGAAGAGTCTGTCCTGGAAACCCTCTTGCGTGTTGGACACAAGGTTCCCAACAGTTGCCGCGTGGGGTTGTGTCAGTCATGTTTGTTAAAGAGTGATGAATCTTTTCTCAAACAGGATCACCTCGTGCGTGAAAATGCCCAGCAGGGGCTGAGTGATCAACAGATCCAAAGTCATCACTTTTTATCCTGCTGTTGCTATCCGGAAGGGGAATTGTTCGCTGAAAAACCAGATCGCAACATGGATTGGCTGGTTGAGGTGACTGGCCATGAGCTGATATCTCCGACGGTGTTGGAATTGCGCATGAAAGCCGAGGGTCGCTGGCAGCCCGGGCAACATGTGCTGTTGTGGAAAGATGATCTGAATGCACGTTCTTATTCGATTGTGAGTCATCCCGATCGGGATGGTGAGTTGGTGTTGCACATTGCTCTTCATCAGCGTGGCGTTGTCAGTCGATGGTGTCATGCGGAGGTAAAAGTCGGTGATCGGCTGCGTCTGACTGAGCCTAGTGGGTATTGTGTCTATGATGTTCAGGATTCTGACAGGTCCCTTTTAATGGTGGCTGTGGGAACGGGATTGGCGCCTGTGTATGGTGTGCTGCAGGAAGCTCTGGCACAGGGGCACAGTGGCAATATAGATGTCTATCTGTGTGCCAGTCCGCACGCTGAGCCTTATCTCTGTGAACAGCTTTTGGGGCTGGCGGCGCATCACGGTCAATTGCAGGTAAATATTGTTCAGGCCGCCCCTGTTCAAGCCGCTACGCCTCCGAATCCTGCCTCTGAAGCTCAGACTTTGATGGATGCTGTAAAAAAGCATCACTCCTCATTAAGAGGCGCCAAAGTCTATTTGTGTGGCGAGGGGGCGATGATTAACGACTTTAAAAAACTCTGTTTTTTTGCTGGAGCAAGCCGCCATGACATTGTGGTGGAAGAGTTTGTGCTGGCAGCTCAAACAAACTATCCGTCCAGCTAATCTGCCAGGCGCTTCTGCAAACGGACTAACGTTCAGGTTTGTCGTTGAAATTGTTGATTTTGCCGATGACAGACAAATCCGATAAAAGTCCGAACCCATAAAACCAGTTCAACGGCTCCCGAAAACCCCAAGGTGCGACAAGGTAGAAAGGAGAGAGGCCGGAATTCGTCTATGATTGCATAACCGTGTGTCTCCGCGGCGTTGGTCATGTGCAAGGGTGTATTTGATGAGTTTCGGTAAGGCCGTGTTGTGTTGTTTGTTACTGGTTGTATCAGGTAGCGGTGTTTTGGTTGAAGCCTCGTCGACTCGCTATGAGCGTACACTTCTCGCGTTACAATCAGCTCCTGAGGAGTGGAGAGCAGATTTTGCGCTTATTGCACTGACGCAGCTTGCTGATGCCTACTACGCCGAGGCGGATCTCGCTCGATATTCTACAAATAGTTCTGCTGGTGAGCGCAAGTCCAGTAAAGAGGCCGAAAAGGAAGTTCAATGGTCCTGGTCTGTGGAGCGTTATGCGAATCAGCTTTATGGTTTTCAGATGAGTGTGGAAAGTGGAATTCCGGTATCTCTGGCGAAATCTCCCGTAACTGAGGCCGTATTGGATGTTGGTGGTCAGCAGGTGATGTTGTCTCATCCCAGACCTGAAAAGCAATCTGCCTACGAGTTGGCTGTATTGACCCAGTTCTGTCAATTGCGTGATTGTGCTGAGCTCACCGGAAGCACCGATTTTGCCACGGCTGTGACAGAAAAGGCTGACAAACAGGCTGCAGGCCCGTCCGGTAAAAATGTCGTTAAACCCAGCTGGATTTTTACTGCGGATGGGCCGGTGTGTTCTTACCAGGGGATTCACTTGAGCTTTCAGCCACGTGATAACCCTGGCGCAGTTCGCAGGCTTTGTGTGCAGTTGTTTGGTGAGATTAAAAATTTGCTTGAGGGTATTCAGGGGCAGCAACGTTACGGCGTTCGCGTTAGTTGGCCCGATATGACTGTGGTTTCCGAGTCGCCCGGCAGTGTTCAGCTGGTTCGGCTCAATGGTGCCGGGGATGTCTTGAGTGTTGATCTCAGTCTGATCTCAAGCAGTCCAGCATTGTTGAATCAACTGAAGCCCTGGATGGCGTTGAGACTGGAGGGTCAGGGGGCTTCGCTTGAGCTGTCCGCCCGTTTATTGGGTTGGCAGGGCGTCGCTCTGGAACAGTTCCGTTAGCTCGATATCTTTTCTGTTTTTAACTTCCTACCCCTTTAGCTGAACGCATCATTCTTTGGTAGTAGCCATCTAACCGTCGAAAATCATCGTTGGTGAAAGTATTCATTGGCAATAATATAACTATGCTTATAAAATGCCACATTATCATTTGTAGGCCTATAAATTAAGGCTATTGATCTTTCGGGTTTCATATTGTGAACGAAAACATTGCGGTACTAATGGCTGATGTATCACGCATGATGCGTAGGGCATTTGATGAGCGGGCACGCACAATAGGCGTGACACGTCCCCAATGGCAGGTCCTGTCGGTGTTAAAGCGTCATGAAGGGATTAATCAGGGGGGGCTGGCAGAACACCTGGATGTAGAGCCCATTACCTTATGCCGCATGGTCGATCGTCTACAAGAAGCCGATTTGATTGAACGACGAAAAGATCCCAATGATCGCCGGGTCTGGCGCTTGTTTCTGACAGAAAAAGCAAAAGAACTATCAGCCCAACTCAAACCACTTGGGCAACAAGTGCTCTCTGATTCAATGCAGGGGTTGTCTGAAGCGGACAGGGATGTGCTTTTTGAGTCATTGAGTTGTATTCGAAAAAACCTGGTGCGCCGCCATCAGGACAGGGGACTGGATACCACAGCCTCATAAGTTTGCTGAGTGAGCCGATAATCGCTTGGCCCCTTGTCATTGAAGGTGCTTTTAGCGCACCCAAAGTTGTTATGGAGTAATTAAGTTGTCTCGATCAATCCGCAGTCTGACGATGATGTTGGTTGTGCCGGCGCTGCTGATAGCCGGCGGCATAATGTATTACCTGACCACGCTTAACTACGTTTCAACGGACAACGCCTACATCAAACAGGATGTGCTTGCAGTAGGGGCTGAAGTCGGTGGACGTATTGTTGAAGTGGCGGTTAAAGAGAACCAGCACGTAGAAGCGGGGGACTTGCTGTTCCGTATCGACCCTGAGCCGTTTGAGTTGGCTGTGGCTGAGGCCGAGGCTTCTCTGGCGAATGCCAGGGCACAAGTGGAAGAGCTGGAAATTGCCTACAGCACCTCGAATGTCGATATTGAGAGTGCGCTGGAGGATATAGCCTATTTCGAAAAAGAGCTTCACCGTCAGCAAGAGCTCCGTAAAACACAGGTCAGCACCAAAGCTGCTGTACAGGCTGCTGAACACGATCTGTCTGTGGCGCGTTCACGCCTGGAGACAGCTCGAGCAGATGCTGCCAAGGCTAAAGCTGCTTTGTCGTCAGGAGGATCAAGGTCTGGAGAGAACCCAAGAGTTCTCGCCGCCAAAGTCATGCTGGACAAAGCTCGCCTTAATCTTTCCCGGACTGAAGTCCGTGCGTCTTCGGCAGGTATTGTGACTCAGACCAGCCGCTTGCAGGTTGGGCAGTTTCTGATGCAAGGCTTATCAGCGTTGAATATCGTGAAAGCTGACCGAAGCTGGGTAGAGGCCAATTTCAAAGAAACTGACCTTGAAAACATGCGTGTTGGGCAGTCTGTGAATATTGAATTGGATACTTATCCCGGTGTGTCATTTTCCGGCAAGGTTGAAAGTATTGGTGCGGGAACGGGCTCTGAATTTTCGATTTTGCCTGCCCAGAACAGTAACGGTAACTGGGTCAAAATCACGCAAAGGGTCCCGGTTCGAATTGCCATTGATGGAGACTCTGATCGGCCATTAATTACTGGATTGTCGGCGCATGTCCGAATCGATACCCGCAGCTGATTCCGCTCCGGAGTCGCGTCCAGACGCCTCTAAAGGTCTGGATAAGCCATCGCTGGAGACTTCTCATCCACGCTTGCTGATGTTTGCGGTGATGATGGTGTCGCTGATTCAGGTACTGGACATCACCATTGCCAATGTTGCGTTGCCACATATGCAGGCAAGTCTCGGAGCGACAACGGACAATATCAGCTGGGTGCTGACAAGTTTCATTATTGCCGGTGTTTTGGTGACGCCAGTGGTTGGCTGGTTGTCTGATCGGTTGGGCTCGCGTCGTCTGTTTTTGTGGGCTGTGGTGGGGTTTCTGGTTGCCTCAATGCTCTGTGGCGCCGCTACCTCTCTGACTCAAATGGTTATTTTTCGATCTTTGCAGGGTGTTTGTGCCGCAATGATTGGACCGATGTCCCAAACCATCCTTTTTGACACCTCCAAGCCCAGTAAACAGGCAGCGGCAATGTCCTTGTGGGGGATGGTGATCATGATTGGTCCGATCACCGGCCCGGTTTTGGGCGGCATTTTGACCGACACCTTAAGTTGGCGCTGGGTGTTTTATGTGAATCTGCCTATTGGTATCCCGACGCTTTTGCTGTTGATTTGGCTGTTGCCCAGTCGTCCTGTCTCTGAGAGAAAGCTGGATCGCTTCGGATTCCTGATTCTTGCTGTAGGTCTTGTTTCGTTGCAGTTATTGCTTGATCGTGGCAATCACAAGGATTGGTTCAGTTCCTGGGAAATCATTATTGAGTTGATTATCGCGCTTTCGGCGTTCTGGATATTTTATGTCCATACGAAAATGACGCGTAACCCCTTGTTTCCGAATGCATTGCTAAAAAATCCCAATTTCCTTGGGGCAATGGGATCGATGTTTATGTTGGGTGTGGCAAATATCGCCATTTCATCCATTTTGCCAACCATGTTTCAGTCGGTATACGGCTACACAGCCATTGATACCGGTATGTTAATGATGCCTCGTGGTCTTGGTGTTATGGCGACTATGATGGTTGCCGGGCACTTATCACAACGCATGGATGTGCGTTATATGGTCACTGGTGGTTACCTGTTGGCTGCCTTGGGGTTGGTGATGATGTCTCACTGGTCTTTGGATATGGGGAAAACCCCCATTCTGATCGCCGGATTTATCCAGGGCTTGGGACTTGGATTGATTTTCATGCCAATGAATGTTGCGGCATTCGCTACGGTTAACGAGAGGGATCGGCCGGATGGTTCCAGCCTGTTGAACCTGATGAGAAATCTGGGCGGCAGTTTTGGTATTTCCGCTATTTTTACCATGTTATCCCGCAGTCAGCAGTCAACTCATGCAGGGCTGTCAGAGCATGTCACAGCCGATGCACTGCTTGGATTTGATGCAGCTCAATTTGCTAACAGTCTCGGAGGTTATGGCACCGCTTTTCTCCAATTTTTGGATGCGGAAGTCAACAGGCAGGCGTTAATGATTTCCTATTTGAATAATTTCTACGCGATGTCGATATTGGTGGGAATCATCGCGTTTATCCCTCTGTTAATGAAGCCAATTCGGATTCGTTAATTCAGATACTGCAAAACGTACATCAATAGAAATAGTGTTTAAAGCTTTGTATGCGCGGCATACAAAGCAAAAAGTCTTCAGCGTCATTGTGTTGCTATGCTATCTGCACTTTTTTCCCACAAAGGGATGGTAAAAGATGCCTGTAACAACGCCATCCGGGTCAAATGTGCACCTTGAGATCTAAAATGCTAGGCTAGTAGGCAAATTGCTACCAGACCTGGGATGGATATATGTTAGAAAAAACCGCCAAGGCCGGTTCAACGGTGCTGATTCCCGTTTTTATTCCTGCCGTAGTGGTGATTGTATTGCTGGTTGTTGGAACGATCAGTAATCCAGAATTGGCCGGAAAAGCTTTTCAGCAAACTCTCAGTTACATCACAAATACGTTCGGCTGGTTTTACATGCTGTGCGTAGCCTTCTTTCTCATGTTTATTGTCGGTATTGCTTTCACCAAGTGGGGGCACATCAAGCTGGGCCCTGACCACGCCGATGCTCAATACAGTTTTCCCGCCTGGTTTGCGATGTTGTTTTCTGCAGGTTATGGCATCGCCTTATTGTTTTTTGGTGTGGCTGAGCCAGTGTTACATTACTCGTCACCACCGCATGGATCGCCAGAGACCGTCGATGCTGCGATGCAGGCAATGCAAATCGCTTTTTTTCATTGGGGTTTTCATATTTGGGCCATTTACGGCCTGGTAGGGCTGGTGCTTTCCTATTTTGCGTTCCGCCACGGTTTGCCTCTTTCCATTCGTTCGGCGCTTTATCCACTGATCGGCGATAGAATTTATGGTCCGATAGGGCATGCCGTAGATGTTTTTGCCATTCTGGGAACCATGTTTGGTATTGCGACAACGCTTGGTTTGTCGGTAACGCAGATCAATACAGGTCTTAATTATCTCTGGCCAGAGATACCTATCAGCAATGTTGTACAAATTGTAGCCATTGGACTGATAACCTGCCTGGCCATTTTTTCAGTTGTTGCGGGTATGGATAAAGGGATCAAAAATTTATCCATTTTGAACATGGTTTTGGCTGTTAGCTTAATGCTGTTTGTTTTCATCGTTGGCCCGAGTGTCCATATTTTGGAAACATTTCTGCAAAACACCGGCAGTTACCTAAATGATATCTTTGAGCGTACATTTAACCTTGAAGCCTATTCCCACGGAGACTGGATTGGTAACTGGACGTTGTTCATTTTCGGTTGGACGATTGCCTGGGCACCGTTTGTCGGGCTTTTTATCGCCAAAATCAGTCGTGGTCGCACTATTCGCGAATTCGTTGTAGGTGTGATGTTGGTGCCTTCGCTGTTTACTTTTTTATGGTTTTCCATATTTGGCGGCACCGCGCTTAACGAAATCATGAATGAGGGGTACGTATCGCTTATTGGTGAAGTGCAGAATAATCAAGCCATTGCGCTGTTTAAGCTTTATGAGATCTTGCCGTTAACGTCGATTCTGTCATTTTTCACAGTTTTATTGATTATTACCTTCTTTGTAACTTCGTCGGATTCAGGCTCTTTGGTTATTGATTCTCTGGCTTCTGGCGGTTCGTTGCATACTCCTGTATGGCAGCGGGTTTTCTGGGCCTCTGCAGAGGGGATTGTCGCTTCCACCTTGTTGTTGGCGGGTGGGTTAAGTGCCTTACAAACCATGACTATCGTCAGTGCCTTGCCTTTCAGTGTCATTATGGTGATTGCGGCTATCGGTATGTGGCGAGCTTTGATAATCGAAGGTCATCACCAAACCAGTTTGAAGACCGAAGTTCAGCATCGCACTTCTTCTGGCAATATGCTCGGAGTATGGCGCCGCCGTCTGCATGGTCTTGTCACTTTTCCGACTCGTACTGAAGTGCGAGAATTTATTGACACGACCATCAGCAAAGCCATGCATCGAGTTGAGCGTGAGCTGATTAAAGAGGGTTGGCAGGCCGCTGTTCACAACGATGATGAATTCAATCGTATCTATCTTGAAGTGGTAAAAGAAGAGCAGGTGGATTTTATTTATGAGATCCGGTTGCTGGAGCATGCTCTGCCTGACTATGCATACCCTGAGATGCCAAGAGAAAATCACCCCGAAAAATATTATTACCGTGCTGAAGTATTTTTGCGTCGTGGTGGTCAGTCATACGATATTTTCGGGCTGGAACAACAAGACATCATTAACGATATTCTTGATCAATTTGAAAAGCATCTACACTTTTTGCATATATCACCAGCCATTCTTCCCTGGAGGATGGAGAAGCACGACGATATGCTGGTATCACCTCCTGAGCCACCGCAAGATGAGCCTGGTGTGATGAAGAGAGTTGCCGAGCACTGAGTACGTTTGCCGGCCACTTGGCCAATCGCCTGGTGGTCATAGGCAGGGATGCTGCAACGCTGGCAGTTGGAAAGCTTAAAGTATAAGCCAGCATCCACTAGCGATAAGCAGGGCTGCTGAAGTGTTCAAAAGAACGTTTGATTGGTGAAGACTTTTTTCCAGCAATACCCAAATGGACAAGCCTATGATCCAGTAGAGATTCATGGCGCCGCCAACAAACAGCAACAGCATCAGAAACCAACAGCAGCCCAGACAATAAAGCCCGTGTCGGCATCCCATCTTCAGGGCTCCGTCTAGTCCGGTTTGCCAATAGTGGCTCAGAAAAACAGCGGGGGAGTGGCAGTGGCGGAGGCAGGCTTTTTTCAGTGGCGTAAGTTGGTATATGCCTGCCGAAACAAGCAAGACCCCTGAAATGTGAGGCTGGGTTATCCACATCATCATATGATGCACTGTGCCCGACCTCTCCAATATGAAATGGGTGCCAGCCGCGGCCAGACTGAATAACAGCCAGACCAGCAGATAGCCCAAGGTAAACAATCCCACGGATGCTGATGCTGACGCTTCTGGAAAGTGATGGCGGTAAAAGCGTCCGTATAGCAGGATCATGGGAGAGGCACTGGGCAGCATCATGGCTATCATCATAATCCACCACATGCTGACCATTACCAGGCTGTAGTGGAAACTCCAGTTACCGTTGCCGGAACTTTTGCCCATTGATGGCAAGGGGAATTGCCATTCACTCATTGCCAGCACGTTCATGCCAGTTCCTGCACCCTGCCATAAATACCACCAGGCAGAGACACAAAGGCAGGTCAGTGCAATAACTGTCAGCTTTTGTTCATGGGTGGCCAGACGCTCGAAAACTGTGATTGGCATTAATGTCGGATAACTCCCTGATTGTTTAAATGAATTTCATTGAATTGTCCGTAACTGTCTTTGAGCGATAAGGCAATCGGACCATCAACACGGCTGGTACCGCTTCCCATTTCGGCGACCAGATATTCAAACCCATTTTCCAGGTGTATTTGTGCTTTGTGCTCTTCACCGGTGACAGGATTAAGAATGGGCGTACCCTGAATGTCAATCTTGTCTCCCACGCGAATCTGGCTCTTACGTTCTTTGATATCTACATGGAACTCAATGGGCAGGAAAGCAGGTTCCATGACCTCTGCGAAAGTGGCGGAAAAAACACTCCAGATAGTTGCTCCTGGCTCAGTTTCAAGGCCGGACATGATTGTAAGCAAGGCCGCACGTTGAGCTTCATTGGTAGAGTCATCAATAATGATAAATACCTTGCCGCCACCCTCATGGATGGGACCAGGCCACCAGAGTGACGTGACGGCCCGGATATTACTTAAATCAACATCTCCAAAATGTCCCGAGTGGATTTCCATTGAGTGCACTGCTTCACAGTTGCCATGGGTGGGCAGGGCATTAAACTGGCAGGGACAGCCGTAATCACAGTTGCAATTCGTAAAAGAAGTCGCGTTAAGCTCCCAATTAATCATGGCAAAGATGCTCCTGTACTGAGTTGTTGTGGTTTTTATAATTACTCAGATTAGATGAGGAACTCTGTTTTGTTAAAGCCATAAAGGTGCTATTCGCAGACGCTTATAGGAGGAAAAGTTCTTTCATTGCTGTGTGTGATGTCGTTTTATTGGGATGTATATCTGATACAAAAAAGGCCGAAAGAGTAGCTCTTTCGGCCTTTTTTGTACGGATGCCAGTGCAGTTTTAAACTGCCAGCTTTTCCAGCGCTGCGCGGATTTTATCAGGAATCGGTGTCGGCCGTTGTGTGTCCCGCATGACAAAGACGTGAGTGAAAGTACCTGTGGCACTTGGTTTTTCTTCACCCGCCTTGAATATGCCAATCCCATATTCCACTGAGCTGTTACCCAGGCGGTTAACCCGAAGCGCGCCTTCCAGCTGATCAGGGTAGGCGATTGCACTGTGATAGTTGCATTGTGAATTCACCACAAAGCCGATGGTGTCGCCATTGTGAATATCCAGTCCGCCTTCTTCAATCAGGTAGGTGTTGGCTACGGTGTCGAAGTAGGAATAATAGGTGACATTATTAACGTGGCCGTACAGATCGTTGTCCATCCAGCGGGTTGTAATGGGTAAAAAGAAGCCGAAGTTGTCACGGCCCGATATGTCGCTCATGTGCAGTTCCTGTGTAGTTGGGTCAAGCCAGGTCGTTGGTGCTGATTAAAAGGCTGCTTGATAAATGGCCAGTGCATCACTTTCAGACACTTCACGGGGATTGTTGACCAGCAAGCGTTGTTGCAGCATGGCGTCTGAAGCCAGAGTTGTCAGTGACTCTTCGGAAACGCCAGCCTCTTTGAGGGTGGCGGGCAGACCCACTGTGTTGATCAGATCTTCCAGATAGCCAATCAATGCATCGGTTTTCTCGCCTTCCGAATCACATCCGTTGCTAGGTAGCAGTACGTCGCACAGTTCAGCATAAAGAGGGGTTGCAGCCGAGGCGTTAAAGCGCAGTACGTGAGGTAATACCAGTGAATTACTCAATCCATGAGGTATATGAAAGTGTCCGCCGAGCGGATAGGCCAGCGCGTGAACTGCAGCCACGGGAGCATTGGCAAAGGCTTGTCCTGCCATGCAGGCTCCGAGCAGCATATTCTGGCGGGCTTCCAGATTACTGCCGTCTTTTACCGCGGTAACAATGTTGTCACCCATCAGTCGCAGGGCTTCTTTGGCCAGCATGTCGGAATAGGGGTTCTTCTTATGGGCGCTGGTGAAGGCTTCAATGGCGTGAACCATGGCGTCAATACCGGTGGCAGCGGTGACGTGTGCTGGCAGGCCAAGGGTCAGTTCGGCATCCAGCAGCGCAACGTCGGGAAGCAAAACCGGAGAGACCACGCCGGCTTTGGTGGTTTCCCCGGTTGTGATGATGGCGACAGCGGTAACTTCGGAGCCGGTACCTGCGGTGGTTGGAATCAGTATCAGTGGCAGCCGGGTGCCCTTGACCTGATCAACGCCATAGATGTCACTTAGCTGCTCGTCGGAATTCGCCAGCAGAGCAATCAGTTTGGCGGTATCCATCGAGCTGCCACCACCAAAACCGATAACACCATCGGCATTGTGTTGTTTGGCGGCATCAAGAGCGGCGAGTACAATGGATTCCGGTGGATCGGCAATCACATCCGCATACACGGCGTGTTTCAGTGTGCTTGCTTCGATCACGGTTTCAAGCTTGCTTAACAGGCCTGCGCCCACAATGCCCTGGTCGGTTACGATCAGCGGGCGCTGAATGCCAAGGCTTTGGCAGTGGGCTGCCAGTGCCTGAAGGCTGCCAGCTTCGTTAATGAGTGTCTTGGTGGTAGTAAAGCTGAAACTGTTCATAGTGTTTTCTCAAATTATTCAGACCATAGTGTGCAATGGTGTGGTGAGAGCATCGCCTGATGCAGGCTGGCGACATTGTGCCAAGTGGCACAATATATTAAAAATTTATATTGCAAATACAGCTATCATTTGAGTGAATGGGGCTTTGATTATCCAGACTCTCGGTAGTGAGCGTTACAAGAGCTAAGGCCCCATGTCTCTACAATCGTTTGATCTCAATTTATTAAAGACCTTCGACAGTCTTATGGAAACTCGAAGCGTGTCACTGACGGCACAGCAGTTGTCGCTGACCCAGCCTGCTGTGAGCAACGCTCTTGCGCGGTTGCGACGCTTGCTGGATGACCCGCTGTTGGTGCGTACCAAGTATGGTATGGAACCCACAGAAAGAGCGCTTTCACTTAAAACTCCGGTCAAGGAGGGGTTGCGTCAGTTGGAAGGTGCGATTGCTCCGGCCAGTTCATTTGATCCTCAGGGCAGTAATCGGCGGTTTACCATTGCAGCGCCGGACTTTATCGCGGTGAAACTGTTGAGTCGACTCATGCCTCGCTGGAAAGGTATTGCCCCCGATGTCACTATCAGTGTTCGTCATCTGGGGCCCGACACCCCGGAAAAAGGACTGGAACAGGGGACAGTGGATCTGGCCATTGGTCGTTTTCTGGATGTCCCCTCGCGTTTTAATCGTCAATCCTTGCGTACCGAAAAGCTGGTGTGTCTGCTGGCATCTGATCAGGCTGAAAACAGGGCGTCTTTGTCGCTGGAGGAATTCCTTGCGCTTCAATTTGTCTGGGTGAGCAACACTGGGCGAAGAGGGATGGTAGATCACTGGCTGGATCGGCAAAATGCACAGCGTGATATCTCCGTGGTAGTCAGTACCTATACCTCGGGAGCCATGCTTGTGGCTGAGAGTCAGTACGGTATGGTCATTGCGGGCAGTTACGCTGAGTATTTCAGTGAACGGTTGCCCTTGTCAGCACTGCCGCTGGAATTCGATCCCGGACAGTTCAGTATTGATATGTTGTGGCATCCGTTTACGGAAGGCGATATGGCTTTGCGCTGGCTAAGACGTGAAATACTATGGGCGGCGAGTGCAGATAAAGACTAGAAATTACTTTAACTTGTCGTTTTTTATTGCTTTAAGAAACCTTTTTAATTGATTGATTTTTATAGGAAAAGATATGAGTTTGCGACCGCGCCGTTCAGTCCTTTACATGCCAGGTTCCAACAGCCGGGCATTGGAAAAAGCCAAGGGGCTACCCGCCGATACCCTGGTGTTGGATCTGGAGGATGCGGTAGCGCCTGATCAAAAAATGGCCGCCAGAGCCCAGGTCGTAGAAGCCGTAAAAGCCGGTGGTTATGGTTATCGTGAGATGGTGATCCGGGTCAATGGTCTGGAGACCCAGTGGGCAAAAGATGACATTCTGGCCGTCGCGACTGCTCCTGTGGCCGCAGTGTGTGTTCCCAAGGTAGAGACACCTGATCAGGTTTTGCGAGTGGTTGAGCTGTTAAATCAGGGCGGCGCTCCAGAGTCGGTTACGGTGTGGGCCATGATCGAAACCCCCAAGGGGGTGGTGAATGTGCAGGCCATTGCGGCTGCTCACCCGCGTCTAAGTCTGTTGATGATGGGTACCTCGGATCTGGCCAAGGAAATGCGATTGCCGCATACGCCGGACCGAATAGGGTTTATCTCGGCGCTGAGTCAATGTGTTCTGGCGGCCCGACTGAACGGGCTGGACGCTCTTGATGGTGTTCATCTTGATTTGAAGGATCAGGACAGTTTACGCCTGGTGTGTGAACAGGGGCGTAACCTGGGCTTCGACGGTAAAACCCTGATTCACCCCAACCAGATTGAAGTCACCAATGAGGTATTTGGTCCAAAGGCGGATGAGATCGAGCGCGCAGGTCGTATTATCGATGCGTTTACCCAGGCTGAATCGGAAGGCAAAGGGGTTGTCGTAGTCGATGGCAAGCTGGTGGAAAACCTTCACGTGGAAGAGGCGAAGCGCACACTGGCGATTGCAGAAGCCATTGAGGTCATGCAGGCCTGACAGGTTTTTGCGGGTCTACGGTTTCCCGATGTCGGTAACGATCAGTTTGTCGTCTTGTCGTTGCCACTGGATGTTCAGGTCGTAGAGGGTCATCCCGTAGATCCGGTCTGAAGCCTTATGAAATGCGGGCTCCGGCTGCTGGCTTAAAACCTGCTGTATCAGCGTCTCCAGGGCGGGGTAAGCCGTTTCAAGTGCGCGTACTTGTTCCAGGGCCTGAGGGCTGAACTCAATCGTGGTGCAGGTTTCCGGTGCGAGCTCGGCGTAGTTGCCGCTGGCTTGCGGGTGTGAGTCGGCGTAAGGGATGTAGGGCTTAATGTCCAGAATCGGGGTCTTATCGAGCAGGTCGCCACCGCCGATGTGGACCTGCCATTGGCCTTTTTCCTGCGTAATGCCTTCCAGTGTCACCACGGAGAGGCCAATAGGGTTGGGGCGGAATGGACTGCGGCTGGCAAACACCCCCACTTTTTGGTTCCCGCCCAAACGAGGGGGGCGAACCATGGGCTTCCAGTCTTCCCGGAGGGCTTCATGAAAGACAAAAACCAGCCAGATGTGGCTGAATCCCTCAAGCCCGCGCAGAATTTCTTCCCGATTGCAGCTGTTGCTTAAGGTTATGTGTGACTGTGCCGCGGTCACGAGACCGGGTTGGCGAGGTATGGCAAACTTCTCTTTATACGGACTGTGAACCCAGCCGACGGGGTCGAAGTGGTATGTCTTGTCGCTCATGGTGTTGAGTCTGCTGGCGAGAGCTTATCGGGCCGGTTCAAGCAGGTTTTCCTGATTGATAGGGCGCTTGTGTTGCTCGATGTAGCCTTGATTGTCTGCTTCCAGCCACCACAGGTAGTGATACCAGTCACCCAGAACGATTCGCTCGCCGATGCCATCTCCCAATTCGACCTGATGGCGGGCCGGGCGGTGGGTGTGGCCATGAATCATGCGTGTGGTCTGGTGTTCCGTCATCTCGCGGATAACTTCCTCCAGAGTGACATCCATGATGTCTTCTGCCTTCATGCTGCTCATGCTTTTGCTCTGTTCGCGCAGCTGCTTGGCAATGGCGCGGCGGGCTTCAATGGGTTGAGCGAGAAGCTGTTGTTGCCATTGTGGTGAGCGAGCTTGCTGCCTGAAAGCCATATATTCTTCGTCTTTGGTACACATGCTGTCACCGTGCATGAGCAGGGTGGGTGTGCCATAGAGGTCAATCGCTGTCGGGTCGTTTAACAGGGTGGCGCCACACTGGCTGGCGAATTCCTCACCCATCAAAAAGTCCCGGTTGCCAACCATGATATACAGGGCCTTACCGCTGTCAGAGTAGGCTTTCAACAGGTTAATGATCGTCTGGTTAAAGTCACTCCGGTCGTCGTCGCCGATCCACACTTCAAAGAAATCGCCGAGGATATAAAGGGCTTCTGAGCCTGGTGCCACTTGGGTCATAAAGCGTTCAAACGCGGCGGTAATTTCCGGGCGGCTGGCATCGAGATGTAAATCAGAAATAAACAGTGTGGTCATGGCTGGCTGGTGATGGTTGCGGGGAGTGGGGAGGGGTAGCAGGGGTTCGGGCGTATCACCTGAACCCCGTGAAGAAAGGCCTGATTTAGCCCTCAACAGTTACCTTGTCGATGGTGACAGGCTGTGCGGGGACATCCTGATGACCGGCAACCATAGTGGTACTAACGCCTTTGATTTTGTCGACGACCTCGGTACCTTCTACAACTTTACCGAATACGCAGTAACCCCAGCCCTGAGCATTTTTACCGCTGTGGTTCAGGAAGTCGTTGTCTTTCACATTGATGAAAAACTGGGCAGTGGCACTGTGTGGATCCATGGTGCGTGCCATGGCAACAGTGTATTGATCATTTTTTAAGCCGTTATCGGCTTCGTTTTCGATGGTCTCGCGGGTTTCTTTTTGCACCATGTCTTCAGTAAAACCGCCGCCCTGAATCATGAAGTTATCGATAATGCGGTGGAATATGGTGCCTTCATAGAAGCCGTCTTCGGCGTATTGCTTGAAGTTGGCAGCTGTTTTAGGGGCTTTTTCGAAGTCCAGCTCCAACTTAATGTCGCCGTAATTTGTGTGCAGTGTAATCATGTTTGGCTCCTGAGAATCTTACCTGTGATCAGGTTTTGAGTATTGTTGCTCCGACATAGCCCGAGGGCAGTGAGGCAGAGCAAAAAATCTTTATTTGATGGGTGCTTAGAGCACGTCGAGACGGCTATAATACACGATTTCCCGGCGGGAGTATGAGTCTTCCGTGGCGAATAAGCTGCCATTTTGGACCGTTATCCATCAACCGCCGGAATGAATATCAGAGACAGGGCTGCATACAGCCAATAGGGGATTGACGTAACAGCATGAGTGAAGCCACCAGCAAGCCTTTGAATTTTCTTGAGCAAATCATTAAACAAGACCTGGAGAGCGGCAAAACCTCCCGGGTCATTACCCGTTTCCCCCCTGAGCCTAATGGCTATCTTCATATTGGACATGCCAAGTCCATTTGTTTGAATTTTGGTCTGGCCCAGACCTTTGGCGGCGAGTGTAATCTGCGTTTTGATGACACCAACCCGGCCAAAGAAGAGCTGGAATATGTCGAGGCCATCAAAGAGGACGTCAGTTGGCTTGGGTTCGATTGGGCTGGCGACGTACGCTATGCCTCCAGTTACTTCGATAAATTTTACGAGTGGGCTCTTCATCTTATCAATGAGGGTAAAGCTTACGTTTGTCATCTGAACCCTGAAGAATCCAAAGAATATCGCGGCTGGGCGACCAAGCCGGGTAAAGAGAGCCCTTACCGCAATCGCAGTGTGGAAGAGAACCTGGCCGAGTTTGAAAAAATGCGCGCCGGTGAATACGACGAAGGTGCTTGCTCCCTGCGAGCCAAAATTGACATGGCCAGCCCGAACATGAACCTCCGCGACCCGATGCTGTATCGGATCCGCAAGCAGAGCCACCATCAGACAGGTGACAAGTGGTGTATTTACCCCACGTACGATTTTGCTCATGGGCAGGAAGACGCGATTGAGGGCGTAACCCATTCAATCTGTACCCTGGAATTCGCCGACCACCGTCCTCTGTACGAGTGGTTTATCGAGAATTTGCCTGTGCCTGCCAAGCCGGTTCAGTATGAATTTGCTCGTCTGGAACTGAACTATACAGTGACCTCCAAGCGCAAACTGAAACAGTTGGTGGATGAAGGGCATGTAGACGGATGGAATGATCCGCGCATGCCAACCATTTCCGGCATGCGTCGCCGCGGTTACACGCCAGCGTCACTGCGCAACTTCTGTGAGATGATTGGTGTTACCAAATCCGGCAGTACCATCGATATGGGCCAGCTGGAATATTGTGTGCGTGACGATTTGAACAATACTGCGCCACGAGCCATGTGTGTTTTGAATCCCTTGAAAGTCACGATCACCAATATGCCTGAAGGTGAGAAGCAGGTGATGACGCAATCCGTGCACCCCAACCGTGAGGAAATGGGCGAACGTGAGCTGCCGTTCAGCCGCGATATCTATATCGATCGTGAAGACTTTACAGAAGATACCACCTTGTCTCGCAAGAAGTTCAAGCGCTTGGTGCTGGGTGAATATGTCCGCCTGCGTGGTGCCTATGTGATCAAGGCGGAAGAGTCTGTCAAAGACGAAGACGGCAATATCATTGAAGTCATTGCCACACTGGTGGAAGGCACCGTCGGTGAAAACCCGCCAGAAGGTATCAAGCCCCGCGGTGTTATTCACTGGGTTGATGCCAACGATTGTGTTGACTGTGAAGTGAGACTTTACGATCGTCTGTTCAGTGATGCAGCTCCGGACGCCGGTGACAAAAACTTCCTGGATGTACTGAATCCGGAATCACTGAAAATTCTGAATGGCTGTAAGGCAGAAAAAAGTTTGCTGACTGCGGAAGCTGAAAAAGCCTATCAGTTTGAAAGGGAAGGCTATTTCTGTCTGGACAGCAAATACGCTACTGCCGTGAAACCGGTTTTCAATCAGACCATTGGTCTGAAAGATAACTGGGCGAACAAGGTTTAATCGCAGCGCACATTGGTTGTAGCCAACAATGTTGTTATCACAAAAGAATTTGGAAATTTAATGAGTTTACACGTTTACAACACCCAGACCCGTCAGAAAGAAGCCTTTGAGCCATTGGAGCCCAACAAGGTCAAAATGTACGTGTGTGGCCCTACGGTTTACAACCTGGTTCATATTGGCAACGCCCGTCCTGTAGTGGTGTTTGATACGTTGTTTCGGGTGTTGAAAAGTGAATACGCCGAAGTGACTTACGCACGCAATATCACGGATATTGACGACAAGATCATGAAAGCCGCAGCGGAGAATGGTGAAGCTATTTCCACGCTGGCTGCACGCTATGCCAAAGAGTTCGAAGACGATATGGCGCAGCTCAACAATCAGCAGCCGACCATTGTTCCTTATGCCACAGATCATGTTGATCAAATGATCGATATGGTGAAGCGCCTGATTGAAAAAGGTCACGCCTACGAGGCCGAAGGGCACGTGCTGTTTGCGGTCCAGTCGATGGAAGACTATGGCAAGCTCTCAAACCGTTCACTGGACGATATGCTGGATGGTGCGCGGGTCGAAGTTGCCCCCTATAAAAAGTATGCCGGTGATTTTGTCTTGTGGAAGCCTTCAAGCAGTGAAGAGCCCGGCTGGGAAAGTCCCTGGGGATATGGTCGCCCCGGTTGGCATCTGGAGTGCAGTGCGATGATTGAAACCCATTTGGGTGAAACCATCGACATTCATGGCGGCGGCCGGGATCTGGTTTTTCCTCACCATGAGAACGAAGTTGCGCAAAGCTGCTGTGCCCACGATGGCAAACAGTATGTTCGCTACTGGATGCACAACGGTTATATCAATATTGGTGGTGAAAAAATGTCCAAGTCTCTGGGCAACTTCCGCACCGTCCGTGAATTACTGACTCAATATAAAGGTGAAGTGATTCGAGCGGCCTTGTTGTCTGCCCAGTATCGCTCGGAAATGGATTTCTCCACTGATTTGCTGGAGGAAACCAAGTCTCGCCTTGATGCGTTCTACAGTGCATTGCGCGAGGCAAAAGATGTTCCGATGGTTGAGGTGGATGTTAAGGCCCAGCCATTTTACGCAGCGCTGCTGGACGACTTGAATACCCCGGTTGCCTTGGGTGAGTTGCGTCAGCTGGCCCGTGAACTCAACAAAGCCGAAGTGGCAGACAAACCCGTGTTCAAATCGCTCCTTTTGAAAGCGGGTGAGCTGCTGGGACTGTTACAGCAGGATCCAGAGCAGTGGTTTACCGATAGTGGTAATGCCGGTGAAATCTCTGCTGAAGACATTGAAGCCCTTATTGCCGAGCGAGTGCAGGCGAAGCTGGATAAAAACTACGCCCGTGCCGATGAGGTTCGTGAAGAACTGAAAGCGCAGGGAGTTGTGCTTGAGGACTCCCGTGAAGGCACCAAATGGCGAAGAGAATAGGCGGCGAAGAGGGAAAGTAGCGAAGAGAGTAATACAACAGGTTACAGGTTAAAGAATTATGAGTATCGAAGATCAGAAAGCCGGCGAAGCCATACGTCGTGAAGTAATGAGTGACGAATTTGTTGATCGTGCTCTCAATAATGCCAACGATTTTGATCAGCCATTACAGGATCTGGTCATGGAAAATGCCTGGGGCGGCCCCTGGACTCGTGATGACCTGCCGCGTAGCACTCGCAGCCTGGTAACCATCTCCATGCTGATTGCTTTAAAGGCGACCAATGAGCTTAAAGGCCATGTTCGCGGAGCACTGAGAAATGGCTGCACAAAAGAAGAGATTCGCGCGGTGATCATGCAGTCTACCGCTTATTGTGGGTTTCCTGCAGCACTTGAGGCCATGCGCGCGGCAAGGGAAATTATCGATAACTGGGAAGATCAGTAATGGCGACCATTACACCAGAATTTCGTTTTCGTCGTCTGCGTCGTACTTCAGTGTTACGCAGCTTGGTGAGACAAAACCACGTGCAGGCCGAAGATTTGATCCTGCCGTTATTTATTGAAGAAGAGATTTCTGAGCCGGTAGCGATCAGCAGTATGCCGGGTGTCGTCCGTTATCCCGAGTCGCAACTTGCTGAAGTTGTGCAGCGAGCGTGGTCCAAGGGTATTCGCGCTATCTTGTTGTTTGGTGTCTCCACCCATAAAGACGATGTCGGATCGGACACCTGGAATCAAGACGGTCTAATGGCTCGTTGTATCCGAATTGCCAAACAGGCTCAGCCTGAAATGGTTGTGATCAGCGACAATTGCTTTTGTGAATACACCGATCATGGCCACTGCGGTGTGCTGTGTGAAGGATCACACGAAGGACTGGATGTTGACAATGATCTGACACTGGCCAACTTGCAGAAGCAGGCTGTGGTCGCCGCGGAAGCGGGTGTCGATATGATCGCACCATCTACCATGATTGACGGTATGGTTGCCGCCATTCGTCAGGGCTTGGATGAGGCAGGATTTCAACATATTCCGATCATGTCCTATTCAACCAAGTTTGCATCGGCGTTTTATGGCCCGTTTCGTGATGCTGTAGACAGCACATTTAAAGGCACGCGTTCAACCTATCAGATGGATCCTGCTAATGGTCGTGAGGCTTTGGCTGAATCCATGCAGGACGAGATGGAAGGTGCCGATATTTTGATGGTCAAGCCCGGTTTGGCTTATCTGGATGTGATCGCCAATATCCGTCAGCACAGCGAGCGCCCACTGGCTGTTTACCATGTCAGCGGAGAGTACGCCATGATCAAGGCCAGCGCCGCAGCAGGTGTGATTGATGAGCAGGCGATCGTCATGGAAACCATGATGGCGTTTAAACGTGCAGGTTGTGACCTGATAATTACATATTACGCCGAGCAGATTGCCGATTGGCTAGCCGAAGGATCCGATTAATCTCGGAACCGTTTAAAAACAAAGTGATGTAATCGACGTTATACAGCTGTAAGGAGAAGGAACAATGAAAATGATAAAAGCTCTGAGTGTGATCAGCGTAGCTGTCTTGTCTTTAAGCCTGATGGGGTGCGCGCCCAAGGTTGGCAGTGAGGCATGGTGCGAATCCATGAAGGAAAAGCCCAAGGGTGATTGGAGTACCAATGATGCTTCTGCCTACGCTGAGCATTGTATTTTTAAATAAACCCTGAGGTTCGAATGAAGAAATACCTGGGCATTCTGTGTCTATTGCTTGTGGGCGTTATTGCTCTCATCCTGGGCTTGACCATGATCGAAAGTCAACAGGCTCCGGAATTGGTAGGAGAAGCCTGGTGTGATGCCATGGTGGATAAGCCGAACGGGGAATGGACAGACGCAGAGACACGCAGTTTTGCCAAAGCCTGCCTTTACAATAGTGAGGAAGAGTAGCGTTTCAAGCGTTACCAACTCAAAACGCTTCTGATACCAGGGATGGTTGAAGAGCTCAATGGCATTACGATCAGTGATATAGCCTGCCCATGTTTTTCTCAGACTCCCGCCCGCATTTTTTTAAACCCCTGACCGGAAAATACCGTGAAGTGGTTGTGGAATGCCTGCGTCTTTTATACCAGCGTCTCTATACTGATCTCAGCGATTTTGGCCATGTCCGTAATCGCGATCAGGTCGTCGATATTTTCCAGGAGGCCATTGCCAGAGCTCCGGTTCTGGAATCAGATAATATCGAAAGCGAAGAGGAAGGGCGTTTCCGCAATCAGCGGGAACTGGCCGGATTTATCCTCAATATCCTTATCGAGTATGGCTGGCTGGAAAAACAACTGGATGAAGCCACCTTACAAAGCTCCTATGCCTTCAGTAAAGTAGGACGCCTCTTTACGCAGCCTTTCATCGAAAGCGATAGCAGTCGTTTTCGTACCCGCAATCGCAATACTCGCAACACCCGAAACAGCCTGCAGGCTTTTCTTGAACAGGGAGAAATTCACGACCTGCTGGATGCCTATGAATATTCCGAACGTATTATCAGCGATTTCACCGATGTGATCTCGGAGCTGGAGGATCGTAAGAGACAGCTGGTCAAGGAAGTGGAAGCCCGTCAATTGATTCAACAGGCTACCGATGAGTTCTTTGACTTTATGGAAAATACGTTCAAGCCGGACTTGGAAGTGCGTCTCTCCGCGGATAGCGTTGAAAAGTATCGCGATCAGATTGCCTCCTTGATCAAGCAGATTCGTCGTAAACGTAAGTATGGGGGCGACAGCGACGATAAAGATAAGGACTGGCGTGCGGTCATGGAGGTCAGGCTCAGACGTTTGTTGCCCAATAAAGTGGTCGCAGGGCAGTCCATTCTGGAGAATCTGTTAACCGGTATTGAAGAGCGGTTGCGCAGCGCGTGTGAAGGCATGCTGCCAGCATTGCGTCGTTCACTGAACAGCTTTACTCAGCGGGCAGATATCATCATGCGACAACTGAGCTATATCCATTCTCAAGGGGATGATGGTCTGCTGGACGCCTGCAAGCAGTTAACAAGTCTGTCGCCACAGGAACAGGATAAAAGATTACTGGGAGCTTCAGAGAACCTTTCAGGCGTCAGTCTGGGATATATTGATCCGGGTCAGATACAGCTCAAAACACGAGCGGGTAAACGTGTGGTGAGGAGTCGTGTTGACGAGGGGCAAAAGATCGACAGTGAAGCCCGGCGGGAATTGTTTGTCCAGCAAGCTCTTGATCGGGCATTTACCATACAGGGTGGAGATATTCGCGAGTATATCACTAGTGCCCTTACGAATTCTGGTCGGATCAATACCCGCCATTTGCCCGTGCACACAGCCAGGGATCTGTTATCCATCGCCCACGCGATTGAAGTGGGGGCTGCGGATAATTTATCCAGTGAATACCGCTTTGCCGTACATCCGGTCAGTCTGGATTCAGAAGGAAAGCAGTGGCTACCTGAAGAAGCCGGTATTACGGATGGGGATTATTTCTCTCGTCGTGACGAATTTGTGATTGAATTGATTGAGGTCGATCAGCATGTCTAGTTTGCAGGAAACCCTGTTTGATTCACTCAGTGCTGAAAACCTGAAGGACAGCGATTGGTTGGAGTTGATTCAGCGTTTGCTGGATTACGGAGTCTTGTGCCGTGATGAGAGCCGGGTAGAAGCTGATTTATATGACCGGTTTGTACGGATCGAAACCCTGGTGGATGATTACCTTTCGCTGATGGGAGTTCGACTGCATCACGATGCACGCTTCCAGTATGTGCGGTTAATTCCTCCGGGTGCGCGAGTACCCGGAATTGATGATGAAACGGATACGCCATTCAATGGGGGGCTGCGATCACGCCTTAATCAACATGAAGTGGCGGTCATTCTGACACTGCGGACGGAATACGATAAATCACTGCGAGAAGGCAAGGTGGATGAAGCCGGTTGTGTGAATTTATCTGTTGAAGCCCTGGCGCTCTCCCTGAAAAATCTTCTGTCACGTTCTTTGCCTGACAGCCAGATAGAGCGCAAACAATTATTTAAACGGTTACGCCAGCTCAGGGTGATACGTTTCGGTGCTGAGGCAGATCTTCTCAGTGGTGATAGCTGGATCAAAATCAGACCCATGGTCGTCAATCTTGTCAGTAATGATCTGATCGATCGTCTGTTGGACGCATCAGAGCTGGTTGAACACTCCCTGTCGGATATGACAAAAGATTCTGATGATGAGTCTGTCGTTGGTCCAGCGTTAGAGCATGAAGATCATGACGGTGACAATGAAGGGCTTGCTCACACGGGGGGCAGTTCACTCTTTGCGTCCGATCGGGATGACCTTGAAGAATCGGACGAGGACGCATAAGAATGTATTTAAAGAAGTTCATATACGTTAATTGGGGCAATATCCCTCACGCTGAATTCGATTTTGGTCCCATCAACCTGTTTTCCGGGGGGAATGGCTCCGGTAAAACAACCGCGGCGGATGCAATACAAACCGTGATGACGGCGGCGCACGATAATCTGTTTCACTTTAACCCGGGACAGGATGAATCCACCCAGCGAGGGCGGGGCGGTAAACAAGTTCGCACCCTGGCGTCCTATGTGTTGGGTTGTGATGACGGCGCTTATGCCCGACCGGAAGCCTGTGATGGGTATTTGGCTGCGGTCTTTCATCCAACTCCCGGGGAGGATGGAGAAGCTTTTACCGCCTTGCTGGCCATGCGTGCCTTTGTTGAATCTGCCGGTCAGCAAAAGGTGGCGCGCCTGGATCACAGTCAATTCTTTATTCTTCCGGATGTCAGTCTGTCGTTAAAGGATTTGGTCAAAGAAGACACCGGTGGTCGCTACGTCGTACCCATGGATCGTATTTACACGTTACTGCGCAAGCAATTTGGTGCTGCAGCAGTTGAAAAATACGATAAGAAAAAGGCGTATCTTTGCCGCTTGTACGGTGTTTTGCGGGGGCGCACTGACGCAGTTTCGGAACGTGAGGCGATGAACGCCGCACGGGCGTTTTCGCGTTTTATGGCCTACAAGCCAATAAAAGGCATTGATGAATTCGTTGCTCAGGAAGTCCTTGAACCCCGCGATCTGGGGGACGCGATTCGTGATGTGTCGGCCATGCTCAAGCGAATCCACAACATGGAAAGCGATGCCCGGGAACTGCGTGAAGCCACAGCCAGACTGCAGGGTGGCCGTGACAGTGCCAACCGATTTATTGATCAATGGCTGGAGCAACAGTTGTTGGATTACAGTCTGGCAAGAGCTCGTTATACACAGTGCCAGGGTCGTTACCTGAAGGAAAAAGGACTGCAGCAAAGCCTCAAGGAGCAGTTGCAAGCCAACGAGCGGGACAAGGATCTGGCTGAATCCCGACGTCGGGATATTCGCGAACGTTTGCTTGAGGTCGAAGTCAGCCGTCTGCAAGTGCCGGCGTTACGCGATAAAGACCAACTGGAAAAAAATGTATCTGAGTTAGAAGCACAATTAGCAAAATCGGTGCAGCCTCTACTGGCACAGGATGAACAGCTTAGACGCAATCGTCAGGCCGCAGGTCAGATTCAGAAGAATCTTCAGCAAACCTCCCTGTCGCTGGAAATTCCGGAGCTAACCGACAAGTCGCTGTCTAAACTCACAGCTTCCGTCAGTGCCGAGCAGGCCAGTGTGGATTTTCAGTCACTGTTTAATCGCGACTGGATTGATATTACACCACTGGAAAGTCATCTCGATGAAGCATTGACGCAGCAGCAGTTGCATAACCGTTTGAACGGTGAATGGTTTTCAACCAGCGCCAGGGAAACCAGTTTACGAGATCTTCTGGCGCAGGAGCGAGACAAGCGACGCCAGTCCAGCGAACGATTGAAAAAACAGGTCGCCACCAAGGATGCCGAGATTCAATTGCTGGAGCAGCGTCAAGCGGTTTACCCACACTATGTGAGACAGGCTTTGGAAGTCCTGAATACCAAGTTACCGGAAGCTGATGCGCGGGTATTGTGTGACTATGTCGAAGTCGTGGATCCTGAATGGCAATCTGCCATTGAAGGTTATATCGGTGGTGCACGTTTTGGCATCATTGTGGAAGAGGGTTATGAGTCTGAGGCTATTCGACTGGTTCGGCAAATGTCCGGTGGCAGCAAAGCCCGGGTTATTCAGGGGCAAAAAGCGCGTCGAGATGCTGACAAGCTGACCCACATACCTCAGGATTCGATCATTGATGTGATGGAGTTTGGCCACTCTACCGCCGAGGCTTACATTAAATCGAGTTATGGTCAGGTTCAGCGGGTTGAGGATGCGGACGCGCTGCGTTCCACCCGTCGAGGGGTCACCCGGGATTGTCTCGGGTCTGGTAACTATGCCATGTTTCGTTGTGATGTTAATGACAGTGAGCTGGTATTTGGTCAAGCTGCCCGTGAAAAAGCCATGCTGGCCAAGCAGAATGAGTTGCAAGCTTTGCAGATCGAATGGCAGAAAAGCTCTGACTACGCCAATGAGAGCCACTTGCTGTTGCAGTCTGTCGATCAGATGAAACCAGTTACTTACGCAGATCAGCTGCAGGCCATGTTGTCCATTCAGCGTAAATTACAGAATGCAGAGGCCAGTTTAAAGCAGCTTGATTTGTCTGACTTTGATGAGCTGGAGGCGCAGCTGGATCAGTTAAAAGCTGATGAGCAGACCCAGGAGCAGCGCCTGGCTGAGCTGGAGAATTCCCGTGTAGACATCCGAGCAAAACTTGACCGAGCCGATCGGGCCTGCAAACAATTGAACGAAGAGCAGGATTCCAACCTGGAACAGTTGGAAACGGCGGAAGATAATATTCGAAGTCTGTCTTCTATCTGGGCCGAGTTTAATGTTGAGCAGCAATTGGCTGTCGCCGATGAGCGTGTTGAAGTTCATAGTACGGAATACTTTGAGGCAGCTTCAGCAACCTTGTCAGCTGAACTCAACAGTGAACTCAATAGTCTGCAGCGCCGTATTCTGGAGCATAATCAACTGTGCCAGGGTGCCGATGCGCTGGCATTCGATCTGGATTTCTCCAACAGCCTCGGGCGCGCTAATTTCAAAAGCGTTTGTGATTTGCAGCGGCAGCTGGATAAGCTCTATAACCGTTACAAAAACAACATTCTGGCCAAGCGTTACGAAGAGTTAACGAGTCTGAAAGAGAGCTTTAATAACGCCTTCGTCACGAACCTTTGCCATTCTATTTATCAGGCTATTAACGATGGTGAGAAGACGCTCACCAGCCTAAATGATGAGCTACAGCACCATCGTTTTGGTGCCGATCGTGAAAGCTTTGAATTTGGCTGGGACTGGTTGCCGGAGTTCAAAGAGTACTGGCAGTTTTTTAAGGCTGTGATTGACAGCCCCAGTCTGGGAGACGGCGAAACTCTGTTTGATATGGAATTGAGCAGCAAGCACGAAAAGGTTCGCAACCGCTTGATGGCAATGCTGTTGGATGAAGACGAAACCAAAGCTCTGCGCGAATTGGCGCGGATTGCGGACTATCGTAACTACCGTCGATACGAAATCTATAAAAAGCCAGAGGGTAAAACACCCATCGCCTTGAGTCAGTATGGCACCGGTTCAGGCGGGCAACTGGAGACGCCGGCTTATATCATTCGCAGTGCCGCCATTACTTCGGCGTTTCGCTTTAGTGAAGGTAAGTCCCACCTGCGAATGGTGCTGGTGGATGAAGCCTTTTCGAAGATGGATGAACATCGATCCAAAGAGGTTATAAATTACCTGACTGAGAGTCTGGGATTACAGTTGATGTTTATCATGCCATCCAGCAAGTCCGGACCCTTTATGGATCTTATCAGCAACCAGTTTATTTTCAGTAAATGTCCAACTGCGGAACCGGTCGGTGAGCTGAATACACGGGTGTTGGTGGATCGTCAGCAGTGTGACAAAGAAAAAATTGCTGCGTTGATGGCCAACCACCGGCGAACCATCCGGCAGCAGGCATCGTTGGATTTTCTGGAGGAGGTTGAATAAATTTCGATCTGACTGAGTGTTTCGATCTGACTAAGTGTATTGATAGTTGTATTTTTGGTGAATTATTAAGAGCCGCCTTTCATTAGGACTGGTGGCCAGAGGTAAATAAGAGCCTGATATGAGTGAAAAAGACAGTATGACAACCGTAATGGACAATAATGCACAGTGGCAGGCAGCTTTTTACAGGCTGCGTTCCAACAAAGCTTTTGAGCTGTTTGTAGTAGGAATTATTATTTTCTCGGCGCTGGTCATCGGGGTTAAAACCTATCCTTTGCCCGATGCCTTGCTTAAGGCCGTGATCGTAATGGATTGGGCGATTACGGTGATCTTCCTGGTGGAAATCGTCATTCGCTTCCTCGGTGAACCTGATAAAAAGCGCTTCTTCCGCAGTGGCTGGAATATATTCGATACTCTGATTGTGGTGGTCAGTTTAATTCCTATCGAAGACAGTGAAATGGCACTGATAGGAAGGTTGGTCCGTATTTTCCGGGTTCTCAGGATGGTTTCGATTATTCCTGAGCTTCGTATGCTGTTGAATTCTTTGCTCAAGGCTATGCCTCAATTGGGCTATGTACTGTTGATGATGTTTATCATCTTCTACATATATGCAGCCATAGGCAGCACGTTTTTTGCCTCGGTGAATAAAGAGTTGTGGGGCGATATTGCTGTCAGCCTGTTGACCTTGTTCCGGGTCATGACGTTTGAAGACTGGACCGATGTCATGTACGAAACCATGAAGGAGTATCCGCTCAGCTGGATTTACTACCTGTCATTTATCTTCTTTACGGCCTTTGCCTTCCTCAATATGATCATTGGTATTGTGGTCAACGTGCTTGAAGAAGAGCACCAGCGTATTGCCAAAGAAGAAGCTGAAGCCGCGGGTGAGGCAACCGTACAGGATTTGCATCGTGAAATTCTTGAACTGAAAGCGCTGATAATCCAGCAGGCTCCGGCTCTAGCCCGATCTGAGGAAGAGGTCGGACGTTAGTTCCGGCCTTAACTTCGTAAGATATGTTGCCATCCGTGATCGCTTTGAGTGATTCGATTGCGGGCCCCTGGCGCTGAAGGATTACCGCTCTCATAGCCCGCATCATCACCGTAAAGGATGCAGACCTCCCGATTCTCCTTGACCATTTTCGGATGGTAAAAGGGTGGTTTGCGTGATTCGGCAAAAGCTTTGGCTGCCTTGATGCTATGCACCTTTGATAGCTCCAGCAGTGTGATATAGGCCGGCGGCATAATGGACAGTTGCTGCTGGCGGTGCTTTTCCAGTGCCTGGGCTGGTGTCAGCCACTGGTAATCAACAATTTCACCGTCATCGACTATCACTTCAGCCTCTTGATCCAGACTGCCGATAAGAAACCAGGTGGAAAAACGCTTGGATGAGTTCTCGGGAGTGGTCCAGTGGGAGTAGGGAATAAAGCTTGCCGGATCCACTGTTAAACCGGATTCTTCCAGGCATTCTCTGGCAGCGCCCAGTCGTGCTGCTTCCCAGCTATCAAGTGGTTGCCCGGGTGCGTCATCGGCTTCAATGCGCCCACCTGGAAATACCCAGCTGCCACCAGCAAATTTGATGGATTCAGCACGTAACAGCAGCAGCACTTCAAAAGCGTCACCGGCAGGTCGTAACAATATTACAGTGGCCGCTGGATGCGCCGGTGCGGTTGGAGAGCCATGCGATGTGTTTTGCTGTTCTGACATAATTCAATCTTTAATTCTTATTGTTTGAATCATTCTGCGGCTTTGCCAATGCTGGAGCAAGCGGCAAAGCCGACACAAGTTTGTCCAAACGAGACAACGTCTGATGCTAAATGGACACCGCTCTGAGCTGGTTGAAAAACAGAAAGATGTGCCCCCTGATTTCAACCGATTCAGGAATTGGCCGAAACCGAAGTCTGGATCGTTTCGTTGAGTACTCTGACTTCCTGCTGGGGAAAAGGAATCACCACACCGTCTTTTTGCAGGGCAGCGAAGATCCTTCGGTTCGCCTCGTATTGCAGGGCGAAATAGTGCTGCGTGGGCAGCCATATCCGAATGCCAATATTGATACTGGAGTCGCCGAAGCCTTCGATACCGACTTGAGGACGCTTGTCATCGGTAACGCTGTCGAGATCCGACAGGCAGTTCGTAATCAGGCGGATAGCCTTTTCGGGGTCTTCACTGTAGGCAATACCGATGGAGAGTTCTGCCAGGGTGTATTCAAACGAATTGTGGATGATCTCTCCCACAATGTGTCGGTTGGGTATGGTGATTTGCTCACCGTCTTCATTGGTAAGGACGGTGAAAGCAAGCTGTACCTCCTTAACCTGTCCTGACACGCCCTGGACGCTGATGGTATCGCCCACCACAAATGGGCGGGTGAGAATGATGTTGAGACCGGCACCGTAGTTGGAGAGCAATCCCTGAACGGCCAAACCAGCCCCCAGAGACAGTGCACCCACCGCAGCGAGGAAGGGGGTAATACTGATGCCTATTTTGCCCAGGGCAATGATGCCAACCATGACAAGAACGACGATTTTCGTGGCAGAGGCGATAAAGCGGCTGAGGGTAATGTCCAGCTCTTTTTTCTGGCAGAAGTTAAAAATGACCGCGCTGACCTTTCTAGCGACCAGCAGTCCAATCATGAAAATGAGCAGTGCCCCCAGGATCTGGAAGCTGTAGTTAACAAAGAACTCGACCACCAATTTGTAAATTTCCTGAGCTTGTTCCAGCTCTTTTCCTAGTTGTTCGTCCACAGTATAGTCCTTTTAAAACAATATATTATGAAGGTTATGTAAAGTTATTTCTTAACTGTTTTTCAGCAGCGATCCAAGAATGCGGCTAAGGTCCCGCAGAGAATTACAGGGTTCAATCACGGAACAATAGGGAGCGTATTCCTTCATGATTGAATCGCCACTGTCCCAGCTGTATCGGCTTTCCGGATTCAGCCAGATGACCCGTTGACTGCGTCGATACACCTCTGACCATATGTGGTTTTTACCATCACTGTTGTTGTTACGGGCATCTCCCAGCATGATCACGGTGGTTTTATTATCGATATCACTCATGGCTAGCTGCTTAAAATCCTCAAGTGCGCAGCCATAATCAGTGGGGCGATTCGCCCATTCATCCATAATATGGGCCAGAGCGTCTTCAATATCGAGGCGAGAGAATTCATCGGTAACTTCTCCCAGATTGGAAGCAAATACAAAAGATCTCACGCGCGGCAAGACGTCCTGAAGACTATACAGAAACAACAGTAAAAATCGGGCGACCCGGCTGACAGAACCACTGACATCGCAGAGCACCATGACCTTTGGGCGTTCGATGCGAGTAGATTTCCATTTCGTATGGAACAAAAAGCCATCGTATGCCGCATTGGCGGCAATGGTCTTGCGGACATCCAGCAAACCCCGTTTGGTCACTTTCCGTCTGCGGCTGTGCATGGATGCGAGCTGTTTGGCTGCTTTTTGTACCAGCCGATGCATCTGATGCATATGGCTGTGATCCACGTTGGTCAGCTTCACTTTTTGCAGATTGAATTCTCGGAGGTTTTGTCCGGACTTTTCGCTGAACAGCAGATATTGCTGTTCCACATAGTCTTTAATCTGTTCCAGCAGTCGCTGACGACGTTGTTTGATGTCTTCAATCAGTTCTGCGTTCTGAGCGTCGTCTGCAAGCTCGGAGAGCTCCCGAGTGAGCTCCCGATCTCCCATTTGCTGGAGAATACGATAGCTGACCTGTGCTTTTTGAGTAAACAGCTTCATTTCGCTGGCACCGGCAGCCTGACCATTGCCGGCGATGGTCACCTGTATCGCAGTTTGATCGTCGTTGAGCAACATTTGGCCAAGCGGGGATGTTATCTCACTGTGTTCAAGATCCCGGTGGATTTCAGAATCGTTCTTTAACCCATCAGTGTCATCTGTAGTGTCAGTGGGCGGCTGACTTAAGCTCTCTTCGCTGGCATCCGGGGATTCTGTATTCAGTTGAAAGAACTGGTCGAAGAGCTCTTCCAGCTGAAGGCGATGGGGCAGGTTTTTGGCGAGAGTCATCCCCAGCGCCGACTTCAGCTGATCAGGGTTTTCAAACCCAATCAGTTTGACGGCATGCAAGGCATCCAGGGTTTCCGCCGGTGAAACGGGCAAACCATGATGTCGCAGCGAATGTATAAAATCGCCAATAACCTGTTGCATTAGGGACCTGAGGCTCCAGCTTGACGCATCTTTTGCAGTAACTGGTTAAGCTCGGGTTCAACCACTTCGATATCTTCCTGAAATTTCAGCAACAGGTTCAGGGTACTTTCTATCCAGTCGCGGTCCAGATTCTCCACATTCAACAGTAAAAGCGCCCTGGCCCAGTCAATACTTTCGCTGACTGCCGGAACCTTCTTCAGAGCCATCTGACGCAGCTGCTTGACGAATTCAACCACTTGTTTGCGCAGCGCCTCTCCCATGTCGGGAACCTGACTGGCGATGATTTTCTGCTCCAGTTTGGGGTCAGGGAAGGGAATGTAGAGGTGCAGGCAGCGCCGTTTTAGGGCATCCCCCAGTTCACGGGTATTGTTACTGGTGAGGATAACAATAGGGCGTGAAGTCGCCTTGACGGTGCCTATCTCAGGGATGGAAACCTGATAATCGGACAATAATTCGAGCAGGAAGGCTTCAAATTCCTGGTCGGCCTTGTCAATTTCATCTATCAACAGAATGGCGCCTTCAGGTTCCCTCAAGGCCTGTAGAAGAGGGCGTGTTTCAAGGAATTCCTCAGAATAGAAGATATCCCCAAACTGATGCAGGCGCTCAACCGATTCATCCAGTCCTTTGGCGCCACGCATTACATCACCGAGTTGATCCTTTAGTAACTGTGTATAAAGGAGTTGTTTGCCATATTTCCACTCGTAGAGCGCTTTGGCTTCATCGAGCCCCTCATAGCACTGCATACGAATTAATGGCGAAGACAGATATTCAGAGGTCTTTTTGGCCAGCTCGGTTTTGCCAACACCAGGAGGGCCTTCTACCAAGATGGGCTTTTGCAGCTGGCAGGCGAGGTATACCGCCGTTGCGATGGAATCACTGCAGATATAACCCAGCTTTTCAAAATTTTTACGGATCTCCTCGGGAGAGCGAATTTTATCCTGATGCCTAATAATCAAAGCCTGACCCTTTTGCCTTTTAAGGTTGTCTTATCCTACTGTTTTTTGTAGCAAAAGTCGTTGTTACCCAAGGGATCAATTGCAGCTGGAAGTGCTTTCTTTTTGGTCCCAGACGCGTAAAATTCGTACTTTTGTCTCAAATACGGTGCAAATATTGCAAGGCCACGTACCATTTAATGTACTTGGCGCGTAATCATCTAAACTTAGTAACAGTGAATTCGTAGTTTGGGGTTGCACTCAAGAATCTATGGGTAGGGAAGTGGCAGGTAGTTTAAACGGCATCTTAGGTGTGGCTATAACCGATCATGCGGCATTAGGACGTGTGGTTGCAGTAATGCCTCTATGGGGAAGCTTATGAGCAGATTGGTTTCTATGCTTACCCCTAAAGAGCGGAATTGTCTGGATTTTGCACTGCACTTGAGACAGCGGGCATTAAGGCGACGCCTTACTTCCTTCAGGAGTGTATTCTGGCCCAGGCCTTTAAGGAATCTGGCCTGGTCTGAAGTCCGTTGGCGTCGTTTTTTGCAGGGGCTGTGTCTGACCTTGATTTGGCCATTGTTTTTTCTTGGCGGGCTGTTGCGTTATCTCTGGAGCCTGGTCAGTTTTCCCTTCAGATATTACCGAACTCTCGTATTGCCTAAAGGGATAAGGTCGCCCGGAGAAAAAACATTGCTGGGAATGGACAATGCCTTTAAGCCGGTACTAGTCCTTAATGAGCGGGATTACATAGAGTGTGTCGATCAGTGGGTGGAAATCCTGTTTGGTGCGGCGACCGCGCGGGAGAAGTCCCTGACGGTGTACTTGTCGAGCGTCTCAGCAGAGCGATGCGCCATACTGGGAGTCGATGCTTGCGAGTCTAACGATAGCGGTTTCCGCAGTGAAATACGGATTGCAAAGCAGCGTTTATCCCGCGATTTGGGGCATTACCTCTCGCCAACCAGGACTCAGGCTGCTCGTCATTCTAGTCTTGAGTCGCTTGCGTCTTGAGCACTGCCGCATCATAAGGGTTTTGTGGCAGATAGGGTTTGATCATCTCAGAGGTTTCCTGGTACAGATCTGCGACGTTTGGCAAAATTCCAACCGCCATGCGGCGTGACAGCATGGTAATCGGGAAAAGGCACTGTTCTGTGCCCGGCGCACAGGCAGCTCGACTCTTCCCCAGTTTGTCTTTGTAGCTTTTCCATTCCAGTCCCATGTCTTTCACCATCACATCACCTAATACGGCGCCCAGAGCCTGTTGAGCCAGGTGGTCCTCTTTGCTGATCAGACCTTTGTTGATGATCCTCTGGAGCAATTCCAGATCGGCCTTGGTTCCCCGGATTGGCTCGCCAAAGTTGGTTCGTGTGATTTCGTCGATCTGCTTGATCTGCTGTTCTGTATGCTGGTTTTGCAACCAGTTCAAGTCGGTGATCTCGACGGGACCGTCACTGTTGGCCCAGACGGGAGCGGAGAGACAGCAAAGAATGATTAAAAAGTGAGCTAAAGAGCGCATGGTCAGTTTGCCTGTTGTTGCAATAAGTTGTCACACAAGTCGTAGAGCATTAATCGAGGGGCATTATAGAGCCTGCTGTGTCCCGATGCAGCTTATCCGCGAAATCCGTCAATCCTGTTGCAGGTTATGGCGGTTGGCGGCTTATAATGGCTGTTTTCGTTGTCAGTCCAGAATCCCTCAGGAGTAAAAATGCCTCTCAGCCATTGTATTGCCCACGCTATTCGCCGTGCGGGAACCGAAGCCCCCGTAGAAGTCACTTTGCGTGAGCAGCCTATGTCGAACACCGCTTATCTGGAAGAGCTGGTGCGAGAGTTAAAAAACTCGTATGTCGGTAAAGCTGGAAAGCAATATGGACAATTCCATCATGATCTTTCGATCTCGTTAGTGTCCCAATGGTTGCGTGAGTTTCGTGAAGAAAAGTTAAGTTTTGAGCGTTTTACAGCTAAAGCGACCGAGCACTTACAATCTTTGCTGAGTGACACTGAAGTCGTTGTCGATGGACATCTGTTGTTTGCCATCGAAAGTCTGGCCGATGCGGATTCTCTGTATGTATTTTTGATTTTGCATAATGAAGGTGTTTACCTGGACGGAGACCTGACATTACAGACTTCGCGTTTTCTGGATGTTCGAGGTGTCCTCTTGGGGGCTAAAATTGATATGACGGCCTGGCTGAGTGAAGGTGATGGCAGTTACCTCAGTGTCTTGAGAGCCCGTGGCGATAAAGACCTGACTGACCAGTTCTGGAAGTGGATTGGTTTTGCGGATCAGCGTGACATCAGTGCCGAAACAACGGCTTTCCTGGATGTGGTCTCGGCCTACAGCGACACCCTTGAAGAAGAGGAAGTGCAGGTCTATCGCAATAAAATCGTCGATTATTGTCTGGATCAGGATAAACGGGGTGAGCCGGTTGTGATCCGAGACTTATCTGAGCACGTTAATGATAGTGCTCCGGAGAAGTTCGCTGAGTTTGTTAAGTCACGAAACGATGAAACCCCGGATCAACTTATTCCCGACAGACGTCAGTTGAAGCAATATGTCCGTATCAGTGGTCGAAACGATCAACTGAGTATGAGCTTTGCGGCGGACTGTCTGGGTGAGACCATCGTCTACGATAAAAATGATGACAGTTTAACGATTCGCAACATTCCTGCGCCTCTTAAGCTAAGGTTAATCAAGCATATGCAAAAGTTAACGACAGGTTCTGTCAGCGACGATTAACAATCCCATTGAGGGGTGCATTTCTTATAAATAAGTCAGAGGTGTTTCATCATGCAAAAGTTAATATTAGCACTGCTTGTGGTGGTCATAGCAGGAATGGGCTGGATGTACTATGACGGTCAGCAGCAATTGAAAGAGGCCAGATTACAAAGTCAGCAACTGGAACAGCAGCTCGCCTTATTGAATAAAGAAGTGGCTGCGCTCAGTGAACAGGTAGAGAAACTGGGTGATAACAGTGTTGAAGGACTGGTCAGGCAAGCCAATAACGCCATACTGGATGGTTGGGAGTCATTGGTAAACAGTGTCGAAAACGAGTTGAAAAAGGCACGTGAAAAGGTGCAGCAACAGCAAAATAGCGGGGCACAAAATGCACCCGCCGAGCCTGATGCATCTGAGGACATTCCGAAGAGCCCCGAACAGATCTAAAGCATCGTTACACAACATCATAAGGAGATAGAATGAAGGCATTTAAAATTGTTGCAGGACTTGTCGTCGCAGTTATAGCCATTGCGGCTGTGGCGGTTGTTTTGGTTTTGCAAAACCTCGACCAGATGATTAAAACCGTGGTCGAGGAATCAGGGAGTGAGGTTTTAGGTACTGAAGTTCGGCTTGAAAGCTCGAAAATCACCCTCAAAGAAGGGCGGGGTGAATTACACAATCTGACCATTGCCAATCCACCCGGATTCAGCCAGGACAGCGCCTTCAGTCTGGGTGAAATTGCACTGGATATTGATCTTAAAAGTCTCGGTGGCGATGTCATTGTATTGAACGAAGTACTGGTCAGCGATGCTCATCTGTTGGTCGAGGAAAAGGCGTTAACCCAGATCAATGTTCAGACCCTGATGGATAACGTCAAGAAAAACACAGCTTCTGGTAAAGGCAGTAATACAAGCGGTGAACAGGCGGCTGACTCGGAGTCTATGCCCGCGGAAGAAACCAAACTGGCGATAGAGAAATTTACGCTTCAGGGAATTAATATGCGCATTATCACTGCAGAATGGGGAGAGCGTTCCTTGACCCTGCCACCTCTTCAGTTAACCAATCTGGGCTCACGAGATAATGGTCTTACTCCTGAAGAAATGACTCAGGCTATTATCAAACCTGTGTTGGCGAAAGCTGAAAAAGCCGCTAAGGATGAGCTTCAGGATTTGGCCAAAGAGAAAGCCGAAGAGAAACTGAAAGAAAAGTTAAGTGAAGAAGACAGCGAAAAACTGGATCAGCTGAAATCGTTGTTTGGCCGATGAGTTATGGTGAACAGAGTATAAGCGGATACTAAAAAAGGCCCATTAGGGCCTTTTTTAGTATTGGGTGGGGGATTTTTCACCGGTTGATTCGTGCTTTGGCAGCGGCGTATTGCTCTTTGAGTTGCTCAACAAATTCGGCAACCGTTTGAACCTTATGGACGGCACCAATCCCCTGACCGCAACCCCAGATATCTTTCCAGGCTTTGCTGGACTGGTTGCCTCCTGAGCCAAAATTCATTTTTGAAGGATCACTTTCGGCCAGATTATCAGGATCCAGGCCGGCAGCTGTGATTGATGGTTTCAGGTAATTGCCATGTACGCCGGTGAAAAGATTACTGTAAACAATATCTTCTGCTCCGCTGTCGACAATCATATTCTTGTAGCCATCGACGGCATTGGCTTCTTTCGTGGCGATAAATGCTGATCCAATGTAGCCGAGATCGGCTCCCATGGCCTGAGCGGCGAGGATGGCATCCCCAGTGGCAATGCAGCCTGATAATAAAAGAGGTCCGTCAAACCACTCGCGGATTTCCTGAATCAGGGCAATCGGTGACAGGTTGCCTGCGTGCCCGCCAGCTCCTGTGGCGACAGCAATAAGGCCGTTTGCCCCTTTTTTAACAGCTTTTTTAGCAAAGGAATTATTCACGATGTCATGCAGGGTAATGCCACCGTAAGACTGAATCGCCTGATTGACGTCTTCACGTGCTCCCAGAGAGGTAATAACAATCGGCACCTTGTACTTTACGCAAAGTGCGAGGTCTTCTTCGAGGCGGTCGTTCGATTTGTGAACGATCTGATTCACTGCAAAGGGCGCCGCAGGCTTGTCTGGATTTTCAGCGTTGTAGGCATCAAGCGCTTCGGTGATTTGTATCAGCCATTGTTCAAACTCTCCTTTACCGCGAGCGTTCAGAGAGGGAAAAGAGCCAACGACACCGGCTTTGCATTGCTCAATCACCATGGTGGGGTTAGAGACAATAAACATGGGTGAGGCAACGGCAGGGACAGACAAGCGGCCTTTAAGAATATCGGGTAAAGACATATTGATACCTGTAATCTAAATATTGAAGCTGCTTTAATGAATAAGACTTAAGGCAATTTCAAGAGTGAAGTTTTTATAATCTCAGCATTTTTTTATCCATTGGGCCTTAGCTTCAAGGCTGTTCTTATTGGACAGGAGATGAGAATAACACTGAAAAAACCAGCTGCACAGAAAGGGCAATTAGATAATTTCTGTAAGGGTATTCTTCTTGCGGGAATCACCAAAATGCTGTCGAAATTGGCTTGATGACAAACAGGAAAGGAGCGTAAGGCGACCCTTCTTTCTAGCGTTCTCCGATGATTCTGGCAGGGTTTCCAGCGACTTTCATGCCAGAAGGAACATCCTTGGTGACTACGCTTCCCATACCGATAATCGCTTTATCGCCAATGTTTACACCATCAACAATGCTGACATTAGCACCAATCCAGACATCTTTACCGATATGGATACCTTTTGACGTGACTGGCTGATCCTGGATCAATCGGTCGGGAGACATCCCGTGATTAAAGGCAAACATGCAGACCTGGGCTGCTATTCTGGTGTTGTCGCCAATGACGATTCCGGCTCTTCCTCCATCCAGAGTAACCGACTGATTGATACTCACGCCATTGCCAAGAGTGATCGGGCCATGGAGAAAGCTGTTGGCGGCAATATGGGTTTTGTCGCCAAGCGATACAGTGCGACCCGGTTCAGCAAACAAATTGGCTTCTGGGGCGATAAAACAGTCCTGTCCAACGACAATGGTTTCCAGTTGGCAAAAGCGCTGTTGTACCTCTTGCTGCCAAGCTTCAGCCCAGACACGATGTTTGGGCTTGAGTGAATAATATAGCCATGGCATATAGCTCAGGCGTCGCTTGTGTTGCTGGCGGTATTCCTCTGTCATATCGCTCATTGACGGGCGTCCGTGTGATTAACTCAGTATAAATGGCCCGCAAAGTCTATCACAGCGTATTCATGCCAGTGAGTTCCAGACGCATTAATGGTTAAGAAGGAATTGGGCGAGAAATAAATTCAGGTGAGTGACAAACAGGAGGGAGAAAGTGGTGCCCGCATATCGACCCAGGTTAAGAAGTTAACTAATATGCGGTTCGGTTCAACGGATCTCATATGATCATCGTTGCCATCGCTTAGTTGAGAGTACTTAATAAAGCACTCGTGGGGTTTCCCCTTTCGACTAGCCGATATCACGGACACCTGAAACCAGTATAGCAGCAGTAGGGCGGAGTACAGGCTGAGGTCTGTGATAACAAAAAAATTGCTGAAACCCACAGGATTTGGTCGAAAGTTCCCAAGCTGCGTGCCTGGTATGTCAGAGTTTTTCTGCAGTTCCACCGGATAGCGGCCAGAAATCACCGCTTGTATCTGGAGGCTCTGGCAAAAGCTCTTACCAAGGATTCAGCCACCGCCATGGGAAGGTTCATCAATAATGACAGTACCATCCAGGCAGGTTATCTTGATGCCGTCCAGCCGGGGGTGGTTGTCTGTTTTCAGTCGTTCAATGACGTCAGCTCTGTCCAGTAGGACCGTGCCTATGTGAAGCACTCTCACTGCAACCCCTTCACAGCTGTTGTGCAGGAGCAGATCCCTTAGTTGCAAACTGTTGACCTCGTAGCGGCCAGTGGGAAACAGTTCGTAGACTTCCTCAAATTTGTCGTAATTCATCAATGCTCCTTAAAAAAGTTCTATGCTCTAACTGTATTCTCAGAGGTAATTGAATACTTCTTGAGGGTATAGATATATTATCGAGCTTATAACTAATGACACCCGTATACCATTAAATCTAATTGGAGGTGGGCTCTTTTGCAATATTCCCTCATTGAGCGTAACGATGATTTTGTTGTGATTAATAAGGCTCCCGGTGTCACGGTTCAGCGGGACGATGGACAGCATGGCTTGCTGGAAAAGGTGGCTTCTGATCTTGGCCTTGAGAAGCTATTCCCGGTCCATCGGTTGGACAAGCCAACATCTGGAGTTTTATTGATGGCCTGCCGGCCGGAAAGCAATCAGGTATTGTCAGGCCTGTTTCAAGCTCGTGAAGTGGAAAAGTATTACCTTGCCCTGAGTTTTAACAAGCCCAAAAAGAAGCAAGGCAGCATTAAAGGGGATATGGAAAAGGCGCGTCGGGGCAGCTGGAAGTTGACGACGACTCAGAAGAACCCGGCGGTGACCCAGTTTTTCAGTCAGTCACTGGCGCCTGGAGTTCGAAGCTATCTTCTCAAACCGCATACGGGCAAGACACATCAGTTAAGAGTGGCCATGCGATCACTGGGGGCCCCAATACTCGGGGACAAGCGTTATGGCGGAGAGGACAGTGACCGAACCTACTTACACGCCTGGCAGTTAAGCTTTCCCTGGAATGGGGAAACAAAGCGTTTTAAGGCCTTGCCTGAGCAGGGGGAGTATTTTCTGAATCCGGCTTTCTTTACTTCGATTGAGCCGTGGGGGAAACCTGAATTGCTGGAATGGCCCAAAATATGAGCTTCTGCCCCTGTAATCTTTACGTTTACAGGGGCTCAGAGCGTTAGCCTTGTTTCAAGTACTTACTCGTACAGGCACAAGTAGGCGCTTTCAACATCGGCCTTTACCTGAAAGGTTTGATTGGCTTCCACGATAAATGTCTCACCCTTTTTGAACGTGGCCCAGTCATCAGCTCCAGGCAATTTAACGGTCAGGCTGCCGCTGGTTACCGTCATATATTCTTTTTGACTGGTACCAAACTCATACTCGCCCTGAGCCATCACACCAATGGTGGCTGGTAAGGTTTCGGTTTGAAAGGCGATGGAGGTGACTTTACCGTCGAAATATTGATTTGTTTTGAACATGGTGAACCTCAAATAAAAAAACGACAGGTACCATACGGCAAGTACCCATGGAGGGCGGCAATTATACTGAGCGTCCAGACCCTTGACCAGATGGCTTTTGACGACAAGGTGAGCCTGGCAGATTCACACGAATGAACAGCGTTAACCCCTTTCCTCTGGTAAGCTGGAAGCAAATCAGCAGGAGACGTTTTGGATAATCCATTAATTGCACCGATTGAGCGAATTTTGACCGCCTCGCCTGGCGTTAGTTGGACAGAGCACGCTGTTATTCGTCATTTGATCGATTTGAACTATTTATCGCCCGATTATGGGCGGGAATCACTTGGCCTTTTTCAGACCCATTTTTTGGTCATGAATGCCCTCTACCAGTTGCGAAACAAGTTTATAGACTCGCAAGCAGGCTGTTTAACGATTTCTGCTTTATCGATTGTTTTTACTCCTCGCGCTGGACTCCAGGAGGAATGGGATGAAAACCAGCAGGAACTGACTGAGGTCAGTCCGTTGTTGGCTGATTACTATCTATCCTGGGAAACCTTCACATCTGCATCCACTGAATCAGTGGATGAATTGTTGAACAGCTTTTGGAGGCGATATGGCGCTCAGGATGATCGTCTCGAAGCGCTGGAGCTGATGGGGTTACAGGAGCCAGTGACGATGGTGCAGATTAAAAAACGCTACCGTGAAAAAGCCATGATTTTACACCCCGATCGAGGGGGCAGTGATTCTCAGTTGGCCGAGCTAAACGGAGCTCTGGATACCTTGAAGCGTTACTACTCCTGATAGCCTGTTCCTCTGACCTAAACGAACTTATTCATTACATCCGTTATTTATGGCTATTGTTTGGCAAAAAAAAGTTTCCCGCGATAACGAGCTTGACCATTACGAAGTACGTTCCGCTGGACGTACCCGACGTCTTTACACCAATGGTGTATTTCATAGCCAATACAGCCCTTCTCGACCCGTCGCCGGGTCGGTATGGGATCTGCTGTTGCTGCCAGCATTCTTCCACCCTTTAGGCAGTGTCAAGCGAGTATTGGTTTTGGGCGTGGGTGGTGGTGCCGTCATGAAGCAATTAGAGTATTTTCTACAGCCGGAGCTCGTTATGGGCGTTGAGCTGAACAGGATTCACTTGCAGGTTGCAAAACGTTTTTTCCATGTGCGTGGTGACGCCTTTCAGCTGATCGAGGCTGATGCGGTCCAATGGTTAAAGCAATATCAGGGGCCGCCGTTTGATTTGATTATTGACGATCTTTTTGGGGAAGAGGGCGGTGAGCCTTGCAGGGCGGTACCCCTTGATGAAAGTTGGTGTGCCACCTTAAAGCAGAATGTGACGGAAGAGGGTTCTGTGGTTGTGAATTTTGATACTCACAAAGCTCTGGCAAACTGTTTTTGGCTTGATAAAAGTATTAACCCCTGGCAACAGGTGTATCAGTTTACGACTCCGCTGTATTCGAATTGTGTGACTTTGTTTACACAGCAGACAACTTCTCGGACCGAGTTTCGACAAAATCTCATGAGTTTTAAAGAGCTTGATCAAACAAAAGCCAGTTGCCGTCTTAACTACCAACTTCGTCAATGGCACAGCCTTTAACGCCCCAATTTATCAGCTGAAATCTTTCTCCGAAAATTGCGCAGTAGAGTAACGCCAGGCTTTGATATCATCTGGCCAGGCTCCTACAGTAAGTCCTGCCTTTTGTTTAAGGTGCAGTAAGAATTCGTCAGCGGTTTTAAGCTGATCCCATACGGTGGGCAAGAAGGTAGCGCGGTGGTGTCCCGATTCTATCGTAATGCCGTCTTGTCCGGGGGTCATCTGTTGCAGGAAATCTCTCTCAGATGAAAATTCGATAGGGTATTCAGAAGACAACACAGAAATTTCGATATCGATCAACTTCAATTCATCTTCTGTCACAGGTTGGTAGCGGTAATCGCGAAACGCGGCGGATTGAGCGTGTTCAATAACGTCGAAATAGAGGGGTTGGTAGGCTTGCAGTGCCCCCATGCAACCTCTCAGTTCTCCATGCTTTTTCAGGGTTACAAAACAGCTCCAGTTGTTGTTGACAATTTCAGGAATGGATCCAGAGAGCAGTTTCATGTCTGGATTCAGATGATGCTCGATAGCTGAGCGAGCAAGATTCAGCAGGAAACGTTTCTCGGAGGCGTTCAGCTTAATCGGTTGGTAGCTGCGGTCTGTTTCTCGGTCGGTGGGTTCTGGTTTTAAAACAGAGGGAGCCTGCTGCTTCGGGTTGGTTTCACTTGGGTGTCTCTTGGCCGCTGTAGTCCTGTTGGTCAGTGAGGTTGAATCTGATCGGGTTTTGCTTGTCAGAGCGAAAGCACCGTATCCCACCACTCGATCTTTGTTGCCACAAGTATCACCTGAATTACCACGTTCAATGCATTGAACAGCAAGCTGCGCAGCAAAATTACTCATCATCAGTCCATTGATTGCCCTGCAGCCGCAGGCTTCATCACCGCTTAGGGAAGAAGAGCGCTGGCAGATGGCTTCCGAAGTGCTTTTGTCTTTAATGTTTGCGGTCTGGTATTCATGGAAGTGGCTCAGATCGGAGCTGACGATGGTTAGAAAGTTATCCAGACTCAAGCCTTCCTGCAGGTATTCATCGACAAGATCGTCAATAATCTGGGCGATATGCTGAGGAGGAACATTACCTACAAGCAGGGGGACCAGCTCAAATTTCCCCAAAGTTTCCTGAAGATAGGGAAGTTGCACCTCCAGGCTGTGCTCTGAATGATGGGCTTTTTTATCATCTTTAATGAGAAGCTGCTGTTTGAGCTGGTAGAGCGCACGGGTATCCAGTTGAATTTCACCTAAAGGTGTTTCAAAACGATCACAATCCGGTGACGCAACACCGTGAAAGCTCACACGATGTGCTGGACCCAGCAGTAAAACCCGGCGGATTTTCTCAGGGGCCGGTAGGCTGACATAGGCAGAGGCAGCAATGTTACCGGAGTAAATGTAGCCGGCATGAGGCACAATCAGTGCCTGAGGATTGTCGCTGAAATTCTCTTTGTTAATTCGACCCTGAGCATCCATGAGAAGAGCTTGTACGGAGCTGCGCAATCGATCCGCCTGTGCCGGATAAAAACTTCCGGCAACAGCCGCAGGCCGCGTAATCGGATTTACTGATGGCATTCCAACTCATCCCGTAGCAGAAATTAATCATTTCTCCATAATTATAGAAGAAAAATTAACCCGGGGAGTTGGGCCGATTTCCCGGGGCATTTTTATTCGGGGCTAACCCTGCCGGGGCCGCCTTGTGACTTGGCCCCGATTTGTTCCTGGGAATTCCGAAGGCTGATGGATCAGGCCGTGCAGGCCTTATTTGTACAGAGCCAGAACTTTGAATTGCTTGTCACTGGCCAGGGGCTCGACTTTTTTAAAGAACTCTAAAGCCCTTTTTTCGATACCAATAAATTGGTTGACTACAAACAGGGCAATGCCGCTCGGGGCTAATCGCGCGGCACTGTTTTTCAGGAATTTGGTGGTCAGGCCGGAGTCGACAGAAAAACCCTGATGAAATGGAGGGTTGCACAGAACACAGTCAAACTGGGATGTGATGCTGGAGCCGCAATCATCTGCCGATACGGTAACTGCCAGCTTGAAGTGATTGAAGTTCGCTGTAGAGCAGGCCACTGCAGCGGCGTTGTTGTCAGTGGCTTGACGTCGATCGACTCCGGGCCAGTTTAGGGTTCTCAGCGTGAGGTAACCATAGCCACAGCCCAGATCCAGCACAGAGGCAGGATAAGACCTGGAGGCAAAGTACTGATCGGCCGTATCCATTAACAGCTGACTTCCCTGGTCAATTTTCTCCCACCCGAACAGCCCGGGCTTGCTCTGAATGGCGTGTTCATTGATTGTGCCAATCTCACGAATTCTTGGATAGTGTTTATCATCCAGCAGATGGTCTGGGCAGAATGAAGATTGCTTACTGAGAATGCCAATATACCCGTTGCCATTCTTTTTGGCTGAAACGTTTTCTCCCAGCAGTTTTCCAGCTTTGGAGATATAAGATTTTACCCCTTCATTCTTTTCGCCGCTAATGATCAACTTTCCGCCGGGTTTGAGGGTGCGAAAGGCTTCATTAATCAGGTGATGTACCACCAGTTTTTCTTTAGAAATCCGATAAACGATTTGATCCACACTGCTGTCTTCAATATGACTTAAATCATAATCATTAAAGCGTATGTCAAATGAGCGTCTGAGACAGTCCTGATACACGTCGTAACGATTGGTGATGACTTTAAGGTTGTCGTGTGGACTGACAGCTTTACCCGCCAGCAAGACATTTTCATCCGCTATCCAGAGAGTGTGGGGTTGTGTGTCTTGCAAAAAAGGCAACAGAATTTGAAAGCTGGTGTCGGACATAGTGGGACTTATACCTTAACGCTGAGAACTTCATCTTCTGTAAGTTCTCGATATTCTCCGGGCTCAAGGTCGGGGTCCAATACAATGGAACCGACTTTTTCTCTGTGTAATTCTTCCACTTTATTGCCAACCGCGGCAAACATACGCTTAACCTGATGGTATTTACCCTCGGAAATGGTGAGGCGTGCTTCATTGGAAAAGAGAACTTCCAGATCTGCCGGCAAGGTGGGTTTCAGTTCGCCGTCAAGCTTTACGCCGGCGGCAAATTGCGCGCCGGTATCACTGCTGATATCACTGGCGAGCGTCACGTAATAGGTTTTCTTGCACTCCCTCTTCGGGGATGTGATCGCGTGATTCCATTTGCCGTCATCAGTAATTAAAACCAGTCCAGTGGTGTCGATATCCAGCCGGCCTGCAATCTGTAATTTGTCTTTGTTGGGCTCATCAATCAATTCCAGAACCGTGGGATGGTCTTGATCTTTGGTGACACAGACATACCCCTGGGGTTTGTGAAGCATAAAATAACGAGGGCGGGGGGCTTCCAAGGGTTCCCCGTCGACACAGACTTCCATGGTTTCACTGATGTAAGTGGAGGGGTCTTTAATGGCCTCGCCATCAACAGTGATATAGCCAGCACGAAGAAGGCGTTTGACTTCCTTGCGAGACAGGTCGCTGACATGGCTGACGTATTTATCTAAACGCATGGGTTCAATTCCTTAATTGTTCTTTGTGCCATTGCTTGGGAAGAGCCTCTAGCCAGTCAAACCGTTCCAGAAGCTGGTGTAGTGTTTCATCAACGGGGGCGTTGAACACCAAAGTCTCGCCAGTCTCAGGGTGTGGCACCTGCATCTGACTGGCGTGCAACAAGAGGCGCCCGGCATTGAGCGCTTCTTTGAAATAGCGGTTGTGTCGACCACGCCCGTGTTTGGCATCTCCAATAATCGGGTGGTTGATGTGCTTCATGTGGCGTCGAATCTGATGTTTGCGGCCGGTTGCAGGCAGACATTCCACCAGAGAGTAGCGGCTTTGCGGGTAGCCTTCGATTTCTACGGGTAATTCTATGGTCGCCAACCGACGGTAATCCGTCTGCGCACTTTGTGGCGCTTTGTCCTGACGTGCCTTCTTGTCCGAATACTTGTCCAGCTCTTCTTTCAGCGCGTAATCGATCTGCCCCTGATGGTCGATATAACCACGGACTACCGCATGGTAGGTTTTACGGACGGCCTTATCTTCAATGGCCTGACTGATTGAACGAGCAGAAGAAGAGTCCAGGGCAAAGACCAATACACCCGAAGTGGGTTTATCAAGTCGGTGAACTGGGTAGACTCTCTGTCCGATTTGATCCCGGACGATTTGCAGGGCAAAGCGGGTCTCGTGGCGGTCAATTTCGCTGCGATGTACCAGCAGCCCGGTGGGTTTGTTGACAGCAATCAGGTGCTGGTCCTGATAGATGACCGGAAGGGTTTCCGCAGGTGTCAAAATGGGACTCCGAGCCGGTTGGTCTGTAGTGGTTGGTTTGGAGGAAGGGCAGCAGGATTTGCATCTTGCTGCCCCTGTGTATTTTCAATCCGATCAGAGTATTTTCTTTTCGCCTGAATCGACGGATTGATAAATCAGGGTGTTGATCGTCATTGGGCCCACACCACCCGGTACCGGGGTATACGCAGCAACACGGTCCTTAAGAGGTTCCAGTTCAATATCGCCCACACCGCCCGGGTGATAGCCGGCATCAACCACTACGGCGCCGTCTTTGATCCAGTCGGCTTTGATGAATTCGGGTTTGCCAACGGCACCAACGACGATATCAGCCTGTTTGATGTGCTCTTCCAGCCCCTGTGTGCGTGAGTGGCAGATGGTGACGGTGGCATTGGCACCTAACAACATCATCGCCATAGGCTTGCCCAGAATAGGGCTGCGGCCAACGACTACGGCATGTTTTCCTGCAATATCAATATTGTAGGCCTCTAGCAAGCGCATAATGCCTTTAGGAGTGGCGCAACCATAGGCCTCTTCGCCCATGCTCATGCGGCCAAAGCCCAGGCAAGTTACACCATCTACGTCTTTCTCCAGGGCAATGGCGTCAAAACAGGCGCGTTCATCAATTTGGGCCGGTACCGGATGCTGCAGCAGAATACCGTGTACATTTGGGTTGTTGTTGAGCTCGTCGATTTTGGCCAGCAATTCTTCAGTAGTGGTCTCTTCAGACATTTCTACTTTCAGGGAATCCATGCCGATTCGGGTACAGGCGTTACCTTTCATTTTGACGTATGTGGCTGATGCCGGATCCCCGCCAACCAGAATGGTGGCAAGAATGGGGGTTTGGCCATTACTTTTTTCTTTTAAAGCGGTGACGCGGCCTGAAAGCTCTTGTTCAGTTTTTTGCGCGAGTGCTTTGCCGTCCAGTACCAGTGCAGACATCGAGGGTTCCCGTTCTATAGAGTGGTCAAAAAGGAGTAATAAACAGGTGGCTATTCTCCCACATGCGGGGTGTCCAGGCCAATATGTGCTTGATATTCCTGATCATTCTTTCTTTTCTGGAAGTAAGGGGCCTGCAAGGCTAAGCTGGTGCATAATAAAGCGGCCAGAACAAAGAATGACCAATTGAGCCATGTTTATGAAAAGGCTCGGCTAAGTTACTGCATTTGTTGAACATTTTTTTGAAAAAAGCCGTTGACGAGGTAAGGGTGCATGGGTAATATGCGCACCTCTTCAGCGGCAACAGCCACTTAAGACAAGTCGGAGTGTAGCGCAGCTTGGTAGCGCATCTGGTTTGGGACCAGAGGGTCGGGGGTTCGAATCCCTCCACTCCGACCACTATTTCAAAGTTCGAGCCTAGTCTAGGCTGCCTTTACAGGCTTTGAGTCCAGGGCTCACCCAAATTGCCCCTCGGCAATAAACAGTGCGCCCGTAGCTCAGTTGGATAGAGCATCCGCCTTCTAAGCGGATGGTCGCAGGTTCGAATCCTGCCGGGCGCGCCATCTTCGCGCAGGCAGGTCTGACATTAACCAGGTGTCAGAAGGCAACGATCAATGGTGGGCGTAGCTCAGTTGGTAGAGCCCTGGATTGTGATTCCAGTCGTCGTGGGTTCAAGTCCCATCGTCCACCCCATCTTAAAAGCCCCCAAATTTGGGGGCTTTTTTCGTTTTGGGGTATCTGTTCTGCCCATCTCAGTGAGATGTGACCCTCCGTACCGCATCAAGCCAGCCTTGGTACAGCTTTTCCCTTGTAGCCTCTTTCATTTCGGGGCTGAATTTCTGTTCACAGGCCCAGAGTTTCTGAATTTGCTCTAAAGAGCAGAATATCCCGCTGTGCAAGCCAGCCAGATAGGCGGCTCCCAGTGCTGTGGTTTCAGTGATTTGGGGCCGCTCTACATCGGTGTTCAACAGATTGGCCAGAAATTGCACCAGCCAGTTGTTTTGAACCATGCCGCCGTCTACCCGCAATGTTGAGGGCAGGCTAGCGCCGTCAGCTGCCATGGCTTCGAGAAGATCCCGGGTTTGGTAGCAGACGGACCTGAGGCCTGCAGCAACGATCTCCTTAATGCCTGTGTCGCGAGTCAGCCCGGTAATGGCGCCTCGTGCATTAGGATCCCAATAGGGGGCTCCCAGGCCGGTAAAGGCTGGTACCAGATAAACACCGGATTTTTGATCGGCACTCTCTGCCAAGGCTTCCGATTGAGAGGCGTGATCGATAAGTTGCAGGCCGTCGCGCAACCATTGAATGGCCGCTCCGGCTATGAAAATACTGCCTTCAATGGCATAGGTGACATCACCGTTAAGGCGATAGCCAATGGTCGTGAGCAGGCGGTTTTCCGATTGCACGGCAGTTTTGCCGGTGTTGAGAATCATAAAGCAGCCCGTGCCATAGGTGCTTTTCGCCATGCCGGGCTTGAAGCAGGCCTGACCGATCAGTGCCGCTTGTTGGTCTCCTGCAATTCCTGTGATGGGAATCTCGGCTCCCAGTAATTCGGGAAGGGTGGAGCCAAAGTCTGCACTGCAATCACAAACTTCAGGCAGCATGGATTTGGGGATAGAAAACAGGTCAAGCAGGTCGTTGTCCCACTGCTGCTCATGGATATTGAACAGCATGGTGCGCGATGCATTTGTGGCATCGGTTTTATGGCTTTTGCCGCCAGACAGACGCCACAAGAGAAAGCTGTCTATGGTGCCAAACAGCAACTCGCCTTGCTGAGCTTTTTCTTTGGCGCCTTCTATGTTTTCCAGAATCCAATGGATTTTTGTGGCCGAAAAGTAAGGGTCGATCAGCAGGCCGGTTTTACCCGCGATGATTGGTTCCCGGCCCTGTTGTCTCAATGTCTCACAGGTCTCGGCTGTTCGACGATCTTGCCAGACAATGGCGTTGTAAATTGGCTTGCCGGTATTCTTATCCCAGACAACTGTGGTTTCCCGCTGGTTGGTGATGCCAATACAGGTTATATCGAAAGCGTTTAGTCGCGCCTGCCGTATGGCTTGTTGGCATACCTCAAGGGTAGTTTGCCAGATAGTTTCTGGGTCGTGTTCTACCCAGCCATCTTCAGGAAAGATCTGTTCGAACTCTTGCTGCGCTTGTTGGAGTGGAAGACCTTGTTCGTTGAAAATGATCGCTCTTGAACTGGTCGTGCCCTGATCGATCGAAAGAATGTATTTGGCCATAGGTCCGTCTTATTTATTGCCGATAGTGATTGCATCACTGAAGTTTGGCATAGGACCACAGAATTAAAAAGTCGCTGAAAGATAATGACGGCAGTGTGTTGAGTGGCTTGGAATTTTATTGGGCAATCTGAAGGGGGGTAGTTCTATATTGTAAAGGTCGACTCTGTTGCCAGAGCCGACTTCCGAGTTTGACTTCTAAATATTAATATTGAATTAGTGAAGTTCGTTGTCTTCAGGGGATTCAACCAGATCCAGAATATTTTTGCCGGATGGTTTGCTGTTTTGTTTGGCGGTAACCTCTTTAAGCTTTCTTTCGGCCGCTTTGAAAACATCTCTTACAGCGACATGAATAGAAGTGTCGTCCTGATGCAGCGTGAAGGAATTGCCTTTGACTCCCAGTTCGATCTGAGCGCGATAGAGTTTACCTTTATGTTTGTGTTGGTGCGGACTGTCTAACACAACCCGGCTACTCTGAATTTGCGAGGAGATCCGATTAAGCTTTTTGAGCTTTTTGTCGATGGTGCTGGTGAGTGCTTGAGAGGCGTCCAGGTCACGGTAAACGACATTATTCATGTTGTGCATAATTAGTAGCTCCTATGGATCTAGAGAAGTTCTAGCTAAGGCTAGAAGTGTTCTTGCTAAGGCGGCCACCTTTGAAATTTATATTGCCTCTGGCAGTTTTAAATTCAAGTGTTTTTTTGTAATAAAATGCGAAGAATCAAATAAAATTCGAAATAGCCGAAAATGTCTTGGCGGTTCAGATACACCGTGCTAGATTTATTCGGATAATCTCTTCAAGATTCCCTTCATATACGGCCGTGAACCCGATTTCACGCCTGATTTCATTAGTCCCTGCCTATTCAACTTTCACGGTCAGAACATCACAGGGCGCGTGCTTGAGAACGCTATTGGAGGTTGATCCAAGCAGTAATTGCAGTCCGGACCGGCCATGGCTACCGACGACAATCAGATCACATGATAATTGTGTGGCCAGTTTGTGAATGGCCTCAGAGGGTTGCCCAAACTCGATGTGCCCTTGAGAGGCAGGAATTTCATGCTTTTCCAGAATGGCTCTGAACTCGGGATAGACCTTTTGTCTGATTTGAGCTTCTGTGGTTGGAAGATTGCTGCCAGTCAGTTCACCGTATCCGGTGATGGGGTGCTCGCAGGTGTGTATGACTTGTAGCTTGCTGGTTTGGCCGCCGGCTTGTGAGATTGCCATTTTCAGAATCCTGGAGCTGTTGGCATCCAGGTCAATGGCACAGAGTATATTTTGGTAGCAGGACACTGATATCTCCCTGAGGCAAAAAAATAATGTATGTCTGGTCTAAGTTTACTTTATTTGGTTGTTTTTTGCCCCGCAATGAGAGGGGATTCTCTTGTAATTCAAGGGGTTGCTCGGTACAGTGAAACTTACTTGAAACCCGCATTCTAAAGGCTTTTTGTTTTTCAGGATGTTACGGAAGACAACCCAATATCCAAGATGTACAGAAAATGATCAAACAGTTAGTCCTATCAGCCCTTATTTTATCGTCTTCACAATCTATCTTAGCTGGAACCGTCAGTCAGGAAGAAGACAAGCTTGACCGTTTCTACCAGGCGTTCGAAAACCGCTCATCAGAGCTGGAAGATATTGAAAACGAGCTTTTTGGTTACGACTATAAACTTGAGCGCGCCCAGAAAGATTTACAAACCGCACAGAAGGAGTTGGCTGCCGCCGAACAGGAGCACGCAAAGTCCAAGCGCGATCTTGCTGCGAATAACTCCGAAGATAATCAGCGAGCCTTCAACTTATCTGAGCATGCTTTGAAAATGTCTGAGCGCGGTGTGCGTACCCGTACCCGACGTCTTGAGCGTGTTCAGGAGTCCATGAAAGAGTTACAGGAGACTCAAGCCCGATTGCAGGCGCAGGTGGCAGATTCTCAAAAGCGTATTGAGGTTCAGGAGCGTGAAGTCGCAGCAGCAAAGAGAATGGCCAAAATCCGTCTGGCCCAGGCTGATAAGGCGCGCGCAGAAGCTGAGCGACGTATGGCTGAAGAAAAGCGTCAGGCTGAGGCTGCTAAACGTGCAGCTGCAGCTATGCCGGTAATCGAGCCGCCAGCCACTTCTCAGCCAGCAGTTGCAGAGGTTGCGGCTGCCGGCCAAAACGAGTCTTCAGCCACCATTGTCGAAGAGCCAGTTGCGTCAGCAGTTGAAGAAGATTTCAGCGATTCTGAGAAGGAAGAACTGAGTGAGCTTGATAAAGAGGCACTCGAGTACGCGCAAAAAGAAGTTGCCCGGCTGGAAAAATTGCTGTCTTCTTCGAGTGCAGGTCGTCCGACCTTTCGTTATTTGGCCCTGGAAGGAAATAAAATAGACGCTGCCAGTTTTGAGTTTCTGGGAGGTGACCAGTACCGCGTTGACTCTGTAGTTACTAAAGGCCGTCAAATTTTTGAAGTTGGTCGTCACAAGTTCCGTCGCACCATTCCTGCATCAGATGATGGTGCAGAGTATGTGTTTATCTACGATGCCAAACGACTGTCCCGCCCGCGCCTGGTGATGTTCAAAAAGTCTCTGATCGGCGATTTCTAAAAGCAATTTCAAACACCTTCGCACCCGGCTTGCCGGGTGAGCGACAGTCAGGCAATACTGGCTGTCGCCTGTTCTCGTTTATACCATGCGCCTATTTCTCGCTGTGAAGCAAGCTCCTGCTAAACTGATCGGTGATTAAGGAGCAATTATGGTTACTCACCAAGGTACAACATCTATTGAGCATACCGATAAGGGGCGAGTCCTTATCACGGGCGGCACCGGATTTATCGGTCGTGTTCTGGTATCGCATTTGGCAGATGCTGGCTACGAATGCTGGGTTCTGAGTCGTCAGCCAGGTGGTGGAGCTGGGGCAAACAGTAAAGCTCACTATGTGAATTCCCTGACGGCGCTTCCCAATCCCTTGCCGAAGCTGGTTATTAATCTGGCTGGAGAGGGGATTGCTGACAAGCGTTGGAGCTCCCGACGCAAGGCAGAGCTTAAAGATAGCAGAATTGGGCTAACCCGGACCCTGGTTGAGTATTACGGGCAGCAGGATCAGGCCCCCAAGCGTGTAATTTCTGGCTCGGCAGTCGGGTTTTATGGGGCGCACGATGATGAGTTGCTGAATGAGGAGGGCCGAAGCCACCCTGGTTTTGCCTATGATCTATGCAAAGGCTGGGAAGAGGAGGCTACCCGGTTTGTTGCATTAGGCTCTGTGGTTTGCTGTTTGCGAATCGGTGTTGTCTTAGGGGCTGATGGCGGAATGGTCGAGAAGCTGAAAAAACCATTCTCTATGGGGGTTGGTGGTCAAATAGGCCACGGCAGGCAGTGGATGAGCTGGATCCATCGCCAGGATCTGGTTCGCCTGATACTGTTCGTGCTGGAGCACGAAACCTTGCATGGGCCCATCAATGCAGTATCCCCCAATGCCGTAACAAATGCGGAATTCACACGACAGTTCGCGGCACAGCTGAGGAGGCCTGCGTTGTTACCCATGCCATCCATGGCGGTTAAGTTACTGTTTGGCCAAATGGGGGAGGAGTTGCTCCTCAGCGGTCAGCGGGTTGTACCTGAACAGATTGTGCGCAGCGGTTTTGAGTTTTCCTACCCTGATCTCGAGTCTGCACTAAAGCAATGTCTGCAAACTGGTGTATGATCTGCCATCACAAGTTCATTGACGCTTAATGCGTCCGATGTAACAACCCCGCCTGGGATTAAAGCGGGGACAATTAATTGACGCTAAATGGTATTTGATCGGAAACGTATGAAGCGGCGCGGAATCTTTGTGGGAAAGCGGGATGTTTTCTGAGGCTGATCTTGCTGCAATTGGATTAACCCTGCGCCTTGCGACCACGGTTACCCTTTGCCTTATGGTTATCGGTACTCCCATAGCCTGGTGGCTGGCTCGCAGGGATTCCTGGTGGAGGGGCATCGTTGGCGCGGTGGTGGCGTTGCCGCTGGTATTGCCGCCGACGGTATTGGGTTTTTACTTTCTGATCGCTATGGGCCCCCAAGGGTGGCTGGGTGAGCTGACCCAGTTTCTGGGACTTGGAACCCTGGCATTCACGTTTCAGGGGCTGGTTGTCGCATCAATCTTCTATTCCTTACCCTTTGTCGTTCAACCGATACAGAATGCCATTGAGGCGCTGGGTGAGCGTCCTTTAGAAGTCGCGGCTACTTTACAGGCGGGGCCCTGGGATCGTTTTTTTACTGTCGTGTTGCCCATGGCCAAACCTGGTTTTATATCCGCAGCCATTCTGGGGTTTGCCCACACTGTCGGTGAGTTTGGCCTGGTTTTAATGATTGGTGGCAACATACCCGGTGAAACACAGGTGGTTTCGGTGCAAATTTACGACCACGTTGAGGCGTTGGATTATACCCATGCGCACAGTTTGTCGGGGGTGATGGTCGTGTTCTCGTTTGCCGTATTGTTGGCTCTGTCCGTGTACCAGAGAAAGTTTGCCAAGTCCCGTATTGGGTATGGGATCTGACAAGTGACTGAAAAGACCATCGACGCACAATTCTCTTTTAAGTACTCCGCCCGTGATAAAAACAGACCTGATACATTCTCTCTGGACATCGATGTCAGCCTGCCCATGAGCGGCGTAACGGCCATTTATGGGCACTCGGGCTCTGGCAAAACAACTCTGCTTCGGTGCATCGCCGGGCTGCAATCTTTTAACAAAAAAGCATGCTCAGAGGGATTTATTGCCAGGCTTCAGGTCGGCGGAGAGGTTTGGCAGGATCAGGAAAATTTATTGGCTCCACACAAGCGTTCCATAGGCTATGTCTTCCAGGAGGCTGGCTTGTTTCCGCATTTAACTGCCGAGCAGAACATTCAATACGGCATTCGAAGAATATCAGACAAGCCGTCTGCAGAGTTTTATAGCCATATCCTTTCGTTAATGGGGATTCAAGCGCTAATGAGTCGATTGCCTGATCAGTTATCGGGCGGGGAGCGTCAAAGGGTGGCTATTGCGCGAGCGCTGCTGATTAAGCCAAAGCTGCTGCTGATGGATGAGCCACTGGCATCCCTGGACTCAGCCAGAAAAGAGGAAATTTTACCTTTTTTGGAATCCCTGAAAGAGGAGTCGAAAGTTCCGATTTTGTATGTCAGTCATTCTATGGAAGAGGTTTCAAGATTGGCTGACAATCTGGTCATGCTGGAGGATGGTAAGGTTGTCGCCGAGGGGAGGCTCAATGAGGTCTTGTCCAGGATTGATGTGCCACTACCTGCGTCAGAAGCTGGTATGGTTGTTGAGGCAGCGGTGGTGGAAAAGTCCTCCAGGTGGCACCTGTTGCGTGCTGAGTTTTCGGGCGGGGAGTTTTGGCTAAGGGATTCAGGCGAGCGTCTCGGTCAGTCAATACGGCTAAGGATTTTGGCCCGTGACGTCAGTTTGGCTAAAGAGTCACACGACGACTCCAGTATCCTGAACAGGCTGCCGGTGAAAGTGTTGGAAGTGGGGCAGGATACAGATCCAGCCATGTGCCTTGTGAGACTGGGAGCCGGTCAGACCCGGCTGCTTTCCAGAATCACAAGGTGTTCGGCGGAGCATTTACAGATAAAAACCGGTCAACGGTTATGGGCGCAAATCAAGTCTGTCGCGATTGTGCGCTAAGCGCTTCGTTCCACACCACCTCAAAAAAATAATAAAAAAATAATTTAGGACCCTTGAAAAAAAACACTGAAGCCATATTTATGAAGTAAGCCTGCTCATGAGAGGGGCTTAACGGAATGGCCTGATCGCAGGATAGGCCGACAAATCACATATTGCTTCAATGTAAGGGTATGATTATGCGTAATACAGACTTTTCTCCACTTTATCGCACTGCCATTGGTTTTGACCGCATGGCTTCCATATTGGATAACCTGAGTCGTAACGATCAAAGTCAGGGAGGTTACCCTCCTTACAATATCGAGTTGATCGACGAAAACGAATACCGAATCACTATGGCCTTGGCAGGGTTTACTGAGTCCGAGTTGAGTATTCAATCCGAACAGAACACACTGACGATTACCGGCAAGAAAGCCGAAGAGCAGGGTGACAGGCAGTTCCTGCATCAGGGGATTGCAGCACGCAACTTTGAGCGCCGCTTCCAGTTGGCTGATCATGTACGTGTGCAGACGGCAAGGCTGGAAAATGGTCTGCTGCATGTAGAGCTGGTTCGGGAAATTCCAGAGGCCATGAAGCCTCGGACCATTGAAATTCAATCAGGTTCTTCTGAAACTGGCCAGCGCAAAGAAGCTTCTCTGAATTCAGTGCCTCACAAGGTAGCCTGAAGTTAAGGCTGGCTGAGAAGCCGAAATATCTCAAACTGTTTTAAGGGCCTCTTATGAGGCCCTTTGTGTTCAATCTCTGTAGAAGTTCAGGCTCTGTTGTGGTCGGTTTTCGGGGAAGTATGAGTAACGTTGAATTGTGTCCTTTTTGTCTCGGCTCAACTGAGAAGTTTTATCAAGATCGACGCAGAGATTATTATCATTGCCCCCAATGTTTATCGGTTCACGTGCCCGCTGACTTCCACCTTGACCCTGTTCTGGAAAAAGCAGAGTACGATAAACACGAGAACCATCCTGAAGACCCGTCTTATCGTCGCTTCCTGTCTCGCTTTTTTGACCCTTTTTGTGAGCGTATTCCACCCAAAGCTTATGGGCTGGATTTTGGTTGTGGGCCTGGACCGGCACTTGCCTCAATGCTGGAAGAGGCTGGTCATTCAGTGGAAAAATACGATCTCTACTATTATCCGGATGACTCGGTGTTGCAACAACAATACGACTTTATAGCCGCCACCGAAGTGGTAGAGCACCTGGCGGATCCCATGAGTGTGATTGACAGGCTCTGGATGTTATTAAAGTCCGGTGGAGTGCTTGGAATCATGACCAAGCGTGTTGTCGATATTGAAGCGTTTAAATCCTGGCACTACAAGAATGATCCTACCCACATTACTTTTTTTCATGAGCAAACCTTACAGTTTATTGCGCATCGTCTTGGGGCCGAGCTGGATCTGGCCGGTGCGGATGTGGCTTTCCTGAGAAAGCCAGTGAGCTAATGTTAAAGCCCGTTCTTATTGTCTTAGGTCTGGCACTTTTTCAGCGGGTCAGGTTTCTGCCGTGAACAATTTGGCTCTTACGGTAGAACGGTAATCGCTGGGTGTTGTGGACAGCAATTTTTTAAACAGGCTCGAAAAGTGCCCCATGTCTTGATAGCCGACTTTGTAGGCAATTTCACTGACGGACAGGTTACTGGTTTGCAGTAAATCTTTTGCCATGTCGATGCGAATTTCCTGAAGGTACTGTAAAGGTGTCTTGCCAGTAGCGTTTTTAAAGCGTCGGTTAAATGTACGCACACTCATGTCAAATTTTTCTGCAACATTCTTTAGCAGGATTTCTTTCTGGCAGTTGTCTTGCAGCCATATCTGAGCCTGAACAATGTCTTCGTCAGGATGGTAGCGATGTTTATCGTCGTAATAGCTGGTCGATTCATAGGGGCGACGAATTTCATGAGAAAAATTGCGCTGTACGTGTGTCGCAATTTCCTGACCGTATGTGCGATGAATAAAGTGAACCGTTAAATCGGCAACGGCGTTTACGCTGGCAGCACAATAAATGTTGCCTGACTGCGTAATAAAATACTGACGTTTCAGCTCCACGTCGGGGTAGTCACGATGAAACTGATCGAAATAGTGCCAGTGGGTAGTGGCGGCCTTACCGTTCAGCAGGCCGGCTTCAGCCAGAAAACAGCATCCCGTGCCGACCGCAATCAGAATGGCGCCTTGTTCATTCAGTTGCTGCAGCCATTGGACAATTTCAGGGTGCCGTCTGATGATTGGGCGTGGGTTGCGCCACAGAGACGGGATGATCACCATGTCACTGCTGCCAATCTCATCAATACTCAGTTCCGGGGTCAGGTTGAAGCCAGAGCGAGTTTTAATGGCTTCTTTGCGGGCGCCAGCTGTCGCAATATTCAACTTCATGGCGTTGCGGTCCCGTCCTTTGGCTGCACTCTCGGCTGCGTTCATCATTTCAATAGGCAATGTAATGCTTGTGGCGAGCATGTCTTCAATGACCAAAAAGGTCGCACCAAGACGTTTCTTCATAATCTGTGTACCAATATGGGGCGCTATGCGCCTGATATGACTGAAAACTGGTCTGACTGACTCTAATACCGTAATTTTTGTCCATTATACCGGTAACTTATCTATTTGGCTCCTTCTAAAATGAATGAAAGAGTGTGCATAGCGTCTGAACTATTGAAATATTTTTTGCAACTGAGCCCCCGTGCTAACCCTTGAAGCATGACCTCAGTATTTCAACGCCAATATAAAAGAGCTTTTGCGCCAATACAGTCAAAGTACTGATCCAGTACTGAAAGAAGGAAAGTTGCCATGTCTCGTTTGCCCATTATTGCTGGTTTTGGTGGTTACAATGCCGCTGGTCGTAGCTCTTTCCACCATGGATTTCGCCGTATGGTTCTGGAAAGCCTGGATGAGAAGGCCAGACAGGAAACTCTGGCTGGCCTGGGAGTGATGACTCATATTATCGAAGCCGATGAATCTGGTTTTAAGTCTAAAGACGGCGGCGGTTTGACATTGGCTGATATCGAGTCTCAATTTGGCGATGAGATCATGCAGGCAACCCTGATCCGACGCATTGAGAAGTCCTATTTCGATGTGGATGCCGCCCCCTGGCAGCAGTCCGTCACCGTAGGCCCTGGCAGCAGTGGCACATCTTTTCTATTGTCCCGATTCCAGCTTCCCAAAACGATTCCAGCCTCCTGGACTGTAACCGACTATTCTGATTCTCATGTCAGTGTGCATCTTGCGGACAACTGTGACGTTAAAATCGACTCTACCCGTAATGTCGATGTGAAATCGGCGGGGCAGTTGCCAACAGGGTTTGATCCTGCGGCTCTGTACAGTTCTCGCTTCCACCCCAGGGGGCTTCAAATGACCATTGTTGGCGTCAGTGATGCGCTGCAATCCATGGGGATTCCCTGGGAAACCGTAAAGTCTTCCGTACATCCTGACGAAATTGCTGTTTACGCAGGCAGTGTGATGAGCCAATCGGATGAAAACGGTTTTGGTGGGATGATGCAGTCGCGCCTGAAGGGGGGGCGTGTTACTGCCAAGCAGCTTCCGCTTGGGTTAAATACCATGCCCGCAGATTTCATTAATGCCTATGTGCTGGGTAGTGTCGGCACGACAGGTTGTACCACTGGAGCTTGCGCCACCTTCCTGTATAACCTGAAGCAAGGTATTGAAGCCATTCAGTCCGGGAAATCACGTGTCGTGATTGTGGGCAACAGTGAGGCGCCGATTACTCAGGAAATTATTGATGGCTTTGCCGCCATGAGTGCTTTGGGAACCTATGAGGGACTTAAAAAGGTTGAGGGTACCGATGAGCCTGACCTGAGAAGGTCCAGTCGTCCATTTGGTGAAAACTGTGGATTTACCATCGCCGAAGCCTGTCAGTTCGTCATTTTGATGGATGATGAGCTCGTGGTGGAACTTGGCGCCCAGATTCACGGGGCAGTAACCGATGTCTTTATTAATGCCGATGGCTTTAAGAAATCCATTTCTGCGCCGGGGCCTGGCAATTACATTACCTTGGCCAAGGCTGTGGCTTCTGCACGTGAAATCGTTGGTGACGAATCGGTAAGAACCCGCAGCATGGTTCATGCTCACGGATCCAGCACGCCAGCAAACCGTCAGACCGAGTCTGAATTGTTGGATCGCGTGGCTGAAACGTTCGGTATCACGGATTGGCCTGTGGCTGCCGTTAAGGCCTATGTGGGGCATTCCATCGGGCCGGCCAGTGGGGATCAGCTCATTGCTGCTTTGGGCTCTTTCAAATACAACCTTGTACCTGGCATCAAGACCATAGACCAGGTGGCGGATGATGTGCATCAGCAACGTCTGTCTATCTCAGTGTCGGACATCTCCAAGCAGCAAATTGATGTGGCGTTTATTAATACCAAGGGCTTTGGTGGCAATAACGCCACAGGCGTTGTGCTTGCGCCCGTAGTGGTTGAAAAGATGCTGGCCAAGCGTTATGGCAAGGACGTTATGACTGGGTATAAGGCCAGGCTGAATGCTGTAATCGAAACTGCCGAAGCCTACGACCAGTCGGTTCTTCATGGCAACTTCAATATTACCTACAACTTTGGCACCAATATGATCGATGATGCCAGTCTGACCCTTTCTGAGTCTGCTGTCGGAATCCCCGGTCTTGATCATCCGGTGACTTTCAAAAAAGAAAGCCGCTACACCGATATGCTTTAATTTCAATTAATTCGGCTTGTATGGGTAGAGGCCAGTTTGCAGTAAAACGCACTTCTGGATGGCCATTAGGTTCGTAGATCGGCGAAAATGGTGTGCTCTTGCAATCCTGAGTGATTGATTTTGTTACTGAATCTAGTCGTGTGGGATATGGTCAGCGCCGACACCCACTGCTAGGATGAAGATCTTGCTACAAGATGGATCGAGATTTTCATGGCTGAACCGTTAGGACTTCGATTAAAGGCGATTCGTGAATTTTACGGCTGGTCTCAGAGGGAATTGGCAAAGCGTGCCGGCGTGCCCAATAGCGCTATTTCCGTGATTGAACAGGGCTCTGTGAGTCCCTCAGTCTCCTCGCTGGAACGAGTTCTTAAAGGCTTTCCCATTACTCTTACTGATTTCTTCGCGATCAGCATGAATCGGCAGCTTGCCAAGGTCTCCCATGAGGATCATGAGCAAGGTACAGGCTCATTCTTTGCTGCTTATCAAGGAAATGCAGGGAGGGAATTAACGCTGCGTTCATTCAAGTGCAGACCCGATGACCCGGTTGTCAATCTTATGTCTCGCGGTCAAACCATGATTCTTCTTGTTGCAGGTGAGGCGCAATACCATGCCCTTGGTGTAGAGCATCACTTGGTCAGTGGCAGCAGTCTGTCGCTGCAATCACCAACACCGTTTCGTCTTGAGCCCATTGGTGGGCCTGCAGAATGGGTGGTGGCGTCTATTTCCTGATGGCGAGCTTTTGAGTTCATCGATTCCCTGAGTGCAACTAAACCCCGACCTAAATTACCCCCTATGAGCTTCGCCGGAGTGGCGGCAAACCATGGGGTCGACTATTTTTTAGGCTTATTGTGTGGGTTTTGGGTCGGACCAGCGGAAGCGAACTCATTTTCAATACCATCGGGTCACGATGAGTGGTTCAAACAACTGTTTTAAATGGTTATACTCCGGCGTCTCGTCCTCTGGGCTCCCAAATATGGGGGGAGTGTCATTGGCGAGGCTACTTTCACGGCAATAGTCATTCGCAGGATTAAGCCTTTGGTTGAGTGTATATTCAGTCGGGTTTATGAGATCGAAAGGAACTTACGAGGTCGAACATGATTTTTAAAGGTAACGCTGTTTCGGTGCAAATGCTTGAGGCAGGCATCGCAGAGTTGAATTTTGATTTACAGGGCGAGTCGGTGAATAAATTCGACAGCGCCACTGTAAATGAGCTGGAACAAGCCATTACGGCGCTGGAAAATACGGCAGACCTGAAAGGGGTTCTGGCGACCAGTGGCAAGGGCGTTTTCATTGTAGGTGCTGATATCAGCGAATTTGTCCCGCTGTTTGAGCAGGGGCCTGAAGCTGCAGGCGAGCATTTGGGTAAGAACGCTGAAAACCTTAATCGTCTTGAAGATCTCGGTGTGCCGGTTGTTGTTGCGATTAATGGTTTCGCATTGGGCGGTGGCCTCGAGTTTTGTCTGGCGTGTGATTTCCGTATTGCCAGCAATGCTGCGAAAGTGGGCTTGCCAGAAACCAAACTGGGTCTGATCCCGGGTTGGGGTGGCACCGTACGCCTGCCTCGTCTTGCAGGTGCAGATGTGGCTATCGAGTGGATTGCTTCTGGTAAAGACCAAAAGGCCGAAGCCGCACTGAAAGCCGGTGTTGTTGATGGCGTTGTTGCTCCTGAAGCTTTGCGTGATGCAGCTCTGAATGTGTTGCAGCAGTGTATCGATGGCAAGCTGGATTACCAGAGTCGTCGTGAGCAGAAAAAAGCACCACTGAAACTCAATGGCATTGAGTCGATGATGGCTTTTGAAACCTCCAAAGCCTTTGTTGCCGGTCAGGCTGGACCAAATTATCCTGCCCCGGTTGTGGCTGTGAAGTGTATGCAGAAATCTGCTGGCTTGGGCCGTGATGAAGCTCTGCAAGTAGAAAAAGAAGGTTTTGTAAAAGTGGCTTCTACCGAAGCTGCGAAATCCCTGGTTGGTCTGTTTTTGAGTGATCAGTTGATCGCCAAGAATGCAAAAAGCTGGGAAAAGAAAGCGGACAAGAAAATCGGTCACGCTGCTGTATTAGGTGCTGGCATCATGGGCGGCGGTATCGCTTACCAGTCCGCCTTGAAAGGCACGCCAATCAAAATGAAAGACATTGCTCAAGCAGGTCTGGATTTGGGATTGTCAGAAGCAAACAAATTGCTGAGCAAGCAAGTTGCGCGTGGTCGTATGACTCCTGAGAAAATGGGCAGTATTCTGGCCAAAATCGATGCGACCCTGTCTTACGACAGTTTTGGCGACGTCGACATGGTTGTAGAAGCTGTCGTCGAGAACCCTAAAGTCAAACAAGCAGTTCTGGCTGACGTTGAAAAAACGGTTTCTGAAGACACCATTATTGCCTCCAACACCTCTACCATTTCCATTACGCACCTGGCTGAAGCCATGCAGCGCCCTGAAAATTTCTGTGGCATGCATTTCTTCAATCCTGTACATGCCATGCCATTGGTTGAAGTTATCCGCGGTGAAAAAACGTCTGACACAGCAGTTGCTCGCACTGTTGCTTACGCCAACGCCATGGGCAAAAAAGCCATCGTGGTCAATGATTGCCCGGGCTTCCTGGTTAACCGTGTTCTGTTCCCTTACTTTGCCGGTTTTGCTGGCCTGTCACGTGACGGCGCCGATTTCCAGAAAGTTGATAAGGTTATGGAAAAATGGGGCTGGCCAATGGGTCCTGCCTACTTGATGGATGTTGTTGGTATTGACACCGGTTCACATGCCGAGCACGTGATGGCAGAAGGCTTCCCTGATCGCATGTCCAAAGATTACAAGACTGTAGTCGATGTCATGTTCGAGAACGAGCGTTACGGTCAGAAAAACGGTAAAGGTTTCTATACCTATGAAACTGACAAGCGCGGCAAGCCTAAGAAAGTTGCCAAGCAAGATACTTACGACCTGATCGCTCCAGTTGTTGCTGAAACCAAAGAGTTCGATCAGGAAGAGGTCATTGCTCGCATGATGATTCCTATGGCGACTGAGCTTGCTCGTTGTCTGGAAGAAGGCATTGTAGGCTCTCCTGCCGAAGCTGATATGGCACTGATCTACGGTGTTGGTTTCCCTCCATTCCGCGGCGGTATTTTCCGTTGGATTGACAGCATGGGTGTCGAGGCCTTTGTTGCCATGTGCGACAAGTACAAGCACCTTGGCAAACTGTACGAAGCAACCGATGCGCAGCGCGAAATGGCTGCAGCCGGTAAAAAATATTACGCATAAGTGCGGTCCAACTAACGATTTTAGGAGATAAGACGTGAGCTTGAATTCAAGAGACGCCGTAATTGTTGATTACGCTCGCAGTGCGATGGGCCGCTCAAAGAACGGCTGTTTTCGCAATGTTCGTGCTGATGACATCAGCGCAGAAGTGGTAAAAGGTTTGCTGGCTCGTAACCCGGCAGTTGATCCAGCTTCCATTGACGACTTGATCTGGGGTTGTGTGATGCAGCGTGAAGAGCAGGGGATGAACCTGGCTCGTTTGGTCGGTCTGCTGGCAGGTTTACCTCACACTGTGCCGGCACAAACTGTTAACCGTCTGTGCGGTTCATCAATGTCCGCCATGCATACCGCTGTTGCCAATGTTAAGGCTGGCCTCGGTGATGTCTACCTGGTTGGTGGTGTTGAGCACATGGGTCACCTGAACATGATGGACGCTGTCGATATCAACCCAGCCCTGGGGTTGTCTGTTGCAAAAGCTGCAGGCAGCATGGGCATGACAGCAGAAATGCTGTCATTGATGCACGGCATCCAGCGTGAAGATATGGATGCTTTTTCTGCACGTTCGCACCGTCTGGCTGCAGCTGCACGTGCAGAAGGTAAGTTTGATCGTGAGATTATCCCTGTAATGGGTCACGACGAAGCGGGCGTTCCTTTTATGGTGACTCAGGACGAAACCATTCGTCCGGAAACCACTGTGGAAAGTCTGGCCCAGTTGCGTCCTGCGTTTAACCCTCAGGGTGGTACCGTTACTGCAGGTTCTTCTTCGCAGATTACCGACGGTGCTTCCGCCATGTTGATTATGTCAGCAGAGAAAGCCAAAGAGCTGGGCCTGAAGCCTATTGCTCGCGTAAACGCGGCTACTCTTGCTGGTGTGGATCCATCCATTATGGGTTATGGCCCTGTGCCCTCTACCCAAAAAGCCCTGAAACAACTGGGTATGGATATCAAAGATATCGATTATGTAGAGCTGAACGAGGCGTTTGCCGCACAGGCTTTGCCGGTATTGAAAGATCTGAACCTGCTGGACGATATGGACTCTAAGGTAAACCTCAATGGCGGTGCTATTGCACTGGGCCACCCGTTTGGCTGTTCCGGCGTTCGTATCAGTGGTTCTTTGTTGACGGTAATGCAGGAAAAGGACTGGACCATGGGTATTTCTACCATGTGTATCGGTCTTGGTCAGGGCATTACGACCGTTATCGAGCGCGTTTAAGTGTAAATCAACCCCGCTGGAAGCTTTTTGGCGGGGTTTACACTTATACAACAAAAGCCGGGGTTCACCCGGCTTTTGTGTTTCTAGAGTTTGGAATCGCAAGAAAGAGACTAAAATTGGTAATTTTGCGATTTGGGGCTTTCTGGTAGACTTCCCGCCCTGTCTTTATCGATGATTAAAAGTATCAATGGCTGAATGTTCGTTGGCCTGGAGAAAGCCTTGTTGAGTTGTCCTGTTGTAAGCAATCCTGAGGGTCATATACGGGATGCACTGACTGAATTGTCAGCCGGTGAGAGCTGCTTGTTGTGTTTCAGGTATGACTATCAGCAGTACTACTTGCCGGATTCGCCTGCGGTTACCTTGCTGGCATTGGTCTCTCTGGATCAGCAAAAGGGCATTTCTCAGGTGCTTTTAGGGGCTCACACCGATCAGGCAGAGAAGGTGTGTCGTGGCGTTGTGTCTGAATCAGACATGCGTTCCGCTTCGGATACCCTTGAGTGGCCTTTGCAATCTCTGGATACTTGCATCCGACTTTCGCCAATCTCCATCGCAAAACCGTGGGGACAGGAAATCTGGTACACCGGGATTGAAGAGCGCGGTCAGTCCCAAATCACCGATGGTCGTTATTGCATGCCGCTGCCCTGGTTCCTGTCACTGTTGCCAGACTATTTAACTGCAGGGCAGGCCAAAGATTTAAATCTGCTTAAAATTCTCGACCCTCTTCCTGAAGAGGTGTTTGGGGATTTGTATTTTGAGCTTCATGAAGAAAAACAGGAAGTCTATGTCGTTACCAATGTGGACAAAACTGCTTGGCCTACTGGTACCGGTGGAATACGAATAGGTTTCGATCCGCTTAAACGGGCAGAATTTGATACCGATGAGGCGTTTGTGTCGGCGTTTCAGACTGCAGTGAAATCCTATGAGGCTGTTCGTCGGCAAATAGATGCGGAGTTGGATCAGTGTCGACTTGCGGCAGGAGTGGGGCTTTCTGAACCGGTTAGCGCCAGCCAAACAAAGCGGTGGCTGGCATCGCTACCTGAGCCGTTGCTGCAGAAAGAAAAAGGCCTTCGGCTTGCCATGGACGCTTATAAGGCGACTTTGCCATTGGATGTTGGCAGCGTATTAAAAGTGCCGTGCTATACCCCGCATTCTTTGCTGCATGGTGTGCGGACCATCGAGTTTCAGACGCCCGTTTATGAACGGCAGATTTTGTCTTTTGCCCAGAAAGTATTAACACAAAATCACTGGGATACGGATAAAGCAGTCGCCTGCATGAATCTTGGTGACCATCAGCTGCAACCATTGCCGGTTATTGAGCGTCGTGACCGGGGCTCTGTTCTGATTGAAGAGGTGGTTTCTTTTTCTGATTTTGAGGTCTGGCGTATTACCTTGCAATCGGGTGAAACATACCGACTCAGCAGGGAGGGATATGCACTGGTAATAGGCGTCAGTGGAACCGTTGCCGTCGAGGGACAAAATCTCCAGGGCGAAGAGGCGTGTTTAATAGCCGCAGAGTCACAAAACAAGTTGCTGGTGGCAGGCGACCAAGATGCCGTCCTGCTGGTGTCATTCCCCAAATGAATCGAATATTGATCTCTGCTGTTCGAGTTACCTCAAGAGTGTTGTAAAAGCATGATGATGCCTCTAAAAGGTGGCCGCCTGTGGCTCCTTTGTCTGTTATGGGTTTCCTGGGTTTCCTGTGCCGAGCCTCTGCTGTGGCAGGTTGATGCACCTGATAGCGGTGGGCGAGCCTATTTGTTTGGATCCATTCATTTTGGTGATGAATCCTTATACCCACTACCCGAATACGTCGAACAGGCTTTTAATAACTCCGACTCACTGGTCGTTGAGCTGGACATCTCCGCTGTTGATCAGGCTGAGGCGGGCTATCAATTGGCTCTCAGGGGGCGGCTGCCGTCCGGTGTTACCTTGCGGGATCGGCTCAGCGAGGCCCAATGGCAATCCTTGAAAGATATTTCATCAGGATTGGGTTTTTCGGTAGAAGCTTTTCAGCGGCTCCAGCCCTGGCTGGTGGCTGTGCAGATCACGGCAGCTCAAATTCGCCGCAGTGGACTTGATGAAAGCTTTGGCATCGATCGTTATATGCTCAAAACCTTTAAGGAGTCCCGTCCTGGCCAGCCAATTATCGAATTGGAAAGTTTTGCTGAGCAAATGAGCTTGTTTGATGAGTTGAGCGACAATGAGGAAGCGTCCTTTCTCCAGCAGACGCTTACCGAGTTTCATAAGGCTCCGGATTCGCTCAGGGCTATTATGGCTGCATGGAAAGCTGGCGATGAGGCCTCCCTGACTGCACTGATCAATGGTGCGTTTGAAAATCGCGAAGACAAGCTTTTTCAGCGGATGTTTTCAGACCGAAACGCAATGATGCAAGAGAAGGTTTCCGCAAGGCTGGGCAGGGGAGAAAGGTTATTTGTAGTAGTGGGTGCCGGGCATGTGGTGGGCAGCGAAGGCCTGCGAGGCTTGCTGGAGCAGGAGGGTTATCAGGTGAAAGCCCTTCATCCTTGAGAAATCAACGCCTTATCAAGTTTTGCAGTGTGGTAAACGGCAAAGTTCTGGCGCCGGGTATTGAACCGCACTCGGGTCTATGGCAGAATTGCCACCCTCTTAAATGAGCAGCCGTTTTAGCAGAAAGATAATTTCACTAAAATCAATGAGTTGCGCCAAACTTGATTGATTGTTGAGCAGGTTTGGATAGAACAAGTCACGCGGACGTGGCGGAATTGGTAGACGCGCTAGATTTAGGTTCTAGTATCGCAAGGTGTGAGAGTTCAAGTCTCTCCGTCCGCACCATACAAGCGAGGTTCAGTGATCACACTGAACCCACGACCCAGACATACCGACAGGTATTGACCTGATTTTCACGAGGAACACCATGCAGGTTTCAATCGAGACAACCACTGGCCTAGAGCGTCGTATGACCGTAGGTATTCCAGCTGAGCAAGTAGAAACTGAAGTTACTAAACGTTTGCAAGAGGCCACCAAAACAGTTCGCTTGAACGGCTTCCGCAAAGGTAAAGTGCCTTTGAAAGTGGTTAAGCAGCGTTTTGGCGCCGGTGTTCGCCAGGAAGTTCTGGGTGAGTTCATGAGTCGCTCTTTTTACGATGCTGTTCAGCAGGAAGATGTTAAGCCAGCTGGCCAGCCTTCAATCGAGCCCAAAGAGATGGCTGAAGGTAAGGACGTAGAGTTCGTAGCCACTTTTGAGGTTTACCCTGAAATTACTCTGGGTGACACCAGCAGTTTCGAAATTGAAAAACTGGTTGCTGAAGTTCAGGATTCCGACGTTGATAACATGATCGACGTACTGCGCAAGCAACAAGCTACCTGGACCCAGGTCGATCGCGCAGCCCAAACCGATGATCAGGTTAATATCGACTACACCGGCACAAAAGACGGTGAAGAGTTTGAAGGCGGAAAAGCCGAGGGTCAGGACCTGGTTCTGGGTTCTAACTCCATGATCCCTGGTTTTGAAGATGGCCTGGTTGGCCTGAAGGCTGGTGACGAGAAAGTTCTGTCTCTGTCTTTCCCTGAAGATTATCACGCAGAAGAGCTGAAGGGCGCAGCTGTTGAGTTCGCTGTAAAAGTGAATTCTGTGTCCGAGCAAGAGCTGCCTGAGCTCAACGCTGAGTTCTTTAGCAAGTATGGCGTTGAAGGTGATGACGAAGCTCAGTTCCGTGCTGATGTTCGCAAAAACATGGAGCGTGAACTGAAAAACGCTGCCAAGTCCAAACTGAAAAATCAGGTTATGGACAAGCTGATCGAAGCCAACGAAGTTGAGCTGCCAAAAGCACTGGTTGCAGGTGAGATTGAAGCTCTGCGCAATCAAATGATGCAACAGTTTGGTGGTGCTCAACCTAATTTGGATCTGAAGTCATTGCTCCCGGATGAGATGTTCAGCGAGCAGGCAGAGCGTCGTGTAGCTCTGGGTTTGATTGTGGGCGAAGTTGTTAAAGCCTCCGAAATCAAAGTCGATAGTGACCGTGTTCGTGAAATGGTTGAAGAGCTGGCCTCGACTTACCAGGATCCGGAAGAGGTGGTTAACTATTACTTCAACAACCGTGAATTGCTGGCTGGTGTTGAGTCTGTTGTTCTGGAAGATCAGGTTGTTGATCACATTCTGGACGGCGCCAAGGTTACTGAAACCAATAGCACCTACGAAGAAGTCATCAAGCCCGCCCAAAGCGCTGAGTAAACTCAGTACGTTTAGATCGTTTATTGATCCAAGCTCGCCGCGAAACGTCCGTTTCGCGGCAATATCCCCTTCAATTCTGCCTTCGGGGTGGAATATCTTTTCAGCAAGGTTTAAGCTCAGGCCAAGTCTATTCACAACGTCTGAATTACTCTGATCAGTATGAATTCCGCTGAGTAATGGCAGATATGAGTAGTAACAGTGTGCTTGTCGATTAAGGAAGCAAATAAAACCCATGGCAAAATTAGACTTTAATTCTCAGTCGTTAGAAATCCAAAATTCAGGTCTCGTTCCTATGGTGATCGAGCAGACGGCTAGAGGTGAGCGCTCGTTCGATATTTATTCCAGGCTGCTCAAAGAGCGTGTGATTTTTATGGTGGGCCAGGTAGAAGACCACATGGCGAATCTGGTGGTGGCTCAGCTTCTGTTTCTTGAGGCTGAAAACCCGGATAAAGACATCCATCTGTATATTAATTCACCAGGCGGCTCTGTGACTGCAGGTATGTCCATTTACGACACCATGCAGTTCATCAAGCCTGATGTCAGCACCATGTGTATCGGTCAGGCTTGCAGTATGGGGGCTTTTTTGTTGACTGCAGGAGCGAAAGGCAAGCGCTATTGTCTGCCAAATGCCCGTACTATGATTCACCAGCCCAGTGGTGGCGCACAGGGGCAGGCCAGTGATATCCACATTCATGCGCAGGAAATCCTCAAGACCCGCCAGCGTCTGAACGAAATTATGGCTTATCACACCGGCCAGCCCGTTGATCAGGTTGCGCTGGATACCGAGCGTGATAAGTTCCTGAGCGCTGAGGAATCAAAAGAATATGGCTTGATCGATGAGGTGCTCAGTAAGCGTGTCGCAGGCCAATAACTGATACTGCGAAATGAAAGGGTCGGGGGAGGTGATTGAGGTCATCCTGTCGCCCCTTTCTAGTAACCAAGAGTTATAAACCATTGGTTTTAACCTGTGAGTCGGAATTAAAAACTTACGAAATCGCACCAATAGTGGGTATCTACTGGGTTTTACCCTTGAAAAAATAAGCTGTAGGACGCATTGTTAGTCCTTAGAAAAGAGATTTGATGGAGAGGTTTAATGACCGACACCACTGAAAGCGGGGATGACAACGGCAAGCTGCTTTACTGTTCCTTTTGTGGAAAGAGTCAGCACGAAGTTCGTAAGTTAATCGCCGGCCCCTCGGTCTTCATCTGTGATGAATGTGTAGACCTGTGTAACGATATTATCCGTGAAGAAATTCAGGAGAGCGCGTCAGAGGGCGGCAGTGATCGTTTGCCGACACCTCAGGAAATCTCCGAGATCCTTGACGGGTATGTCATCGGTCAAAAGCGTGCCAAGAAGGTTCTGGCTGTAGCGGTGTATAACCACTATAAGCGTCTGCGCGCTGGTGAGAAAAAGAAAGATCAGGAAGACGTAGAGTTAGGTAAGAGTAACATTCTGATGGTTGGGCCTACTGGTAGTGGTAAAACGCTGCTGGCTGAGACTCTGGCTCGTCTTTTGAATGTTCCGTTTACCATTGCTGATGCGACCACGTTGACTGAAGCTGGCTATGTGGGCGAAGACGTCGAAAACATCATCCAAAAGCTTCTGCAAAAGTGTGACTACGATGTTGAGAAAGCCCAGCAGGGTATTGTCTACATCGATGAGATCGACAAGATTTCCCGCAAGTCCGACAACCCCTCTATCACTCGCGACGTTTCCGGCGAGGGTGTACAGCAGGCTTTGTTGAAGTTGATTGAAGGTACGGTAGCTTCTGTGCCACCTCAGGGTGGACGTAAGCATCCCCAGCAGGAATTCTTGCAGGTTGATACCTCGAACATCCTCTTTATCTGTGGCGGTGCATTTGCCGGCCTGGATAAAGTGATTCGCGATCGCTCCGAGAAGGGTGGCATTGGTTTTGGCGCCGAAGTCAAAAGCAAGGATACCGACAAAGACGTTGGCGAAACCTTCAAGGATCTGGAACCAGAAGATCTGGTCCGCTACGGCCTGATTCCAGAGTTTGTCGGGCGTTTGCCGGTGATTGCAACCCTTGAAGAGCTGGATCTGGAGGCGCTTGTGCAAATCCTGACCGAGCCCAAAAACTCTCTCACCAAGCAGTACAGCAAACTGTTTGAAATGGAGGGTGTAGAAGTGGATTTCCGCAAGGATGCTTTGGAGGCTGTTGCCAACAAGGCTATGGAGCGGAAAACCGGAGCTCGTGGTCTGCGCTCAATCATGGAGTCCGTACTTCTGGACACCATGTACAAGATTCCATCGGAAGAGGGTGTCAGCAAGGTCGTTGTTGATGAATCTGTCATCAAAGGTGAATCTGAGCCTTTGCTGGTTTATCAATCGAACGATGTTGAGTCTGAAGAGCCCCAGCAGCAAAAGGCGGCTCCAGAGGATTGATTGCATTCACAGCGATCACCATACCCGCAGGTTTGGAGTGGTCTTTGAGTAAAAGCTGATCAGTCTTGTGTGGTCAGCGCCAAACTTGTATAAAAAAGGAGCTTCAGGCTCCTTTTTTTTGTTTTTTCGACTCTGAAATGTTGTATTTCCCCCAAGTAGCCCCCATTCTTTTATCATCCATGGCTGTTGTGGCCGAGATGAAAGAGGTTAGAGATGGAGCAGACTGAATTGACGGATATGAATACGATCGAACTTCCTTTGTTACCTCTGCGTGATGTGGTTGTTTACCCGCATATGGTCATCCCTTTGTTTGTTGGCCGGGAAAAATCCATTAAGGCGCTTGAGCGGGCAATGGAGTCCGGTAAGCAGGTTTTGCTGCTTGCCCAGCGCAATGCTTCCGACGACGATCCCGGAAAAGACGACTTATATTCAATTGGCACTGTATCCAACATTCTACAACTGTTGAAGCTTCCTGATGGTACGGTAAAAGTTCTTGTGGAAGGCGGTGAGCGCGCACGAGTCATCAGTATCCGTGACGAAGAAGATTATTTCAGTGCCGAAGCTGAAGAGCTGGTTTCCACAGACATTCCTTCTGCAGAATCAGATGCGCTGCTTCGCTCAGCCATGACCCAGTTTGAACAGTACGTCAGTCTGAGCAAAAAAGTCCCCTCCGAAGTCATGACATCCTTGTCAGGTATTGACGAGCCTGGACGTTTGGCTGACACCGTTGCTGCACACATGAGTCTGGACCTGGAGCAAAAGCAAGAAATTCTGGAAATGTTCGATATCCGCGATCGTCTGGAGCATTTGCTGGGTCTGATCGAGGCTGAAATTGACCTGTTTCAGGTTGAGAAGCGCATTCGTGGCCGCGTTAAAAAGCAGATGGAGAAAAGCCAGCGTGAGTACTATCTGAATGAGCAGATGAAAGCGATTCAGAAAGAGCTGGGAGAAATTGGCGACGAGCCCAACGAGATGGAAGAGTTGGAGCAAAAAATCGCCAAGGCCAAGATGCCGGATGAGGCCGAGAAGAAAACCCGTGCCGAACTGAACAAATTGAAAATGATGTCGCCCATGTCTGCAGAGGCGTCGGTTGTCAGGGCGTATATTGACTGGATGGTAAGCGTACCCTGGTCGAAACGCAGCAAGGTGCGTCACGATCTGGCTCGTGCCGAGAAAGTGCTCGAAGAAGATCATTACGGTCTGGAAGAAGTTAAAGAGCGTATTCTCGAGTATTTGGCCGTTCAGAAACGTGTCAAAAAGATTAAAGGGCCTGTTTTGTGTCTGGTTGGGCCTCCGGGTGTAGGTAAAACATCGTTGGGCGAGTCTATTGCCAGAGCCACAAATCGTGAGTTTATCCGCATGGCGCTGGGTGGGGTCAGGGATGAAGCTGAGATTCGGGGGCACAGACGCACCTATATTGGTTCCTTGCCAGGCAAGCTGGTTCAGAAGATGGCTAAAGCCGGCGTAAAGAACCCGTTATTCCTACTGGATGAAATTGACAAGATGGGCATGGATAATCGCGGAGATCCAGCGTCTGCTTTGTTGGAGGTCCTCGATCCTGAGCAAAACAGCACCTTCAACGATCATTACCTGGAAGTCGATTATGATCTTTCCGATGTAATGTTTATTTGTACGTCAAACTCGATGAATATTCCTGGTCCGTTGCTGGATCGTATGGAAGTTATACGGATTCCTGGATACACCGAAGACGAAAAAATTAATATCGCGACCCGTTATCTGATACCCAAGCAGATGAAAAACAATGGTTTAAAAGCCAACGAATTGACCATTGAAGAAGATGCGATTCGCGATATTGTTCGTTATTACACACGCGAAGCGGGTGTTCGTGGCCTGGACCGTGAAGTGGCCAAGCTGTGTCGCAAAGTGGTTACCCGCCATGTTAAAGATAAAAACAACAGTGTGGACAACCTGACTGCAGACATGCTCGAAGATTATCTTGGTGTTCGCAAGTTTGATTACGGCATAGCCGAAGAAGAAAACCAAGTGGGACAGGTAACTGGCCTGGCCTGGACTCAGGTAGGTGGCGAGTTGCTGACCATTGAGTCATCTGCAGTGAAGGGTAAAGGTCGTATTATCAAAACCGGCTCTCTCGGTGATGTTATGCAGGAGTCAATTCAGGCTGCAATGACCGTCGTGCGTTCACGCTCTCAGGTGTTGGGTGTTGCTCCGGACTTTATTGATCATACTGATATCCATATCCACGTTCCTGAAGGGGCAACCCCCAAGGATGGACCTAGTGCCGGTATCGCCATGTGCACTACACTGGTGTCAGTATTAACCAATATTCCTGTGATGGCTGATGTTGCCATGACTGGTGAGATTACTCTGCGTGGTGAAGTACTGAAGATCGGTGGGTTGAAAGAAAAACTGCTTGCTGCACATCGCGGAGGCATCAAAACCGTTTTGATTCCTCATGATAATGAAAGGGACTTGAAAGAGATCCCTGACAATATCAAAGCAGATCTCAAAATTATTCCGGTTCAATGGATTGACCAGGTTTTGGAGGTGGCTTTACAGCACATGCCAACACCATTTACAGACGAAGAATACGAAGCTTTGCAAGCAAAAGCGCAGGATAATAAGTCGTCGTCTACAAGGATCAGCACTCATTAATCTGACTGCCCGAAAGCGCGCCAGCCCTTGGCTGGCGTGGTTTTCATACGAGTTGGGTGTAAACTGAGCAGTTATCCTCAATGCCTGTGAATTCTGCCAAACTTACCTTGACCCTCTCATATGCAGTTGGTATAAATCGTTATTCCTTGCGATGAGCAGGCTCAGGGGCAAATGAAGGATATGTAAGATCCTTTTTATGATTCCCGTTTACTTAGTTGATTTAATCCGAACAAAAGGGGTTTAGTGTGAATAAGTCTGAACTGATTGAGGCGGTAGCCGCTTCAGCTGATATTCCAAAAGCTGCAGCAGGTCGCGCCGTTGACGCCATGATCGAAGCAGTAACAGGCGCTCTTAAAAATGATGATCAGGTAGTATTAGTCGGTTTCGGCACCTTTTCAGTAAAAGACCGTGCTGCACGTACTGGTCGCAACCCTCAAACAGGTCAGCCTATTGAGATTGCAGCAGCTAAGATTCCTAGCTTCAAAGCCGGCAAAGCTTTGAAAGACGCCGTCAACTAATATTGGCGCGTCCTGGACTTTACCGGTAAATAGTTAGGGTGAAAGAGTACAAAAAGTACTGAATTCATGGAAAGTTAACGGTAAAGAGTTTAAAAAAGGCGCATCATGTATGCGCCTTTTTTAATGAAAAAAATAAGAACTTTTTGGTTCTCAGGCATATCTATTAAGTAACCGTCGGCACACTGCGCAGCCGTTTTTAATTTCAGACAGAGGTCTTTTATGCTTCAGGCATTCCGGGACAATCTCAAAGGTGTAATGGCAATCATTATTGTCGGCCTGATGATGATTCCATTTGCACTCTTTGGTGTTGATTCATTGTTTCTTCAGGATTCAACTGCAGGCAAAGCGGCCGAAGTTAATGGGTCTCCTATCTCCGAAATGGAGTTAACCCGGGCTGTCAGAATCCAGAAACAGCAGCTTTTGGATCGTTTTGGTGAACAGGCTCCTGCCGATCTGGTTAGCGATGAGCAGCTTCGCGGGCCCGTTCTTGCTCGTATGATTAATCGGGAATTGCTACGTCAGTCAGCTGAAAAAGGCGGCATGGCAATTAGTGATGAAACAGTAAATCAACTGATTATCTCTACACCGCAATTCCAGCAGGATGGCCGTTTTAGTGCGGATCTGTACACCCAGCTTCTGCGCAATATGGGTTATACCCCTGCCAGCTATAAGCAGTTATTGATCGAAGACTTGCTGGTAAACCAACATGCTTCTGGTCTCGGTGGTAGCTCTTTTGCAACTGAGAGTGATATTCGTACCCTGACGGCACTGACTCAGCAAATGCGCAGTTTTTACTATTTGACGTTGCCATATGAGTCAGCCGTTGATCAGGTTACTGTAACAGACGAAGAAGTTAAGTCTTATTATGACGAAAACCAGCCTCAATTTATGGCTCCCGAGAGAGTATCAGTTGAATATATCGACCTGAATCTTGAAGATTTGGCAGCCAATGCAAGCGTTGATCCCGAAGAAGTCAAAGCTCAGTACCAGCAGAACGTTGCCAATTTCCATGCAACAATCAATCGCCATGCTGCTCATATTCTGATTGAAGACGGTGATGACGCCGGGCAGAAAGTCGCAGAGGTTCAAAAACGCCTGGATGCTGGTGAAGACTTTGCCGTGGTTGCCGGTGAATTATCTGAGGACCTGGGCTCCAAGGATCTTGGGGGCGATGTTGGTATGAGTGATGGTTCTACCTTCCCGGAAGCCTTCGAAACCGCACTTGCTGAACTCGAAGTAGGTGAGGTCTCTGCACCGGTTCAAACTGATGCCGGTACCCACTTTATCAAGCTGTTGGATACTGAAGACACCAATCCTCCATCTTTTGAGGATGCCAAAAAAGGTATAGAAGAAAACCTTGCACGCGCCACAGCCGAGTCTACTTTCGTAGAACTGCTTGAGGCGCTGCCTGATGCTACATACAACGCAGCAAGCCTTGAAGCGGCAGCTCAGAGCTTGGGAATTGAGGCGAAAACCTCAGATTTGTTTGACAGAAACGGCGGTCCTGGTGTGTTGTCTAATAACCAGGTTCTGGCAGCTGTATTCAGTGATGATGTGTTGAATGCTGGTCTTGCCAGTAATGTGATTGATTTATCCGACAATCACGTTGTCGTTGTAAAGCTTAAAGATCATAAACTGCCGGCAGTTAAGCCTTTGGCTGATATTTTTGATGAAGTTAAAAGCATGTTAACCAAGGAGAAGGTCGAAGCGATTCTTGTTGACCAGGCAAAAGAACTGGTTGCAGCTTTAGAGAACGGACAAAACCTTGAAGCTCTGGCGACAGAGAAGGGCATCGACTGGCAGGTGAAAACTGATGTTCAGCGAAATGACCGTTCTTTGGACCCCCAGTTTGTGAATCACATGTTCGCGCTGCCGAAGCCTCAGGAATCCAAGCCGGTTAATTCCACTTTGACCTTGGCAAATGGCGATACTGTGGTCGCCCAGTTGACTGTCGTTAAACCAGGTAAGCTACCTGATCTGGATGAGTCACAAATGACCGGTATCAAGCAGCGTTTGGCTCAGGATATTGGCAGTGCAGAAATTTCAACATACCAAGAGAGTTTGAATACCTCTGCCGACATTGATATTTATTAAGTCGCAGTAAAACGTTCAAACTCATCTGAAAATAATCTCCTGATCATCAGGAGATTAAAAGCCGGACTTAATGTCCGGCTTTTTTGTTTTCGCTTTAAGGGAGTGTGGCGGCTATTAACTGCTGTGTGTATGCATTTGAGGGGCGGGACAATACGGAATCTGCCTGACCTTGCTCAACAATTTCACCATCTTTCATGACAATGATCTGATGGCTTAACGCTTTCACAACACTTAGATCGTGACTGATAAACAGGTAGGTTAATTGCCTGTTTTGTTGAAGTTCACGCAGTAGATCCACGACTTGTACCTGAACCGTTTTGTCCAATGCAGAGGTGGGTTCGTCCAAAATAAGCAGGGCAGGATTCAGAATGAGTGCGCGAGCTATCGCTATGCGTTGGCGTTGCCCGCCTGAGAATTCATGCGGATACCGATGCCGAAGCTCGCTATCCAGACCAACTTCGCGCATCACATCCTTAACTCTTTGTTCTTTTTCTTTTTTGCTCAGTGGCTGTGCTGTTTCTGTGTTCCCAGAGTTGGATGGATTATGGATGTTCAGTCCTTCCTGAATGATTTCTTCAGCGGTCATTCTTGGACTTAAACTGGCAAAGGGATCCTGAAATACGACCTGGAAGTTTTTGCGTAAGCTCCTCAAGTGTTTTTCCCGTATATCGGAAATCAAAGTATTATCGAAACGTATTTCACCTTCCGATTCTATTAATCTGAGAATAGCCAGGGCAAGAGTCGATTTCCCGGAACCACTTTCTCCGACGATACCCAGCGTTGTGCCTTTGTGAATCCTGATATTTGCATCTTTAACAGCCCTGAACCTTTCAAGAGGCTTTCCAAACAGACTCTTGCGTACAGTGAAGCTTACGTTGAGATTTGAGGTGGTTAGAAGCGGAGCAGTGTCCTCTTGCAGGCTCGAAGCGATATCTGCAGGTGTACCTGAAGGGGCGCTCTGCAGAAGGCTCTTGGTGTATGGGTGTGATGGTTCATTAAATATTGTCTGGCACTCATTGTTTTCAACCAGTTCGCCGTCCTTCATGACCAGAACCCTTTGGGCCATGTGTTTTACTACACCCAGGTCGTGAGTAATAAGCAGTAAGCCAAGGTTCTCTTGCTGCTGGAGTCCCTTAAGCAGATGAAGGATTTCTTTTTGAACGGTCACGTCCAGTGCGGTAGTTGGTTCATCAGCAATCAATAACCGGGGCTCATTGGCTAAAGCCATGGCAATCATGACCCGCTGTCTCTGCCCCCCGGACAGTTCATGGGGATAAGACTTCAAGCGGGATTCAGGATTTGGAATCTGAACCTTTTGCAATAAATCTAGAATTAGCGGGCGAGCTTGTTTTATATTGATTCCACGATGCTGGCAAATCACTTCGCCAATTTGCTTGTCAATTGTGTGCAGCGGATTCAGGGCCGTCATTGGCTCCTGGAATATCATCCCTATTTGATTGCCCCGAATCTTTTGCATCTGCTTGGGGTTGAATTGAATCAGATCCTGCCCTTTAAACAGGATTTCACCGCTGGGGTGAAATGCCATAGGGTAGGGTAACAGCTTCATGATCGCATGAGCGGTCATCGATTTGCCTGAGCCTGATTCCCCTACAAGAGCAACGGTCTCGCCTTGCTGGATATCGAAGCTGATCTTTTTGACCACTTCGCTGATAGAGTCTCCCTGTCTGAAGGCAACAGATAAATCGTTCACTTGCAGCAGAGGTGTGTCGAGTTTGGGCGAAGATTTTTGCTCAGCTGAGTCAGTATTGGTCATCATTGCGTCACCAGCCTTGGGTCAAAAGCATCTCTTATTCCTTCGCCGATAAAAACCAGAAGAGTTAACAGCAGGGCCAGTACGGTAAAAGCGGTAAGCGCCAGCCAAGGTGCTTGTAAGTTACTTTTCCCCTGGGCTACCAATTCACCCAGCGACGGTGAACCGGGGGGCATACCAAACCCCAAAAAGTCCAAAGAGGTTAGGGTTGTGACAGCACCTGTTAAAATGAAAGGGACCAAAGTCACAGTTGCCACCATCGCATTGGGTAGAATGTGTCGAGCCATAATGGTTCTGTCGGGTACGCCGAGTGCTTTTGCTGCCCGCACATAGTCCAGATTACGCCCTCTTAAAAACTCCGCTCGGACTACATCCACAAGCGACGTCCAGCTGAACAGCAGCATAATCCCAAGAAGCCACCAAAAGTTGGGTGTCACGATGTTGGCCATAATGATGAGTAAAAAAAGCACTGGGAGACCACCCCAGATTTCCAGAGCCCTTTGCCCGAGAAGATCAATTTTGCCGCCGAAATAACCTTGTATGGCTCCGACCATCACCCCAATGATGCAGCTGCCTATAGTTAAAGCCAGGGCAAATAAGATAGAAATTCTAAAGCCATAAAGCGTTCGGGCAGCTACATCCCTAGCCTGATCATCTGTTCCTAACCAGTTTTTTGTCGTTGGAGGCGAGGGGGCTGGTTGTTCAAGGTCGGCTATGTGTGTGTCATAGCTGTAAGGGATAGGAGGCCATAAAATCCACCCTTTTTCGTTGATTAACTCTCTAACGTATTCATCACTGTAATCAGCTTCAGTGTCGAAATCACCACCAAAGGTCGTTTCAGGGTAAGAGACAAAGACAGGGGTATACCAATCACCATCATAGGCAATCAGCAGTGGTTTATTGTTGGCAATTAATTCTGAAAATAAAGACAGAACAAACAAAACTGCGAAGACCCACAAGCTCCACTTGGCTCGGGGATTGGAAAAAAACGTATCCAGTCTGCGCTGGTTGATGGGGTTCAATTTGTCCCGGATAGAAAGCAAAGGTTTTTTCACGTAATCAGTTACCCTGACTATCAAAGTTAATTCGTGGGTCGACAGCAACGTATGCCAAGTCAGAGATCAGCTTCACAAACAAACCGATTAAAGTAAAAATAAATAAAGTGCCAAATATGACCGGGTAATCCCGGGTTTGCACGGACTCAAAACCAAGTAAGCCAAGCCCATCCAGAGAGAAAATAACTTCAATCAGTAAAGATCCGGTAAAGAAGATGCCTATGAAGGCGGCCGGGAAGCTGGAAATGATGATCAGCATGGCATTTCGAAAAACATGTCCATAGAGAACACGCTTTTCAGAAATACCCTTAGCTCGTGCTGTTTGTACGTACTGTTTATTGATTTCATCCAGAAACGAGTTTTTGGTCAGCATGGTCAGGGTCGCAAAGCCACCAATAGTGTAGGCAAGCAGTGGCAGTGCCAAATGCCAGAAATAGTCGACAATTTTTCCACTCAAAGACAGTGAATCGAAGTTGGAAGATGTTAATCCTCGCAAGGGAAAAACATCCCAATAGCTACCTCCAGCAAATAATACAATCAATATGATGGCAAACAAAAAACCGGGAATGGCGTAGCCGACAATTATGGCTGCACTGGTCCAGACATCAAAGCGTGAGCCGTGTGCTACCGCTTTGCGGATGCCCAGGGGGATGGATATCAGATAGATAATTAACGTGCTCCAAAGCCCCAGAGAGATTGATACCGGCATTTTCTCCTTGATTAAGCTGATGACACTGGCGTCACGAAAAAAGCTGTCTCCAAACTCAAATTGAGAATAATTGACCAGCATATCCCAGAATCGTTGAAGGGGAGGTTTGTCAAAGCCATACATGGCTTCGATTTTGGCGATGACTTCCGGTGGCAGGCCCTGAGAGCCCCGGTACTGTGAGCCGTTTCCAGATGACATGGTGTCGCCGCCTCCACTGCCCAATGTGGAGCTGCCTTCGTGACTTTCCAGTTGGAAAATCATTTGTTCTACGGGCCCACCTGGAGCGGATTGAATGATCAAAAAATTAATGACCAGCACGCCCAGCAATGTGGGGATCATGAGCAGTAACCGACGCAAAATGTAAGTAGTCATACTTTCCGAATCTATTTCGCGTCTGCGGGTTTAACCCACCAGGTCATAAGGCCTGTGCCATAGCCTACATCGTATTCAGGGCTGGTAGAAGGCTGGTTGAATTTGTCCCAATAAGCCAGGCGATGAGAGCTGGTGTACCACTGTGGAATCACGTAATGCATGTTCAGCAGCACTCTATCCAGAGCGTGAGTTGCTGTGACCAGTTGCTCGCGGGTTTGGGCGGCAATGACTTTATCGACCAGTGCATCAATGACCGGATTGCTAATGCCAATGATGTTGCGGCTGCCCGGAGTTTCAGCGGCATGTGATGACCAGAAGTCCCTCTGCTCGTTGCCGGGACTTAACGACTGACCAAATACATGAGTGATCATATCAAAGTCGAAATCACGACGGCGATTAATGTATTGAGAGGTATCGACTTTACTGACAGTGGCATCTATGCCCAGTTTTTTGAGTCCCTGAACGAAGGGGTTGGCAATTCGTTCAAAGGCGCTGTCGTAAAGCAGAATTTCAAAGTTCACCGGTTGTTTCCCGTCCGGTGTCATCAGCTTACCATTGACCACTTTATAACCGGCTGAGTCCAGTAATTTTTTCGCAGCCCGCAAATTCTTGCGGTTGTGTTGATCACCTTTGGACTCAGGTGATTTATATTCTTCTGTAAATACTGTTGAAGGCAGTTGGTCACGATAGGGCTCCAATAGAGCAAGCTCTGCTTTGGACGGCAAACCGGATGAAGCCAGGTCAGAATTGGCGAAGTAGCTGTTTGTGCGCGAATAGGCGCCGTAGAAGAGATTCTTGTTGGTCCATTCGAAGTCAAAAGCCATCCCTATGGCCTGACGCAGAGCAATGTCCTGAAACAGGGGGTTACGCAAGTTGAAGACGAACGCCTGCATGCCTGCGGGATTATTGTGAGCAACTTCTTTCTTGATGATTCGACCATCGTTGATAGCCTGACTGTCATAAGCCGTTGCCCATAGTTTGGCGACGCGCTCATAGCGAAAATCGTATTCACCGGCTTTGAAAGCCTCCAGGGCCACGGTGTCATCACGGTAATAATCCACCACAATCTTATCAAAATTAAACAAACCTTTTTGCGCAGGTTTGTTTTTACCCCAGTAATCCGATACCCGTTCGTAGGTTATCGATCGACCCGGGTCGACCTGGGTGATTTGATAGGGGCCGCTGCCTAAAGGCCGCAACAGGGCAGAGTGTTCAAAGTCTTTGTCTGTCCAAAAGTGTTTTGGAAAGACGGGAAGCTGACCTGTGATCAACAGGGTTTCTGGGCTGGAGCCTTCACGGAACGTAAACTTGATACGTGATCTGTCAAGTACTTCTGATTTGATGACATCCGCGTAGTAATAGCCGTAAAACGGATTGCCTTTTTCCAACAGTAATTTGAAGCTGAAATCGACATCTTCCGCGGTTACCTGGCTGCCATCGTTAAAGCGTGCGTCAGGATCAAGATGATAAATAACCCAGGAGCGGTCTTCAGGGTACTCAAGGGTCTTCGCCAGCAAACCGTACTGTGTGAAGGGTTCGTCTGCCGAACTGGTGGTCAGAGTATCGTAGACAAGGCCCAATCGATCTGCTGGATTGCCTTTTGCTACGAACGGGTTCAGAGAATCATAGGTGCCAATGCTGTGCAGTTTAATTTCTCCGCCTTTTTTCGCATCGGCAGATGTGTAATCAAACCGGGTGAAGTCGGGGCCATATTTGGGTTGACCATGCATGGCAATGGCATGGCTTTTAATTATCTCAGCCGATACTGCTGCCGGACCATTGACGATCATCAACAGAGCGGTGCTTATCAACAATATCTGATGCAGTGGTGAAGTGCGTGTTCGGGGATTGGTACAGTTAAAAAATCCGTATTTGGGCATGATGTGTCCAGGATCGGTAATGGTTGACCAAAGTTGACGACTAGGGTGATCTGCTCGTTTAGACCATAGATTACGGACTTTTATCCCAAATTCCAATTAGCTGTTAAATGAAATGACCAATACATTGAATGCTCGTGTCAAACGAGCCGATTTAACAAAATGGGACTGTATTGTAATAACTGTATTTTAATAACTACATACAGCTCGGGAGCCTGCTGGCCAGTGAAAGGTATAGAGCGATAACGAAAAAAGCCCCTTGAAGGAGGGGCTTTATGATTTTTAACCTCCACGGTGTATGGAGGTATGTTTTGAGGGTTGTTTGATCAGTTAGTACGAGTAACATCCACAAACAGTGTTAAGGATTGACCCGGCTTAAGGTAGTCAGGGCGTTTGATCGGGTTCCAGCGGACAATGTCATTTACAGACAGATGAAATTTGCCTGCAATTCTGGCCAGAGAATCACCGCTGCGTACACGGTACGCAACTTTTCGAATGACAGAGTTGTCACGTGATCCAGCACCGGTTGATGCTGCTGTGCCGCTGCTTTGAGAGGAAGTCCAAATAACCAGCTTCTGATTGGCCCGGAGGGTATCTTTTGGCGCCATGGCGTTCCATTTTGCCAGTTTAGAGACACTGACACCGTAACGTTTTGCGATGCTCCAGAGAGAGTCACCACTTTTAACAGAGTAGGATACTTTCTTGGCGTCGCTGGAACCTTTGGAGTTGGCCTGGATTCTTTTTACACGCTGCGACACACTGTGAGCGTACTGATCGGCAGGCAGTGTGGACTGAGGAATTAACACCATCTGGCCTTTGCGAATCAGATTGCCACGAATGTTATTGTGCTCGCGGATAACGTCAACGGTTGTGTTGAAACGTTTGGCAATCGCCAGTAGGGAATCACCGGACTTTACCTTGTAACGCTCCCAGCCTACCCGGGACCCACTGGGCAGTTGATTGAGGGCGTCTTTAAAACCCTCCGCCTTTTCGACAGGCACCAGCAGACGGTGTGGCCCTTTAGGATCTGTCGCCCAGCGGTTAAAGCCTGCATTTAGCTTGTACAGGTCGTCCAGACTGATATCCGCCAGTTGGGCAGCCTGTGCAAGGTCAATCTGTGACCCTGTATCAACGGCTTCAAAAAAAGGTTGGTTCTGAACAGGCGACAGAGTCACATTGTATTTTTCAGGAGCCTTGACGATTTTGCTGATGGCAATGAGTTGAGGAACGTACGATTGGGTCTCTTTAGGGAGATCCAGTGACCAGAAGTCGGTGGGTTTGCCTTTGCGCTTATTTGCGCGAATGGCCTTGTTAACATTCCCGCCACCGGCGTTGTAGGCTGCCAGGGCGAGAAGCCAGTCACCGTCAAAACGCTTGTTCAATTGCGAAAGATAGGTCAGAGCTGCATCGGTGGAAGCCAGAACATCGCGTCGGCCGTCGTACCACCAGTTCTGTTTGAGTCCAAAATGTTTGCCGGTGCTCGGGATAAATTGCCACATGCCTGATGCTCGACCATGAGAATAGGCAAAGGGATCGAATGCGCTCTCTACGATGGGTAACAGCGCGAGCTCCAGCGGCATATTCCGGGCTTCCAGTTCGCTGACAATGTAATACAGATAGCTGTTACCGCGCTCTGTCACCCGTTGAAGGTAGTCTGGGTGGCGCAGATAGCGTTTTAAATGCTGATCAATGCGCTTGTTGTCCATTTCAGATAGCTGGTAGCCATCCCTCATACGAGTCCAAAGATCTTCGTACTTTGGGCCAGATATGACCTCTACAGGCTCTGCCTGGGGCGCAGTGGCGTTACTCGAGTTATTGGCATTGTGAAGTACAGCTATGCCCTGATCGGTGGCGATTGGCGCAGAAGCTGTCAGATTGTTTGTGGGGGACATCTGGCTGCAACCGGCCAGAAAGGCGCAGGCGATCAGCGTGTAATGGCTACTTTTAAGCATAACTAGGCACTGTTTTCATTCGATTAAGGATCAAAGAGGAAGGATTTTACGGACGCCTGTCGCACTGGTCAATAAATGGACAGCTTTTTTGCGTCTTTGAGCTATTAGAGAAGAGTCAGCTAATAATCAAAAATTATCTTTCCAGCTTCTCAAGACCGCGAAAACTTGCCAGGGTTCATTGGTATTGCCCGGTTCTTGTTTGTTTGCGGCATTAATCACGCTGGTTTCGTTAACCCGTAGGAAAGGATTGGTTTCAAGTTCCAGGCCAATAGTGGACGGTACCGTTGATTGACCCTGAGCCCGGGCTTTCTCTGCTTGCTCATTGCGAGCTTGAAGGTGTTTGTTGTCTGGTTCGACAGCTTGAGCGAATTTCAGGTTAGCCAGGGTGTATTCATGGGCACAGTACACACGAGTTTCTGAAGGAAGGCTGCCCAGCTTGGCCAGGGATGACTGCATTTGTTGTGGTTCACCTTCAAACATGCGCCCGCAACCGCCCGCAAAGAGCGTGTCTCCACAGAACAGAACAGCTTCGGAGGCAGAGTAGTAGGCAATGTGGTCGAGGGTGTGTCCCGGAACTTCGATCACTTTGAAAGCAGCTTGCCCTTCGATGGTGACCTCATCTCCCTCGCTTAGAGGATGAGTAATGCTGGGAATGTTCTGTGATTTTGGCCCGAAAACAGGTATCGAACGGCCTTTGGTTAAAGCTGCGATCCCCCCAGTGTGATCCCCATGATGATGGGTCACCAGGATACCTGCCAGGGTGAGTCCGTATTGCGTCAGGGCGTCTTCAATGGGAGCAGCGTCACCTGGGTCCACAACATAAGCTTGATTGCTGTTCTCCGGGTGGAACAACCAAAGATAATTATCGGTAAAGGCGGGTACTGTAATAATCTTTAACATACTGTCTCATAGAGCTTTTGCTGGTATATCGGCATAATACCGAAAGGCACCATCAAATGCACAGTGAGCAGTAAATACACAGTCAGCAGTTTGGAAAGTGGTCACCTCAAGTCAGGAAGTTACTATGAGCTCAATGAACGGTTTCGCCAAAATGAAGCGCTGGGCGGACAAGCGCCACGGTACGCGATCTTTGAGTGAGACCATGAAAGCTCTGCAGGGCTGGGAGCAATCGCCACTGGGTAAGGCGATTTTTGGCCAGCAGCATGAGCAGCTTGACGAATTGCTCAGTGAACTTTTTGGGTATCACCTGCTTGAAATGAGCTGTTTCAATCAGGTTGGGTTGAGTGCTGGAAGCCGGATAAATCACCGTTTCAGGCTCTCCCCAGAGCTGGGTTTTGATTGTGGGGCTCTGGCAGATTTTGAGGCGCTACCATTGCCGGAAGAGTCCATTGATGTGGTTATGTTGCATCATGTGCTTGAATACGCAACCAACCCTCACCAAATTCTTCGTGAAGCCAATAGGGTGCTCATCTCACGAGGACACTTGATCATCGTTGGTTTTCATCCCTGGAGCCTTCAGGGAGGTTATAAACTGTTGGCTCAGTGGTTCGGTGCAGGCAGTTTTTGGCGTCGCAACTCCTTGCGTCCCAGCCGAATAAAAGACTGGCTGCGACTTTTGGATTGTGAACCGGTTGAAGTGCAGCGTGGCTTTTACCGTTTGCCAGTCAACCACGCTGGATTGCTGGAGCGTTTCACTTTTTTGGAGCGCCTGTGTCAGTCCTTAAGGTTGCCTTTTGGTGGTTATTATATTTTGGTGGCGCGCAAAGAACGCGTATCAATGACACCGATCAAGCCTGTATGGAGTAACTTCAATCCTGTGGCTGGCCTGGTGATTGGTAAGCCCACATCCAGGATGCCTGAGCCAGCGGGTCACAGCACAGGTTGTAACCGATCAGGTAATAAAGGAACAAAGCATATTCGGAGGGACAAACCTGCAAGAAATGACGCTATATGTCACCGCAAGGACCCGAAGAGAAGTAACTGATAGAGGATATTGTGAAACAAATAGAGATGTTTACCGACGGAGCCTGCAAGGGAAATCCTGGGCCTGGTGGTTGGGGGGCCTTATTAAGATATGGTGACGTAGAGAAAAAACTGTGTGGTGGTGAGGCCAATACTACGAATAATCGTATGGAGTTAATGGCAGCTATTGAGGGGTTAAAAGCATTAAAGGAAAGTTGCGAGGTTCACCTCACGACCGACTCTCAATATGTCCGTCAGGGGATAACTTCCTGGATGCACGGCTGGAAAAAAAATGGCTGGAAGACTTCTGCGCGCAAGCCCGTTAAAAATGAAGATCTGTGGCGTCTGCTGGATGAGCAGGTCAATCGCCATAACGTCAAATGGTTTTGGGTAAAAGGCCACAGTGGCCACAGAGAAAACGAAATAGCAGATGAGCTTGCCAACAAGGGCATTCAAACGATCAAGAATTAATCAAGACTGTTCGTAAAACGTTTAACGTCAGTAAACGACATCAATCAGGATCTAAATTTCCCATGCGGCAGATTGTACTCGATACAGAAACTACCGGGCTGGAACCATCTCAAGGACATCGAATCATTGAAATTGGTTGTGTTGAGTTGGTGAATCGCAAGCTTACCGGTCGTCACTACCATCAATATATCCAACCAGATCGACTGGTAGATGAAGGGGCGATGGAAGTGCACGGTATTACCGATGAATTTTTGAAAGATAAGCCACGTTTTGCCCAGATAGCACCGGAATTTCTGGAGTTTATTAACGGCGCTCAGCTGGTGATACATAACGCTCCCTTTGATATTGGCTTTATTGATCACGAGTTCGCCATGCTGCGTCCAGTCGTCCAGCCAGTTTCTGAGTTTTGCAGTGTTATTGATACCCTGGTGATGGCCAGGCAGAAGCATCCAGGGCAAAAAAATAACCTGGATGCACTGTGTAAACGGTATGGGGTAGATAACTCCCAGCGAGATCTCCACGGCGCCTTGCTGGATGCGGAAATCCTGGCCGACGTGTACCTGTTGATGACAGGTGGGCAAACCAAATTGATGCTGGGTGCAGAGTCTGAAGATTCCGATTCAGACTCTGAGTATGTGAGCGGTATCCAAAGGGTGTCTGCCAGTCGCGCTCCACTGAGGGTCATTCGGGCCAATTCAGATGAGTTATCCGCCCATGAAGCCAAACTGAATGAATTGGGAGAGTCATGCCTCTGGCGCCAATCCTGATACAAGTCAATAAAACGAGTGGGTCTGTCTGCGAGTTTGAAATCTGGGGCCCCAAACCCACCCAATAAAAAAGCGAGCATCAAGCTCGCTTTTTTATTGGGGTATTAACTCTCTGGAACTTGTTACGGATTAAAGTTCAAGTACTACCATCAACAAGCCAACGCCACCCAAAACGACGGTATAAGGAAGAGCCATCAGCACCATTTTGCCATAGGACAAACGGATCAGAGGGGCCAGAGCAGAAGTAAGAAGGAACAGGAAGGCGGCCTGACCGTTAGGGGTCGCAACACTGGGAAGGTTTGTACCGGTGTTGATGGCAATTGCCAGCTTGTCGAAGTGATCCCGGGTGATTTCTCCAGCTTCGAGCGCAGCTTTCACTTCATTGATGTAAACCGTTGCCACAAAGACGTTATCACTGATCATTGATAGTACGCCGTTAGCGATGAAAAACATCGCCGGTTGGATGGATTCCTCCATGGCCAGTACGTAGTGAATGATCGGGCTAAACAGATGCTGATCATGGATTACCGCAACAACAGCAAAAAAGACTACCAGCAGTGCCGTAAAGGGGAGGGCTTCCTCAAATGCATGACCAATCTGATGCTCTTCAATCACGCCATTGAAGGCGGTCAAAAGAACAATGATCAGCAGGCCGATCAGGCCGACTTCGGCAACGTGGAGCGCCAGTGCGGCTACCAGAAGAAGTGCAACAATGGCCTGGATAACCAGTTGTGCCAGATCTCTAGGGGTTCTTTTCTTTTCTTCATTGGCAGCGAATTCTTCCAGAACATGACGAACCGCTTCAGGAAGTTGTGCGCCGTAACCCATGATCTTGGTTTTTTCGAGCAACAGGCAGGTAGTCAAACCAGCGGCCAGAACCGGCATGGTAATTGGAGCCATTTTCAGAAAGAACTCAATGAAGTTCCACTCGGCTGTTTGGGCAATCAGCAGGTTTTGGGGCTCACCCACCAATGTACATACTCCACCCAGCGCAGTACCGACGGCACCGTGCATGATCAGGCTGCGCAGGAAAGCGCGGAATGCATCCAGATCTTCACGGTGAAAGGCGGTTACTTTCTCATCATCAGAGTGATCGTGGCCGTCATGGTGATGAGGCTTGCCGGAAGCCACCTTGTGATAGACCGAGTAGAAGCCAACGGCGACTGTAATCAATACGGCGGTGACCGTAAGGGCGTCCAAAAATGCGGAAAGTACCGCAGAAACCGTACAAAACAGTAGCGATAACAACATCTTGGAGCGTACGCCGATCAATATCTTGGTAAACACAAAGAGCAGCAGGTTTTTCATGAAGTAGATGCCGGCCACCATGAATACCAGCAACAATATGACTTCCAGGTTGCTTTCAACCTCGTGGTAGATTGATTGTGCGTTGGTCATCCCTAACACAGCCGCCTGAATTGCCAGCAGGCCACCTGGTTGCAATGGGTAGCATTTTAATGCCATCGCCAGGGTAAAGATGAACTCTCCAATCAGAAGCCAGCCTGTGACAAAGGGTCCGGCGGTATAAAAGAGTATGGGATTGATGATCAGGAAAGAGATGATCGCCTGTTTGTACCAATTTGGGGCCTGGCCCAAAAAGTTCTTACCGAGGGCCTGAAAAAAAGTTTGTTCCATATTTTACCCCTAAACGCCATATTCGTGACGGCGGTCAAATTATCTGATATTGCTATGCAAGTTGTTGACTTATATGCCGTAACTTATCGGCTTAGATCTCTTTTTCTGTAGATTGAGCCCGAACGACGGCGGACAGGCTCAAACGCGAACATGAAAGTACCTTGATCGTGAAAAAATTCAAGCATTTCAATAAGATCTGACTGTATTTTGATGACTTTTTTGAGAATATAGATAACTCTGGGCTTGCCGCTTGTCTCCAAGCATGGCTATCAGGTCGTCAGGCGGTCTATTTGGTTGCATTTTGAGCTGGGGTGGCTGCGGTTTCTATGCAACACAGCAATACTCTGCTTGAGCATCAGCAACTCAGGCCGAAGTACAAGGGTACGTAAATTAAGATATTAAGGAAGAAGCGTGGCACAGAACGAAAGCGTCAACATTACCTCTCTTAACTTGGTTAATGACGAGCTGGTCGCGACCATAGAGCACGCAGCGACAAAACTGGAACAATTTGTCGCAAATACCAATGACGGTGAGATGCTGCAGGCCAGTATTGAGGCTATTGAACAGATCCGAGGGACTCTGAGACTCATACAGCTGTATGGTGCAGATATGCTGGCAGATGAAATATTGTCTGTGGCGCAGACCATTACTCTGGGTGAAGAACAGGGGGTTGATCAAGTTTTGAGCATTCTGACGGGGGCGTTCTTTATCCTTCCCCGTTATCTTGAATATACTCAACAGACCCGACGCAATATGCCAGTGTTGTTGATTCCCTACATCAACGAACTCAGACAGCTGACTAAAAAACCACCAATCCCTGAGTGTTATTTCTTCAAGGCCGACTTGACGGGAAGCTATAAACCCAAATCAGCCGGCTCAGCCGTTTCCGTTGATGACTGGCCGGCCTTGATACGTCGACTCAGGCATATGTTTCAGGTGGGGCTTCTCAATGTCCTGCAAGGTAAACAGGTGCAGTCAGCTCTCGGCATTATGCAAAGATCACTGGAAAGGCTGGAAATTATTACTGGTGAGCGTGCCAGTGCCAAACTGTGGTTTCTGGGGGCCGCTGCACTGGAGGTCATTCGTACCAACCATATGGAGCTGAACAAATCCCGCAAGCTGGTATTAACAACTCTGGACAGACAAATCAAAGCGCTTCAGGAAAAGGGCATTCAAGCTTTTGAAGCTCAGCCTTCGGATATGCTCATGACGCAGTTGTTGTTTGTCGTTGCTCTGGCTCCTAAACCAACTGAGCGTTCTAGGTTTGCAATGAGCACCTTTGCCGTGGCTCCACTTGGCTACAGCGATAACGATATCCGTAATGAACGGGAAGCTCTTAAGGGCCCCAGTATTAATACGGTCGCATCAGTTGCCGCAGTACTTAAAGATGAAATTCGGGATATCAAGGAAATTCTTGAAAACTCTTCTCAGGCTACCGATAAGGGACTGGAGAATTACGGTGAGCTGGCTGGCCATGTCATCAAAGTAGCAGAGATTCTTTCCGTCATTGGGCTTGTAACTGCAGGATCTGCTTTAAAAGAAGATGCTGCCAAAATAACCGGTTGGCAAGAGCAAAATACACCCGCTTCGGCGGAGGAATTGATTGAGATCGCCGATTCACTGCTCTATGTCGAAAGCACCATTTCCAGTATGGGCACGTTGAATCTGACCAGTGAAAAACTGGCGCAGGCCAATGAATTGGCACGTAAGGATATTATTGCCTCATCACAGTTGGCTGAAGCTGAGTTACTGGTAATTCAGGAGGCAGAATCCGGTCTGGCACTGGTTAAACGTGCATTGAGCGCTTTCGCCGAGTCCAACTATGATTATGGCCACATCAAAAACGTTGGTGCGACCTTAACGTCTGTTCGTGGTGGTATGATCGTGCTGAACCTGCCAAGAGCAGCCGCGGTGGTGGCAAGTTGTGTCGAGTTCATCAATGAATCCCTGTTAGGCAGTGACAAGGTAGTGGCGACTCAGCAGCTCCTCGAAACCTTTGCTGATGCGGTTATAGGGCTGGAATACTATCTTGATGAAGTCAGGGATAACCGGGCTGCAGACGACTCAATCCTGGCAATTGCAGAGGAGAGCCTCCAGGCTCTCGGTTTTCCGGTCGATAAATAAAGGAAAAGTTTATGTTTATTCCTGGCCATGCACCTGAAAACGAGGGGCAGGATAAATGTTATATACCCGTCTCGCAGGGGCAGGTGCTCTGTTCTGATACAGAAGGCTGGCGACCAATAACCAGTAACATTTGGCGGTTTGCCAACCCGCAATTAGATGCAACAACTCATTACATTGGCTGTTACTTTGAGCAAGACTGCTATGTGGTATTGCTGGATGAGCTGCCCGATGTGCATGAGCACAGTTGGTTCAACTTATACCAATTGCTGGGGCTGCTGAGTGAGATTGATTATGAGGTCGCAGCCAGAGCCGTGCAAATCGTCAACTGGGAGCGTGATCATCAGTTTTGTGGGCGATGCGGTACACCGACACAAAATCATGACAAGGAGCTGGCCAAGCGATGTGAACCCTGTGACATGCTCTTCTATCCCAGGTTATCACCCTGTGTTATTACAGTCATAACCCGTGGGGAAGAGTGCCTCCTTGCCCATAACCCCGCGTTTCCTGCTCGCTTTTTTAGTGCTCTGGCTGGCTTTATAGAAGTTGGCGAAACGATAGAGTCAGCACTGCGTAGGGAAGTTGCCGAGGAGGTTGGAATCAAGGTTGGAAAACTCGAATACTTTGGCAGTCAGTCCTGGCCATTTCCTGGACAGTTAATGATTGGTTTTCTGGCAGAGTATGAGAGTGGTGATATTGTGGTTGACGGTGTGGAAATCGAAGAAGCTGATTGGTTCCGGTTCGATGAATTGCCAATGATACCTCCGCCATCTTCTCTCGCCGGGAAGCTTATTCGAGAGTTTGTGAAAAGAAATGAGGGGCAGTAGAACGAAGCTGCATTTAAGCTCAAGTACAGTTCAAAACCTCAAGTGCAGTAGAGTCGTCAGATGTGGTGAAGAGTAAGGTTCTGAGCTGACTTTATCAAAGAACAGGAAAGGATACTTTTATGCTCTACAACGGGTTAGCGGTAGTGGTTGCCATCATTGCCGTACTGGTGCTGATCGGTGCACTCAAGACGCTTTTCAGACGCGGCTGGTTTCTCAATTGGTTGAAAGGGACCTTTGGGTTGGTGTTATTAGTGCTTGCCGTCGTGGTTGGGCTTTTGGCATGGGATGTATTTAGCTACGAAGAGTTGCTTGGTGAGACTCCGGTGGCGACCATCAGTTTTGAAGAGCTCGAAGATCAGCACTATATGGCCACAGTTGTATACGCCAGTGGGGTAGAGAGTAAATTCGATTTGAAGGGCGACCAATGGCAGTTGGATGCCAGAATCTTTAAATGGAGTCCATCGCTTGCCCGTTTCGGCTTGAAGCCCGGCTACCGTCTGGATCGATTGTCTGGTCGATATTATTCTCTGGAAAAGGAACGAAATGCAGAGAGAACCGTTTACAACTTGAATCCCAGTGAGTCCTCTGTAGATGTATGGCGCTTGTTTAAATCTGTTGATAAGCAAGTTCCATGGCTGGATGCTCTCTATGGCAGTGCCACCTTTGTTCCGATGACAGATGGCGCACTGTACGAGGTTAACCTGTCACACACCGGGTTGATGTCCCGTCCATTGAATGATCCAGCCAAGCTGGCCATCAAACGCTGGCAGTAGATATATAAACAGTCAGGGTTGCGAGCAGGGGGGTATGACCGTTATTCCTTATTTAGTCTCTGGCCTGACTTTAGAGTATGATTCTTATGAAACGGTCTCAGTGAGTAGTGGAGTAACTTTTGGAATTTTTAATGGAATACGGCCTTTTTCTGGCCAAATCAGTCACAGTGTTGGTGACAATTGCGCTAATTGTGGCATTGGTAGTGTCTGCGGGTCATAGAGGTAAAGGCTCTGACAAAGGTCACATTGAAGTTACCCATCTGAATGACAAGTTTGAATCTGTTCAAGATGCTCTGAAAGATGCGATTTTTGACGCAGAAGACCGCAAGCAAGAGATCAAAGAGCAACAAAAGAAAGAAAAAGCAGAAGCAAAAGCTCGTAAGAAAGCCGCTAAAAAACACGATGATAAACTCCCTCAGGCCAAGCCCCGGGTCTTTGTGTTGAATTTTGATGGTGATATCAAGGCCTCAGCTGTTGAAAATTTGCGTGAAGAGATCAGTGGCGTACTCAGTCTGGCAAGTGAAAAGGACGAAGTGGTTCTGCGTCTTGAAAGCGGCGGCGGCATGGTGCACAGCTATGGTCTGGCCTCGAGTCAATTGGATCGGATCAAGAAGAAGGGTATTCCGCTTACGGTCTGTGTTGACAAGGTTGCGGCCAGTGGCGGCTATATGATGGCCTGTGTCGCCGACAAAATCCTGGCTGCTCCTTTTGCGGTAATGGGCTCAATTGGTGTGGTAGCGCAATTACCCAACTTCCATCGATTGCTCAAGAAAAACTATGTGGATTTTGAATTATTGACCGCAGGTGAACACAAGCGAACTCTCACGATGTTTGGTGAAAATACCGAGAAAGGTCGTGAAAAGTTTGTTGAGGATCTCGAAGATACACATGAGCTGTTTAAAAACTTTGTGGCTGAGCACCGTCCTGTCGTGGATGTAAATGCTGTTGCCACTGGTGATGTCTGGTTTGGTCAAAGGGCACTGGAAAATCAGCTTGTCGACGAGCTGCTAACCAGTGACGAATACATTCATACTCTGGCCGAAACGGCTGACGTTTATGAGGTCGAGTATGTCTTTAAGAAAAGCATTCACGAGAAGCTTGGTTTGGCTGCTCAGGGCGCTATTGATCGACTGTTGGTGACTTGGTTGAGCCGTGTACAGAATAGCCGCTTCTTTTCCTGAGTATGGGCTTCGCTTTTGAGGTGAAGAGTTATGGCGAATACCTTTAGGGCACTCTGGGTTGTTGAAAATGACAGCAGTCATTACGAGCAATCTATTGTAGAGCGAAATATTGGAGATTTACCCGAACACCCTTTATTAATCAAGGTGAGCTATTCCTCCCTGAACTATAAAGACGCCTTGTCGGCTCATGGTCACAAAGGGGTGACTCGGCAATATCCCCACACGCCAGGTATTGATGCGGCCGGTACGGTCGTTTCTGATAGCAGTGATACTTTTCAGCCCGGCGATAAAGTTATCGTCACAGGTTATGATCTTGGAATGAATACGGCAGGCGGTCTTGCTGAATATATCCGGATCCCGGCAACGTGGGCTGTTCCGTGTCCCGACAGCATGACTCTGCGCGAGTCAATGATATATGGAACCGCGGGCCTAACTGCAGCCTTATGCATCAACAAGCTGTTACAGGCGGGGGCGCAACCTGAAGATGGCGATGTCGCCGTAACCGGAGCTACAGGTGGCGTGGGTTCTCTGGCAATTGCGATTCTTGCCAGGCTGGGCTTTTCAGTGGCGGCACTCACAGGAAAGCTGGAAGCTGCTGAACGCCTCACCGGACTTGGGGCTACCAAAGTGATTGATCGAAACAGCCTTGATGAGCTGACCGACAAAGCTCTGGCCAAGCCTCAGTGGGGGCACGCTATCGACTGCCTTGGTGGCGATTACCTTTTTTCACTTGTGAAATCTTTAAATTATGGTGGCAGTGTTGCTGCCTGTGGTCTGGCATCAGCTCCTGATTTTAAAGGCAGCGTTATTCCATTTATCTTGCGTAATGTGAACTTGCTGGGTGTAGACAGTGTGGAGCTGCCCCTTGAGGTTAAAGCGGGTATATGGGAGCAGCTCAGTCAGGATTACAAGGTAGAAAAACTAGGTTCAATGGCTGAAGAAATCAGCCTGGAACAAGTGCCCCAATATCTCGATCAAATTCACAACGGCCATGCTTTGGGGCGATATCTGGTCAAGATGTAAGTGATTTTCCCTGAGTAGCGAGCAGATCAGGCAGGCTTAAGACAGGTACTCGTCGCAACTTTCATGGATTTCTTTTTCAATGCTGGAGCCGAATGACCTGACCAACAGACCCAGCTGAACATCGACCTGTAAATTGTCATCATTACTGGTCAGCATGCCTTTACTGCCACTAATGTGTTTGTAGTGAATGACATTGCCCTCAATGGATTTGGTGCCACCAATTCGGGCAATAAGCTTGTCTGTAATCTGTTCTGCCAGTTTCAGGCATTCGGTTTGCCCTAAATTATGCTCTCGTTTTACACGAATATTCTTCATCAGTGGAAGTATCTCAAATCAGTAGGTTTGCATTAATATGCCGGTGAGTTGAAGGCAGATAATAATACCAGAGGCTCACTACATAAAGTGATTTGATCACTTGGCTTCTTTCACGGGCTGGCAAGAATTATTAAAATATCAATATAAATCAGTTAGATAGGATTATTTTTTAAAGTAAACTGTTTTATGTTGGTCGTTGAACAATCCTTGGTTACAGCTATTGGTTTACCTGGCTGGGGCTAAGAAAACGCTTTAAGCACGATGAAGACTAATCTTCTCGTCGTTGGTTTGACTCATTGACAAGGACTTTTATGGAAGGTTTTGATTACTGGATATGGATTGCAGGTGGAATTGTCCTGGCTTTGCTTGAATTATTGATTCCCACTTTTTTTGCCCTGTTATTTGGCTTGTCGGCTATCGTCGTCGGGTTAATTACACTGATATTTCCCGATTTAAGTTTGCAACTGCAGTTAGTTGTTTGGTCTGTATTGGCCATTGTGTCATCAATTCTGTGGTTTAAAGTTTTCAAACCGTCCAAAACTCCTCCTGTAACCCGAGACGCCATGGTCGGTCAGGTAGCTATGGTGATAGAAGATATCACTCCTGAAAGGCAGGGGGTGATCCGTTTTACCATTCCTGTTTTGGGTGAGTCACAATGGAAAGCCACCGCAATAGTGGGCATTCAGACGGGTGAGCGTGTAAAGGTTATCGATGTTGATGATCAAACATTGATCGTTGAAAAACTAACCGCGCACTGAAACAGTAATAATCAATCAATACTAATCAGCAAATAGGGAAATGTATGAACGATATCAATACTGGAACTTTGATGATCACGGGGCTGGTTTTTGTCTTTATCCTGGTGACTGTCGCGAAAGGTGTACGACTGGTTCCACAGGGCAGTAACTGGATCGTGCAGCGTCTTGGAAAATATCACAGCACTTTGCGGCCGGGGCTGAATTTCACGATTCCTTACGTGGATGAAGTTTCACACAAGATGACCACCAAGGATATTGTTCTTGATATCCCCAGTCAGGAGGTTATCACTAAAGACAATGCGGTAATCATTGCCAATGCTGTAGCTTATATCAATATTGCCAATCCTCAGCTGGCGGCCTACGGGGTTGAGGATTTCACTATTGCCATTCAGACCCTGGTACAGACCAATTTACGTTCTATTATCGGTGAAATGGACCTTGATGATGCACTGTCGTCTCGCGACCTGATCAAGGCCAAACTGAAAGATGGAATTTCAGATGATATCAAGGATTGGGGGATTACACTGAAAACAGTCGAGATTCAGGATATTAATCCTTCCGTCACGATGCAGAAAGCTATGGAGGAACAGGCAGCAGCAGAGCGTCAACGTCGTGCTACTGTGACCAAGGCCACTGGAGATAAAGCTGCTTCTATTCTCGAGGCAGAAGGCCGCCTGGAAGCTTCACGCAGAGATAGTGAGGCTCAGGTAATTTTGGCGGAAGCCAGCCAAAAAGCCATTGAGATGGTGTCGTCCGCGATAGGGGATCAGGAGTTACCGGTCATGTATTTATTGGGTGAGAAATACATTGGTTCCATTGAACAAATGTCTCTTTCAGATAACAGCAAAATGGTGGTATTGCCTGCAGACTTACAAGCTACTCTGAAAGGATTAATGGGCAAGTAAGTCATCTTGAATCTTAATATGCTAGCCTCAGTAATGAGGCTTTCCAAGCGCTCGTGATAAACCTCCAGTCAAGGCCGGGGAAATTGATTAATTGCCAGTCAGGGTGAGCACCAGTGAATCGTAGAATCATTCTCAAAGCCTTACTTGTTCTTCTACTTGGTAATTTCCATGTCTTGATGACATCTTGGGTATCAGCGATGGAAGCTGATGAAGCGCAAGTGTCAGAAGGTATTGGATATTCTATCCAGGATCTTGAAGCACGACTTAAGGCGGTGGAGTCTTCGGATTCAGTCACAGATAAAGACAAAGAAATCATCAAGGATTTTTATCAGCGTTCTATAGAAAATCTCAAGTCTGCTTCTGATAATCGTGAGAAGGCGAAACAATATATCCAACAGATGGATTCAGCTCCCTCAAAGCTCAAAGAACTGCAGAGCAGCATTGACAAGAGCCGTGATATTGATCCTCCGGCACTGGAAAATCTATCAGTGGAAGCTTTGGAAAGACAAGAGCTTCAGCTGCAGGCAGAGCTGCTGCAATTACGCAATAAACAGGCAGATCTGAACACCAAAACACTTTCCGAAGAACAGAATATCTCAAACTTGCTGGAAGAAGCCCTGCAACAGCAATCCAATGCCCTGAAAGCTTCCAGTACACAACCTTCTTCTGAAACCGTCGAGGTTGCGAATGCTCGTAAAGCCTTTCAATTAAGTGAAGTCGAAGCAGCTAACTCACGAGTAGAAATGTTGCGTCAAAGGATGATGACGCGAGACACTCGACTGCAAATAATTGACCGTCAACAGCGTTTAATTGCTCGGCAAATCAGCCTGACCTCAGCCAAAGTTACCGCCGTAGATAATACGCTTAATAATCTGCGTCAGACTGACGCCAAAGCAAAAGCAAAGCAGGCAGAACTTCGTGAAGACAGAGTCAGTACTGCTGGACCTGAGGTTAAGGCTGTTGCTGAAGAAAATACCAGGCTGGCCTCCGACCTGGCACAGGTCACCAGCCGAATTGATACATTACTCGAGCAGTTGGAGGTCTTGCGGCAGGAGCGTGTACGGGTTGATCGTTATTTCACCAGCATGACCCAGCAGCTGTCTATTGCTGGGGCTGATAGACTGGCCTCTCTGAGCGTTGATCTGCTGGCTCAAAGACAACAGTTTTCAGAAAGTTTACCGCCTGAAATCGACACCAGCAGCATTGAGAAAGAACTGACAAAAGCTCAGATGCGCCAACTGAGGCTGGAAGATCGACAGTATGAATACGCTCAAAGACCTGAGCGCTCAGATAATGAATTGGCGCAAGAGCTTGAAGCTGAACAGCAGCAGCTGTTGCAGGAAGCTGTTAAGTCTTATCGTCGCTACACGGCGGCTCTGTTCGATATTCTGACTGAAAATAAAGGTCTTCAAACCAAGGTGTCTGAGTATCAAAACCTGTTAAACAGTCGACTTTTTTGGATTCCCAGCGCTTCGCCAATCTATGTTTCATTTTTCAAGGGCCTAGAAACAGAACTTGGAGGGTTGTTGAGCTTTCAGAATTGGAAGCAGTCATTTTCGACAACTGCTAGAGGAGAGTGGGGAGGGGCTTTCGGCAGCGTTTTATTTTTGATTGCACTTATCATTTTACTGTTCCAGTCAAAACTGAAGAAATGGTTATTTAACTCTGGCAAGAATGTCGGCAAGGTTAATAAAGATAAATTTTCAGACACATTTAATGCGTTAATAATATCCATCTTTTTAGCGCTCCCAGGTCCGCTGATATTGATGGCCTGTGCCGAGTGGGTGCCTGATAACAGCTCTGAAATCGCTTTTAGAGTGCAGATGGGTTTGGTGAATGCCGCTTTATTGTGGATGTTATTGGGTATTTTTCGCCAGGTTTGTCGAAAGAACGGTTTGGCTGATGTCCATTTTCAGTGGAATCAGCGAATACTGATGCTGGCACAAAAACACTTACCCTGGTTTATGCTCATATTGGTTGTGCTGTCCTTTTTTATGCAGGTGGCCAATCACACCAATGATTCTTATCAAACCATTACCCGTTTGTTGTTTGGTGCTGTGTCCATTACCTTGTCCTATGTTTTACATCAGGCGTTGAAACCTACACCTCTTGTTACCAATGAAGAAGAGCAGGTTCAGCCCACAAAGCAAAGGCAGTTTTTTCGTTATTCTCTCTACGTGCTGTTTACCGTACTGCCAATTGTCATGTTAGTGCTTTCCTGGATTGGCTACCACTTCACGGCGTTACAGCTGCAGAATCGTCTGTTTCTTTCCGCGTGCTTACTGGCAGCATTGCTAATACTTTACTCCCTGGCTTTAAGAGGGGTGTCAGTAATGGAACGACGGATGAAGCTGGAACGTATTAAGGCAAAGCGTAAAGCAGAGCGAGAACAACAAGAAAGCCGTCAGGCTGCAGAAGAAGCTGCTGAAGTACCGCCGGAGATTCCTGAACCTGAGTTTGATATGGCCCAGGTAAGCCGACAGTCTCGAGGTTTTATCGGCCTGGTAACTGTTTTGTTTGGCATTTATCTGTTAACCGGCCTCTGGGATAATGTCTTACCGGCTTTAAACATGTTTGACAAAATGGAGCTTTGGACAGTCACCTCGGGTGACCCCAATATCCCTGTTCAAATCATTACAGTCCATGATGTTGTTCTGAGTGTGTTTTTGCTGATTCTGACCTATCTGGGAATTCGTAACATTCCTGGTATTTTGGAAATTTCTGTTCTCAGAGGTGTTAACCTGGGGCCGGGTGGCAGCTATGCCGTTATTACCGTTGTTAAATACCTTATTGTTCTGATTGGCGTAGTGTCATCTTTGAATGCCATTGGATTGCCATGGTCCAAGTTGCAGTGGCTGGTGGCGGCTATGGGGGTAGGTTTAGGATTTGGTTTGCAAGAAATTCTGGCGAACTTTGTTTCGGGGCTTTTAATCCTGTTTGAAAGACCCATAAGGGTAGGGGATACAGTCACAGTTGGTGAAAATACAGGTACGGTCAGCAAAATTCGCATACGTGCTACCACATTGACCGATTGGGATCGTAAAGAACAAATCATTCCCAATAAAGTATTTATTACAGAACAGCTGACCAACTGGACGCTGAGCGATCCCATTACCCGACGCGTTATTCAGGTTGGTGTCGCTTACGGCTCAGATGTTCTGAAAGTTCATAAATTACTTACGGAAGTGGTCGAGAAGAATACCACCATTGTAAAAGATCCACCTCCAGCGGTTTTTTTCGTCGGCTTTGGTGATAGCAGTTTGGATTTTGAAGTCCGGGTTTTTGTACCGGGGCTGATTGAACTGATGCCTCTGGTGCATGAATTGCATGTCGCGATTAACGAGATATTTGCAGAGAATGACATCGAAATCCCATTTCCACAACGAGATGTGTGGATTCGTGAAGTGCCAGGCTCTCATGCCCCCGGGACTGTTCCACCGGTTCCGGGAGGGGCCGCGTTGTAGGAGGGAATCAGGTTGCGATAAGCTGCGCTAATAACAATGGCAGCAGCATTACCGCCAGGACTGTAGAGACAACGACCAGACCAGCAACCTCTTCAGGGGATTGCTGGTATCTGACTGCAAAAAGATAATTAAAAACTGCCGCTGGCATAGCGGCTTGTAATAAAATCACATCCCGCGTTATCCCGCTCACACCCATCATTTGGCAAATTGCAAAAGCCAAAACCAGGCTTAATCCGACTCTGATTACGCTTAAAGAAAGGGCACGTTGCCAGAACTCGACCTTGAGACTGGTCAATGATACTCCCAGTGTTATAAGCATCAGAGGGATTGTCACTCCACTCAATAAATTGACCGAGTGCGAAACCCAAAGTGGTAGAGTCAAATCGTAACCGTATAGAATCAAGCCGATTACCATGGCATAAAGCATGGGCTGCTTCAGTAAGTTTTTCAGGGCATGAGAAATGCCGGACTCTGTTCCTTCAAGAATGAGAATTCCGAGAGTAAGATGACCAAACATCATCATTAAAAAATAACCTACGCCCAAGGTTAAACCGGTGTCACCAAATGCAAAGAGACATAAAGGCAACCCCATGTTTCCACTATTAGGAAACAATAGGGCAGGCAGGTATGTTTTGGCGCTAAGTTTGAATACTTTCAAAATAGCCAGGCAGACTAAAAACATAACAACCAATACGATCGATGCGACAAGAGCGACATCTACAATATCCTTCAAAGGCACAGCCGTATTGGCCAGACTTTTAAGAATCAGGCACGGCGCGCCGACATTCATGACAAGCCGGCCAATAAAATCAGAAGGGTACTCATAACCCATTTTTTTCCAGCTAATGCCTATACAGGCACAGATAAGGATGGGGGCAATAATATTAATAAGCTGAATGAACATGGCGCCGTTATAGTAAGAAAGTTTTTAAGGGTCTTGAGTCGTTATAGTCGTTAGCTGAGCCAATAAAAATAGAAGACGACTGCAAGGGCACAGAGAATATTGAGTACCAAACCTGCTCGCATCATGTCCTTCTGTAATACATAACCACTGCCGAAGACAATCGCATTGGGCGGTGTTGCCACAGGCAACATGAAGGCACAGGAGGCGGCTACAGCAATGACCGCCGATGTAATAACAGGCGAGAGCCCTAATGGCTCAGCAACAGCTGCAAATACAGGTACAAGCAGGGCGGCGCTGGCGGTATTGGATGCGAGTTCTGTCAAAAATATCACAAATAATGAGATTCCCAGCAGTGAAATAAAGATTGGAGCTGCGTCCAGAATTTGCGTCATGCTGTCGGCCAGAAATACACTGGTTCCAGTGATTTTTAAAACACTGCTCAATGTCAGTCCGCCGCCGAACAAGAGCAACACGCCCCAGTCAGTTTGCTTTTCAATTTGTTTCCATGAGGCAGATTGAGTCAAGCCAATCATAACAATTGCCATGATTGCTACCCAGGAATCAAATTTATCAATTCCCCCGAGCAACGCTGACAAAGGCTTGGAAAATACCCACATTGCGATGGTGCACAAAAAGATAATTAACGTGATTATCTTGCCTTGAGTCCACTCTGTAGGAGCATGATCGATACTGATGTTTAAGCTTAAATTCGGACGAAATATAAAATAGAGTGTGAGAGTTGCGAGCGGCAGCATCAATAGACTAATGGGCAAACCAATTGCCATCCACTCGTTGAAGCTCAGGCCCGCTTCAGAGGCTGCTATTGCGTTTGGAGGGCTTCCAACCAAAGTCGCTATGCCTCCGATACTGGCGCTGTAAGCGATCCCGAGCAGCATGAAAACATAGGTTTTACGATGCTCTTTAGGATCCAGATTTCCCAATAAACCAAGTGCCAGAGGCAGCATCATTGCGGTGGTTGCTGTATTGCTGATCCACATGGATAACAAGGCAGACACCAGGAATAAAAGCAGGGCAGCGACAAAAAATCGACCTTTTGCCAAAGACAGAATTCGATTGGCGATCATCCGATCCAGCCCTTGTTGATGGAGTGCCGCTGCCAGAGCAAAACCACCGAAAAACAAGAAAATAATGGGGTTGGCGAAGTTACTCAATGCGCTTTGTGTATTCAGTAGCCCCATCCAAATCGCTAATAACGGTACCAGTAAGGCTGTAAAAGTGACGTGTATGGCTTCTGTCAGCCAGAGGATGGCAATGAACACCAAGAGGTCCGGCCGGCAAAAGTGTTGGATTTAGCCACTTCGATCGTAAATCACTGATTATATTGAATATTTAGTCAGGTTGAAGTTTGTAGCCAATTGGCACCACTGCTTTAGTCAGATCAAGCTCAA
>NZ_JAHKRS010000005.1 GCF_018863235.1 Pseudomaricurvus albidus
TGTTATCCCGATTACCGTCACCGATGCAGCCGGTGCAACCGATACACAGGATCTCACCATTACAGTCACCGGTACCAATGATGGTGCTGTGATCAGCGGTGTGGATACGGGATCGATTACAGAAGATACCCTGGCCGGTCGTACCAAAACACTTTACGCTGGTGGCCAGTTAACGATCACAGACGTGGATGCAGGTGAAGCCCAGTTTCAGCCTGCAACAGCTCCGGGCGATCAGGGTTATGGCTCGTTTTCACTGTTGGCCGATGGCAGCTGGACATACCTCGCTGATAATTCTAATCCGGCTATTCAAAAGCTGGCGGCACATCAGCAGGTCACTGATTCAATCACAGTACAAAGCGCGGATGGTACGCAGCACATCGTGACAGTGACCATCATCGGCACCAACGATGCACCGATTATCAGCAAAACCCTGACGCCGGTTTCCATAAACGAAACCGACGCTCTCAATTTTCGTGTGCCCGCCAACGCTTTCACCGACATCGACGGCGACCACATCACTTTAAGTGCAACCTTGGCGGATGGCAGTCCATTGCCGTCCTGGTTGCATTTTAATCCGGCAACACAGACGTTTACCGGTCATCCGGATCACGCTGATGATGGCTCGGTCAGTGTTCGGATCAGTGCAGTCGATCCCTCCGGTGCTGAAGCACACCAGAACTTTTCACTCACGGTGGTCGACAATGTGGCGCCCAACGCGCCGACACTCAATCCACTGAATCCAAACAACCCCGGTATTCCATATATAGCCACTGGTACACCGACCTTCACGGGTACTGCTGAACCCGGAAGCCTGATCTCCATCCTGGATGGAACCAGGGTTCTCGGAACCGTGACCGCAGACGATAAAGGACATTTTACTTTTCAGCCAACCCAGCCCCTCACCGATGGTGATCACGCGTTTTCCATCACGGCCACTGATACTGCGGGTAACCAATCATCTGCGAGTGCGCCCTTGCCGACCACCGTTGATACTCAGACCCGGCCTGAATTACAGATCGACAGCATCGATAACTCGCTGGAAGTACATCACGACACCACCGGTAGCCATCCTGTGCACGGTGCAAACCATCCCGGCCATAGTGCCCACTGGGCTTCCAATGCGGTGGAGGTCACATCCGGTGATGTGACCATACACGGTGTTTCCACAGGCGTTACAGACGGCTCTACCGTCACTGTACATCTGGTTGATAAGCTGAATAACGCCAATACATTTGATCTCACGACCACGGTCACCGGGGGACAGTGGTCAGTGACGGTTCCCCACACCCAGATCGACAAGGTGGGCACCCACGACTGGCAGGTCGAGGTGAGTGCAGCCGATCTCTTTGGCAATACAGTACACACCACAACCGAGATTATTGACGAGGATGGCCTCAGCAAAACGCTGAGTGAGAACGGTGCCGCTGCGAATTTGGATCTGCTTGGCGATAACGACGGTATACAGGTCGGGCAGGTGCTTTATTCGAACGACGGGGTGCATTTCAGCAGTCAGTTGCCAGCCGGGGTCGCGCTTGATGCGGATGGTCATACCCTGCAGATCGATCCAGCTAACCCTGCGTTCGACCATCTCACACCAAATGATGAGGCCAAGGTTTACGTCCGCTACCTACTGACAGAGACAGTGGGTAGTGCCTCTGAGCATATCTTTCAGTCTGCCGTGGTTACCGTAACCGGCAGCAATGATGTGCCGGTCGTCACCGCCACTGATGTAGCCCATGCAGCAGATATAGGTGCTATTGATGAAGACAGCAGTAAAACCTTTACCACAGCAGAGCTGCTGAACCTGGTGGGTGCCAGCGACGCTGACGGCGACAGGCTGAGCATCAGTGCAGTCAACATCGATTCGCAGTACGGCGGCTTTACACAACAGGGGGATCACTGGTTATTTACGCCAGCTGCCAATGTCCACCACGATGACATTCCGATTACGGTTCAGGTTTCTGACGGAACGGCTGAGACCGAAGCACATGCAATTTTGGATCTCACGTCGGTAACTGATGCCGCCCAGGTATCTCTCGATATCTTGGCGGAGCAGTCCGTAGTCAACTTTAGTGGAACTGAAGCAGGCAGCGCTGAAATCAAAAATATCCCCAACGCTCAGACACTCAATGCGCTAGCGGTAGAGTTAACGGTAGTTGGTGATGCCCAGCCCGCTGAAAATGGTTTGATGTTTGCCCTCAGTACGAATGATCTTCAGCAAGTCCTGAATATTGGTGGTTTCTGTGTTACAAAACCACAGAACCTGACAATTTTATTTGGAAACGGCACCACTTACGAAACACACATTAATATGAATGCCGATCCGGGCTCGCACCGTTGGTCAATACTTTGGAATGGTGATTCAGGAACGCTTGATATTCTCAAAGATGGTCAGCCGATATGGCATGGCGATAATGTGGAAAAAGGTTACAGCCTTGAAGCAAACGACGCTGTTGCCACGATGGGTAATATCGCTTACCGGGATGATTACTTTGACCCTAACAATGACTGGAAGGGGGAGATATTCGATCTCTCGGTGGCTACAACCCTCGTCAATCCTGCAGCTTTGGCGAATGCGCCGTTACGTGATGTAGCCCATACATCTGACCTGATGCTGGATGTGCGGGTCCAGGGCGGTCAGATTGTCGATAGTGCAAGACACAGCCCGATCACATTGACGGGTGCGGTCTCTACCGTTGAGGCGATGGTAGATACTCACGTGATCCCACCCAACCCCGGCGCGTTGCTGCACCTGAGCCCGACCATCACCACCCAGGACCCGTATGACCAGGTAACGGGTATACACATTGGTGGTTTCGCGGCCGGCACCGTGCTGGACGATGGTCAGGGTCATCATCACACCATCACGGGCCCCACTGAGAGAGTCAATATCAGCGGCTGGACGCTCGGCGGGCTGACCGCACAGCTGCCCCAGGGTGATACCTCTAATATGCGTGTCACCCTGAATGTGGAAACCACCGGGCCGGACGGCACCCTAGCGTTATCCGATTTCAGCGCGGCTGTGATTCTCGATCCGACTGCGCCGGTACCTGATGCCACGGTTGGCGGGGAAGACACGAAAGCAACGGATGAAGACACTGCTGTATCCGGTGATCTGACTGTCAGCGATGCCGATGCTTCACAGGCCCACTTCACGATCCAGCATGATGTCGATGGCAACTACGGTAAGTTCAACGTCGACGCCGACGGGCACTGGAGCTACGCGCCCGACAACCGTGCTGATCACCTGGCTGCCGGAGCACATGAAAGCGAGACCTTTACTGTTACCACAACGGATGGCACAACACACGAGGTGGTCATCAACCTCACTGGCACCGACGATCCGGGACGCTTGATAGCCTCCACGCCTCACCCTGCAGACCTGGCTCAGCCCGATAAGGCATCGGGTGGTGTGTTCAAGGTCGTGGATATTGATAACCCGAATCTGAGCGCGATACGCCAGGAGAATACCGCAGGTCACTACGGGACCTTCAAAATCGGCACCGGAGGCGTATGGTTTTATCAAGTTGACCCGACAACGCCGGACTCTCAGCAACTAGGCAATGGGCAAACTGCGCAGGAACATTTCACAGTTGAATATTCTGATGGCAGCCAGCACACTCTGACTGTCGATATCTTGGGAACCAGCCACGGTCCCACCGTGATTAGCCAAGAAGTCAATTTGGGTAAGATGACGGAAGATACATCGCACAGTTTCTCCGAAACCGAGTTGCTGCAGATGTTTGGAGCCAGTACAGACGCCGGGGCCGACCTGCACGTGACTGACATCACGATAGATCCGCAGTACGGCAGTTTCAGTCATGAAAGTGACGGCAGCTGGACTTTTCATCCTGCTGCCAATGTGAGTGGTGACCATATTCCATTCACAATAACAGTGGGGGATGGGACTGCTAGCACCACCGGTGTCGGTGCCTTGGCTGTCACAAACATTCAGGATGCACCGACGGTCTCGATCACACCACTGTCGACCGACGAGGACACCCCATACTCGTTTAGCGCCGCCGACTTCGGTTTCACCGACGCGGATGCTGGCGACACGCTGAATCATGTCACCATCACTGGACTTCCCTCGGTTGCGGAAGGGCAATTGCTGCTTGATGGCAGCGCTGTTACTGCCAATCAACAGATCGATGTAGCAGACATCCCGAAACTGGTGTTCCAGCCTACGGCTGATTTCAATGGCGATGTCGCTTTCAAATACACCGTCAATGATGGCCATGCGGACTCTGCCGAGGCGACAGGAAACCTATCGGTGCAAGCTGTCGATGATGTCGTGATGGTCACGGCAACTGATGGCGCTCACGCAGCCGATCTTGGTAGTACAGCTGAGGACACAGCCAAAACCTTTAGTGAAGCCCAACTGCTGCAACTGGTAGGTGCCCATGATGTGGATGGTGACACCTTGCATGTGAGCACAGTCGCTGTCGACGCTGCCGCCGGCACCTTTGCCAAGAACCCCGACGGCTCCTGGACCTTCACCCCAACAGCAAATTTTGATGTTAGCCATTTACCGGTCACCATTGAGGTTACCGACGGCAACGGTATCACCCCGGCCTATGCGTTGATGGATATTTCTCCGGTCGCCGATACGCCGACTCTGGATATTTCTCTCGGTGGCAAGATTATTCTGACGCCCGTGGCTAGTCTCGCTACCGAAATGGGGGTGTCGACTGGTCAAACTTTTCTTGGTTCAACGTTCGTAGACTTTAACGGCTTCTATGATAAACCTGTGCTTTACGGGTCAGCTGAAGACTTGGCACATGTGACCGCCATTAAGGCGGGAGGTGAAACGCTTCATCTAGGCGCTGAAGTTCATGACCCTGAGCATGGCACTGGACGAGAGATCGTTGGAAATTGGAATATCAGGGCCTTTGTGGATAACTCCGGTGATGGCAGCGTAAAGCTAGTCGTGGATGATACTGCGCCGACCCAGATGACCTTCTCCATGCACTACACAGACGGGGAAGAGTTTGTGACGGATGTTGCTGACTGGGCGGACTTCACGGTCGATCGCACTCCGACCACCGGCGGCAGCCCGTCCAACAACTTCTCGGCTACCATCGACGAGGACACCCCGTTACCGCTATACCTCACCGTGGCGGATCCGGACACTTCAGAACAACTGACGATCACGATCTCCGGTCTGCCTGCCGGCGCCACCCTAAATGCCGGCACCGATAACCACGATGGCTCCTGGACCCTGAGTCCAGAGCAATTGTCAGGTCTGCAGATGACCCCCGCCGCGAATTGGAATGGCGAGATCAACCTCGCCATCACAGTCACAAGCACCGACGGCAGCAGCCATGCTGACACTACCAGCAATTTGAAGATAGCCGTCAACCCGGTGGAGGATCTCTCGACGGTCTCGGGCGAGGACCTTCGTGATGTCACTGAGGGCGTGAACGCCGGGCATCATGACCTTACAGTCAACGTTGTCGAGGGTTACCATAACAAATTTACGGGCCATACTCTGGCACCTGTGACGCTTGGCGATACAGCCACAGGGCAAATTTTTATCCCTATTGGTGGCCTCGATTCCAGCGGGATACAATTTCAGGTAGCCGGGTTTTCCGACTCGCTCCTGGTACGTTATGGCCACCACTTCGTTAATCTGGGTAATCCCGACTATGGCTTCCACGGTTATGCGGTCGTAGCGGACAATGATAAAGCCCTGTCGATTACGGCCAGTTATTCTGGGCTCGGTGCGCAATCGGAGATCGGCGGGGATCTGCATATTCAAGATGTTGATACCCCGGCGGCGACCTTTGTCGAGGTGAATGGAGCAGCTGGCGACCAAGGCTACGGTCAATTTAGCATGCACAATGGGCACTGGACCTTCGTGCCCGGTCCCAATGCTGAGGCGTTGCCCGACGGTCAGAAGGCCACCGAGACATTCACTTTTCATACTTCGGATGGTACCGAACATCAGGTGGTGATTAACCTCACCGGCAGTGATTCGGAATCACGATTTACCGGTTCACTGTCGGGGACCATCCAATCAAGTGCGGAACTCACTGCTCAGGATCAGGCAAGTGGTAGCCTGGGCATCTTCGATCCTGATGCCGGCACCACCCAACCGACGTTACCTGATATTACCAGCCAAGCTGGCGACAATGGTTATGGGCACTTCTCTTTACAAGATGGGCACTGGACCTACACACCGGACGAAGCAGCCGTCGCCCCATTAACAATACACGAACATGTGCAGGACTCCCTCACCATCCATGCCAGCGATGGCCGTGAAGTCGTCATCACTGTCGATATTACCGGTAGCAACTCTGCCCCGACCGTATCTGGCAGCGTGCACCTATCCAATCTTGGCGATGAATCCCCGGTAACGATAACCGAAGCACAGTTACTATCACACGCTTCCGACATCGATCTCGATGCTAACGAGTCGCTGAGCGTTAGTGGGGTCACAGTCGATCACGGTAGCATCACTCACCACAATGATGGCACCTGGACCTTCACTCCGGAACAAGGTTATACCGGCAGCGTCCAATTCAGTTACCAGGTAGAAGACCAGCATCATGGCGTCACGCACGCCTCTGCCGAGCTGACAATAGTTGATAACGATTTGGTTCCAACCGTTACTGCGACCGACAGTGCTCATGCCGCTGATTTAGGTAATACCGCTGAAGATACAACCATGACCTTCACTGAGGCCGATCTTCTGTCTAAGGTAGGCGCACACGATTCTGACGCAACAGATACGCTCAGTATCAGTGACATTACCTCACCTCATGGTAGTTTCACCAAGTTAGCCACTGGTGATTGGGAGTTTACGCCTGAAGCTAACTACCATGGCGATGATGTGGCTGTCAGTATTCAGGTGAGCGATGGAAGCCTTTCAACCACAGCACAAGCGATAATCGATATTACCTCTGTCACTGATGCGCCGATTATTAGCGCTTCGGTCACTGGCGTATCGACCATCACTCGTCAGGTTGAGACACCTGTGCAATCCCTGGTCGAAACAGCGACTGGCACTACAGATACCCCATTGGATCTCTCGTACTTAGAAGCTTCGGGCACGGATGGAATGCTCGGTAACACTGTCGCTTTTACCGTTCCATCCGGGGTTGATAATCACTGTATAACAGGCTTATTGATCGACGGCCAACTGGTGAGTGGTGATCCTGTTTACTGTGGGTTATACGACAGTAACAATCAGGATACGGTGGTCTTTCCCGATCTTGATGTTGCTACTTTCATGAATGCTCGGAACATCACTTTCCAATTTGCCGATAATGCGCCTGCGGAGCTTGATATCAAGATTACTTACGATTGGGGTGCAATAGGCTGGTCAGAAACTGAAACAGGTTTGCTTATGCAGGAAGCAGGCAGCTTACATATTGATCGGCATGGCACCGTTATGGAAATGCGAGAGACCGAAATCATGGCCTCTCCTGAAGACTCGCCGATTTCGCTTGATATTGATGTGCAGGCGGCAGCGGCCGATGACCAGTTGGTCAGTATTGTGATGACGGGCATACCTGACGGAGCCACCCTGTCAGCAGGTAGTCATAACGCAGATGGCTCCTGGACATTAGCACCTGCGGATTTGGCGGGTTTAACACTGACACCGGCTCAGGATTGGCGGGGGGACATCGATCTTCAAATTGTTGCTAAAACGTCAGATGGCACCCAAGAAGCGGAACAAAGCTCGACTCTCAGCGTGACTGTGGCGCCAGTTGCCGATGTGCCTACGGTCACAGTGAGTGCGGTGAGGAATGACGAAGATTCTACCTTCGACTTGGATATTCAATTGGGTGGGCATTTTGATGCCCACGAAAGCCAAAGCATAGAAATTTCGGGCATCCCTGTTGGCAGTTCTTTGAGTGCGGGGACATCAAGAGCGGATGGTGTTTGGGTACTCACACCTCAGGAACTGCCAAATTTATCGCTGACACTGCCTAAAGACTATGAAACCAGCTTAACGCTTGATGTAAAGGGTGTTGCTACCGATGAAGGGGGGGTTACAGGCAGTCAAACAGTACAGATGTCTGTTGAGGTTAATCCTTTAGAAGACGCGCCTGATGTTCGTCTAACATCAACTCCGGAGTTTAACGAAGATACATCTTATACCTTTCAACCGTCTGATTTCGGATTTCATGATGTAGATTCTGCCGATTCGCTACACCATGTGACACTGACCCAGCTCCCTGCTTCTGGTGTTTTGTTATTGAACGGTCAAGCCGTAACAACCGGGCAGCAGATTGACGCGGCTGATATTCCTCATCTGGTGTTTCAGCCAACGCAGGATTTTCAAGGTCAACTCTCTTTGGGCTTCACTGTTAATGATGGTCAGCTTGATTCTGCTGAATCCGTTATGAGATTGGACGTCATCAACGTTAATGACGCGGCCACCTTTACTGGTGATAAAACCGGCAGCATGACTGACGATAAGGACGCTCTTGCGACGATATCCGGACAGTTGACTGTGCATGACATTGATTCTGACCATCGTATTACGGTTCACTCCTACACAGGAGTAGAGACTTACCAGGGTTCAAATGGTTGGGGGTCGTTAAAGATTGATCCAGATGGTAACTGGGAGTACACGCTTAACGATCACACTATGGAATTACCCGAGGGTAAAGTGGTGACTGATAGCGTTACTGTTCACAGCGTTGACGGCACCCCTCAGGTGATTACCGTGACCATTACGGGCACCAATCAGGCCCCAATCGCCGGAGCTACGGTACATTTACCCGATGAAACCAGTGGCACACCGTTTACCATTAGTGAAGAGGCATTATTAGCTACTGCTCATGATGTTGACCTGCAAGCCGGTGAAGAACTCTCTGTTCATAACCTCCATGCAGGTTTTTCTAGTGTCACCGACAACGGCGATGGTACCTTCACGATAACGCCACAAAGTGGCTATACCGGTGAAATACAGATTTCATTTGAAGTGCATGATCCTCAAGGTGGTGTAGTGCAATCACTTGCTCTACTCGATATTTTACCTTCACCGACAATTACTGATGTAGCTAGCTCCAGTGATACTGTCGCCTCACAGTCGGACACCACAGCATTGCCGGAGCCGCCACTGCATGACTACATGCAATATGCCAGTATGGATGACAGCGGGTTGATGGAATCAGCGCCGGCTGAGGTGGCACATCTGGAAGATTATCTGGATCTGGCCGGTGTTGCTGCCAGCGATATCTTGCAGCCGGTCGATGTGCCGATGGCTCCAGATATAGATGGTCTGGATTCTACAGCAAGCGATTCATTACCTGGGCATCAAGACGCACAGGATCTTATTGATTCGATGCCGGTAGATTGGTCTGTGGATCATTATATCGATGATAGTCAACACCACGGTGGTTGATGCACCTATCCAACTGGTCTTTTCGTTGCTCGGCACGAGGGCAAAAGATTCGACATTTGATGATTTCAATCACCATGGTCAATAGTCAAAGTGGGCTAATCTGTTGTAGTTGATTGTTTAACGGGGCGATATCAGCGAAAATAGCGTCCCTTTAAACAACCCCAACAGGTTTACCCGCGCAATTCCCGTTGCACAGCAAGGTCCTCAGTGGGTGGAAATCTGTCAATAACCCGGAAAACCAGCCCAGATGTCAAACGCCGCATTCCAGCAACAAGTCGCCAAACGACGCACTTTCGCCATCATTTCCCACCCGGATGCTGGTAAAACCACCATTACCGAGAAACTGCTGCTGTTGGGCCAGTTGATTCAGGTGGCCGGTTCGGTGAAGGGCAAGGGCGCAGATCGTCACGCCACGTCTGACTGGATGGGGATGGAGCAGGAGCGGGGAATTTCCGTGACCTCGTCGGTGATGCAGTTTCCCTATCGGGATCGCATGGTCAATCTGCTGGATACCCCGGGGCACGAGGATTTCTCTGAGGATACTTACCGCACCCTGACGGCTGTGGATTCCGCCCTGATGGTGGTGGATGGCGCCAAGGGTGTGGAAGACCGGACCATCAAGCTGATGGAAGTTTGTCGTCTTCGCGATACGCCAATTATCAGTTTTGTAAACAAAATGGACCGCGATATCCGCGATCCGATTGAATTGCTGGATGAGATCGAAGACGTCCTCAAAATCGAGGGTGCCCCGATCAACTGGCCCATCGGTATGGGCAAGGAGTTCAAGGGCGTTTACAACCTCTATACCGACACTATTCATGTGTTTGAGCGTGGCTCCAACTATGTGATTCCGGAAGATATTCAGATCAAGGGCCTTGCCAGCGAGGAAGCCAAACAGCTGCTGGGGGTGTATTACGATGATTTTCTGGAAGAAATTGAATTGGTGCGCGGCGCCAGCCACGAGTTCGATATCGAGGCTTTTCTGGCGGGCAAACTGACACCCGTATTTTTTGGGACTGCACTGGCAAACTTTGGCGTGCGGGAAATGCTGGACGGTTTTGTGGAGTGGGCACCGGCACCTCTGCCAAGACCGACTGAAACCCGTGAGGTGACGGCCAATGAAGAGGCCTTCTCCGGATTTGTGTTTAAGATTCAGGCCAATATGGATCCGAAACACCGTGACCGTGTTGCGTTTATGCGTATCTGTTCGGGCTCTTACAAAAAGGGCATGAAGATGAAACACACCCGTCTTGGCAAGGATGTCAAAATTGCCGATGCGGTGAGCTTCAAGGCCGGTGAGCGGGTCATGGTGGACGAGGCTTTCTCGGGAGATATTATTGGCCTGCACAACCACGGTACCATCCAGATTGGAGACACCTTCACCGAAGGGGAAGTTCTTAAATACACGGGTATCCCGCACTTTGCGCCGGAGCTGTTCCGTAAAATTCGACTGAAAGACCCCCTCAAAACCAAGCAGCTGCAAAAAGGTTTGCAGCAGTTGTCCGAAGAAGGTTCCACTCAGGTTTTCTTCCCTGAGCGCTCCAACGACATCGTGGTGGGTGCGGTTGGTGTTCTGCAATTTGAAGTGGTTGCCTATCGCTTGAAAGACGAATACAAGGTTGAAGCGATTTATGAGCCGGTCAGCGTCAACACTGCTCGCTGGGTCGAGTGTGACGATGACAAGAAGTTCGAAGAATTCAAGCGCAAGTGTGCGGACAATCTGGCGATCGATGGCGGTGGGCACTTGACCTATCTGGCGCCGACGCGTGTGAATCTGGCACTAACCGAAGAACGATATCCCGAAGTGCGCTTCCGTGCGACCCGGGAGCACTGATTGATAACACATTAATAGATAAGAAAAGATGAAAACCCTGTATTGGCCTGGTGAGCGGGGGAGAACGCTCGCCCGCTGAGGCCATATGGGGTCGATTGAGAGAGATAGAGTATTCATCATGACCATAGAATCCTCGATACCGGAGCAAATGCCTCAGCGCAAACCCGGTTTTTCACAAAAGTTTGGCCGCTTTGTGTTGCGGTTAATGGGTTGGAAGTTGACCGGACAGCTGCCCAATGAACCCAGGCTTATGGTGATTCTGGCTCCCCACACATCCAACTGGGACTTTATTGTGGCCGTTGCGGTGTTGTTGGCCTTGAACCTGAAAATCTCTTTCATGATGAAAAAAGAAGCGTTTTTCTGGCCCTGCAAAAACATGTTTATGAATTTTGGCGCGATCCCCATTGATCGCAAAGAGGCTCGTGATGTGGTCACTCAGGCGGCAGGTTGGTACCAGGATCACGATAAGGTCTGGTTGGGGATTACGCCGGAAGGTACACGCAGTAAGGTGACATCGTGGAAAACCGGCTTCTTGCGTATTGCTCAAGCGGCGGATGTGCCCATAATGCTGGTGGGGATGGACGCGACCAAAAAGTCTGTGATTGTGGATAAGGTCGTTCGTGCTACGGGTGATCATGAGACTCAGGCGGAAGAAATTCGCCAATACATGAACGATAAATTCATCGGAATTAACCCTAAAAATCAATAATCTATACTGTGGGAAGTCTACCGGAAAGGATAACTGAAATGACTTCTCACTCTGCTCACAACGCCTCATGGGTTCTGGTATTACTGATCCTGTTGAGCGCTTGCTCAAGTCTCAAATCCGTCGATCTGGAACCGGAGTATTCCCCGGCCGCTGTCCATAATGATTTGTGGGATCAGCTGGATTCAATCAATCCAGGAGATTGGCAAATTCTGCTGAGCGACGGTGGACAATCTCTGGATTGGCGCCTGCTGGCCATTGATTCAGCAACCCGAAGTATTGATCTGCAGACTTTTTTGTGGAGCACCGATGTGGTGGGGTCCATGGTCATGGATCATTTGATTCGTGCCGCAGACCGTGGCGTTTTGGTCAAAATGCTTATCGACGATACCTTCCTTGCCGGTGAAGAGAGTTTTTTACTGGCGTTACACGAACACCCCAATATTGAATATAGGATTTATAACCCATACAAACGACGGGCTAAAAGTCTGGTGGGCCGAATGCTGGTGAATCTCAATGAGTTCCATCGGCTGGATCACCGTATGCACAATAAAGCCATGATCGTCGACAGTCAGGTGGCTATTGTCGGTGGTCGTAATCTCGCTGACGAATACTATGGACTGCACGGATTGGCCAATTTCAGAGATATGGAATTGCTGGTCGGTGGGCCGATCATCGAAGAACTCACCGACAGCTTTGATGAGTATTGGAACGATCACTGGTCCATTCCCATCGATCAGCTGTCCCATATTGAGCCATCCACGCTGGAGCTGGAAAAAGCTCGGGATATTGCCGCTGACAATACCCATCTGCATTCCGAAGAAACGGATCACGTTATGAAAGCACGCTGGGTGAACGCTGTTAAAAGTGCTTTTACGGGGGATGTGAGCCTATACGTGGATCTTCCTGCGCAGGACAGGCCTGAGGATACCGAAATGGCGCCGGTGCAGGTCGCTAATGAGCTGGTCCGGTTGTTTGATCAGGCGGAAGATGAAATCCTGCTGGTGTCTGCGTATTTGATACCCACCCCCCATCTTGAGGGTGCCATAGAACGTGCGGTTGATAGGGGGGTGAGCGTGAAAATCTTGACCAATTCACTCAGATCCAATAATCATCTGGCGGCTCACAGCGCTTACCGTAATCACATCAACACCTTGATGACTCACGGAGCAAAACTGCATGAAGTCAGAGCCGATGCCAAGCTGCGCTTTCTTTATATGTTCCCGCCAACCGATTCCAAAAATTTGGCATTACATGCAAAAGTGTTTGTCGTGGATAACGATAAAGTGTTTATTGGCAGCGCGAATCTGGATCCCAGATCTTTAAAATTAAATACCGAAATGGGGCTGTTGGTGGTAGATGACGCTCTGAATCAGGCTGTCAGGAAAAGTGTGGAGCCTGATTTTTCCAAAGCCAATGCATGGCATCTGGAGTTTAATGAAAAAGATCAGGTAGTTTGGATTTCAGATGAGGAAGTGCTGACGTCTCAACCCGCGAATTCTCATATGCAGCGATTGGAAGATTGGTTTATTTCTCATTTACCCGTAGAAGAAGAGATGTAGTTGAAAACGTAAAGTAGTTGAATAGCAGTAATGAGGAATATTAATGGAAGGGGTTGAGTTGTCTCTTGCCATGTTTGTCTTTCTGACAGCCATCGGTTTTTTAGCAGGTTTTATCAGTGCCATTGCGGGGTCCGGAGGATTGATTGTGTTGCCGGTTTTACTGGCTGCTGGTGTGCCCCCCTTAAATGCTCTGGCAACTAATAAATTCCAGAGCGTATTTGGTACTTTCTCTTCGGCCATGAACTTTTTACGCAAAGGGCATATCGATCTAGGGAGTATGAAATCTGCGATGATTTATGCGTTTGTGGGGGCTGTTTGCGGCACGCTGGCGGTCCAGCAGCTGGATTCAGAATTGCTCGAGCGTGTATTGCCCTATCTGTTGATTGCCTTGGCGATCTATGTTGCCATCTCTCCCCGTATGTCCGATGAAGACACTGAGCCTCGCTGGAGTGCCCGGCGCTTTGATGCAACCATTGGCGGTGGGATTGGTTTCTACGGAGGCTTTTTAGGGCCGGGCATGGGGTCTTTCTATGCGGTGGCCTTTTCGTCACTCCGAGGCTTTAATCTCCGCAAAGCGACCGCCCATACAAAACCTCTGGTTCTGGTGACGAATACCACGTCGATGGTGATCTTTATTCTGGCGGGGCAGGTGGTATGGGCGCTGGCTATTGCGATGGCGGTGGCTCAGTTTGTGGGCGCTCGTTTGGGTTCGCAGCTGGTCATTCACAAGGGTGCGGCTCTGGTTCAGCCTGTGTTAGTGGTGGTCATTTTGATTCTGGCTGTTAAATTGTTGGTTTTTCCATAAAGGGGAGTGTGTGCTGCTGTTAGTATCCATTTTGTTGAGTGTCCTGATTTGTGCCGCGGTACTGGGGATCTTGTTTTGGGTGAAGAATCCTTATTATCGTATCAATCGGGAAAAGACCATTCAGCTACTGGAATGGATGCTGCTCGGGCAGGCGACAGAGACAGACTGGCAATTCTTTTGCGGCTATCCTGTCCGCCATGACCCTCTGCTGGAACAGGTGAGGAAAAAGTGCCAGGACATTGATGAGGCGCATTTTATCGGCGATAACCGCGATGGTATTTTGTTGAGTCCTCAGGGGTTAGAGGATCTGAGAGAAGTGCTGGATCAGTTAAAACAAGACGTGATGAAAGACAAAGATTGAACCCATAAACCGGATTTGCATTCAGCGTTTAGGGCATACTGCCCGAGTCTACCGTTTGATCGAATAAGGAAGTTTTATGACCACCTCAAAAACACCGGTTTCGCGATTTATGATCGTGATAGCGTCTTTTGTGATTATTATTGCCGGAATGAAGTCCGCAGAAGCGTTACTGGTGCCTTTCTTGTTATCCCTGTTTATTGCGGTCATCTGTTTTCCTCCTTTGGGATGGTTAAAGAAAAAGGGGGTGCCCGGCTGGCTGGCTCTGGTGATTGTGCTGTCTGTAATCCTGATCGTGGCTTATCTCCTGGGAGTGGTGGTCGGCTCATCAATCAGTAATTTTCGTGACGACTTGCCCCAATACCAGGAGCGACTTCATGCTCTGAGTCTGAATGTCCAGGCATTTCTAAACAGTAAAGGGATTGAATTGCCAGAGAACATCTGGCGAGAAGTACTCAATCCCAGTGTGGCTCTTTCCTTTGTAGGCAATACATTGGCATCGTTTGGCAATGTGATGACCAATGCCGTACTGATTTTATTGACGGTGATTTTCATCCTGGCCGAGGAAGTTCGTTTCAGCGATAAAATCCTCTACGCCCATCCTCAGGCTGAATATATGGTGCGGGCAATGACACGGTTTACCCGCAGTATTAATCAATACATGGCGATAAAAACCGGTCTGAGTTTGCTGACTGGCGTGCTGATCATGATCTGGCTGTGGTGGGTAGGCGTTGATTACCCGGCCTTGTGGGGCTTGCTGGCCTTTTTGCTTAACTTTGTCCCCAATCTGGGCTCTATCCTGGCGGCTGTGCCTGCCGTATTGTTGGCGCTTGTGCAGCTGGGTGTGTCTGAAGCTTTGGTAACAGCCATCGGTTATATCGCTGTGAATGGTCTGGTCGGCAATGGTCTGGAGCCCCGCATGATGGGTAAAGGACTGGATTTGTCGACTTTGGTTGTATTCTTGTCTTTGGTTTTTTGGGGTTGGGTTCTGGGGCCTGTGGGTATGTTGTTGTCTGTGCCTCTGACCATGACGGTTAAAATTGCTCTGGAGAGTGCCGAAGGGACCCGCTGGATGGGAGTCATATTGGGGTCGGGGCGGGGTATCGATTTATCGTCAACCCAGGCTGCCGTTTCAAAATCCTAGAGGTCGCGTAAAAACAGTGGTACAGGTAGTAGATGAGGGGCCGAGGCGCTCCTCGGTGCTTGGGGAGTCATTTAGGTGAGGCCTTGTTGTCCGGTGACAGACCGTATCAGGGCAATGAAGGTTTAAGGGCGAACAACTTAGAATTGCAGGAAAAGACGGAATTGTACGTAATCTTCACTGACATCGGCTTGGTAGTTCAGATCGCTGAACTGCATTTTTGAGTGTTTGCCACTATCAGATTCATCATAGGTGCCGGTGAGGCGCTGGAGATCTTCCTGGGTCAGGCTGATGGATTCATCCGGATCCATGTAGGTCTGTGGCATGCTCGCGCCTGTTTGAGCATTTTTCAGGTACTGGAGCCACTGGCCTTCTTCAGTGCTGTCACTATCGGCGTGCGCAGAGAGGCTGCCCACCAATAAGAGCAAAGGCAGCAGCGTGCGAAATGGGTTAAGGCTTTTACCTGAACCGAGACGCATGAATGAGACCCTTTGGTTTTCTGAATGAACACTTATTTTGTCTGATTTTTGTGCCATTAACTGTTAAGCGTGCATCGTTTTTAGAGTTTTCTGTTATCAATGACTCGTATTTTGGATAATTGATAATAAACAGCCTTGCTGAATCGATGCCGGTCCTGGATCAACTCGTCGAAATCTGAAGGCGGATGCTTGAGGCTGGAGCTTAAATTATGCTTATAATGTGGCTTTATATGCCTATTTTGAGAGCGCTCAGCGCATAATTCAGGAACTTACCCGTTTGATCAGCACCACACTCACAGACGTTGTTCACGAAATCCTGCCGACGGCCCGAATTGAAACTCTGGATTTGAACAACGGTACAGGTATCCAACTTTACCTGATGAATGAAGATTACCCTCAGGACAGGTTGCCACAGGAGGCCGCTCTCAAGTTGATGGAACAGCCTTATTACTGGGCATTCTGTTGGGCATCAGGTCTGGTACTGTCGCAATACATCCTTTCCAATCCCGAGTTGGTGGCCGGCAAGCGTGTGGTGGATTTCGGGTGTGGTTCCGGAGTCGTGGCGATTGCCGCTGCCAAGGCCGGGGCACGTGAGGTGGTGGCCTGTGACATTGATCCTGTCGCCATGCAAGCCACCTATGAAAACGCACAGTTAAATCAGGTGTGTCTCACTTACAGCGATAACTTCGACAATATAGAAGGCCATGTCGACATCATCATCGTGGCTGATGTGCTCTACGATCGGGACAATTTCCCCTGGTTGGCGCGTTTTGCCGAGCGTGCCAATGATGTTCTGATTGCCGATTCCAGGGTTAAGAACTTTGATTTCCCCCCTTACCAGCAAGTTGATCGCCGGGAAGGTTGTACCATGCCGGATCTGGACGAATCGGCCGAGTTTCGAGATGTGCGTATCTATCGGGCCAGTTTCTGACTGGCTTGTGGGTCATCCGGATAATCGGCAACCCGTGTAAACAGCACGGGTACGTTTCTTCTTTACTTCCTTTTGTGACAGACATTCTGTCTGGCTTCACCCAGCTGTAGGCTCCTCCAAATAGACAGTCTCTGAAACTTCAACTAAGTTCAAATCAGGCAAAAAATTGCATGGCTGTAGGCTGGTGGAGCCGTGTTCCGTATTCAGTCGCACTGTTGGTAGCAAGGGGATCTACTGTTGAAGAGTGCCTTACGGATTCAGACGTTGAAATGGTTGAGGTGTTCTGCCTTTTGGCTGGCCTTAACTGACATCTCCCTGAGCTGGGGGTTTGGTGTAGAAAGTGAGGATCTGGGGCCTGAGACTGATATTCCTTCGGCGGATGTGTCCGTTGCAAATGATTTGAATATTCAGCTTGTCACATTTAAAAAAACCGAGGGTCGACCGGTATTGGATGGCAAGTTGCAAGAAGACTATTGGCGGCAGGCCCAGCACTTTTTAATCGACCTCGAAATGTATCCAACGCGATTTGCCAAGGCGAATATCAAAACGGATGCGTATATTGCCATCTCTTCAACCCATGTATTTATTGCATTTCGGGCCTTCGATCCTGATGTCACAAAAATACGGTCTGCTCCGCGAACCCGTGATGGTGTAAAAGAAGACGATTATGTGTCATTGGTGATAGATCCCACGGGATCCGCTACCAAGCAATATGAGTTCAGAATCAATCCTCATGGCACGCTGACCGATGTTCTTCAGGATACCGTGAGTGACCGTTACATTTATGATTGGGATACTGAATGGACTGGCGCGGCATATCTCAATAATGAGGGCTACTCAGCAGAAATAGCCATCCCTCTACAGTCCATTAAATTTCCTGCTCGCAAGGCCAATAGTGACAAGCGCTGGTTGATCATGCTCAAGCGTTCATACCCCCGCAGTGTCGACACTAGCTATGCAAAGCCCATCCAGGTGATTAAAGCACTGGCGATTGTCACTGAAGAGGGCGAATCCATGGCTGGCAATGGCGTCGTCGAGTCGACGACGAATACCGAAGAAACTTCGGGCTATATTCTGAGTGGGTTAATTGAAGAAGATGACGGCGTGGAGGACATTCTTCCGGCGAGTGCTGCCGCGCAGGAGGGGGATCAACACCATGGAAGAATCCAGAATTTCAAAATAACGCCGTACTACATCTTTCACCCGGATGAAGAGCGTTCGTTGAGCGGCAGTTTCAAACAGGTTGATGAATACGGCATTAATGAAGCTGGTTTCAATGGCTCGGCTCATATTGGTACGGATAAAACTCTGGCCATTACAGTAAACCCCAATTTCACCGAGGTGGAGGCGGACATTGCCAGGGAGAGCATTAATAATCCGTTTGAGGTGTTTCAGCCTGAAAAGAGAACCTTTTTTCAGACGGGTGGCGAACTCTATAACACCACCATGCCAGCTGTTTACACTCGCAATATTATTGCTCCCGAGGTTGGGATTTCCTATTCCCAGACCACCGAAGAGGTAACCGGTGGATTATTCTGGATTAATGACAGACAAACCCGGGTCATTGTGCCGGATAGTCTGGGATCTGACACGGCAACCCTGTTAAAGCACAGTCGGTCGGCAGCAGCCCGCTACCAGCAGGTTTTCGGCAAGCAGGCGGTTGGTCTGCTGGGCACCATGAGAACGGGCGAGGATGGCTACCATAATTATGTTGGAGGCGTAGACGGCCTGTTTAATCTGGGGCTGGACGATAAACTCAGATACCAATTACTGTTTTCCGACACTCGTTATTCAGCGGGGTTTGCCAGTGATCTGTGTAACGCAGAGGGATGTACTGAACGGCCTGCGCCAGAGGATTGTTTGCTGGGGGCTTGTGAGGTCAATGCCTATGTTTTGCGCACGCAGGCAGACAAAACCCTGACGGGTCATGCGTTGCGTTTAAATTACAAGCACGATGGCCCAAACAGTCTGTACTGGCTGAATTATTACGACATCAGTCCGGACTTTCGAGCGGACCTTGGGTTCACCAGCCGCACAGATGTGCGGTTGTTTAACGCTGCCTATGGCCACAAGTGGTACTTCGACTTGCCGAATAACGAGGGTAAAGCTCGGGTGCAAACCTATGGCGTATTCAGAAAAATCAAATCGTTTGACAACGAAGACATCGAAGAGTCCTTTACGCTGTTTTCAGAGCTTCGCGGCTGGCGGCAGACGGTTTTTCGCTTTGGTCCTGCGTTTCGGGAAAGAGCCGTTAATCGAATTAATCAGAACAGTCTGAAATTGGGTGATAACGCCCCGTTATTTGATGAGAAATATTGGATCTGGTATTACGAAGTCGCTCCTTCGGTCAAGTGGACTTTTAACTTTGATGGGCGCTACGGAGACGTTGCAGATCCGGAAAATCTGATTCTCGGGACCATGAAAGAATATAAACCCAGGCTTCGATTCCGCTTGGATCATTTTGAGTTTCGACTGGAGGCGGTGCTTAGGGATTTTCATATACCGGGGGGTGAGCTTTATCAAGAACGTTTCTATACGCTGGGAGCAACCTACCGCCGGAGCAAGCGCTTCAGTCATCGCCTGCTGTTCATTCATGATGAAACCAAACGCAATCTGGATCTGTGGCGAGGGCCGGCTCTGGCTACCGAGGTAGACGCTTCTCTTGAGTACTCGTTCGTTTTTACCCCGGACAATTACTGGAAAATACTGGCCGGGGTCAAATTGGGGGAAGAACACGATGACCCGCAGGGCGGGCGTGGGCTGACCAATCGAGAGGTCTTCTTAAAAATTGAGCGTAAGTTTAATTTTTTGTTGTAAGGGCAGCCGGTCAATTTTTTGTGTTCCCGCTAACTGGAACAACTGAGTTCCAGCCCTTTTGCTGATTCGGGAGGGGCTGCGGCATAGGCTTCGAATTCAGGTTGTTCGTCATAAGGTTTTTTCAATAAAGTGAGAAGGCGATCGACCTCGCTGAAATCGTTGTCCTGTTCGGCAGCTTCAATGGCTTTTTGTGCCAGATAATTGCGTAAAATGTATTTGGGATTGTTGGCACACATCAAAGACCGGCGATTCTCGTCCACAGAGCCCTCTCGCTCCAGTCGCTTCGAGTAGAGTAACAGCCACTGATCCAGTGAGTCGCGATCCACAAACTGGTCGCGCAAGGCACTGTTGTCACCCGTAAGGGAGAAGTGGCTGAGCGCGCGATAACTGCGGGTGTAATCGGCTCGCTCATCCTGCAAGAGCTGCAGCCAGCCTGTGGCGAGTACCACATCGTCCTCTTCCTCTGTGGTTAACCCAAGTTTTGCACGGGTCTTGGTCGCAAAACAGTCACGGATATGCGGTTCGTAAAGCGACAGAGCGTGCTTGATGTCATCGGTGTCTATCAACGTGGACAGGCCATGCGCAAGGGCATTGAGATTCCACAGTCCAATTCCAGGCTGCTGATCATAGGCGTAGCGTCCCTGATGGTCAGAGTGATTACAGACAAAATTGGGAATATAGTCGTCCAGAAAACCATAGGGACCATAATCAAAGGTTTCCCCGATGATCGACATGTTGTCGGTGTTCATCACGCCGTGGGTGAAGCCAATGGTTTGCCAGTGAGCAATCAGCTCGGCGGTTGCCAGTACCACACGCTGTAAAAACAGGGGATAGCGGGAGTCGTCATCCGGAAGATCCGGATGGTGTTTGTCGATGACATAGTCGGCCAGCTGTTTCACTTTTTCTGGCTGACGGGTGTAGTGGAAAAACTCAAAGCTGCCAAACCGAACATGGCTTTGGCTCATGCGTACCAATAAGGCTCCGGTCTCTTCGGTTTCCCTTTGCACCGGCTCTTTGCTGGCAAAAAGTGCCAGAGCCCGTGTGCTGGGTACGCCCAGATGGAACAGGGCTTCACTGCCGAGGTATTCGCGAATACTGGAGCGCAGAACCGCTCGGCCGTCGCCAAAGCGCGAGTACGGCGTGCGCCCGGCCCCTTTCAGATGAATGTCCCAAAAAGGGGCTGCTGATTCACTGTTTGCTGGTCGGGCTTCGGCGAGCAACAGCCCCCGGCCATCGCCCAGTTGTGGGTTGTAGACACCAAATTGGTGACCCGAATAGGCCATGGCCAGGGGGGCAAAGGCGGCAGGAACCTGATTGCCGCTGAATATCTGCAAAAATTCATCGGTTTCCAGATCCTGTTGTGACAAGCCAATGAGTTGTGCGGCCTCCGGATTCGCATGGGCCAGGCGGACGCCCCATAGTCCCTGAGGTTTCACCCAACTGAAAAAAACATCGTCAAGACTGGAAAAGCTGTTATGGAATGCGAGCTTGTTGAGAATCGAGGTCATATAAGGACTACTTACCATCAGGAACTGCAAAGGCAGAGAGAATATTTATCTGGTCATTGTACGCGTTTCACTGGCCCTGTTAACCGATTGATGGTTTGAAGTTAAGCGGCCCCTGATTCTTCGCAATTGCCTCAAAATGTTATGAGCTGTTGTCAGTCAAAGTGTAAAAAATTCTGACGAATATCAGTGAGCCTACTACACTTATTTTTTGAGTTATAACCTAATTTTTAATCTGCTTTGCCTTATTGTTTAAAGAGTTATAACCAATAGTGGGGTGGAATAGTCAATGTTGTCTGTTCCATTATCAAAAATGAGGGGTGAATGTGGAACTGGCAGTAGAGAACAGCGATTTGATCTGGGAGCTGGATTCGTTCAGCCAGCGTCAGAGAGCGATAGATTTTGTGATGGGTTTTGAAAACAAATTATGCGTATTTTCTGAATCTGTCTCCCAGCTGTATACCAACTACAATATTTTCTTCCCCAAGGAGGAGGGACACCATCTGGTGATCTTGCCCAATCCTTATGCCAGTCATGATGTGTTTCATGGCATTCCGGAAAATGCGGTGGCACCTACAGGATTGAATATCATCGCCGGGGATATGATCGGTAAAGAAGGACTTTATTTACTGATTCCTTTCAAGGGCGAGAAAACCCGTTATCGGGCTGTGCCCTTGCATGTGGGTTTACGGGTGATTAATCAGCGACGTCCCGGTAATAAACCATTGCTCCCCGTACTGAAAAAAGGGGATCTGCGCGAGCTTGAGGCAAAAACACCCTGCCTTCATTTGCACTGTATTCATCTGGATAAGTTACAGAATCGTCTCTCAATGCTTGAGGTGCAGGGCATTCAGCGGGTGATTGTGCAGCGGATGGATGCGATCACTTAATGGCAGTGTCTTTCTTAAACCAGTCGATTTTCGTTTTGCCATATCCATAAAAAACGGCCGCTATTGCGGCCGTTTTAGTATGCAGTCCGCTGTCGGACTCAGGCGAGCCTGGCCCTGACGGATGCCAGTTTTACACACACCTCAAACACCTTCATGGCCTGATCCACTTCTTCGACGCTTGGAACTGTCGGAGCAAGGCGGATGTTACGGTCTTCAGGGTCGTTGCCATACGGGAAGGTGGCACCGGCCGGAGTCAGCTTAACGCCAGCTTCAGCCGCCAGTTTAACCACTGCTTTAGCGCAGCCAGGCTGGGTGTCGAAAGAAATGAAGTACCCGCCAACAGGCGTTTCCCAGGCACCTAGGTCAGTACCAGAAAAAGCGTTTTCAAGGTTTTCCAGAACGCAGTTAAATCGAGGCTGAATGATGTCTGCGTGCTTCTTCATGTGCGCGGCCAATGCAGCGTCATCCGGAAGAAACAGGGCGTGGCGCAGCTGATTCACCTTGTCGGGGCCAATCGTGCAGGTGCCCAGAGCACTTTTGAAACCTGCCAGGTTGGCTGCAGAGCCACCCATAAAGGCAACGCCGGCACCGGCATGGGTAATCTTCGAGGTTGAAGCAAACTGCAGCACGCTGTCTTCGGTGCCTTGCTGACGACAAACATCGGCGATGTTGGTCAGAGCAGGAGGATTTTCGACCAGGTCATGCACTGCGTAGGCGTTATCCCAGAATACACGGAACGCCGGGTTGGCAATCTTGCCCAGCTGAGCGATTCGGGACACAGTTTCGTCACTGTAGACAACCCCGGTAGGGTTGGAGTACTTGGGTACACACCACATGCCGACAATGTCCGAGTCTGCTTTGATCAAAGCTTCGACCTTGTCCATATCCGGTCCGGTAGACAGCATGGGAACGGTAATCATCTTGATGCCCAACTGCTCACAGACAGTGTAGTGGCGGTCATAACCGGGAACCGGGCAGATAAACTTGGGCTCACTCAGGTTTTTCCAGGCGCTGTCTGCGCCATTGAGGCCAAATTCATAGGCAAAAGAGGCGGCTTGAAACATCAGGGTCAGGCTGCTGTTGCCACCGGCCAAGACTTCATTGGGGGCAACCTGGAGAATTCGTGCGCCCAGCTGTTTGGCGTCTTCAATACCGTCCAGACCACCGTAGTTGCGGACATCGGTGCCGTCGGCTGCGGTGTAGTTGCCGTTCAGGATGCCGTCCAGCTTATCAGACAGGCTGAGCTGTTCAGCGGAAGGCTTGCCGCGGGTGAGGTCCAGATTGAGAGAGAGATTCTGCAGATCCTGATAACTTGTGGTCAGTTCTGCTTCCCATTGACGAAGTTGTTCCGGAGTGGCTTGATCCAATTGCAAGGTTTTATTCCTCAAGATGTGCCAATCCCAGAAGGGGCATTGGCGGACAGAAAACGGCGCAAATTATACAGCTACTATGGCTTATAGAAAAATCTTTTCGCCTGATTGATAGCGGCAAACACGGACAGTAGTGGGCTTTTAACCGGAAATGTGTGAATCTTCGAGGCGGTTTGCGGGACTTGAGGGAAATCGCACGGAAGAGGGTAATGCGCTCTGGGATGGTCCCGGCAGGGCCGGAAGGCCTGTTGCAGAGAGGAGCAGCCAGTCGATCAGTTGACGGCGTAAAACAGGTTTTCCTGTTCCTGAGCGGTTGGAGCAGACAGGGTTTCTTCAACGATCTGTTTGGTCATAATGCCACATTTGCCGCACTGGCTCATAACACCGAGCTGCTTGCGAACTTCACGCAAACTGGAAGCGCCACCAAAGACTGCATCTTTGATTTGATTATCGGTAATACCCTTGCAGAGACAAACGTACATGGCGTTAAACTCACTGTTAAGCACCGTTGGTGCTGGCTATCAGGTCAATAGTGTTCAGTAATGTCTCAATATTAGTGCTAACGAGAATTGTTGTCAACAACAATTGAGACCGCTTCCCATTAAGTTTTGCATTGGGTGAGTTGCACTCTGTCTGGTGCGCATTTGAACAATCCTGTGTGGTGTATCGAAGAGGGCTGGCTGTAATCAGAGCGATATAAAAAATTAATGGGACAGGGAGTTTGTGCTGTGTATTATAGTTACCAGCTATTGAGAGATATGCTCTTCATAGGTTGTGATTTAGTACTTTTTATTCCTTTTAGTGTTGAATTTCACTTGATCGGCACCATTTACTCTCTGGCCGAATTTATCAGTAGCAGTTTTTCTGACTGCTGCTAAGGTTACTTACCGTATCTGTAATGCTCTTATAATGAAGGGAGATTTATCATGGGCGTATTAGTTAGCAAGCCAGCACCAGACTTTACCGCAGCAGCTGTACTGGGCAGTGGCGAAATCGTTGACGCATTTACTCTGTCTGAAGCCATCAAAGGTAAAAAAGCGGTTCTGTTTTTCTACCCACTGGACTTCACTTTTGTATGTCCTTCAGAGCTGTTGGCATTTGACCACCGCATTGAAGAGTTCCAGAAGCGCGGTGTTGAAGTAATCGGTGTTTCTATCGATTCCCAGTTCAGCCACAACGCATGGCGTAACACTCCAGTTAACGAAGGTGGTATCGGTCCTGTTCGTTACACTTTGGTTGCTGATACCAAGCACGAAATCTGCCAGGCATACGACGTTGAGTTCGCTGATGCTGGTGTTGCTTTCCGCGGTTCTTTCCTGATCGACGAAGACGGTGTTGTTCGTCACCAGGTTGTTAACGATCTGCCTCTGGGCCGTAACGTTGACGAAATGCTGCGTATGGTTGACGCTCTGGCTTTCCACCAGGAGCACGGCGAAGTATGTCCTGCCGGTTGGAAAGAAGGTGACAAAGGTATGGACGCATCTCCAGACGGCGTTGCTGCTTACCTGAGCGAGAACGCTGACAAGCTGTAAGAGCTTTCAGTTAAGGCTCGTAATTCCGATCGTTTAGGCGGTCGGAGTTAAAAAAACCACCGCAAGGTGGTTTTTTTATGTCTGCTTGTTGGGCGGGCCGGGTAGTCGGGGCGCTGAAGAGTCAGGGGCGAACAGATTCTGGCAGCAGGTTCAGGAAGCCCGGGGGAATAGGGGCAACCTTGTTCGCCTGGTTCATAAAGACAAAGCCTGTCTTGGCCAGTGTGACGAGTGTGTCATCGTCTTTGGTAACCCGAAATATGATGTCGGCACCGTATTTGTTGAAATCCATAAACCCCAGTTCGAAGTTCAGGTGTTCTTCCGCAAAGCTTTCGGCGCGGTAAGAGGTCACAAGGTCTGTGACTACGATCCGGTGATTGTCGATGTTTTCAAGATTGACGTTCAGGTGCTGAAAGAAGCTGTAACGAGCCGATGAGATGAGTGAGATCATCTGGTCGTTACCCACATGACCACCGGTATTCAGGTCGGTGTAACGTACCTGCATGCGGGTCTTGTAGATAAAGTTGTCTGGGAGCTCCAGGGTGACGCGTGCCATACAATACCTCTTGGGGTCGTCGGTCGGATTGGCCAGTGCTAGCTGGCCGGGGCGTCGATCAGGGGCCAGCCGCCCAGTTGTTTCCAGCGATTGACGATCAGGCAGAACAGGTCGGCCGTTTTCTCGGCGTCGTAGGCTGCGGTGTGTGCTTCGCTGTTTGAGAATTCGATACCGGCGATCTGGCAGGTCTTGGCCAGCACAGTCTGGCCGAAAGCGAGACCGCTCAGGGTGGCGGTATCAAAGCAGCTGAACGGATGAAACGGATTTCGCTTGATTTCGCAGCGATTGGCTGCAGCATTGACGAATCCCAGGTCAAAGTGAGCGTTGTGGGCAACCATGACCGCACGGGTGCAACCGTGTTCCTTAACGGCTTTGCGAATGTGTTGAAACAGCTCTGGCAGGGCCATCATCTCCGGCATGGCGGGGCGCTCTGGACACTCCAGGTCAATACCGGTGAAGTCCAGGGCCGACTGCTCAATATTGGCACCTTCAAATGGGTCGATGTGAAAATCGAAAGTTTCATGGCGATGCAGCTGGCCGTCATCATCCATTCTGAGGGTGACCGCGGCGATTTCCAAAAGAGCATCGGTGTCACTGTTGAAGCCGCCGGTTTCAACATCAACAATGACGGGCAAAAAGCCGCGAAAGCGCTGAGCCAGTGGGGACTTGGTGGTGTCGGCATCGGTCTCGACAACGGGTTCCAGAATGGTCACAGAGTGGGTCCTTAAGCAGTGCGCTTCCAGTGGATAGTTTCGCCGGCAAGCAGCGGTGCGAGTACGTCATCACCCAGAGGAAGGGTGTCAGGCACCTGCCAGTCGGTTTTTGACAGGGTAATCGTGTCGGTGTTGCGAGGCAAACCGTAAAAGTCCGGCCCAAAACAGCTGGCAAAGTTTTCCAGCTTGTCCAATGCGTTGGCGTTGTCGAATGCCTGAGCGTAGAGCTCAATGCCGTGGTATGCGGTATAGGCACCAGCGCAGCCGCAGGCCGCTTCTTTCTTGTCTTTGGTGTGTGGTGCTGAGTCAGTGCCCAGGAAGAACTTGGGGCTGCCGCTGGTGGCGGCCTGAATCAGAGCTTCCTGATGGATATTGCGCTTCAGGATAGGCAGACAGTAGTAATGTGGACGAATACCACCTGCCAGCATGTGGTTGCGGTTGAACAGCAAGTGGTGTGCGGTGATGGTGGCCGCCACGTGGTCACTGGCCGAGGCTACAAAGTCGGCAGCATCTTTGGTAGTAATGTGTTCGAGCACCATTTTCAGTTCCGGAAACTGGCTTTCCAGATTGACCAGAGTGCGGTCAATAAAGGCTTTCTCCCGGTCGAAAATATCAATGTCACTGTCTGTCACTTCACCGTGCATAAGAAAACGTATGTCGTGTTCCTGCATGGCTTCCAGAGCCGGATAGACTTTTTTCAGGTCGGTTACGCCAGAAGCGGAGTTGGTGGTTGCGCCGGCTGGGTAGAGTTTGCAGGCAACAACACCGGCTTTCTTGGCTTCTGCGATTTGCTCAGGCGTGGTGTTGTCTGTCAGATAAATCACCATCAGAGGGGTAAAGCTGGCGGCTTCGGGACAGTGGGCCTGAATGCGGGCCTTGTAGTCGAGAGCTTGCTCGGCAGTCATCACCGGTGGGACCAGGTTTGGCATGATAATGGCGCGGCCAAAGGTCTTTGCGGCATCCGGGACAGTGCTTTTCAGGGCCTCGCCATCGCGCAGGTGAATATGCCAGTCATCGGGACGCAGAAGGGTGATGGTGGATGGGCTCTGGGTCATGAAAGGCTCCTGACAGGCGAAATGGGCTGAATCTGATGCGAAAAGGTCTGAAAATCGTACAAATCGCAAAAAACAGCGGTTATATCAATGGTTGCGGGCGGAACAGTTGCTGTCTTGATCAGGAACTGCTCAAAGTTGGTCGCGCATCCTACCGAAAAACGGCGTTAAAGCACAGGCTTGGGAGGCCGATAGCCTAGGATAACATGGGTAAATTGAATTCGGATGGCCGGGCATGAGTGGGTGTGGAGGTTTTCGCAGGGGGATGCAGTGGATGGCGCTATTGATGCTGGCATTGCAGCCGCTGGTGGTCGCAGCATCAGGTGCTTTCAAAGCGGGCCTGGATGATGCCAGTTGGTTAGTGGACAGCTCGATTTACGATTGCCGCATGAGTCACGAGGTTCCTTATTATGGCTATGCCGTGTTTGAGCAGGAGGCGGGAGAGGCGGCGCAGTTCCATCTGGTTCCTGGCACACCCAGACTAAAGCCGGGAAAGGCTGCCCTGATGTCGGCACCGCCGGTCTGGAAGCCCAATGGCCAAACCAAGGAAATGGGGTGGGTGACCATTTCTCAGGGGGAGCGGCCAGTAACCGTAAAGGGGGCTGTGTTTCAGCGCTTGCTTTCGGAGCTGTTGGCGGGGCAAGAGCTGTCCTTCACCCGTATGCCCTGGTACGGGGCGGAGCAGTCGGCTCAGGTGGTATTGAGTCCGGTGAATTTTCGGCAGGCTTACCACAAGTATCAGGAGTGCCTGGCTGACTTGCTGCCAGTGAATTTTGAGCAGATTCGCCGCACAGCCATCTACTTTCCCAGTGGCAGCGACGAATTGAAGCCAGGTGAGATCACCAAACTTGATAATATTGCGCTTTACGTCAATGCCGATGATCGTGTGGGTTCCTTCTATGTGGACGGGCACACCGACAGCGCCGGTCATCGCAGTGATAATCTCGAATTATCTCGGCGGCGAGCGGAAGTTGTCGTCGCGTTGCTGGTGGAAAGGGGCGTGTCTGCCGAAAAAATCACCACTCGCTGGCATGGAGAGCGCTATCCGGTGGCAACTAATCGCAATGTTCAGGGGCGCGATCAAAATCGTCGGGTGACCATCCGCATAGAAAAGGTCGGCTATGTTGAAACTTTGCCGCCCCAGATTGAGAAAAATGATGTCGAATCCCTCGACACTGAAACGCTTTCATCCGCTCCGGTTATGAATGGCAAGCCTTCTGGCGAAGAGCCAGGCCAGCATTCTCAAAAAGAGGGCACGGCCAGCGAGCCATCTCTGGCATCTGTGTCATCTTTCTGAGAAAGCCTGCAGGCAGGCTGAATCTGTCCGGTCGTTCTCTCTTCAAACTGTTCATCATTTGCGCAAAAAGCAAATGGCAAACTACAATTTCACTCAATAGTCCCCTTGATTAGCATGAATACCCCTGCATTTAGCTGGGCTTTGTGGGTGATTAGAGCTACAATTCGCGCCCAAAATTTCCTGTATTACTGACAGATCCTTACAGGAAACACAAATTACACCGTGATTGCGTGGGAGATGTATATGTCGTCCGTGAATAAAGTCGTATTGGCCTACTCTGGAGGTCTGGATACCTCTGTGATTGTCAAATGGCTGCAGGAAACCTACAACTGCGAAGTTGTGACCTTTACCGCAGACATCGGGCAAGGCGAAGAAGTTGAGCCTGCACGCGCCAAAGCTCAGGCTATGGGTGTGAAAGAAATCTACATCGATGATTTACGTGAAGAGTTTGCCCGCGACTTTGTTTTCCCAATGTTTCGTGCCAACGCTATCTATGAAGGCGAGTACCTGCTGGGTACCTCCATTGCGCGTCCTCTGATTGCCAAGCGATTGATTGAAATTGCCAAAGAGACCGGTGCTGATGCCATTTCCCACGGTGCGACCGGCAAGGGTAACGATCAGGTGCGTTTCGAACTCGGCGCCTACGCGCTGATGCCCGGTATTCAGGTGATTGCGCCCTGGCGTGAGTGGGATCTGACTTCCCGCGAAACCCTGATGAAATACTGTGAAGACCGTAAAATTCCTGTGGATTTTGCCAGCAGCAAGAAAAAGTCTCCATACTCCATGGATGCCAACCTGCTTCATATCTCTTATGAAGGCGGCAATCTGGAAGATCCCTGGTGGGAAGCGGAAGATCCGGAAATGTGGCGCTGGACCGTGGCACCGGAACAGGCTCCTGATGAGCCAACTTACCTGGTGCTGACCTACGAGAAGGGCGATATCGTTGCTATCGACGGTGAAGCCATGAGTCCTGCAACCGTTATGGAGTACCTTAACAAGGTTGCCGGTGAAAACGGTGTGGGTCGTCTGGACATTGTTGAGAACCGTTATGTGGGTATGAAGTCCCGTGGTTGCTACGAAACTCCCGCCGGCACCGTGATGATGAAGGCTCACCGTGCAATTGAATCCCTGACCCTGGACCGTGAAGCTGCGCATCTGAAAGATGAACTGATGCCTAAATACGCGAAGATGGTTTACAACGGCTACTGGTGGAGCCCTGAGCGCAAAATGCTGCAGGCTGCTATCGATGAGTCTCAGAAGTGTGTTAACGGCGATGTGCGCGTGAAATTGTATAAAGGTTCCGTGACCGCTGTTGGCCGTCGCTCCGAAGACAGCTTGTTCGATGAAAAAGTTGCGACTTTCGAAGACGATGCCGGAGCTTATGACCAGAAAGACGCAGCGGGCTTTATCAAGCTCAATGCACTGCGCTTGCGCATTGCTGCTGGCAAAGGTCGGGATCTGAAATAACCGTTTAACAGAAAGGCCCCTGAATCCTGAATAGTGTCGCAAATACCTGGTAGAGGTCGGGATGAGCGCAAAAATTGCTCAATGACCTACACTTTGAAGATATTTGTCGACGCTGAAGACCGCTAATCGATGCGGATTTGATTGACATCAAATTCGTTTCGCAAGAGGACAGGCAGGATGCTTGGCTTGCCAAAGCGATGTCGGGGCCTGGCGAGAATTTAACCTCCTTACTAAATCAAAACCAATTAGGATTGTCACTATGAGTAGTAACCTGGCAGCGGCTGGAGAGCAGCCTGCATATGACTACAATATAGTACGCCAATTTGCCATTATGACCGTCGTTTGGGGCGTGGTTGGGATGGCTATCGGTGTGCTCATCGCTTCCCAGCTTGTCTGGCCGGAGTTGAACAACATTTTGCAGCCATATACGCACTTTGGGCGTTTGCGTCCGCTGCACACCAATGCGGTGATTTTCGCGTTTGGTGGCTGTGCCTTGTTTGCTACCTCATACTACGTGGTTCAGAGAACCTGTCGTGCGCCATTGTTTGGCGGTTTTTTGGTGCCATTCACCTTCTGGGGCTGGCAGCTGGTGATCGTACTGGCCGTGATTACTCTGCCTCTGGGCATGACTTCCGCCAAAGAGTACGCTGAGCTGGAGTGGCCGATTGATATTTTGATTACTCTGGTTTGGGTGTCTTACGCGATCGTGTTCTTCGGTACGATTGTTAAGCGTACAACTTCCCACATCTATGTGGCGAACTGGTTCTACGGCGCTTTCATTGTGACCATTGCTCTGCTTCACGTAGTGAACAGCATGTCAGTACCAGTGACTCTGACCAAGTCTTACTCCATGTACTCCGGTGCCATGGATGCGATGATTCAGTGGTGGTATGGTCACAATGCGGTAGGTTTCTACCTGACCGCTGGCTTCCTGGGTATGATGTACTACTTCGTGCCTAAGCAGGCCGGCCGTCCTGTTTACTCCTACCAGTTGTCCATTGTTCACTTCTGGGCGCTGATCAGCTTGTACATCTGGGCCGGTTCTCACCACCTGCATTACTCTGCTCTGCCAGACTGGACCCAGAGTCTGGGTATGGTGATGTCCCTGATCCTGCTGGCACCAAGCTGGGGTGGTATGATCAACGGTATCATGACGCTCTCCGGCGCTTGGCATAAGCTGCGCACCGACCCTACCTTGCGCTTCCTGGTGGTTTCCCTGTCTTTCTACGGTATGTCGACCTTTGAAGGTCCGATGATGGCGATTAAGACCGTTAACGCTTTGTCTCACAACACCGACTGGACCGTTGGTCACGTACACTCCGGTGCTTTGGGTTGGGTTGCGATGATTTCCATCGGTGCAATTTATCACCTGCTGCCAATTTTGAGTGGCCGCAAAACCATGTGGAGCGTGAAGCTGATTAACGCTCACTTCTGGTTGGCGACCATCGGCACTGTTCTGTACATCGCGGCGATGTGGGTGAACGGTATTATGCAAGGTTTGATGTGGCGTGCGTTTAACTCCGACGGCACTCTGACTTACAGCTTTGCCGAATCGGTTGCAGCCAGCCACCACGGTTATCTCGTGCGTGCTATCGGTGGTGCCTTCTTCCTGACAGGTATGCTGCTGATGGCTTACAACACTTACAGAACCATGGCATCGTCAGAAGACGAAGCCACTGACGCGCAGCCGCAAACGGCCTAAGGAGAAGCGACTGTGAAAAATCATGACATAGTAGAAAAGAATATTGGCCTGATGGTTGTGCTGGTCGTGGTCGCGATCAGCTTTGGTGGCCTGGTTGAGATTGTGCCTCAGTTCTTCCTGAAGGAGACCACTGAGCCTGTTGAAGGTTTGAAGCCCTGGAATGCTGTTGAGCTGGAAGGTCGCGACATCTACATCCGCGAGGGTTGTCACGTGTGTCACACCCAGATGATTCGTCCTCTGCGTGCTGAGGTTGAGCGTTACGGCCACTATTCAGTAGCGGGCGAGTCCGTCTACGATCACCCGTTCCTGTGGGGTTCCAAGCGTACCGGTCCTGATCTTGCCCGTGTCGGTGGTCGTTACTCCGATGAGTGGCACAAGGCTCACTTGTACAACCCGCGTAACGTTGTTCCAGAATCAAACATGCCTGAGTTCCCGTGGTTGTTTGATAACGTGCTGGACGGTAAAGACACTGGTAAGAAAATGGCTGCCCTGCGTTCAGTCGGTGTTCCTTATACTGATGAGGATATCGCCGGTGCTGAAGAAGCTGTGAAAGGTGTCACCGAGATGGACGCCCTGGTCGCTTACCTGCAGCAGCTGGGTACATTGCTCCAGCAAAAACGTTAAGAGTTTGAGGCTCCATCATGGATATTAATGATTTCCGCAGCTTGTCGACCGTTCTGGTATTTATTGCCTTTATCGGAGTCTGCTGGTGGGCGTTTTCCCCCAGCCGCAAAAAGCAGTTCGATGACGCTGCGAATCTGCCGTTCAGTGATGATGAGATCAACAACCTCGGAAGCTCCAAAGACGCTTCCGGGGATGACAAGAAAAAACAGGATTGATTATGAGTACTTTCTGGAGTTTGTGGATCATCGTACTGACCACTGTTAACTTGGTGCTGCTGTTCTGGGTGTTGATGGCGAACCGCAAGGTTGCTGTCAGTGATGACGCAGAACCCGAGAACGCAACCACTGGCCACGTTTACGATGGTATTGAGGAATACGATAACCCTCTGCCAAAATGGTGGTTCTACCTGTTCATCGGTACTTTTATTTTTACCATTGTTTACCTGATCGCATACCCGGGTATGGGTAACTGGAAGGGTGTTTTGGGTTGGACTTCGGTCAATCAGCTGGAGCGTGAGCAGGAAAAGGCTCAGGCTGCTTACGGAGAAAGCTTTTCACAGTACACAACCATGCCAATCGAAGAGGTTGCTCAAGATCCTCGCGCTTTGAAAATGGGTGTGCGCTTGTTTGCTAACAACTGTGCCGTTTGTCACGGTGCTGATGGTGGCGGTAACTACGGCTTCCCGAATCTGACTGACAAGGATTGGCTGTATGGTGGTGATCCTGCGACCATTCAGAAGTCCATCACTGACGGGCGTAACGGTAATATGCCCCCATGGGGACCAGTTATCGGTGAGGCCAATGTGAAAGCGGCGGCAGAATATGTTCTGCAGCTGTCTGGTCAGGAGCACGATGCGGCTCTGGCAGCAACCGGTCAAAAAGTATTTGCACAAAACTGTGTCGCTTGTCATGGAGCTGACGGCAAGGGTAGCCACGATTTGGGCGCGCCTAACCTGACCGACAACATTTGGTTGTATGAAGGGACGCCGCAGGGTATCCGTCACTCTATCCGTAATGGTCGCTCCAATGTCATGCCGGCGCAGAAAGACAAGCTGCGTGAAGACAAAATTCACTTGTTGGCCGCATACGTCTACAGCCTGTCTCAAGACGTGGAGTAATCCGCTGTTGCACTGACGACCTAAAAGCCCCGTTATCGGGGCTTTTTTGTTTGTGTGTCAGCTGTTTCAAGCTGGGCTTTTGAGCAGTCTTGATGATGCTTTGGCTGAATGAAACGCTTTGCGGGGTTCTCTAGTTGATAAACGTTTTTACTGTTAAGTCAAAATGTATTTTCGCATTTTGATGGATTGTTAATCTGCATTAAGCTGGCGCCACTTTTGTTACGGTTACTCTTCCGTCTTTGCTGCATGCATTTTTTGAATGACATTATGGTGAACTTGGAACAACCGCTATCTCGACAGAAGTAACTGCTTGAACAACGGGTTTTTGATCCTGATTAAGAAAGCCGTTAACAGGCAGTGCTATGCTGGGTGTGTTAAACCGTAGTTAATGAAAGGGCAGGGTTTAAAGTCGTCAGGTTGTTCTGACGTGAGTTCATTGAACCGCAATTGTGATTATTAGCCACCTCATGAAAAGGCCGGAGAGTCTGAGGATGATGGGGATTGCCTTGAGCATCCTTCATCGTGATATCCCTTTGTGATATCTAAGGAGACGCAGAGAATGGGCGAGAAGATCCCCACCGTAGAAGAACAGGCAGGTAGTGAAGAGGTTCGTTACCGTAAACTGTATGAGTCTGACGGGCGTATCTATACCCGTAAGATTTCCGGTTTTTATCAAAATATTCGCCGTTATACCGGCTTGCCTTTAATTGTGGGCTTTCTGCTCATGCCGTGGCTGGTAATCGATGATCGCCCGGCCATGTTGTTTGATTTGCCTGCCCGTAAATTCCATATTCTGTGGATGACCTTCTGGCCTCAGGACGGCATGTTATTGGCCTGGTTGCTGATCATTGCCGCATTTACCTTGTTCACCGTAACGGTTCTGGTGGGGCGGGTCTGGTGCGGTTTCACTTGTCCGCAAACCGTGTGGACCTTGATGTTTATATGGGCCGAACATTTTTGCGAAGGCGATCGCAATAAAATGATGAAGCTCGACAAGCAGGCCTGGAGTCTGGAAAAGGTGCTTCGCAAAGGCAGTAAACACTTTTTGTGGATACTCATTGCCTTTATTACCGGGGCCACCTTTGTTGGATATTTTACGCCGATACGGGAGTTGCTGATTGGCTTTTGGCCCTCTATTGCCGATTCCGGTTTCGTCACTTTCTCCGTAAGTCCCGTAGCAGCATTCTGGACGTTGTTTTTTACCTTTATGACGTATATGAATGCTGGCTGGTTGCGTGAGCAGGTGTGCAAGTACATGTGTCCTTATGCTCGCTTCCAGTCAGTGATGTACGACACGGACACATTGGCGGTACATTACGATAAAGCTCGTGGCGAAAGCCGTGGGCCGCGCAAACCCAACGAGGACTATAAAGCCGCCGGCAAGGGAGACTGTATCGATTGCTCCTGGTGTGTGCAGGTTTGTCCGGTGGATATCGATATCCGCGATGGTTTGCAGTATGACTGTATCAACTGTGGTCTGTGTGTCGATGCCTGTAATCAGGTAATGGACAAGATGGGTTACGAGCGCGGCTTGATTCGTTACACCTCTGAAGACGAGCTGGAACATGGCAAGACGAAGTTTTTACGTCCACGTCTGTTCGGTTATGTGGCTGCGGTCATCGTTATGATATCCACTTTTGTGTATACCGTTGAGACCCGAGAGCCGGTTTCTGTGGATGTGATTCGTGATCGTGGCGCACGCATGTACCGCTTGTCCGGCGATCAGGTGCAAAATGTCTATACCGTAAAGATCAATAACATGGATCGTCATGCGCACAGTTATGACATTGCGGTGGAAGGCGATGCAGACTTCCGAATCCGCGGTTATCGGGCTATGCAGCTGGAAGAGGGTGAGATCTTTACTATGCCGGTGAGGGTTTCTGTGCCGAAAGACCAGCTCGAATCCTCCAAAAATACCATTTACATCATTGTTACGGCCAAGGGTGATAAAACCATCACTGCCCGTGAAAAGACCAGTTTTATCGGGCCACATGTTGAGGAGTAATGTCTGCGGCCGAAGTCATTGTGAGTGAAACGTAAAGTTCGGTTCGGAAATCGTCAGGGTGGGGTTGTCAGTGCTAGAATGGCGCCCCGCCGGATCGCTGCGAAGCTCCGGATAACGTACTGATAGTGACAGAAACAAGTGTTATGACTGATAAAAACCTCAATGGTAAAGACGAAGGCCCCTGGTACAAGCAGTTCTGGGCCTGGTTTGTCTTTGCGCCGCTGTTGATTATTATGGCCATCTGGGTGCCTTTTCTGACGATCATCGTCAAAGGTGCTGACGATACGGTATTGGATAATTACTACAAAGAAGGCCGCATGATTAATCAGCGGGTTGATCAAGACCGGCATGCACGGGAGTTGGGGCTGTCAGGAACCTTGCGGGTGGATCAGGAGGTGGGGGATGTGATTCTTACTATCTCCAGCACCAGTCCGGACTACACTTTGCCCGCAAAGCTGGAACTCTATTTCGATCACCCCATGGAGGCCGATTACGATACCTCTCTGGTGTTGCATGAGGTCATTCCCGGTCGTTATCAGGGGGAGTTGGATCGCCGCCTGATTGATCGCTGGTATGTGCGATTGACCTCTGTTCCGGTGAAGACTGCTGAACTGGGAGCTGCCGCACCAGAGCTGGAAGACTGGCGTGTGATTGGTGAGCTGGATCTGGCAAAAGGCTCCAGCATGACATTTGGTGGCGATGAGTGAGTTCAGTGGATCAGGGTTGTTTCCACTGTGGGCTGGATGTTCCGCCCCATACACACCTGTCCCTGGATATTGATGGGCAGCCCAGACGCTTCTGTTGTTTGGGGTGTCAGGCTGTGGCGTCTGCAATTGTGGATGGCGGCCTGCAAAATTTCTACCGGTATCGTACCGATAACAACCCCCGTCCCAATGAGCAGAGCGTTAATTTCGCGGTCTATGACCTGCCCGACGTGCAGCAGGAATTCGTCTATTCCTCTGGGGATAAAGCAGCCTCCGATTCTGTAAAACAGGCCCAGCTTCTTTTGGAGGGCATCAGCTGCGCGGCTTGTGTCTGGTTGATCGAACATCATTTGGGCAAGCTGGCGGGTGTGAAGTCCGTTAGGGTGAACGCCACCACGCATCGCTGTTTGGTGAGTTGGGATGCTGCCCAGTTACAGCTCAGCGAAATCATGTCTGAGTTGGCTCACATCGGTTATCACCCCATTCCAGCCACGCAAGATCAGCATCAACAGCTCAGAGAAAAAGAAAATCGCACCGCCCTGATGCGCCTGGCGATTGCCGGTTTTGGCATGATGCAGGTAGGTATGGTTGCTGTCGCTCTCTACAGTGGTGCCGATGCCGGTTGGCAGGTCTATTTGCGCTGGTTGAGCCTGCTGATTACCACACCCGTGGTCTTTTTCAGTGCCAAACCTTTCTTTGCTGCTGCCAAACGTTCACTGCTGACTCGTCATCTGACGATGGATGTGCCGGTGTCTCTGGCCATTGGCGGTGCTTATATCGCCAGCTGCTGGGCGACCGTCTTTGGCGGTGGAGAAGTCTATTTTGATTCGGTATCGATGTTTACCTTCTTTCTGTTGTGGGGTCGATACCTTGAGATGCGGGCACGACATCGCAACGGTATTGATACCGACCGTTTGGCCCAGCTTCTGCCGGCGACGGCTACCCGAAGGTCTGAAGACGGAGAGTGGCTGGCTGTTCCCCTGAAACAAATTCGTGCAGGGGACCGTGTTCTGGTGGCCAGCGGTACCAGTGTTCCCTGTGACGGGCGTGTTCTGGATGGTCACAGCAGTGTGGTGGAGACCCTGCTTACTGGTGAGCCGGATGCGGTGGAAAAAAACGTCGGAGATCTGGTGATCGCCGGTACCCTGAATACCGACAGTGCCTTACAAATCGAAGTGACAGCGACCGGGCAAAATACCCGATTGTCGGCTATTGAGCGCCTGGTTGAGCAAGCGCAACAGGATAAGCCCACTCAGGTGGCGCTGGCGGATAAGTTGGCTGGCTATTTTGTGGCAGCCGTTTTGGTGGTGTCAGCGCTGGTGGCCCTGATCTGGTGGCAGATTGATGCCAGTCATGCTTTTTGGGTCACTTTATCGGTCTTGGTTGTGACCTGTCCCTGTGCGCTTTCTTTGGCGTCACCGACAGCTCTCACTGCGGCAGTATCCTGGCTGCGTCAGCATGGCCTGTTGATTACTCGCGGACACGTACTGGAAGGATTGCCTAAAGTTCAGCGAGTGATTTTTGATAAAACCGGAACCCTCACCATGGGGGCTCCACAGGTGGTAGAAATTCGGAGTGTCAGTGGTCAGACCGAAAGCGATGCCCCGCTGACGGATCAGCAGAAACAGCATTATCTGAATGTGTGTGCCGCACTGGAAACCGGCTCTACCCACCCGATCGCCCAGGCCTTCAAGCCATATTCGGACTCGGGCGTTACGGCTACTGGAGTGCGTCAGATCACCGGCGAAGGGGTGTCAGGCAAGATCGCCGGGGAACAATATGCCCTCGGCAAACCTGACTTTGTGTGTGGCGACCTGGTGTTGCCGGAAGTTGAAGGGCAGTGGTTGTTACTGGGTAGAGAAGGGGATCCTCTCGCCTGGATTCGACTGCAGGACCGCTTGCGCGACAGTGCACAACCCATGATTGCGGCTTTGCAGTCGCGGGGTTTATCGGTTGAGTTGCTCAGTGGGGATGGTGAGTCCGAAGTGGGACGGGTGGCGAACGAACTGGGCTTTAGCCATTGGCAGGCCAGACAAAACCCCGATCAGAAATTGGCGTATATCCAGCAATTGCAGGAGCAGGGTGAAAAAGTCCTGATGGTCGGTGACGGGATCAATGATGTGCCGGTGCTCAGTGGTGCTTTTGTATCTGTCGCAATGGGTGGCGCGACTGATCTGGCACAGACTCGCGCTGACAGCGTTCTGCTCGGCAGTGATCTGATGGCCCTTGAAAGGGCTTTTGAGTGCGCTATCCTTACTCGGCGTGTAATTCGTCAGAACCTGTTCTGGGCTCTGTGTTACAACGTCACTGCTTTGCCCTTGGCCGCTGCCGGTCTTGTTCCTCCCTGGGCTGCGGCAATCGGTATGTCGGCCAGCTCTCTGGTGGTGGTCGGGAATGCCCTGCGTATCAGTCGTCGAAAATCCAGTTAATAAAATTCATTTGCATTTGAGAGTGACTGACGCGATGATTTCCTGGGATCCTGAATTGGGGGGGTAATCCCCACCTCAACAACTTCAGTTGTGTGGGAGAGCCAAAATCCCCCGATTCACCGCTGGGGGGGCAACATCCAGGCAGCCAGCTCAATGAAGAGGTTACCTACTGGACGCTGGGTGGCAGACGCGAGAGAATAGCGTCTGCGACAATTTGTCCTATAGGAAATTCAGTGGAAAGCCTTTATCTTCTTGTCCCGATCGCCATCATCTTTCTGGTTCTCGCTGTCAGAGTGTTGTATTGGGCTGTTAACAACGGTCAGTATGACGATCTGGATACAGAGGGGCGCAGAATTCTCTTTGACGACGAGCCCAAGGCTTCGGACAAGTCTTCCCTGAGTAAGTCAAAGAGTGATGCCGGTGAGTCCAAGTCCGGGGCAACGTCTGAAAAAGACTGACCCTCACGCTCTTTTCCTATCTTTACCGGGTTTATATCTTGCTAGCTTATCTATCATCACCTGACATACTTCCTTATATTTCGGCTTTTATCATTGGTTTTCTGGGTGGTGGTCACTGCATTGGCATGTGCGGTGGCATTATGGCTGCTCTGAGTTTTTCCGTTCCTGCCACCGAACCAGCGCGGCGCTGGCGTATCTTACTGTCCTACAATATGGGAAGAGTGGGCAGCTATACACTGATTGGTGCCATGGCTGGTGTGTTGGGATATCAGATTTCAACAGGCCAAGGCCTTAGTGTGTTACGTGTCATCGCGGGTTTGCTATTGATTGCCATGGGTCTGTATCTGGCAAATTGGTGGCGCGGGCTGACCTATCTGGAAAAAGTCGGTGGTGTGCTGTGGAAACGTATCCAGCCCCTGGGCAACAGTTTGATGCCGGTTAAAAACAGTGGTTCAGCTCTGTTGTTGGGTGCGCTGTGGGGTTGGCTGCCCTGTGGTCTTGTGTACACCGCTCTCGCTTATGCTTTGTCTCAGGCTTCGGTGGCCGGTGCTGCAGGTGTGATGCTGATGTTTGGTCTGGGAACTTTGCCGGCGGTTCTGGCCAGCGGTGTCTTCGCGGAACGTATCAAGGCGGTCATGCAGAAAAAAGGGCTGCGTACCACCATGGCTATACTGATCATGGTATTTGGAATCTGGACACTGTGGGGCACGGTACAGCACAGTTTACACTCCCAGCATGAGAGCCATAATGGGCATGTCGAATCAGGCTCTGAATCAAACATGATGGATCATGACAGTCATCAGGCACCGATGGATGATTCAATGCCGCCTTCGGGAGATGATTCACACAGTCATCATTGAAACTTTATTTTTATAACGATCCATTTGAATTTTTTGGTCTGAATCCCCACATTTGAATTTCTGAAATCAATACAGGAGAACCCCCATGCGTTTGCTACACACCATGCTTCGTGTCGGTAATCTGAAAGAATCCATCGATTTTTACACCAATATCATGGGGATGGATCTGCTGCGTCAGAGCGATCACCCCGATGGCAAGTTCACGCTGGCATTTCTCGGGTACGGGAAAGAGTCGGAAAATACCGTATTGGAGCTGACCCATAACTGGGATACTGACAGCTACGATCTGGGTAATGCTTACGGTCATATTGCCATCGAAGTGGACGATGTCTACGAGGCTTGCGAGCGCATTCGGGCCGGTGGCGGCAAGGTTGTTCGCGAAGCGGGTCCTATGAAGCACGGCAGCACTGTACTGGCGTTTGTTGAAGATCCTGACGGCTATAAAATTGAGCTGCTAGGAGCCAAGTAATCTATCCACGCCAGAGAATAAAAGCAGCAAACCAGAAAACTATTGTCTAAAGTTTATACAGGAACGGGCTGTGCCGGCACGTCGGGGTGCAGTCCCAATTCATGTTACAAGGCAAGGACTGGACGGTGCAGAGAAACCTTATTGGGAGGTTTCCTCACCAGGGAGAAGCCTGATGTCAGAGCATGTCGCCAGAGAGCCGCTTCTGGAAGTGGAAAAAGTACTGCCGATACTGGATAAAATATCCATCTTTGGCGGTTTGACGGAGTCCCAGCTGTATCAAATCTTTAAACGCCTGAAACTGGTGCATTACCAGGCCGGCGAAACCATCTTCAGGGAAGGTGACAGCGCCTCCTACATCTACATCATTGAGACCGGCAAGGTCGATCTGGTGTTTGATGTAGCCGGGCAACCAATGTTGAAGGCCGAGCTTGAACCGGGCACCTGTTTTGGGGAAACCTCGGTGATAGGCATTCAGCCGCATTCAGCCACCACCATCGCGATGGAAAAGACCGATCTGCTGGTGCTTTCCGGTGAAGCATTGGATGAAATGTATCAGTCCGACAAAGAGTTGTTCGCCATGCTGATACTCAATATTGCCCGCGAGTCCTGCCGTCGCTTGTGTAAAACCAATCTCAAATTGCGCAGCTATCTCGTGCGTTATCCGCAAGCAGCGGGCGACGGCATTATTAAATATTGATGTGCCCATGACGTCCGGAGCAGGGGTTTTGCCAATTCAACTGTAGATGTCTGTACCCGGGCTTATTGTTGCCACTGTGTCTTCACGATTGATTAAAAAGTGGCCAAGGCTTGGAGCAGCTCGGCCGATCTGCTAGTATTCCCGCCTTTTTTACCGTCCCATGTGGCTTCTTCTGCCAAGAGATTTCAATGTTTAAGTTAATTACCTCAGAACAAAATAACGTCAAGAATGACATGCTTTCCGGTATGACCGTGGCGCTGGCGCTGGTACCCGAAGCGGTTGCTTTTGCCTTTGTTGCCGGTGTGGAACCTATGGTGGGTCTCTATGCGGCCTTTATGATGGGTTTGCTGACATCGATTTTTGGTGGACGTCCGGGAATGATTTCCGGTGCAACCGGCGCTACTGCAGTGGTTATGGTATCGCTGGTGGCTGTTCACGGCGTGCAGTACCTGTTCGCCGCGGTGGTACTTGCCGGTGTCATCCAGATATTGGCGGGGGTCTTCAAACTGGGCAAGTTTATCCGGATGGTGCCTCACCCGGTGATGCTGGGCTTTGTGAACGGTTTGGCCATTGTGATTTTTCTCGCTCAACTCGGTCAGTTCAAGATCGAAACCAGCGATGGCGTGATGGCCTGGATGCAGGGTGAAATGCTGTACACCATGGGCATCCTGATTTTTGCCACCATGATGATCATGCATTTTCTGCCTAAATTGACCACCGCCATTCCTTCTGGTCTGGTGGCCATCGTGGTGATTACCCTGGTGGTTGTCGGATTGGATCTGGAGGCGCGTACCGTCATTGATTATGTTCGCGATATGCTGCCGGCTGACAAGGCTGCGGATGCGACGCTGAAGGGTGAGCTGCCAAGCTTTGCGATTCCTATGGTGCCTTTCACTTGGGAAACGCTGATGATTATTCTGCCGTTCTCTGTCGTGATCGCGGCCATTGGTCTGATTGAATCCCTGCTGACGATGTCTCTGATTGATGAACTGACGGATACCCGTGGTCAGGGTAATCGCGAATGTATCGGTCAAGGTATTGCCAATACCACCAACGGTTTCTTCGGCGGTATGGGTGGTTGTGCGATGATCGGCCAGTCGATGATTAACATCAATTCCGGCGGCCGCGGACGTCTGTCCGGGATTACCGCAGCGCTGGTTCTGCTGGCATTTATCCTGTTTGGCGCAGCGTATATTGAAATGATCCCGCTGGCAGCGCTGGTGGGTATTATGTTTATGGTGGTTCTGGGAACTTTCGAGTGGTCCTCATTCCGAATCATGCGCAAGGTGCCATTTACTGATGCGATGGTGATTGTTCTGGTATCCGGCGTGACGGTTTTCTTTGATCTGGCGATTGCGGTCGTTGTGGGTGTGATCGTGTCTGCTTTGGTGTTTGCCTGGAAACACGCACAACATATTCAGGCGGATATCTCCTTTGATGAGAAGGGGCAGAAAATCTACGATCTGCGCGGTCCGATCTTCTTCGGCTCGGTCAGCAACTTCAAGGAATTGTTTGATATCCCTAACGATCCTGAGCATGTGGTTATCGAGTTCAAGCGCTCGCGCATCAGTGATCACTCCGGTATTGAGGCTCTGGATACCCTGGCCGAGAAGTACAAGGCTCATGGCACTACTCTGCATTTGCGTCATCTGAGCCCCGAGTGTCGCCAGTTGCTGAAAAAAGCCGGTAGCCTGTGCGAAGTCAATGTACTGGAAGACCCTAAATACCACGTGGCAACAGACGTTCTGGGCGGGTAATTCCCGCCTTTGGCTGGCCCCCGCTCAGGGGGCTAATAGCCTAATGATTTAACCTTTTCCGGTTTAGAGTATTCTGCTCTTAACTCCCCGGACTGTTCTTCTCCGAACTATACTTTCTCTACCTAAAAGAGGAGGTATGGCTATGAACTTTCTCCCGACAGAAACCTATTTGGCTGAGCACCAGATGAAGTTTGATACACTGGTGCATCCGCAGTCTTTCACTTCCATGCAAACAGCCCATTCGGCACATATTTCACCATCCAGTCTGGTGAAATCGGTGGTGCTCTGGAATGGCGATCATTACATCATGTGCCTGCTGCCGGCTTCCCATGTGCTGGTTTTAAACTGGGTGGATCGGGAAACCGGGCACAAGCACCGTCTGGCGACAGAAAATGAGGTCCAGCGTTTACTGAAAGGCTGTGAGCCAGGTGCTGTGCCGGCGTTGGGGCAGGCTTTTGATGTACCAGTGCTTTGGGATCACTGCCTGACCAAGCTGGATGAAGCCTACTTTGAAGCCGGTGATCATAAACGGTTGATTCACATGGCCGGGGATGAATTTCGCTCCCTGCTGGATCAGGATTGTGCGATTACCTTGAGCTGCACACCGGATACTGTGGAGTATTATCAGTACATTCACTAATGCTGTGTCTGTGAAGCTGGTCGTCTCTTGCTTGGCGGAAATGGGTAAGAGCTTGTGGCCGGGGGATTCAGTTCCCACTTTGTGTTGAATGTCGTCTGTGGGATGGCATTCAGGCAGCATCGAGTCGTGCCAGCCTCGTCAGCTTTCAGATTTACCTGTTACACTGTCTTCTCATTTGAATGGAAGCTTGGGGAGGCGTTCACTGATGAAGACCCTGTACTGGCACGATTATGAAACCTGGGGAGAGGTGCCTGCGAAGGACCGGCCTTCACAGTTCGCCGGCATTCGCACCGATGAAGACCTCAATATCATTGGCTCACCACTGGTTATCTATTGCAAGCCAACCCGAGACGTTTTGCCCAAGCCTGAAGCCTGCCTGGTTACCGGGTTGTCTCCACAAAAGGCTTTGGCTGAAGGTCTGTCTGAGCCTGAATTCATTGCTGCCATACACGCAGAGCTCTCCATGCCGGGCACTTGCGGGGTTGGTTACAATACTCTGCGCTTCGATGATGAAGTGACTCGCTATACCCTGTACCGCAATTTTTATGATCCCTATGAACGTGAGTGGCGCAACGGCAATTCGCGTTGGGATATTATCGACATGGTACGCCTGACGAGAGCCCTGCGCCCCGAGGGTATTGAGTGGCCTAATCACGAGGATGGCAAACCCAGTTTTAAACTGGAGCACATTACCGCGGCCAACGGCATCGGGCATGAGGCTGCCCACGATGCGTTATCGGATGTACATGCGACCATTGCCGTGGCAAAGCTGATTAAAGAGCGGCAACCAGCCCTGTACGATCATATTTATCAGTTGCGTAATAAACGCAAGGTGGCCGAGCTGATCGACCTGGTGAATCGTAAGCCTCTGTTGCATATCTCTTCCATGTTTCCGGCGGAAAATGGCTGCGCTGCCATTGTTGCACCACTGGCCATGCACCCAACCAATAAAAACGCCGTCATTGTGTGCAATTTGTCCGTCGATCCGCAGGCATTAATCAATTTGTCGGCAGAGGAAATCACCCAAAAACTCTATACCCGCACGGAAGATTTGGCTGAAGGCGAAGAGCGTATTCCTCTGAAACTGGTGCACCTGAATAAATGTCCGGTTCTGACAACCGTCAAATTGCTGGATGATAAAGCCGCCAGCCGGCTCAACATCGATAAGACTCTGTGCGAACAGCATTGGCATCAGTTGAAAACCGTCAATTTAAAAGACAAATTGCATCAGGTGTTCGCCAATTCAAATTTTGAGCCCTCACCCGATCCAGAGCAGCAACTGTACGGCGGTTTTCTGAAAGACGCTGACAAACAGACTTGTGAACGTGTTCGCTCCGCCACTGCTGAACAGTTTGCCAATCAGAATTTTGTTTTCGAGGACGCACGTTTAACGGCGATGTTATTCCGCTATCGCGCGCGCTACTACCCTGAAACTCTGACAGAAGACGAGCGTCAGGAGTGGGAAAATTGGCGTCACGAGTGGTTGACGAACCCGGAGATGGGGGCAGGTATTACGCTGTCGGAATTGTCCCAGAGAGTTGCCAATATTCGGCAGGAACGGGAGTTAACAGAGCAGCAGCAACAATTACTGACAGACCTTGAGACCTACGCGGCTGATCTGCTGTAGATTGTTTTGGTAGACGTTGATAAGAGAATCACTGTAGATGAGTCGTGAAAGAGTATTGATTCTGGTTGATGTGCAAAACATCTACTACACCTCCCGCCAGGTGTACGGTCAAAATTTTAACTACAATGCTTTCTGGGCGCAGGTGAGTCAGGATTATCAGATCCATAAAGCCATAGCTTACGCCATTGACCGGGGCGATACACAGCAGAGGCAGTTTCAGAATATTCTGCGGGCTATCGGGTTTGAGGTGAAACTCAAACCCTATATTCAACGCAGTGATGGTTCTGCCAAAGGGGATTGGGACGTAGGCATTGCAGTCGATGCTCTGGATTATGCAGAGCAGGTCAATCGCGTCATTCTGGTTTCTGGTGATGGTGATTTCGATGTGCTGGTAGCTCGATTGCAGGCGAAGTTTGGTGTTGCTGTCGATGTCTATGGTGTTGAATCCCTGACAGCCGCCTCCTTGATTGCTTCTGCAACAAACTTTTATCCGATTGATGAACCTCTTTTGTTGGCCCGCTGAAGGTTGTCCAACGTCATTGCCATATTAAGGTAAAGCTGTCTTCTTTTTGCACAAAACGCGAAACTCTTATCCTTCTACTATACTTTGTCCTGAGGCTGAAGAAGGGAGTGACAGGGGCTTTCAAGGTTCTTTGATCTTCAGGTTTGTTCGAAACGGTCACGCTTAATGTGGGCGGTACTCTGTCATAGGGACGTGTTGTTCGTTCTCTGTGTGATTTGATAATTCTAAAAACGAGGTGAAAGTATGGATGTGTCAGCGTTGATTATCATGCTCGCAATAGGAGCAGTGGCAGGTTGGTTGGCGGGAAATCTGATGGCCGGAGGCGGTTTTGGTCTGCTGGGAAACATTGTCGTTGGTATTGTCGGAGCCGTCATTGGTGGTTTCCTGTTTAGTTTTTTAGGCATATCGGCAGGCGGCTTGATTGGCTCGATCATTACGGCCACGGTGGGTGCCGCCGTGCTCTTGTTTGTTGTGGGGCTTATCAAGAAATGACGAATCTAAGAGTCGCTTGAGTGTGACGTGTAACGCAAGAGTACTAAAAACAAAAAAAGCCGCATCAAGCGGCTTTTTTTTGTTTCTGGATAATTTTTTTCTTGCGGTTTCATCAGGTTGGTGCACTCGAATGTTCGTGTGCGGTAAAGAGACACGAACATTCCAGTGACAATCACACCAAGTCAAAGCGGTCTGCATTCATTACCTTGTTCCAGGCGGCAATGAAGTCATGAACAAACTTCTCTTTGGAATCGTCCTGGGCATAAACTTCCGCCAACGCCCGTAACTGGGAGTTGGATCCGAAAATCAAATCAACCCGACTGCCCGTCCATTTGAGATCGCCGGTTTTACGATCCCGTCCTTCGAAAACATCCTGATCTTGTGTGGCTTTCCACTCGGTGTTGATGTCGAGAATATTCACAAAGAAGTCGTTGGTGAGTGTTTCCGGAGACGTGGTTAAGACACCATGTTGGGTTTGTCCGGTGTTAGCATTTAACACTCGCATCCCCCCGACCAGTACCGTCATCTCCGGAGCCGTCAGCGTCAGCAGTTGTGCTTTGTCCACCAACAACTCTTCGGCAGAGACGCTGTACTTGGCTTTAAGGAAGTTGCGGAATCCATCCGCCGCTGGCTCAAGAGGAACAAAGGAATCTACATCGGTTTGCTCTTGGGAGGCATCCACGCGACCAGGAATAAACGGCACATCGATGTTGTGCCCGGCATCCAGGGCGGCTTTTTCAACAGCTGCGCACCCGCCCAAAATGATCAGGTCGGCAAGGGAAACAGATTTGCTGGATTGCCCACTATTGAATTCAGATTGAATACCTTCCAGTACTTTAAGGACTTTGGCCAGCTGGTCCGGTTGGTTCGCTGCCCAGTCTTTTTGCGGAGCCAGACGAATGCGAGCGCCATTAGCACCACCTCGCATATCAGAGCCACGGAAGGTGGACGCGGAAGCCCAGGCCGTAGACACCAGCTCGCCGATGGAGAGTCCGGAAGCGAGTAATTTGTTTTTCAGAGAGTCGATGTCCCGATCATCAATCAGCTCATGATCGACTTTCGGCAATGGGTCTTGCCAGATCAGTTCTTCTGAGGGCACTTCGGGGCCAAGGTAGCGGGACACTGGACCCATATCCCTGTGAGTGAGCTTGTACCAGGCGCGGGCAAATGCATCGGCAAACTCTTCCGGGTTTTCATGGAAATGCTTACAGATTTTACGGTATGAAGGGTCTTCGCGCATGGCCATGTCAGCGGTCGACATCATGATCGGCATGCGTTTTGACGGGTCTTCCGCATCCGGGGCCATATCCTCGTCTTTCAGGTTTTTGGGCTGCCACTGTTGGGCACCGGCCGGACTCTTGGTCAATTCCCATTCATAGCCGAATAAAACATCCAGATAGCTCATGTCCCAGGTCGTTGGGGTCGGCGTCCAGGCGCCTTCCAGGCCGCTGGTAATGGTGTCGCTGCCTTTGCCGCTGGCATAATCGTTTTTCCAGCCGAGCCCCATTTCTTCAATGGGGGCAGCTTCCGGTTCGGGACCCACATAAACGTCGGGATCGGCTGCACCGTGTGCTTTACCAAAGGTGTGACCACCACAGGTCAGCGCTGCAGTTTCGTAATCGTCCATGGCCATACGGGCGAAGGTTTCGCGAATGTCCCTGGCGGATGCCAGAGGATCCGGGTTGCCATCAGGGCCTTCAGGGTTCACGTAAATCAGGCCCATCTGAACGGCAGCCAAAGGATTGTCAAGCTCACGGTCACCAGAATAGCGGCTGTTTGGTTTGTCACTGGTCGCCAGCCATTCTTCTTCGGCGCCCCAGTTGACATCTTCTTCGGGTTCCCAGATATCTTCCCGTCCACCGGCGAAGCCGAAAGTTTTAAAACCCATGGATTCCAGCGCGCAATTGCCGGTCAGAATCATCAGGTCTGCCCAGGAAATCTTGTTGCCGTATTTTTGCTTGATGGGCCACAGCAGGCGACGAGCTTTATCGAGACTGGCGTTGTCGGGCCAGCTGTTGAGTGGAGCAAAACGCTGGGAGCCAGAGCCTGCGCCGCCACGACCATCACCAATACGGTAGGTGCCGGCACTGTGCCAGGCCATACGGATGAAGAAAGGACCATAATGGCCGTAGTCGGCTGGCCACCAGTCCTGCGAATCCGTCATTAAATCGTAAAGATCTTTCTTCAGGGCTTTGAAATCAAGTTTCTTAAACTCTTCTGCATAATTGAAACGTTCGCCCATTGGGTTGCAGGCCGAAGAGTTTTGATGAAGGATTTTTAAATTGAGCTGGTTTGGCCACCAGTCTTGATTGGCTGTACCTCTGTCACTCACCTGTGTACGTGAACCGTGCATTACCGGGCACTTGCCGCTGTTCTGACTACCGCTCATAACAATCTCCATATGGGTTATGTTCAAGGTATTACTGTTATATCAATGTCGAGGCGTTACCTGAAATTGTGTGTTTTGAGTTGTTCAATAGTTTTAATAAATGAGTTTACAAAGTTTTAATCAATTTAGTTCATTAATACGGTGGATTACGGTCAATACAGTTTGGCGCATGATTTAAACTTTTACCTAATTTGGAGAGGTAAATATGTGCAATTGACGGCACTTTTCAGCGTTATCTGCCGTTTTTTGGCGAATGGTGGTGTGTAGTCTAGTCTAAAGGTGGTTTGTCGGTAGATCGTAGTTCGGGGCTGTGCAGGGATTGAATGCCAACGTCGAGATTGTTCAGGTAAACCAAATCAACTTTGACGATTCGACGCATACAAAAGGAAAAGAATCATGACATTAGCCAAAAAGCTGGGTGCGGAGTTTATAGGAACATTCTGGTTGGTCCTGGGCGGGTGTGGCAGTGCGGTGTTGGCGTCGGCATTCCCCGATGTGGGGATTGGTCTGCTGGGCGTGGCGCTGGCGTTTGGTTTGACGGTGTTAACCATGGCGTTTGCAATCGGTCATATCTCCGGTTGCCATTTAAACCCCGCTGTCTCCTTTGGTTTGTGGATGGGGGGACGGTTTCCGCTGGCAGAATTGTTGCCGTACATTTTTGCGCAAGTGTTGGGCGGTTTGTTGGGGGCCTCCATTTTGTACGTGATTGCAACGGGTCAGGCGGGTTTCGATGTAACCGCAGGTTTTGCTTCCAATGGCTATGGTGAGCACTCTCCTGGTGGATACAGTTTAACGGCTGCATTGACATCGGAAGTGGTCATGACCTTTATGTTTCTGATTGTCATTTTGGGAGCCACCGATAAGCGAGCCCCTCAGGGCTTTGCGCCTATTGCCATCGGTTTGGCGCTGACGCTGATTCATTTGATCAGTATTCCGGTGACCAACACCTCAGTGAATCCTGCCCGCAGTACTGGTGTGGCGGTGTTTCAGGGAAGTTGGGCGCTGTCACAATTGTGGTTGTTCTGGATCGCTCCCATCGTTGGCGCCGTACTCGCAGGGTTGGTGTATCGCTGGTTTGATGACGATTAGTCCTTAATTTTAACGCTATCAAAGCGCTGACAGAGCCAGCCTGGTCTGTTGCTGACTGAAGTCATTGTTCTTTTTGTGGTTGGGCGACCAGCCAAGAATAAAACGTTGAAAGTCAGCCCAGGCGAAGGGAAACAGGGCGCGCCACTCGCATTCCAGCTCATCGAGATTAAGGTCTTTTGCCGGTGAGTTGGCTGCCGCTTCCCGCAGAGCAAGAAAATACTCGTTCAGTAATGTTGGGCAGTATTTCTCACACTCTGTCTCTGTGAGACAGCTGCCGAGGAAATACACCACATCCTTCATACCGCAACCGCCGCCCACATACTGAAAATCTACGGCTGCGACCTTTTGGCCATCTTCGCTGAAGCAGAAGTTGGCAACCTTTGCATCGCCGTGGACAAGTGTCTTGTACTGGCATTGGTGAAGCCGTTGATCGATGACAAAAGCGTTTTGTTTGAGCGCTCCGTCTGTCATTTTATCCAGTTCATCAGGCCGGGTGTCCAGATGCCAGTAACTTCCCTTGGGCCATAATCCTTCCGGCCAGGATTCGGTTGGGGCGCGGGTTAAAAATCGGGCGTGAAAATTTGCCAGCCAGCGGAGGCAGACTTTGCTCTGTTGCGGTGATAGATCATCGGCTCTCAGGTAGTAACCACTGGCATCGAGGTCTTCCAGAATAATATAGGTTAGATGACGTTGATGATCGGTGAAGGTCCCATAGCAATGAGCCACTTTACAGGAGGTCTCGCAGAGGTTTGCCCACTCTCGATACCAGTGCGCCTCGACTTCGTAGGATTTCAGTTTGCGTTGATGTGACAGTGGGGTGTTCCAGCCTCTGGGGTGGTTGACCTGTTCCGGAGGCTGGATGGTTTTCACAACCACACTGGAGGGGCCGGTTGCCAATTTGGAGGAATAGTCCAGTCGAAAGCGTACAATGCTGCCATAACCGCTCCACAGTTCTTGCAGAGTTTCGACAGGATCTGCCTGATGTGCGCCCAGTAGCTGGGTCAGATGTGACTGTATATCCAACGTTGTCTATCCAGAAAAACGATGAGATTTCGTGGTGGTGTTTATAAAACCCTACAATAACATTCCAGCCATAAAAAAACGCCCCGGAGGGCGTTTTCCTGTATCTGTTTTAAGCAGATCTTATCGCGCTTCAGTCGGAGATGTTATTCGTCGCTCCACTTAAAGCCCTGATATTCATCGCGCAGGTCTTTCTTACTGATTTTGCCGGTGGCCGTGTGCGGCAGGGAGTCGACAAAGACACAATCCGCTGGAATCCACCACTTGGCAACCTTGCCTTCGAACCATTGCAGCATTTCTGCTTCGGTTATGGTTTCACCTTCTTTGATAATCGCCAGCAGCAGAGGACGTTCGGTCCACTTGTCGTGAGCGACACCAATCACCGCAGCTTCGGCAATTTTCGGGTGGTTGACGGCACAGTTTTCCAGGTCGATAGAAGAAATCCATTCGCCACCGGATTTGATCACGTCTTTGGTGCGGTCAGTGATCTGCATCATGCCGTCGGGTGACATGCAGGCCACATCACCGGTTTCAAACCAGCCGTTTGCGTCAGCGCCACCCTTATCCATTTTGTAATAGGATTGGGTAATCCAGGGACCGCGTACTTTCACTGAGCCGGAAGATTTACCGTCCCAGGGCAGCTCGTTGCCGTCTTCATCTTCGATGCGCATATCGACACCGAAGACAGGTCGTCCCTGTTTGAGTCGGTTTGCCATGAATTGATCTTCAGGCAGCTCCAGCTCTTTGGGGTTAGGTCGGTTGTAGGTGCCCAGAGGGCTCATTTCCGTCATGCCCCAAGCGGCCTGCACGTCCACATTGTGGTTTTTCTTGAACTGTTCAATGATAGTTTGAGGGCAGGCTGCGCCACCTACGGTAAGGCGCTGCAAGGAGGGGACCTTCTCACCGGACTTCTCCAGGTACTGCAGCAGTGCCAGCCAGACTGTGGGAACACCTGCCGAAGAGGTAATTTTGTGTTCGTTAATCAGTTTGCACAGTGTTTCACCGTCGCCCATTTTGGGGCCAGGCATGACCATCTTGGCGCCTACCATTGGGGCGGAGTATACAAGCCCCCAGCCATTGACGTGGAACATGGGCACGATGGGCATCACGACTTCACTGGCGGACAGATCCATGGCGTCGGGTAAGGCACTGGCGTAAACGTGCAGGATGGTTGAACGGTGATCGTAAACCACGCCTTTGGGGTTGCCGGTGGTGCCGGAGGTGTAGCACATGGCTGAAGCAGTATTTTCTGCCAGCTCTGGCCATTCAAAAGTATCGGGTTTGTCGGCAATCAGAGTTTCATAACACAGAGCATTTCGCAGAGTGGTCTCTGGCATGTGGGCTTCATCGGTCAGAACGATAAATGCCTCAACGTTGGGCATCAAATCCTGAATTTTTTCGATAATAGGCACAAAGGCGACATCGAGGAAAATCCAGCGGTCTTCGGCGTGATTAACGATAAATTCCAACTGTTCCGGAAAAAGACGCGGGTTGATGGTGTGGCAGACCATGCCAGAACAAGAAATAGCGTAATACAGCTCAAGGTGACGATAATCGTTCCATGCCAGAGTACCAATACAATCACCTTCTTTGGCGCCCAGACCTTGCAGGGCATTGGCCAGCTGGCGAACACGCTTGAAGGCGTCGCCATAGGTATAGCTATGGCAAGGGTTGTCGGCGGTCACGGATACGATTTCGGCCGCACTGTGTACTTTCTCTGCAAACGACATGAGTGACGTGATTGTCAGAGGGGCATTCATCATTGTGCTTTGCATTCGCTTTCTCTCGCAGTCAAGAAATGAGTGGCTAGCCAGGAAGGGTGACTGCTGGCACAGCCTGTGTCATTTGTACAAAGTGTTATGTATCTATTAGATATATATTTCTCATGGCAGTACAACTGCCTTCTCTCTCGGTCGCAGTATATTCAAACAAACGTTTAAATGGTAGGCGCAAAAAGATCAATTCGTGACCGCAGGTGATGCATCGGTCACGCAAGGGCAGCACCTGTGATCAATAGCGCACCCAGCAGTTTTATTCCTGCAATTTACCGACCAGAAGGCAGTTTTAGAAGGGTGTTGGATGCCATCTTGTGATGCCAGTCATTTTCACGGGATTACTCTTTATCAGAATTGCTAACAACCGGAGCGAGCTGAAGAAAGACGTGGCTGGCCTTATGTCTCAGCTATTGCACAATTTTGATCCAGTCACCGGGGCTTGGTTCTCCACGAGGGTAATAGCCATTCAGCAGACGCAATTGGTCCTCGGAGTATTTTCCCAAGGGTACAACTTCCGCAAGGCGTTTGAATGTCGTTTGGTCATTGGCTTTCACGTAATGTATTTTCTGGCTCTTTCCGGAGAGTCGTCGTGGCGTTTGCGAGGGACGGAAAGTCTGTATGCTGGCCAGGAAGACTTCGTCATCAGTTTTTGTGGCTGGATTCGATCCGTCTTTTGATGTCGTAGTCTGTCCCTCTTTGAGAACCATCCCTTTAATGATGTAAACCCGTCGGCCCTGATAGAGCACGGCAATGCGGCTCGGATACGCGTTACTGCTACTGGCCGGCTGTATGCCGGTATGCCCAACCAATCCAAATTGTGAAAAAGGTTGTGATTGTTGCAGGGTGGGTATTTTCAGGTTTTCGCGAATATACACGTCAGGGGCGATGGGGTTTCTCAGCAGGTCGACCTGAATGCTCATCTGTGCCCGGCCATCAGGGGCTTTGGATAAAATCTGTCGACGCTGGTTTTCGGCTTCCCAGCCTTCAGGGAAATCAATACTGAATCCCAGTTTGCTGTGGCTGTAGGTGTTGTTCTGAGCTGCCTTGAGGGTCTTGGGGTTGTAGTTGATGCCATACAGAAGACCTTCGGTGGCCTCACGGAATTCTGCACGATTGTCGACACCTTTGCTTTCTTTGGAGAGATCACCGGCTTTGCCGACGACTTCCTGCAAGCGTTCATCGTTACGAGGGTGGGTGGAAAAAACACCGTGATAAGTGGTGGTTTTCTTGCCGGTCTCACGGGCCATGCGACGGGCAAAACGCTCCTGATCTTTAAGAACGCCAATGACTTCAAGCATGGCGTTGGGGTTATAACCACTGTTGTAGAGGTATTGGGCACCCAGGCTGTCTGCTTCCAGCTCCATGTCACGACCGTAACCCATGACTGCGGCGGTGCCCCAGAGGTCGGTGACATCGCCAATCACGGTGCTGCCGGTGGTGAGTACCGAGAGTACGGTAACCACGCTTGAGCCCTTGCGTGCGGTGTCCTGTTTGACAGAGTGACGGGCGGTAACGTGTCCGATTTCATGGGCCATGACGGCTGCCAGCTGGGCTTCAGAGTCCAGGTAGGTGATCAGACCACGATTGACGTATATATAACCGCCCGGCAAGGCAAAGGCGTTAATGTCCGGACTGTCGATGATGGTGAAGGTGTATTTCAAATCGGGGCGGTCGCCGTTTCGGGCCAGATTCTGACCGATACGCTCGACGTAGGCCTGAAGCTTTTCATCCTGATAGACGGGGGTGGACGCCAGGATCTTCTCGTGCAGTTCTTTGCCAATCTCGATCTCTTTGCTTTCGCTCATGAAGACCAGATTGGGCATGCCACTGGCAGGGTTAACGGCACAGCCTCCGAGAGTGGATAACGCAAAACTGGCCAAGATCAGGATGATGATGCGGTGGTGCATTTAGAGCTCCCTGGTCGAGTTGTCCTTGGTACGTCAGTGCGATCTGACAGTGTTGATGAGTGTAAAACCTGAGATTCAGTATTGATCGATCAGAGCGGTTCAATGGTGCTCTGCGGATTTAGAAAACTTCTCAGTTGCAGTCCCATGGCTTTGCAGGCGTTTTTCTGAACCTGGGCAATCAATGGGATCGGCACAACGACAGCGGGCATATAGGAGGTACCAGCCGCATCAGCGCTGATTTGACCGATATTCTCCAGTTCCTGATAGTCCCAGATATGGGCTTCGTAGTCAGATTCCTTGTCCCAGGTGCCAAACCCGAAACAGCCAGCGCCACCGGCACCGATGGAGCAACCAATTGAGCCGCTGCTGCTGGTGGTCTCTGTTTTGCCGTCGACCCAGACAATGTAGCGGATATTAAAGTGATTGATTGCGGCTTCTACGTCTTTGCGGGCGAGCAGGCGATTCATGTCCTTGATGCGCATAGGGGCGGTGCGGGGCTCGAACCAGGGGTAGAGCGCGTCCATAAACTCACGCTCAGGAATGACCGTGATAATGTCGTTATTGTCGTCGAGAATATCGCCGATGCAGTCCACCAGTTCAGGTTCGGTTTCATAGCTGCTGGAGTGGCGGCGCCCGAGTACAACCACATGTTCACCTTCGGATATTTTGGTGTCCTTGCGCGCGTGGTACTCATCTATGGTGACGGAGGTACAGCCTTGCAGCAGCATCAAAAGCAGTGCAACAAGCCCGCTTCTGTGAAGCGTGGATGTGCAGTGTTGAGCGACAGACTCTGGATTAGAAAACCGGGAAAAAGAGTAAATAGTATTTAACACGGTTTACTCCTGATAACTGGCTTGTTGGCCAGGCTTGGCGGCGCGGGCCTGGGCCTGGACGGGAGGAGAGGTGAGCGTGTGATCCGCAATCCAGGCTTTTATCTCCGGTACCCGCCGGGTCCCCAGGGAAATATTGGCTCCCAAATCCCGCAGGGCAACAATCACGGCGGCGTTCATGGCATCTTCATCGGATTGCATAAAGGCGGTTGGTGTTTTGCCGTAGGCGGTAACGATCCAGTCGGCGATCATAACGCCCTGGGGGGAGTAAACACTGAGATTGTATTTCAGCCAGACCTCGTAAATCTTGAACTGGGTTTCCCTGGGCACGGAGTATTGAAAGTCGGTGAGTTTGGGGTAGAGCACCATATTGGCGGACGCCGGCGAGCTGGGGGTCGGCAGGCTGCTGATTTCCTGAACCTGGGTGAACAGCTCGGGCAAAACACGATTGAATAACTGAACCTGTGCCGGGCCACTCTCAATCACCCATTTGCTGCGGTCTTCATTGTCTTCGGTATAGACATAGGTTTTGAAGTCATCGTCGTACAGAACCCCCAGGGTTTGAGGGATTGGCTCTATGAGAGGCTTGGGGAATTCTCCGGTGACCTTGAGGCTGTTGGTACAACCCGCCAGAACCATCATGAGAAACAAGGCGCTGAGTGCCGTCAGGCGCTTGGTCGTAGCAGAGGCTAAAGTTACAGAGGTTAAAGTACCAGCTGTTAAAGAAACCGGCATCAACGGAACCACTTTGGCGACAGACTTCATGATCAGACTCTCTCAAGGGTTTATTCAGAGGTGATGTCTTGGTTTATATTTACCCATCGAAGTGGTGAGCATATCTTTTGGTTGATCACATCACCAGTTTAGTTGAAAACTGCGACTCTGCTGACCTGTTAAGGTCGAAAATCATTCAACCCGACAAAAGTACCACCGTTGCGGTAGGTCAGTTCACGCATCAGGGCCGCAAAGCGAATTCCGGTGGTTTGCAAGTGTGACGGTCGGGAAAACTGCACTGGAAAGCCGACAGCATGAATCCTGACCATGCGCTCTCCGGGTTTACGTTCCTGATTAAGGCGGTCAACGGTTCGTACAACTGTTTGAATTGAGCGCCCGGTGAATTCATCCCCCATGACATACAGGCTGATCTTTTTCTTGGGATCATAGAAAGCGCGTACCGCGCGCTCGATGCCTTCGACAGGACTACTGTTACTGAACGGATTCCAGCGCCGCAGACGTTTCATGATGACATCCCGACGTCCGGGGGTGTCAGGAATCCACTCGCCACGATAGTTGGAGAACATATAGTCACCCATATCGTTCATGACCTGAATTCCCTTCACCTGAGGGTAAATGTCCAGGGTGGCAACCAGTTCTTGCATCATACGTTCCCAGCCGTAGTTGAACATACTGCCGGATGTGTCGATGATGAAAATAATGTATTCGCTGTCTACCGGAATACCGCCGATTACGCTGTTTTGGCGCTGGTGTTGTCGGCCGAGCAGGCGTTCCATCTCAGCGGTGAGCGACTGCATGGCCTGGTACAGCTCTCCGCGCCGGTTGCCATCGGTGGATGAAGCAGAGGCCATGCGAGCGGTATCGGCCTGTATTTCCTGCAATTGGCTTTTGAGAATGGCGATACGCTTCTCTTTGTCGGACAGCTGTTCGTGCTTGGCGTCCAGATCGCGATTCAGCACCACGGTTTCGCCGCGTAAGGTGAAGAGTTTTTCCTGTAAATCTTTGATCTGGCCTTCCATGTTGACCGTCGATTGTTCAACCACCAGAGGTTCGACGGTTTTCGTGATCAACAGCAGCAGAACAATGGCGCCAAAGCCACAGCACACCACGTCCAGAAAGGACATGTTGAACTCTTCCTGATCTCTGCGTTTTCTCACTTCAATGTATCCTGTGGTTGAAACGGATTAGCGTCACGGTTGATTGCAGCAATTCATACCGGGGTTGTCACGGCCAGTCCTTGGATGGACTGATAAAAGAACCCTGCGTGACCTGTGCCAGTTGCCAGAAGGCTGCGGCTGCCATGGGATCACCCTCCATTGGAGCCAGTATCACATTCACCGGAATGCCATTGGGCAGCAGCTCCACCGCCTTGTTAAACAGTTTTACACGCTCCGGGCCGCTGATGGTATTGCCCCGGGGCTTGCTCAAGCCCTGTGTGGGCAGGCCGTCAGTGATCAGGTAAATATTGTCCGGACGTGGCGACAGCTGGCTGACGGCCTGGAAAACCCGTTCCAGACTGGTGCCATCTTCAGGGACCACTTTGCGCAGGTTGAGGATTCCCTGTTCCAGTTGCGCCCCGTCACTGACATTAAGCCAGCTGTTCTCGGTGCCTTTCAGTACAGATTGTACGCCGGTATTGAAAGTGTAGATCTGATATTGGCTTTTGGGGGGCAGTTGGGTGGTCAACCAGTCCACGGTGGACATGGCACGTTGCCACTTGGCTGCGGTGCGTTTGGCGGCATCGGGCATGTTGCGGCGGCGAATAACATTGACGATGCGTTCATCGAGCATACTGGCGGAGGAGTCCAGCAGGATGAGTATGTGTGAACCTCCGAATTTCATACCGGTCAGGTATTGACGGTTGCCCTGACCAACATACTGGCGCACTTCGTTGCCGCGATCCTGATTTTGTTTTTCCAGCTCGTCCCTTTCGGCTCGCAGGTTGCGCACCTTTTGTTCCAGGGCTGCAATAGAATCATCTTCCTGATTGTCGATCAGTTCGGCTCGCTTGGCGCGCGCGGTTTCGATTTCCTTGCTGATGCGGGTGGCGAGTCCGTCGGCCTCGGCCAATCGCTGATCCAGAGCCGAGAGGGTGTTGCGCGCCCGAACCAGACCTTCTTCGCCGTCCTCAATGTCTTCCTGTAACAGGTTGACCTCTGACATGAGATCCTGATTTTCGACTTTGGTCTGGTTGTCGACATCGTGCTTGATGATCAGGAAGATCAGCGCGACCGCACCAAACCCGCAGGACATGATGTCCAGAAACGACAGGCTGAAGGTGGTAAAGCGACGTTTACGCGCCATTTAATCCTCCACCCGGATGAGTGTCAGCTCAATATCAAAATCAGAGATACCCAGACGGTCGCCGCTTTTTAATGGCTCTGTAGTGAGGTCCAGCGGTGTGGCCGACGCTTCACCGTTAAGCCGCAATTGACCCTGTGATGTGTGAATCCGACCGTGTTGGATCGATAATACGGCGCTGTCCTGATCTTCCTTCAGCATTTCCCGATTTGAGGTCAAAGTGAAATGGCCGTGCAGCGGGTAGGCGTGATTTTGCCAGAGCAGGTGGGTGGCGGCTTCCTGATCGGGGAAGTGGCGAGTGTGTGCCGTGGTTGAGGTAACGGTTTCCGGCTGGTTTTGACGGGCATTTTGACAGGGCAAGCTGGTGATAAATCGCACACCCTCGGGGGATTCACTGAGGTTATCGCCAATTTGCGTGAGATCCTTTGCCAATCGCTGTGTGGCGAGTACGGTGGTTTGGGGCGGCAAGTCCAAAAGCGGCATGCATTCGGCCAGACGATCGCCCAGAAACAGATTGCCGGCGTTTTCCAGCTTTGTTTGCAACGGTTTCCAAAAGCGCTGTACAAATTGACGAATTTGGTAAATATCCACCTGGATGCTGTAACGGTCCAGCTCACATTGCAAACTGGTAACCGACTCCTGCTCAAGCACAGCACACTGCCTGAGCCATTCGGGGATGGCATCAAACAGGGCCTGTTCCGAGCTGGCCCCGTGCCGTGGATTAAACCGGGTTTGCTGGATAAACAATTCACTGAAGTAGTTGAGCAGTTGATTGTGCAAGCTGAGCCAGCCCTGATCGCTCAAAACTTCCAGGCGGTTGCGCTGGAGCTTTGTGATTGCCGCATCTGATGAATTATTGGCTGGCGTGAGTTCTGTGATCACGCAATGGTGAAGAAACATTTCCACGTGCGTCAGTGCTTGTTGCTCCGCGAGCAGAGGGAAGGCGTGTGACAGTGTTGCCGCCAGTCCGTGATCAATCAAACCGATGGTCTTCATGCCGCATTGATTGGCGATGCCTAATAACAATCCCAGAGATTCCCGAGGGATGGAGCCGGGCAGTGAAAACACCACTTCCTGATTGGCGAAGTCTACGGGTAATTGCTTTTCAATATGAAGCAAATGCAGATAGGCCAAATCGCCGTGGTGGCGAACTTTGGGGTGGTTTAGCTGCAGGGGATCCGTATTCAGCTGTGACCAGAATTGCGAGTGCGTGTTCAGTGGCTGTTTGCGGCTCTCCCGCCAGGCCTTGGAACCGAACAGAAGCTCTTGATGGTCAACAACAGCAACCCCTGGACTTTGGCAAAGTAATTGGCCGTCCTGATAACAGCGTACTCCGAGATCGTTTAATTCCAGTAACAGGGGCATGGGTATTACTCTTACACGGTGCAAAGGGGCAGTTGATTCACAGGAACATTATTCAAAACGGTTTCTTTTTAAACTCAGGATGCGTGTAAAAAACGCAGCAGCTTGTCATTGCAATACTTCTGAGTGTCCAACACCTGCTTTTCCTGCAGCAGCTGAAGCTGATGGCTGAAAAACATCACGATGATACTGATAACCAGTGCAATAAACGTTGAGTTGAAAGCAACACCCAGACTGACGGTAACCCCGGCGATATCGCCTTCGACAGCTTTGTGTGCCTGACCTAATGCTTCACCGATACCGCGAACAGTCCCGATAAAACCAATGGATGGGATAGCCCAGGCAATATAGCGGACCATGGATAACTCACTGTCCAGTCGGTCGGATTCGGTTTCGCAAACATCTTTGACCGCCGTGCTGGCATCCGCCACATTGCGAGTGGTCTGAAAACGTTGAAGTGATGTCATCAAGGCTCTGGGAATCAGCATGTCTTGCTGTTCATCCGGTAACGCCTGAACCGGACGGGCGAATTCCACGGTGTCTTCCGGGAGAATGCTGGCGCCTTCCCGCACACGGAGCAGCGGCATGGACAGCAGTTTGCGTTCCTGCAGGGCTCTCTGGGCTTTATGACCCATAATCGCCAGAGCCCACAGCATCAGTACAAAACAGGCTTCCTGCTCGTAGTCCCGCATGACGACAAACAGACTGCGTTGCACGACATAGGGTTCGCCAGCTGCTTGTTTGTCCAACTGTTCCTGCAGGATGGCATCAGCATTGGGGCGCACCCAGGCCACATAAATCGAGTGGACAACGATGACGGAAATTAACAAGGCAAACAGTTGGTAGATAAACTCTGATCCAGCGTTGCGTTTCATATGATGTTTCCTAAAGCCTGTGTTATTTGTTCTTGGAGACAGGGGAGTACCTTGTCAGATGTCTACCGGAAAAGCGACGGACAAATCCTCTGAAACTTCTTCCGACGGAGTGAAATCACCACCGGAAGATTTTGAAGAGGTGTTGCTGGCTGGTGCTTTTGTTGTTTTTTGGGAATCCTCATCAGCGGTTTTCGGTGCTGACTCAGCTTCCTTGTCGGTTTGACTGAACCCTGAAGCGCTGTAACCGCTCAATGTGAGAGTCATCAGCAGAACCAGTAAAGCTTTCAGTCGAACGGTGTGTGGTATCTTCACTGGGCGTACCTCGCAATACGGAATCCCACATCGTTACGGGCTTTGGAACCGTAATCCCGGAAAGATAAACGCAGGTCGGTCATGGTGGCGTGTGCCCAGCTGGAACCCCGAATTACGTGGTAATCCCCTGTTTCCGGTCCCAGCGGGTTGCTCTCTGCTTTCATTGAAAGTCCGGTGGTTATGCCATAAAAGTCGTTGATCCACTCCGCAGCGTTGCCGCTCATATCGTAAAGCTGGCGGTGGTTGGGGGGGAATTTTCCGACCGGGGAAGTGGTTGCGTAACGGTCATCATAACTGGTCAGGATCGAACCCAGCAGAGGCGCTGCGTTGCGATCACCAAAGTTTCCGGATCCCGCCGCAGGAGGCAGGGTCTCACCCCAGGGGTACTTCATCATTTGACCCTGTTTAAGGCGTGCAGCCCAGGACCACTCGGCTTCAGTAGGAAGTCTGTAGCCCGTGCTGTTTGCATTGAAACCGCTAACCACTCCGCCGGAGACCTGATAGAAAGGCGTCAGCTGCTCCTGCTCAGACAGCCAGTTGCAGTAGAGAGCTGCTTGTTGCCAGCTGATATTGACCACGGGCTGCTGTTCACCGTTCAGACTGTTGCCTTTGACGTGGCCCGAGGAGTGAAACTTTTCAAAGCGGCGGAACTGGGCATTGGTTACCAACTTGTCGCTGAGGTAAAACGCGCGATCCAGTTTGACCCGGCGCTGTGCTTCATTGGCGCGGCGACCCTGTTCCCGCCGCGAGGCGCCCATGGTGAAGGTGTCGTTGGGCTTGAATAACAGCAGGCTCTGGTTTGCGGCGGTCTGGATACGTGGCTTGATATTTTTCCACTCATGCTCTTCAACCGTCAGCAGTTTGATCGACAGGTTTTGATCCAGCTCGGGGCGTGGAAGTACGGTTTCATTGTGATCGGCATAGCCTTCTTTGCTGATGCGGATACGGTGTCGGCGAGCGGGCAGGCTGATGCTTTGATTGGCTCGTCCCATAAGACGGCCATCCACATAGAGCAACGCATCCGCTGGTGTTGCGGCAATCGTGATTTTGCCCAGATCGGCGGACAGGTTGACGTTAAGCGAAGCTTCTTTACCCGAGACAACATCAACGTTGCGATGTTGTGGCTGGTAACCGTCTTTGAATAAGGTGAAGTTGTAGGTTTTGCCGGGCTTCAGGGCAACTTCGGTCGGTGTCTTACCCTGAAACTGACCGTTGACGGTAATGCTGGCGCCAGCAGGGGAGGAGATAACCTTGACTAACCCGTCGGCTTTCACCAGCTGGATATCCGGCAGGGTCTTTTCCTGAAGCGCTTTGACCCGCAGGTTCTGTTGCCAGGCTTTGTAGCCTTCCAGCTTGACCACCAAACTGTGCTTGCCGGCCAGCAGCTCAGTTTGCATGGGGGTGACTCCCAGTTCTTCTCCATCGGCGGTAATGGTCGCGCCGGCAGGTGTCGAGCTGATGTTGACCGTAGCCCAGTTGGGCAGTAACTCAATGTTCAGGGTTTGTTCCTGATTGCGCCCTTCAATGGAAATGGATTGCTCCAGGGGCTGGTAACGCTCATTTTGTGCACTCAGCGTGTGCTCTCCGGCAGGGATGTCTGCTATGCGTTCGCCGGTTTTGCCGACTATGTTACCGTCAATAAGAATCTCTGCTGGCGCATTACTGGTGACGGTAAGATGTCCCGGTAAGGGCTTGAGCTCCACCTCGTGGTGCTGGTTGTCATCACCATTGATGGTGAGCGTTGCTTCATGGGGGTAATAGCCTTCTGCGGTCACCTGAATATTGTGTTGGCCTTTGAGCAGCAGAAAACGATTACCTACAGCAAAGGTCAGCAACCCATCGACGGTAATCGAGGGGTTGTCGGTATTGGTGCGAATATAGAGAGACTTGGCTGCAAACAGGTAAACCAGTATCACACACGCCAACAGCGTAGTGATCGCCAGAACGATGGATAACCCGGACGGCTGCCAGCCAGACTTTTGTTGCTGGGGTTGTGCAGGTTGAAAGTCCAGTGGTTGGATGATGTCATCATCCGGCACTTGCGGGTTCTGATTGGATGAAGTGTGATCGTTAATGTTGGTTATCTCTTCCGGTTGAGTCATAAATGCCTGAACTGATACTGGATTGGCGGTAACTTGATTGAGCTTTCATCTACGGGCGCTAAACAACCGCTACCACTGAGGAAATGCCGACCTATCCTCCCATGGCAATCTTTTCATCGCATTGAATCACAATAGTTTTCCGGTTTGTACCCGGTTGCAAAGTGAATTCTTCCCGTACATCGCGATAGCCGTTTCTGCTTCCTACCAGGGTATAGCGTCCGGGCTTGAGTTCCAGTGTGTGTTCCTTGAAGTTGCCGAGCTTGCCAACTTTATACAAGGTCACGTTGGTTTCATTGTCGGATCGAAGTAAGACTGCCACAGGATCCAGTGCTTTATTCAGTGCCTGTTGCAGTTGCTGCTGTTGTTGTTCAATGCGCGGGCCACGAGGTTTGACGGAGGCCGCATCGGCAAGCAACTGCTGTGCACTGCGGTAAACTGCCGGGTCGGCCAGTCTTAGAGGCTGGTCGATCAGATTTTGCAGTTTTTTGTCCAGGTCAGCACGGGCACGTGTCCGTAAAACACCGATTTTGGTGGCGACCACGCTGCTGTCCAGTTGTTGCGCCGCCTGGTAGCTGGCGAGGGCCTGTTGCCATTGTTCTTCACGTTCGTATTGTTCTGCCTGACTGAGATTCCGCTGAATGCTGTTTTGCGTCAACTGATTGCTGGCTTGTGTGATGGCATCCTGAGCGGTGGCATTACCGGGTTTGATCTTCAGCGCTTTTCTGAACTCGGCGGCGGCTTTCGAGTACTGTTTTTGTTGTAAATAGCTGTAGCCCTGTCCCATGGCACTGGCAAAATTATCTTCAGTAATGGCCTGGTTAATGTCTTTCAGTTTTGCCGCGGCCAGTTGGGATTCGCTGTCGAGTTCCAGGGCTTTCTCAATGTGAACTTTGGCCTGTTGGTACTGAGACTGCAGCACTTGATTTTCTGCGGCTTCCAGTTGCTCGATGACCTGATCCTGTATCTGTGCACGTGCCAGGCCGGCTTTGGCTTCTTCGTTATTGGGGCGAATGGCCGTTGCCAGGGTGTAGGCATCCACGGCGTCTTGTGCCTGCTGTTCGATAATGGCCTGTGCACCATCGCTCATGGCCTGCTGAAATTCCTGCTCAGCTTGTTCAATAAGTGCTTCAAATTGTTGAAGGGCGGTTTGATAACTTTCCAGGGCAGGACCAAATTCTCTGGCGCGGTAGAGTTCATCACCATTGGCGGCATTGTCAGACGCGGTTTTGAATGACTCCGCGGCCCACAGATCAACCTGCATCTTGTCCAGCGTGGTTTGTTTATCCAGCAGTTTGGCGAGAATTTCCTGAGCTTCGCGGCGAGCTTTCGCTATCTGGGCATCTTGCCAGGGAGATTCCAGTGGCCCGGTTTGAGACTTTACCGGGGCTGCGCCTTGAGAGTTTTCTGTCTCAGATGCGTCGGAATTGGCCTGGGTAAATGTGTCCTGGTCTGGTGCGGGGGGATGAACGGTTTTGGGAAGCCAGAAAACCACAGCCAGTAATACGACGAGCAGACCTGCAAACAGGCCCATTTCAAGCTTGTGTTGCTGAAACCAGTTTGATTGATGCCCTGGATGAAACTCGGAGTCATCCCATTTGTTATTCGGGTCGGTCGCGGTGTTTTCCTGAGTGTTTTGTGGATCGGTCATGCTCTGGTTTCTGTCATCTTGTTGCCTGGGGGTTGTTTTAACAATACGGTTTTATGGGTGCAGATTCCTGAGTACTTCACTGTTTGGTCAGGGATATCACTGTGTACGTGCCTGCAGTGTATTCGGATGAATCCGTAGATCGGTTACGCTTACAGGCCTGTATCCGCCTTATAGATTTCATGGAGCAGTTCACGCCATTGTTCGTATTGATTTTCCACGGTGCCGGACAGGGTGATGGTGCGGTCTTCCAGCTCGATAACCTGAGGTTCAATAGAGGCTTCCAGTGAATCCCCCAGCTCTTGCAGAGCTTCGACGTGCATTTCAGATTCGGCACGTTTGTCAAAACCACTTTTAACCATGTAGGCGCCGCCGGCAATGGCCACGGTGCCTGCTGCACGAGTGGAACCGCTGTCTCCGCCCGCGGCAGCGATACCGCCGAGTATGGCGGCGATGCCCATGATCGTACGGTTGCGGGCATCACGTTTCAGTTCGCGCAGAGCGATAACTTCGTTATAACTTTGGCTGCGCCATTCGCGGTAGGGTTGATCCATATCTTTGACAAAACCGCCATAATAATCCTGCAGTGTGTCTACAAACAGATAATCCCGTTCACGAATCTGACGAATACGGGAGAGCATTGGGTCGCCCTCGGCGGGCAGGCGAGTAATGGTGTATTCGCCTGCGGAGCTTTCTTTCAGGTGGCCGCCAAAGGCTGCAGGGGAGAAGGACTCAGCAAACCTGAGTTCAGCAGTCGTGCGTATGGTGCGCAAGGCGGTGCCGTCGAAGTTTTCTCGACGGTAGGTCAGCATGTCATTGGCAATCTGGTTGTAGAGGCTCTGGAAGGGTTCTTGGGGCACGGCACCGCCACGCCTTTTGGTGTAGGAGTATTTACTGGCCAGGCCATCGTATTCTTTTTCGTACCATTGACGGCCCGTTGCATCGCTGACCGTGACTTGCAGACGAAGCTGTTCGCCGTCCGATTGCAGAATCTTGCCTTTGACACTGACATCAATGGTGTCTTGCTCCGGAGGAATCACCCGTACAGCCCCCCAGGCGGCACTGGTTTGAAGTGTCTGCATCAGATGATAGGGAATATAGCGGGATTCGGCGTTGCGAATTTCCGGGAAAACGGTGAGGGTTTCGTCATCGTCAATGTTATCGAGACCCGGATCGAAGATATAAATACCAACATCCAGCAATTCTGCCTCCGGAATCTGGGCTTGCTCGTGGATAACCGGGATAACCTGGGTTGTCTTGATGGTGTTGCTGGAACACCCGGTTAAAATCAGCAGCGGCAGGGCCACTGCGATCCACAGAGTCTTGGCGAAAGGTGAGGTAGATGCATTCATGGTCTGACTCATTGGTTTTTGTATTTGCGATACTCTTCCCAGAGCTTTTCTCTCAATTCAGGATCAGGCTCATTCATGGCCGCTTCACGAATCTGGCGGGCAACCACGTCATCATCGCTGCCGTCAGGGATGTCAGCAGGAGGTGAATAGGCGCCTGCGCTCTGGTAATCACCTTCGCGAGATTGATTTCCGGCAGGGCGGTTACCACCGCCTGAAGAGCTTGAATCGTTGCCGTCACCGGGCAGTCCATCACCTTCCGGTCCCGGTGGTTGAGGGGCCTGACCATAACCGTCACTGCCTCCTTCGCCTTCTTCTCCGGCCTCATCATAGGGAAGGCCTCCGCCGCCAGCGGCATCTGCGGCTTCCAGTTCATCCTCACTCCCTTTTTGATTGGAGCGGCTTAGAGCGTATTCGCGCTCACGCAGGATCATGCCATCGTAGCTGGCCATGGAAGCTTCCAGTTGGCCTTCAAGGGCCGCTACACGCTCGGCACTGGTCATCGGGCCGCTGTCGGAAGGGCTGCCTTGCTGGCGACTTCCACCAGCTTGCTGAGCCCCTGCCTCTTGATAGCTGCCCTGAGAACCTCCTGATGATGCCTGGCTGGCTGCTGAACTGCTCGGAGACCCACCAGAGCTGGAAGAAGAGGCGCTGGCGCTGGATGAGGAGGAACTGGACTCCGAAGAAGAGCGGGAGGCACTGCTTGAGGCTTCTTCTTCGGAAAAGTCGATGTCATCTGTGGGAGATGATTCGCTGGTCTGCATGGTGTCAGGTTCGCCCCCGGACTCAGCTGAGGCTGACGACTGATTGGGCATGGGCGGTTGCGGTTGGCCGCCTCGCATGGTTTCGGTACCGCTGTTCTGGGCCTGATCGCGGGAGGATTGATCCTGAGATGAGGATTGACTCCGGGATTGCTGCGCACTGCTGGGTGATGACGGACTCGGTGAGGATTGCGAGCGCGAAGACTGCTGCTGGCTCTGGGATTGTTGCGAACTGGACGATTGTTGGGACGAGCTGCTGGGAGAACTGGGTGATGGGGCACTACTCGAGGGGGTTGGCGGCTGTGTTGAGGGTGCAGAGGAGCTTTGCTGTTCCTGCTTGCAGCCTGTCAGGACAATCGCAGTGATCGCGATGGTCAATAATGCAGCTTTTTTACCCATGAGAAATCCCTGTATATGACCCGTGTGCAACAATCAGCCTGCAAATACTACATCAGCCCTCAAATTCGGATGGCACCTGATGTCACAGAATCTGTTGCCTTGTCTTCTGAATTGCCTTAATAAGCAATGTAGCAGGACTCAAGCTCTATTGTCAGTATCCTTATCGGGCCGAATGTGTCGGATAGTGGATTTGGTATTTCTGTGTGCCTTGCACAATCAGCCAATTACAGTCTGGGGCCGCACTAAACCGGCTGAGCAGACTTCAGCTGTTAGCTTTAGATTGCGAACAATGGAATTAGTTCGAAAATACGTAACGATGCATCAATTGCTTCGTGTCTGCAGGGGCGCCATCCGCAAACCGGGGTCTGAATTTAGTCTGTTTTAAGGTTCTGCGTACCTGTGAGCGATTGCGAACATCGTCTTCCGGATAAGATTCAATAATCTCAATGTTTCTGGCGTGTCCGTTGCGAGTGACATCAAAACTGACCAGAACATATTCATTGCCCTCTTCGGTGGTATCCAGATTACTTTTCAGTAGCGGTAAATCCGGCAGAGCGACCGGTTTGCTGAAATACTCATCAGCGAGTGTTTTGCCGTTGGGTGATGTCACCAGGGAATCATACGCGGACTGATAGAGATCGATAGCGGTATGCCAGCGATTGAACAGCAGGTTCCAGTCTGCAAGCTGAATTTGTGCGACAACCTCTGCGTCTTCGGGAACTTCTGGATTCGACGCATAGACGTCACGAATACGAGAAATTGCGGCCTTGCCACTGCTGTAACTGTTGAGAATGTACTGATCAAGTCGCGCTTTTTCATCCATACGAGATCGGCTGCTGGCAAAGCCGGATTCAAATTCGGCTCGCTGTGGCGCATTTGCCTGATAAGTGGCCAGGTAGTAGTTGGAGACTGTTAGCCCCTTCAGCGCGCCAACCAGACGCAGGTCATATTCACCGTATGCTCGGGTAATGATGCTGATCGCCATATTGTAGAGATTGTGTGCACTGATCAGGTGCTCAAACAGGCCAGTACCTGAATCGAGAGCGTATGCGTTCAAATGCCAGTTGCTCAATTTGGTGATGGCAGGCAGCATGCGGGGGTCGTCTTCACCGAAGTTGCGACGGTACAGCCAATAGAGGTATTGATGACTGTCATTGGCGCTTTCCCAGTCTCCACTGGCCACACCGCTTTCAATCAAGTGCTCCAGCATGGGAATTTGTGAAAGACTGTAAAGCCCATCGCTGATGCGGCTGACGTGCATCGCGCGTCTGAAAATATCCACGGCTTCTTTGTGGCGCCCGCGGTTTTGATAGTTGACGCCCAGTCCCATCAGATGCTGGGACAGGTTCTTGTCGTAAGGTCCGTAGCTGTTTTCAATTTCGGCAATAGCATCCAGGTAACTGGTTTCCTGTTTACTGTTGTAGAGCTGTTGTGGAGACTCTTCCAGAGCCGATAGCTCTTCTTGGGTTTCAGCAGGCTGTGAAGCGATGGGAGATGTCTCTGCAGAATCAGGTTCATCCTGTGTTGCAGGAACGGCGGCTTCAGTGGGCGGTACTTCAGGATTGGTATCCGGCTCAGGTGGAGTTTCTGGTACCAGCTCGTCAGGAAGCTCCGAGTTTAGTTCGGATTCAAAGCCTGCATCGGTTTCATGGACCAGAGGTTGGTTGGAAGACGGTTCTGCAGCGTACACCTGAACCGTGATCAGGGAGAAAAAAACCAGCCGGGTGAGAGACATTTTCATGATCTTGTTACGTCTTCAGTAGCGTCAAAGGGGGCGTCCGGTGCAAAGAGGTGCGACCGTTACTGCCGTGACTGTGTTCGTGACTGTGTTTGTGACTGTTCTTCCAAAAACAGGGGGACACACCTCAATGAATTTCCCGCTGTGCATTAAGATGTACTTCACGATCTACCTCAGTTTATTGCCCAATCTGTTCCTCGATGATTGTTCAAAAAAAGTATAGTCAAGCGGCCGCGCCTGGGAGGCCATGCTGGACTGAACAGGGACAGCGCCATACATTTTTGTATGTGCCTCACTCTCCCTGTAAGCTGAGTTTTCTGTGTTTCTGGTGGTCAAAGTCCTTGGCGTACGCCTGATGAAAGGGACTTTGAAGTTCTTTGAAGCTTGAATGGGCAATTTTCATTAATAAATCATCCAAATAAATAAGTTAATCCAATATCTCGAAATATTCTATGTTGGAGCTTTAAATTCACGGATAAATGTGAAATGACCCATAGGGGTTGTGTAAATAATAATCAAGCCGGTGACAACCCCTGCACTGGAGACAGTGATTCGGTCGTCAGGTATATGGGGTTCGGTTGCTGAATTGGCTACGACACGTAATTTTTAAGGACAAGTGATGACGAGACATCTGGTCATGATTCATGGGATGTGGGGCGGTGGCTGGTACTGGCAACCGATGAAAACGTTTTTTGAAGCGAGGGGCTATATCTGCCACACACCTGATTTGCGTTACCATGGTGAGTTATCTGGTAACACGCCTCATCCCGCATTGGGAACAGTGAGCATCCAGGACTATGTGGACGATCTGGCGGAGTTTATTAGAAACTTGCCAGAAAAGCCGATAGTCATTGGCCATTCGATGGGTGGGCTGATTGCACAGAAGTTGGCAGAACTGGATCTTGTTGAACGATTGATATTAGCCTGTCCTGCGCCGCCGGATGACGTTTTGGCCATCAGTTGGGCAGGCCTGAAAAGCCTCTTTCCTTTGACCTTGAAGCCAGGCTTCTGGAAAAAACCGACACTACCCAGTTTTGAAAATGCCGTGCAGTCTTCGTTCCAGTTGATCCCGGAAAATGAACGCAGAGCTTATTACGATCGTCTGTGTCATGACTCAGGCAGAGTGTTATTTGAAATTGCACTTCCGTTTCTGGACAAGCGATCGGTGACTGCCATCACTTCATCCAAAGTCCGATGTCCAGCCCTGGTACTATCAGCTGAGCTTGATAAATTGATACCAGCCCAGGTGGTAAAGAAAGTGGCCAATAAATATCCTCAGGCCGCTTATCATTGTTTTGCCGGGCAGACACACTGGGTTATTGCAGAGCAGGGTTGGGAGAAATGTGCAGACTACATTGCAGATTGGTTAGATCAGCAGGCTTCACTGGCGACAGGTAAATAATAACTGCCGCAGAATACTTGGGCTTTTCTCTGTGTATTCTGCGGTTGCGTTTTGAATGACTACAACAGACTCATCACTGGACCCAATCTGAATTTATCCTCTCTACTGGCCAAGAATCTTGGCTTTAGCGGCTTGAAACTCTTCTTCACTGATTGTGCCGGCTTCTCTCAGGGTTTTTAACGCATCCAGCTGCTGCTGTTGCGCGGCAGTATAGTTCGGTTGCGAAGAGCCAGATCTTCTTGCACTGTCGCTAGCATTCGCAGAGGCGGTTAGAGCCATTGCGTGGTCTGGTATTTCGATATCACCAAAACGCATGGTCGGGCCACTGCTGCTTGCTGCTGATGGCTCCGGTTTTCCGCCGAACCAACTGGCAATCTTTTGAGCAAGCGCCTTGATGAGACGCCAAATTTTGGGGAGCAGCCAGATGGCAAGAATAATAAACAACAACATCAGACCGAGAAAAACGATTGGATGGTTCAGCGCCGTCCATAAACCTGCAAGCACCAGGAGGTCTTCTGTAATGGAAGCGGTCCAGTTGGTGAAGGGTTCTGGTGAGGTGTTGATCAGGGCTCGGGTGCCGGCTTTGGTCGCGTGACTGGTGGCTGAGAGAGTGCCACCCATAATGCCTGCGGCAACTTCCAGAGCTGGTGACACATCGCCCACAGCTCCCGCGGCCAGCATGGCTCCGGCGGGAATGCGAATAAAGGTGTGTAAACTGTCCCAGGCGGTGTCTACACCCGGGGTTTTATCCACGAAAAACTCAACAAAATACATCAGACCGGCAGCGCCGATGACCATGGGGTCGGTTAATACTTCCAGACCGGGTGGTAAATCGATGTTTCCTGTAGAACCGCCAATACCCAGAACCAAGAGTACAGCGTACAGGTTAATCCCGCTGGCCCAGGACGCGCCCATGGTCAGGGCCAGTGTGGCAAGCAGTGCCTGGTAACTCTCCATGTGTTAAAGCCTCATGTGATGTTTAAAGTCTATCGAGTGTTTATATACAGTTGCGTATGTCTACTGTAGCAGCGCTCACCATGGTTGTGATAATGGTAATCAGGGCGATGCGAGCGGTAGCGAGGTTCGATTGGTTGATAGCTCCAAAGATTGAAGCTAAATCCCCGCCCGTCATAAGAGGAGCGGTACCTCCTGTCATCGTATCGATAATGGTCGCGGTGCTTCCAGTGTTTGTCATGACTGAATTTTTTATAGTGGTGCTGCGAGTAATGGTGTTTCGGTGGCTTCTGGTGCTTGCCATAGCCATAGCCATAGCCACGGCCATCGGCGTTAGCGTTAAGGCTACTCATAAAAGCAAATAACCCCAGACAAACAACCAACGCAGCGGTCCGTTTCGACTTGCCCGTTAAATGCACTAAGGATTTCATGCTCAATACCTCCTTTCCCGAAAAGGTAGGCTCAGTATGTCCGCGAAATACTGAATCGTGACTGAACATCCAGTGTGCATGGCGTTATGAACAGAAAAAAATGAGGTGTTTAGAGAGGCGCTTATATCACTAAGGAAAATATAGGTAGGGTTTGATAACCAAAGGTGCTGACAGAGCGGTGGGGCTGGAGTAAGAGGCAAAAAAAAGGCCTGTAGAACCAGAAAGTCCTACAGGCCTTGAGCTAAAGCAACGAATTGATCGTTATGCGTTTTCCTGAGCCCACTGTGCGAAGGTTTTGCCTTCTTCGGCCAGTTGTTTCAGCAGAGCCGATGGCTGCCAGAAGACTTCACCGTACTGCTCGCGATACTCACAGATGGTGTCATAGATCTTTTTCAGGCCTACGCTGTCTGCATAGTGCATTGGGCCACCACGGGAAACCGGATAGCCATAGCCGTAAATGTAAACGACATCAATATCGCCAGGACGCTGGGCAATGCCTTCTTCCAGAATCTTGGCGCCTTCATTGATCAGGCCAAAGGTCATGCGATTCAGCTGTTCTTCGTCACTCAGTTCACGACGCTCGATACCTTGGGCTTTGGCTTGCTCTTCAACGATCTTCATGACCAGAGGGTCGTTTTGACGAGCGCGGGTTTCAGGATCGTAAGTGTAAAAACCGGCGCCGGACTTCTGTCCCAAACGACCCATTTCTACCAAGGCGTCAGACACACAGTGCGTTTTGGCTGGACCCTTTTGTTCTTCGGTCAGGCCCTGACGAGCTTTGTAGCCAATATCGATACCAGCCAAATCACTCACGGCAATAGGGCCCATGGCCATGCCGAAGTTTTCCATCACCTGGTCAACTTTTTCCGGCGTGCTGCCTTCAATCAGGCACAGCTGCGATTCGCGGAAGTAAGGTTGCAGCATGCGGTTGCCAATAAATCCGTAGCAAACCCGAGCCAGTACCGGTACTTTTTTGATGGTTTTAGCCATTTGCATGGAGGTGGCAATGACATCGTCAGCGGTTTTGTCTCCGCGAACAATTTCCAGCAGCTTCATGACGTTGGCGGGGCTGAAAAAGTGCAGGCCGATAACATCTTCAGGGCGCTTGGTGGCGGCAGCGATTTGATCAACATCCTGATAGGAGGTGTTGGTGGCCAGGATTGCGCCTTGTTTACACACGGAATCCAGCTTGGTGAATACTTCTTTTTTGATGTCCAGATTTTCAAAAACGGCTTCGATCACCAGATCGACCTCGGCCAGATCCTGATAGTCAGTGGTCCCTTTAACCAGCGACAGGCACTGTTTCATCTGATCTTCACTCAGCTTGCCTTTTTTGGCACTGATGGCGTAGTTCTTTTCAATAATGCCCAGACCGCGCTGCAGGGCTTCATCGTTGATTTCCAGCAGTGTGACGGGGATGCCGACATTGGCAAAGTTCATTGCAATACCGCCACCCATGGTACCGCCACCGATAATGCCCACGGACTTGACCGGGCGCAGAGGAGTGTCTTTAGGCAGGCCTTTGACTTTGGCGGCTTCACGCTCGGCAAAGAACATGTGGCGCATGGCTGCAGACTGAGGAGAAGTCAGACATTCTGTAAACAGTTTGCGTTCGGTTGCCAGGCCTTCATCCATCGGTAGATTAACGGCGGCTTCCACACAGGCAATGATATTTTGAGGTGCGATTTGTCCGCGGGCGCGACGGGCCAGAGTCTTGCGGTAACCGTCGAACAATTCTTGAGGTGCAGTTGCGGGGTCAATTGAGATATCGCGAATACGCTTCAAGGGTGCGTTTTCGGCAATCAGTTTTTGTGCGAAGGCGATTGCTTCGGATTCCAGATTATCATCGACAATTTCATCAACCAGATTGATGGCTTGCGCTTTTTTCACAGAAATAGGATTGCCGGAAGTCATCAGGTCCAGAGCGGCTTCAACACCTGCCAGACGGGGGGTACGCTGAGTGCCACCCGCACCCGGCAGCAGGCCCAGTTTTACTTCTGGCAAGCCAACTTTGGCTGAGCTCAGCGCCACACGATAGTGACAGCCCAGCGCAACTTCGAAGCCACCACCCAGCGCAGTCCCATGAATAGCAGCAACAACCGGTTTGCTGGACTGCTCGATGGTTTCAATGACGGCAGGCAGGGAAGGCTCCATTGGGGGCTTGCCGAACTCTGTGATATCGGCACCGGCGATAAACGTCCGACCTTCACAAATAATAACCAGTGCTTTACTGGCATCGTCCTGGGCGTTTTGAATGGCATCCTGGATCCCGCTGCGCAGAGCGAGGGACAGGGCATTGACCGGTGGGTTATTCAGACGAATAACGCCAATTTCATTTTCAAGGGTGTAAGTAACGACAGACATAAACTCTCTCCTGTTGATGTTCTGTTCAGTGTTTGTGAGATGTTTTCAAGTGTGTGTTTTAAAGTCTTTCGATAACGACGGCGATTCCCTGACCAATACCTATGCACATGGTGGCGAGGGCATAGCGGCCGTTAGAGCGTTCCAGTTGGCGCAGGGCTGTGTAGAGAATACGGGCACCGGACGCCCCCAGCGGATGTCCGATAGCGATGGCACCTCCGTTGGGATTCACACGGGGATCGTCAAAAGCGATGCCCAGTTGCTTCATGCAACCCAGAGCTTGTGTGGCAAATGCTTCATTGAATTCCATCACGTCCATGTCATCCAGAGTAAGACCGGCGCGTTGCAAGGCTTTGCGTGTAGCAGGTACCGGACCCAATCCCATAACCCGAGGTTCTACTCCTGCGATCGCACCAGCGAGAATACGAGCCCGGGGCGCAATGCCAGCGGCCTGGCCGGCTTTTTCGCTGCCGATGATTACCGCCGAAGCGCCGTCGTTGATACCGGATGCATTACCCGCAGTGACTACGCCGCCTTCGAACAGTGGACGCAGGTTGCTCAGGGCATCGAGGGTGCTTTGCGGACGAGGATGTTCATCCTGATCAACCGTCAGTGCAGGCTTTTTACGGCCTTGTGACACTTCGATGGGCAGAATTTCGTCAACAAAAAAGCCCTCGGCCCGTGCAGACTCGTATTTTGCTTGCGAGGCCGCTGCAAAAATATCACTTTCTTCACGGCTGATGTTCAGATCGGAGGCAATATTGTCGGCTGTCTCTGGCATGCTGTGGCCGCCAAACTGGCGCACAATCTCGGGATTGGTGAAACGCGCTCCCATGGTCGTGTCGGCAATTTCCTGAGTGCGATCAAAGGCGCTGGTTGCCTTGGATATCACCAGTGGAGCACGACTCATGGATTCCACACCACCGGCTACGAACAATTCACCTTCACCGGTTTTCACGCAGCGTGAAGCATCCAGCGCAGCGGCAAGTCCGGAGCCACAAAGGCGGTTAACTGTCAGACCGCCAGTCTCAATAGGCAAGCCCGACAGCAGTCCGGCAAAGCGGGCGACGTTGCGGCTGTCTTCTCCCGCCTGATTGGTGGTTCCTGCGATAACATCCTCATACAAACTGGATTCAAAATTATTGCGTTCTATCAGGGTGCGAATGACATGAGCCAGCAGGTTGTCAGGGCGCACGGAAGACAGGGCTCCGCTGTGGCGGCCAAAGGCGGTACGACCGCCATCGTAGATATAGGCTTCAGACATAATGATTTTCTCTGACAAGCGTTGATTCAGGCAAAGTCAATGTGGAATGGCAGTGACTGCAAGGCATTTTCTGCGGTATCCAGGTTGTCTTTATTTTCCAGTGTGACTGTTGCAATCAATCCTTTCAGTTGGTCCGTGGTGATCCGGACGCTGGCTGCAACATCAATTTCTTCAAGGGCTGAAGTAAGTGCGTATTCCGCGGCCATTTCACGCAACTGTGGTTTGAATACCTTGCCGACAGCGGTCAGTGGAATGGCATCAATGATTTCGATACGCTTGGGGATGGCAGCACGCTCGGAAATATGCTCCTGGCAGTAAGCCAGTAGTGACTCGACATCTGCATGGTGTCCGGGTTTTGCTACTACGTAAGCGATGGGCAGCTCACCAGCGTGGGCATCGGGTTGGCCGATGGCTACCACGTCGGCGACGTCCGGGTGCTGGAGCAGGGGTTCTTCAATTTGTGCGGGGTCGATATTGTGACCGCCACGGATAATCAGATCCTTTGCTCGCCCGGTTAGAAACAGAAAGCCATTTTCATCCTGATAGCCCATATCGCCAGTGTTGAACCAACCATCCACCCACGCTTTGTCGTTGTCGCTTTTTTCGAGGTAGCCGGCAAACACATTGGGACCGCGAGTCAGAACAATTCCGGCTTCATTGGGGCCACATATTTTGGTGAGCTTATTACCATCTATGTGACCAATGATTCTCTCAGCGTAGGGCAGGCGTAAGCCACAGCTGCCCAGTGGTACTTCCGTCGCCTTTTGGCTCAAAGACAACACAGCGCTGGTTTCTGTCATGCCATAACCATTGCGAACGCGACAATCGTAACGTTTCTCAAAATTGACCTTTAAGTGGTCGGGTAGCGGTGCGGCACCACTAATCACTTCTTCCAGAGAAGAAACGTCATGATCGCCAACAGGAATTTCATACAAAATCGACAAAATAGTTGGAACGGCTGCCACTCCCTTAAAGCGAAAGCGTTCAACATGATTCCAGAAGTTTGCCACGACGTTGGGGTTGCGGAAACCAGCTGGCGTCATTATCACGAGTCTGATTCCGGCAGCAAATGCAGAGACTCCCGTGACAACCAGACCAAAAATATGGAAGAGCGGCAGAGCACAGGGACTGGTATAGCGTGGCTCATCAGAACCCATGTCGGTGGTTAACTGACCGACAAAGGCGAAGTTGCTGTGATTGAGTTGAGCAACCTTGGGGCGTCCGGTTGTGCCACCGGTGTGCATGTAAGCCGCCGGATCGTCGCCGTGGAAGCGGCGCTCGGAATCCAGTTTGCTGTCGTTGTATTCTTCAATCACTGCGTTGTAGTCGATCATTTCCACGTCAGCTCTGGGAGCCTCCGGCAGTGCTTCAGTCATGCCCGGGCGTTGAACAATGATCATGTGCGTGATTGCCGGTACCTGTTTCACGACTTCTACCGCTTTGTCCCACATTTCGCTGTTGCCCAGAATCGGGGCGGTGGTGATGAGTACCCTGGATTGGGTTACTCCCATGATTTCGGCCAGGTGATGGGCATCCAGCAGCGGATTGAGAGGGCTGGTAATCCCTGCTGCCTGAGAGCCCCAGATGGCAAAGTAAGTCTCTGGCAGGGTAGGCATCATGATTGAAACTGCATCTCTCTCCTTGACACCTATACTGTGCAGGAGGTTTGCCGTCTGATTAATGCGACGGGCAAGCTGGCGGAAACTGGTGGACTCTGCGGCTTCTCCAGCCACTCCGGTGGGCAAGAACTCGATGCTGGTGTCGTCTCCCCACTTTTCACAGGCTTTGGTGATCAGATCGTAGGTGTTGGTCCAGGGGTAGCGCTGTGAAAGAGGGCTTTTCTCAAATTGCTCAATGACCTTCAGGGTATGCATTTCTGAGGCTCTGGGGCCTTGCGACAGTGCTGCATTCATCAGTTTCTCTCCAAATTTAAGGGCGGATTCCTGGCCCGGCCGGTTTTGAACCGCCCCCGGGCTGAATCTAAGAGGACTGGCCTCTGATTTATTATTGGGTGCTGTAGATTGCTTATGTCTTTCTGTTCTAAAAATCTTTAGGTCTATCGTTTTGGCGTTGCTTGATGCTTTGCCCGCCATAGGACAGGTGGCTTATTCTAAACAATATTGAGATGATAATTCCACTCTGCGGAATTACTTGTTAGTATTTGCCCTTACTTTAGTCTGAAATTTAACCGTTGAGGCGAAAGAAAGCCATAAAAACTGCCCAAATAAAGATTCATCGCTCAAGGTTTTCAATAAAGCCGGTAGCAAGCAGGCAATTTGGCCAAGCACAGTACATATCCAAAAAATCTAGAGAGAGCCGCAATGATTCGAGACCACGAAACGCTTAATCAGCTAATAGACACTCTGTCGCGTTATGTTCGAGATCGCCTGGTGCCACTTGAGTCGCAAGTCGCTGAAGAAGACGCCATTCCCGATGCCGTCGTGGAAGAAATGCGTGAAATGGGGTTGTTTGGCCTGACCATTCCCGAGGAATACGGCGGATTGGGTCTCACCATGGAAGAGGAAGTTTTGGTTGCCATGGAACTGGGGAAAACCTCCCCGGCGTTTCGCTCCCTGATTGGCACCAATAATGGCATTGGCTCCGCAGGCATTGTGTTCGATGGGACTGAGGAGCAAAAGCAGAAATACTTGCCGAAGTACGCCTCAGGTGAGCTGATCGGCTCGTTTTGCCTGACTGAACCGGATGTGGGTTCTGACTCCGCTTCCGTTAAAACCACTGCTGTACGTGATGGCGACCACTATATTATCAACGGTACCAAGCGTTTTATCACCAATGCGCCGCGTGCGGGTACCTTTACCGTGATGGCCCGTACCGATAGCAGTGTTAAAGGGGCTAAAGGTGTCTCGGCTTTTATTGTGGAAGCCGGTCTCGAAGGTATTAGCCTGGGCGCAAAAGACAAAAAAATGGGACAGGCAGGCTCTCATACCTGTGATGTTATCTTCGATAACGTTCGTGTACCGGCAGACAGTCTGATTGGTGGTGTTGAAGGCAAAGGTTTTTACACGGCGATGAAGGTATTGGATCGCGGACGTTTGCACATTTCTGCGGTCAGTGTCGGTGTTGCCGAACGGTTGATTGATGATGCTTTGCGTTTTTCAATGGAGCGCACCCAATTTGGTCAGCCAATTTGTGAGCATCAGTTAATTCAGGCGATGCTGGCGGATTCTCAGGCGGAAACCTACGCCGGTAAATCCATGGTGATGGAGGCTGCCCGCAAGCGCGACCGTGGTGAGCCTGTCAGTACTGAAGCCGCCTGCAGCAAGTTGTTTTGCACCGAAATGGTTGGCCGGGTCGCTGATCGTGCGGTTCAGATTCATGGTGGCGCTGGCTATATCTCGGAATACGCTGTGGAGCGTTTTTATCGCGATGTTCGCCTGTTCCGTTTATACGAAGGAACCTCCCAAATTCAACAAATTGTGATAGCCCGCAATATGGTGAAAGAAAAGCAGTAACTGAAAACTACCAACCGACACACGTTTACTATAAACCAGAAAGGAGAGAGAAAATGAACGTAGATTTCTCTGCAGAGGAACTGGCCTTCCAAGAGGAAGTACGCCAGTTTCTGAAAGAAAAGCTGCCTGCAAACATTGCAGAAAAAGCGAAAAAAAACCTGCATTTTGAAAAAGAAGACTTTGTAACCTGGCAAAAGATCCTCGCTGAAAAAGGCTGGGCAGCAGTGAACTGGCCAGTTGAATACGGTGGTACCGGCTGGACTTCAACCCAGAAATACATTTGGAGCAATGAGTGTGCGAAAGTAGGTGCCCCGGGTGTGATTCCATTTGGTATGAGCATGGTTGCTCCGGTTATCTACGGTTTTGGTAACGAAGAGCAAAAGAAACGCTTTTTGCCAGACATTCTCAACAGTAACGTCTGGTGGTGTCAGGGGTATTCCGAGCCCAATGCTGGTTCTGACCTTGCATCCCTGAAAACCACAGCTACTCGTGACGGCGATGAGTATGTCGTGAACGGGACCAAAACCTGGACGACCCTCGGTCAATACGCAGACTGGATTTTCTGTCTGGTGCGCACCGGTGGTAGTGAGGCAAAAAATCAGGAGGCCATCAGCTTCCTGTTGATCGACATGAAAACTCCAGGTATTACGGTTTCTCCAATTTACATGCTGGATGAGCGCCGCGAAGTTAACGAAGTTCACTTCGATAATGTGCGTGTCCCTGTGGAAAACCGCATTGGTGAAGAGGGTAAAGGCTGGACTTACGCCAAAGTCCTGCTCACCCATGAACGTACCGGTATTGCCCGGGTTGCCCAGAGTAAAGTTGCCTTGCAAGGTGTGAAGAAAACCGCCAGTGAGACCAATGACTTTGGTCGTCCTCTGATGGAAAACCCTGCTTTTGCTCAGAAAGTTGCAGAGCTGGAGATTGACCTTCTGGCTCTGGAGTACACCGAGCTTCGCACACTGGCAGCTGTCAGTACGGGCAAAGCCCCTGGCCCCGAATCTTCTATTCTGAAAATCAAAGGCACCGAGATTGCTCAGGGCATTGACGAATTGAAGATGGAAGTTGCCGGTTACTATGCAGTGCCGTTCCTTGATGAGCAGTTCGATATTGACTTCGATGGCGAGTGGGTTGGCCCGGGTTCCGCAGCGAATACTGCTCCGACTTACTTCAATAATCGTAAGACCTCCATCTATGGTGGCAGTAACGAAGTACAGAAAAACATTATCTGCAAAGCCGTTCTCGGCCTGTAAGAGGAGGATTAATCATGGATTTTTCATACAGCGAAGAGCAGCAAATGCTGCAGGACAGCATCGCCAAGTTTGTTCAGAACGATTACGACTTTGACACCCGCATGAAACTGGTGAAAAGCGAAACCGGTTACAGTGAAGAAAACTGGAAGTTGTTCGCCGAGCTGGGTTGGTTGATGGTGCCTTTCTCTGAAGCCGATGGCGGTTTGGGTGGCAGTGCCACCGACCTGATGGTTGTGATGGAAGAATTTGGTAAAGGGATTGTGATTGAGCCTTTCCTGGCTACCGCAGTAATGGGTGGTGGTCTGGTTGCTGCGGCGGGCAGTGATGAGCAAAAGGCTGAGCTGATTGGCGGAATTATGGAAGGCGGTCTGCAAATGGCATTTGCCTATGCTGAGCCTCAGAGCCGTTACAATCTGGCTGATGTCGCAACTACAGCCAGGAAAGACGGTGATAATTACGTTCTGTCCGGACATAAGGCGGTTGTGCTGAACGGTGGTGCGGCAGATGTCATTGTTGTATCCGCGAGAACTTCTGGTGATCAATCGGACGAAGAGGGTATCTCACTGTTCCTGGTGGATGCCAAATCAGACGGCGTACGCATCAAAAGCTACCGGACTCAGGATGGAGGCCGTGCGGCCGAAGTTCATCTGGAGAATGTGTCTGTACCAGCTGCCAAGCTGTTGGGTGAAGAAGGTAAGGCTTTGCCGGTTATGAATCAGGTGATCAACCGTGCCATCTTGTCCATCTGCGCTGAAGCTGTGGGCGCCATGGAAATGTCTTACAAGAAAACGGTTGAATACAGCAAAACCCGTGTTCAATTTGGTGTGCCTATTGCCAAATTCCAGGCACTGCAGCACCGTATGGCAGACATGTTTATTGAGCACCAGCAGGCCAAGTCCATTGTTTTGATGGCAGCGATGAAACTGGATCAAGGCGGGGCAGAAGCGGATAAGGCTGTGTCTGCGATGAAGTCTCGTATTGGCAAGGCCGGCCGCAAGATTGGGCAGGAATCTGTTCAGATCCACGGTGGTATTGGCGTGACTGAAGAACTGGATATAGGCCACTACTTTAAGCGTCTGACCATGATCGAGCTGTTGTTCGGTACCGGTGATTTCCACACCCAGCGTTTCGCCGCACTGTAAGACCTTATTTTATATAAGCTTTTTCAGTACCGAGAAAGGGGCAGTTGTAGATTCAACTGCCCCTTTTTTGTTGGTTTTCTGATCTTTGTTTATGCCTGCCTTAACTGCCAGTTAAAGTATGTCACCTTTAAGACAGTCTCTGCAGATGCTGTCTCCTAGTATGCTTTCTTTTGCTCGGGGAAAACGATGTTTGAATGGTATGTCGAGAATGAGTACTGGTTTGCGGCTGTCCAGCTGTTTTTGGCAATGCTGGGTATGGGAGCGACCCTGAAAGTTCAGGACTTTAAAACGGTTTTAAAAACGCCTAAAGCGGTCACTCTGGGCTGCCTGATACAACTGATGGCAGTGCCTTTAGTGACTTTTGCAGTGATGGCTTCTCTGGGATTGACCGGAGGGGTATTGGTCGGTCTGGCCTTGATCGCAGCTATCCCGGGTGGTTCTGTCTCCAATATTTTCACTTATCTGGCTAAAGGCAGCGTGCCATTGTCGATCTCAGTTACCGCATTTACGACGGTAGCGTGTCTGGTTACCACTCCGTTGATTTTGGGCTTTCTGATTAACGCCTATATGCCACCGGACTTCACCATGCCAGCTGGACAGATTGCCACTGAAATCACCCTCTGTCTTCTGATCCCTCTGGTTCTGGGGATGCTGATTCTTAGATTTATACCGGGCATTGCCGAGTGGGTTTCCCGCTGGGGTATTCGCGGGTCGCTGTTTGCCATTCTGTGTATTGTGGTGGGTTCTGCGGGCGCAGGAAGGCTCAATGTCGAAGCCTTTGGGCTGGAGAATGTGGCGTTGGTCTGCCTGTTCTTTCTGGTATTGGCGGCGATCGGTGCGGTTCTTCCACGCCTGTTTGGACTCGTTCGCGAAGATGCTACAGCCATTGAAATGGAAGTGGTTGTTCGGAATATCAATCTCGGGTTGCTGATTAAAGTGTCATTATTTCCAACAGTGAACGGTGTTGCAGATCCGGTAGGTAATTTTGTTCTTTTCTCTTTGCTATTATATGGTGCATTGCAGACCTTCCTGGGATTGGCATTGGTGGTATGGCGAAGAAAAAGTACCCCGCAGTTACAGCCAGAATAATGGAAGTACACATTCAATAAGTCCGTAGGAGCAGGGTTGAACCATGGATAAAGGCATGGCGACAGAGTTGGTTGACGGGGTGTTCCTGATCGACAGTGGTATGGTTCGTATTGGATTGGCGGCCTGTTATCTGGTCCGTCGCGGAGATCTTACTGCCATTATCGAAACGGGGACTCGACACAGCGTTCCGGCCATTATGTCAGTACTGTCCCAGCTGGAGATTCGGGCGGAGCAGGTGGACTACGTCATCGCTACCCATGTGCATCTGGATCATGCCGGCGGCGTGGGATTGCTGATGCAGGAACTACCGGATGCACAGCTGATCATACATCCCAAGGGTGCTCGCCATATGATCGATCCGACGAAATTGCAGGCAGGGACGACGGCTGTTTATGGCGAGGCTGCATTTCAGGAAATGTATGGCGATCTGATCCCTGTGGACGAATCCCGTATTCGAATTGCTGAAGATGGTGACGAAATATTGCTGGGAGGCAAACCGCTCAAATTCCTGGATACACCTGGACATGCCAATCATCACTTCTGTGTCTGGGATGAGGTCAGCAGGGGATTTTTTACCGGTGACACCTTTGGAATCGCCTATCGGGAGCTGGTCCTTGAAGGTCAGCCCTTTATCTTTCCTACCACAACACCCGTTCAATTTGATCCGGAGGCATTGAAGGCCTCCATTGGCAAATTGATATCCATGAAGCCCGAAAGAATGTTTCTCACCCATTACGGTATGGTGGAAAAGCCAGAGCAGCTTGCTCCCCAGTTGCTGGAACAGATTGATGACTATGTGGCGCTGGTGATGGAGATCGAAAAGGACATGAGTGATGCGGAAGGCTTGTTCGAGTCTATACAGACCCGCCTGACCGAATACACTCTGGAGCGGGCTATTGCTCACGGGTGTGAGCGCGAATTGGCTGCGGAAACCATCGCTTTTGATATGGGGCTCAATGCTCAGGGATTGGTGGTCTGGTCACAGCGCCGAAGCGCTGCAAACCAATAACACGATTACATACGACTCTGTATTTTGCTTATAGCAAAGTCAGTTTGTTGTTCACTCGGCTTACCCGATGTTCAATGGACGTGCTCAGTAACCTTATCGCTTCGGGAACTGGGTTCAGGAACTGTTCGGCCCGGACTTTTTCGCTCTCATCAAGGTGCTGGTACGCATCCACACACCGTTGCCACATCCATTGCATATAGGGGAATGTCAGACGAGTACCCTTTATGCCCTCAATCACAAACGGGCTTTCACCGATGGCTCGCGGCAGTGATTTCTCTTCGTGGGCCGCAGCCCAGTTAGCGATCTGCGATATGGTGTCCTGTAACACCGGCCCTTGTTCTGAGAACATCCTGCTCAAAATCGGCAGCAGGGTTTCAGGAATCTGATCGTCGGGCAGAAAATCTCCGCTCTGCGGTTCGGGATCAATCATTCGCTTCACCCAGGCAACGACATTCGGTGCGTGTTGTTCCATTAAACGGCCCGAGTATGGATCCCGATAAAGGTGTGCGTACAACGGGCCAATCAAGCCAAAATCACCAATCGAAGGCCGGCTGCCAAGCAAAAACGGATATAGCTCGAAGTGCTTGTCCAGATCAGCCAGTAATGCCAGATAGCTGCTTTCTATGGCCGGGATATTCTCGGGCATTACACCAAGACGGGGCAGGGCGCCGGCAAAAGGCCTGGAGTTGGCTTGACCTATAGCCTGTTGTTCTTTTTCCGAAGCCTGCGGCGCAGAGGTGCGGCCAAATTCCGTAATGGCAAATTCACGATTTTCTTCAAGATTCCAGCGGTAGTGCATGGCAGGAATGACCAGCCACTCGTCACCGTAGGTTTCCAGCAACAGGGCGATCAGCTTCTGACAGGCACCGTCGGGATAAATGCTGTGTTCCAGGTAACGTTGCTCCAGAAAGTCGATAATCTCTGTGGTGTCCTGCAGTGCAACATCATCCTCGGTAATGAAGACCGGTATGTAGCTGACGCCCGTCCGGGGAAGAATGACATCGCGATAGACGTCTTTAGAGGCAATGACTTCTTCAAATGGAATGTTTTTATATTTTAAATAGCAGCGAAGCTTCCCGGTATAAAGGGAGACTTCGGCGCCAATCAATTGATGTTGAGTCATAAGTTTCTTGCTGGTTGTGTTTGTCTTTTGCAAGGCGTGATTTACAGCGCCTTGACCTCTACAGGGATACCGTTCAGAACAGCATTGCCGGACAGTTGATCCACTAACTGCTCGTCGCTGAGATCGTTGGAATTGATGCCAGGATTTGTCTGAGCTACCCGCAACTGTACACCTTCGAGATCGTGACCCCAACCGTGAGGCAGGCAAACTGAACCGGGCATCACGGTGTCGGTTACTTCAATAACCACGGTAAGTTCTCCTACGCGGGAGCTGATTTTCGCCTTGCAGCCGTTATCCAAACCTAATGACAGAGCATCAACAGGGTTTATAAACAAGCCACAACGGTCTTTACCTTTTACCAAACGTTGGCTGTTGTGCATCCAGGAATTATTGGTGCGAAGATCCCGTCGGCCAATAAGCTTCAGCTTGGTCTCATTCTGGATTGAATCCGCAAAAGCCTTGAGCCGCTCGAGGTCCTGAAGAAACGGTTCCGGCATCATGTTGATCTTCTTGTCTTCCGTAAACAAGAGATCAGGGAAACCAGGTTGCAGTGGTCCAAGATTCAAGCCGTGTGGGAATTCTTTCAGTTTCTCCAGTGTCAGCCCCTCAGTATGATGAGTCACCTCATTGCCATTGTATTCATCAAAGCTTTCAGCGTAGGGGCCGGCGCGCAACGCGTAATCCAGCATGGTCTTCAGTGGCATGGGTTTCTTGGGCTCAGCCCCGCGCTTGAGTTTAGCCAATCGGTCTATTAAACCGGTCATGATTTCATAATCTGACAGTGTATCCTCCGAGTGAGGGAATAGTGCTTCAGAAAACTTGGCGACGTTGTGTACGGATAACAGGTTGAAGACGATGTCGTATTGTTCATGCTCCAGCGGGCCGGTTGGTGGCAGGATAATATCGGCATGTCGGGACGTTTCGTTGAGGTAAAAGTCCAGTGAAACCATAAAATCGAGCTCGCTCAACCCCTTGTCCAGTAAGCGGCCATTGGGCGTCGACAGCCCTGGATTCCCGGCAATACAGATGAAGCCTTTTACCTGACCTTCGCCGGGAGTCGTCATTTCATCAACCATGGCCGAGGAGGGCAGTTCGCGATTAAATTCGGGCAGTCCACGAACACGACTTTGGTAGGTATTAAAACTGCCAGCCTGGCTTGGTTGTATCCCTGAATCCACAGCGGGTTTTGTAAACATCATGCCGCCACGGTTGTCCAGATTGCCTGTGATGATGTTCAGGGTGTTGATCAAATAGTGATTCAAAGCACCGAACTCCTGGGCGGAAATGCCCATACGCCCATAACAAATCGCTTTGTCTGCGGCGGCGTACTCTTCGGCAATGCGCTCAATGTCGGCTTGCGGGATTCCGGTTATTTCAGCCACTTTGGACATGGGGAAGATATTGAATAAATCCAGCAGTTCCCCCCAGTGAGACATCATGTTTTTCAGTCGTCCCGGCTTATACAGCTCTTTTTGTATGATGTGCTGAATCAACCCTACCAGGAAGATGGCATCGGTTGTCGGGCGGATAAAGTGATGTTCTTGAGCGTAAATGGCGGTTTCGTTTTTGCGCGGATCAATCAAGACCAGCTTGCCACCACGTTCGTGAATACCTTCCAGGCGTTTCAGGATATCTCCGCCGGACATCAGGCTGCCATTGGAGGCGGCGGGGTTGGCTCCGAGCATGAGCATGTAATCGGTGTGATCAACATCGGGAATGGTAAAAATCTGACCGTGTCCGAACATCAAATAAGAGCATAATTGGTGAGGCATCTGGTCAAGGGATGCTGCAGTAAACAAGTTTTTGGAATTCAGCTCTTTACGGAGCTTGTTGGCTGTCATCAACAGGCCGAGGTTGTGAGAGGTGGGGTTGCCCCAGTAAGCGGCTACAGCGTCTTCACCGTGTTGTTGTTGAACGTTCGCCAGTCCTTCAGCAGCGTAATCGAGCGCTTCTTCCCACTCAACTTCCAGCCATTGCCCATCGACTTTACGTAAAGGTTTCTTCAGTCGGTCGGGGTCGTTATGGAGATCTTGCAGGGAATAGCCTTTGGGACAAATGTGCCCCCAACTGTGCTGGTCCTTATCGTCGCCTGAAATTGCAATGATTTTAGTGCCCTGGTATTGAATCTCCACACCGCACATGGCTTCACACAGGGTACAACTGCGGTAATGGGTCTCTACCGGCAGCCTGGCTTGAGCTTCAGATTCGGCGAGCGCCGCTGCTCTGGCATTGCGAATCACGCCCAGCATGTTGTCGACGTTGGTCTCCTTGCGGCGGGGACGTCCTTCGATTTTACCTTGCTGTTGTTCGTGCTGATCCAGTAACTGCCAGTCCGGGAAACTGATGAATTCAATGCCGCGCTCTGCGAACAGAGTCTCTACATCTTGCTCGATAGGCTCCAGTGACTCTGGCAGTGCTGACATCAGCTGATTAACAGTGTCCGAGGCACAGTGCTTATTAGAGCCGATCACACCACTGGCGCCTCGTTTGATCCAGCCTGCGACATACTCTTTCGCGTCTCCGGAATTCACGCTGGCGTTGTCATTGGTGATCACACCGCGACGATCATCGTATGGGAGCCCAGAAATGGCTTCGCCCTGATAACCGGTGGCGTTAATAATCAACCCGACTTGCAGTGAGTTTGTCTCATCACTGGCTACGGCGGTAACCCGGTTGTCACGTCGTTGCAGTTGGTTGCGTACGATGCGTATTTGTTTTTCACCCTTGTGCTCCGTGATGGATTCGGGGCTGGATAAAAACATGAAGCGAATACGCTTGGTATCCGGATGCTTGCTCAAAGGCCGCTGGGCGATAAGACGTAACAATTCCATGTTTTGGCGGGCTTCACTGAACTCCGGTAAAGCAAGCTCGGCTTCAGATTCGGCGTCCAGTTGCAAGTCGGCCGGGTTAATGATCAGATCCAGCCCTTCCAGTGCGATCAACTGTTCCAGTTCTTTGGGGGTAAAGGCTGATTGCACTGGGCCACGACGGGCCAATAGACAGACTTCGTTGATTTGGCTGTGTTTTAGCGCCAGCAAAGATGGATCAGCGATATCGGTTTTGGCCAGCTCATCGTGAGGCAGGATCAATATGCGGGCAATATCCAGTGCTACGTTGCCAATACCAATGATGGCAGCCCTTTCGCTTGATAGGTCAGGGGCCAGATCTTGATGGTCAGGATGGCCATTGTACCAACCGACAAAATCAGACGACCCAAATATGTTGTTCAGTTCGGCACCGGGTATGGTTAACGGGCGGCTTTTGGATCCTCCGGTGGCGTAGACAACGGAATGATAGAGTGATTTCAACTCACTGGTAGAGATATCCGTGCCTATGTTGACGTTGCCAAAGAAGCGCACCTGATCGCTTTCTGCAATTCGCTCAAAGCTGGCGGTGACTGACTTGATACGCGGGTGATCCGGGGCAACCCCATAACGGACCAGCCCGAAAGGCGTGGGCAGCTTCTCAAATATATCCACTTTGGCTGAGGGCATGTTCTTCAGCAGGGCTTCGGCGGCATAGAATCCCGATGGTCCTGAACCCACGACCGCAAATCGACCGGCCAGTGCAGCCTGTGCGCTGGTAGCCGCTTGTTGAAAAACGCTCTCACGAATGACTGGCAGCTCTTGGGATTTCTCAGCGTTGATGGCGATATAGTGTTTTTGATCTTCTGGTACCGCAGTTTCGGGGAAGATGGCTCGCTCTGGACACTCTGTTAAGCAGGCGTTGCACTCAATACAGGCCTTCGGGTCGATATAGAGCATTTCGCTATCCTGGCGAAAGGCCTCTACAGGGCAGACATCGACACAATTGGTATGTTTGTGATTGATACAGGCTTCAGTTACCACGTAGGCCATGGGCGGCTTTCCTCGAGTTTTTGTTGTATTCAGTCGTTGCGGGATGGTCCGTACTGCTACTGGGATCACGGTTGTGGCGTATGGTAGAAAAGCACGAGAGGTAAGTATTGACGATTATTGTGTCGTTGACATTTTGTGCCATCATCTCAATACTCTCGCTATGAAAAACTCAGCCGTTATCCCTACCAGCTTTATTGCCGTTCTGATCCGCTATCTGGATGAGAGAAGTCTTGTGGCACCAGAATTACGGCAAACTCTGGGTGCTCTGGCTGAGCAGCCGCATATTGCCAATCTCCGTTTCTCTGAACTTCTGGCTGAAGTTTATGAGATCTCTCCGGTCCCGGCGTTTGGGGTGCAATTGGGACGCATGGTCCAACCCAGGGACTTTGGACTGGTGGGGTATCTGCTGACTGCCTGTAGCACTCTGGGGCAGGCATTGACCCGTTATGGCCGATTTCAGACTCTGGTGCTGACGGACCTCAGTACTCAGGTGGAAGTCAGCAGCGGTGTGATCAGTCACCGATGGGATTTACAGGATGCCGATACGCCCATTGCCTGTGAGTTTGGAGTGGCCCTGTTTATCACGTTGTACCAGTCGCTGATTGGCAAAAGCATTCCGCCGGTTAAGGTTGGTTTGCCTTTTTCCGAACCTGAAGATAAAGCTCTCTACGAAGCGTTGTTGGGGTGTCCGGTCGTCTTTAATACTTCCTGTCTGATGGTCGATATTCCATCAAATTTGATGTGGATGACTATTTCCAGCAGTGACCCTTATCTTCGCAAGATTTTCGACAGACAGGCGGAAGCTCTATTGTTAACCCGTGAGCACAGTCGATTTTCGCGAGATAAAGCCCCACCCGGCGACCAAGAGGATTTTTTGGAACAGCTGCAACAGCAATTATTGATGGCAATGAAAGACGGCGATACCCAGGCCAGCCGCCTGGCCAGCGAAATGGGGTATTCCCTGCGTACTTTTTATCGCAAATTGGCTGATGAGGGTTACAGCTATCGTTCGATCTTGGCGGGGCTGCGAAGACGTCTTGCCAAAAAGTATTTGGCCGATCCGTCTTTGTCCTATTCTGATATAGCCATGTTGTTGGGGTATTCTGAGCAGAGTGCGTTTATTCGCGCATTTAAGGATTGGATGGGGGTGACGCCAGGGGAATTTCGTCGGAACTTGAGAGGGGATTAAAGCCGCTGCTTTTACATTTCATATTGCTGGTCAGCTCTAAGAGTCAAACTGGTACCTTTCTCAAAAGAGCAGAATATGGAGGGAGAGGGTAAGCGGTCTGCCGATATCTTAGCTTTTCCTGCTTCACACCACATCCATCACATTGGCGAGACCCGTGATAAAGAAAGTGACGTGGTCACAGCCCTGCTGCAACTGCATTGGAAAAAGGAGTTCCCTTTACCATCCATAACGATACGCCTGTTGTACCGCCGGATATGATGCGTTTGCTCTGGGTAGCGGTTAATCGTGAAACTCGCAAAGGCACTATTCTTGGAGTGAACCCTCTGACAATAGATCCAAAAACAATTAAAGACATACCTGTGCTGGAAACTATTTCACACGGCAAGACAATTTATAAACGTTAATAGGATCTCATTCCTCGCTGAGAAACCGAGCTTTATGCTCGGTTTTTCTGTATTGGACTATTGGAATTTTAAAGCTGATGGTTTTTTGAGCGATTAAAGACTGGTTAGTTGTTTTCTGGCGAACTGGTTCTTTATCAAACGGGTCAGACGTATTGTTATTGAGGTATGGCTCCAGCCTGGACTGGAACGCGTATTTTTAATCGGTAATAGGAAAATATCATGAAGCGAAGTTTTGCCAAATTGGCGATGGCTCTGTCATTGACATTGCCATCGATCAGCACGCTGGCAGCGGTTATTGAGCCTGCGGACAAAGTCTTTCTGGGGGAGCACATCATTACGATGGATCCTGCCATAGACGATGCGGATGCGGTGGCAATTCGTGGTGACAAAATTGTTTTCGTTGGCGATGAAAAAGAGGCGAAAGCCTACATTGGCGAGCAAACGAATGTGGTTGAGTTGGGTGATAAAGCCCTGATCCCCGGCATGATCGATGCCCATGGTCACTTTACCATGGCAGCTCGTATGATTAACTTTGCCAATGCTTCTTCACCTCCGGTAGGTCCCGCAGAAAACATCGGTGATATTGTCGAACTGATGAAAGCCCACATTGCCAATACCAAGCCCGCTAAGGGTGAGTGGGTTATGGGGTATGGTTATGACGATTCCCTGTTGGCGGAAAATCGCCATCCCACGCGTGAGGATCTGGATGCGATTTCGACTGACTATCCGATTTTCTTGATGCACGTCTCCGGTCACTTGGCTGCAGTAAACTCGGCGGCACTGGCGGCAGTGGGTATGAACGCGGATACGCCTAACCCGGATGGTGGTGTTATTCGCCGGTTTGCCGACAGTAATGTGCCCAATGGTGTTCTGGAAGAAAAAGCCATCTATCCTTTCATGATGCCGTATTTTGAGTCCAGTGCAAAAGATCCGGCGAAACTGGCCCAGCAAATTGCCAAGGCGGTGACTTATTTCGCCAGCTATGGGGTTACCACCATCCAGGATGGCGCAACAGCAATACACGACGTAAAAATGTTGAAGGCTATGGGCCAGCAGGGCTTGTTGACCGCTGACATTACCGCATTTCCCCATGCCACCATGCTCAATGGTGCAGATCCGAAAACCCTGTTTGAAACTGAGTATACCAACGGCTTGCGGGTATCCGGGATCAAGTTCAGCCTCGACGGTTCTCCGCAAGGCCGTACTGCGTGGATGACTCATCACTACCATGAGCTGCCGGATGGTGCCGAAGAGGGTTACACCGCTTATCCGACTGTTGATCCCGTAGCTTATAAAGCGGAGGCAAAAGCAGTACTGCAGGCGGGTATTCCAATTCTGGTTCACGCGAATGGTGATGCCGCCATCGATCTGGCACTGGACAGTGTCGAGGAAGCTTTTGCCGGTCAGGAGATTCCTGATCATCGCTCGGTGATTATCCATTCCCAGCTGATGCGTGAAGACCAGTTGGATCGTGCCAAGCAGCTGAAAATGATTCCTTCCTTTTATTCTGCGCACCCATTCTTCTGGGGTGACTGGCACCGCCTGAGTTTTGGTGACGAGCGCGCGTTTGGCATCAGCCCTACGGGAACGGCTTTGAAAAAAGGGATTCCGTTTACCGTTCACAACGATACTCCAGTGGTACCACCGGATATGATGCGTCTGTTGTGGTCCACCGTAAATCGTGAAACCCGCAAAGGCGTGGTGCTGGGGCCGGATGAGCGGATTTCTGCCAAAGACGCCTTGCACGCAGTTACATTGGGCGCCGCCTATCAGTATTTTGAAGAGGATACCAAAGGTTCTCTGACGGAAGGCAAGCAAGCGGATCTGGTTATTTTAGGAACAAATCCTTTAGATATAGACCCTCACGAGCTGAAAGACATTCCTGTTCTGGAAACCATTGCTCGCGGAAAAACCATTTTTAAGCTGTAAGCAAAGAGTAATCTGTTAAAAAGCCGAGCTGTTTGAGAGTGTTGTAAGACATCTCATTGGCTCGGTTTTTTTATGTCTTAAATTTGAATAATGGCGCATTTTTGATTAGAGATGTTTAAAACTCCCTCTGTTTGCATTCATGGACTATCTTTAGTGGGACTTTGCCTCAATTAACTTCAATCTCTTTAGAAACATTGAAAAGATTTGATCAATTGAGGGACTCTGGGGCAGGAATTGATCCGGCTGAGCTATGTGAATGTTGGTTATACTTAAGGAGAGGTTGAATGATTCAATCTGTTTGGGCCCGAATGGCGTTGTTTGTATGTTGTGGCACTTTAGCAACGGATCTGCTGGCGGCGGACAGTGAAGCTCTGGCCAAGCAACTGGCTAATCCTGTCGCATCACTGGTTAGTGTGCCTTTTCAGCTGAATTACGATCACAATCTTGGTCCGGATGACGAGGGTGAGCGTTACACATTGAATATCCAGCCAGTGGTACCTTTTTCAGTCGGGGATGACTGGAACCTGATTTCGCGTACTATTTTACCGGTAATGTATCAGGATGATGTCGTGCCGAATGAAGGCAGCCAGTCCGGTATCGGCGATGTGGTACAAAGCGTATTTCTCTCGCCCAAAGAGCCCACTTCGGGGGGCTGGATTTGGGGGGTAGGGCCAGTCTTTTTGTTACCAACCGCCAGTGATGAACTGCTCGGAACTGAGCAGTGGGGGGCAGGTCCCACCGCGGTCATGCTTCAGCAGCATGGCCCCTGGACCAATGGCGTACTGGTCAATCATATCTGGTCCTATGCTGGCGACAATGATCGTGCGGATGTAAACAGTACGTTTTTTCAACCGTTTATTACCTATACCACCAAGCAGGCCGTCACTTTTTCGTTCAATACAGAGACCACTTACGATTGGGAGGCCGATGAGGCGTCAATCCCCGTTAATTTTGTCGCATCGAAAGTGATGAAGTTTGGTGATCAAACCGTGAGTCTGGGAGCTGGGCTGCGTTATTGGGTGGATACGCCAGATAATGGCCCCGAAGGCTTCGGGGTGCGTTTGATTATGACGTTCTTGTTTCCAAAATGAGTGAATGTCTTTAGCGCCTGTGCTGGTGTTAGCTTAGCTGCATGTATTCGCTGCTGTATAAATTCTTTTTGAGAAAGATAAAAAAACCGAGGATTGAGACTCGGTTTTTTTTATCTTTTCTAATGTTGCTGCGCAGTAGGGATCATCAATCCCGCTGGGTGATCAGCCCTACAAAATTACAGGGCTTCTGGCGGCTGTCCAATTGGGGTTTGATGATATTGTCCCAGCCGGTTTTGCAGGCATTATTGGACCCTGGGAGGCAGAAAATGACGGTGCGGTTTGCCAGTCCACCGACACAGCGAGACTGAATGGTCGAGCTGCCGATCTGATCAAAAGACACCTGTCTGAACAATTCTCCGAAGCCATCAATGGTCTTATCAAACAAAGGAATCATGGCTTCCGGTGTGCTGTCACGACCATGAAAGCCGGTGCCGCCGGTGATGAGAATGCCGTGAATATTGTCATCGGCGATCCATTGAGACGTCACTGCACGAATTTGGTAGATGTCGTCGATCACGATCTTGTGATCGAAATACACATGGCCGGCTTCCTGAAGGGCGTCGCGCAGCAAGTGACCGGACGTATCGGTTTCTTCTGTGCGGGTGTCGGAAACGGTAAGTACTGCCAAATTTAAAGGAATCAGTTCTGAGCTCATAAGGCGATCCGTATTATTGTTCAGGTTGTAAGGTAAGCTGACAGTATTCGCTGATAAACAGACCAATACTGTTGATATTATCGAGAGCGAGCAGAGGACCAGAACAACCGTAGTCTGCCGGTAAAACATTTTGGTCACTGGCGATGGCGACAATGGGCTGGGCTTCTTCGCTTAAGCGCTCGGTATTATTGCTGGGGCGCACCACCTGAATTTTTGGTTGATCGCCCATTTTAAAGCCCTCTACCAACACCAGGTCTACTGGATCCAGTTTTTGCAACAAGTCTTCGAGTTCCTGTTCCTGCTGATCACGCAGTTCGTTCATTAATGCCCAGCGGTGGCTGGATGCCAGCAGCACTTGCTGAGCGCCGGCTTCGCGATGCTTGAAACTGTCGGTGCCGGGGCGATCAATGTCAAAATCGCAATGCGCGTGTTTTATGGTTGATACTTTGATGCCGCGAGCACAAAACCAGCGTACCAGTTCGCTGACAAGGGTAGTCTTACCGCTGTTCTTCCAGCCGGTGATACCGAAAACTTTTGGGGATGATGTTTGCACTGAATGATTACGCGTGACTGAGGTTTGTTAATGAAGGAGTCTCTGAACAACGATAGAAAAACAAATCGCTTAGCCGCCAGTTGCATTCATGAAGCGTATGATTTGTGGTGCATCGTCTTCATAAAAATGATGCTTTTCCGGTTTTACGGTCATGGCATCAACAATAACTTGTTTGAGTTTTTCTCTTTCGCCGGGATAGCGTCGGATCACTGCCTTGAGATCCACAGCGTTCTCGTTGCCGAGGCAAAGCAGCAATTTGCCTTCAGCGGTAACGCGAACACGATTACAACTGCTGCAAAAATTCTCGCTATGGGGTGAGATAAAACCGATTTTAGAGCCCGAGCCAGCAATACTCCAATAGCGGGATGGTCCACCGGTTTCATGATCGCTGGGGCTTAGGTTGTACTGCTGTCCAATCAGTTCCCGCAACTCGGAGCTGGAACAGAATTCACTTTGGCGTCCATGTTCAGTGACCTGACCCAAAGGCATTTCTTCAATAAAACTGATATCCAGCTCGTGAGCAAGAGCGTACTCCACCAGCGGCAAAACCTGATCGAGATTGCGGTTTCTCAGGATGACAGCATTCAGTTTGACGCGTTCAATGCCGGCGTCCCTGGCGGCCTCTATACCTTCAAGAACATCTTGAAGTTTGCCGAAACGAGTAAGATCCGTAAACTGCTCGGGATCAAGGGTGTCGAGGCTGACGTTGATTCGTTTGACGCCAGATTGAGCCAGCTCCTGGGCATATTTCGATAGCTGTGAACCGTTGGTCGTGAGCGTTAATTCGTTGAGGGAGTCAATCTGGCCCACTTGCTCAAACAGGGTGGTTATCCCTCGGCGAACCAGGGGCTCACCGCCGGTAATTCGGATCTTGTTGACGCCTAATTCCGCAAAAGCCTCACAAATCTCAATGCTCTCTTCCAGAGTCAGTACCTGGGCTCGGGGCAGGAAAACCATATCTTCTGCCATGCAGTAGACGCAGCGGTAATCGCAGCGATCTGTCACAGACAGGCGCAGATAGGTAATGTCACGGCCAAAGGCATCGGTTAACTTCATGGCTAATATTTGATCAGTCTCGGCATAAAACAGCTATATTGTGGCCTAACCGTTCGGCAGTCGCTAGTGTAAATAAGCACTTAATGGCCGACTCTTACGATTAGACCGTCACCAGAAGCCTGTTTATAGGAGCCGGCGTCACTGTTAGCTGCGGGGGAGATTACAGGTTTTTCTCCCTCAGCCTGCTCAAGCTCTTCAACAAGAATCTGTTCAAGCTCCGGCACACAGGTGCCACAGCCGGTGCCGGCACCGGTGCATTCGCCCAGCTGCTTGACGGTAGTCAAACTCTCCTCGCGAATGGCGTTGCAGAGGGTCGTCTTGCCCACTTGCTTGCAGGCACAGATGGTCTTGCCCTGAGCCAGCTTGCCAGAGGCGACACCTGTCAGAATGGATCGCTCGACATTGTCGTCCACAGGCTCGTCGAGCAGGGATTGCACCCAGTCGAAATCCTGATCCTGAAGGCTCGGAGCCACCAGATAACAGCCACGCAGTTGTTGTCCATGAATCAGGGCAAAACGGTATTGGCCGCGGCTCGGACTGCTGAAATTCAGGTGGCGGGCATTGAGATCACGGGGCTTGAACTGTAAAGGATCTGTAGCGGTTGCCTCGGCATGATTTTCCGTGCAGTAAGGCTTGAGTTTGTTCTCCAGCTCTTTGGGCGTGTCATTACTGGCCACCCGATACAGATAGCCGCCATCTACTTTCTGCCGCACCCAATAATCCAGCTGTTGCGTGTCAATCACGGTTGGGCTCAGTAGCAGGGCCTCGCTCTGGTAGTGCCAGGGTTTGATCGCTACCGGGGTGAACTTGAATTCAGGCTGACCGGATACGGCATCGGTATCCGGGCTGACCAGACTGCAGACACGTCCGGCACTGGCCATAACGCCTGTCCAGTGGATGGGCATGAACAGTTGCCCGGGGGCAACTTTGGAAGAGATATCCACCCTGATGCGTGCATAGCCCCATTCATTGGTCAGTGAGGCAATCTTGCCGTTTTCCAGTCCGTAGAGGTCGGCGTCTTTCTGATTGACCGAGATGTACGGTTCAGGCAGGTGAGCCCCCAGACGTGTCGAAAGCCCAGTGCGGGTCATGGTGTGCCACTGGTCGCGAATACGACCACTGTTCAGGCTCAGAGGGTATTTGTTACTGAGTTTGGATGCCGGAGCCTTGTATCGCACAGCTACAAACTGAGCCTTACCGCTGGGAGTGAAAAAACGACCGTCTGAAAACAGGCGTTTATTTTCAATCTGCTCATCCTTTTTGGCCAAAGGCCACTGTTGCGGAGGCATTTGTGAGTATTCTTTTGGGGTTAAATTGATCAGTCCTGTGAGATCGAGATCCCGTTTCACCTGTTGGTGGTGGTCAGCGTAATCCAGTTCTGTCATTCGGGCATACTCGTCAAAGACTTCACCTTCATGGAGGTAGTTAAACGCGTCGCCAAAGCCCATGCGTTTAGCCACTTCGCTCATGATCCACCAATCCGGTTTACCTTCGCCGGGTGTTGGCAGCAGACGGCGCTGTCGGGAAATCCGGCGCTCGGAATTGGTCACTGTTCCGGATTTTTCACTCCAGCCCTGGGCGGGCAACAGTACGTCGGCACAGCGAGTGGTATCTGTGTCGGCAATACAATCGGAAACCACCACCAGCGGGCAATGAGTCAGGGCGCGTTTGATTTTGTCTGCGTCGGGCAGGCTGACGACCGGATTGGTCGCCATTATCCAGACGGCTTTAATTTTGCCTCGGTCAATGGCGTCGAACAGATCAATAGCCTTGTAGCCGGCTCTGGTGGTCAGCTTGTCTGTCTGCCAGAAATCGCTGACCAACTGGTGATGCAGTGGGCTGTTGAGCTCCATGTGAGCTGCCAGGGTATTTGCCAGCCCGCCCACTTCACGGCCGCCCATAGCGTTGGGTTGGCCTGTCAGGGAAAACGGACCAGAGCCGGGCTTGCCGATTCGGCCGGTGGCCAGGTGGCAGTTCAGAATGCTGTTGACCTTGTCTGCACCTCGTGAGGATTGATTCACTCCCTGCGAGTAGAGGGTGACCACTTTATCGGTGTGAGCAAACCAGTCGAAAAACTGTTTCAGGTCTTCGAGTTCGACTCCCAGGGTGTCCGCCAGAGCGGCAGGATCACAGCCATCTTCAAGAGCGTGAAGCAGGGCGCGATTGTAGCCTTCAGTGTGTTGCTGAACATAGTGTTCATCCACTTTCTGGCAACTGGCCAGATGGCTGAGCAGGCCGTTAAACAGCGCCACATCGCTGCCAGGTTGCAGGGCAATGTGCAGGTCAGCAATTTCACAGGTATCGGTGACGCGGGGGTCAATAGAAACCACTTTCACTTCCGGACGCTGCTGTTTGACGGCTTTGATGCGTTGGTACAGGACAGGGTGACACCAGGCCAGATTGGAGCCCGTAATCACAATCAAATCTGCCAGTTCGAGGTCTTCATAACAGCCGGGGACCGTATCACTGCCAAAAGCGCGTTTATGTCCCGCTACGCTGGAAGACATGCACAATCGGGAGTTGGTGTCGATATTGCCAGAGCCAATAAAGCCCTTCATTAACTTGTTGGCAACGTAATAGTCTTCAGTCAGCAGCTGACCGGATACATAGAAGGCGACAGAATCAGGCCCGTGCTCCTCAATGGTTTTTTGAAAGCTTTTGGCCACGTGATCCAGTGCGCTATTCCAGTCGGTACGCATTCCATTAATAGAAGGATGCAGCAAGCGTCCGTCGGGAATTACCGTTTCACCCAAAGCCATTCCCTTGGAGCAGAGACGACCAAAGTTTGCAGGATGATCTTTGTCTCCGCGAATTTCCAGCTGACCATTGGGCTTCGGGCGGGCTTCGATTCCGCAGCCGACTCCGCAGTACGCACAAGTGCTTTTGGTCCATGGTGCAATGTTAGAAATGGCTGAGGTCACAATAATGCTCCGGGCAATACAACAAAAAAATAAAAAGTGTGGCTGTTATTTAGAGAACGGTTGGAAATCGGCATTAATGGTGTCGAGATTTAAAGCCGGTTACTTAATCCGCATACAGCGATTATTTTCTAAGTCAGCAATAATCAGGCCAGCTATAAGAAAGGTGCTGAATGCAGCAAGGGCGACACAGAGATTGCCTGCTGAATTCCTCTAGGAGCGCTGTATGTAGCAATGATCGCGATCCGGCAGCGCGATTAGAGGAGGCGTGCATTGCCCCCTTTGTAGGGCTGCGGGATCAAAAAATGAGCGGTGGCGTATTTTGCGCTCTATTTATGAGCCATTTTGGTGCCTTAATATATTGGTGCTATTGAAATAATAGACTGGACAATTAATGGATTGGCTGGTTTGTGGGTCTAAAGTGGTGCGTATTGGCGTTATTGTGGTGCGTTAAAGTGTGTTTTTGGGGGTTGTTTGTTTATTTGTCGTTATTGCGCATCACAACATAAGAAAGGATTAAAAATTATAACTTGTTGATAAATATAGGAATTTATTTTTTTTAATTTTTTCGAGGGGTGCTGGCACTGTCTTTGCTCTAGTCATTTCAAGATTTAACGGTGCAGGGCCATGAACATGCCAGTGACAGACGTAGTGAAAGCGAACAAAGCGACAGAGAAAGCCGACTTTACAGGTTCAGTTGCCACCGAGGTTGTAAAGATTCAGGTTTCCAAGCCCGCTGCCGGCGTTGCTCCAGGCAAGGTGTGGCTTGTTGGTGCCGGCCCCGGAGATCCGGATCTGCTAACCGTCAAGGCATTGCGCGTTATACAGCAGGCAGATTTGATTCTGTTTGACAATCTGGTGAGTCAGGAAATTCGCGACCTGTTTCCGTCGTCCACCCCCGCTTTTTATGTGGGTAAAATCAAGGATGCTCATTCCATTCCGCAAGAAGAGCTCAATGAGTTGCTGGTTGAGAAAGCGCTGGCTGGATTGAATGTCTGTCGTATCAAAGGTGGAGATCCTTTCGTTTTCGGTCGTGGTGGTGAAGAAATGCTGCGCCTTAAGCAGTCGGGCATTCAGGTTGAACTGGTTCCCGGTGTGACTGCTGCGGCAGGTTGTACCAGTTATGCCGGAATTCCGCTGACCCATCGCGGCGTATCCCAGGGCTGCACTCTGGTGACCGCTCACGCAGAAAAAGAATTGGGAATCAACTGGGCGTCTTTGGCCTGTATGGATCACACCCTGGTTTTCTATATGGGATTAAGCAAGGCGGGGATGATCAGCGAACGTTTGATGGCGGAAGGTTTGCACGCCGAGACCCCCGCAGCACTGATTGAAAATGGCTGTTGTCCGCAACAGCGCGTAGTTCGTGGGCAGTTGCAGGATCTGGCCGAGATGGTCGAGCGTGAAGCTGTTCAATCACCGGCGTTAATCGTCGTTGGTCAGGTGGTTAATCTGGCCGAACAATTAGATTGGTTTACAAGTCTCTCGTCAGAAGAGAATACCGCCAGCAAACAACTTCAAAAATTGTCAGCCTGATATTGAGGAAATGTCATGAGTAAGCAACGTGTATTGGTCGTCGGAAACGGTATGGTTGGCCACAAGTTTATTGATAACTTGTTGCAGGATTCCCAAGCCGATAATTTCGAAATCATTACTTTCTCTGAGGAGCCACGGCTGGCATACGACCGTGTGCAACTGAGCAGCTACTTCAGTGGTGCTACCGCTGCGGATCTTGCGCTTACAGATGAAGGTTATTACAACGAGAACGGCGTTAACTTTGTCCTGAATGACAAGGTCGTTGAGCTAAATACCAAAGAAAACTACGTGGTAACAGCCAGTGGTCGCAAAGAGTCTTATGACAAGCTGGTGTTGGCTACCGGTTCTTTCCCGTTTGTGCCGCCGATTCCCGGCAACGATCAGGAACACTGCCTGGTTTATCGCACGATTGAAGATCTTGAAGCCATTACTGCTTCAGCTTCACAGAGCAAGGTGGGTGTGGTTGTCGGTGGAGGCCTGTTGGGTCTTGAGGCCGCCAATGCACTGAAAGCGGCGGGTCTCGAAACGCATGTTGTGGAATTTGCGCCACGTCTTATGGCTGTTCAGCTGGATGAAGGTGGCGGTAGTTTGTTGCGTCGAAAAATCGAAGACCTGGGTGTAACAGTCCATACCGAAAAGGCAACCTCTGAAATTGTCGAAGGCGAAACCTGCCGTTACCGCATGAACTTTGCGGATGGCAGTCACCTTGAAACCGATATGATCCTGTTTTCTGCAGGTATTCGTCCGCAGGATGAGCTGGCACGCCAGTTTGATCTGGAGGTTGGTGAGCGTGGCGGTATCGTGGTTAACGATAACTGTCAGACCAGTGTGGACAATGTTTACGCTATTGGTGAATGTGCTCTGTGGGGTGGTCGTATCTTCGGTCTGGTTGCCCCTGGTTACACCATGGCGAAGGTTGCCGTTTCTCATATCACCGGTGGCAGTGAGACCTTTCAGGGTGCTGATATGAGCACCAAACTTAAATTACTGGGTGTGGATGTAGCCAGTATTGGCGATGCGCACGGTAATACTCCGGGGGCTCAGTCATACACCTATAACGATGAAATCGAGCAGGTCTACAAGCGCCTGATCGTATCTGAAGACGGCAAGAAAGTTCTCGGTGCTGTATTGGTTGGCGATGTAGAAGCTTACGGGAATCTGCTGCAGTTAATGCTCAATGATATGGAGCTTCCGGAAAATCCGGCAGGTTTGATTCTGCCTGCAGGCAGCGGTGAAGCATCAGTGGGTTTGGGGGTCGACGCTCTGCCGGATACCGCCCAGATTTGTTCCTGTTACGATGTCACCAAAGGCCAGATCAAAGAAGCTGTGGCCAATGGCTGCGTTGATATGGGTGGTATCAAAGGAGCGACCAAGGCTTCTACTGGGTGTGGTGGTTGTGCCGCGTTGACCAAGCAGGTGCTGGATGCCGAGCTGGCCAATCTGGGTTACGAAGTTAAAAATGATATTTGCGAGCACTTTGCGTATTCCCGTAAAGAGCTGGCTGATATTGTTCGTGTCAAACAAATCAAAACCTTTGATGAACTGCTGGAAAGTCATGGTCACGGGTTGGGTTGTGATATTTGTAAGCCAACCGTTGGCTCGATTCTGGCCTCATTCTGGAATGATTATGTGCTGAAAGATGAGCACATTGGCCTGCAGGACACCAACGATATTTTCCTGGGGAACATGCAAAAAGACGGTACCTACTCGGTTGTGCCTCGAGTGGCCGGTGGTGAAATTACCCCGGAAAAATTGATTGTACTCGGTGAGGTGGCCAAAGAATTCAATTTGTATACCAAGGTGACTGGTGGACAGCGTATTGACCTGTTTGGTGCTCAACTCCACGAGCTGCCGCTGATCTGGAAAAAACTGGTCGATGCCGGTTTTGAAACCGGACACGCTTACGGTAAATCAGTCCGTACTGTGAAGTCCTGTGTGGGTAGCACATGGTGTCGCTATGGTGTTAACGACAGTGTGGGTTTTGCCATCAATCTTGAGGACCGATACAAAGGCCTGCGTTCACCTCACAAGTTGAAGTTTGCTGTTTCAGGTTGTACCCGCGAGTGTGCCGAAGCCCAGTGTAAAGATGTGGGTGTGATTGCCACGGAAAACGGTTGGAATCTGTATGTGTGCGGTAATGGCGGCATGCGTCCGCGTCACGCAGACTTGTTTGCAACGGATCTGGATGATGACACCCTGATCAAGTATGTGGATCGTTTCCTGATGTTCTACATCCGCACCGCTGATCGCTTGCAGCGTACCTCTGTGTGGCTGGAAAACCTGGAAGGTGGTCTGGACTACCTGAAAGACGTCGTGATCAATGACAAGCTGGGGCTGGGTGCTGAGTTGGAAGCTGAGATGGAGGCCAATATTGGCAACTACCAGTGTGAGTGGAAAACCACCATTGAAAACCCTGAAAGGCTGAAGCGCTTCAAGCACTTTATCAACTCAGACGAGACTGACAGCAGTCTTGCTTATGTTGCCGAGCGCGGACAGCGTCGTCCGGCAACACAGGAAGAGCGTATTCAATCCGTTGAGCTGGTTGACTAAGTCAGGTAGAGGAGAATTTACAATGAGTCAGTGGAAAACTATTTGTAGCGAAAGTGATTTAACTCCAAATACCGGCGTATGCGCTTTGGTGGATGGTGAGCAGGTCGCCGTATTTTACTGCGGCAAGACCAAATCTCTTTTTGCTGTTTCTAACTATGATCCCATCGGCAAGGCTTACGTTCTGAGTCGAGGTATCATGGGATCGTTGGGCGATGTGCCGGTTGTGGCATCACCCCTGTACAAGCAACATTTTAATCTTCAGACCGGTGAGTGTCTGGAGGAACCCGAGCATACACTGAAGACTTACCCAATTCGTAATGAGGCGGGTGAGATTCAGTTGCAGGCCGCTTGACCTTCCTCGAGCAATTTTAGTTGTTCTCTGCACTGGGGGCGCATATGCGCCCCATTTTTTTGTCTGCCTATTTTGTGTTTGGAAATTTACTGTTTCGAAAGAAGAGAATCTCCTGTCAGGCTGAGTTCAAATTTGGTGCGCAAATAAGGCGTTCTGCTTCTTGTTGTGGGTGGTCCGGCTATCCCTATTTAAAAATACTGGTTTCTGGTGGTGCGTTAATGCACATAAATGCATGTTTGTGGGGCTTTGTTTGGCGCTTGATTTCGGGGTTTTTTCATAACCTACTGATTTTTAATGATATTTCTCAGGTGGCATAGTGCGTGCATTGAGAATGGCAAGTTTTAACTTTTCCTTAGGGGATGTGCCGCTATGAGTTCCGCTGATAAATTCAACCTTTTCTCGTTTACGGGAAAGATGAAAATCCTCCACCTGAGCTGGATGGCTTTCTTTATTACATTCATGGTGTGGTACAACTTCGCACCTTTGCTTCAGGCACTGAAAGAATCCCTGGGGTTAACAACAGAAGAAATTAAAACCCTGTTGATCCTGAACGTTGCTTTTACCATTCCGGCTCGTGTTGTGATTGGTATGCTGACAGATAAATACGGTCCCAGAGCGGTTTACTCAGGTCTGTTGGCAGTCTGCTCTATTCCCTGTTTTATGTTTGCCTTGGCAGATACCTTTACCCAGGCGGCCATTGCCCGTTTTGCATTAGGGTGTATTGGTGCCGGCTTTGTTGTGGGTATTCGCCTGGTGTCTGAGTGGTTCCCCCATAATGAGTTGGGGACGGCAGAAGGTATCTACGGTGGCTGGGGTAACTTCGGTTCTGCCGCAGCGGCCTTCACTTTGCCTACCGTTGCGGTCATGTTTGGCGGTGATGATGGCTGGCGTTATGCGATGGGAATCACAGGCTTGATGAGCTTGATGTTCGCGTTTGTTTTTTATGCGAATGTAACAGATACCCCTAAAGGCTCAACTTACTTCCGCCCTAAAAACCTGGGCGCAATGGAAGTCACTTCAACAGGCGATTTCTATTTTTTACTGATTATGAAAGTACCCATGTACGCGGCTCTGGCGCTGTTGGCATGGAAACTGTCACCATCCGGTGTCAGCATGTTGTCAGAAACCGTTGTCAACTTGATCTACGCAGGTCTTGTGGCTCTCTATCTATACGATGCTTCTCACGTCTGGAAAGTTAATAAGCATATTTTCAAAGAGCCGGTGCCCGAGATTCATCAGTATAAATTCAAGCAGGTTGCTGTACTGAATGTTCTGTACTTTGCGACCTTTGGTTCTGAGTTGGCTGTTATTTCCATGCTGCCGCTGTTCTTCTCCGAGACCTTTGAGTTGTCTCCAGTCGTTGCAGGTATGGTTGCTTCTGCCTATGCCTTTATGAATCTGATGTCACGTCCTGGTGGTGGTTGGTTGTCAGATAAGTTTGGTCGTAAGCCTACACTGTTGATTCTAACGGCTGGTCTCGCAGTTGGTTACTTTGTTATGGGGCACATTGATGGAGCCTGGCCTGTATGGTTGGCTGTAGTTGCAGCAATGGCCTGTTCTTTCTTTGTCCAGTCAGGTGAGGGCGCAGTGTTTGCCGCAGTGCCGTTGATCAAGCGTCGTATGACTGGCCAGATCGCGGGTATGACCGGTGCCTATGGGAATGTGGGTGCAGTGGTTTACCTGACTGTCCTGTCGATGGTGGAATACAGCACTTTCTTCCTGGTGATTTCTGCGACTGCGGTATTGGGCTTCGTTACTCTGTTGATGATGGAAGAGCCTTCCGGAAAGATTGCTGAGGTAAACGAAGATGGTAGCGTTGAGTTGATTGATGTCGCCAAGGCCTGAGTCTAAGGGGCGCGCCTGCTCCATACAGGCTCCATCCTTTTGAAAAAGACTGTGTTATTGATTTACGGCCATCAACGATGGCCGTTTTTTGTGGCACTATTGAACTATCAGCTCGTTAAGAGTCCAGCTCAGGATTAACACTGAATAAGAGATTTCGGGTTATCAGTCTGTGGTGAGACGTGAAAACCGGGAATGATTGATAGCGCAGGCAACAGGCAGGTTACACTACGTGAAAACGCAACAAGTCGATTCAGAGCAACGGCAAGAACCGGCGGCAGATGTCCTGACGGTGAAGGTCGGTGGTTATACCACGGCAGGTACCAAGGAACGGAATGAAGATGCCTTTGCGGTAAAGTTACCTTCCAGTGCCGGAGTGGTTAACTACAAAGGCATTGTTGCCTGTATTGCGGACGGAGTGAGCTGCAGTGATAACGCTCAACAAGCCAGTATCACCAGCGTGACCCAGTTTATTGAGGATTATTACAGCACACCGGACAGCTGGAGTGTAAAAAAGTCTGCCGCACGGGTTTTGACCTCGTTAAATTCCTGGCTTTTCCATCACGGTCAGCAGAGTGACCTTCGTCATAATGGTTTGGTGACCACTTTTTCCGGTGTAGTGCTCAAATCCAATACCGCCCATTTGTTGCATGTTGGTGATAGTCGAATATTCCGTTTTCGCGATGGCCGATTAAAACAATTGACTCGTGATCACAGCCATAATCAATACGGTCGCAAAAGCTTTCTAACCCGAGCGCTGGGGATGGACAGTCATCTGGAGGTGGATTATCGTCAGGTGTCCTTACAGGTTGGGGACCTATTGGTATTAACTTCGGATGGCGTCCACGAATACCTGTCTTTAGCGGATTCCATCCAGCTGCTTACGGATGCAGGTGAAGATCTTGAGGCTGCGGCCAGGGCCTCTGTTGAAAAGGCGCTGGCCAATGGCAGTGATGATAACCTCAGTTGTCTTCTGGTTCGTATTACAGCTCTGCCGCAGGCGGATGTGGATGAAGTTCATCGCCAGCTGACAGAATTGGTGATACCGCCGGTTATGGATGTGGGCAACAAGATTGACCGGTTCGAAGTGCTGCAAGTGATGCACAGCGGGACCCGCAGTCACTTGTATTTAGTCGAAGATAAGGAGGCCGGACGCAAGTTGGTGCTAAAAGCACCTTCGGAAAATTTCTCGGAAGATCCTCAATATCTGGAAGGATTTATCCGCGAGCAGTGGGTGGGCCGGCGACTGAACAGCCCCTGGGTGATGAAAATTTATGAGCGACCACATGAATCGCCGTTTTTGTATCATCTCTGTGAATACGTAGAGGGACAGACACTACGACAATGGATGCATGATAATCCTCATCCGGAGTTTGATGAGGTACGCTCAATTACCGAATCCATTATCCGCGGGATTCGTGTTTTTCAGCGTATGGGAATGGTGCACCGGGATCTCAAACCAGAGAATATTATCGTTACTCCTCAGAAAAAAGCAGTCATTATCGACTTTGGGACGGTGAGGGTTGATAGTCTTGATGAAATAGTTTCACCCATTGATGATGAAACACCGGTGGGTTCTGTGGATTATATTGCACCGGAGTATTTGCGTGGTGAGAAAGGCTTGCATCAATCGGATATTTTTTCTCTGGGCGTCATTGTCTATGAGATGTTGACCGGAAAGCTTCCCTACAAAACCTCAACCGCCCAGCAGCGCAATCCACAACGTTATCAGGACTGGCATTACTTTTCCGCCCGTGATCATCGTAAAGAGATTCCTCTCTGGTTGGATCTGGCTTTGGAAAAAGCCTGTGCCGAATCTCCGGCGCAGCGTTACAGCGTGCTTTCAGAGTTTTTGGCTGATATGTCGACGCCAAATAGCCAGTTGGTGAGCGAGCGTCAGAATGCTCCTTTTCTACAGCGAAATCCGTTACTTTTTTGGCAGTGGATGTCTGCAGTTTTGCTGGTGATTGTGTTAGTAGAAGCCTGGTTTTTAAGTCAATGACGTAGGCGGGTGCTACGGGTTGTGGTCTTCGTCAGGCGTTTGATTACCAAAGCCGCCGAACAGGGCTGCTTTTTCTTCGCTGCTGACGTTTGTTGTGGGTTGTTGAAGTAGTGAGCCGCTGCAAACCCGGTTTCGCCCATCTGTTTTCGCCTTATACAACCAGTTGTCTGCACGTTTGATCAGCATTTCCGGGGTAAAATCAGAAGTTGGTGTAAAAGAGTCCACTCCGGCGCTTGCGGTCAGGTGTAGCTTTTCCTTGCCAATCATCAGTGGCGTGGTTTCTATCTGAATGCGCAGCCGCTCGGCCACCAGTGTTCCTGTTCTGAGGTCGGTGGAAGGTAAGATAATCAGAAATTCTTCTCCGCCGTAACGGCAGGGGATATCCAGCTTGCGAGTGGTGTTGTTGATTAAGGCTGCGGTTTGTTGCAGAGCCTGGTTGCCGGCGTCATGGCCCCATTGGTCATTAACCTGTTTAAAGTGATCCAGATCCAGCAATATCAGGGAGGTATCCTGACCCGTTCGCAGAGTGCGTTCGAATTCCTGATCCAGCGCCTGATGGATATAGCGAAAATTGAACAGCTCCGTAAGCGCATCGGTTACGACCAGCTTATCAAGCTTGTTGATCTTAGCCTGCAGGGCATCGATGCGGGAGCACAGTTCATCAACCGCCGGCACTGGCTTGTTGCAATGCGGGCACTGATTGTCCAGACACAGGCACTCCCCAGCGGAGATTGGTTGATTGTGTTTATTGCCTGGAGTTTTTGGCACTGGCGCTCCTTTCTGCGAAGTGTCCTCTATTTCATTCTAGGGTGTTCTTCTCCTGAGTCAATCTGATGAGATCCTCTGGAGTGTTAATGTTATTAAAGTGATCGACTTCGTTGTCGTCAAAATCTATATAGCGATGTGGTTGCTGGTCTATAAACCCCATCAAGCGCCGTTTTTTATCTTCAGCTATAAACCTGGAGAGGGGTGCCAGCAAACTCTTGTGCCAAAGCGCAAAGGTCGGGTGCGCTTTGGTTCTGCTGCGTGCCGCAACTATAAGATCCTCAGGTTGTCTGGACTGCCAAAGACACAAAGCCAGATTGTCCGGGAAGCACGGGGTGTCTACCGCCACAGTCAGCATCCACTCGCTGTCTGAATGCTTTTGTAGCCAGTCTAACCCGGTCACAATACCCCCCAAAGGTCCGACGTCTTTAAGATTGTCGGCAAGTTGGGGGATCTCTGAACCCTTTGATTCGATAGGGAGCGGGGTGTTGGTGCTGATCAAAAGTTGATCTGTTTGTGGCCGCAAGCGCTCAATAGAGAGGTTGATTAAGGTTTCACCATTCAGTTCCAGTAACGCCTTATTGCGGCCCATCCGTCGCGATTGGCCTCCGGCCAGTACCAGTCCTGTGATGCGGGGGAGGTTGCTCAATTTGTTTGCCTGCGCAGGATTGTTGGTGTTTGTGCTGACTATTTAAACACGCCTGCTTTTGTGGGGGAATCCCGCTACAATCTTTGCAAGTTACTGATCCTTCAGTGCCCATTGCAAAAAATTGAGAGACAACGATGATAGATATTGATCAGGTGCGTCGTGATTACCTTCAGGGTGGTTTGCAGCGCGGAGATCTCGCAGCAGACCCCATAGAGCAGTTTGAATTGTGGCTCAAGCAGGCGATTGATGCGGGCATGCAAGATCCTACTGCCATGACGGTCGCGACCGTGAATGCAGAGGGACAGCCGAGTCAGCGTATTGTTCTGTTGAAGCAGGTCGATGCCAAAGGTTTCGTCTTTTATACGAACTACGAAAGCCATAAGGCGCAGGACATTGCCCTTAACCCACTGGTGAGTCTGCACTTTCCCTGGCACGCCCTTGAACGACAGGTCAAGATCTGTGGACGTGCTGAGAAAGTCAGCGCAGCTGAATCACTGAAGTACTTTTCTTCCCGACCTGAAGAAAGCCAGTTGGCCGCCTGGGCATCGGCTCAAAGTCGTCCGGTATCGTCCCGTCAGTTACTGATGCAGCAATTCAATGCCATGAAGGAAAAATTCAAGCAGGGCAAGATTCCGCTGCCGGATTTTTGGGGCGGTTATCGTGTAGTACCCAGTTCGATCGAGTTTTGGCAGGGTGGGGCAAATCGTCTGCACGACCGGTTCCAGTACACACGTACTGAAACCGATGGCCAAAGCGATTGGCTAATAGAGAGATTGGCCCCTTAGTGGGCTGATGCGCAGTGGCCGCCATCCAGAACAATGGTATGGCCGGTCACCCAGGCGGAGGCGCGGGCACTCAGGTAAATAGCTGTCCCAGCGGCATCTTCGGCAGAGCCAATACGGCCACGGGGAATAGTTTTCCCAGCTTCTTCTTCGTGACCTTCGAGAGCATAGGCCGTCATCTTGCTGGGGAATAGCCCCGGCGCAATGCCGTTGACGTTAATGCAGTCTTTTACCAGATCGGCGGCCAAATGTTTGGTGAGGTGGATAACCGCAGCTTTACTGGCAGAGTACGAGTAATTGGTCATGTTGGGGTTAAACAAACCATTAATGGAGCCGATGTTGATCACTCGGGCCGGGTCTTCCTGATTGCCGGCGTTACGCAGGGCGGGAAGAAGCTGCTGAGTCAGGAAGAACAGGGATTTCACATTCAAATCCATGACCTTGTCCCAGCCGGCTTCGGGGAACTCATCAATAGGTGCACCCCAGGTGGCGCCAGCGTTATTGACCAGAATATCCACCTTGTCTTCCTTTTCCTGGATGGCTTTGGCGAATGCGGTCACGCCTTCCAGGCTCGAGAGGTCAGAAGCAACGGCGATACACTCGCCATATTCGCTCAGTTCACGGGCTGTGGCTTCCAGCTCTTCCAGTTTGCGGGCAGTAATATAAGTTTTGACGCCGTTCTCGACGAATCCGCGGGCAATCATGGCGCCTATTCCCCGGGAACCTCCTGTGACTACAGCGACTTTGCCTTGCAGATTGAACAGATTTTTCATGGTGCTCTCCTTCGTGTTTTCTGAGATATATCGTTGTTATTCGCCCATTTGCCAAACACCGGGTTCGTTTAATTAAAGACTCTGCTGCTAGAATGGGGATTTGTCAGCGGAGTCATGCGACCTGGCATCGTGGCAATTGACATAGGGGTTTGATGTGAAGCAGGTTAGTGACGCTTTATTCCTGTGTCCAAGTCATGCCATGTCCGGTTGTGACAAAATTGATAAGTTATCGTTGAACAAATCCATAACATCAAATCCTGTACAGCTCGTATAAAAGGAGAGTCCCATGCGCTATATCGCCATGAAAGAAGCCGGTGATGCTAATGTGCTATCGGTAGAAACGACCGAGGCACCACAACCCCAGGCCGGAGAAATTTTGATCGATGTGGCGTGTGCGGGAGTGAATCGTCCGGATGTATTTCAGCGTATGGGCGCTTATCCACCACCGCCGGGAGCCTCGCCGATCCTGGGGTTGGAAGTGTCGGGTACTGTTGCTCAGGTGGGAAGTGGGGTAACTGCATTCTCGGTGGGTGATCCTGTGTGTGCCCTGACTAATGGCGGTGCCTATGCTGAGCAGGTGGCTGTTAACGCCGGCCAGTGTTTGCCTTCCCCCGAGGGGCTCTCGTTGGCAGAGGCTGCCGCACTGCCGGAAACCTGTTTTACTGTCTGGAGCAATGTTTTTGATCGCGGTGCACTAAAGGCCAATGAAACTCTGCTGATTCACGGCGGTGCCAGTGGTATCGGTACTACCGCGATACAGATGGCCAAATGTCTCGGGGCGACGGTCATTGTGACAGCCAGCTCGGACGACAAGTGTCAGGCGTGTCTGGATCTGGGCGCTGACCTGGCGATCAACTACCGTGAGGAAGATTTTGTCGAGGTGATCCAGACGTTTACCAAAAAACGGGGTGTCGACGTGATTTTGGATATGGTGGGAGGTGATTATATTGACCGCAACATCAAGGTGGCGGCGATGGATGGCCGTATCGTCAACATTGCCTTCCTGCGCGGTCCGCAAGCCGAGGTCAACTTTATGCCGGTGATGCTCAAACGATTGACCCTCACAGGCTCTACCTTGCGACCACAGCCTCCGGAAGTGAAAGCCCAGATTGCTGCAGATCTCAAAGAAACCGTTTGGCCCTGGATCGCTTCTGGAAAAATGAAACCACAATTGGCAAAAATATTTTCTCTATATGACGCACCGGCCGCTCATCAAATGATGGAGCGTAATGAGGTGGTTGGCAAAATCGTTTTGGATATGAAGGCGGAATCACCAGAATGACAGATCAGACTATTTCACAGCCCTCTGTTAACGGTCCGCTGGCGGGTGTCCGGGTGATCGAGCTGGGGCAGTTGTTGGCCGGTCCTTTTGCCGGTTCCATGTTGGCCTATTTCGGTGCTGAAGTGATTAAAATCGAACCGCCCAAAGGAGGTGATCCCATTCGGGGTTGGCGAGTACTGGAGAATGGCACTTCCTTGTGGTGGCGTAGTCTGGGGCGCAATAAAAAGTCTGTCACTCTGGATCTGAAACAGGAGCAGGGGCGCGAGCTTGCCCGTAAATTGATGGACAGTGCGGATGTGGTCGTTGAGAACTTCCGCCCCGGAGTGATGGAAAAGTGGGGGCTGGGACCCGAAGAGTTGAAAGCCTCCAATCCGGATTTGGTCTTTGCCCGCATTTCAGGGTATGGACAGGATGGTCCTTATGCATCTCGGCCGGGGTTCGCTTCTGTCTGTGAGGGCATCAGCGGCTTTCGTTATGTAAACGGGTTTCCGGGACAGGCTCCGGTGCGTCCCAACCTCAGTATTGGCGATACGATTTCGGGTATTCACGCTGTATTGGGAATCGTGATGGCGTTGCTGAGTAAAGAAAAGGGCAACAGTGCCGGACAGGTCGTCGATGTGGCGCTGTACGAATCGATGTTCAACCTGATGGAGGCCGTCGTGCCTGAGTTCTCGGGGGCAGGCGTAATTCGTGAGCCTTCCGGTACGACGTTAACTGGCATTGTTCCCACCAACACCTACCGCTGCAAAGGTGGTAAATACGTGGTCATTGGCGGAAACGGGGATTCCATCTTTCAGCGACTGATGATTGGTATCGGCCGTGAAGATTTGAGTGTGGATCCCCGATTGTCCTCCAATGCCGGCCGGGTGGAACACGAAGCTGAAATTGATGAAGTGCTGGCACAGTGGTGCATGGCCCATGAACTGTCGGAGATACTGGCCGTCATGGAGCAGCAGCGTGTGCCTGCAGGTCCGATTTACAGCGTCGAGGATATGTTTAATGACCCTCACTATCAGGCTCGGGGGATGTTCGAGCGGGTTGAAATAGACGGTAAACCTTTGGATATACCCGCGATTGTGCCCAAGTTGAGTCAGACTCCCGGACGAACCCAGTGGCCTGGCGGGGCAGTAGGCAGCCACAATCAGGAGGTGTTGCAGGATATTCTTGGACTAGAGGACGAGGAATTAACGAGATTGGCAGAGAGCGGGGTAGTTTCCTCGCCAAATTGAGTGTTTGATGGTGAAAATCAAACCTGACTGGCTGCAAAAAACACATTACCCGCCATTTTTTCGGTAATATGTGACTCTGCCGTCACAAATAAAACAACTGTTTGAATTATGCGGTATACTACGGCCAGAAAATCCAGACTGCCAGAACATCTAGATAGGCGCTTTTAAGGCTTTTGGGGCCTGAGAAAGCACATGGGTAGCAATGGCATCAGGTAAGCCATATACATTTAGCGAGAGGTGTAAGAGATGAGTCAACGTGAAGTCGTTATTTTAAGCGGTGTGCGCACTGCAATTGGTACCTTCGGCGGAAGCCTGAAGGATATTGCTCCCACAGATTTGGGTGGCATGGTTGTTAAAGAGGCGGTTGAGCGTTCTGGCCTGAAGCCTGAAGACATTGGCCATATCACTATGGGTAACGTGACTCACTCTGACCGTCGTGACATGTACATGAGTCGTGTATCAGGCCTGAAAGGTGGCCTGCCGGAATCGACTCCTGCCCTGACAGTTAACCGTTTGTGTGGCTCGGGTCTGCAAGCCGTTATTTCTGCAGCACAACTGGTGCTGTTGGGTGATGCGGAAGCGGTTGTGGCCGGTGGGGCTGAATCCATGAGCCGCGTACCTTACTGGTTGCCCAAAGCCCGTTGGGGTGCCCGTATGGGAGATGCCGAAATGGTCGATGCAATGACTGGCGCCCTGACCTGCCCAATGGAAAACTATCACATGGGTATCACCGCAGAAAATGTTGCCGAAAAGTGGGGCATCAGCCGTGATCAGCAGGATGAGCTGGCGGCCTTGAGTCACAACCGTGCGCAGAATGCCACTGAGAACAAATATTTTGAAAGTCAGATTCTGCCGGTTGAACTGAAAACCCGTAAGGGACCTGTCCAGTTTGCTGAAGATGAGCACGTGCGTTTTGATGCAAAAGCTGAAGACATGGGCAAGCTGCGTCCGGTCTTCAAGAAAGATGGCTCCGTGACTGCTGGAAATGCTTCCGGTTTGAACGATGCCGCTGCCGCAATGGTGATGATGGATGCTGAGGCTGCTGCTGCACGTGGCCTGAAGCCTATGGCCAAGCTGAAGGCCTATGCTTTTGCCGGTGTTGAGCCAAAGTATATGGGGATTGGCCCTGTACCTGCGGTACGTCAAGTGCTGGACAAGGCAGGTCTGTCTGTTGAAGATATCGATACCTGGGAAGTGAATGAAGCCTTTGCTGCTCAGGCTCTTGCTGTGGCAAAGGATCTTGGATTGCCAATGGAAAAAGTGAACCCGAACGGTTCCGGTATTTCTCTGGGTCACCCTATTGGTGCCACAGGCGCAATCATCACCGTTAAAGCTCTTTATGAGCTGGAGCGTATCGGTGGTAAATACGCTGTAGTCACCATGTGTATTGGTGGTGGCCAGGGTATTGCTGCATTGTTTGAGCGTTGTGAATAACACGTTTCAGCATGAACAGCCCATTAAAAAGCCACTCTTTTGAGTGGCTTTTTGTTTTAAGACAATCCAAATTGTTCTAATGGGATCGAAGAGCGTTTTACAGTTACCGTCAACAAGAACAACGGCTTAAGTCGGGAGAAAGGCCATGCAAAAACCTGAATTAAAAGATGCCACACTCACTGTAGATGGGGCGGTGGCAACGTTTACCATGCAGCGTCACGATGTACGCAATGCTCTGACCGGCACTCAGTTGGCAGACGATATTGTGGCAGTGACTGATTGGGTGAATCGCAACAAGGCAATCTCGGCATTGGTTATTACTGGTGAAGGAAGTGCTTTTTCCGCAGGCGGAAATATTAAAGATATGGCCAACCGAGAGGGTGATTTTTCTGGTGATGTGGAAACTCAGGCCGAACTCTATCGCCAGGGTATCCAGCGCATTCCTTTGGCGATGCACAAGGTTGAGGTGCCAGTGATTGCAGCGGTTAACGGTGCGGCCATCGGTGCCGGTTTTGATTTGGCAAATATGTGCGATATACGTCTGGCATCTTCCAAAGCCAGGTTTGGTGAGACTTTTATTAATCTGGGGATTATTCCTGGTGATGGTGGTGCCTGGTTTATGCAGCGACTGATAGGCTATCAACGCGCAGCCGAGTTAACGTTTACCGGTCGAGTGATTTCTGCTGAGGAAGCTCTGGAGTATGGTGTTGTCCTGGAAGTGTTGGAGCCGGAAGCGCTAATGCCTCGTGCGAACGAATTAGCGCAGGAGATGGCGTCCAAGCCTGCGCACGCAGTTCGTATGACCAAGCGCTTAATGCAGATGGCGCAGCGTCAGCAGTTGCCGGACTTTTTGGATTTGTGCGCAGTGTTTCAGGGAGTTTGCCACAACAACCCAGAGCATATGGGGGCCGTGGAGAAAATGCTGGCAGCAATAAACAGCAAGCAGTCTTAAATTGACCTGCAAAAAGTTGCGAGTCATCACGCGGTGTTGATGGCTTCTCAGATACAGGCAATTGTTAAAAACGTAAAAAAGCCTTTGGTGTAGGGAAGCACCACGCGTAAAGGACTGGCGACTGGGGCAATAGCAGTCGGCTGAAAGCAAGCTCTGAACCAGACATCCTAAAATGAGAACGTCTGGCCAGAGCTTTACGTCAGAGCGTTATTGCAAGCAAACCGTCAGGAAGGCTTGTTAACGACTCATTATTCCGAAAGATTACTCTGGAATGACGTTCTCGGCTTGGGGGCCTTTTTGACCATCAGTAACGTTGAAAGAAACTTTTTGGCCTTCAGCAAGGGTCTTAAAGCCAGAGCCCTGGATGGCACTAAAGTGAACAAATACGTCGGGACCGGATTCCTGTTCAATAAAGCCAAATCCTTTGGATTCATTAAACCATTTCACCTGTCCAGTGTGCGTTGTTGACATAACTTAAATTCTCGAACTGTTTTGAAGGGGCCCCCGAAAGGGATTGAGCAAAGAAATCCAGGTGGGTTTATGACGGGCAAGGCAAGGATGCGCGGAACTGATGAGTGCCGAACGGCAATTTGACGGGTCTATCATAAAAACCGGAAACATAAATACTTGAGCGTCTTCTAACTGACCAACTAATCTTTCTGAAAGCTACTTCCTTCACCGCACCACATTGAGCGGGGCGAAGGTTATAACCTTTCAGGAGAAACAGGATCACGTATCAGGTGCACAGGTAAAAACCTGAATCTCTCACTTACGAGACTAGCAGCAGATTTTTCCCTTGCAAAGTATTTCTGTCCACTTTTTGAGGGGAATCTCGTTTGATTGGCCGTTCGTCTTTCTGACTTATCCATAACCCTTTGTTTTCGTTATAATTGTTGTCATAGAATTAGAGTGTATTTTTTATGTCAGATTTAGAAGTGTGTGAGAGTGTCATTCTGGTTGGAATGCCTGGAGCAGGGAAAAGCACATTGGGGGTGATGCTGGCCAAAGCCCTCGCGAAAGATTTTGTCGATACCGACTTGCTGATACAACTGAAAGCACATGCTACGTTACAGGAGGTTCTGGATGCAGAGGGATACCTGGCGCTGCGGCAATTGGAAGAAGAGACGCTACTGGACTGTGATTTTGAAAATCATATTGTCGCAACCGGCGGCAGTGCGGTGTACAGCGAAAAGGGCATGGCGCACCTGAAAACCTATGGGCCGGTTGTATATCTGGATGTGTCCCTTGAGGAGTTGCGGAGACGTATCAAGGATTATGATTCACGGGGAATTGCCAAGCGCCCGGATCAGAGCTTTGAATCTCTGTTTGAGGAGCGGTGTGAATTGTACAAGCAATACGCTGATATCACGGTGGCTTGTACGGGATTGACTCTGGAAGATACTCTGGCGTCAGTTATTCAGAAGTTGTCAGAGCGAACTGCACAGCATCAGCGCTGAGAGGCATCCAAAGGCAGTGCTGTTGTGTATTTGACTTGTTTAAGGGCAAATGTTGAATTCACTGAGGCAACATTCGGCAAGTGGACGAGGGTGTGTTTCAACAGTTGTTCATAATGCTCCACGCTGTTGACGATGACTCTTAACTGGTAATCCTTGTCGCCGCTGGTCGAATAACATTCAACGATCTCTTTAACGGTATGCACGGACGCTTCAAAGGCATCGAGGGCGTCACTGTCGTGATCTTTTACCGTTACAGAGGCGTGTACGGTGACACTGAGGTTCAATCTGGAAGCGTCCAATAGCGTTACTTTCCCCTTGATGAATCCTTCAGCTTCCAGTCGCTTGATTCTTCTCCAGCAGGGCGTGTGGGACAGCCCAACGAGATCACCCAGTTCATTCATGGAATAATCCGCATTTTCCTGCAGGGCTTTGAGGATTTTCATGTCGAAATCGTCGAGCTGATGTGCATCTGACATAGTCATATCTCTTGTTATAGCCCAGGGCGTTGTTAGGATTCGAATCTGGTCGGCTATTAAGACATTATAGGTTTCAATTTCAGTCCTTCAATCTGAGCAGCAGTTTTCTTTATAATGGCCGTTCTTTCAGGTCTGACGGGCTATATAATACGTCGCCAGCAATACTGCAGCGTTACAGAGGATAATCCATGTTTGAGCGGTTCGAGCCATTACCAACTGATCCAATTCTGGGGCTGTCACTGGCCTATAAACAGGATACTAACCCCCAAAAAGTCGATCTGGGTGTAGGTGTTTATAAAGATGAAGCGGGTAATACGCCAGTTCTGGCGAGTGTGACCGCGGCTCAGAGTCGCTGCCATGAATTAGAGACAACCAAGGCCTATGAAGGACCTGCGGGCAATGACAGCTTTAATAGCGAAATTACCCAGCTGATTTTCGGTGCAGATTCTGCACAGCTTGAGCGGGTTAAAACGCTGCAAACTCCAGGTGGTTGCGGTGCATTGAGAGTGGCGGCTGAATTGATTAATCGGGCTACCCCAGGCGCTACTATTTGGGTAAGTCGGCCTACCTGGGCTAACCACATTCCTCTGTTGAGCAGTGCCGGTCTTAAAATTAAAGAATACCCCTACTATGATGCGGCAAGTCAGAGCATAGACCGACAAGGCATGCTGGACTGTCTGGCGAAAGTTCCGGCGGGTGATCTGGTCTTGTTGCACGGTTGTTGTCACAACCCCTGCGGTACGGATCTGTCTCTGGATGACTGGCAGCAGATCGCCGATCTGGCCAATAAGAATGGCTTCACCCCGTTTGTGGATCTGGCTTATCAGGGGTTTGGTGATGGCTTGGAAGAGGACGCGCAGGGACTGCGTCTTCTGGCTGGAGCGGTTCCCGAGTTGGTCGTGGCGAGCTCCTGTTCGAAAAACTTCGGACTCTACCGCGAGCGTGTTGGAGCCTTGTCCATCATGGGTAATTCTCCAGTTGCAGCGGCCAATACCTTCGGTCAAATGCAGAGCGTGGCGCGAGGCATCTACTCCATGCCTCCTTCTCACGGCGCTGCACTGGTTGCAACAATCCTGACCGATACGGCACTGCGACAGCAGTGGGAGGGAGAGGTGGCTGAAATGCGAGTGCGTATTAAGCAGTTGCGTGAAGACCTGTCTGCCGCTCTGGCTCCTTTCGGAGACTTTGGTTTTATCCCACAACAGCGGGGAATGTTTTCGTTTTTGGGGCTGAGCGAAGCTCAGGTTGAACGTCTCAAGAACGAGTTCAGTGTGTATATGGTGGGTTCCAGCCGGATCAATCTGGCGGGAATCAATCAGCAAAACTTGCCGTATCTGGCGGAGTCCATTGGCAAGGTGCTTTAACAAGCCAGGTGCGCCTTATCTGCATATGAAGACAGTTGAGTGAAAGACGCTTGGGTCAGGTTGTAAGCAGATTGAAGCCCAAATCGTTTTTATGCTCGCCAGTGACTGGGGTTATTGCTTCCCCACTTGGGGAGGCGCAGTGCGTGGTACCCATTCCCACCATTCGTGCTCGCCTTCCGGTGTATCTTTTTTGGTTTTATAGATATCCCAGGTCACCAGATAATCCGGATTTTCTATATCGACACCACTCTCGGGGTTTTTATAGTGCCCGGCAGGTGCGGTAAACCATGGGGTTAGAGTCGGTGGCAGGATAAAGACAGGTTCTTTCTCTTCCTCTGACACGGTTTTGCCTTGCAGCTTCACTGAAATCCCTTCCTCCTGATCACTGCTGATAATAGTGCCGCACAATTGCGACTGCTTGAGCAGTTCGCCTTCCAGATCGAAATAGCTGAGCCCAATAAGGCAGGTTTTGTTGATCAGATCGTCGAGATTCATAAAAGACATATTAAACTGTTGTTGGAAGAGTGGTCAGCGGAATTCAATGAAACGCCAGAGGAAAGCATAAAGCGTTAACTGTCGGTGAGGCAGACAGTTAACGCGACTAGCCGCTGTCAGTGCAAGTCAGGAACGACACCTACCTGAGGCATGTTCGCCAGGCCTATATCACGGGCGTGCTCTTCGAAGCCTTTGTTCTTCCAGAAGAAGGCGCCCGGCATCGTGGTGGGAACCACCAAAACATAGAACAGTGCGCGACCAATCAGGCTGGTGAAGACCAGTGTCATGCCTACGAGCCCCCAGACGACCAGCGCCAGCGCTCCGCCAAAGGCACCGGTGAAGGCGCTTGCTGTCAGAGCCAGTGCGATCAGCAGGTTAATGCTCAACAGTGCGTTCCGGAGAATATAGGTTTTGCCGAAGGTGGTGCACTGAATGTAATGGGAAGCCGCTCCTTCGTGGCTGGCTTTGGACATATCGCGGTGATGACCAATCAGGCCCAGCCCTTCCAGTGCGATGCCCAGAGTGACCAGTGCACCACCGGTTGCCAGTGCTGACTGGTAATCGAGACCATTAAACGCCATTGTGCCAACCAATACCCCGCCACCGAGCAGGGCACCCAGCGACAGCAGGCTGCCGACGAATGAGGTGCTTACCTGGTAATGATTCCAGAAGGGGCGTGCCTCAATGCGGTAGCAGCGAGTCATGTAGTAAAGTGCAAACAGGGTGAAAGCAATACACACATACCCAAACACGGTGGCGATACGGTTGGCTGTACTCACTGCAATCAGGTCGTTGATGTTGCTGCCCACCACTGCGCTGTAGAGGGATTGAAAAACCTCATTGGCAGGCAGTGAAAACAGAATGTGCAGGCCTAAAGTACTCATAAATCCGGCTACGCCAAGAATCTCACGGGACATGGGAGAGTGACGGAGGTTGTTAAAGCCGCGATAAAAACGATGTGGTTTACCCAGATGCATGGCTGACATGAAATTACCGGCAGCGCCGATAGCCAGACAAGTAATCAGCAGTGGGACGTACATGCTGCTGGCTTTAAACTGGCTCAGAACCGCGATGTTCAGCTGATCGCCTACAAACGTCAGGGCAAAGGCGCCCATGACCGCCTGCATGGCCAGCGTAAACAGAACCAGCGGATTTTCCCGTGAGCTCAAACGGCCAAAGTTCCAGAATTTCTCTCTCCCTTTCTTCTGGTCCACCATCGGTGTGTAAGTGCCGTCATCTTCTTTGTGGTACTTGAGAGGCATGGAATCGGTACGTTTCATTTCGTCCGGCATGGAGCGGGTTTGTTGGAAGCGAATGTTCGGATGAGTGATATCCGGGGTCGGGAACCCGGGAATGGAGGTTTTGGCCTGCTCACGGTTTTCCGGAATGTTCTCAACGACGCCGAAATCCAGCGCGTTACCGACACAGGCCGATACGCAGGCGGGCTTTAAGCCGACTTCCAGGCGATCTACACACATGTTGCATTTGGAGACCTGGCCTTTGATCGGATCGAGCTGTGGAGCGTTGTAAGGGCAGACCCAGGTACAGTAGCCACAACCAAAACAGGTCTCTGGGTCCTGCAACACGGCGCCGTACTCCGCATGCTTGGTGTAGGCTCGGGTTGGACAGCCTTTCAGGCAAACCGGATTGTCACAGTGGTTACAGGCCATGGAAATGTTCATGCGCTTGTAATCCGGATAGCTGCCACCTTCTACGTAACCTACTGAGCGGAAGGCCAGGTGCGCTGGGTTCTCGTTTTTCTCACTGCAGGCGGCTTCGCAGGCGTGGCAACCGATACAATTGTCAGCGGTGAAAAAGAAGCCGTGCTGTTTGTTACGGTTCGGATTGACGCCCACATCCGGGTTTTCATTGATGTACATGGAGCGGTTGGCCGGCAATCCGGTCAGATCCACCAGATCAATTTTCTGTCCGTAACGATTGGTGTCGTCGACTTTTTTGTCGCTCAGAAAGGCGTAGGGCTGTTCCTGTGTACGGACTTCCCAGTGACTGGCAGTGGCCGCCACTTCAGGTTGTACAACCGGCTTCATTTCGCGGGGATCAAAAACCTCCACCACGTCTACTGTGTTGGCCGGTTTCAAGGTGCTTTCTTTCAGTTGATCGTTCATCTGTTATCCCCCGAATTAAAACGCGCGACGTTCGGCGTTCAGGCGTGCGGCTTCTTGTTGATCTACCTTTTCAATGCGTGCAGAACACTGCTTAAAGGCAGGTTGGCGAGAGTAGGGATCAAGCAGCCCAAGAGTGAGTCGGTTGACGCAGTCGTGGAAGTGGAATGGAATAAACACTGCGTTGCGAGCCACCCGGTGAGTCAGTTGTACCATCACGACGGCATCGCCACGACGAGAGGTCAGGCGCACGTATTCCTGGTGTTTGATGCCCAGCTCTTCGGCGGCGTCGGGGTTCATTTCCATGTAGGGGGTCGGGCTGAATTTATTACAGTTACCGATCTTGCCAGTACGGGTGCGAGTGTGAAAATGCTCCACCACGCGTCCACTGTTGAGCCAGAAAGGGTATTCATCGCAAGGCTGCTCGTTGTTGTTAACGAAATCTACGCAGATCAGGTTGGCCTTGCCGTTGGGAGTCTGGAATTTGCCATCGGTGTAGAGGCGAGGGTCACCCTTCAGGCCATTCTGACCTTTGCGACCTTCTTCGCTGGCGCGATAGGGCCATTGAATACCGCGGGCTTGCTCAATCTTGTCGTAGCTCATGCCGGAAATATCCAGTGTGCGATCTGTTCCCACTGACAGGGTTTTCATTTCTTCAAAAGCCCCTTCCGGAGTGTCCGGGAAATGGATGATGTGGCCGTTATCAAACCGCTTGGCCATTTGGTTGAATATCCAGAAGTCAGGCTTGGAATTGGCGTAGGCTGGCAGTGCATTGCGCACCAGATTTACGCGGCGTTCGGTATTGGTGTGGCAGCCTTCTTTTTCTGCCCAGACAGACGCAGGAAAGTAAACGTGTGAGTACTGATTGGTTTCCACGTCTTCGTAGCAGTCCTGAACCACCAGGAATTCGAGCTTCTCCATCGCCTTGCGGATGCGCGGGGTGTTGGGCATGGACGTCATGGGGTTGGTTGCCACCAGCCACAGACCTTTGATTTCACCGGTTTCAATGGCTGGGAAAATATCAGTTTCGGTCAGGCCGCGCTGTTTGGGGAAGAACTCAGGATCAATGCCCCAGAAGTCGGCGATTTCCTGGCGGTGCTCTTCTTTTTCCAGTACCCGGTAGCCGGGCAGTCCCGAGCAGGAAGACCATTCGCGTGTGCCCATGGCATTACATTGCCCGGTGATGGACAGACTGGTGCCGCCCGGAATGCCGATATTGCCAGTGCACAGGTTCAGGTTGTTGATGTTGGCTACACCATCGGAGCCGTGGGTACTTTGGTTAATGCCCATGGTCCAGATGGACATGGCCGACTTGGCTTTGGCGTAGAGTCGAGCCACGGTACGGATACGATCTTCATCAATGCCGCATTCATGCTGTGCGTGAATCGGATCGTAGCGCTTGTCGAGCACCAGAGCCTCTAATTCTGCGAGGTTGTTGGTGTGTGCTTCGAGGTAAGCGCGATCTTCCAGCCCCTCTTTAAAGATCACGTGCAGCATGGAGTTGATCAGTACGCAGTCAGTTCCCGGTGTAATGGGCAGGTGAATATCAGCAAACTGAGCCAGCATGGTCACCCGTGGGTCGACCACAATTAAAGGGAAGTTACGTTTCTCTTTGGCTTCTTTTAAGCGCCAGTAGATGATCGGGTGTTGTTCCGGCAAGTTGGAGCCGAAAGCCATCAGGCATTCCGTGTGTTCAAAATCGCCGTAGCAGCCGGGAGGGCCGTCGGAACCGAAAGAGCGTTTGTAGCCGGAAACAGCCGATGCCATGCACAGAGTGGTGTTGCCGTCATAGTTGTTGGTGCCAATGCAACCGCGAACCAGTTTACCCAAGGTGTAGAACTCTTCGGTGAGTAGCTGGCCGGTAGAAATGACCGCGAAAGAATCCCGCCCGTATTTGGTTTGAATTTCTTTAATCTTGGCGGCGGTATAATCCAGCGCCTGATCCCATTCTGCCGGTTTAAAAGGCTGGTGAAATTTTTCCCGCGTCAGCGGCTGAGTCCCACGTCCGGGAGATTCAAACAGCTCATGTTCCAGTAGCCCTTTAATACACAGTTTGCCACGGTTTACATCTGCACCGGCGTGGCCACGGCTGGTGACAACCTTGCCTTCGTCGCTCAGCCCGATTTCAATGGCACAGCCTGTAGAGCAATAGTTGCATGTGGTGTATTTCCACTCGGCAACCTTCTTTTGAGGGATGGTAATCGGCTTGCGGTTTTTGCGGCCAAATAACATAAATCTACCTGCAGTCTTGTTGATGTTATGAACACATCTCTTATTGCATGGGCTGCTCTCTGAGGCGCCCGCTGAATCACGGTGTCACAAGTCAGTGCATCTCCGGGAGTGCTTGCGACGGCAATGGCTTTGCAAGTAATGTTCCATCTATCGGCTTTTTGTGTTTTTGTTGCTTTATGTGCCAAATTGACGAAATATGGTCTTAAGTGGTGCAATTACTGGATTGGTTGGCTGTTAGTTTTATGTGTCTAGTCAATTGTTTGTTTGGGTAATGCACCATAAATGAGTTTTATGGCTCTGTAGTGGTGCGTATTTGGGGTGGCAAGTTGCTAACAGGGAGTGGCATGGCGTGTGAATTTTTGAAAAATTACAGTCATTGGGTCTTTATTCGAGCCAGTGGCATTGCTGCCAAGGGGGGGCGCTCGGTGTGGGCTAGCCGTTTAAAAGGAGGTTCGTGAATTGGCCAGGTCGATCCGCTCACTCTCCAGCATCAGGATGGCTTTGTGGGCGGGTATAGGCTTGCTGAAGAAATACCCCTGTGCCAGATCGCAATGGTTGGATTTCAGGAATGACAATTGCTGTGCGGTCTCTACACCTTCAGCGACAACGGAGAAGTGCAGTTGTTTGGCGAGAAAGATAATGACAGACGAAATCTGCATGTCGCTTTCACTGTCCGGGATGTCCTTGATAAATTCCTGATCAATTTTCAGGGTATCTACCGGCAGGTTTTTCAGGTAGCTGAGGGATGAGTACCCGGTACCGAAATCATCAATGGCGATTCGCACTCCCATTTCCTTGATTTTTCTAATCACTTCCAGGCCGGCGCTCATATTTTTCATGAGCAGGGTTTCGGTAATTTCCAGTTCCAGGCGGCTGGGGTTAATGGGGTACTTTTGCAAACATTCATGCAGAAAGACCAAAAAACTTTCTTTGGTGAAGTGGGTGGAGGATATGTTGACTGCCAGAATGATGTCTGGGTAGTGGGGTTCCAGAACTTTGAGCTGACGAAAACTGGCTTCGAGCACCCAGTTGTCCAGCATGCTGATAAAACCCATGTTCTCCATGGCGGGGATAAACTCGCTGGGTGGCAGGATGCCACGGTCCGGGTGGTCCCAGCGAACAAGTGACTCAAACCCCTTGATAATACCGTCCATACTGACTTTGGGTTGTAGATACAGGGTGAACTCACTCTCTTCAAATCCGCGACGCAACTCGCTTTCCAGAGACAGGTTGTCGTGGGCTTCAGCGGCCATCTTGGCATTAAAGAGACGATGGGAATTGCCGCCGCTTTGCTTCGCTTTGTACATGGCGATTTCGGCATGTTTCAACAGATCCTCGGGGGTATCTTCGAGTGAGGCTGTGGATATGCCTATACTGCAGCTGATGACCAGCGAGGTTTGGTCAATCACCAGAGGTTTCTGTACCAGACCCAGAATCTTTTGACACAGTATTTGTAGTTGCTCAGGGCGTCGTGCTGAACGCAGCAAGATGGCAAATTCATCGCCTCCCAGTCGTGCGACCAGCCCCAGCGAGTGAATGGCTCCTTTCAGGCGTTTGGCCATCTTCTGCAGGATGACATCACCATATTGATGTCCCAGCGAATCATTGATGCGCTTAAAGTTGTCCAGATCCAGAAGCAGGATGGCCACAAGGTTGTCGCGCGGACTTTGCGACAAGTGTTCCAGATCGCTCTGAATTTCGTACTGCAACAAGTGTCGGTTGGCCAAACCGGTCAGGGGGTCGAAAAGGGATAATCTTTCAACCTCCTGAGTGCGAATGTCGACTGTCTTTTCCTGGGCTTCCAGCTGGTATGACAGGGTCGAAAGAGACGCTTCAGCTTCATTCAGTTCTCCGCTCCAGTGATTTCCCTGAAGCTTTCGCAGTTTTTCGCGCAATAGTTGATATTGCTTTTGTCCCAGCAGGGGCAGCAGAGAGGCGTAATCGTGAAGCCGCTGGCTGAAGCGCTGAAAGGTGAGAAAGATAATCAGGCTTATGAGCAAAGTCAGGGCGATATAGATTATCGCCAGTAGCATCAGGTGTTGGTGTTGTTGCCAGGCGAGAGGGGATGCATCACTGCGTTGTAATAGATAGTGGTTGTCGGCATACCCTTCGGGAAAAGTCAGCATTGACCAGATGATTCCTCGGGTGGGGGCAAGCACGCTCGCTTCTTGAGTGCTGACAGGATGTTGCTGGATGCGTTTCCAAAGAGCCAGATTGGTATCCAGAGGCAGTGGGAGAGAAGAATTGGTGTCTGGCTCGCTGTCAGCTGTTGTCTCTGCGCCTTGAGGGAACTTGATGTACTGAAATTGCCAGCTTTGTTCTGAGCGCTTTTGGACACGCAGCAAACCAACTGCTTGAGTGCCAGGGATGTCAGTGATCCCGGGAAATTCTGAGTCGCTGGTGAAAGTGAGTTGGGCATGAATGTCACGGGCAATGCGAAGTTGTCCGATAGGTTTGCCTTGAATGATGACATCGATTTTCGACAATTCGATGCATTCGTCGGCATGACAGTGAATACCACTGTGTAAGCCTTCAGTATCAGGCGTTTGATCGAACCAGGCCTGGTGTCGTTGGAGTATGTCAATATCGCCGGCGTTACTGGTGTGAATCCCTTCAGCAGGAGTGTCTGATCTCCATATGGCAGCGAGCAGTCTCAGGTTGGCATGTTCTTGCCACCAGTCTTGCAATGTCGCTGCCGGGACAGAGGATGCCCTGCCGCGGTAGTCGACAAATTTCTGAATGGCCGTTTGTGTGGCCTGACGAAACTGTTCTGTAAAGTGATCAAACTGATGTTGTTGGTGCTGCAGTGTTTGAATATTCAGCTGTCGAAGGCTGGATTCCTGAGATTTGTGTTGAAGCCAGAGGATGGCACTAAAGACCAGACAAAGCAGGATAAAAGTAAACAGGGAGGCTTTGAAGGGCCACAGGGAACCGCGGGTATGGACGGCCTTATCCTCCGGTGAGGAAGACAGGCTCGGTATTGGGGCCGGTTTGTTCATAGTGTCCTTACATTAATCCCTGCACTGATCCAAATAATGCGCGGTGGTTCCTCTCTGGAGGGTGATCACCGCAAATGGTCGATTTGCGAGGCTTAATTTAAACGTACTTTCTGCCAACTTCATAGCTCATCATAGTGTTGTCTACAAGATCTGGATGAAGTTTGTGCAAGATATAGGGCTTGGGTGTGAGCCAAGCCACGGTTTTACGGGGCTTTTTACAGGCTATTAATAACAGGCGCTGTAATTAACTTACGGCTTCGGGTTGTTTCTCTTTAAGCACCAGCATTAACAGGCAGGGTAAGAAGGTCAGGGTAATGACTGTCGAAAACAGTATGCCAGTCAGAACAACAATGCCCACTCCCCGGTACAGTTCGGTACCCGCACCCGGGATCAGAACCAGCGGCGCGAGCCCAAAGATGGTGGTCATGCTGGACATCAAGATTGGACGCAGCCGTGTGGCCAGTGCCGAACTGACCGCGTCTTTTACGGATACCGCAGCTGCCTCCAGATTTTTACGGGTCTGATCGACAATCAGGATAGGGTTATTGACCACGGTGCCCAGCAAGATCAAAAAGCCCAGCATGGTGATCATGTCAAAAGGTTGCCGGAAGCCGAGACCGTTTAACAGAATCAACCCCACGAGGCCGCCGGCGAGACCAAGTGGTATGGTGGTGAGAATGATCAGCGGGTAACCCCAGTGCTGGAAAATAGCCACCAACAGCAGGTAAATAATCAGCAGGGCGACCACAAAGTTTTCTGTCAGTGCGAGACGTGTGGCGTCCAATTGGTCTGCAGCGCCGGAGATGTCGATAGAGACGCCGTTGTTGATTTCACCTTCGGCGCGCATGGTAGGGATCAGCTCGTTTTGCACTTTCGCCACCGCCGTTTCCAGAGCTACGGAGCGAGGGGGGATGATCCTCAAGGTAACGGTTCGATTGCCATCCACACGCCGAACGGAGGTGCTGTCTACGGTTTCCTGCAGGGTGGCCAGTGCGTCCAGGGGCACGACCGCGCCAGAAGGCGTCATGACAGGAAGTTGGCCGAGCCTTTCCAGTTGTTGCCCCTGTCCAGAGCTGCTGAACAGGAAGATGTCGATCTTGTCGTCATCCATAAAAAACTCATCGGCAAAAACGCCGTCACTCAGGGCGGCAACGGCGTAACCGAAGTCTTCAGCGCTGTACTGATATTCTTTCAGTCGCTCCCAGTTAGGGCGTACTTCAACCAGAGGCTGATCCAGTGACAGGGAAGAGGGTTCTGATTGAATCTGTGGGTTTTTAAACAGTGCCTCTGCACGTTGATAGGCGTGTTCGGCGGTGGCGTATAACAGGGCCAGATCCGGTCCGGAGATGTCCAGATTTACAGCGCGGGTGCCACCGTTATTGCTGGAAATAATGGAGCCGCGTGAAGAAAAGGCGCGCATGCCAGGATAGCTGCGGAAAAGCTTGGTGAGAGAGTCCATCATTGGATTGATGTCTTCTTCGCGTATGGGTTCACTCATAAGCCAGATCATGGAAGAAGAAATACTGAGAGAATAATACTTCAGGGCCGGAACCGGAAGTTCGCCTCTGTCAAAAGCTGTGGGGTCAGCATCGACGGTGGGCTCAAGGATTTCACGAACTTCATCGCCTATTTTAGTCATTTCGACCAGGTTATAACCCGGTGGCGCAATCATTCGGGAAAAGGCTTTGGGCTCTTCGCCCTCAGGCAGATACTCGGCCGGAGGCATAAAAACAGCGGCAATCCCCACAGTCATCAGCAAGGTGATGACAAGACACAGTGAGCGACGCAGCGGAGTCTGCAGTAGATGATGAATCCAGTGGAGAATTTTTCCGCGTTGACTGGCTTGTGGGGTATCACCTGCACCGACCGAGCTACTGAAACCCAAACGGGAGCTGGCAGACGGAACTACGGTAACTGCGACCAGCATGGACACCATAATCGCCGCCGAAATGGCAATGGCAATATCGGAGTAGAGTTGTCCGGCTTCTTCCTGAACAAATAGAACCGGTGCGAACACCAGTACCGTGGTCAGTGAGGATGCCAATACCGCAGGCCAAACATCCCGCACGCCGGTCAAGGCGGAGTCAATCAGATTCAAGCCTCTGCGTCGGGCCTGCTCAATACTCTCGAGTACCACGATGGTGTTATCCACGGTCATGCCGATGGCAAACGCGACCCCCGCGAGGGAAATCACATTAATCGTGCGGCCAAACATTAACAAGCCGATGAATGCGGCAATGGTACAGATTGGAATGCTCATCACGCCGACCAGAGTGGCTCGACCGGATCGCAAGAACAGATACAGCACCAGTGTCGCCAGAGCGGCACCCAGTCCCAGATTGGTCCAGACGTTCTTGATGGAATCCTGGACATAGCGGACATCATCGCCAATCAACTGCATTTGCAGCCCGTTGGGTGCCAGCAGATCTTCCTGCATGGCTTCAATGATCGGCAGAAGGTCTTGCTTGATCTGAATCACGTTGGAACCGGATTCGCGATTGACGGCCAGGCGAATCGTGCGTTCGCTACCGGTGTAGGCGATGTTTCTGACCTCAAAGTGATCCAGCGATACCGTGGCCACATCCTTGAGACGTACATTGGCACTGCCCTGTCGGGTGAGAATCAGGTTTTCCAGATCCGCTACGCTTTCAAAGCGGCCAACGGTTCGCATCAGGTAGCGACGCTTGCCGCTGTCGATATCGCCGGCTGAGGTGTCTTTATTGCGACCGCGGATTGCGTTGCGGACCTCGCTCAGGGTCAGGCCTCTCTGTGCGAGCTTGGTGGGGTCGAGCAGGACTTGCATCTGTCTCTGTGAGCCACCGCGAACCTGAACTTCGGAAATGCCCGTGACTCGTTCCATGCGGGGACGCACATGGTCGTCAATAAAGTCGTACATCATGTCCATATCCAGCTGCAGGGGGTTGCCCGGCAGAGGCATGACACTGAAGTACATGAACGCGTTCTGCGAGAAAGAACTACTGAACAAGCGGGGTTGATCGACGTTTTCCGGGTAGGAGGGTACTTGGCTCAGAGCATTGCTGACTTCGATCAGCGTTTCATTGATATCCACCCCAAACGGAAATTCCATTTCGATGGAGGCTTCGCCGGTTTCCCCAAGAGAGGTCATGCGGCTGAGGTTGGGTACCGTTCGCAGATAGCGTTCCTGTTCGATCAGAATTTCTTTTTCGATATCCTGAGGTGTGGCTCCGGGCCAGCCGGTAACCACGCTGATGGTACGCACTTCGAGATCGGGAATCATCTGAATCGGAATGCGAAAGGCGGCCACCACGCCCAGCACGCAGACGATCAGGACGGTGACCGCTAAAATAATTCCGTGGCGAATGCTGGCTTGAAACATAGATCCTTCCCGGTACTTCTGATGTGACGATTTGATGGCTCAGTGTGGGTTGCAGTAATGACAATAAAGCGCAATCAAGGCTTAAGGTGCTGTGTGCAATTGAACACTCTCGGTGGTGGACTGAATACTTACGGGTTGGTTGTGGCGCAGTATTTCATTGCCGCGAACAACCACCTTGTCATTGGCTTTCAGTCCGTCAAGAATTTCTACAGAGCCATTGCTTTGCAGGCCCAGTTGCAACTTGCGACGCTCAGCCAGCAACTGATCGCCTTGCTCGCTCACGACAAAGGCACTGAAGCTGCCATCTGGGCTGCGCAACAGGGCGTCGCGAGGGATCAGCAGGGATTTTTTGTCGCTGGGAGAAAACTCAAAGATTGCGGTAGCCGATGTGCCGGGCAAGAGTTTTTGTTGTGGGTTTTCCATGACCAGACGGACCTGGATGGTTCGTGAACCGCTATTGCTGACCGGCACAATGGCGGCAATACGCCCTTCGGTTTGAGTACCAGTCTGGGTGTCGGGGCGTACGTTCACCGGTGTGTTGGGCTTGAGTTGTGCAAAACGTTCCTGAGGTACCTGCACATCCAGATACACTTTGTCGGTAGAAACCAGTTCGAACGCTGAGGTTCCGGGTGTGATCCATTCACCGGACTCGGTCAACTTGCGGCTGATGACTCCATCAAAGGGCGCCTTCAGTTGGTGCCATGCGAGGCGAGCGGCCTGAGCTTGCTGTTCCGCCTTGGCGGCATCCAGATGAGCGCGGGAAATGGCAAGCGCAGCCCGACGTAACGTCAACTCATTTTGAGGCAGGTGGTTTTGTTTGGTCAGTCTTTCTGCCTCTTCTACCAGCCGGATGTCTTCCTGATACGTTGCCCGTGCGGCAGCGGTGGCAGCTGCATATTGCTGCAGAACATGTTCGGCTAACGTCGGGTCCAGAGTCAGCAGTACATCGCCGGCAGTAACGCGGTCACCCACATCGACATTAACCTGAGAAACCAGACCTTCAATACGGGGCGACAGGTTGGCGTGTTGAGCGGATACCAGATCGCCGGCCAGACTTAACTGGTAGGTGGGGATTGCGGCTTTGGGGAGGGTAATGGTTACCGGCGTTGGTTGTTGTGCCAGGGCGTTTTGAGTCAACAATAAAGCGGTTGATAAAACTCCAAAAAGACAGTCTTTAATATGAAGTTGTAGAAAACGTTGAGAACTCGTGCGGCACCATTCCATCAAACCGAAACCTTTTCCTTTTGCCAGCGATAAATCTGCAGGCGAATAGTGACCGGACGACCGCCGGTCAATGAATAATTGTGTAAGTGTATATAAAGATAAAACGATTGGTTAGAGGGTAACGACTCTCATTTGCATCCAAAACCAAACTTTACAGTTTACCGATATGGATCTGTGTCAGAGTCATGACAGTAGTGAGAAGTGAATCAATACCCCCGATAGTCAATTTCAACCAGATCGTAGCGCTTTGTACCCTCCGGCAGCCGCAGGACAATCTCATCGTCCAGCCGCTTGCCCAACAGTTGGCGCGCAAGAGGCGAGTCCATGCTGAGCTTGCCTTCCTTTACGTCGAACTCATCGGGTCCAACAATCTGGTAGGTCACCTCTTCACCCGCGTCATCTGCCAGTGTGACATAGGCTCCAAAGAAGACTTTTTCCCGATCGTCCGGTATACGATCGACCACCGTAAGTTCATCCAGCCGCTTGGTAAGAAAACGCACGCGGCTGTCGATTTCCCGCAGGCGGCGCTTGCCGTAGATGTATTAGAACCTCATAAAGACCATACTAAATATGAGTTTCTTATGCTGCACCACCCTCATCTCTGGTTGTTTTCTGATCATTTCTGAGGCTGTAAGGACGTATTTCTGTAAACAAAATGAGGTTGTAAGGGAAGTTTTTGTAAATAGGATTTTTCTGTAAGGTATTGATAGTAAACGATTAAATAAGCTTTAGGTGCTTTTCTTTACTGATGTATAGTCGGCCAAATTTTTAAAACTAGTGAAAAGTAATCTGTGCCGAAATACGCTATTAAAATAAAATCCCGATATAAAAATGATCAGACCAGTAAAGAGCTAGTCTTACCTGCCATTTATACTGAAAGTGGTTTGCTGATTTCGCATTTGCGGTATCTGGCTGAAAATTCATACAAGAGTGGGTCTTGGCAGGATCGCTCTGTGTTTGCAGTTATGTTGTTGATTCGATACATAAATGCGAATCAGTCAGCTTTTGAGGATGCCACCAGCTTATTACGGTCATTTGCACAATGTTTAACTCTTGGAACGATCAATCCTTCAACACTTGAAGATGATAGCCAGCTCTACTGGTCCTCTAGGTCTAATGAGGATGCCCATACATTATTGGGGCATATCACGACTTATACTGATTGGCTTTCTGAACGACCAGAATATAACCAACAAAGAATCAATAAATTTCGTAAGGCTACCTCTGTAGAGCAGCGTTTAAACTGGTGCGCTTATTATCACAAGCATGCACGGGTGTTCCTTAATCATCTTTCAACGCCAAATAAATATCCTCAGTCAATGGGATATGCTCGGCAGATCCAAATTCATCAGAGGACTGTTACTCAAACTAGTACCACAAAACGATTTCCCTCTTCGGAGATTAAGCGGTTAATTGAGGAGGGAATGATTAGACCTAGGGCTGGTGTTGATGGGGCTGGCCGTCCTATACCCGATTACAAAAATCAGGCGATTACCCTACTAATGCATTATGGGGGAGTTAGAAAGAGCGAAATATTTCACTTGTATTTAACTGATGTTCACGTTGATAGACAGCGTTTGGAAGCGGTTGTCAGGATTTACCACCCAAGTGAAGGAAGTTCTCCAGATGTACGTCATAAAAATCGACGAGAATATTTGGCCAAAGAATTTGGGTTAAAGCCTCGTACCGATTATGCAAAGTCAGAGCGGCTTCATTCAGGTTGGAAAGGGCCTTTACTCACGGACAAGCGTAAGTTCTTTCAAGTGCAATTCTTTCCTCCTGAAAGGGCCTCAGAGTTCCTTTTAGTTTGGCAGAATTATTTGCTACACCAAAGAGTGGAGCCTAGTCGTTTTGAGGGACATCCCTATGCATTCACGAACAGTAAAGGTCAGCCTGAAACTCTGAAAAATTATCAGAGAATGCATGCAGATGCCGTTAGGCGAATTGGGCTAGAACACTCCAAGGCATTAGGAACAACGGAACACGGCCATCGACATGCTTATGGCTATCGTTTGGCTGATCATGATTTCTCTCAGGTTGAGATTCAGAAGGCTATGCATCACAAAAGCCCAGATTCTTGCTTGGTTTATTTGCAGCCGACAGATGAAGAGTTGAGATTAATTATGCAGAATGCTGAGGGAGCATGTCGTGGGTAAGGTAGTCAAGGATTTCTATTCTACGTTAGCAGAGGCTTCAGTAGCGGCCGTAGCACTCGGTATTACGACTTCTATTGAATATCGGTCAAAAAGACATCGGGATAGACAATTGCCCGCAAGTCCAGACCAAATCTACAAAGAGGAGTGGCAAGGTTGGCCATCCTTTCTGGGGAAGGAGCCAAAGCAATTGTATCCCACGTTAGCAGAGGCGTCAGCGGCAGCCATAGCGCTCGGGATTGCGACTTCTGGTGAATATCAGGCAAAGAGACACCGGGATAGGCAATTGCCTGTAAATCCAGGCCTGGTGTACAAAGAGGAGTGGCAAGGTTGGCCATTATTTTTGGGCCGGCAACCAAAGCAATTTTATCCAACGTTAGCAGAGGCTTCATCGGCGGCCATAGCGCTTGGGATTAGGACTTCTGTTGAATATCAGGCTAAGAAACGCCGGGATAGACAATTGCCCTCCGATCCAGAACGGAAGTACAAAGAGGAGTGGCAAGGTTGGCCATCCTTTCTGGGAAAGGAATCAAAGCAATTTTATTCCACGTTAGCAGAGGCTTCTGCGGCGGCCATAGCACTTGGGATTACGACTTCTGGTGAATATCAGGTAAATAGACACCGGGATAGACAATTGCCTGCAAATCCAGACCAGATGTATAAAGAGGAGTGGCAAGGATTGCCATCCTTTCTGGGTCGGGAGACAAAGCAATTGTATCCAACGTTAGCAGAGGCTTCATCGGCGGCTATAGCGCTCGGAATTACGACGCTTGCTGAATATAAGGTAATGAGACTCGGAGATAGACAATTGCCTGCAAGTCCAAACCTGACGTACAAAGAGGAGTGGCAAGGTTGGCCGTTATTTCTGGGTAGGGAGCCTCAGCAATTTTATCCCACGTTAGCAGAGGCTTCAGTGGCGGCCATAGCACTTGGGATTACGACTTCTGGTGAATATCAGGCGAAGAGACACAGAGATAGACAATTATCCGCTGATCCAAGCAAGATGTACAAAGAGGATTGGCAGGCATGGCCATTGTTTCTCTTACCAAAGCGATATAAGTCTTTGGCAGATGTTAAACAGGCTGTAAAGGTTCTTGATATTAAAGATAGTCGTGAATATAGGAAAAAACTGAAACTATATTCTGTTCTACCTTCTCACCCCGATAGGCAGTTCAAAACTGATTGGGTAGATTGGTATGATCTTTGTGATATTCCTAAGCCATATACTTACGATGAAGCTGTTGCTCTTATAGCTCTGGAAAGACTAACGAGTAAGCGTGAGTATATAGATTACATAGTTCGATCAAGCGATCGAAGGTTACCAAGAACACCGGATCAGGTTTATAAAAGCCGGTGGGTTAATTGGTATGTTTATCTAGGCAGAAGAGAGCCCTATAAGACAAAAAACATACGCGCACCATATACTCAATGGGCTATGTTTATTCAAAATTTTCTTAAAGGAGCTAGAGGAGGTAAAAGTAAAGAATCTCATTTATGTCGATTTGTGCGCCACTATATTCAGGCTTACGAAATGGGTGAATGCCCCCTAGATTTTCTTACAAAGAAAAAGAAAGACATCAGGCCATTTAAGGAGTGGTTGACAAATAATGAAGCTAAGCTTGTCGCTCATAAAATTCTTACATCAGTGAACGAGTTTTTGGATTTCATTATTCAAGAATATTTGACTGATGAAGATAAAGAGACTGGTGAACTTGTATTGGTTCCGAATACTCATAACCCTTTTTCCAATATCGTTGTAGATTATTCATGTGAAAAAGAACGTCAGCCAAGTGAGACAACAAAGTGTTCTTTAGCCTATCAATATGTCAATGCTGCAAAGAAATGGATCGTTCCTGAAAAAGCTAGAAGTTTCTCTGACTTAACTCATCTTCAAAAATTTAATGCTGATTGGTTTGATATTGATATAGAAAGAATTGATGTTAATGACCCTAATTGTGTGACTCGAAAAAGTAATGGAAAAACACAGATTTGGTTTCCAGTGTTTTGGATACATACATATGCGCTCATGTCAGTTCCCGCACGGGGGATGCAGCTTGCCTACTGCGACTCAGGCGAGGCCGATGATATAGTCCCGGTCATATCTGAATCTGATTCTATTGAATGGGAAGCTAACCAATCAAAATTAGCTGGACTAACTAAGTGTCAAGGATTTGTTAGGTGCTATGATGATGGTGCCCTAGGGATGTACTTCACCTCGAACAAAACCAGTTCCAGTGGTAGAGGCTACGATGTTGCCTGGATTCCTGAAGAGTTGGCATATTGGGTAATACAGCTACGAAATTGGCAAAGTAAATACAATCCAATTTCTAGACCTATGCCATGGTTAGAATGTAAACGAACGTCTCTAAATGAAAATCAGAGAATTTACAAAGGGTCAAACTGTTTTTTATTTCGTGATTTTGATATGGAAGAGCCTGGTCACTTTTCAGGACGTCTTGCGTCACGTTTATCTGCATCGCTTTATCATACGCAACCTTCTGATTTGGAGCTGGCATCTTTATTAAAAGATGAAACGGTCTTAAGTCATTATTCGAGTGACTATACCCCTCATAGCATGAGAGTTAGTTTGATTACTGCATATGTTGAGCAGTTTGGCTTGCCATTACCTGTCATCATGAAAGTAGCAGGGCATTCTTCTATTGTAATGACTATTTACTATTTGAAGACCGGTTCAGAATACCTGCGAAGACGCTTTTCAGAGGGTGAAAAGCGAGCGATGCAGAACAAATCGTATGCGGCGCAGCAAATGATAGAGCAGGGCCGGATTGATGAGATTAAAAATGAATTAATCGCTACTTCAAGTGATGCGCTTAATTTAATCTCAAATGAAACCCCCGTAGGTACGTATTTGTTTAGAGATTATGGTATTTGCCCATATGGCGGTGATAGGTGCTCGGATGGCGGAGATATTATTCAGAGCTCTAAAATCAGATCAGCAGTTCCGGTTGGCTATTTAGGTAGTCAGAACTGTATCGCATGCCGTCACTTTATTTCAGGGCCTGCATTTATTGGAGGACTTTTATCCTTGGGGAATGAAGTTTCACTGGCGTCTCATTTGCAGTATGAGCAATATGATGATCTTGAACAGCAGCTGAAGCAGCTCAACGAACAAATAAACGATCATGATGATGCTGCATATGATGCAGAGCTTAGAGGGGAAGATCAAAACCTAGGACTTAGAAATAATTTAGAGCTTCAAAAGCGTAAAACTCTCTCTGAAATTGAAGCTGCTGCAAAGAAACTAGATTCGCTTCTGTGTGACATGAATAAAGTATCAAGGCTGATCAAACAGTGTCAGGCCCTTGTCAATCAGGATGTCGAGCTGTCAGACGAAGCTGATGTCGATTCACGAACAAAGCTAATTCTTCAAAAGGACCATGAGCTGCAAGTCAATTATGAAGATACGTCTCGATTTAAGCAATTATCAGAGGTTTGTGAGAATGCTGAAATTTACCAATCAGCTTCTTCTGAGATGGCGTTGGCACCTCGATCCCAGATGATCGACAAGATGGCGCTTAGGAATAAGCTTCCGGTACATATGTTTACGTTGGATAAGAAGCAACAGCTTGTGGTGGGTAATCAGATAACACGACTTATGCTTGATCGTTTGAAGAGCTGGAGAAAGGTAGATGCTCTAGTTGATGGCCGAATATGTCTGTCAGATTTAGCCCCTGATGAACGAATTACTAAACAAGACTTTCTGCGATTGAAAAATCCAGATGCTGATTTGAATTACGTAGAAAAAGCTAGTGGAGAACTGTTGTGAATCCACAAGAGCTATTAAATAGGTTGAAGGTGGGTGCTTCCGCTAAACAGTCTAAAACCTTGGATGCTATCTTCTTGGTCTGCCAAGAGCAAATTGATCGAGGAGCAAGTGACTTTGCTTACGCCACTATATCTCGCATAGGTGCTGGTCGGGGAGTTCCTAAAGCACAATCTATACGCAATAGAAGCGGAGAGGCTTATCAAGCCTTAATAAAAGGCTTTGCAGAAATATCCGAATTATCTCATAAACCTCGGAAACGGAAGTCAGAAGATGCTTGGATTGATGAAATTACAGATCCTAAAACCCGGTTACTTGTTTCTAAGCAGCAAGCTGAGTTGAATGAGGCGAAGCGCCTAGTGAGAGAAATTGTGCCTCCAGGTACTACCATAGTGGTCGATGACCGAAGAGGTGGCCTATCCCGGCATCGCCTGTCAGATGTTGAGCGCAGAGCCCTTGAGTTCTTGGCTTCTGATGAGTTCCTTAAAGAGTGGGGTTATGTAGCAGGTGATCGAGGTGAGGTTGTGGACAACCAAGGTAACCGGCTTTTTAAGCCAGGTACAATAGATGCAATCAAAAAGGCGCTTGAGTATCTTTAACATATTCAAAATATAGTGGATAACTAAGACCGGCTGCTTTGTGTGTTTTTTAACCGAAAGGTGTTGATTCTTTTGAAAACTAATTTGACCACAAGAGAGGGTTATGAGGCCCTAAAAAAAGAGCTTGATTACCTGTGGAGAGAAGAAAGACCGGAAGTCACAAAAAAGGTTTCTTGGGCTGCCTCTCTTGGTGATCGAAGTGAAAATGCAGACTATCAATATAATAAAAAAAGGCTGAGAGAAATAGATCGACGAGTTCGGTATCTAAGAAAGCGCATTGAGAATGCTCAAATTGTAGACTACTCACCCCAGCAGGAAGGTAAGGTATTCTTCGGGGCTTGGGTTGAGATAGAGAATGACTCTGGCGAGAGTTTGAAATTTCGTATTGTGGGAGTTGATGAAATCTATGGTAGGAAAGACTATATATCGATAGATTCTCCTATGGCCAGAGCTCTTCTTAAGAAGGAGGTGGATGATGAGGTTACTGTTCCAACTCCTACTGGAAATGCGCTTTGGTATATTGTTGATATTTTATACAGTCAAGATTAGCGAGTGGTGCTCTGTGGTGGCAGAGCGATTTAGTCGATAAGGGATTTGATGTAATCGTTATTTACTTTGAGTTTCCTTACAACATTCTTAGTTGTCGTCATTCTGTTTGTTTTATGCTCATGTTGTGGCTGTAAATATCGAGATAAAAGCGAGTTGGGTCGGAAGTGCCTTGTTGCTCCTTAATTGTTTGTTAAATGATCGATCTAGGGGCGATTAAGAAAGTAAATGAGGCCTCGGATGAAGCCCTGTCTCGCTCTTGCAGGTGGAATATTGATGTGGATTATCGACTTTGAAGCAAGTGGGCTCACTAAGAGTAGTTATCCTATTGAAGTTGGGGTAACCAACGGCAGTTTAGAATACCAAGCTCTTATTCGGCCATATGAGCACTGGACTCATTGGTCAGAAGAAGCAGAGGCAACGCATCATATATCTCGTGATTCTCTGCTGTCTGAAGGGCTTGACCCTGATCATATTGCTTTCGAGTTGAACAACTTGCTAGTTGATCAAACCGTTTATTGTGATTCAGTCTACTGGGATAACTTTTGGTGTAATGCACTATTTAGTGATTGCGGGATGAGCCGATCTTTTAAGCTGCTAGACATCCAAGAGCTTGTTTTAAACTCCGACAGTGTTTTAGAGGCTTTCTTAGATCACAAAAGAAAACTCGAGTCTTCAGGAAATTTCGTTCTTCATAGAGCACTAGATGACGCCAGAGTCATTCACGAATCGATAACTCTCGCGTTAGCTAACCGACAGATTGAATAGGAAAACGCCATGCTAAAAACAGTCATAGATACCGATGGAAGGGTGGTGCTATCCGGCGAACTGCTAAGTCAAGCTGGTATTCAATGTGGGGATGAGCTTATTGCTTATGTGGCTAACACAGGAGTAATAAAACTAGTGAATTTGGCAGGTATTCCTGACACTGTGGTACGAGCAGCGAAAGAGGTTTTTGAGACTCAAGACCAAACCTTTGATTGGCTCAGTTCTCCACTTCCGGCGTTAAATGGGGAATCCCCTTTATCCTATAGCCGAGAAAACGAACAAAAGGTGCTCAATCTCATTGAAAGTATCAAATATGGTGAGTTTAGCTAGCAACTTAGCAAGCTGGAAGTACCTAGTTTCAAGCCTGAGACGTAGCCTCCAGGACGAGAGAGTGAACGTTTCTTATACAGCTTAGTCCTCTGGCTGGACAAAAAATATACAATACTGCCTCGGCTTTGAAGCTCTCGATGATTAATATCTCGAAACTTCACATGCTACCACTCAATAAAATTAACTTTTCAACACATCTAATGAGCTCGTTCTGATCAAAGTGTACTCATACTCACATCCTGCTGTAATCACCCATTTCAAACAGCTTTAAAGGTGGAGGATTAACGCTCAGAGAATCGTGCTAGAGATCGGTGAGGTGCCAGTTTAGACATTATTAGCTGGACATCAGGCCTGATGCTCATAATTTGAGTCATCCTAACTTGTTGATTTTAAAGAATAAAGTTAATGGTTTTTTAAATTCTTAAAATGTTGCTGGAATGATAAATATATTTTATAAATAGAGCAGTGTGACACTATATGTCGTATGGAGATTTACTGCCCTTGGATGTTAAGCAGCTGCTATATAAATTAGGACCATGTCTCACTTCTCAACTGCTCCAGGTGATGGTTGATCAGGGGGTATCGGCAGAAGCTGCTCGAAAGCGTATTGAGCGGGCCAAGGGCGTCAAGCGTCTAGCTGGTGTTGGGTTCGAGAAGAACGCGAAATTTATTTATTACGAAGATCAGTATGGCGATGACAAGTTTTGGCGGGCGCTGGAATTAGCCTTCAAAACAAGCGGAAAGTCTTACTGGGGCGCGATGGTGGGTTTGAAAGTCAGGGGCGGTGCTTGCCCCAAGTCGCTATTTCCGCGTGTGTGCGGCGCACCCACCAAAAGGCGCAAACAACTCTCGCCTGACAGCCTCCTGCAGCGCCTGACAAGCATCCATCTATTCAAAGAAGTCCATGATGACAAACTTGGGGAGCCCTGGATTGCATTCAATCCCCATTGTTATCCCGTGCTTGCGCCTTCGCCAGAATACCGAGCGATCATCATCGCAGAGAGCATAGTGATAAACGCTGTTGCTGATTGGGCCAGGAAGTTGGGGTTTGGTAGTTACGGTAAGTTTGCCCTGCGAGATGATGAAGAGCGCCCGACGGTGTCTGGATTGACCTGGGATATTACAGCGCCTTCCTATATCAGACCCTTAGTGAGTGTGCAAAACGGTGCGGTTAAGCCAGGTTTCTTTGTGTGTGATGTCAGCCTTGGTCATCAAATTACGGATGATGAAATAGACTTATTTATTCGTAAGTATGACATGGCTGCCGCCCCTCAAAATGTTGCCCCCATCATGGGGTTCTTCGTTGCGGATGGCTTTAAACAATCGGCCTACGAAAAAGCCAGAGCGGCGGGCATTGTCGCAACGACAGTCACCAAGCTATTTGGCGCGGAAATATCCAAGGCGTTAGAGGATCTCATTAAGCTCCTCAGTGATACCGGGAAAACAGCAGCCGTTAATCCTGAGCATCTTGAGAATGTCATGAAAAAACTGACCCGAATCGAGGGGACAAGTGCGAACCTAAGGGGCAGCTTTTTCGAATTGGTGATTGGTAACTTGCTGGCATCAGTCACAGGAGGGTATCTCACTGTAGGATATCAAATAGGTCGTGAAGCCGAGTTGGATGTAGTTATAGAATTCTTCGATGATAATAAGGCTCTGATTGTTGAATGTAAGGCAAAGCTTCCCGGTGCGAAGGTCAGTAAGAAGGACGTCGAACGCTGGTACAGCAACCGTGTGCCGTTGATTAACGAAATCATCCGGCGGTATGACACGGGCTATGTGAATCGGAAGATAGAGTTCGAAATCTGGACCAATGGCACGTTTCATCCAGCCGCGCTTGAATGGTTAGGGCAACAGCAGACGGAGTTTGATCAATACTCAGTGGCATGGCGTGATGGTGCCTACATCAAGGCATACTCACAAAACGACAGTGTCAGCCAGCATACAAAAAATATGTTAAAGGAGCACTACTTCAAAAACCCCAAGACATCCATTGCCCCTTAATCGTATCAGAGTCAGTTGGCAGTGCACCTTGTTATTGGCGTGTCATGTGGCTGTTGTATCCTACTATCCTAGCCACTATCAGGGAAAGCCAGAGCTATGCAGATCGACAAGTTAGTCATACAAAATTTTAAAGGCTTCAAAGAACACTTCACCGTTAATCTCAACTCTGGCTTGAATATCATCGTTGGCGATAATGAGGCGGGTAAGTCGACGATAATCGAAGCCATTAACCTCGCGTTGACTGGGCTCTACAGTGGCAGGTACTTGAGGAATGAATTGTCCCAGTATCTCTTTAACGAATCGGCTGTTAGAGACTATCTGGGCAGTTTAGTCACCGATGATCCGCTACCACCGCCCGAAATCCTGATTGAGCTCTATATCGACGGGGGAGATGAGGTGGCCTTCCTCGAAGGGGACCTCAATAGTGATGGTAGTTATTGCAGTGGTATCTCCCTACGAGTTGCATTTAATGAAGACTACAAAACAGAATACGAAGCGCTCATCAGCTCAGGCGGCGTCAAGACTTTGCCTATAGAGTACTACCATGCGGTCTGGAAGAGCTTTGCTCGGGAAGTAATCACCACGCGCAGTATTCCCATAAAGTCAGCCTTGATCGACTCAGCCGCCGCTCGTCATCAAAACGGCTCTGATATCTATATCGGACGTATCGTCAAAGAACTACTTTCGCCAGAAGAGGTTGTTAGCGTTTCTCAATCGCACCGTAAAATGAAAGAACACTTTATGGATGAAGAATCCATCAAAGCGATTAATCAGAAAATCACGGAAGCGGGTAAAATCACAGATAAAGAAGTCAAAATTGCCGTCGAGCTTTCCTCGCGCAATGCGTGGGAAAGTGGCCTTACCACTTATTTGGATAATATTCCCTTCCATTTTATTGGTAAGGGTGAACAAAGCATTGTCAAAACTAACCTGGCCTTGTCACACAATAAAGCGAAAGAAGCCAATGTCCTGTTGCTGGAGGAGCCGGAGAACCACCTCTCTCACGCCAAGCTGAACCAGCTCGTGCGTACCATCAGGGATAATAGTGCCAACCGTCAGATTATCATCACGACCCATAGCAGTTTTGTCGCTAACAAGCTGGGTTTGGACGATCTGATTCTGTTAAGCAATAGGAAGACGCTGAAGCTTAATGAGCTATCCAGTGGCACTAAGGCGTTTTTTGAGAAGATAGCGGGTTATGACACTCTGCGGCTCATTCTTTGCCATAAGGCTGTTTTGGTTGAAGGGGACTCCGATGAACTGATTGTCCAAAAGGCCTACCAAATGCAGAACGAGGGTCGACTGCCGATAGAAGACTCGGTGGAAGTGATCTCTGTCGGGGTATCATTCCTGCGTTTCTTGGAGATCGCAGACAAGCTCGGTAAGCCCACCTGTGTTGTGACGGACAACGATGGCGATGTGGCAGCCCTGGAAAATAAATATGCTGACTACCTCGGTGCTAACGCGAAAGTGCATATCAAAATTTGTTATGACCCAGATGTGGATGAGGGTGATCATGCCATTGGTGGAAAACCCTACAACTACAACACGTTAGAGCCTAAGCTGGTCAAAGTGAATAATCTTCAGGTGATGAACACACTGCTTGGCAAGGATTACCAAACACTTGAAGAGCTGTATACGCACATGAAAGGCAATAAAACAGAGTGTGCCCTGAAAATTTTTGAGTCAGACGAACCGATCACATACCCTCAGTATATTCTGGATGCCCTAGCATGAATAAGCTCATCATTGCCTCGGCTGGTTCCGGAAAAACGACCTTCATTGTCAATGATGCGATAGAAAAGGCCCGCCAAGGCACCCGCGTCCTCATAACCACCTTTACAGTAGCCTGTGAACAGGAAATCCGGGACAAGATTGTTAGCATCTGTGGTTGTATCCCTGAACCGATCAGCATTATTACCTGGTTTTCTTTCTTGCTGAATCATGGTGTCAAACCATTTCAGGGTCGCTTGTTCGAGTTCGATACCCGGGGAATGATCTTGGTCAATGGAAAATCTGGATTTCGGTTTAAGAACCGGCGGGGGCAACCCATTTATTGGGGAGAGGATGACTTTACGCGATATTTCTTCACGTCTGACCAAAAGGTTTATTCAGACAAGTTGGCATTGCTGGCGCTACGTTGTAATGAAAAGTCGGAAGGCAGAGTATTTGATCGCATAGCCAGGTGTTTCAATCATATTTACATTGATGAGGTTCAAGACCTTGCAGGGTACGACTTGGAGGTGCTGGAGGAGCTTTTTCAATCCAAAGCGGATATCACCCTAGTTGGTGATCCTAGGCAAGCCACCTACTCAACGGTAAACACACGGAAGAATAAAAAGTATGCCAAAGCGAATATCGTCAATTTCTTTGAAGACACTAGTCTGAATATAGAGAAAGATGACGAGTCGCTTGTGGTCAACCATCGCTGTCATAGTGCCATTTGCGACTTTTCCAATCGCCTCTACCCAGACTGGGTTCCGGCACAGCCTAGTGAAGATGAAGCCTCTGGTCACGATGGGTTATTCGCACTGGATGAGAAGGAGGTAGATCATTATTTGGAGTATTATAAACCTATACAACTTAGAGATAGTGCCAAAAAGCGTATTAACGAAGATTACCCTGTATTAACTTTTGGCAAATCGAAAGGCCTGACGTATCCACGAGTCTTGATTTATCCCTCTGGCCCTATGATCAAATGGCTCAAGAACCAGAACGAAGACCTGACTCAAGCCGCGCGATCAAAATTCTATGTGGCATTGACGCGAGCTAAACACAGTGTGGCTATCGTGCTCAAAGCCAGTGATATCAAGAAAATTCCAGACTTGGCAGAATACAAGTGACCATTTTCCGGTTTTTAGCACGATGACTTCGATGAGCGTTGGTGGGAGTTATTTCGTATAGCTATCCACTACCGACATTAAGTGGGGAATCCCCTTTGCCTTACAGCCGAAAAACGAACACAAGAGGCTAGGTCTTATTGAGCGAGTCAAATATGGTGAGTTTAGCTAGTATGGGATGGAATACTTTACTGTGGAGCTCGTACCTCAAGTAGCTCTTGCTCAATGGATTGAACCATTGAGTTGCTTTCGGATAACGACGCAAGTGTTTCTCGTATGAATAGCAAATTGGGACTAGTTGAAGTATCAATAGCTCTTAGTAGCTTAGATGGACTTAAACCGTCATCTCCACTGCTGTCCACTGGGATCATGTTATATGGGATGACGGGCCGTGGCAGCTGTGCTGACATGAAAGCTAAAATTCTATAACCGCCAACGTCAATGTCCCCCCAATGATATACCGGGCAGTTAGTTTGTTTCACTATCCGTCGAAAGATCGGCAGCCAGGATCGAGAAGGAAAACCATTGGTATATATGACGATACTGCCATCATTGATTTCCCGGCAATAACGTCTAAAGGTTGTCTTATTCTCAATGAACAGTATGTACTTGGGCTGGGTAGCCACTGTTGACTCTTCGATACCTTCTGGCGATAAGGCTAAGTATGGCCAAACAGACCCAGCATCGATCGTGCCAGAAGGGGTCCTGAATTTAATGCCGCCTCTTACAGTCAATTCAGAAGGAAATTTGCTAACACCGTAGTAAGACAGAACTTGCTCAGAATCCAGGTCAGTGCAGTCTAAATCAGGGCACGCATCGTAAAATCGAGCAATAACTCCCAACAGTTTCTCTAAACGCTTACTGTTTCCGAGAGCAGCGACACTGGCTGTTCTGAGGTCAGTTTCCTGACGTTGGTCGCGCCGAGCATTCCAGATAATAAACCTTGCTGCGTCGACCGCTTTACTCCAATCGTTGGTGCCTACATGCTTATATGGTTTGCCTTCAGACCACTTTTCATAAAGATTGATAGCATCCATCTTTAGCCATTCTGGCATCATGGGTTCGAGCTCTTTAACTTGGCTGATCGCAGTTGCTACAATCTCACTTTCGGGCTGGATCTGAAAATGAGCCAAGTAGGCGGAACAGTCGTTGACGTTGATCCGTTCCAGCACTCTGTTTTCGTCAAAGCCCTTGCGTTTGTAGATGGGTTTCAGGCCTCTCACCAGCTTCGCCAAAGCGTCTAACGACTCATGAAAATCGAATCGTTCCTGAGTCGTCGCGGAATGGTACTCGGCAAAACGATTGATGGTGGCGGGGTGACTGTATTTCTCCGGGAGGCCCGATGCCTTGTTGAAACGGCTGGCAATAGCAGTCATCACAGATCTAAATTCAAGTTTCGCCAAATTCCTTCTCCACTTCTTCCAAGTATGGTTTCACCACATCAGGGTTTATGTTCGGTTCATCAGAATCGAGAAGAGCAGTCGCGGCCTCTTTGTAGCGGCGCTCGTCCATATGCAGGCTACCGCCGTGACGAATAATGGTCATAACACGCTCTACTTCATGCCCCATCTTCGCTTCGGTTTCCGGTGGTCCCGCAATAATCACTTGTAGGCCAATACCTTTGAAGAACTTCATGATAGCCTTAGTGTTGTTGCCATCTGTGCGCATAAAGGCTTCATCAAATAGTGCAAAGGCAGCTCCACCGAATGGTACACTTCCAGCAACACGAATCTTGTAAGCCGACATAAAAGCTGCGCCCAAAACAATATAAAGCGGCGAGTTTTGCTCGCCACCAGAGCCTTTACTTTGAACTGTGCTGTAATTGGTTTCGACCTTAGTGATCGTGTTTTTCTGAACTAACTCGTAACTAAAGAAGTTTCGATAATCTGATATTTCGTTGAGGCGGTCTTCAACAATCATATCTTTAATTATGTCGATGGCATCGTTATCTTGGTTTACATCAAGAAGGTCGCCCACTGATTCGGGGCCATCCAGTGCTTCAATGTAATCGTAAACGCTCTTCAGTCCTTCAGATTCAACCACTTGGCTCTTAAACTTATAGGTATTGTCGTTAAATCTTAGCTCTTCAAGCGTGTAATTCAGATTTTTGAATGTGGTCTCCATGTTGGAAAAGCAGTCTTTTAGCTTGTTAGCCACCTCAGCCCTAAAGCCATTGAGCATTTCTTCTTTAGCCTGCTCGGCATCACTTTTGTAAATAACGATTTCAGAGTCTTCAATCTGTATCGCTTCTTTCTCGCACCGAGTCAGGGCGTCCCGTGGTTCCATCTCAATGAGCTCTTTACGATCTTCAGGCTCGTAGCGTTCACAGTAGCTTTGCACTAATTTGCTGCTATCTTTTGTCTTGCTTACAATGGTTGCGGTGTTTGACTCGCATCGTTGTCGGGCAACCGCGGCTATATTCTGGTAATCGTCACCATGCTCGTTCTCTAAATCCTCAAGTTGCTTGCTGGCCTTTTCCCTATCGAAATAGCCATTCTCTATTTTTGTGCGGGCCTCTGTGTGAGCCTGTAGTGCCGTTTTTAGTTGAGGGAGCTTTTCATTGAGTTGAGCTCTTTCATTATTATTATCGCGAAGCTGGGTTTCTAACTCCGTGAGTTTATCGTCAGCCTTTTTGTGGGCGGCCTTTGCGTCTTCACTGGCCTTTGCAAGACCATCGTCTCCGGAGTTTTGTAAGTGTGAAATCTGTTCGTCAATACTTTTAATTTCACTACTTAAACTATCCACGATAGCGAGCTTTTTGGATGCCGATGGCAACTTATCGCCTAAACTTTGCAGGTTATTACTGAACTCATTGTTGATGCGTGAAAGTTGGTTTGAGTAAGATTGAAGACGGTTGAATTCAGGGGCTAGAGCCATGTACTCACTGTGGAGTCTCTTCGCTTCTTGTGCTCGGGTGTCCGCGCCAAACAATTTGTAGCTGACCTTACGGATGCCGCCGCCCGCTAAATTGGCGGTTACCATGCAGTCCTTTGTAATGGCGCGACGCTCGGTTCTCAGTTCCTGCTCGGTATCCACCAGCTTCAATCCCGACAACATCTTAATCAGATAGCCTTGCGCCACAGGATTGTCACTGACAATCAGTTCATCGGCGGTACCCGGCCTAGCATCGTCTGCGAATTGAGCGCTGCTAGGTTTTACCACTTTAGTTCCATCGATAGGGGGAGTGTCTAGATATTTTCCGCGTCTTCTCTTGGCCTCTCGATAAATCCGCATAGCGGCCTCGTAGGCGGCATCGTCGTTTGCCAGATTGTGGCTTGTGATTACCAGGGATTCACGATTGTTGCTAAGGAAAGACTCAATGGCCTCCTGCCAGTCGGGCTCGCTGATACTGACAAGTTCACAGATGGGGGCTACATTGATGCCCGCTTCAGCAAAGAGATTGATAGCGCTCATGGTGACTGGACGGAGGCTCGCCTCGCCTTTTTCCAGTGTTTCAAACGTCTTTTTCAGGTCTTCTAAGCGCTGTCCGATATCATTGAAGTCTTGACCTGCACGATTGGCTTCTTCTGCTAGCCCGTCCTGCAATGAGGTAGCTTGATCGAGATAGCGTTGTGCAACGGCTAAGTCTTTGGCTGTGGATGGCCAGCTGCCAAGTAGATCTTGTCGCGCCGGACCGGTATTGGCTTCCAATTCTTCATTGGTGCAGTTAAATCTTTGTGCCAGGTCAGAGACTACGTTGCCTGGCATGCGCAGGGTACCTAGAGTTGAGACTGTATTTCTTAGAGTGTCAATCACCTGCTTTGCTTTCTGTCGTTTTAAGTCTTTCTCCCCTTTCTCAGTCCCAAGTTCTCTAATTCTCTGCTGGCTGGATGACGCACCAAGGGCCTTTAGAGCTGTATCACTCTTCGTTTCTAATTCTTTAACTGTAATGCGCTGGGCCAATATCTGCTCTTCAAGCGCTTGTTTCTGCTCAGAGAGGCTTTCAAGACGGTCGTCAATATTGTTGATCTGCATGTCGATCTGATTGAACAAGGCTTCCGCCTCAACCCAGCGATAGCACTCGGCACGGGTTTTGGCGTCGATCAATGACTTGAGCGCAGTATTGATTGAAGCCAGAACGCCTAAACGTTCTTCAGCCATACGGATGTCTTCGGCTAATCGGCTGTAAGTGTCGTAGTCATTTTTGATACGATCGGTTTTGATGTTTACTTCAGGCAGAATCTGGTCGCGGGCGAATTCAGAAATGTCTGACGTTTCTTTAAATTTAAGACCGTTACTTAGCGCGCGGAATAGCACTTTGTCGCTGATGGTGTCTTCAGCGCTGCTAACTGCTGTTGGGGAAATCAGATCGCAGTAATTGCGACGGAATTCTGATGCTGTATTTGATGGTGTGTAGAGCACGCCTTTCATACTGGCTAGTCGTTGCTCGAATCCAACCCAGTTAAGTACAACGTCGTCAGACATCATGAAATCAAGTTTGGACAGGGATGCACCTTTGATAATGAAGTAATTTTTGATGACCTTAGGATCACTCTTGCGGGAGTACAGAGATAAGCCAAAAGCGTACTCTCTTCCCCGGCGATCTTCGAAACTTAAAGCAATGTAGGAGTTACTTTCACTGCGCGGGTTGTAGTTTTTAAATCCTTCGGCACTGTTGACTTCTCCCAATACGTAGTCGCGAATAGTACGCTCTGAGCGCTTGCCATCTTGGCTAGTCGCTGGATTGAGTGACAGCATATTCTCGTCACCTCCAGCCATTACTGTCTGAATTGCATCAAGCACAGAACTTTTACCAGCGCCATTAAATCCACGAAACATAAGACTATCGACATCGATCTCAATGTCTTGTTCGGGGAATAGATACCAATTAATCAGAGTTACTCTGCGTAGTTTATGCATCGTTTTCATCTTCTACTCCCTCTAAAACAGCTTCTATATCTGTCTCTTCGCTCTCCATGCTTTTTTCGGTGAAGTTGAACAATTCCTCCATATACTCTTCTGTCACAACTCGCATAATTGACGGTAATACAGTAATGCGGTGCATTTCTGAGTGGGGATTAATAATTCCTAACTCAATCACTCCTATGCCTTTAAGTGTTTTTAACGCCGCATTTAATTCGACCTTACCTAGCTTTATCTCATTGGTCAGGCGCATGTACTCGTCGATTAGCAATACCTCGCTAGGGAATGAGCGCCCCTTTTCAGTACAGGCCTTGCGGCTTTCTTCATCGTGCAGTTTCGCCAGGATTAACAATAGAATGGTTTCTAGCTTGCGCAGGCTGTTATGTGGGATGTTAGCCTTGGGAATAAACCCACAATAGCCGTAGATATCGTCTACAAAAAACTGATCGCCAAATGCCGCGAAGAGGTCACTATAGTACTCGCGGTATTTCACGAGAATATCGTAGGTTTTCTTATGACCGTGACCGTCTTTCCAGATGAACTGGTAGCGACGAAGCATTGCAGCTGCGCGTTCCAAGTCGGCTTGCTCATAGCCTTTCTTTTCTAATGTCTCGTTCTCTCTAACAATTTTATCTAGTTCTTTCAGCATCTATAGTGCCTCAGGTAATTCAGCAATACGGCGCCTGATCTGCAGGGTGGGCGCTTCAATATATTCGTTGCTAGTGTAGCGATCGCTTATTGGTCTGACTTCAAAGTACTTGGTCAGGATATAGAGTTCTGAATCGGTGGAGGGGGCATCGTTAATGAGGTCGCGCATTTGTGTGAAGGTAATTAAATCTTCAAGACCGCCGATCGTCATGTCATCGGTCGTAATCAGCGGCCTCCCGGCCATCTGCTGTTTGAGGTAACGATAGATGCGCTCCGGGTTGATCCTCCTGCGAGTCAGATAATCATCGTAGGCTCGGCTAAACGCAATCTGTGCTAGCGGCTTGGCCGCTCTTTTCTGACGGGTGGGCTCTGGAGGTGGGCGTTTCACGATTGGCTTGTAGGTATTGTCTGGACCGACGTGGCGTTTGATCTGAGAAGGCGATGGTAATGTGCTTGCCTTGGATTTCGCGACAGATTCAATGGAGCTCATCAGCTTTTCGCCAATATCATTTGAGACGTTCAGCGAGTAGCGGATGCTGTCAGCCGTTCGGCGGCTCATAACGCTGTTATATTCTTGAATGCGGTTCATCAGGTCGTCGATACCAGTGAATACCTGTTTAATATCTGATAAATCAGCTTTGACATCTCTACTCGCCACCTCCAGTTCAATGCGCCTACGGCTGGCTGTGGCTTCAGAGAGCTGATCAATCAGACGGTTTTCAAAGAGAATGTCGTCAACACACTTTGTGATTTTGGTGCGATACCGATAAGGGTTGTCAGAGGTGTTGATAGTGTGGAAGTCCTGGAGCATGACTTCGTTGAGAAACTTATTAAAGAACAGGCTGAACCTGCGTCGGTTGTCGGCGTCCTCATTCATCATGCAATGAATGTCCCGAACACTGGCTGCAATGCTGGTCAGTTCGCGGTGGAAGTCTCTGGAGCTTTTGGCTGCAATACTGAGTAGAGCAGCATTGTTTTCTGGGTCTGTTCGAATGCTCACCAAATGGTTGAGAACACCCTGGCACACTGCCCCTATTTCAATGGATTCTCGTTCGCCAATGCGGCTGAAGGCAGTGAGTATCTCTGACGGCAGGCGGGGGATGTAAACGATCCTGCGGTATCCAGCGTCGTCCATCTCTCTGAGCCAGCCACAGTCGCGTAACCGGCCATAGATACGTGAGGCATCATCTTGATCGCCAAACTCGCTCTCTACATCATCTCCTTCTGACTCCCAGTGGGTCTTGCCTAGCTGCGCTTGGTAAAGCAGCTCTTTTGAGATGACTGTTCTAGCTTCACGAGGCGTGCACTCGTCTCCATCTAGTTGGTTCTTAATGAGACGCTTGTACAGAGCCCATAGTCCCAGTCCGTACAGGGAGGCATTGGGTGATGCTAGGGGGCGGAATAAGCTCGAATCTATGCCATCAAATAACACATGACGCTCCATATCAAGATTGTGCATCCATGTTAGCTAGTTACATCTAGTGGTGCAAGTTTCTTTTACTATTTGTTTCTTGCTCCATGGGAAAAGCTAAGGCAATATATTGCTATTCAATCTGGAAGCCATCTATGAGTAGTGATCGAAAAATCAGCTGGGGTCATAAGCAGCGTCTGATCTATATTGAGCAGCAATTACTTTGGGGCAGATGCTTCAAAGCAAGGATGTTGATGGACACCTTTGGGGTATCTCGGCACCAAGCTGGTATGGATATCAAGAATTACATAGAGCTTTTCCCGGGCAATGTGAAACCTTATAACCCCTTAGTAAAACATTACGAACCTAGCGATAGTTTCATGCCGGAGTTGGCGGGTGTAGACCCTGACTACCCGTTAAACCATGGATTGGTTGATGCTTATGATCACCCTCCTGTTGAAATATGCACGAGTCTCAGGCGCGAGTTGGATGACAAAGTTGTATTGGCAGTTCTAAAACATATTGAGAAAAAAACGTCCTTTGAAGCTATTTACGCCTCCGCTAGTACTCCTGTGGGCTCGAAGCGTATTCTTTCACCTACTAAAGTTATTTTCGCTAGTGGGCGACTTCACATTCGTGCTTATTGCCACGAGAAAGGCGAGTACCGAGACTTTGCGTTGTCGCGATTTCTAACAACCCCAAGGCCATCAAGAACAGACAAAGAGTTTCCTATAGATGATTACTGGGATCGGACTCTAACAGTGAAGGTCATAGTAAATCCGAATCTTTCAGAAGATGCTCAGGCTCTCATTAGGAGAGAGTTTTCTTCAGTTATTTCAGAGCCTTTAAGGATTAGAGCTTCCCTCCTGCACTATTTTCTTCAAGAGAATAATCTTCCTGCGGATGAGGCAAGTATGAAAAAGTCAGTGGAAGCTCCTTGGAGTTATCCGGTTGTCGTTGAACTTGAAAATGATGTAAAAAAATATCTCTTTAAGGCATAGGAAAGTATGGATGTTGAAGTTTGGGATGGTGGCCTGCAAGAGCAGGAAATTTCTGCTATCGAGAAGATTAAAACGGCGTTTTCAAACGTTCAAAATATTGCTCAGTTACCTGCGAAAAAAAGTAAAGCTGGTTCGTTTAAAGACGCACTACAAGCTATAGGTTGTAGCGACAACAGGATGTTTCCCTGGAAAGGCTATGCTGGCTTTCGTTTTGTTAGCTCGAAAGGTCAGGAGGGGGAGTTCGATCTCATCATCGTCACACACAGTAATGTATTGATTATTGAGCTTAAAGACTGGAATCACGCCCCTGTTACTGCTGAAAATGGACGCTGGTATAAAGGCGGTAAGGATATGGGGCGATCGCCGGTCAGCGTTACTCAAAATAAGGTCTTTACCCTTAAGGGTAAGTTAGAAAAGATTAAGCACCGCTTTACCAATAAGAACTTTGTGCCTTTTATTGAGTTCTTTGTGGTGATGACTGGAGATGCTGATTTCAGTCAGCTTCCAGAAGTCGATCGAAAGCATACTTTGTCGCTAGACCAGTTTCTTCAGTTCGCTAACAAAGATGTATATGAGCAACACCTGCGTCCTAATCGTCACCCTAAAGCTAATCAGTTGAATGAAGACTTTCACCTGTTTGATGAGCTCTTTATAGGGCGGGCGACAGAGGCTAAAAAGTTACGCATCGGTGGCTATGAGGCTAAAGAAGAAATCTTTGTGCATCCTAAGAGTGTATATCGAGAATACTTAGCTGGCTCAGAGATATCCCCAGATAGCGAAGCTCTTCTCCGTGTATGGGACTTTAATAAAGTTGAGGGAAAAGGGCAGACTCCCAGTGGACGTGCTGACGTTGTTTCGCGAGAGCGTCAGGTTCTTGAGCATATTCGTCATCAAAATCATGATCTTTACAATCATTGCTTGCGTTCGCTGACCAGCTTTCAAAAAGATGAGCTGACGACTCACTATTCTGAAGTATATGAGTTGCCGCCTAGCCATGAACGATTTAACCAATTTATTGGTAAGTTCGGGGAGGCCTTAGATCAGCGGGACCGCTTGAGCTTGGTGAAGCTACTTGTTGCCAAGTTTGGAGACCTCCACGACATAAAAGTCGCACATAGGGATATTGCCGATCATAGTCTTTGGATTTCTCCGACAAATGAGATTTCACTTTCCAACTTTATTTCTGCCTACCATCAGCCAATTGGAACGGTAGGTGACTACAGACAAAAGCTTTCGGTTGGTGCTATTGAAGCTGAAGATATGCTTGATGGTCGAGTGCTTAGCCCTTTTGAGCAAGATGTCCATTCACTTGCTTTAGTTGCATGGCATCTGCTCTCAGCGCAGCGTATGTCGCCCAAAAGCTGTAAGAACCTACAGAACGACCTAGAAAGCTGCAGTGAATGGTATGGTGAAGTCTTGCTATCTGCGGCAAATGCCAAGTTTAGAACGGCCAGAGAGTTTTTTGATGCATTCAAAAGAGCAGAGCCTGTCGTTGATGAGATACCTACTTTTGATGATGGAGAGCTAGAACAATATCGGCAGAGTATTAGTCATCAACGCCAGTATCGAGAAGATGATGACTTTATTAAGGAAACCGCAGAGAAGGAGGTCTATCTATCCAATGGTTGCTTGGTAAAAGCTTGGCTGAATTGCGGTTATTCCGGTGGAAATCCGACTGTAAATTTTCAAGTGTACAGCTTTCTCCAGCGGCTCGATAAGTTACGAAGTGTCCAGCCTAATTATTTGCCTGCCATCCGTGAATATGGGATTGCCTCAAAGTCGTCCAGCCTCTACTTAGTAACCGATTATATTCAGGGTTCGACATGGGGTGAAATCGAAGGTGACAAGGAAGCCAAATTAACTTTAATTGGACAGTTGATCGCTGCGGTTGAACATTTACATGAGTTGGGTATAGCCCATGGTGATCTGCATCCCGCTAATGTCATGATCGAGGAGGACACTTCGGCGCTATTTCTAATTGACATGCCTGATTTTAGCCTGTCATCAGATGAGCCGAAGAACCATCGTTACAGTCCAGAAAATATCGACAATAGTACGGCATTCGATCGTGATAACTTTGCTGTAATGCGAATGGCCGCAGAGCTTCTAGGAATTGAGTGGGGTGAAGGGTCAGATGAATTTATTAATCTGACCAATGCAATCGAAGTTGAATTGAAAGATCAGCAGTTTGGGTTTAAAGACTTGGGGCGCTTCAAACAAGCGATCATGGTTAAGGGCAACGCCAACGAGCAAGAGTCGATAGATATTACAGCGTCAAGCGCGGATTCTCAGATAACCATCCTTCCAGATAATGGTCGCATTTACCTTCAGATCGAACGTAGCAAGAAAAACCCTAGTGACGCATTGGTTACTTTTCATGGCATCGGAGGCAGTGTTGCTGCCTTTTATCAAGCTGAGAGTAAGGCATTCGTGCACGCTCTGAAACCAAGAGTCCGTGCCTCAGTAGATTTTCGTGATGCAGAGAAAAGCCAGTTCGAAATTTCAACTGCAATTCGTATCACCCCTGGTGCATATAACGATCTGGGTTCACTTAGTAAGTTAATGAGCTATGAGGAGCTATTTCACGGGCTTGTTGAAGAGACGATAGCGCCAGATGAGACTATTGCTCAGAAAGAAGAGGCTTCCGATGCTGCGCTGACAGAAGAGCTTAGGCTGGCCTTTGAGAAGACCCTTTCACCGATAGAAAAACAGCAAGCTCGTAAGCTTCAACAGCTTCCTACGGCAAAGCTCTGGCGCGCTATTTTAGAGACTGAAACACAGTCCCACCCCAATGTTTATCTTGATGGCGACTCTGTTGAAGTGCCAGGGCGAAAAGGTGAATTGAGGCTTCCCTATGCTGGTGATGCAGATCCTTTGGGGGCCTTCTCCCAATCTGATGAGGTTGAAGCTTTATTAGTGGATGACGAGGGGGGGGAGCGCTTTTTAGGGAAAGTTTTGCTCAAAAAGTCTGCGTTAGGAGAGGTTCGATTGACCGATCTTCGCCCTACTGCTCGAAGATTAAGTGAAGGTGACACAGTTTATTTTCGTAGCAAGCAAGATCGCGCTTCTTATCGGAAGCGTAAAGCTGCGCTTCAAAAACTGCTTGATTGCGAGGGTGTTATGCCTGAATTAATGCAGTTATTTGATTCAGATTGCACTCGGGCAGCGACTCAGTATGGATTGCCCTTGACCAAGGACGACTTTTCCCGTTATGACCGCATGGATGCGCAGGGCAATAAAATTAGCCTTAACGTGCAGCAGCGCAGTGCTTTTTCTAAATTGTTGAACCATGGTCCTTTATCGTTATTGCAGGGGCCTCCTGGTACAGGTAAGACAGAATTTATTGCTGCCTTCGTTCATCATTTGATTGAGGCGCAGGGAGCGCGCAGAATTTTATTGGTGAGCCAATCTCATGAGGCGGTTAATACTGCAGCGGAAAGGATTAGAAAACACTGCAAGCGTTTGAAAACTGAGCTTGAAGTTGTTCGTTTTAGTAACCGAGAGGCGGCAGTGTCAACTGGCCTCAAAGATGTTTATTCGCAAGCTATAACATCTCAAAAACGTGAATTGTTTAATGCAGAGCGAAAATATCGTGTAGAAAACCTAAGCGATGCTTTGGGTTTGGAGCCTGAGTTTATATCTAGCATAGTCCTTGCTGAGCTTGATCTATTTCAAAAGATTGATCATTTAGAAAAACTTATGCATCAATTTTCCAGTGAAACAGAGGGTGATGATAAAGAGGACTTAGACAAGCTTATACAAGAGTTACGCCTAACCATTAGCGATAGTTTAATAAATGACTATGAGGTTGAACTTAAACAAGATATGGCGCCTCGTGATGCGAAGGATCAGCTGGTTCATAAGCTATGCCTTGACTATGCCGTGACACCATCAGAAGCCCGAAAAGTTCGTGCACTTGCAAAAATTTCTTGTGATATGCAAAGCGCTTTACGTGGCGAACGTGTGAACTATGACGAGTTTTATGCACGATCGCGCCAGCTGGTTACCGGTACCTGTGTAGGTATTGGTCAGGGGCATATAGGTATACATAACAATGTTTATGATTGGGTGATTATTGATGAGGCTGCGCGTTCAATTTCCAGCGAGCTAGCAATCGCTATGCAGTCAGCTAAGAGAGTGCTTTTGGTTGGTGATCATCTACAGCTTCCGCCTCTATATTCTGAAACCCATAAGCAGGCGTTGGCGAAAAAGTTGGGCTTGTCGGCCGATAGGTCTGACCTTGATGAAATTTTGCAAAGTGATTTTGCTCGAGCGTTTAATTCTGACTACGGTCGACAAGCTAGTGCAGCTTTATTAACCCAGTACCGTATGGCTGATCCTATTGGCAATCTAGTATCTGCGACTTTTTATGATGGAAAGCTAGAAAACGGTGACCGAGAGGTTCCGGATATATATTGGGGTGTGCCTGAGGTCTTAAATAGCACAGTTACCTGGCTAGACACTTCGCCACTGGGTGGACGGGCCAATCATATAGAAGGCAAAGGGAAAAGTATCCTTAACCCTTGTGAGGCAGATCAAATTATTTCTATTTTGAAAAAAATAGCGGCCGACGAGGAACTTGTTAACAGGCTTTCGTCTGTTGTAGGGGAGAACGAAGCGGCAATTGGGGTTATCTGTATGTACGGCGAGCAGAAACGTCATGTGCGACAGAAATTCAGTCAAGAAGTGTGGGCTGAATCATTTAAATCCCTAGTTAAGATTGACACCGTTGATAGTTACCAGGGGAAAGAAAACCGGATTATAATTCTCACGTTAACGCGTTCTGATGGTGACTATACCCCCGGCTTTTTGAGAACCCCTAACAGAATTAACGTCGCTATGTCCCGAGCGATGGATCGCTTGTTGATTGTTGGAAATAGCGCCATGTGGAGGAGTGGAAATAATAAAGAACTGCCATTGGGTGCCGTGATTAATTATATGGAAGAACAAGGTCCTAAGGCAGGATTCCAGTTCGTGAATGCGAAGCATGGGGGCGTACAGTAATGAGTAAGGAAATTCAGCTGACTTACCATGAGATTGATTTTCTAGTTCCAGCTCAGCGTTTCAAAATCCAATTTTCGTATGTCTCGCAGAAGGCGCTGCCGTTCATTAGAGAATTTATCTTGCGATTGGTGCATCTAGCACCAATGAACAAAACTCAGCTGGCGAATTTTTTTGGTCTAAGTCCGCTAGAGATAGATGAGGCAGTGAAAGATCTTGTACAGCGCGAAGAGTTAACGCTAAATGCCAATGGACGTCTCTGCCTAACCTCTAAAGCTCAAGATTATTTTGTCGGTATAGGTGATGTCCCTCAGTTATCTATGGTTCAAGACAGTGGGGCAACACTAGCGTTTGAACTAGCCAGCTTTAGCTGTCTCGGTAATGAGAAGCATAGTGGCAGTTGGCACAATGCTGTCCGCCTGGAAGTTGAGAACAGCAACCGTGCATCAAGCGCTAAGAGAGTTGAAGTTCATTTCCAGCGTCAGTTTAATAAAATTCTCGATCAAGGCTTTCTGCCGAAGAGTGTCTATTCTGAAGGCCAGGAACGCCCCTCTGTTTATACAGTTAATGCTGTTGATAAGCTTCGCGACATCCCTTTAAGACTAGAGACTGTATTTAAGCTAGATTGGCAGGGGCAATCTGTTGTTCGGGAAGATTTTGAACAACTTAATAATTCGGAGATCGTGCACTCATTGATGACAAATGAGATGGCTGATCTCTCTAGAACCGAAAACACTGTTGCGATTCTACGGGCGATGCAAACTGTTGGTGACTCTCAGTCATTGCAAGTTTTTGACTCCAAAACTAACTTACTAACACCTGAATACTTAGACGACCTACACAGGCTGGAAGAAAATCAAGGCGAAAGCCGTATGAGCTTTTTAGGTCCCGTTTATATGAGAGATAGCTGGGGCAAGGTGCTCAAGGCCTTGGAATCTCGTCTAAAGACGCTACGGCAAAAGAAAAAGTCGCACACTGCTCCGAAGGCATTTTCATGGATTGTGCCAAGTGATCCGTTCTGGGGTAAAAGCGGGCGTTTAAGGGCGTGTATCAGCGATTTCTTAATGAAGGCGGAGGTTGGTGATAGAAAGCTCTATATTCCAAGGCTCTACCTACCCGTATCAAGCACGGATGATTTCTTTGCTGTGAAGCAGTGGCGGAGCGAGCTAGGCGATTATAGCAAGTTTGCAAATGGCCTTCTTGAAGGCTTTCTGGATGGAAGTGTCGAGGTGATGTTATGGGAGGGGGAGCTGGCAGTAGTGATATATCATTGCGTTAAGAGCGAGTTACCAGTCACCATGCCATTAGGGTTTGTGACTACCGATAGCAGTAGTGTTAATACTATTGGCGAGGTTGTTAATGGCTACCTGAAGGGGATCTCATCGTATAAGACGCCTAATGATTGCGGTCCTTTATCTGGAATGCAGGGCTTGCGTCGTCAAAGCGATGGTAGGTAAATTGATTTTTCAGGTCGTACGGCCAAAAGTATTGTGGGTGTGTCTGCAGCCTCTGAAGTTGACTTCGATTTTTATGCAAGGCTTCATTCATCGAGGTCGTCAGATTTGCTTATTGGCCTTTTAGAACGCGGAAGGTCAAAAATAGTACTTTAATTTATTATCTATACTATTTTTAACTCATTGAATAGCTTGGGTATTTTTTAAATTAGTATGAAAACTGGGGTTGTAACCCGGAGTCCCCGTTTTCTGAGCGGTCGCCATTCTTGGCTGCCTCGTGGACGACATCCGTCACCTGGGGGCGCTCAACTTTCCACAGTTGTGTCAGTTCATCCTGCAGTCGCTTGGCTCCCTGGGGGGTGATGTAGGCAGAGCCCCGTCCGCGGGGTGGTCTCCAGCGTCCCATCAGGCGTCCTCCCCACGGGAATGATTGAGATTTTTGACCTGAACGGGTTCTATGGTGTCGGGGACATCAAAACCGAATACCTGTCCGTAAAAACTCCATTCGGCTTCCAGGCAGCGCTGGATGCTACTGGCCATTCGAAAACCGTGGCCTTCTCCGGCGAACGGGACATAAGCCACCGGCACCTGTTTTTGATCCAGTGCATCGACCATGGCCTGTGCTTGATTGGGCGGCACAACCTTGTCGTCCAGTCCCTGAAAGAAAATCACCGGGCAGTTCAGTTGCTCTGCATGATGAATGGGGGAGCGCTGACGATACAGGTCTTGCTCTTGCGGATAGTCGCCAACCAGTGTGTCCAGATAGCGGGATTCAAACTTGTGGGTGTCCGTCGCCAGCGTTTCCAGATCGCCAATGCCGTAAAGGCTGGCGCCGGCTTTAAAGGTGTTGCTGAACGTGAGGGCAGCCAGAACCGTGTAGCCGCCCGCGCTGCTGCCTTTGATTGCGATCTGTTCAGGGTTCGCCAATCCTTTGGCAACCAGATAATTGGCCGCCGCACACACATCCTCGACGTCGTGGATCCCCCATGCGCGGTTGAGTTGCTCACGGTATTGACGACCGTAACCGGTGCTGCCGCGGTAATTGACATCAATCACGGCAAAACCCCGGCTGGTCCAGTACTGAATTTTCAGATTCAGACCTGTCTCGGTCGCGCCGGTGGGGCCGCCATGACAGAGCACCACCAGAGGTGGCGCGTCGTGTTCAGGTGCCGTGACATTCGGGTTGCATGGGGGGTAATAAAACGCGTGAGCAACCGGAGGGTTTTCAGTGTCCTTGTCGGAACCTGTCGAAAAGGTAACCGCTTGTGGCTGGCTGATAAAGGCAGTATCCAGAGGGGTGCTATTGGACTGGGCCAGGCACTGCATGGAGTCCACCAGAGTGCCGGACAGTTGCATTAACTGGCTGGCCTGACAGGGGTTGGCTGCCAGAAAGACGCTGCGCTGATTCAGGCTTTGAATCTGGCTGATGTCGGTAAAGTCGGTCTCCAGTGGCTGGCAGGTGTATTGGTAAGCGTCGATATACGCCAGTTGCCACTGACCGTTCTGGGTGAAGCAGGCCAGAATTTCGTGTCCACTCAAAAAACTGTAAGTCGACATGCCAAATACCCATTGCGGTGTGGCAAATTCGGCTTCCAGGTTGGTGATGGCGGTTAAGCCTTCTTCGTCCAGTCGATAGAGATTCCACCAGTTGGTGCGATCGGACACCAGAAACAGTTGCCCGGAAGGACTCCACTGGGGTTGAAACACAGACTCGCCATGACCTCCGGCGACCAGTAAAGGATTGTCGGGCACGCCTTCAGAGTCCAGTGGGCTCAGCCAGCACTCGGTCGTGTCCCAGGGCATGTGGGGGTGATCCCAGCACAGCCAGCTCAGGTGAGCGCCATCCGGTGACAGGCCTGGATTGGAAAAAAAGTCGTGACCACTGACCAGTACTTCAACGTCTCTGCTCATTGGTTGCTCAATATCAATGGCGACGAGTTCGTTGATTTCTTCCTGTCCTGGTTGTCGATGATCTTCACGCACACAGATCAAGCGACGTCGGTGTGGGTCGAGGCAAAAGTCTGCATAGCGGAAATGGCCCTCAGGGGTGAGGGCGACCGATTCGGTGCCTGTCCATTGATAGACCCTTTGATCGTTTGCGTCGACATAGAATAATCCCTGATCGGTTACCAGGTAGCTGGCACCACCGTATTCGTGGGCCTTGGTGCGCACGCCAATTTCACGGGGCAAGACTTCTTCGGCAGGGGATTGTTCGCCAAAACGCTGAAACATCAAAACGCTGCGCCCCTGCTCCTGCGGTCTGGATTCTATCCAGTAGCTGCCGTCGGCTGAGATTTGAGGCTCTCCCAGACGCACACTTTGTTGAGTCAGTAAGTTGCTGGTGATGGGAGACGGCCAGCTGCCAAAAGGCAGGGTTTTAGGCGTGTTTGGGGATGCGCTTGCTTCTGTACTCATGAAGTTGATTGCCGCTGTAGGGTTTTAAATGAATATTTATAACGATAGTTGACCAAGACTGAATGGGAGCATTGTATGGCAGCTGATAGAATTGAGCCAAATCACGAGTTCACCATTGAATAGCATTGATGGTGCCGGGTCTTGGGTCTGTAAAAGCTATGAACGTGTAAACAGTGGAATCCATGTCAGTCATTTTAGAAACCCTACAGAAGTTTGTCACAGCTCATCCTGCGGTTAAGCGCTGGTGGGTGGCATACAGTGGCGGTCTGGATTCGACCGTGTTGTTAAAGGGGCTGGTTTGCATAAATCCCTCGCAGCCTGTTATGGCATTGCATATACATCATGGTTTATCCGATTACGCGGATGAATGGCAAACCCATTGCCAGCGTCAGTGTGATGCTCTCGGTGTGGAGTTGGTTGTTGAGCGCGTCTCGGTGGAATCCGGCGGGCGAGGCATTGAGGACGCGGCCCGACAAGCCCGCTATCAGGTCTTTGAGCAAACTCTTTTGCCGGGGGATGGCCTCTTGCTGGCCCATCATCAGGATGATCAGGCGGAAACCCTGATGCTCAGGTTGTTGCGGGGGAGTGGGCCGAAGGGGTTGTCGGCGATGGTTGACCAGCGTTCTGTTGGAGCGGGAGTCCTGTATCGACCGCTGCTGGGTCTGAGACGTTCCGCCCTGGAGGAGCAGGCATGCCAGTGGAAGCTGTCCTGGGTAGAAGATGACAGCAACAGCTCGCTCGACTTTGATCGCAATTACCTGCGTCATCAGGTGTTACCTGCGGTGCAGCAACGCTGGCCGGATTTTACCGGTCAATGGCAGCAGAGTGCCGAACTGTGCCGTCAGTCGGATCAGTTGGCGCAGGAAGTCGCTGGCCAGGATTGGCAGCAAATGGATTGGCGGCAGGAAAGATTGGGCAGCAGTATCAGTCTGGCAGCTCTTCAGACGCTGTCATCGTTTCGGCGGGGCAATCTCATTCGTTATTGGCTGGAGCGACAGAACCTGAATCCTCCTGAGCGGGTTCATTTGCAAGAGGTAGAGACCCAGCTGATCGGGGGCCGGGAAGACAGCGGGGCAGAAGTGCTATGGGGAACAGTTCGGCTGAGACGCTTTCGTCAGCGGTTATTCCTCCTGCCGGCTGAATTAACGAAGCAGACGACAGATGCCACTCTGTGCTGGAATGATCTTGAGCCATTGCAGTGGGGCCGCTGGCAGCTCACTTTGGAAGAGGTGGAGCAGGGCGGTTTCCGGTTGCCGGCAGGGGGCTTCAAGGTAAGGGCGCGACAGGGCGGCGAGCGTTGTCATCCCAGTTGGCGGGATCGCTCCCAGACATTGAAAAAACTGCTTCAGGAGTCCGACCTGGAGCCCTGGCTGCGCTATCAGCTGCCCCTGTTAGTGGTGGGGGATGAGATAGCCGTGGTGGCAGACCTCTGGTACTGCAAGGGCTGGGAGGCTGTTTCAGAGCCGGGTTATCGACTTCGGTGTGAGGCTGTGGCAGGCCAGAACTAGGGTCCGTTGTCGCTAATTTATCCGCCACTGCATGTCGCTTGTCCCAAAAGTCAGCGAATTGTCCGTTTAAGCCCGATTTCCTTCCCGGGCGGCCCTATTTCCGATTGAGGCAAAGAGGGGTTTCCGGTAGACTGGCGTCCCATCTTAAGGGCTTGCTGTAGTTCCTGTTAAGACGGTCATCTGAACGTGACGAAGACGGTCTTTCATAACGGAAACTCAACGATGATTTCAAGCGGCCTTACCCCAATATTTGATCGTTAATTCAGCAAGGTTCTTATGACGCGATATATCTTCGTAACTGGTGGTGTTGTTTCTTCTTTGGGTAAGGGCATCGCCTCCGCTTCTCTGGGCGCAATTCTGGAGTCCAGGGGCCTGAAAGTAACGGTCCTCAAGCTCGATCCGTACATCAACGTCGACCCCGGCACCATGAGTCCTTTCCAGCACGGTGAGGTTTATGTCACTGAAGATGGCGCCGAAACCGACCTGGATCTCGGACACTACGAGCGTTTTATCCGCACCAAAATGAGCCGCCGCAATAACTTCACCACCGGTCGTGTTTACGAGACCGTGTTGCGCAAAGAGCGTCGTGGCGACTACCTCGGGGGTACCGTACAGGTGATCCCTCACATTACCGATGAAATCAAGCGCCGTGTGCTGGAAGGTGGCCGCGATGCTGATATCGCGCTGGTGGAAATCGGCGGCACCGTTGGTGATATCGAATCCCAGCCGTTTCTCGAAGCCGCCCGTCAACTGAAAGTTGAGCTGGGTCGTGAGCGAGCCCAGTGGATTCACCTGACTCTGGTTCCTTATATCGCCACCGCCGGTGAGACCAAAACCAAGCCAACCCAGCACTCGGTAAAAGAGTTGCGTTCTATCGGGGTGCAGCCGGAGATCCTGTTGTGCCGTTCCGAGCGCGAAGTGGATGAAGATTCCCGCCGCAAGATTGCCCTGTTTACCAACGTGGCTGAGCGTGCGGTTGTGCCACTGCCTGATGCGAAAACCATCTACTCGATCCCTCAGCTGTTGAAAGACTACAAGCTGGACGAAATTGTTCTGGAAAACTTCGGTCTGGAAGCTCCAGAAGCTGATTTGTCCGAGTGGGATCGTGTGGTTGATGGCAAACTGAATCCAGAGCATGAAGTCACCATTGCCATGGTGGGTAAGTACATGGAGCTGCTGGATGCCTACAAATCTCTGAATGAGTCACTGACCCATGCCGGTATTCACACGCGCACCAAAGTGAATGTGAAGTACATCAATGCAGAAGACGTGGAAGCACAGGGCACTTCCCTGATTGAGGGTGTCGACGCAATTCTGGTTCCGGGTGGATTTGGTGAGCGTGGTCTGGAAGGTAAGTTGCAAGCGGTTCAATACGCCCGTGAAAACAAGGTCCCTTATCTCGGCATCTGCCTGGGCATGCAATCTGTTGTTATCGAATTTGCCCGTAATGTACTGGGTTTGAAAGACGCCAACAGCACCGAGTTTTCCAAAGATACGAAGAATCCGGTGATTGGTCTGATCACCGAGTGGATTACCGCTGATGGCGATGTGGAAAAACGTGATGAAGCATCGGATCTTGGTGGCACCATGCGTCTGGGCGCTCAGGAATGTCGACTGGTCCCGGGTAGCAAAGCCCGTGAAGTCTATGAGGCAGATGTGATTGTTGAGCGTCACCGTCATCGCTACGAAGTGAACAACAACTATGTAGACCAGCTGCAAAAAGCCGGTCTGAAAATCGGTGGCTGGTCTGCGGATGACAACCTGGTAGAAATGGTCGAAATTGAAGATCATCCCTGGTTCGTGGCCTGCCAGTTCCACCCTGAATTCACATCGACCCCTCGTGATGGGCACAAGCTGTTTACCAGCTACATCCAGGCGGCGCTCGATAACAAGCGATCTTAAGGAAAATCATGAAAAACAAAACTATCGCTGTTCAGGGCATCGAAGTTGCCAATGACAAGCCGTTTACCTTGTTTGGCGGCATGAATGTATTGGAATCTCGTGATATGGCCATGCAAGTGGCTGAACACTACGTCAAAGTCACTGAAAAACTGGGGATTCCCTACGTTTTTAAAGCTTCCTTTGACAAGGCAAACCGTTCTTCTGTGCACTCTTACCGAGGTCCGGGGATGGAAGAAGGCTTGAAAATTTTTGCCGAGATCAAACAGACTTTTAATGTCCCGGTGATTACTGATGTGCACGAAATTTATCAGTGCCAGCCGGTTGCAGAAGTCTGTGATGTGATCCAGTTGCCAGCGTTTTTGGCTCGTCAGACCGACCTGGTTGAAGCCATGGCGAAAACCGGTGCGGTTATCAATGTGAAGAAGCCCCAGTTTCTCAGTGCCGGGCAAATGAAAAATATCGTTGAAAAGTTTGCCGAATGCGGTAACGAACAGATCATGCTGTGTGAACGTGGCAGCTGCTTTGGTTACGACAACCTGGTCGTGGATATGCTGGGCTTCCGTACCATGAAAGAAGTCAGCGGCGGCGCGCCCTTGATTTTTGATGTCACCCACGCGTTGCAGTGTCGTGATCCAATGGGGGCTGCTTCCGGTGGTCGCCGTCATCAGGTGGCTGAGTTGGGACGTGCTGGTCTGGCAACCGGTCTGGCCGGTTTGTTCCTGGAGGCTCATCCCGATCCGGATCAGGCCAAGTGCGATGGCCCAAGCGCTTTACCTCTGGACAAGCTGGAGCCATTCCTGGCAGAAATGAAAGCTGTGGATGACGTGATCAAGAATTTGCCGGTGCTGGATATTCGATAGTCGAGACTTCTGGCACAAGCCTGTGAAGGTTGTTGCAGTGGCAATGACGGGTTGGTGAGACCTTTCACAGGTTGAAAGAATTTAATACAACGAGAAGTGGTACGCGGGCTAGAGGCATACGTTTTTAACCTTCGTTAAACATCTCATCATTATACAAACGGAGAGTTTGCTGAAATGAGTAAGATTGTTGATGTCAAAGCCTACGAGGTGCTGGATTCTCGTGGCAACCCAACTGTCAATGCTGATGTGATTCTGGAATCAGGTGTAGTTGGTTCTGCCTGTGCACCTTCCGGAGCATCAACCGGTTCTCGCGAAGCCCTGGAATTACGTGACGGTGATAAAGGTCGCTACCTGGGCAAAGGCGTTTTGAAGGCCGTTGCTAATGTAAACACCTCCATCAAGGATCTGTTGGTCGGTATGGATGCGGCTGATCAGCGTGCGCTTGATAAAGCCATGATCGACGCCGATGGCACTGAGAACAAAGCAAACTTTGGTGCCAATGCCATTCTGGCTGTCTCTCTGGCAGCAGCCAAAGCCGCAGCGGCGGACAAGAACATCCCTCTGTACCAGCACATCGCCGACATCAACGGCACTCCGGGTCAATATACCATGCCAGTGCCCATGATGAACATCATCAATGGCGGTGAGCACGCGGACAACAACGTTGATATTCAGGAATTTATGGTTCAGCCCGTTGGCGCCAAGACTTTTGCAGAAGCCCTGCAGGCCGGTGCTGAAATCTTCCACTCTCTGAAGAAAGTTCTCAGCGGTAAAGGTTTGAATACGGCTGTTGGTGATGAAGGTGGTTTTGCTCCAGACCTGGCTTCCAACGCCGACGCTCTGGCTGTTATTAAAGAAGCCACAGAGAATGCCGGTTACAAGCTGGGGGATAATGTGACCCTGGCTCTGGATTGTGCAGCTTCCGAGTTCTACAAAGACGGTCAATACGACCTGTCCGGTGAAGGTAAAGTGTACAGCTCAGAAGGCTTCAGTGATTTTCTCGCCGAACTGTGCGAGCAATACCCGATTATTTCCATCGAAGATGGTTTGGATGAGTCCGATTGGGACGGCTGGAAATACCAGACTGAAAAACTGGGCGACAAAATCCAGCTGGTGGGTGATGACCTGTTCGTAACCAACACCAAAATCCTGAAAGAAGGTATCGAGAAGGGCGTTGCCAACTCAATCCTGATCAAATTCAACCAGATTGGCAGCCTGTCCGAAACTCTGGACGCTATCAAAATGGCCAAAGATGCAGGTTACACCGTGGTGATTTCTCACCGTTCCGGTGAGACTGAAGACACTACCATTGCTGATCTGGCGGTTGCTACGGCAGCGGGTCAAATCAAGACCGGTTCACTGTGTCGTTCAGACCGCGTAGCCAAGTATAACCGTCTGCTGCGCATTGAAGCCGAACTGGGTGAAAAAGCACCTTACCGTGGTCGTGCTGAGTTCAAATAAGCCCAGCCGGTGAGATCAGGTGTACATCAAAACAGGCCGGTAACCCCGGCCTGTTTTGTATGGGCTACAAAATCGTGATTCTGGTTGTCTCTCACTGTTCGTCTCTGGTGTTTGTGGTATCTTATTCTTCAATATCTTCCCTTGAACGTCTGGTTTCACTATGAAGTGGCTTATTCCAATATTGCTGATACTGCTTGCAGGCCTGCAATATCGCCTGTGGGTAGGTGAGGGCAGTTTGGCGGATGTGGTTCGCCTGAATGAAGAGATCAAGACCCAATCATTGGAAAATGACCGTTTGCGTGAAAGAAATCGGGTGTTGGCAACGGAAGTCAAAGGCCTTAAGTCGGGTATCGATGCGGTTGAAGAGAGAGCCCGGGAAGATTTGGGAATGATCAAGCCTGACGAAACCTTCTTTATGGTTGTCGATCCCTCAGAGAAAAAATAAAAGGCCACAGCGTCAGCATGTCACAAACTCTAACTGAAGAAAGTTACTGGCAGTCCGGTCAAGGCTACTGGGTGATTGTCCCAGCCGCGGGTGTAGGCTCCCGGATGGGGGCTGATAAGCCCAAGCAATACCTCACCTTGAATGGCAAAACCATTCTTGAGCATACTCTGGAGCGGTTACTGCAATTGCCCCAATTGAAAGGCATTGTGGTTGTCGTGCATCCGCTGGACTCCTACTGGTCGACACTTCCTGTATTCAATCATGAAAAAATTCGGGTAATTGAAGGTGGCAAGGAGCGTTGCGACTCAGTGCTCAACGGCTTGGACACTTTGGACGAGTACATGCAGCCTCTGGATTGGGTGATGGTGCACGACGCGGCCCGTCCGTGTGTGGATCTCAGAGATGTCGAAGAGTTGGTGGAGAAGCTCGAGGAGCACCTGGTCGGCGGTATTCTTGGGGTGCCGGTCAGTGATACCGTCAAACGCCTGAATGATAATTACGGTATTGAAGAAACCGTAGATCGTCGTGTGCTTTGGCAGGCGCAAACTCCGCAAATGTTCCGTTATGGTATTTTGTCCCGGTCGCTGCGGTCTGCTCTCCAGCAGGATATTACCATTACTGACGAGGCATCAGCGGTGGAAAGTGCTGGCTATGTTCCATTGATGGTGGAAGGACGCCGGGACAATATCAAAGTTACTCGCCCGGAAGATATTCCCATGGCCGAGCTGATTCTGAAATTGCAGGACAGCTAGTGTATCGTCCCTCCATGGATGGGCATCATTTAGTTTGCAGGCAGTAAAACAAAGGTAGCTCTATGAGAATAGGTCACGGTTATGACGTTCACGCTTTCGGTGAGGGCGACAAGATTGTCATTGGTGGTGTGGTGATCCCCTATGAAAGAGGACTCATTGCCCATTCGGACGGTGATGTGCTGTTGCACGCTCTTTGTGATGCTTTGCTGGGGGCGGTTGCCCTGGGCGATATTGGAAAGCATTTTCCCGATACGGACGCGAATTATAAAAATGCCGACAGCCGGGCTTTATTGCGGATGGTGTTTGCCAAGGTGAAATCCAAGGGGTATCGCTTGGCCAATGCCGATATGACTGTGGTTGCCCAGGCGCCTAAAATGTCGCCGCACATTGAATCAATGGTCCACAATATTGCCCGGGATCTGGAGGCTGATGCCGACCAGGTCAATGTGAAAGCCACTACCACAGAAAAGCTGGGGTTTACCGGTCGAAAAGAGGGCATCGAAGCCCACGCGGTTGTGTTGCTCGAGTCCTTCTAACTTTTGTGTCTCTGTCGCCTCATTCTACATGCTGCTCAGATGGCGATATCAAATTTCTTTTTCCTCTCTCGCTCATGAAAATACAAAGCGGGCTAAAGCCCGGTTTTGTAGTGCGTGGCTTGCGCCATATCCTTTCTTTCAAATGATTCTTTGCAAAAAAATCAATTTTGTACGTTAAATCTCAGTCTGACTAAAGTTTAGCCTCTGTGCAGTCGATATATGAGTATTGATTACTCCGAAGACTCACAGGACACATTTGGAATGACCTTAACGATTAAACGTAAACTGCTGATGGTGGCAGCGATCGCTGTGCTTGGCCTCTTGCTTGTTTGGGGATTGGTTGCAATCAATGCCACTTCACAGAAGAAGCTGGAAGCTTCGGAGCAGGTTCTGCTAAATGCTCAAATCACCATGTTGAAACTGCGCCGATCGGAAAAGGACTTTATAGCTCGAAGGGAATTGTCCTATGTTGAAGTCTTTCAGCAGGACTTCGCCCAGGCTGGTCGGCAGCTCAAAACCGTTGAACAGCTATTGCAAGGCTCCGGTGTGGATACGTCAAGTTTGACGGTAATGGAGAATTACATCACCAAATACGCCGATACTTTTAATCAGTTGGTCGATATCCAGCAACGTATCGGTCTGGATAGTCAAAGTGGCTTGTACGGCCAGTTAAGGAAGGCTGTACACGAAGTAGAGCAAAACTTGTCCGATAACCCTGAGCTTAAAGTCGCAATGTTAATGCTGCGCCGTCATGAGAAAGACTTCATGTTGCGTCGGGATGTGAAATACGTGACTCGTTTTGAAGAGGGTGTTCAATCGTTTATATCTGAGCTGGAAAAAACAGTTGCGGAGTCTCGTATAGGGTCGGATATTGCGAGTAAGGTTCAGACCTTGATGAGTCGTTACTCAGATGATTTCGAGCGTCTGGTTGACGCTGAAAAAGAAATTGGTCTTACCAAGAATGATGGTGTCAGAGGTAACATGCGCTCGGCCATTCACGCCATGGAAGAACAGTTTGAAACCATGCAGGATGAGCTGGACAGCAGCATTTTGGATGAGCTGGAATCAGGTGAAAACAAGCTGTTAATGGGGATTGTGCTGGTAATACTTGTTGTTGCGACGTTCAGCTACTGGGTGGCCCGTTCTATCTTTGTGCCCATCGGTCGATTTAAAGACAATATGGTGAATATTGTCGAAACCAAAAATCTGAGTGTGCGTTTAAATCACACTCAGAACGATGAGCTGGGTCAAATGGGGGCTGCCTTCGATCGTATGCTGGATGTACTGCAAGAGCTGATGAAGCAAATCCAGGATACCGCCACTCAGGTTGGTGCAGCAGCGCATCAAATGTCGGGTTCAAGTGTCGAGCTTCAGGACCTTTCCGCATCCCAAAATCGTGAAGTTGAGCAGGCCTCTGTCGCTGTGAATGAAATGAACAGCACCATCCAGGAAATTGCCAGAAATGCCTCTGAGGCGGCAGGTACGGTTACTCAAACTCTTGATGAGGTCATGAGTGGCACCCGGGCAGGAGAAGAGGCCAGAGGAGAAATTCAGCTGTTAACCGAAGAGGTGCAGGCCGCAGCGGCAGCCATGCTGACTCTGGAGGAAAACAGTAAAAACATCGAGACTGTTCTCGATACCATCCAGGGGATTGCCGAGCAAACCAACTTGCTAGCACTGAATGCAGCTATTGAGGCCGCTCGTGCTGGTGAGCAAGGGCGCGGCTTTGCGGTGGTCGCAGATGAAGTTCGTACACTGGCTCAGCGAACTCAGGAATCCACAGTGACCATTCGTGAAACCATTGCAGAATTCCAGACCGGCACCCATGAGGTGGTCGGAAAAGTAACTCGCTCCAACGAGAGGGCAGAAACAGGCATTAGCCTAGTGAGCCGATCAGCTGAAATTCTGGGCAATATTCATAACATGATGCACCAGATCAACGACATGAATACCCAGATAGCTACTGCAGCAGAAGAGCAAAGTCATGCGGCAGAGGAAATCAATCGTAACGTTAACCGTGTAGCAGAAATCTCTCACACTTTAACTGAGCAGAGTGATAATACATCTGCGGCGGGCAAAGAGCTGTTGGTGATGGGCAATTCTCTCAACGAAGTGGTTAATGAGTTCAGGCATTAAAAGCTGTTAAGCGACATCAAAAGAGGCCTGCGGGCCTCTTTTTTGTTTTGGAGCCGTAATTTATCAAGTAGCGGTAAGTTGCCGCTGCGGGATGTGAAGCTCTTTAAGGTTTGGTTATTCTCATAGTGTCGGTTTTAAGCCTTCTTTGCTCCTTTTAAATATTAGATATTTCTAATATATCGGCATATATTAGAGATGTCTAATATTGATGGTGCCAGTTTATGGATCTCTCCAGATTACAAGTCCATGCCGGTGAGGCGGCATCGCTCTTACAGCAATTGGCCAATCAAAATCGTCTGATGATTGTGTGCACCTTAATTGAGGGCGAGATGTCGGTTGGCGAGTTGAATGAGAGGGTGGCCTTGAGTCAATCCGCGTTGTCCCAGCATCTGGCCAATTTGCGTAACGCTGGATTGGTGGAAACCCGCCGTGAAGGTCAGTCGGTTTTTTATCGAATCAAAGGTGAGCGAGCAGTCCGTGTGGTCGCTTTGTTGAAAGAATTGTTTTGTCCAGAAGAGTAATGATTATGAGCTACCAAACTATATCGGCAGCTGAGTTTGCCAAGCGTGTTCAGAGTGGAGAAATCCCCCTGTGTGTTGATGTACGAACTGGCGGTGAGTTTGCTGGTCTGCGTTGTCAGGGAACGGTCAATCTGCCTTTGCAGGATTTGACGTCAGATCAGCTTAAAAGGGTTGCAGAACAGCAGAATCTGGCTGCAGATGACACCGTCTATCTGATTTGTCAGTCAGGTAAGCGCAGCGAAATGGCCGCAGATAAAACGTTTGCCGGGTTGGATAATCCGGTGTGTGTTGTGGCTGGTGGGGTGCAGGCACTTCCTGCGGATGTTCAGGAGCGTGGTGAGCAAAGTGTTATTTCACTGGAGCGTCAGGTGAGAATCGCCGCGGGGGCTCTGGTGTTGCTGGGGGTAGTGCTCGGTGCGCTGGTAACTCCCTGGGCTTACGCAGTATCGGGTTTTGTCGGTGCCGGGCTGATGTTTGCGGGAATCACCGATACGTGTGCTATGGCCATGATATTGGCGCGTATGCCCTGGAATAAGGCCGCTTGAAGCCTTTGAGACAAGTGCCAGTGTAATAAGGAGGTCCCTATGATTTTTCGACAATTATTCGATCGTGAAAGCTCGACTTACACCTATCTGTTAGGCGGCAAAGAAGGTAACGCGCTGCTCATCGATCCGGTGAAAGAACAGATTCCGCTGTACCTTCAGTTGCTGGAGGAATTAAATCTGAAGCTCAGTATCGCTGTCGATACTCATGTGCATGCAGATCATGTTACCGCTCTGGGGGGGCTGCGGGATGAGACCGGTTGTGTGACCATGATGGGTGAGCAAACTGGCGCGGCCTGTGTCTCTGAGACCTTTCGTCATGGGGATGTTATTAGCGTCGATGAGTTGTCATTGACGGTGCTTTATACCCCGGGTCATACCGATGATTCGTACTGTCTGTATTTTAAAACTCCGGAAGGCGATCGTGTGTTTACAGGGGATACCCTGTTGATCAGGGGAACAGGGCGAACCGATTTTCAAAATGGCGATGCGGCAGCACAATACCAAAGTCTGCATGCCCACTTGTTAACCCTGCCTGATGCGACCCGGGTTTACCCGGGGCACGATTACAAAGGCTGGACTGTCAGCACCATTGGTGAAGAGAAACGTTTTAATCCCCGGTTGCAGGTCAGCGATGTGGATGAGTATGTGTCGTTAATGGCAAATTTGAATCTTCCTAATCCTGCGCAGATGGATGTGGCGGTGCCGGCAAACCTTCAGTGTGGCAAGGTCACATAATAACTGTAGAGCGGGCGGATGCCTGAAACCGGCTCAGGCATCCGTGTGTGTGACTGTTGACTTTACATTGCCCTTGGCCAGACGCGTCAAAAGGGTATCTCCTGGCTGGAGTGTTTCGCTGGAACGGACCACTTGCCCGTTGCTGTCGGTGGTAACACTGTACCCCCTCTGTAAAATGTTCAGTGGGCTGACACTGTTGAGCAGGGCTGAGTTTTTGCTGAGCGCTTGCCGGGCCTGTTGTAATTGGTGCTGCATACCTGTTTTGAGGCGCTGCTCCAGATGGTCCAGCTGTTTGCGATGCTGGGTCAATGTCTTAACCGGGTTCAGGGTCTCATGACGCAAAATCAGGTTGCGCAGCTGGTGGTCCTGTTGTTGCAGCTTTCTTTGGATGTTCTGGCGCAGGCGTATTTCCAGATTGTCCAGATGTTGAGCCTGGGATTGCAGTCTCTGGCGCGGGTGTTGCAGTCTGGAAGAGAGGGCTGCCAATCGCTCGTGGGAGCGGGATAAGCGTCGCGCCATAGCCTCTTCGAGCAGCACTTCATAGCCGTAAAACTGCCGTAACATCTCCTGTCCGTCTGGCGTGCAAATTTCAGCCGCAGCGGAGGGGGTGGGGGCTCTCATATCAGCCACATAATCCGAAATGGTGATATCCACTTCGTGCCCAACCGCGCTAATGACAGGGATGCGGCTGGCAAAGATGCTTCTGGCGACAGCTTCTTCATTAAATGGCCAGAGATCCTCTAATGAACCTCCACCTCGTCCGACAATCAGCAGGTCGCAGTTACTGTACTGATTGGCATTGTGTAGAGCTCTGGCAATCTGGCCCGCGGCTTCTGCCCCCTGAACGGCCACCGGAAAGATGGAGATGGGGATGGAGGGGAAGCGTCTGGCCATGACATGCAGGATGTCGCGAATTGCCGCGCCTGTCGGGGAGGTGATTACCCCGATGTGTTCTGGCAGGGTGGGTAGCGCTTTCTTGTGAGCCGGATCAAACAGGCCTTCCTGATGAAGTTGCGCCTTGAGTGCTTCAAAGGCCCTTTGCAGTGCCCCTTCACCGGCATCCTCCATATGCTCGACGATCAGCTGATAATCACCACGCCCCTCATAAAGGCTGACTCGGGCTCGTAGCAAGACCTGTTGACCGTGTTGCGGCATGGTTCTTACCCGCTGGTTCCGGTTGCGGAACATGGCGCATTTCACCTGGGCGTTGGCGTCCTTCAGGGTGAAGTACCAATGGCCTGACGAGGGGCAGGCGAAGTTGGATATTTCACCCTCAACCCACAGCAGTGACATGTGGGTTTCGAGCAGCTGGCGCGCGCGACGATTGAGCTGAGAGACGCTAATGACGTCTCGTTGGGCTTGCTGTGGCGGAAAAGTATTGGGTGTCTGCATGGCGGCATTGTGTCATCCAATGGCTGTGTGCTCAATCTCTCAATTGACTGTTATGAATTGATAGAGTGGGGCCATAAGGGGGGGGCAAGAGGTGTATCAAGGGGTCAAAAGGTATATGGCGCCAGTCCAATGATTGTGTTTTCGACCCGTGTTCACAGGTCTGTCACTGGAGTGAGCTTAGAATCACCCGGAATGCGGTTTGGCAAGGCTTTTATCAGTTTCTTCTCTAACAGATTTAGCCTATAATTCCGCGTTTATCTCGGAACCGCTATAGCAATGACTTTCAGAGGCCTCAGAAATGAGTTAACCAGCCTCGGTTTTGTCGTATCTGCGGTTCGCAAATTCTGTGATTGAGGTTGGATCCCTATGTTACGTATCGCCCAAGAAGCATTGACTTTCGACGATGTCTTGTTAGTTCCTGGTTATTCGGATGTGACTGCCAAGGATGTATCCCTGAAAACTCAATTGACTCGTGATATTCGTTTGAATATCCCCCTGGTGTCGGCTGCAATGGATACCGTAACCGAGGCTCGCCTGGCTATCTCGATCGCTCAGGAAGGCGGCATCGGTATTATCCATAAAAGCATGTCCATCGAGCAGCAGGCCATGGAAGTTCGGGCCGTAAAGAAATTTGAAGCTGGAGTGGTTAAAGATCCGATCACCATTGACTCGAACGCCAGTATCCGTGATTTGGTGGCCCTGACCCAGCAAAACAATATCTCTGGTGTGCCTGTTCTTGAAAATGGCAATCTGGTGGGGATTGTTACCGGCCGTGATGTGCGCTTTGAGACCAATCTGGAAGCCCCGGTTTCCAGCATCATGACATCTAAAGAAAAGCTGGTGACCGCAAAAGAAGGTGCCGAAGCCGATGTGGTTCGCGAGTTGTTGCACAAGCACCGTATTGAAAAGGTACTGGTGGTTAACGACAGTTTTGAACTTCGTGGCCTGATCACCGTTAAAGACATCAATAAAGCTGAAAAATACCCCAACGCCTGTAAAGACCCGGAAGGCCGTTTGCGTGTTGGCGCTTCTGTAGGGACCAGTCCTGATACCGATGACCGTGTTGCCGCTCTGGTGGCTGCCGGTGTCGATGTTCTGGTTGTGGATACTGCCCACGGACATTCCAAAAACGTATTGGATCGTGTGCGTAAAATCAAACAGGATTATCCGGAAGTGCAGGTCATCGGCGGCAACATTGCTACCGGTGAAGCCGCCAAGGCTCTGGCTGAAGCCGGTGCAGATGGTGTTAAGGTCGGTATTGGCCCGGGTTCCATCTGTACGACCCGTATTGTGAGTGGTGTAGGTGTCCCGCAAATCTCGGCAATCGCGAATGTGGTCAGTGCTCTTGAAGGCACCGGCATTCCTGTTATTGCAGATGGCGGTATTCGCTTCTCAGGGGATATTGCCAAGGCTCTCGTTGCAGGTGCACATGCTGTGATGATGGGCTCTATGCTGGCAGGTACCGAAGAGGCGCCTGGAGAGGTTGAGTTGTATCAGGGCCGTACCTACAAAGCATACCGTGGTATGGGATCTTTGGGGGCCATGTCCAAAACCCAGGGATCTTCTGACCGCTACTTCCAGGATGCCAGTCAGGGGACTGAAAAGCTGGTACCGGAAGGTATTGAAGGCCGCGTGCCTTACAAAGGGCCTCTGGCAGCAATTGTCCATCAGATGATGGGCGGCGTGCGTTCCGCCATGGGCTACACCGGCAGTATTGATATCGACACCATGCGCACCAAGCCCGAGTTTGTTCGTGTCACTTCGGCGGGCATGGGTGAGTCCCATGTGCACGATGTGCAGATCACAAAAGAGGCGCCTAACTACCCAGTAGGTGGTCGTTAATCAGGCAAAGACGCACTCAGGTGCTGTCGTAAATAATAGATGAGTCAGCTCCAGTCATTTGGAGTTGGCTCTTTTGCATTAAACAAAACTGTTTATTGCACACAGCAGATTTTTTTTCACAACCGAGACAGGCAATGACCCAGGATATTCACGCTCAACGTATATTGATTCTCGATTTCGGATCACAATACACTCAATTAATCGCCCGCCGTGTTCGGGAGATTGGCGTTTATTCGGAAATTCGTGCGTTTGACATGACGGACGAAGAAATTCGCGATTTCGATCCACGCGGTATCATTCTGGCTGGTGGCCCTGAATCTGTTACAGCAGGAGAGTCACCACGAGCACCCGAGTTGGTGTTTTCGTTGGGTGTTCCCGTGTTGGGTATTTGCTACGGCATGCAGACCATGGCTGAGCAGCTGGGAGGCAGTGTTCAGGGGTCTAATATCCGCGAGTTTGGCTATGCTCAGGTTAAAGTTCATAACAAGAGCGCCTTGCTGCATGATATCCGCGACCATGTGGATCACGATGGCACCTCTCTATTGGATGTGTGGATGAGTCATGGCGATAAAGTCTCTCAGATGCCTGAAGGCTTTGAGTTGATGGCTTCGACAGATTCCTGTGCGATTGCCGGTATGTATCACGAAGAAAAAGATTTCTACGGTGTGCAGTTTCACCCGGAGGTGACTCACACTCTGCAGGGCAAGCGTATTTTTGAACATTTCGTACTGGAAACCTGCGGCTGTAAAGCTTTATGGACGCCAGCCAATATTGTTGAAGATGCTATTAACAAAGTTCGCGAACAGGTTGGCGAAGATAAGGTTCTGCTCGGCTTGTCCGGTGGCGTCGACTCTTCAGTAGTTGCGGCCTTGTTGCACAAAGCCATTGGTTCACAATTGACCTGTGTCTTCGTTGATAACGGCCTGCTGCGTAAAGACGAAGGCGATCAGGTTATGGACATGTTCGCCAAGAATATGGGCGTGAAAGTCATTCGCGCTGACGCCGAAGACCTGTTCCTGGGTAAATTGAAGGGTGAGGCGGACCCTGAAGCCAAGCGCAAGATTATCGGTAATACCTTTATCGAAGTCTTCGATGACGAAGCTGCCAAACTGCAAGATGTTAAGTGGCTGGCCCAAGGCACAATTTATCCCGACGTAATTGAGTCCGCTGCTGCCAAGACCGGCAAGGCCCATGTGATAAAATCGCACCACAATGTGGGTGGTTTGCCAGAAGATATGGCCTTCGAACTGGTTGAGCCACTGCGCGAGCTGTTCAAAGATGAGGTGCGCAAAATTGGCCTGGAGCTGGGTCTGCCGTACGACATGGTTTACCGCCATCCGTTCCCGGGGCCTGGCCTGGGTGTTCGTATTCTGGGAGAAGTGAAGAAAGAATACGCCGACATCCTGCGTGAGGCCGATGCAATCTTCCTGGATGAGTTGCACAAAGCAGATTGGTACCACAAAACCAGTCAGGCCTTTGCCGTGTTCCTGCCAGTCAAATCTGTGGGTGTTGTGGGCGATCAACGTCGTTACGAGTGGGTGATTGCACTGCGTGCAGTAGAAACCATCGACTTCATGACTGCTCGTTGGGCTCACTTGCCTTATGAGCTGCTGGAAACCGTTTCCAATCGCATCATCAATGAGATCTCTGGCGTTTCCCGTGTCAGTTATGATGTATCGAGCAAGCCGCCTGCGACCATTGAGTGGGAGTAATTGGCATTGACAAGATGTCTGTCGCTGACAGACATCTTGGCTGATATTTAAGATTCATCCCAGCCGAGAGGGCTTTTTCCCTCTCGGTATTGAGCTGTTTTTACCAGGCTTTGTAGGGAAGAAACTTACCATTCAACGTCAGAATAACTCGGTCACCTTTGGGATCTTCCTTCTTGTCCACATCCATCGTGAAATCGATGGCGCTCATAATTCCGTCACCAAACTTTTCTTGAATGACTTCTTTCAGGGTGTCTCCGTAGACACCAACGACTTCATAGAGTCGATAGATCAAAGGGTCTTGGGGAACTTCTTTGTCCCATGCTTTGGTCGGGTACTCCATGAGTGCAGCTTTTGATCCTTCAGGAAGATTCAGGAACGCACAGAGCTTTTCTGCTGCTTCTTCTGGCATGGAGTTCATCCCCAGGCAGGCTGAGGTAACCCAAACGGTACCCATGCCAATTTCTTCAGCGATGGCTTCCCAGGTGAGATCTCGGGATTTCTTTTCCAAGATAATGCTTTCGGTAACATCGATTTTCTTCATTGTGATACTCCTGATTTCTTTCGGATTAAGAAGCTTGTTGATAGAGCAAATAAATGATGATCAGCACAAGTAAACAGCAAATACTTTGCCAGAATGCAATTGGGTTTCTTACCATTAACGGTGCGCGATTTTGATTTAGGAAGCCTTTGTTGGGGTGTCGTAAATCATGGAGAAACTCACTGATGACCTCATATCGTTTATAGGGGTCAGGATTCAGTGCTTTGCGCAGTGTGAAATCAACCCAGGCGGGTGTTTCCCGCTCGTCGTCCAGGACACTGCGATATTTCAGACGTCGCTGGGCTGAACGTGTACGAGATTTTGCGACATCCGCCCCGTAGGGCAGGCGGCCGGATAGCATCTGATAGGCGATTACTGCGAGAGAGAACTGGTCGGAGAGAGGTGTGCCGTATTCACCAATAAAATATTCTGGTGCCGTGTACTGGGCAGTTCCTAAAATTTCGTTACGTGTCACTGACAGTGAAATATCTTCCAGCCCTGCAACCCATGTTGAGCCGAAATCGATAATTTTTACGGTGCCTGTCGTTTCGATCATGATGTTTTCAGGGCGTAAATCCTGATGCAGCATTTCCAGTCGATGAAATGCGAGAAGGCCCTTGGCAATTTGCTCCACAATTTCCCGTACTTTCTCGAGGCTCGGTTTGGGATTATCGATCATCCATTGGGTCAGGGTTTGCCCTTCAATATATTCTGTCGCGATATAGAGGTGCTTTTTCTGTCTTTCTATACCGCAAGGTTTGAGCACGTTAGCGCTGTTGATCCTTCGTGCTATCCATTCTTCAAGTAAAAATCTCTCCAGGTATTCAGTATTGCTTTGCTGTTCTGTCGAAGGGACTTTTATAACGACATGTTGTTTCGATGCCTTGTCTGTCGCTAGGTAGACATGGCTACGAGGGCTACGATAGAGTGGCCGCACAATGGTGAAGCCTTCAAACTCGTCTCTTGCCTCTAAAATAGGCGGGAATGGCAGTTTTCCCAATGATTGATAAAGTTCGCTGACTTCCGGATTAGGTGTGCTTTCTACGCGAATGATTTGAACGCTCAGATTGTCGTCGCTGCCATTTTGATAAGCGAGTTCAACCACTTTTTGAGCAGCCAGATTCAGGTCGTCAGTATGTTTAGTACAGAGCGTAATGATTTCTTCTTCGGACAGAAATTCGTAAACTCCGTCAGTCGCGAGCAAGAAGGTACTGCCCGCATTGATAGGTACTGTCAGATAATCGAGTTCTACAAGCTCATCCATCCCTAACGCGCGTTGAAGATAATGCTTGTCGTTGTCTATATAGACTCGATGTTCTTTAGTGAGTGTTTCCAGTCTGGAGCCGTGAAGTTCGTACACTCTGGAATCACCAAGATGAAAAATGTGCGCGGTCTTTGACTTGAAAATGATGCTGCTGAAGGTGCAGACATAGCCCTTGTCCAGATTGTAGCGAAACGCACTGCGCCGGGTTTGAGAATACAGCCAGGAGTTTATTGCTTTAAGCACACACATGCCGGAGTGTTTTACACTCCAGGATTCAGACGTGCTGTAGTAGTCTTCAAAGAAACTGGTGACGGCGGTTTGGCTTGCTTCGTGACTTACGTCACTGCTGCTTATACCGTCAGCCAGGGCTGTAGCGACACCTTTACTGTGTAGCAGTGAAGAGGAGGGGACCCGAATGCCTTGAAAATCCTGATTGCTCGGTTTTCGCCCCTTGTCACTGTATTGGCCCGAGCGAATTTCTAAGGAATTGTTAGGTTGAATGTCAATCTACTCCGTCCTGAGAATAGCCCCAAAGGTCACGAGGACCTTTGGGGTTGGCATGTAGTTGTGTGCAAAGAGATAAGTATTATTAAGCTTCCACTTCACCGCCGATAGTTTTTGGAGTTCTGGATTTACTTTCTCTAACATGGGTCAAATAAAGTGGCAGACCGACAAGCAAGAATCCGCCAGCCAGGTTGCCCAGAGCCGTTGGGATTTCGTTCCACAGGAAGTAATCAAGAATTTCAAAGTCACCGCCCATGATCATTGAGAATGGAAACAGGAACATGTTTACAATCGAATGCTCAAAAACCATATAGAAGAAGAGCATGATTGGCATCCACATCGCAAAAATCTTACTGATGGCGGAGGTTGAGATCATTGCAAGGACTACGCCCATAGAAACCATCCAGTTGCACAACATACCGCGGATAAAGATGGTAAACCAACCCAGAATGCCGTGGGATTTATAGCCGAGTGTTCGTGCTTCACCGATACTTGCTACCTTGCTTGCAACGGCGCCACCGTCTGCCTGATATCCATAAGTGAGGATAAACGAGGCAAAAAAGGCAACCATCAGTGCGCCAGCGAAGTTACCTAGAAATACCAGCCCCCAATTTCTTAGCAGTCCGTTCATGTCACAGCCTGGCCGTTTATCGATGAGCGCGAGCGGAACCAGCGTGAAGACACCTGTCAATAAATCGAATTTCATCAGATACAACATGATAAAACCAACCGGGAACAAGCACGCGGCAAGAACAGCGTTACCGGTTTGTGTTAACACTGTAATCGCAAAAAATGCAGCCAGGGCCAAAATTGCACCGGCCATCATGGCACGTATAAAGGTGTCCTTGGTCGACATAAATATTTTTTGTTCGCCGGCATCGACCATTTTTTTTGCGAACTCACTGGGTTCTAAATAAGACATGAGACACTCCTGGTTTTTTTAACAAGGTATCAGGACGGTTTGGTCGCACCAGATACACGGGATAGACAGATAACGGATTTCATTTTCTGTATTTAGGGCTTAGCAATTACAGTGCCAGAAGCAAAAGCCCTAAAAAATGGCATGGTATTTGGCGGTTTGTCCGGGCGCCTGATTTTTTGTGCACCATTGCGGGTGACTGAGGGGTTTTGTTGCACAATATTGAGGTGCAATATCGTTGGGGGCTGTGATTTGATGTCACGGGCATACTTAAATTTTGCACCAGTTTGAAACTTTGGTGCTTTGAGGTGTGCAAATGAGGGCGCTTTGTATGGATTCAGCTCAAATATACTTCGCGAGTCTCTTTAAACCTTCCTGTTCATCCCGGTTCTGGTTGCAGAAATCTACCCGGGCTAAGTCGAGACCTGTAAGGACTGGTGTGTTGGGTTTTTAAGCTAAGTGGCTTGCTGTGGCAGAATCCCGGTTTGAGTGTTGTAATGACTGAAGCCAAGAAAAGTAATAAAACGGCCACCGGTTACCCCGTCCCTACAATCATGATCCATCCGGTTCTATCAGGACCAGAATGGTGACTGTTAGCTGTTAGCGGTCAGGTGTCTTGATGAACTGTTGCGAATATCTGCACTTGTATCAGTGCTATTAAAGATCTTAAGGTACCCGGATAACCCCTCCATCAATAATCTGACCCCCAATGATTACGTGGCCCGACTGGCTACATAACCTGCTGAAATCACCTAGCAGGTGGCTCTAAAATTGGGAGCCCCTCAATTTTATGGAAGTCTCATCCAGTGAGTGGTTCTAATCCTGGAGAAAGGTCAAGGGTAGAATCACGTATTTGGCCAATGCGATGGTAGGGCAGTTTGATTATGAAGATGCTAATCCTGTATATCATGAAGAAGATAATGCCACTCGACTGGGGTTAACATTCAATATTTACCTACAAGACGTTTTTGGTTTTAAAGGTTGGGTTGGCAATGCAGGCCTTGCTTATTTTGACGAGTCTCATGACCTTGATTTTTATGACACAAAGGCTGCGATGTTTAACCTGGGCGTTCTGTATAGGTTTTAAACTGAAAAGAGTGTTGCTCGCCGGTATAAAACTGCCTCAACAGTGAAGGAGAACGCCTTTTCATGGTAGCAATCCAGATTCAATACTGGTTGAGTATCTGACTCACTGTATCTTTGACCGCCTGTGTTCGATTGGCGTATGAAACATGAGGCTGCTTTTCTGTCCCATTGATAATGACGGCAAAAGCCCCCCAGTTACCATCCTGTTTGCGGAAATAACCCGCTAAACCTAAAACAGTCACGGGTTCACTCAACGAACCTGTTTTGGTCGCAATACGAGTTCGCCAATTGGCATCTTTGCTTTTATAAAAGTTGGAAGGTGAAAATTCGGGTACTGTAAATGATCCGAGAAAGGCTGGAAATAAGTCAGTTCTTAAATACATGGATTGTAATACTGAAACCACATCCCGTGTCGATAACGCATTTTCCGGTGTCAGTCCGCTGCCACTGTTGACGACGATAGGGTTATTTTTGTCGTCGCTCACAAGCCCATTGATAGAGACCAGTTGCTGACCTGCCGCTTGAAGAGTGAAAGGGTGAGGTGAGTCCTGATGGTCGGTTAAAAGGTTCAGGGCAAGAACATCAGCCATATAGTTATTGCTGTAGGTCATCATTTTGATCAGCTGTTCGCTGAGGGGGATACTCTCAAGCAACGCCAGTGTTCTTAGACGATGAGAGCCTTCATGGGACTTGATTGTAATGTCTCCGGATATTTTGATGCCAAGACGTTTTAGGACTTCACGAAAAACCTGTCCTGTTTGCAGCGGGGCATTGGAGACGGACCGATACACCTGTAAACCGTGAAAACCCTTGCTAACACGGCCTGAGATATGCAGTCGATCCTTACCGGTTTTAGTGACTCTGGAGACATTGACGTGACTTGACCCTTGGGTAATTGTGTCCACTTTTCCAACGATATCGATATCGGGAAGTGCAAGCTGGCACATTCGGGTACGGGCGGGCGAGCCTGTGCGACTGGAGGGTGAGATAGCGACACACCAGGTGGCAAAATTTATCCCTGCAGAGGACAAGGGGGCGTCGTAGGAGTATCCGCTAGCTTTCAAGGCGTTACAGCGATCATCAGAAGCGCATGCCACATTGCCAAACAAGGATTCATCGATAACCAGATTGCCCTTGATGTGGTGGATACCCCGTTCAGAGAGTTGAACGGCTAACTGCCAGATCCCGCTGGTATTCAGTGTGGGGTCGCCTCCGCCCAGCAGTACCAGATCACCGTGAACGACGCCCTTCTTCGGGGTAGGGCCGAGTACACGAGTCACAAACGTTCGATTGGGTCCCCAGGCTTTCAGAGTGGCCGCTGATGTCAGTATTTTGGTCAGAGAGGCAGAGCCCAAACGGCGATCAGGATTCAACTCTGCCAGGACTTTCTCTTCGGTAAGGTCTATCACCAAGCCGCTGACATTCGCGCCTGTGTCTGCCAGCTTTTGCAAGGCGGTGAGCCTTGTGGTCAGTGGATCCGATGTGTCGGAAGCAGATACTGTGAAGGGGGAGAGGAAGAGCAGTGACAGTAACCATACCATCGTGAATCTGTAAGCGGTTACGTACATGAATTGCTGGATTCCCTTGTCAATAATGCAGAGTGGCGCAGTGAGTTCAAGTCTTTCTGATGATGCCACTGAAGAGGACGTGAATAACACTTATATTAAACTATCAGAATAGACCACCTACCTGGATCTTCAAAGTGCTCGCTATGATAATCGTGAAAGGATCACGTAGCGATCTATGTTTAATCACTTGCACGGTGATCAATGATGGCATTGTTAATGGCTTGTCAGAGAGGAATCGATCTTTTTGACAAACCCAAGAACGGTACTTGATGTGGCCGGTATTTAGCCAGGGTATTGTTCGCCAGGTATCTCAATGTGGCACTCAAATCTTTTTTTTGTAGGTGCGGGTGGGGATGTCTTGATTCCCGTTGCCCAGAGTGCACAGATGCGATGGCACGCCTCCTGTTCTTAGGCTGAACCATATTATCCTTTGCAGCGTCTATACTGGCTTTGGGGGTGATGGGGTTACTCAAGGCGAATCAGCTGCAGTGACTTTGTGTATTTGTCTGGTTTTTGACGCCGGTTAATGGAGTGGAGTATTCCACATATTCAGGAAGCGTATGGTTCTTTCAAGGCATTCTTGTGCTGCAGTCATTTTCTGCCTGACAGGATGGTTTTCTGCCGTTCAGGCGCAAGAGACAGATCTGGTTGACTGTGGCAAAGGCACAGAAATACTGGAGGCTCTGGAGCAGGAGCTGGCCCTTTCCAGGGGCAGGCAGGAATCGTTTGAGGCCATTGCCAATGATCAATTTTCTGTAGATATCTCCCGGGATGAAGCCATCCCTGGGGCCGTTATCGATCAGCATGCAGAGCAGTGGCCACAAGATATAAATTGTCCTTCGTTGCAGGAAGATTATCAGAGCAAGCGCCAGCAGCTTTTGTCCATTCGCGAAAGTCTGGTCAGGCACGAACGGGGCTGGATTGATCAGCCTCCAGCTCTGAGAGAAATTGTAGATAAACTTTGGGAATCTCGGCAAAGGCTGCTTGAGCAAGGTGAATTGCTCAGCAAGCGCCTTGCCAACATGCCTGACAGTGAAACTGTTTTGACGACTCGTATGGCGGTTGAGGGTGATCAACAACAGCTGAGTGAGTTGCGTCGCGATCTGTTTGCATTACTTCCTTCTCTTAACCGGCGGGTCTCACCTGCGAAAATTACCGATTTACTGGCTTTGTGGCGGCGCTCCCATCGCACCGAGCTGACCGCACCTCCGCAAACTGCACTGGCTTCTTTGCCTGATGATGTGGGTCACATCAGTCAGAAGTACTTTCAGTTAGCGAAACTCGATCTGATGGTGCAGAGAAATGCACTCAATGATCTGCGCGCCTGGTTATGGAAAAACCACAAAGAAGAATTCTCACAGGTGGATGAGAGGGTGACGCGGGGCCTGATGGCTGATGAAGACCGGGCACTGCGCAACCGTCTGGAGTGGCTGGTTCTCGATACCCAATTAAGTTATGCGCCTCCGGAAACAGAACGTGCCCGTTTGTCTGGCTGGGTAAAAGGGCTTGAATATTTATTGGGTTTTCTGGCTTTTCCGCTTTTGGTAGTAGTGGCCCGCAAGCTGGGGGCTCTGTCTGCGCGTCTGCAGGGGATGTTTGCACGCTGGAGTCGTAAACAGCGATTGGCATCACAGATCAGTCGGGTGACCGCCGGATTGCCTCTGCTGTTGCCGTGGCTGCTGGGGTTGTTCGGACTGCATCTGCTGCACCTGATTTTCACCTATTATCATCTGCCTTTGCTGAATTCTCTGGTGCCTCTGGCGCGTCTGTTCATTCTCTACGGTCTGGTGTATCTGGCGGGGGAGTGGTTATTACAGAGAATCGCCTTGCAAGCGGGAAGCTTCCTGAATCAAGAGCAGCTTCAGTTGGTGCAGCGGCGCGCCAGAGCTGCGGCAGCTGTGGCCGTATTACCGTTGCTGCTACAGGATTTTGTCAAGATTGGTATCGGCTCTTCAGTGTTACTCGATATCTGTCACTGGTTCACGATAGCGGGATTTCTGTTGGCCATCGGATTGCTGTTACGCAGTCGGCGTCAGGATTTTATTGATGCCCTGAAGTCGGTGTTGCCTTCCCAGTGTGACAAGGCTATTGAGACGCTACTGAGTGAGCGCTATTTTCTGTTTGTGGCACCCATCGCAGCTCCACCTTTACTATTGGCGCTCCTCGGCAGTTTTATGCACAAGGCGCTGTTTGATTACGATTGGTATCGCAAAGTATTTGCTCGCAGTTTCAAGTTACGGGCTGCGACGGTGGAAGCGTCTCAACCCGGGGTGGTTTCCGACAGTGCCGCTGTAGAGGATTATCAGCGCTGGTTTCTGGATGAGAAAGACGCTTCTCCTTTTATTGATTCCGGTTTGTACGCCAGTGTGCGTAAAAGTCTGGATCAATGGCTTGAGGACAAGTCGTGCGAAAACTCATTGATGTTGACCGGAGCGCGAGGCTCGGGGAAAACCAGTGTGCTGAACAGATTACGCAGTTCGGTGCTTGAAGAGCACCCAGAGGTTCGTGTGGAAGTAGTGGAGGTGCCTGCCAAAACAACGACAGAAGAGGCGGTGCTTGACCTGGTAGCCGGCATACTGGGTATAGATTTAACCACGGGGCCTTCAGCGTTGGTCCGTACAGATGCCGAACGGCCGCCCACGTTAGTGGTTTTGGATAATGCTCAGAATCTTTTCCTGCGTCGGGTAGGCGGACTCGTGGGGTGGGAAACCCTGCTGAGTTTAACCAATGCCCGGGTTGAAAATATCTTCTGGTTGATTGTGGTCAACAACCAAAGTTGGGCTTACCTGAGTAATATCTATGGCAAGGAGTACCAGTTCCGTCATATCAAAACGGCCAGACCCTGGAGTCAGAATGATATTCGATCATTGATCCTGTCTCGCAATCATCTCAGCGGCTATAAAATCCGTTACGACGACATCCTGCTGTCTACCCGTGGTCCCGAGGCCGGCAATATCCGCAATGCCGAGCAGTTGTACTTCAGCCTGCTTTGGGATGCCTGCCTGGGCAACCCCATGTTGGCTCTGCGGCTGTGGCTATCCTCTGTTCATCTGAAAGGTAATACCGTGGTGGTGGGCTTGCCCGATGAGGTTTCCAGCAGCTGGCTGGAGCAGCTGAGTAATGATCTGCACTTTGTCTATGCGGCCATCATGATTCACGAAAATATGACCAGCGATGAGCTGGTTGAAACCACCGCTCTGCCTGAAAGGGTGGTGCGTACGGCATTAAAGACGGCCTACGATGCGGGGATCATTCAACGATCGCAAGAGCGGCGTTATCGAATCGTTCCACTGTGGTACTCCGCCATGATGAAGCTTTTGACCAGGAAAAACCTGCTGCATGAGTGATGATAATTTAGCCAGTGAGCTGGCGGCATTTGTCGACATTTTCAACATGGGGACGGTGTTCCTGTTGATTACCAGTATTTTTGTACTCTGGCTGATCAACTGGTGTCTGCGCTATTTTATGTCCAGGCTCATGCAGCGTTTCCCGACCCGTCGTTTTGCCATCATGCAGCTTTCAACACTGATGAGCTTTCTGTTGTATATCGTCGGTGGCATTGTACTGGTGGTGGGGGTGTTGCGGCCACCTCACGAGTTTTTACTGGCGATCGGTGGCTCCGCAGCGGTGGCCTTTGGTTTTGCGTTAAAGGATGTGGCAGCTTCGCTGGTATCCGGGCTTATATTGCTGTTTGATCGGCCGTTTCAGGTGGGAGACAGGGTGACCTTCGACGATGTATATGGCGAGATTGTGGCAATTACCCTGCGCACCGTTCGCTTGAAAACACTGGATGACAATGTGGTCACAATCCCCAATTCACGCTTTATTACCGATGTTGTTGCTTCGGGAAATCTGGGTGAGATGGACATGATGGTCGTGACGGATTTTCATCTGGCTCTCGAGGCGGATATACAGGAGGCTCAGGATATTGTCCGGCAGGTGATTGTCACCAGTCGATATGCGTATTTGAAAAAACCAGTCACTTTTGCCGTAGAGGAGGTGCAAGTCGCTGAACGCTTGTCAATTCGTCTCAGGGCCAAGGCCTACGTGCTGGATGTAAATTATGAAAAAGCCTTCCAGAGCGACATCACTGTACGTTCTACAACCTTGTTTAGGGAGCGGGGCATCCCCAGACCCATGCGATAACGTTTAATTATGTAAACATAAAGCAGATTTCCCACTATCTGCTTTACCGCTTTGCTGATAATAAGTATCATTTCGCATCAAATCTCAAAGTGGGAATCGTTATGCAATCTGTGGTTAAGAAACTCATCGTTCGTAAGTATCGCAATGCAGGCCTGATTGCGGGGTTGTGTACCTTGTTGGCGACAGGACAGGCGGCTGCCAATGGTGCTGTCGGCGATCATGTGAACCATCTGCAAGATCACTTGGGGCAATACACTGAAGAAGTGAACTGGCTGGTCGGCAAGTTCGATGGTGTTGTCGATACCTATGAAGAGAAAGGGCAGAAGGCGACTCATTCCGACTCCATGATCGAATTTTGGGAAGAAGTGGACTTTCACTCTGCCATTGAAACCAATTATGTTCCGGTTTACGCAATGATCTGGCAGGGCATCTATGGCGTTAAGCAAGCCATTGATGCAGGTGCGCCAGTTGAAACAGTGCGTGCCGAGCAGGCCAAGTTGGACCAGGCATTGTGGCAAGCGCTGGGTGCGGTTAAACTCGCCGCTCAATATCAGCAAAAAGGCTTGTTGGCCAAAATTCAGACAACCGAAGCAGAGCCAACCACAGCGCCTGAAACTCTGGAAGACATCAAGCACCGTTTGGATCGTGTTGTTGCCAAGTACGCAGAAAAACTGCCTGATGCGGCTACGACTATTGTTCACGATACCTATTTACAGCGTTTTGAAGGTGTAGAAGGGGCATTGATTGAACAGGATGCGAACCTGGTCGAAGACCTTGAAAAAGACTTCAACGTGACCTTGCCAAAGGCTTTGAGCAGTAACGCCAGTGTTGATGATGTACGTCAGGTGGTTGTCGCCATGCAAGCCAAGCTGGATAAAGCGAAAGCTTTGCTGATTGAAGCGGAAAAAGACCGCAAAGACGTTTTTTAAACGGTTTGGCTTTCGGGCCTTGGACCGTAAGGATATCAAGTTGCAGCGCAGAACCTTTATACAGGCTCTGGCTGCGGCTGGCACTCTCGGTAGTTTGCCGTTGGCCGCCAGTCGCAGTTTGGCCGACAGTAGTACTAACTCCAGTTTCCCCCTGTCTGTAGACCAACTGCCTCCTTTGGAGGGAGATCTTACGCTCTATCTGGGACGGGGCGAGGGCGGTCTTTATGAAAATGTCCTCGAAGCCATTCGTAAACGCAATCCCAAACTGAATTTGCAAATCCGTCGTGGCTCAACGGCGGCTTTGGCGAATTCCATTGTGGCCGAAGCCAAAGCCGGTGTACGTCGGGCGGATGTGTTTTGGGCGGTAGATTCCGGTGCGATTGGACTGGTGAGTGATTCCGGTCTGGCACAGCCCTTGCCCAAGGATTTGACTTCTCAGTTGAAAACCGGATTTCAATACCCGGAGTGGGCGCCGGTGACAGGGCGCATCCGTACGCTGCCCTACAATACAGATCGCTTGACGGAAGCTCAGATTCCCGACAGCGTGATGGCGTTGGCGGACAGTGATCTGTCCATCGGTTGGGCTCCGGCCTATGCCTCTTTCCAGTCTTTTGTCACCGCCATGCGGTTGCTTGAAGGGGAGAAAGCCACTGCTGACTGGTTGCGTGGTATCAGCAAAAACGCCACCCAATACGCCGGTGAGCTGGGTGTGGTTATGGCAGTGGAGCGTGGTGAAGTGGATTTGGGCTTTGCCAATCATTACTACACCTTGCGTTTAAAATCCGGAAAACCGGATGCCAAAGTGGATCTCGCGTTCACCAAAAACGACGCGGGTTGTCTGGTGAATGCTTCGGGTATTCTGGCTTTGAGCGAAGGGGATCTCCCCGTTAACTTCATCCGCTACCTGATGACCCGGGAAGTACAGTCCTACCTGGCGACTGAAGCCTATGAAATCCCACTGGTGGACGGTGTGACATTACCTGAGGGCTTGCCCGCTCTGGAGACCGTATCACCTCCTAAAGTGGATCTCACTCAATTGGCGGATCTGCGTCCGACACTCAAATTGATGCGAAGTGTTGGCGTTTTATGACCCGATGGCCCAAATCCTATCCGCTGGCACTGCTGATCGCACTGCTGGCGCTGGTCCCGGTGGGTGTGCTCATCGGGCTGGCCTCGGATACCGCAGAACTCTTTGACGCACATAATCTAAAGGTTCTTACCAATACTTTGTTGCTGATGGTGTTCACGGTCTTCGGATCTGTGTTAATCGGCGTTCCCCTGGCTTTAATTACCGCTTATGTGCAAATGCCCTGGCGCAAGTTGTGGCTGGTGATTTTGGCTGCACCTTTGGCCATGCCCAGTTATATTGGTGCATTCACGCTGTACGCAGCCTTTGGCCCCGGAGGTGAAATTGCCAATCTGATGGGGGTGCCAACGCCGTCAGTGAATGGTCTGGCCGGCGCCACTCTGGTCATGACTCTCTATTCCTATCCCTTTGTGATGTTGACGACACGGGCCTCGCTACTCAGTCTCGATACCAGTTTGGTTAATGCCGCACGTACTCTGGGTATGTCGATGAGCGCCTGTCTCTGGCGGGTAGTTTTGCCACGTGCGGTCACGGGTATTGCTGCGGGATCGTCACTGGTGGCGTTGTACACCCTGTCCGACTTCGGTACGCCGGCCATTATGCGGCTCGATACCTTTACCCGTGTGATCTTTGTGGAGTACAACGCATTTGGCTTGAGCCAGGCGGCGATGTTGTCTTTGCAGTTGCTGGTCATTGTCGGGCTGGTGTTGTTTCTGGAATCCCGCGTGAAGAGTAATCACGAAAAGCCGGGCCGGCATCTCTCGCTCTGGCCGGGCTTTTGGCAAAAACTGTCTATGTTGCTCGTCGTTATGCCCATCACTCTGCTGGCCATAGTGTTGCCGCTGTTGGTGTTTGGAGTTTGGTTACTGCGTGAGGGCACTGGCGGCTTTGAGTTCAGCTATGCGTGGAATTCCACCTATGCCTCTATGTTGGCAGCCCTGTTTGCGGTGATTCTGGCAGTCCCGGTTGCCCATGCAGCCATTGCCGGACGAGCGGGACGCTGGATGGAGCGGGTAACTTATCTGGGATTTGGCGTGCCCGGTATTGTTATGGGTACAGCACTGGTCTATATCGGCTTGCAGTTGCCTTTCCTTTACCAGACACTGGCTCTATTGGTGATCGCATACATTTTGCGCTTTCTGCCTTTGGCTGTGGGGTCTGTGCGCTCGACGGCCGAAGGTCTGGATCCCAGTCTGGTGAAAGCTGCGCGACTGCTGGGTGCCAGCCCTCGTGAAGCTTTCCAGCGCATTACCTTGCCATTATCCCTGCGGGGAATGGTGGCAGGGGCGGCACTGGTTTTTCTGGAGGCCATGCGTGAACTGCCGGCGACGTTAATGCTGGGTCCGACTGGATTTGAAACCCTGGCCACGTATTTGTGGCGGGTGTACGAAGCGGGTTATTTTGGTCGGGCGGCAATTCCTGGTCTGTTGCTGGTTCTCATGTCTGCATTGGGATTGGCGTTGATGTTGTCCGGTGAGCGCCGGGCGGAATTTGATGTTACAGAGGATCGGCATCGTTAATGTTGAAGGTTAATAATCTGTCCGTGAGCTACGGTTCTACCCGAGTGGTGAAGAACCTGAATCTGGCGTTAGCAGACGATGAGGTTCTGATGCTGGTAGGGCCAACGGGTTGTGGCAAAACCACCATTCTCCAGGCTCTGGCAGGTTTGGTGCCAATCTCTGAAGGGGAGATTCAGCTGGGTTCATGGCAATCCTCTCCCTCGAAAATCGTCCCGCCGGAAAAGCGAAACGTCGGTATGGTGTTTCAGGATTTTGCCCTGTTTCCCCATTTGACGGTGGAGCAGAATATCTGCTTTCGGTTGACGGACAACAGCCTGGCAGATCACTGGATCAAGTTGCTGGGGCTGGAAGCGTTCCGCCATGCAAAGCCGGGCCGGCTGTCAGGCGGACAAAAACAGCGTGTGGCCTTGGCTCGTACCCTCGCTCATGAACCGTCGTTTGTGCTGCTGGATGAGCCCTTGTCGAATCTGGATGCGGCTCTTAAAGACAGCCTGCGCTGGGAAATTCGTAATGCCCTGAAAGCCGCCGGTGTTCCGGCGATCTGGGTTACCCACGATCAGGAAGAAGCCCTGTCGGTGGGTGATCGGGTGGGTATTCTCAAGGGTGGTGTATTGGAACAGCTGGATACCCCAGAGACTTGTTTCAGTGAGCCTGCCAACCGTTTTGTTGCACGCTTTCTGGGAGAGGCGAGTTTCCTTCCGGCGCATATGGAGCAGGTGAATCAGGTCTCCACTGTGCTTGGCCCAGCACCCGCGGTTGCGGTAAATGGCGCCAGTGGCGATGTGGATCTGTTATTGCGTCCGGATGATCTGTCCCTTATTTTGGCTCCGGATGGTAATGGTGTGGTTCAATGGGTACGCTATGAAGGTGGTTCGCGCCTGTATGCCGTCAATCTCGATGACGGCACAGAATTGAAAGTACGGGTCAGTCATGAAAATCATGTGGCCATTGGGGATCGTGTCCGCATGGGAATTACCACCACGCATCCACTGGCGGTATTTCAGCGCGAACATTGACCATATCGGCCTTGGCGCTTTTTATGGCTTTAAGTGAAATGACAATCTAAAAATAAAGAAAACCCTTATGCCGGAATTACTCTATTGCCGTGATGAATTCACCGATGCCCCAGGGAAGCCGCTGCTGTTGATTCACGGGCTTTTTGGCGCTGCTGAAAACCTGATGGGGATTGCCCGTGCGTTTGAAGACAGACCTGTGAGTCTGGTGGATCTGCGCAATCACGGACGCTCTTTTCACGCCGACTCGATGACCCAAATGGAAATGGCAGAGGACATTTTGCGACTGCTGGACGCCAAAGGCTGGGAGAATGTGGATGTTCTTGGACATTCTCTGGGTGGCAAGGTCGCGCTGCAGTTGTCTCAACTGGCTCCGGAACGTATCAATCGGCTTGTGGTGGCCGACATTGCACCAGTCGATTACAAACCTCATCATCAATTGATACTGGAGGCTCTCGACGCTGTAGATACTTCTGTTATCAAAAGCCGCAGCGAGGCAGATAAGGTGATGAGTGAGTATGTCGAAGAGGCGGGCATTCGCAGTTTTCTGCTGATGAATCTGGTGCGTTCACAGGAAGGCGGCTTTCAATGGCGTTGCAACCTTGAAGGACTGAGAGCCAATTATGAGTCGATTCGCTGCGCTCCGGAATTTAAGCAGGCCTTTAAAGGGCCATCACTCTACATTCGGGGCGGGAATTCCGACTATGTGTTGGATGCCTACCAGGCCGAAATTGATCGTTTTACTCCTGAAGCCATAATCCAGACCATTGAAGGATGTGGGCACTGGCTGCACGCTGAGAAACCGGTGGACTTTAACCGGTTGGCTAAAGACTTTTTAGGCTGAAGTTCCAATAGGAGCTGCAATTTTCAGTGACTGAATTTAGCTGCGGATAATCCAGTTAATCTGTCAGCTGCCAGACCGGCTACCCGATTTACGTTCCGTTGGATTCAATGGCTGTAAATGCACCGGCTTAAAAGGTTGCGCAGCCCTGCGAACCTTATTCCGTATCCGTTGATTTCTGCTCGCCAGATAAGCCAGCCCTGTGATGATCAGCAGGGCTATTGCTCCACCAATCCACTTGTTTCGAGTCCGGGCTTGCGTAAAGCCTGCCGGATCGGTCACGTCCAGAGAGGCCATGGCGGGGTTGGCCACCACATGTATTGTGCGCTCTGGAAGTATCTCTGTGCGAAGTTCCTGGCTGTCGAGATCAAACCAGGTGAAGCGGGTTTCCGGTATGGTGAATTGACCGGGGCGCTGACAGAGGTAAGTGATTTCGTCCTGCCGCACTCCGACCAACGTGCCACGATGGTCACTGTCCTGTAACTGTCGTTTCTCATAAACACCCAGACCATCGATATCATCTGCCGGGAAGGGCGGAAAGATCATTCCGGGCATATCGGGAGCTTTAAAGGTAATGGTTCGGGTAAAGGTTGTGCCGGCTTTGACTTCTTCATCGCCGGGTACCGGAGACCAGCTTTCCTCAAACACGAGGTTACGGGCGCTGATGACAGTACCCAGTTGTTCTGAACCCGGAGGTCGTTTCACGGAAAAGGGTAAGGCCGTTGTGCTGACTTCGGCGGTTATGCTCTCTGTGTCGAGAGGATTGCGTTTATAGGTAAAGCGCGCACTCACTGGCGGAATGGCTTGTGGTCCCGCTCGCATAGGCCAGGTTCGCAGTTCGTATTGCTGTATTGTGTAGTGTGTCCCATCAATGGTGTCTGTGCTCATAACCGGATGGTCAGCCGGAGGCATTAGCAAAACACCTTCCGGGTCTGGTATATCAAAGCTGACGGCACTGCTGAAATAGCCGGGGGTGGATATACGGACTTGCACAACCATGGCTTGTCCAACCCAGATATCATCAGTTTCGCTTAATGCCGCAGAAACTTTGGGTGAAGGCACATGGCCATCCTGAGCAAGGGTGTGTTGTGCGGGCCATAGCATCAGGGTGGTGATGAGTAACGCCATGGTTAATAGCAAATGGGATAATCGCTTCGCTCGCATCATGGTGTGGACGCATTCCCATTCTGAGTGTCTGGACTTTCTTGATCTGCGTGCGCGGCCTGCCAGGCGAATTTGGCCCGGAGGAAGTCGCTGGGCGTTGTTTGTACCCGACGGAGCCAGCTGGCTCGCAACTCAGAATCCGAAAAGTCCTGAGCGCTCAATTCTCTCGGTTTACTGTCTTTGTTATCTCCTTTTTGGTCATACACGATGTCATCCGGCTCATGAGCGTCGGCAGATTCCTGATCTCGATTTTTACCTGCATCATCAATGCGTTTCTGACGTGCTTGCGCCAGGGCTTTATTGTCTTGCGCCTCTTGCCAGCGGGGTTTAAAGCCAAGAGCGCGGTCGTAGCTTTTGATGGCGCTATCGTATTTACCTTGCATCAACCAGGCGTTTCCCTGATTGAAGGCCCCCTTGGCGCCGGGCACCCTGGCAAAGGTACGCGCGGCATCTTCGAAGTCGCCGTTGCGATATTGGGCAACGCCTTTGCGCCATGGATCTGTGTAAGCGTTTGCCGCAGCCTGGTATTGTTGTTTGGCCATGAGATGATCGCCCCTTTGATCGGCAGTCAACCAAAAGTCAGGGTTACTCCAGCTGCCATACACGAATATTGCGGCGACCAGAATACCGCCTGCTATTGTCAGAGTTTTTCGAGAGCGAATGCGCGGATGCCAAGTCATATTATCGGTCGCTTTCATGAGTTGCGTTGCTCATTTGAGACTCTTTCCAGAGAGACCATCCAGCCACGACGGAAAAACGCCAGTAACATCAACGCCAGGACCGGAGTCAGCCAGTAGCCACTTTCGGCCCAGCGCGTTTCGTTTTCTCCCCCCCGGACATCAGCAAACTTTGCCGCACTGGCCAGAGTTTGTACGTCCGAGTCGTCGGCGGTCAAAGGGACGACCCTGGCGCCGGCGGCACGGGCACTGGTTTTGAGTGTATCGAGCTCTTCGCCGGGCAATAATGGCGGCAACAGGCGAACATCGGTATTGGACGCATTTCGCCACTGACTCAAAGCCTGAGCTTGTTCAGGGGCAATACTGTCGGTAATCCATAAAATAGAGCCGCCACCCGCTTTATCGAGAGTGCCATCGGCCAGCCGCAACGCTTGTGCCGCGACATCCCCATCCAGTGGCATCACTTTGGGAGTGAGGGCCTGAGAGAATGAATCGATAATACCTGCATCACCTGTGGCAGGCATGACGACATGAGCGGTCCCGGAATAGGCGATGAGAGACGTTTTGGCGTTGCCCCGGATTGTCAGCAGGTCATGAATTTTCTGTGCGGCTCTTTCCTGACGACTGGGTTGGATATCCTCAGTTTCCATGGACGGGGATACCTTCACAACTACAGCAAGCGCGGCAGTATCATCGGCGAAAGGAGAGGGCACGTGTTTCCAGGTTGGGCCGGCGATAGCCAGTATGCTAATCATCCAGCTGAGCCCTACCCATTCAAGGGGACCAAAGCGTGAGGCTTTTTGTTCTCCACCCCAGAGATGGTCCAGCAATTGTGGGGCAATAATCCCTCGCCATGCCCGCTGTGTTTCAGTCTGCCGGTGTAACAGCCACCATAACAGGGCTGCCGGAATCAGAGCGAGCAGCCATTCCGGACGAATAAAATGAAAGGCAAACGGCAGCAGGCCCGCAGATGCTGCCGAATTTAGCGTCGCAGATGAGGGGCGATGCGCTTTCGGATGAGATGTCTCTTGAGGGGTTCGTCGTGTGAATAGCAGTCCCGTTGACATATACAGCATTGAGGCCAGTAGACCTGCAGCCAGGGGCCACCAGTAAACATCACGGCGTGGACGGTGAGAGACTGTTTCAACTTTTCGGGTTTCGATTTTATCCAGTTGATCGTAAATGGCTTGCAGTTCTTTACCGTCGGACGCGTGAGAATAGATTCCACCGGTACTCGAAGCGACGCGCTTTAGCGTCGTTTCGTCCAGCGCATCTTCGCCAACTGACCGAGGGTCACCGACGGCTACGGTGTGGATGACAATTCCTTTGTCCTTGGCAATCCGGGCGGCTTTGTCAGGCGGAACCTGACTGTTGGTGTCATTCCCATCGGTTAAGGCAATCAATACACGTTCGCTGACGGTACTGCGATCGAATACATTGATGGCTAATCCCAGGGCGTCGCCAAAAGCCGTTTGTGGACCTGCCATTCGGACTCGTGCTTCTTCCAGCAGCTGGCGACAAACCTCCAGATCTTCAGTAAAGGGCGCCTGAACAAAGGCTGCACTGCCAAACAGGATCAGCCCCACGCGATCGCCCTGGCGCTTTGCCAGAAAGTCATCCAGCACGGTCTTTACCGCTGAAAGACGATCAACCTCCTTGCCTTGTGGGTCTTTAAAGTCCTGTGTCTCCATTGAACCGGAAAGATCTACCGCCAACAGCAGATCGCGCACGGGGATCTCTTTGTTGATTGGAGGTTCAATCAATTGGGGGCGGGCAGCGGCAAGGATCACGCAAAACCAGCAAAAGCTGATGGTCAGCCAGCGCAGGAAACTGCCCTGAGTGACAGTAGCGCCACGATCAGGTTCGTGGCCGACTAAAGCCGCGAGACGAGGCAGAAAGGGAACCACCAGGCCGCGGCGGGGCATTCGATATGGGGGAACGAGCCACCAGATGAGCAGAGGCAGGGGTAAAAGCAGCAGTACCCAAGCGTGTACTAGGGTCAGGTTGTTCACACGACCTCCTTACTGGCAGGTGATTTGCCTGGGGGCAAGGAGGAGGGGGATACCGCTTTGGGTGAACCGGGCAAGTTCAGTTCAGCGGTACTGTCGTGTTCGCGAATCCATCTGCGAATCTCAGATACCAGTTCAGTGAATTGTGCATGATTCAACGGGTGATCGGTGGTCTGATAAATGGCTGACTCGAGAGCCTCGCCATGACCTTTGGTAAAACCTGTACCACCGGTATTGTCGAGAAAGGTAAACCAGGCAGAGCCTGACAGCGTGGCTACTTCAGGACGAGGGAAGGCCGTCAGGGCCGTTCTCTTCAGTAGCACGGACATATTGCATATTGCTTCGTACTGCTTGTCAGACGCTGCTGCGAGTGTTTCCAGACGCGCGAGTTCTGACAGCGCTTCGTGACGATAGCGGTTTTGCTGCCGATGGATGATCATCCAGACCAGTCCCGTAAGAACCAGCAACGATATGACCGCCAGCACCCCAATCCAGCCCGGTGCCGGCGGCCAGAATGGCGCAGGTGCAGCTGTGATAATGTCGTGCAGCAGGTCCAGGCTTGTGGGATCTTTCTTCATCGTGGACGTACACCCAATCCTCGACGGATTTGCTCAGTGACTTCTTCGGCGGTACTTAATGGAATGACCGGTGTTTCCCGTTGCAGCAAAAACTGACGGCCACGGTTGCGTGAACTGGCAAAATCTTCGCGAAATCTATCTTGCAGACTGGTTTGGGCGGTATCAACTTCCAGTTGGTACTGGCCGTCTTCAAACACCAGTGGCCCTGCGCTGGGTAGCTCTCCCTCGAGCGGATCGTGTACAAAGCCGAACAGCACATCATTGTGTCGGGCAATACGGGTGATCAGATGTCGGGTTTCCTCATTCTGCCCCACACCATCACTGATGATACACACGAGACAGTCGTGTTTTGCCAATCGGTCACATCGACGCAGAGCTTCGTTAAACATCTGCGGATTGCTTCGGGTACCGTTTTTTACGGAGAGTAAATGATTTTGTTCGACGATAGCGTGGAGAATACGCATCACTGCAGAATGACTGCGTTGTGGTCTTACCTCGACGATATCGCTGTCATTGAAGATCAGTGCTCCAACTCTGTCTTGCTGAGCGAGTACACGCCATGCTCCCAAAGCCGCAGCCTGGGCAGCAGTGACCGACTTCATTTGTTTAACACTGCCAAAAAACATCGTAATACGCTGGTCAACCACGAAAAGCGTCGTGCGCTCCCGTTCTTCGGTGTAGACCCGACTGTGGGTTTTGCGGGTGCGAGCTGTCACCTTCCAGTCAATTTGACGAATATCATCACCGACCTGATATTGCCGGATCTCTTCAAAATTTAATCCGCGGCCACGCAGTCGTGAGCTGTGGCGGCCGGCCAGTTGAGAATGCACCGGTTGTCTGGGCAAAAAGCTAAAGCCCGAGGCGCGAGGGCGCATGGCAACCAGATCATCCAGCTGAACGTAAGCGCCTTGTTGGTCGGCAGCGTAATCGGTCATGCAATAGCAACCTGGGCCAGGACTTCGTTAAGTACCTTGTCCCGTGTGATGCCTTCTGCTTCTGCTTCGTAGCTCAGAATAATCCGGTGACGCAGGCAGGCATGAGCGACCGCTTTCACGTCGTCAGGGGTTGCTGCTGAACGGCCATCCAACCATGCGTGTGCACGAGCAGCACGGTCCAGAGCCAGCGTGCCGCGAGGGCTGGCACCAACGTGAATCCACTGGGACAGGGGAGAGTTTGTATATTCAGCCGGACGCCGGGTGGCTGCAATGATCGCCACAATATAGCGTTCGACAGCATCGGAAACCTGAACATCCAGCACTTCCTTCCGTGCATCCAGAACCGCCTGAGCGGGGATTTCATCGTGTTGTTCCGTAGAGGCCCCGGAATCTTCACCGCGCACCAGACGCAGGATTTTTCGCTCGTCCTCGTCGCTGGAGTAGTCGACGTACACATGAAGCAGAAAGCGGTCCATTTGTGCTTCGGGCAGAGGGTAGGTGCCTTCCTGCTCAATGGGATTCTGAGTCGCAAGGACCAGAAACAGCTCAGGTAGGGGATGGGTTTTACCGGTGACAGTGACCTGACGCTCTTCCATGGCTTCAAGCAGTGCCGACTGGGCTTTGGCCGGTGCACGATTGATTTCATCCGCCAAAATCAGGTTGCCAAAGACTGGCCCTGGCTGAAACTGAAATTTGTCAGTGGATGCATCGCCAATATAGATCTCGGTGCCGGTAATATCGCTGGGAAGCAAGTCAGGGGTGAACTGAATTCGGCTGAACTCGCTCTCCAGATTGGCTGCCAGCATTTTGATGGTGCGGGTTTTGGCCAACCCTGGCAGTCCTTCTAGCAGAACGTGGCCATTGGCCAGCAAGGCGATCAATAATTGTTCGATGACACCCTCTTGGCCCACAACCGTTGCGGCAAGACGTTGGCGAAGATCAAAAATCTGTTCGTGTGTACTCATATTGATTAACCGGCGATGATGAATTGAGACTGTCTGCAGGGAATTGTAGCTACGGATACTCGAGGACTCTACCTTTCGTGTCTAAAGACTTGTTAACAGTTCTGGATTTGTGAGAGACCTTTGTGTAATCGGATGTACTAGGGATGTAGCCAATAAGCCTATTTTTATTGCTTGTTAAATTACACCAGCAGGGGCAGGCCGGGTTTCAATTGAATACTGTAGATCAGTTTTTTGAGATGGTGTGACAAAAATTGGATGTTTTTTGTGACATTGATGAGATGGCCAAACTGCTCTTGAGAGCCAAGGCATCGTGGTGGGAAATCGCTGACAGGTTCTACTTGATTACTCTGGTTCAAATTTTAAAGCATAAAATTTGAACCAGAGTAATCGCAGAGGCTGATAATACCCCAATGATATGTCGATCTAATTGGGGCTGGTAACCAGTATTTCAGAAGGTTTACCGGAAAGCTTTTGTTTCAGTTCCCAGGCGATCAGGTAATTGATGGGGACCAAGAGCAAGGTCACAAAAGTGGCAAACAGAATACCGAAACCCAATGAGACAGCCATGGGTATCAGGAATTGTGCCTGAGTGCTGCTTTCAAATAGCAGCGGCACCAACCCCATGAACGTTGTCATGGAGGTGAGAATGACCGGGCGAAAGCGGGCGGCACCGGCCATTTGAATGGCTTCCAGAGGCTCAATACCTTTCCTTCGCTGCTGGTTAATAAAGTCTACCAGTACCAGGCTGTCATTGACCAAAACCCCGACCAGCGCCAGGATTCCGAGAATGCTGAAAATCGTCAAATCGATGCCCATCAACCAGTGGCCGATAAAGGCACCGATGGTTCCAAAGGGAATGATGGACATCACGATCAAGGGTTGACCATAGGATTTAAACGGAATTGCCAGCAGGGTATAGATGGCAAAGACCACAAAACCAAGGCCATAAGCCAGGCTCTTGAAGGAGTCTGCCTGTTCGCGGGCTTCACCTTCCAGAGAATAGGAAACACCCGGGTACTGCAGCAAAGACTGATCGAGAAACTCTTGCATATCCGCATTGATAACCGTCATGTTGGCGACACTCTTGTCGATGTCGCCGATAACGCTCAGTGTGCGTTTCAGGTCATTGCGATAGATGGTCGTGGGGCTGGTGTCCGGGATCAGTTCAACGATTTGTGCTACCGGAATGCTGCGGCCATCGTTGGTACGGATTCGGAAATCCTGCAGGTTGGCAATGGCTTCTCGCTCCTGCAGCGGGAAGCGAACCATAACGCGAACATCATCACGACCACGCTGAATGCGCTGTGCCTCATAACCATAGAAGGCTTCCCGAACCTGACGTATTACGTCGGATTCATTGAGGCCCAGTGCGTAAGCCTGTGGTTTGAGCTTGATGCGCAGTTCCTGTTTGCCCTCTGCAAGGCTGTCGGTGATGTCGAAGACGCCTTTGTGTTTGGCCAGCTGCACTTTCACCAGCTCAGCAACTTTTTGCAGGTCGTCCATATTGTTACCGCTGAGTTGTATGTCTATCGGATTACCAACGTGCATAATCTCGGAGCGGAAGGCGATTTCTTCGGCGCCGGGGATTTCACCGATCAGATTGCGCCATTTGCTGACAATTTCCCGGTTCGACGTCTGAACGTGCCTTTCTTCGGGCGGCACAATTTCGATGCGCACACGACCGTTGCCTGTGCCCCGTTGTCCACGGCCGGCATTACCGGTTGACGAAAGGATATTCATAATTATGGAATCGCCGGTTTCCGGATCCCGAAACTCATTTTTCAGCGTGATGGCTGCTTCCGTCATGCGCTCGATATAGCGATCGGTGACTTCAAAAGGCGTGCCGGTAGGCATCACCAGAGAGACGGTGATGGTCTCTGATTCCAGCCTCGGGAAAAACACAAAGCGTGTCCAGCCGCTGCTGACCAGAGAGATAATAATTAACAGCACACCCACAAAGACAGAAATTGTGGCATAGCGATTTTTCAGACAGTGTTCGAGCAGGGGCTGATAATAACGCAGGACAAATTCTTCAAAGCTGCTGGCGACATTCTGTTGCCACTGGCTCAATCGATTGGTAGAGCGTTTCTTACCCACCGACAGGTATTTCAGGTGGGCGGGTAAGACGAACTTGGATTCGATCAGAGAAAACAGCAGGATTGGAATAATCACCACGGCAATATTCTGAAACATCACCCCGCGAGGGCCTTCGATCATGGTCATCGGGATAAACGCAGCCACGGTGGTCAGTACACCAAATGTCACGGGGGCGGCGACTTCTTTGGTACCCTCAATTGCAGCGTATTCACCGTCTTCTGCATTCTGCAGATGTCGATAGACATTTTCACCGGTGACAATGGCGTCATCCACGACAATACCGAGTACGAGGATAAAGCCGAACAGGCTCATCTGATTGAGGGTGATGCCGAAAAAGGGCATGGCGATAAAGGCACCCATAAAACTCACCGGGATGCCAATAAAGACCCACAAAGCAACAGAAGGCCTGAGAAACAACGTCAGTAACGCCAGTACCAGAATACCCCCTTGTATGGCGCTGGTGGTGAGGGTTTTTAAACGCCCCTTTACCATTTTGGATTTGTCTCTCCAGGTGGATAGTTCCAGTCCCAGAGGCAGTCTGTCCTGTTGCTCAGCAACATAATCCTTAACTTTGGTGGCTACATCAATGGCGCTTTGGTTGCCGACGCGAAACACTTCGATCATTGCAGCAGGGCGGCCATTGAATCGGCTGAGCATGGGATCTTCAGTAAAGGCGTCTTTGACTGTTGCCAGGTCGCCAACTCGTACAATGCTGCCGTCGGCGCGCGTGGCTACGACAATATTTTCAAATTCAGGACGATTGTAAGCCTGTCCTTTGAGGCGAATCAGAACTTCGCCACCCGAGGTTTTTACATTGCCAGCGGACAAATCCAGAGAGCTGTTGTTGATCGCATTGGCTACGTCGGACAATTGCAGATTGTACTGTCGCAGCCGATCCTGAGGCACTTCAATAGAGATTTCATAATCCCGTACATCGTCCAGTTCTACCTGGGTAATGCCCGGTATGCTCAGCAGGTCGTCGCGTACACGTTCGGCCTGCTGGCGAATTTCTTTTTCGCTCAGATTGCCGGCTACGGCGACACTGATGACATCGCGTGTCCAAATGTCGAGGCTGATAACGGGCTTTTCCGCTTCAGAGGGAAACGTATTGATCGCATCCACGCGGGTTTTGACATCATTAAGCAGCTCCCGAGGGTCGTAACCACTCTCCACTTCGATGTCGACGGAAGCACTGCCCTCACTGGAGCGACTACTGATCTTTTTAATGCCTTCGAGATCCTGAATCGCTTCTTCTACGCGAATGGCTACCGACTGTTCGGCTTCTTCCGGAGTAGAACCGCGCAGTGAGACGTCGACGGCAATACGATCAGAACCCATGGTGGGGAAAATTTCCAGAGGGATACGTGTCTGCAGGGACATGATGCCCAGAAACAGCAGTGTCACCATCAATAAATTTGCGGCGACGTGGTTGCGGGTAAACCAGGCAATCATGGGTTTTGTCTCGTTAAGTTGGCAGCGTCGGTAGCGGAAGTCTGAGGCAAACCATCGGTATCATGCTCGGCGGTTTGTGTGTTGTCTTTGTCCTTAATGACGCTTACCTGTGTTCCGCTGGTAACTTGCCCCAATGGCGAGACAATCAGTTCGCTGCCAGGATTCAGGCCTTCAAGGATCACCGCCTCCTGTGGTGTTTGAAAACTGAGGCTGATGTTTCTGCGTTGCAGGGCGCCATCTTCAATGACAAACAGGTAACTGCCCTGATAGATGCTGTTGGCGGGTACGACCAGGGCGTCTTCAATGGTTTTCCCCTGGATCTGTGCTGTGACGTACTGGCCAATCTTGAGAGGGGCCTTATCTTTTTGCGTCACGGCAAACGGATCCTGAATTTGGGCAATGACATAGAGTTGGTAACTGTTTTCATCGATCGCCGCTTCGGTGCGGACAATCTTCCCTTGCCATTTCTCATGTACGCCGAGATCGCTGAGGATTGTGACATTGGGGTATGCTTCAGGATCAACGGGCTGGCCGCGATAGTTTTCCGGCAGGTCGATCAGTGCCAGTTCGCTGTTTTTCAGCGGGAGACGGATCTCTACAACATCTGTGGCAAATATCTCCGCCAGTTCGGTACTGCCATTCACATACTGGCCAAGATCTACCATGGTGGATTTAACCCGGCCATTAAAGGGGGCACGAATGCGAGTGCGCTCCAGATCGAGCTGTGCTTTTTCGTAGTTGGCCTGGGCAGAAAACAGCTTCGCTTCGGCTGCAGCAAGTTGCGGTTTACGCAACACCAGATCCGTGGCTTTTTCACCGTCGCCCAGTCGTTGCCAGTCTTTCAGTGCCTGTCGGGCTCGGGCTTTCTCTTCTTCGAGGGAGAGTTTGGCCTGCAGCATTTCAGCCTGCGCCACTTTTACTGCGGTCTGATAATCACGGTCGTCGATACGGATTAAAATGTCTCCCTCATTGAAGAAGCCGCCATCGCGAAAAATAGGGTTGACCTCGGTAATGACTCCACTGACCTGAGCCACCAACAGGCTTTGGGTTCGGGGTTGTACGGTACCAAAGCTGGAAAGCTGGTATTGATATCGGGTGGGCTCGATTACCTGACTGCTGACTTTCAGGACAGGCTTGCCCATTGGGGCGGGGCGCGACGAACTGGGACCGTTGTTGGAAATAATAAAAGCCAGCAGGGCAAAACCGCCGAGAATGGCTGCTGAGAGGATCAGTTGTTTTGGTTTGACATGCATGTCGCGTGTATCTCAATAAATGTTAGTTTGCCGGTCAGTAATGATTCGTCATTACACTATTCGTCGTAGCCGATCTGTCGGCCGTTGAACCGTTGGTTAGTAGTCGCCGCCGAGAGCCAAAAACAGATTGATGCGATTTTCCAGCAGTTGATAACGAATACTGATAAGTGTGTCCTGAGCGTTAAACGCTCGTCGTTGGGCCTCAAGCACTGAACTGTAGTCTTCAAGCCCCTGACGGTATTCCTCAAACGCCAGATCTTCTGCCGCTTCGGCCAGTTCTTTGGCTTCGCGAACCTGAAGTAACCGCTTTTTCAGTGCCGACTCATTGGTGATGGTTTGTTCTACTTCACTGAAGGCGGTATATAGCGTGCGCAGATATTGCTGTTCTTTTTGTTGGACCACAGCCCGTTGACGTTGTTCTTCAGCTTTTAACCGGCCGCCAGCAAACACCGGTTGTGTCAGGTTGCCGAGAAGGTTCCAGGCCAGTGAGCTGGCATCAAACAGGTTATTCAGCTCGTCACTGCTGTCGCCGGTACTTCCGGTTAAACGGAAAGAGGGAAAACGGGCTTTATGAGCCGCAGCCAGATCCCGGTCGCTGGCCAGCAGTTCCAGAAAGCTGGCTTGAAGATCGTAACGGTGGCGAACCGTCTGGGCATTCAGGGTTTCAAGATTGAGGTTCGGCAGTGAGGGCAGCGAAAGACGTTCTTGTTCCAGGGTTAACTGCCCGGATGGGTATTGGCCCAGCAACAATTGCAGCGAGCGGATGGCTTCCTGTTCGGTGGCTTGCTGCTGTTCTCTGTCATTGCGTACGCTGGCCAAATCCGTGCGGGCCAGATACACATCCAGAGCACTGTTAATGCCCTGGCGATAGCCGTTTTCAATAATGTCCAGATTGGTGGTGAGGTTGGTCTCGCGCTCATTCAGCAATTGGGTATAGAGGTGTTGTGCGGTGACGTTGTACCAGGCTTTTGCTACCTGACCGGCAATTGAAAGGCGAGAGCTGGTGTACAAAGCCTGTTCGGATTGCCAGAGATAGTCGGCTGATTCGAGCTGATCGCCCAGTTTGCCCCACAAATCCACTTCCCAGGCGATATCGAGACCGGCTTGAAACTGGTTGTTGTATGTCGTCGAGCCATTGCTGAGGTTTTTCTGACGCTGGCCATCAATCCCAAGATTCATGCTGGGCCACAGGCTTGAGCCGGCAATCCTGCGCTGCTGTTGCGCTGCCTCAACTCTAGCCTTGGCTTCCAGCAGGTCGAAGTTTTGATAGGCAGCCGTATCTACCCATTGCATGAGTAACGGGTCCTGAAAGCTGTCCAGCCAGTCTGTGGGTGGTGCGAGCTCTGCCGGAGACAGCGGTGTGCCATCTTTGTGAGCCGCGGGAAGGTCATCTGTCAATCCAAAGGGAGCTTGCTGATGTGTGCTCTGGGTAATGGCAGACGACTGACAGCCGGACAGTATCAAGGCGCCAGCGAGGGCGGTGGCTTTCAGTAGAGAGCCAGATCGCAAACCGTCAGACAAGGACAAAAGTGAGACAGAAACAGTATTCACAGAGTAAGCATCATCGCGTTATTAATATCAGTGTATAAGACATGTCCACTAACGGTTGTAACTCATTGTTATGAAAGCGGATGTCAGATCAAAAAGATGCATTGGACGCTACAAAGGTTACTGTTATTTGACAGATAAGTCTTGCGGGAGGCGGGGGTTTTACACTGGTTAACCTTTGTAACAACTTTGTTGCAAATTGTATCAGCGGTAGGACAAAGTTGCTTTGGGGCTGTTCGTCCCGGCGGGTATGTCACTTTGGGGTGGCGTACAGCCTAACCGGTAGCTTCATCCTGACTCTGTATCTGGCGCTGTTTTTCGGAAAGCCTCGATTTTACTGTCACCGGAAGCGATTTTTTGGGAAAATGGCCGACTATTTTAGTCTGATTTAGCCTCGCTGAGAATCTCGTCTGGAAATGGCGTGAAATTCAGCAATTTAAGCTCAAAAAAGGTTGTACCTATCCTATGTCCACTCCTGCTAACCGGTCACGCCCGCTTGCCAAGCCCATAGAGGCTACGCCCCTGTTCGGATACCCCAAATACTGGGCCGAATGCTATGGCACGGCGCCATACCTGCCCATGAGTCGTCAGGAGATGGATGATTTGGGTTGGGACAGCTGCGATATCATCATTGTGTGCGGTGACGCCTATGTGGATCACCCCAGCTTTGGTATGGCTGTGATGGGGCGTTTTCTTGAGTCCCAGGGATTTCGGGTTGGCATTATTGCTCAACCGGACTGGCGCAGTGCGGAGGCGTTTAAGGCGCTGGGCAAGCCGAACCTGTTTTTTGGGGTTTCAGCGGGCAATATGGATTCCATGATCAACCGCTATACGGCCGATCTGAAAGTCCGTAATGACGATGCCTATACACCGGATGGTGCACCGGGCAAACGTCCCGATCGGGCCGTAACCGTTTACAGTCAGCGTTGTAAGGAAGCCTACAAAGACGTACCCATTGTGCTTGGCGGGATTGAAGCCAGCCTGCGTCGTATCGCCCAGTACGATTACTGGAGCGATGAAGTCAGACGTTCTGTCTTGTTGGATTCGACGGCGGACATTTTGCTCTATGGCAATGCAGAGCGGGCCATCGCCGAAGTGGCCCATGAGCTGGCACTGGGCAAATCCATTGAGGATTTGAAAGATATTCGCGGAACCGCGGTGATGCGCAGTTCCGTACCTGCCGGTTGGACTGAAATTGATTCCACCCGTATTGACTGGCCACAACATGTGGATGAAATCTCCAACCCCTACGAGTTCGATTCCAAGGAAGATGGCTCCTGTGCCAAGAAAGACGATCTTGCCGACGGAGAAGAGCAGCCAGTCCGTATTATCCCCATGCCGTTGCAAGGCAAAAGCGTCTGGGAGATGGAAAATACCTACATTCGACTGCCGTCCTTCGAGAAAGTCAGCAAGGATGCAGTGTTGTATTCCCATGCATCCCGGGTTCTGCATCAGGAGTCCAATCCGCACAATGCCCGTGTGTTGGTGCAAAAGCATGGCAATCGCGAGTTGTGGGTGAATCCGCCACCGATTCCTCTGGAAACCGAAGAGATGGACGGCGTGTTTGCGTTGCCATACCAGCGTCGCCCGCATCCCAGCTACGGTGATGCCAAGATACCTGCCTACGACATGATCAAAACTTCGGTGAATATCATGCGTGGTTGCTTTGGCGGGTGTACGTTCTGTTCAATTACCGAACACGAAGGTCGAGTCATTCAGAGTCGCTCTCAGGAATCCGTTCTCAAGGAAATTGAAGCCATTACCGAAACGGTTCCGGGATTTACCGGCACAATTTCGGATTTGGGTGGGCCTACAGCCAATATGTACCACCTGAACTGCAAGGACCCGATGATCCACGCCAATTGCCGTCGTCTGTCCTGCGTGTTCCCAACCATTTGCAAAAATCTGGTGACCGACCACAGCCAGACCACTCAGTTGTACCGTAAAGCTCGACAAATCAAAGGGGTGAAGCGGGTAGCCATCGCTTCCGGCCTGCGCTATGACCTGGCGGTGCGCGATCCCGAGTATGTGAAAGAGCTGGTGACCCATCATGTAGGCGGTTACCTGAAAATTGCTCCGGAGCACAGCGAGATGGACACGCTGAATAAAATGATGAAGCCGGGAATGGACACCTATTATGACTTCAAGCGCATGTTCGACAAATATTCGAAAGAGGCAGGCAAAGAGCAGTATCTGATTCCTTACTTCATTGCCGCACACCCGGGCTGTGAAGATACAGACATGTTGAATTTGTCTCTCTGGTTAAAGAAAAACAAATTCCGTGTTGATCAGGTGCAGACGTTTTATCCTTCGCCCATGTCGCTGGCGACAGCCATGTATCACTCCGAGCGTGATCCGCTGCATAAGCTGAGTTACAAGAGCAAAAAGATTTACATTCCACGCAAGCTGGAACAGCGTCGCCTGCAAAAAGCGTTTTTGCGTTACCACGATCCGAAAAACTGGGCTTTTTTGCGCAAGGCCCTGCTGGATATGAATCGCAAGGACTTGATTGGCGATGGCGCTAATCAATTGGTGCCCTGGGAAGACAAGGTTCCCGGTCGTCAGGGCAAACAGTATAAAGGCTACAACAAGGCCATCGGGGCTCAGGGGCGCAGTGCCGGTGATGGCGAGGGGCGCCCGAAAGCCCGCAAGTCCACAGACAGCAGACGCCCGACCACCGGTAAAAAACCGAAAGGTCACGGCGGGCGTGGCCCCAAGGCACGTCGTCGCTAGGCAGACTTTGGGCTTCTTACACACAATATGATTACTGACCAATTAACCAACAGGCTCATTCATGTCTCATAGCGTTACTTCCGCTTATTCTCTGGATTGGGCGTATGCCTATGGTGAGCCAGCGGTCGCCGGATTATTTCGGCGATCTCATGAAGATTTTCAGGTCGTCGAAAATCTGGGGTTCGATCTCACCGGGCAGGGCGAACATGTCTACCTGCACATTGAAAAACAGGGTGAGAACACGCCCTGGCTTGCTCGTCAGATCGCACGTCTGGCAGGGGTGCAGAATAATGATGTGGGTTATGCAGGGCTAAAAGATCGTCATGCGGTGACTCGTCAGTGGTTCAGTGTTTACTTCCCGAAAGGTACCGAGCCGGACTGGTCCGAGCTGGAAACCGATACCATTCAATTATTGAACGTAACCCGTCACAGCCAAAAACTTCGCCGTGGAGCCCATAAGAGCAATCACTTTGTTATTCGTTTGCATGAGCTGGAAGGGGATGTCTCCCGGTTGTCAGAGCGCTTGCAGACCGTGATCGCCGATGGTGTTCCCAATTACTTTGGTCTGCAGCGTTTTGGCCATGACGGCAATAATTTAAAGGAAGCCAACCGGATTCTGGTGGAAGGCGGCCGTATAGGTAATCGACAGAAGCGCGGTATGATGCTCTCGGCCGCCCGTTCTTATTTGTTTAATCAGGTGCTCAGTGCTCGCATTCATGCAGGAAACTGGAATACCTCTCTGGCTGGTGACGTGGCAACTGACGCTGAAACTCCCGCTACCGGGCCCCTATGGGGGCGCGGCAGGCCTCTGGTATCCGATGAGTGTCTGGCCCTGGAAGAAGGAGTTTTGAGCCAGCCGGAGGGCTGGTGTGATGCTTTGGAGCATGTAGGCCTGTCTCAGGAGCGGCGCTCTTTGTTGCTGAAACCGGAAGGTTTTGAGTTCAGTATCAACGGCTCAACCCTTGAGGTCAGTTTTTCATTGCCGCCCGGTACCTATGCTACAGCGGTCCTGCGGGAAATTGCCCTGCTGAAAGAGTCAAATATGTTGAAAGAGATGTCAGCGCAGGAGGATATGGTATAGTTCTGGGCTTGGGTGGATTTGGGGTTTTTTGTGTCCACTCCATTGCGGTTTATGGGGTCAATAAGGTTACGAAGGGCTCCGATACTGTTATTACTGGGGGAAAAGGGTGAGCAGCCTGCAATTACAAGGTATTGGCATGACCTCGCAACGGACGAGGCAACGGTTGGTTGAACGCCTGATGGATCAGGGAGTCACCAATCATCAGGTGCTGGATGTTATGGGGGATACTCCACGCCACATCTTTTTGGATGAAGCTCTGTCCCACAGGGCTTATGAAGATACATCACTCCCCATCGGCTATGGGCAGACCTTGTCACAGCCCTATATTGTTGCGCGGATGACAGAAGTACTTATTGGCGCGGCAGGAAAGCTTGAGCGTGTACTCGAAGTGGGAACCGGTTCGGGTTACCAGACCAGTGTTCTCGCGCAATTGGTGCCTCAGGTCTACAGTGTTGAGCGTATCAAACCATTACAGGATAAAGCCCGAGAGAGACTTCGCAAGATCGGTCTGCGTAATGTAGAGCTGAAACACGCAGATGGCGGCTTTGGCTGGCCTGAGCGAGGGCCTTTTGATGGCATTTTGAGTACGGCCGCTCCCCGAGAGGTTCCGCCAGAACTGTTGCAGCAGCTCGCACCTGATGGTGTTCTGGTGATTCCTGTTGGCGGCGTGACACAGGAGCTTCGCCTGATTATTCGTGACGGCGATAGCGACAACTTCGTTACTCAGGTTCTCGAACCTGTAAAATTTGTGCCCTTGTTATCGGGTGTAACCCGCTAGAGTCAACGTTTACAGCATCAGCTGATGAACTCCTTGGCGATAGCCGGCTCAAACGTATTGGATGAATGCACCGGTAAAACCAGAAGGGTGGTATTTTGAAGGATTCAGAAAAGAAGGGCTGGAAGCACTACGGCTCTCTGTTTTTACGGGGGATGGCGATGGGAGCTGCCGATGTCATTCCTGGGGTTTCCGGCGGCACGATTGCATTTATTACCGGTATCTACACCGAACTGATCGATTCTCTTCGACGCTGTGATCACCAGGCAGTTAAGTGCCTTTTTCAGCAGGGATTCCCTGCCATGTGGCGGCATATCAATGGCACCTTCCTGGTTGCGGTCTTTGGTGGCATCCTCTTCAGTATTTTCTCGCTGGCCAAATTGATGAGTTATTGGCTGGAATCCCAGCCAATTCTAGTGTGGTCGCTCTTTTTTGGGCTGATTCTTGCGTCTTCGGTCTTATTGCTGCGTCAGGTCACAGGCTGGAATCCCGCCCGAGTGAGCCTGGTGCTTTTGGGGATTGTTCTGGCGCTGGCAGTGACCTGGTTGAAACCGACTCATTTGCCTGAGGTGTGGTGGGTTATCTTGCTGGCTGGCATGGTGGCTATATGTGCCATGATACTCCCGGGTATCTCCGGCGGCTTCCTGCTATTGATGATGGGGCTTTATTCAACGGTGATCGGGGCTATTTCACAGTTGAATTTTGGTTTGCTGATTCCTTTTGCCGTGGGTTGCGCTATCGGCTTGTTGCTTTTCTCCCATATTCTCAGCTGGTTACTGCATCACTATGAGGCGGGCACCATGGCTTTGTTGACGGGCTTTTTGATTGGCTCCCTCAATATCATCTGGCCCTGGAAGCAAACACTGGAAACGGTCGTTGATCGGCATGGAGAGTTAGTACCCGTGGTGCAGGAAAACATACTGCCGGGGCATTACGCCATCTTGACCGGCCAGTCTGCAGAGCTGTTACCGGCTATTTTCATGACCCTCACTGGACTGTTGTTGGTTATTGGCATGGATTACGTTGCCGGGAAAAAAAAGCGGTATTCCTGATCCTTTGATCACAGGGGTTTCCTAACGTTTATTTGTGACGTTTTAAGATGCTTTGTGCCGAATTACTATAAGATTAGTGAAATCTATTTCAAAAAATTGCTGTGATATGAGCGAGGTTTTCTGACAGGGCAAGCCCCATATGAGGGCTGATTCTTTCAAAACCTCGGAAAAAACCAAAAATTGGTATGAAATAAGCCCCGATTTGAGAAAAGTTCTATACATTTTTTGAATAAAAATTTTCTACTTAAGGGTTATAAAAATATATAAGGTCGTTTTTTAACCGGTCTGAGAAGCGATACGAATGGCGTCAGCAACTCTAAAAACGGTAAATATTCTCACCAAGGTGTTCATTATTTTGAGCACTGCTTTCTTTTTATCTTCCTGTTCTTCAAACAGGGCGCCTGTTCATGACAGAATGGCACCCGGCAGCAATAAATTGACCCACCATACTGTGTCACGGGGAGAGACTCTCTATTCCATCGCCTGGCGTTATGGTTTGGACTACAAAGACCTTGCCCGGCGCAATGGTGTGAATCGCCAGTTCACGATTTATCCAGGGCAAAAAATCTATCTGAGTGGCACAGCCCCTAAAATTAAATCCCCGACTAAAGTCGTAAAAACTTCTACAGCTCGTTCAAGTCCACCCCGTTCAAAAACCACGACGAAACCTGAACCAATTTCCAATAAGCCCCGTATAACTGATCAGAGGTTGAAGTGGCAATGGCCTGCCAAAGGTGAAGTGTTGGCAGGTTTTTCATCCCAAAAAAGCTTAAACAAGGGAGTTGATATTAATGGACGTTTGGGAGAGTCTGTACTTGCGGCTGCATCAGGAGTGGTTGTTTACGCCGGAAGTGGTATCCGCGGCTATGGCAAGCTACTGATCGTTAAGCACAACGAACATTACTTAAGTGCTTATGCACACAATAGTAAATTGCTGGTGCGAGAGAAGGAGAATGTCAAAGCAGGTCAGAAAATTGCCGAAATAGGGAATAGTGGCACAGACCGCAGCAAACTGCATTTTGAGATTAGACGCGAAGGAAAGCCGGTAGATCCTTTACAGTATTTACCGAAACGCTGAGATTTTTAATGCAAGGATTGCCATAACTATAAACACGCTGTGTAAAAATATTAAAAATGTGTCCACTGAGGGTGAGAAGAGCTAGACAGTCCTAAGACTTGGGATGGTCTGTTACCAATGAAAACTGAATACTCACGGGGCTAGCGACATGGCAGTACAGGAAGCAATACAGTCAAAAAACGAAGATATTCACTCAGTTGCTGAGGGTTTATTGGGTGGGAAGAATTCAAAGAAAGCCGCTGCTGAAGTTGCTGCGGACATGTCTCCTTCCAAATCCAATTCTCCAAAATCTCGCTCTAAACGACCGGCAGGAATCTCTGACCCGGACAAATTCCAGAAGACGCTGGATGCTACCCAGCTGTATCTCAATGAAATCGGTTTCTCACCGTTACTGACCGCAGAAGAGGAAGTCTATTTTTCTCGAAAATCCCTGCGTGGCTGTGAGGCCTCCCGCAAGCGCATGATTGAAAGTAACCTGCGCCTGGTTGTAAAAATTGCTCGACGCTATGTGAACCGTGGCCTGGCATTACTGGATCTGATTGAAGAAGGTAACCTTGGTTTGATTCGCGCAGTGGAGAAGTTTGATCCGGAGCGTGGTTTTCGCTTTTCAACCTACGCCACCTGGTGGATCCGTCAGACCATCGAACGGGCCATTATGAATCAGACGCGCACCATCCGTTTGCCGATTCATGTGGTAAAAGAACTCAATGTTTATTTGCGCGCAGCTCGTGAGCTTGCCCAGAAACTGGATCACGAGCCAACACCAGAAGAGATCGCAGATCTGTTGGATAAACCGGTTGAGGATGTTCAGCGTATGCTGGGCCTGAATGAACGTGTCACCTCAATGGATGTTCCTATCGGTCAGTCCTCCGATAAATCACTGGTGGATACCATTCCTGACCAACAGGTGTCTGATCCTGCATCTTTGTTGCAAGACAGTGATCTCAGCGAAAGCATTGATGGCTGGCTGACTGAGTTGACTGAAAAACAGCGCGAAGTTGTTGCTCGTCGATTTGGCTTGCGCGGTTATGAAATGAGCACTCTGGAAGAGGTGGGGCGTGAAATCGGATTGACCCGCGAGCGAGTGCGTCAGATTCAAGTTGAGGAGTTAAAGCGGCTGAGGGATATTCTGGAAAAGCAGGGTCTTAACAGTGAAGCGTTGTTTGGGGCTATGTAGTTCATACCAACTCTCAAGCTTGTGCAGATGGCTTTGAAGCAAAACCATCTGCAACAAAAAAACCGCAGCTTGCTGCGGTTTTTTTGTGATCGAAGCTGAGCGTTTGGACGTGGGATTAACGTTCCAGGTATTGCAGCTTGTTCTCTACACCATCCCACTCTTCGTGGTCGGCAGGAGGATCTTTCTTCTCGGTAATGTTTGGCCAGACTTCTGCCAGCTCGGCGTTCAGTTCCAGATAGACTTCCTGACCGGCAGGCAGCTCATCTTCTGAGAAGATGGCATCAACGGGACATTCTGGCTCACACAGAGCGCAGTCGATACATTCATCAGGGTGGATAACCAAAAAGTTGGGACCTTCGTAGAAGCAATCCACTGGACACACTTCGACACAGTCGGTGTGCTTACATTTAATACAGTTATCCCCAACCACAAAAGTCATGGCGAAAACTCCACTTGCTAATTTACATTGTCATACGCACCGCGTGTTGGATAGACGGTCAGTGCGCTCAGGCTAATCCGGGATTGTACCAGCTTGGTTATCCGGTAGGGAGAGTTTATCAGGTTAGATTAATTGGTTTTACTGTTTAATCTTTTAAGAATCTCAAGAAATGAAACTCATTCTTGTTTGTGGGCTTGCGAATGTGAGGGAGAGCAGCTTTTGACGAGCCTGGCTCTCCCTTGAGGGAGGTTTGCGGGTTACCTGGACAGTAATTCTTTGAGTTGATACAGCTGTTCCAAGGCTTGTCGTGGTGTCAGGTTATCAGGGTCAATGTCTTCCAAAGCTTCAACGGCGGGGTGTGGCGCACTGGCACCAAACATATCCCCCTGAAAAGGATCGTCCAAAGATGGAATTGATGTTTTCGGGGCAGTACTTTGATTGGCAGCAGAGCTTTCCGCGGCAGGGTTCTCACCAGTTGATGAGCTCGTTGCGAGGTTTTCAGGAACTGCCTGAATGGCACTTTTTGTGCCTTCCAGCATGTCCAGTTGTTGTTTGGCGAGTTTGACCACATCTGCGGGAATACCCGCGAGCTTGGCAACTTGCAAGCCGTAACTTTTGCTGGCTGGCCCTTCCTGGATGTTGTGTAAAAACACAATATTGTCATTGTGTTCGGTGGCATCCAGATGAATGTTGGCCACATTGCTGTGGGTTTGGGGCAGCTCGGTCAACTCAAAATAGTGGGTGGCAAAAAGGGTGAATGGCTTGACCTGATCCGCCAGTTTGGTGGCGCAGGCCCAGGCGAGCGACAAGCCATCGAAGGTACTGGTCCCGCGACCAATTTCATCCATCAACACCAGACTGCGTTCCGTGGCGTTATTGAGGATGTTGGCGGTTTCGGTCATTTCCACCATGAATGTCGAGCGTCCTCCTGCTAGGTCATCGGATGAGCCAATGCGGGTAAAGATACGGTCAACCATACCGATGGTGGCCGATTCGGCGGGAATATAGCTGCCGATATGTGCCAGCAGGGTTATCAGCGCGGTCTGTCGCATGTAGGTCGATTTACCGCCCATGTTCGGACCGGTCACGATCAGCATCTTGCGCTCATCATTGAAGGCAAGATCGTTTGGTACAAATGGGTGATCGGAAACTTTTTCGACCACCGGGTGGCGACCGGCCTGGTAGGCGATGCCCGTTTCCTGAGTCAGTGTTGGGCAGGTGAAGTTCAGTGCGTCGGCGCGCTCGGCCAGTGTCGTCAGAACGTCCAGCTCGGAAACGGCCGCCGCGGCCTGCTGCAAGGGTTGCAGCTGTTCATTCAGGCGCTCGATGATCTCGTCGTAGAGGGCTTTTTCCCGGCTGAGGGCGCGGCTTTTGGCTGACAGGGCCTTGTCTTCAAACACCTTGAGTTCCGGTGTGATAAAGCGCTCGGCGTTTTTCAGGGTTTGCCGACGGATGTATTCCGTGGGTGCCTTGTCGGACATGGCGCGGCTGATTTCAATGTAATAGCCGTGCACACGGTTATAGCCCACCTTGAGGGTGCTGATGCCCGTTCGTTCTTTTTCCTGATTTTCCAAATCGATCAGAAATTGTCCGGCGTTGCTGCTGATATTGCGCAGCTCGTCCAGCTCTTCGTCGTAACCTTCGGCGATTACGCCACCTTCACGGATAACCACCGGTGGATTCTCTATGATGGCACGCCCCAGCAGGTCTTCAAGATCCGGGAAGGTGCCAATGTTACTGGCCAGTTCCGCCAGATGAGGCGCTGACAGTTCCTTCAGTTGTCCTTGCAGCTCCGGGTAGGTGCTCAGCGATGTATAAAGGCGGGACAGATCCCGTGGGCGTGCCGATCTCAGGGCCAGACGGCCAAGTATTCTCTCGAGGTCACCAATCCGCTTGAGGCTTTGGCGGACCGGTTCGAACTGATAGTTTTCCAGCAAATTGGTGATCGCACTCTGACGAGCTTTAAGCGTGCTCAGCTCTCTCAAGGGGCGATTCAGCCAGCGCCGTAGCAGTCGCCCGCCCATGGCTGTAGAGGATGTATTCAAAACATCGAAGAGGGTGTTTTCATCACCGCCATTCAAGTTGATATCCAGCTCAAGATTGCGGCGGGTAGCGGCATCCATGGCAACGGCTTCGTCACGATTTTCACCGCTGATGGCGTTAATGTGAGGCAGGGCGGTGCGCTGGGTTTCCTGTGCGTAGGAGAGCAGGCAGCCTGCTGCGGCGAGAGCGGTGGTCATGTGATCACAGCCGAAGCCGGCCAGATCCTGAGTGCCAAACTGCTGGGTCAGCAGGCGCTGGGCGGTTTCCAGTTCAAATTCCCACGGGGCACGACGTCGCAGACCGCGACGTTTTTCGAGAATTTCAGTGCACATCAGGTCTTCGGAAACGAGCAGTTCTGCGGGGCTGAGGCGTTGTAATTCGCCCAGGGCAGCATCCAGGCCCTGCACCTCCAAAACCTGAAAGCGGCCCGAGCCAATATCCATGGTGGCAAAGCCAAACGTGTCATCAACCACGTGCAAGGCAACCAGCAGGTTGTCACGACTCTCATCCAGCAGGGATTCATCACTGACGGTACCAGGAGTCACAATACGAACTACCTTGCGCTCTACAGGGCCTTTACTGGTGGCGGGGTCACCGATTTGTTCACAGATGGCGACCGAAACCCCCTTGCGAACCAGTTTGGCCAAATAGCCATCGGCAGCATGGAATGGAATCCCGGCCATGGGAATCGGCTCCCCACCGGATTTACCGCGTGCGGTCAGAGTGACATCCAGCAGTTCAGAAGCACGCTTGGCATCGTCAAAAAACAGCTCATAGAAGTCTCCCATGCGGTAAAACACCAGTTCGTGGGGATGCTCAGCCTTAATTTTCAAGTACTGTTGCATCATGGGGGTGTGCTGGGATTCTTTCGTGCTGCTCATAATGTATACGGATATCTGTTTGAATTTCGTTGCCAGTGGTCACCGGAAAGGTTGGGCTGGTCTTGGCTCAAGGAGTCGACGGACTGGTCAGGAAGCTGCTGTTGGGGTGTGGTTAAGATCCCGGTTGAGCTCCTGAAAAGCTCGTGTGCTCACTCGATAAGCAACCCATTTTACAGGTGCCTAGGATACTTTGATGCAGCCTTTCAGGCCAGAGTTGGCAGACATAAAACTCTCACTCTGGTTTTGTAGGTGTCGATCAATAAACAATCTCTCCGTATATTTGAGCGTCGTTAAGGTGACAGCTGTGATCTGTGTAGTGTTTTGGACGGAAGAAGCTGTGAGAGGAATCACATGTCAAAGTCCTGCCCTCCTGTAGGATGAATATTCTGTCTTGGGGGGACAATAGATGTCAGAAGCCGTTTCACTGCTGGCGATGGCTGCGGAAATGCTTGGCCGCAACCAGCGTCATGCTCTATCCAATTGGCTTGAAGGTGTGAAGGCAATTCCACTGGATGCCTATAAAATACGCTATAGCCAGTTGCCCTGGGAGCCTTCTCAGGAAGCGCATGGTTTCTCCTGGAGTAAAAAACACTCAGGTTGGGTAGATATCCTCAAAAGCGAAGACGATGTTGTTCAAATAGTATTGCATCTGAGTTATCCGAAAAAGAGATGGTTCTCACAGCACAAAAAAGACTGGAAGAAAATGTCTAAAGCGGCACAGAGTCAATTCGAAAGCGGAAAACAATTTACTGTAAATGAAAGAGAGAGCTGGCTGATTGATCACAAGGGCTTAAAAATCCTAATGAAGTCCTACGAGCAGGGTAAGCTCGGTTTGATCGAACTTAAAATTGCCAAGCATCAGTTTTACGCATAAATCGCACAGCAGAAAACCGTATTCCATTTTAACGTGTTTCCATAAACGGCAGTTTGGTTTGTCCAAATATAGAGTCGTTTGTGCGGGCGTGTGTGTCTTGGAATTTGTGAACTATCGAAAAGGCAGAAATAAAAGTGTGGAAAAGTTTGTGTTTTTAATGAGACGAATTTTTTAATTTCTTGTGAGCAAGTTGGTAAATATAGAAATTAACAAACCATGGATACGATTCTTTGTGAAAGATTATGGAATAAAAACAAAGGCGTATAGTAACCTCGAGACATTTCTTGGGGTTTATAAAGTCTGAAACACTCAGGCAACAATAATCTTTGGGTGTTTAGCTTCTTTCGCTATAAGCAATAAAAATCATGACTATTTTGACAGGGTGCCGGCTAGAGATGATGGCGTTGTGTCAGTGGTGTGCTGCTGTTGGGGGGTAGGGTGGCCAATTTAATTCAGCAAAACTCTGTTTTTTGCAAAGTTATTAAAAGTCTTGCGGTGGTATTTGCAGGGACTTTTCTAGCGGTTTCCGTGGAATCCAGTCAAATATCCAAAGAGCAAATCCGAGGTTTGGATGAACAGGTTCAGGATATCAAATCCGATGTTCTGGAAATCTCAACGGATCTTAATCAATTGGAAGAAAAGCTGCTGTATCCGTCAGGTACCCAGGTGGCTTTTTTTATATCACTGGTAGCGGATGAAGATTTTCAGCTGGATGCAGTTGAAATTGAGCTCAATGGCAAGCCGGTGGCCCACCATATTTATTCATTCAAAGAGCAGAATGCCCTCATTAACGGAGGTGTTCAGCGAGTTTATACCGGTAATGCCCGAACCGGGGACCACCAGATCAAGGTCGGTTTCAGAGGTAAAACTGAGCTCGGTTCGGAGTTCAATAAAGTTGCAGATTACACTTTGAGCAAAAGCGTTGGGCCGGATTTTATTGAAATTCGTCTGGTTTCGAGCTCGATTGGTTCGGGCGATGTTGAATTTATAGAACGATAAATTATGCGGACTCTGGTTGTCTCTACGCTGCTTCTTTGCGCTCAATGTTTTGCTGGTGATCAGCAGGATGATGGTGCATTGCGTGATATGTTTTATGGCGAGGCACTGTTCTATGCCAATCAGGGCGAGTTTTTTGAGGCAATATCCCGACTCGATACAGAACTGGCCCAGCACCACAGAGTTGATGAGCCTGTTCGCGATACACTCTATTACCACGTAAATGATGCTGAGTTTTCAGTTGGCGACTTTGAGCTTTCGTATCGGATGCATCAAAAAGCCGGTCGGGCGATCAAGGCAGTTATTGAAGGTGATGTGGATCCGCAAGTGCGTAATGAGGCCATTTACCGTTTGGCTAAAATCCACTTTCAAAAAGAGCAAAAACTGAACGCATTACATGCAATTGAGCGGATTGATGGAGAAATCCCCGAGAGGCTTGAAAGCGAAATCGAGTTTCTGAAAGGCCAGATCTACATGGTCAATGGCAAGTTCGTCGATGCTGAAGGTGTGTTTCAGGCACTAATTGGAGAAGACGGTCAAGAGGCTTATGCCGAGTACAATTTGGCTATGTCGCAGTTTGCTCAGAACGAAAACGCAGAAGCTATCCAGACCATGACCCGGCTCGGGAAGCTGTCCTCAGATGATCGTGCGGTTTTGGCCATTAAAGACAAGGCTAATCTCACATTGGGCAGCCGTCTGATGGAGGCAGGGGAGTATCAAGCCGCTAAAGTCTTTCTCGAGCGAGTCAGGCTTGATGGTCCTTATTCCAATAACGCTTTGTTGGGCCTTGGGTGGGCCAGCGTAACTTCCGATGATTACAAGCAGGCTTTGGTGCCATGGTCTTTGTTGCGTGATCGACATGTGACTGATCCGGCGGTCCAGGATGCTTTGCTGGGGGTGCCCTACGCTTATGGAAAATTAGGCCTATATGGTCAGGCAGCCCTCGGTTATGGACGTGCTCTGGAGGCCACTAATGCTGAGCTGGATCGACTGGATGCTTCCATCGCAAGTATAAAAAGCGGTAATTTTCTGAAGGTTTTGGTCAGAGAGGAAATCAAACAAGATCCGGATTGGGTGATAAAACTTCGGGAACTGCCAGAAACCCCCGAAACTTATTACTTGATGGACTTGATGGCATCTCACGACTTTCAATCGTCTCTTCAAAACTACTTTGATCTTGAACAACTGCGGGTAAAGCTGGAGCAATGGTTGGCATTTTATGATGCCTATGAAGATCTCATTGATATACGGAAAGCCTATTACGAGCCGCTGCTTCCGGACCTTGATGAGCGCTTTCGTAAACTCGATTCCCTGATCCGTTTGAGAATGGAGCAGAGAGATAAAATATACCAGCGATTACAGGCTATGTTGGTCGTCCCAAGGCCTGAATTCTTGGCTCGTTCAGAAGAACAACTGGCGTTACGCAGCCTTGAAGCAATTGAAAAATCTTCCAGGAACAGTGATTCAGATACGCAGCGTCGCATTGATCGACTCAGAGGTATATTGCAATGGAAGTTGGCTGTTGAATATGACGAGCGCCTGACAGTCACCTATAAAAACCTTGCAGCCCTTGATAAGGATATTGAGAAACTGAACGAAATTTACAATTCTTTTGTCAGAACCCGACAGGCTGCTACCCAGAGTTATCAGGGCTATGACGAGCAAATAGCCGCATTACGCACAAAGAATCAACGCAGTCTGGATACCGTCGAGAAGCTTATGTTGAGACAAGGGCATATGCTTGAAGCCATGGCTGTCAATGAGTTGCAGGAGCGCACTCAGAAGCTGGAAGTCGCTCAGGTTAAAGCTCGTTTCGCGCTGGCAGAAAGCTATGACCGTGCAACTATGGAGTCATCAGAGTCCGTGCCTGAAAATCAAAAGTCCACATCAAGTGAGACGTCTGCTGAAAAAGATCCGTCTTTAAGCAAAGTTGATCCGTTGAAAGACCGTAAGAGTGACATTCTATGAGTCGTCCCGAAAGCGTTAAGCTACTGGCAGGGTGCGTATCAGTCGCAGTATTACTGAGTGCCTGTGGTACGACTGTCTCTGAAAGAGGGACTCTTGCAGAGCTGCGTCATGTTGAGATGCAGCTTGAAGACAGGACGGTAAATAACGGTCTTGATAAGGCTATGGACAGTTATCGTGAGTTTTTGAAACATACGCCTGAATCAGAAATGACACCAGAGGCGATACGCCGTATCGCTGATTTGTCTATCGAAAAAGAATATGGTTATGTCAGCCAGAATGATGGCTATTCAAATGACGTTGCTCGGGCCGATGTGGAAGACAATAACGTCAATCAACTGGCTAAGCCTGCTCTTAAAAAACTTGGCAATGTGAATTTATTGGATGAAAGTCGCGCGGATGCATCGACTAATATTGAGTCCGAGAAAGACTTTGAAGCGCGAACTACAGAGATCGCATCTGAAGCTTCTGTATCCAGAGATAGTTTGTCAGGGCATCCGGGTGTTGTGTCAGATCTTGAGAATGAAAATGCCCGTAAAGCGATAGTCCTCTATCAAAAGCTCCTGCGTGAATACCCTCTTTATGACAGAAATGATCAAGTGCTTTATCAGATGTCCAGAGCCTATGAAGAGCTAGGGCAGGTTGAAGAGGCCATGTCGGTCATGAATGATTTTATACGGGAATATCCGGATTCCCGTTATATGGCGGAAGTTCAGTTTCGACGGGCAGAATACTTTTTCACCCGGAAGAAATATTTGGAAGCTGAGGAGGCCTACCAGTCAATCGTCAAAATGGGGTCAGATGCTTATTATTATGAGCTGGCTTTGTATAAGTTAGGCTGGAGTTTATACAAGCAGCAGTTTTATGACGAAGCCTTGGCTCGTTACATTGCCCTGTTAGACCATAAAGTATCTAACGGATATGACTTTGATGGAAGCCATGACCCAGTTGAAAGTAAGTTGGTAGATGATACTTTCCGGGTTATCAGTCTTAGCTTTTCCAATCTGGGTGGCCCCGACATTGTGGCTGAATTTTTTCAGGCCAATGGACCCCGTGAGTATGAAGATAAGGTATACAGCCGTTTAGGTGAGTTTTATCTTGAAAAGCGGCGTTACGCAGATGCTGCGGGCTCTTATAAAACATTTATCGAAGGCCATCCGTTTGATCATATTGCTCCCGAGTTTGGGATGAGAGTAATTGAGATCTATAAGGCTGGTCGTTTCGGGCAGCTGGTGGTTGATGCCAAGAAAGAGTTTGCTGACACCTATGCTCTTGACGCCTCTTATTGGCAGCATTACTCAGTGACAGACAGGCCCGAAGTCATTGGTTATCTGAAGAGTAATCTGAAGGACCTGGCCAATCATTATCATGCGCTGTACCAGGATAAGCGCTTTGAAAAAGAAAAGCCTGCAAGTTACCAGTCGGCGCTTGTTTGGTATAAGCGCTATTTGCAGTCTTTCCCGGAAGAAGCTGAAACTCCGGCAATCCATTACCAAATGGCCGACTTGATGATGGAAAATACGGATTTTGCCAGTGCAGCTTCGGCCTATGAATACATTGCTTACCATTATGCGGCGCATGAGCAGGCGTCTGAAGCCGGCTACGCGGCTATTTTTGCTTATCGCCAATTTGGTGAGAAGTCGACAGATCCGGCTAAAGCCGATGAGATCAATAACAAAATTATAGAAACCTCGCTTCGCTTTGCAGATGTCTTTCCCCGCCATGAAAAAGTTACCCTGGTCCTGGGGGCGGCTGCTGATGACTTGTATCAGATGCAAAACTATCAACTGGCTGTTAGTACCGCAGAACGATTGGTTGACAACTATCCGTCGGCTAAAGAAGACCTGAAAAGATCTGCATGGCTGGTTATCGCGCACGGATCCTTTGGTCTGTTTGAATATGCCAAGGCAGAATCTGCCTATCTACATGTTCTGAAGTTTCCGGCGAAGGAAGACGAGCGTAGAGAGCTGATCGATAATCTGGCGGCATCGATTTATAAGCAGGGTGAAGAGGCTGGTCTTAAAGGTGAATATCAGACCGCAGCCAATCACTATTTGAGAATAAGAGAGAGAGCTCCGACTTCATCGTTTCGCCCCAAGGCCGAATTCGATGCCGCAACTGCACTTATTCAACTTGAGAGTTGGTCGCAGGCAACTGACGTGTTGCAGGCTTTCAGAAGAAGTTTTCCTGAGAGTGAGTTTCAGCCCGAAATTACCAAAAAACTGGCTTTTGTTTACAAGTCTGACGGTAAAGCAGAGCTGGCGGCCTCAGAATATGAGCGTATAGAAAAAGAATCGGAGGACGAAGAAGTCCGTCGTGGCGCTTTGACACTTGCTGCTGAACTTTATGGTGAGGCTGGCGCAAGAGCCAAACAGCTGGAAGTTTATAAGCGTTTTGTTAAATCTTTTCCGTCACCGGTTGAAGAGGCGCTGGAAGTCTATCGTCAAATGGGGGAGGTATACCTTGCTCTGGGGGACAGTAATAACCATGTCGCCACCATGAGAAGGATTGTAGCCATTGACAGGAAGGCGGGTGCAGAACGAACAGACAGAACTCGATATTTGGCTGCGGAAGCTTCTTTGACACTGGCTGAACCACTCTTCGAGGCATTTAAAGAGATTGAGCTTGTTCAGCCGATCAAGAGATCTCTGGATGCTAAAAAGAAAATGATGAAAAAAGCCGTTTCAGCTTATACCGCACTGCTTGATTATGAGGTGGCAGATGTGACTGCAGCTTCTACCTATTATATTGCTGAAATCTATTACAACTTCAGTCAGGCTCTTATGAAATCAGAAAGACCTGATAACTTAAGTGACCTGGAACTGGAGCAATACGAGCTGGCTCTTGAAGATCAGATCTATCCCTTTGAAGAAAAATCCATAGCAGTGCACCGAAAAAATGTAGAGCTTCTTTATGTGGGTGTATATAGCTCATGGATTGATAAAAGCATTAAAAAGCTATCGTTGATATTCCCGGCTTTATATGCGCGAGAGGAAATGCACTCAGGATTTGTTGAAGATATTGATCAATTTCGGTACGTCATAAAAAGCCCTGAAAAAGCAGTATTATCCTCTGAAAATTCAGATGAAAAACCTGAGCCTCAAGTAGATGCTGATAGAGGTGAGAATGAATCTGAAGAAAGTTCCGCGTGAGGTGAGAGGCACTTCTCGAATATCAAAAATACACTGCCAATATAACTTTAATCGATAGATTGGTGAGTTTTGTTATGCCACTCTATGATGAAGAATTAAAAAAATATTAATAGATTGATACAAATTATTGGGTCGACTAATCAGGTGTTTGACTGATTGGTCTTTTTTGAAATTGGGGATTATGGCTATCTATCGTCATTGCTTTTGGATTCTCTGTGTTTTCTTGTTGAGCTCATGCACCACTCCCGTCAAGAAGAATCTTGCCAAGGATTCTGAGGCAGTGATCCATGTGGTTGAAAACCGGAGTGTCGATGCATCTGTCAGACGAGACTTTAAAGAGTCTCTAGAGCTGTTGAATGCTGGTCGTTACGAAGAAGCTGTCACTCTTCTCAATGAGGTTGCCTCCCAAACCGAAGGTAATTCTGCGCCTTTTATAAATTTAGGTATTGCATATTCACGCCTGGATAAGCCAACCCAGGCTGAAAATAACTTTTTAAAAGCGTTGAGTATTAATCCTGATCACCCTGTGGCAAATAACGAATTTGCACTTTTTAACCGTAAAAGAGGGCAGTTTCAGGAAGCGCGGGCTTTATTTGAGAGGGCTGTTGAGAGCTATCCTGAGTATTTGCCGGCTCGGAAGAATCTCGGGATTCTTTGTGACTTATATCTTAATGATGCCTCTTGTGCTCTGGATCATTATCGCATCTATCACAAGGCAAACCCCAGCGACGAAGAAGTGAAGATATGGATTACATCGCTAGAGAAAAAAATGGACAGTTAATATCGTCTGTCATCATTCTTATGTTTCTGATGGTTTTTTCCTCCTGGGCAGTAGCAGAGAAAAGCAGTTCAAAACCTCAGGTTAAAGAAATATCAGGCATGTCTATCATGGGTAATGACGAAGCTCCAAAGTCTTTGTTTATTTTGCCCTGGAAAACATCAGAAATAGGTTTTGAGTCTGATCTGAAAAACAGCTTGCTTGATGGATCATTGAAGCCTCTTGATAAAGAAGTGCTTAATCGGGAGTTGGATTACTTTGATATCAGAAGTAGTCAATAAATAATTTTTTGAATAGTAGGTTCTTTTCTGTCGGTACATTTTGTACGGGTTAAGTTGGCTTTTGGATGGTGTTTGTTTGTCCACATCTTTTGAAATGTTAGAGGGTAGGTTTGATGGGTATTATCGATAAGGTTGTAGCTTTCTTTTTGGAAGGTGGGTTTTGGATGTATCCAATTATGACCGTCGGGGCTGTTGGCCTGGCGACGGCTATTGAGCGTTTTATCAAACTTAACAGGATTGAACGCGCCAACAAGGCCATGTGGTCACGTGTTGAACCTGTTTTAGTGAAAGGTGAGTTTGATAAGGCTCGTAAAATGACTGCGGATGACAAGTCTACGGTCAGTAAGTTGTTGGAATCCGGTCTTTCCTTGCAGGGAGCTGTACGTCGTCGTGAAGATATTGAAATCGCGATGGAGGAGGAGCTGATGGGGATCATCCCAATGCTTGAGAAGCGTATTTCATCAATTTCTCTTTATGCCAACATCTCAACCCTATTGGGTCTTTTGGGGACTATTCTGGGCTTGATCGCGGCATTTAATGCTGTGGCCAATGCAAATCCCGCCGAAAAAGCCGATTTGCTGTCAGCAAGTATTTCTATTGCCATGAACACGACCGCATTTGGTTTGATTACTGCGATTCCATTGTTACTGCTGCATTCGTTTCTGAATTCCAAGTCCGGATCGATTGTTGATAGCCTGGAAATGGTCTCGGTTAAAACGTTGAATGTGATTTCCCGTAAGACTAAAAGAGTCGAGCTGAGCGCAGCTGCGTAAGAGGTTTGACATCTTATGAGATTTCGAAGACATCATTACCGTCGCCAAAAAGAACAGGCAGATATCGATGTAACCACTTTTTTGAATTTGATGGTGGTTCTGATTCCGTTTCTGTTGATAACTGCCGTGTTCTCGAGAATCACTATTCAGGAACTTAATCTTCCACAGCAGGCATCGGGTGGTGAGAGTCCTGATAAGCCTCTGGTTACCATTGAGGTCATCCTGCGAGAAGAGAAACTGCAGATTACTGATGGTGACAGGATTACTGATACCTTCGAAAAAATTGAAGGTGAACACGATGTAAAGTCTCTATCTGAAAAACTTCTGGCTTTGAAGCAGCAGCATGAAGAAAAAGAGGATGCTGTGATATTGATTGAACCCAAGATTGAGTATGACGATGTTATTCGGATTATGGATGCGGTCAAAGTTGCAGAAGTGACATTGCCAGGAATGGTTGAAGTGGAGAGGGTGCCTCTCTTTCCCAAGATTTCTCTGGGTGATGCGCCATGAAGAATTCTCGTCGTATTAAGCGAATGGCTCGGGCCCATAAAAACAAAACCAGTGGTTTAAATCTAACATCCTTGATGGATGTGTTCACGATACTTGTTTTGTACCTTTTGGTGAATCAGTCTTCTGTGCAGGTTGTAGAGCCTCCAAAGGATGTGATTTTGCCAGATTCTGTGGCGGAGTCGAAGCCAAGGCAGACAGTTGTTGTGATGGTCAGTCCTGAACTGGTGACTATTGATGGCGAGGTCTTGCTTAAAACCGAGGATGTGCTTAGAAAAGATGCTGATTATACCTTTGCCTTGACGGAGAAGCTGACTGCAATTCAGGGAAGTGCAATTGGTATCAATGAAGAATCTGAAGTCAAAAATCGTGAAGTGACGATTATGGCGCATCGTCAAGTGCCTTTCGATGTGTTGAAAAACCTGATGTCCTTATGTACCGGTGTGGGGTATACCAAAATTGCCCTCGCGGTTAACCAAAAAGCCTCTCAAAGTTAGTGTGATTTTGTGACGACTATATTGGAACAACAAAAACAAAACGTTGAGGCCCAGCTGGCTGTGCAGCAGGAGCGCCTTAAACGTATCCATCTGGAAATTGTTGGCAAGGATGAAGAGCTCGAAGAGCTTCTTGAAACCAGTCAACAGTTTAAGTTGTTGGATGATATTTGTTCTTCTCTTACGGAGTTGGACAAGTTAAAAGCAGCACATTTGTTTTGGGGTGAAACCAGCGCTGAAGATCAGGACCAGCACATGTCTCATGTTATGGGGCATATTTCCGGATTTCGAACAAAGGTTGATGCGATCAAAGGCAGTCGGGAAAAGCTGCATCAGCTTTTTTTGAAGCAAGAAGATGCTGTCAATGACTTGTTTTATCAGCTCGATGATATCGAAGAGGAAGAAGAGCTTCAGAAACTGGAGTATGTAGTTGAGCGTCAGGAACAGGATTTACCTTTCCGTCCCATGCTTATGCCATGGGTTAAACAGAAGGAAGATCAGCAGCGATACAGGAAGGTTCTCGCCTGTGTTTGCGCTGTATTACTGATGGTAAATGTTCTGGTCGCTTTCTGGGAGTTGCCTGAAATCACTCCAGAAGAAGTTGAAGTGCCTGAGTACCTTGTCCAGATTGTCAAAAAGGATAAGCCAAAACCCAAGCCGGTTGTAAAACCCAAGCCCAAGAAAAAACAGCCCGAAAAGACTGAGCAGAAAGTCGTTCAGCAAAAAGATACACCTAAAGATACTACTAAAGAAAAGAAAGCTGCGCGTAATAAAGCCGAAACAGCGGGTGTTTTAGCCTTTAAGGACAGCTTTAACGACTTGTTGGCCGATGATGTCGATCAGAAGCTGGGTGCCTCTGCAAACTTGAGAAATACAGCGTCCTCTGCGAAAGGAAGTTCAAGTCGTAGTCTGGTGATGTCTCAGGCCAAAGCTACCAGTGGTGGTATCAGGTCGGCTGAAGTCAGTCGGAATATTGGTGGCAGTGCTGCAGGTCAGATGGGGCAGGGACTTTCCTTTGCCCGTGTGGACAGTGCCATTGGTACCGATATGATTGCAGATGATCGACCGCTCAGTGATGGCGTAGGTCCAACACGTACGGATGAAGAAATTCAAATTGTCTTTGACCGTTATAAAGCCGCTTTGTACAGAATTTATAATCGGGAGCTGCGCAAAGACCCAACCCTTAAAGGCAAGATGGTTCTGCGTATAACAATTGAACCTGATGGAAGTGTTTCTGTGGCCAGTGTTGAATCCACCAATATGGCTTCGCAAACTTTGGAGAAGGGGGTGTTGGCACGAGTTGGACGTTTCAATTTTGGTCCAAAAGATGGCGTCCCAGTGATTACTATTCTCTATCCTATCGATTTTCTTCCGGCGGCCTAAGCCGTTCGGAAGAACCTTTGTTTTGCTTTAATTTCCGACAGGTTTATTTGTTACAGAGTGTGTTCAATGTGTTTATCGGCGCTGTGTCACAATCTCTCTGTAACGAATTAACAAATTTAAAACATTTCTCTTTGGGCAGGATTACAGCGCCAAAAAATATAATAAGATCACAGCTTATATTGATTTTAGAAGTTGGGATCTTTTCATTATGTTTCCCGCTTTTTCGTTTATAAAAAGTTAATTAATTAAAACACCGAAATAACAAGATTCAGTTTCCTGATTTCTTATAAGGGATGCTAGGTCACTCTTTAAATAAGCTTTTGATTGGGGAAAGCTTTGAATGATCCTGGTAATTAAACTTCTCTTTAGATGTGAAGCTAATGTTATTTCCCGGTCGTGTTTTGGGTTAAAAATCACTTGATTTTCTTGGGGATTCTATGCGTCAGTGTCAAGGACTGAGTTCATGGATAGTTGCTGCGTTCGTTCTATGTTCTTTTCTTCTGGGTGGCGTAAGTACGGTTCAGGCTGCAGAGAAGTTTTGTACTGATGCACCATATTTCGGCGTAATTGACGGTAATGTTATTGCTAATGCGCCGACTCAAATCACCATCGATGACACCTGTACGTTCAAAAACTGGCCAATTTCCAGGCCTCTCAGTACAAATATCAATTTCCAGACCAACGATCCCTCAATTTATCTGATCATTTTCGATAATGTGTATTATACCGGTAATATGGCCTGTGCGAATATTCCGCATAAGCTGTGGGTGGTAAATTCACGGGAAGACGCTTTCTCTGTGAAGTGTCAGGATATTATTGTTCCGCCTGAATCTATTGATAAGCAGTCTCCAGTTTCGTCTATTGGTATTGGAGAGCAGTTTACATACCGTCTGGTCTTGCCTTCAATGTTGTTTCCTGAGGGGGTTCCATCGCCTAATAATATCGGTGATGTGGTTATGACCGATGATCTGGATGCAACGGGCGCATCTCTGACCCTCATAGGCACTCCAACGGTTACCTTTGCGGATAGCGGGTTGCCGGTGCCACACACATTTTCCCAGTCTACCCCTGATGGTGGTTTACTGACCTTTGCATTCGACAACACCATCCTTGCCGGTCAGCAGATCAATGTTGATATTACGGTCGAAGTTGACGATGACAGCTCGATCAATACGGCGGGTACTCAGATACTCAATATTGCGGAGTGGGAGTTTTCCCGATCCATTGATCTGGATGAAAACGGAATCATCGAAGACGGCACAGTCGATCTGGATGGTGACGGAATTATTGAAGACGAGTTCTTTAATCCTCTGCCGGGTGAGTCCGGTGTTGCTGATCCTATTACGATTTCAGAGCCTTCTCTGGTTGTCAGCAAAACGTCTGATCAGACAGCTGTAAATCTGGGCGTTCCAGTGACTTATACCATTGATGTACAAAACGTTGGCGGCGCGGACGCCTGGAATGTCACGGTTACCGATTTCCTGCCGGATCTTCCTGCTGCACCGGCGGGTATGTGTGATATTGATCCGTCTGCCACTGTAACCGCTGAGGTTTTTGAAGCGGATGGCGTGACCAGTGTTTCAGGACCACTGACACTGAATACAGATTTCTCAGTAAATTACTCCGCCTCCCCAACATGTGAATTCAGTATCTCTACCTTATCCGCTCAGTCTGTGATCGGACCAAACGAGAGGTTGATGATTTCTTTTGTGAGTGGGCTGGATGCAGATACTACAGCGGATACTCAGCCCTTAACCAATATTGCGGGCGCCGAACTCTGGTATAGCGGCCCCAACAGTGTGACTACACGTCGGGAGTTTACCCGGACTGTGACTGATGGAACCCCGGGAATCGTGGATTTCCAGGATAACTATACAATTACGACGGCATTGTCCGGGTATTACTTTGAACAAACCGCTACCAATACCGTAACGGGTGCATTGCCGGCCCAAACGGCAAACGCGGGTGATAGAATTCGCTATAGGCTGCGACTGTTCAATGTTGATCAAACCATCAACAATATCGAGATCAATCAGACACTCAATCCTGCCGAATTTGACTTGTCCAGTTTTTCGATGGTTGATGATGCCGGAGCCAGTTACTCGTTTGATTCTGTTTCCGGGCAACTGATTATCAATGGCGGCTCGGGTTCTCTCAACGTTGCCCAGGGCAATGATTTAAACATTGTATTTGAAGTCAATCTTAGTACGGCATTGACCAATGGTGATGTGATTGAGATTCAGGCCAGTTTGGCAGCCGATCAAAATACCGCTGATACTAGCGATGATTTCAGTGCTCTGAGTGACGATCCGTACATCAATGGCGTATCCGATCCTGATGTTGACGGTGATGAAGATCCGACTCCCGTTACCATCCAAACTCCGGGACCTCTCGCCAAGGCCACCACCCAGTCCAACACCACCATTGGTGAAACGTTCACCTATCTGGTGACTGTACCAGCCTCACCCATTAATACCCCACTGTACGATGTTCGTATTCTGGATGATTTATCTTCAATTTCTGCTGATTTGCGCTTTGTTCAGGCAAGTGTACAGTCGGGCGGCAGTTGGGCACTGAGTAATACCGGCACCGCGACCAATGTTGTGATTGAGGATACTTCTACGGGTATTGATATTGCAGCAGGGGCCCAAGCTGTTATTGCCATCTCGGTTGCGCTGGAAAATTCCACCGCCAACCAGTCCGGGGTGACATTCACCAACAGCGCACAGTATACCTACAACCGCACCAATAACCTGGCAGCCACGCAACTTAATGGTGGTGGTTCCAGCAGTGGTGTCATGACGGTTATAGAACCTGATTTACAGATCGGGAAGTCAGTCAGTTTTGTTTCACCTGCGGGCAAAGCTTCTACGGACAATGCTGCCGTTGGTGATGTTCTGGAATATCAGGTGACACTCACCAATACCGGTAATTCACCCGCCTACGATGTCAGTATCACAGATACACTGCCGTCTACGGTTTCTCTGGTTGCTTCAAGTGCTAGCGTAGAAATTAACGGCACCGGCGTCGCAGGATTTATCAACACCCCTGATACTTCAACTTCCGGTGAATTAATCTGGGGTCATCTGAACGAAGATGACAGTCTGGATATTCCGGTTAATCAAACTTTGGTTTTGACCTATCAGGTTAATGTTGATGCCCCTTCGCCATCCGGTATTGCCAACTCAGTGGTGGCTGAGTGGTCCTCTTTGAATGGAGCCAGTGCACTTGAGCGTGATGGCCGGGGATGTCCTGCTATCAGTGAGCCCAATGATTACTGCGCAGGACCTGCCAGCGTTACGGTGTCGAGTAATGATAATACGTCCATCACCAAGCTGGTGGTCAGTGACAGCTATAACGAAACTCCGGCCAGTAGTGGAGATCCGGTTGTACGTGTTGGCGATACGGTTAATTACCAGCTGAGCCTCAATCTTCAGGAATACACAACGTCAAATGTTGTGGTTCTGGATCAGTTACCTGATGGTATGGAGTACCAATCGTTGGTGGCGATCACGCCAGCGTCGGGCAGTGACAATTTTACTTATACGGTCAATGCTCAGCCTGCCAGCGGAGACAGTGGCACGTTAACCTGGGATCTTGGTGATATTGTCAACACTCCCAGTGGCGATGGCACCGACATTGATACTCTGGTGATTGAATACCAGGCGGTTGTTGTTACCGATAATGCGCCTGCGGGTATTAATACAGCAACCACCAACAGCCTGACCAATACGGCTTCTTTGTCCTATACCGGTGGAGATCCGTCAGTTTATCCTGGACGTTTGACGGCCACCGATACCGTTGCAGTTCTTCAGCCATTGATGAGTCAGATCACCAAGCAGGATATGGCCGGTGGCAGGGTCGGTAGCGGTACATCCATTGATCCCTATCAGGTCGATATTGTTAATGACAGGATGAATTTTGAAATTTCATCGTGTAATAACGGTCTGGCACCTGCCTATGGTGTGATCATTCAGGATCAGTTGGCTGCTGAACTGGATGAGACAGACTTGCAGGTCAATGCTCCCATCGTATCTGTTGGTGGAAGTGTTTTATCGTCCGGAGTGGATTACTCCCTGTCGCTGCCCGCACGCGGTGGCAGTATGCAGATGACTTTACAAGACTCTGTTGCGGTTGATCCCGGCGAGTGTGTCAATGTGACTTATGGCATTGGTTTTCATAGTGATACAGCGCCGTTTTCAACCTGGACAAACAGCGCTTCGCTGACGGAATATCGCTCTCGCCCCGCATCTGTTGATGGTCGTATTTATAACCCTGCTGATGTGGCTCAGGTTTATATGACCAACCAGATTGGTATCGCGCGTCTTTCCAAGCGTCTGATCTCGGGTTCTGAAGCCACTATAGGTGAAGAGGTCAGTTTCGAGCTTGTTGTGCCGGCGGTGCCAGTCAATGCGGCACTCGATAATGTCGTAGTCACCGATACTCTGGCAGATGCGTTCGAATATCTGGATGCTACTGCAGTCGACAGCAACAATGGTTCAGTTTCCATTGCGGATAACAGCGTAGCTCCCAATCAGGTTAGTTTGGCTATCGGTACCATCGCCGCCGGTGAGCAGGTCACGATTACTCTGAATGTGCGGCTACTGAACACCGCTGACGCCAATGCGGGTGATGCAATTACCAATACCGCATCCTATTCTTATACCGGTCTGGATCCCGCTGCAGATACCCGTGGCAGCAGTGAACCTTTGGCTGTGATTGAGCCGTCTATTGCGATTGATAAAAGTTTTGTCAATGTGACAACTCCCGGTGCCTTGCCAGCTCCCGGAGACGTACTGCGTTACACGCTGGAATTTACCGCAGCTGGTGGTGTTGCTGATGATGAATTCAGTGATGCTTTTGACTTATCCATTGAGGATAGCCTCAGTCTAGGCCTGCTTTATCAGGCAGGCACCGCTGTGGTGGATGGCACTGGTAATACGATTGCTGATCCGGTTGATAACGGTGGCGACGGTTCAAACAGTCCACAAACTCTGACATGGGATCTGGCCAGTTCTACAGCAGATATTGATGTTGGCGAAGGATCGACTGTCACTGTGAGTTACGATGTCGTTGTGTTGAATGATGTTCAGCCGGGACAGACCCTGAGCAACAGTGCGGTAGTGCGCTGGACGGGACTGGATGGCGCCAGCAGTTTGGAACGGACTGGCAGCAACTCTCCGGCTGTTAACGATTATGTTGCCGGACCCGCCATTTCCAGTGTGTTCAGTCGCCTCGATGTCTCGGTCGTAAAGTCTGTGATGAATGTTAACAGCGGCCAGGACCCTGCCACAGACGCAGAACCCGGAGACGTACTGCGTTACACGCTGGAGATCAGCAATAACAGTCTGGTTGCTGTGACCAACGCGGAACTGATCGATACTCTTGCCGCTGAGTTTGCTGCCGGTAGCCTGAATCTGATCAATTACCCCAGTACGGCGGATGTCAGTGCAACCGATGGTAATGGTGGGGCGAACAATACTGGTCAGTTGCATGTCTCGGGTTTTACTTTGGCGGCGGCAGGCGATCCATCCGGTGATGACACATTCATTGTAGAGTTTACCGCTCAGTTGGCACCGGTATTGGACAGTGGCACCCGTGTGCTGAACACTGCCGAAATCAGTGGTGATAACCTGCCGTCAACCCCGAGTAATACCACATCGACAGTCATTTCTTCTGCGCCACTGATGCGTGTCGAAAAGGTTTCTGACGATGTGACGGGTGATGCAGCCAGTTTGCAACCCGGCGACACCCTTCGCTATACCATTACCGTGACGAATGAGGGTAATGAAAACGCCAAAGACGTCATTCTGAAAGACCTGATTCCTACCTTTACCCGTTATGTCCCTGGCAGCACGACTTTGAACGGTGCTCAGGTATCCGATGTGGCGGCTGGTGTCTCTCGCTTGCAGGATGGTCTGCTGGTGCATGCTCCGCAGGATGCTACCGCAGGGGTATTGCAAGCCGGGGTGGGACACGTCGCCACGATCGGTTTCGATGTCACTGTGAATACCGGGGTCGTCGGTGGAACCGCCATTTCTAACCAGGGTTTTGTCAGCGGCAAAGGCGCGGGCACGAGCGGTGATTTTGCCGAGACACCTTCCGATGATCCTACCACGGCGACGGTTAATGATCCCACCGTGGATATCGTGGGAGATGTTGCTCTGCTGGATGCTCACAAGACCGTCAGTTTGCAGCAGGATAATGGCAGTATTGGTATCGTCGATCCTGGTGATACCTTGCGCTACACCATTGTTGTCAGCAATCTGGGGACAGTAGATGCAAGTGGTACCCGTTTGGTCGATGCTGTCCCGGCGAATACCTCCTATGTTGCGAACAGTGTTTATCTGAATGGTCAGGCTGTTGGTCAACCTGACGGTGGTGTTTCGCCTTTGGTGAATGGGATTACCATTCAATCCAGTGATGGTGTATCCGATGGCGTTATCTCTTCCGGCAGTTCTGCAACAGTGGTATTTGATGTGCTGGTCGACTCCACCGCCGCGGTCGGAACCGTAATCAGTAACCAGGGAATCGTCAGTAGCGATGCTCAGGAAGATGAGCCCACTGATGCGGACGGCATTGACAGTAATGGAGATCAGCCAACCATCAGTGTGGTAGGTAATAGCCAGCTGATCACCATCACTGAAGAGGTTTTTGACCTCAATGGCGGTGTAATTCTCCCGGGTGATGAACTCGAATATGTGGTTACCGTCACCAACATTGGTCAGCTACCCGGGCGGGATGTGGTCATTGACAGTAATCTGGATATGCCCGTCGCAGGACAGCTCGACTACATCGCAGGATCTGCACGTCTCAATGGCGGAAGTTCCAATGTCATCTTTGTCGATCCGGTGATCAGTGGCGACTACGGTACCGACTTTGGTGATTTAGCCGCAGGTGATTCGGTTATTTTGCGCTATCGCACGCTGATTGACAGCAATCAGACAACGGGCACCACCATTACCCAGGATGCTCGGGTTCAATGGAACGCGGGAAGTCAATCCGAAACAGCCTCTGTCTCGGTGGTTGTCGGGGCGACACCCGGTGGTACAGCCACTATCGGGGGCAGTGTTTGGCACGATGTTAACCACAATAAGGCGGTTGATGGTGCTGAAACGCTACTGGGCAACTGGGATGTAGTTTTGTATCGGAACTCCATTGCACTGGCTTCTACACAAACAGATGCCAATGGTGTTTACCGGTTTGTAGGGTTACAGCCTAACGATGTGTCTGGTGCAGATTACAGCGTCCGGTTTATGGCTCAGGGAGCAACGTTAAACAGCGCTGCGTTGGGCTTGGCTCACTCGCCATTTACCAATGGGCTGCATTATATTTCCGGCATTCTCGTCAGTGAAAATAGTTTTCTGGACAGTCTCAATTTGCCCATTTTGCCTAATGGTGTGGTGTACGATTCGGTGTCCCGGGAGCCGGTTTCCGGCGCTTCGTTGACCATGGTCAGTGCTGATACCTTGCAGGCTTTGCCAGACAGCTGTTTTGATGATCCCAACCAGCAGGGCCAGGTTGTTTCGTCGGGTGGTTATTATCGTTTCGACATTAATTTCAGTAGCCCGTCCTGCACAACCGCTGGAAGTTATTTGATCCAGATAGTGTCACCTTCGTCTGGGTATGAAGCGGGTGTATCAAAGCTGATTCCTCCCCTGAGCGATGAAACGACAGCGGCCTTTGATGTTCCGAATTGTTTGAACAACGCCGATGATGCAGTGCCAGCCACGGCTGATATCTGCGAAGCGGTTGATGGATACGATGCACCGTCACAATCTGTCGCAGCGCGCAGTGCCGGTACCAATTACTACCTGCATCTGGCTTTCAGTAATGTTTTGATGCCTGGTGAGAGCCAGTTGTTCAACAATCACATCCCTCTGGATCCTGTACTGGATTCGGCAGTGGCAATTCGCAAAATTGCCGGAAAGGTGAATGTCAGTCGCGGTGACCTGGTGCCCTATACCATCACCATCAAAAATGAATACATTACCCAGCTTCAGGACCTCACGCTGGTGGATACATTCCCACCGGGATTCAAATACGTCGAGGGTTCTGCCCGCTTTAATGGTAATTCATTGGAGCCAGACCTGATCGGAGGTCAGTTGCAGTGGAAGGATCTCGACCTGAGTCTCAATGAAGAAAGCAAGCTGGAAATGTTGTTTATTCCCGGTGCCGGTGTTGCCGAAGGTGAATACATCAACCGGGCGCACGTGATGAATTCGCTGACGAATAATCCTGTTTCCAATACGGCCAGTGCCACGGTTCGTCTGGTTCCCGATCCGACGCTGGACTGTTCCGATATTTATGGACGGGTATACGAGGATAAAAACCTGAATGGATATCCCGATAAAGGCGAGAAGGGCATTGCCGGAGCCCGGGTCGTTACCGCCCGTGGTCTGTTGATTACCTCGGATCAGCATGGTCGTTTCCACCTGACCTGTTCGGCCGTTCCCAATGAGCTGCGCGGTTCGAATTTTGTGTTAAAGCTCGACGAGCGCAGCTTGCCCAGTGGTTATCGCATCACGACTGAAAACCCTCGTGTTGTTCGACTCACGCGGGGTAAGGCTGCCCAGTTCAATTTCGGTTCAGCGCTGCATCGTGTAGTGCGTCTGGATGTAGCTGATGCGGTCTTCGAACCTGGCTCAACAGAAATGCGCCCGCAGTGGAAGCCGCGCTTACCCCTGTTGATTGAAGAGCTGGAAAAAGCACCTTCTATTTTGCGAGTTTCTTATTTGGCAGATGTCGAAAGTGAAGATCTGGTGGAAGCCCGGGTTGCAGCTATTAAGGAATCCATTGCAGAAAAGTGGGATGGGCTGGCGTGTTGCTACGTGTTGAATGTTGAAACTGAAATCTATTGGCGCCGCGGATCCCCGCCTGATCGGTCGGGAGTATTGAAATGATTCAGACAAACAAAATTAAGGATGTTACAGCGTTGCGATCAGGTGGATGTGCAGCCCTTAACAAGTGGCTGATGACTTTGGTGTTGTTGTGTCCCGCGGCTCAATTGATGGCTCAGGACGAAATAACGGAAAAATCTGCACCAGGCGGCTTCAACCAGTGGATGATGAAGCCTTTGAGCTGGAGCCAGGATGCCTACCAATCACTGACAACACCACCGGCGACCCGAGCGAATGTCTATGGTGATAACGCTGAGCATCAACAGACGAATATGAATGGTGCTAGCGCCTGGCAGTTGGAAGATGATGGCAAGACCGGTGATTATCTTGAAACCCAGCAGGTCGAAGCAGAAATTGCCAAGACGGTGAAGTTGAAAGATGTCGTTCCTGCGATTCATTTTGCTTCCGGAGATGCCAATATCCCCGATCATTATGTTGGTCTGATCAGAGAAACCCTGAAAAAAGTGGAAGGGCGATCCAATGTGCGCCTGCACTTTGTGGGACATACCGACAACGCTCAGTTGAGTCCTGAGTTGCAGAAGCTCTATCGTGACAATATTGAATTGTCTCGCGAGCGGGCAGGAACCGTTGCTGAATATTTTCTCAAAGCGCTGTCATTGCCTTCGGAATCCGTTTCCTATGAAGGCCTTGGGGAGTCAGACCCTGTGGCCAGTAATAGTACGGCCGCCGGTCGGGCAAAAAACCGCCGTGTGAATGTGGAAGTATGGTATGACGAGATCAGCGAAACCCAGGTAGAGCGTGAAGTGCTGGTGTCCGAGCATATGAACCGGATTAAAGTCTGTCGGGTCGAAACGGTCTGTAAACTTCGTTATAAGGAAGGTCACGACAGACGGGCCAAAGTGAAAAACCTGGTAGCGCCTCTGCGTTACGATGCCAACACCACTGAGGTACCAGTACAGTTTCTGAAGCAGATACACGAAGCGCTTAACAACCTCAAAACCAAGCAGAATGTCATGGTGCGTTTCGTTGGCCACACTGACAATCGTCCTCTGGCTGGGCGTGATGCCAGTATCTATGGCAACCATCTGAGCCTGTCTCATGCTCGCGCGCGACGTGTCGCGCTGGCGGTGCAGGATACCCTTAACTTGTCCGGTGTGACCATCGACAGTGACGGCCAGGGTGTGGGTAAACCCGTTGCGTCTAACGATACCGAAAAAGGCCGCATGCTAAACCGCCGTATTGAAGTGGAATTCTGGTATGACGATCCTCTGCAGGCCTTGCCGGATGAGCCGCAAATTTGCCCGGAGTTGTCGGGGGCCGAAACTGTGGTCAAGGTTTACCATCCGCCTTCAGGCGACATCGCCCCGGTATTGTTCAGCGGTGGCCAGCCACAACTGCCACAGGGGCTGGGACCGCGTTTGCAGCAGCTGATGGCACAGATCAGTGATAAGACCAATGTGCGTCTCCGTTTTACCGGTTACATCGCCAATAAACGTCTGGATCGACGAACCGCAGCGATCTATGGGGATGACATTGGCCTATCTACCGCTCGTGCACGGCGTGTTATGGAAATGGTCAGTCAGCAAATCGGTCTGTTGGAGGAGCAGGCGGAGTTTGAAGGCCGTGGCTATGTGCAGGTTGACGATGTCGTGAATGCCGGGTTTGTGGAGTCTGAACAATCCCGTGTCAAGGTTGAAGTCATTTATGACGAGCTTGCCGTACTCGACGATCTGGACGATATGGATATTACGCGCATCAATCGCGAAGTTGAGACCGAAAACCCTTATGCACTCAATCTGATGCGTATTACGGTCGACGGCAAAACCCTGAACGACCCAGGCACCAGTGTGGCAGATGTGCAGCGTTGTACGGATGTGGCACTTGATCAGGCCGATATTCGTTTCAAGCATGACAATATGGATTTCAAACCGCGTCTGAATGTCACGGCCTGGCCTCGCAGTGTGCGTTATCAGGACGATTACAACACGCGGGCGATCGACAATCGGGTGTATTTTCAACTCTACAGCAACTACCCCAGCCGTATTGACCGCGCTGAGGTCCGTGTATTCGAAGCAGGGCAGTCGACACGTACCGAGCCGCTGGAGATTGTTCCTCTGAATGACGACGGTCGTGGTGAATGGCTCGCCGAGTTCGAAAATTTCCAGGCTCCGCGTCGCCACCTTAACTATCTGGTTCGTGTGTATGATGAACAGGGGCGCTACGATCAGACACAACCGCAATCCCTGTGGGTTGTTGACAAGGTAGATACCGATCAGCTTTTGACTGCAGACAAGGAGCGGGAATTACGAACCGGTTACGGTGAAAGCCGTCTGGCTGAACAGCACATTCCCCTGAGCGGTGGCTCGATCAAGGTGTATGGCGACAGTATTCCAGACGGGCACTCAGTCTGGGTGGCTGGGCGTCCGGTACCTCTGGGGACGGGAAACGCGTTTGTCGCAGAAGAGTTGTTACCTGCTGGATTGCACACGGTTGAGGTGGCGGTTCTGGATGAGCAGGGCAATGGTGAACTCTTTCAGCGTGACTTGCAGTTCAAGGAAAATGACTGGTTCTATGTGGGTATCGCTGATTTCACTCTGGCGATGGACAAAACCGATGGTCCGGCTGCCATTGTGACGCAGGACGACGACCACTATGACAATGGATTGAGTGTTGATGGGCGTTTGGCGTTTTACACCAACGGCAAGTTCGGCAATGACTGGGAATTGTCGGCCAGTGCGGACACTCGTGAAGGTCCTGTGGATGAGTTGTTCAGCAACTTCCTGGATAAAACGTCAGAAGCGCTGTTCCGCCGAATAGATCCGGATTATTACTATCCTACCTTCGGCGATGACAGTACCGTCGAAGAAGCGGCGCCGACCCTTGGCAAGTTCTATGTGAAATTACAGAATCGCGACGACTATGGCTTGTGGGGTAATTTCAATGTGGACTACTCCGACAGCAGTCTGGCGCGTATCGATCGCACACTGTACGGTGTGAACGGCCATGTACAGTCGGATGACCTGACAAGCTATGGTGATCAGCGCTATATGGTTGACGGGTTTGTGGCCGATCCGGGAACGGTCGCCAGCCGCGACGAACTGATGGGAACCGATGGCTCACTCTATTTCCTCCGTCATCAGGATATCCTGCAAGGCTCCGAGCAAATCTGGGTTGAGGTCAGAGACAGCGATTCCGGCATGGTGCTGGCAGCGAAGCGACTGGTGGCCGGTCTCGATTACGACATCGATTACATCCAGGGGCGTGTTCTGTTGTCAGAGCCTCTATCTTCTACCTACGCCGATGAAATGTTGTTGGGCAGTGACGACGGCGCGGGCAACCGGGCCTATCTGGTCAGTCGCTATGAGTACACCCCGGGTTTGAATGAGCTGGATACTCTGGCTGCCGGTGGGCAGGCTCATTACTGGATGGGGGATAATGTCCGTGTTGGCATGACCGCTTATAACAATCAGGAGGATGGCGTTGACAGCAGTGTCAATGGTGTCGATCTGACGTTGCGCAAAAGCCCGGCGACCTGGGTCAAACTGGAAGTCTCGCAGACCAAGGGCGAAGGTGTTGCTACTCTGGGATCAAACGACGGGGGGTACACGTTCAACAATGCATCGGTGGACAACCCTGATGCCAGTGCCGGAGGCTTCCGTATTGATAGCCGATTGGCCTTGGAAGACGTTCACTCCTCTCTCAATGGACAGTTAACCGCTTACATGCAATCTGTAGAGGCCGGCTTCTCTTCGCCTGGACAGCAGACCAATCGCGATACCGACCAGTTTGGCGGGACCCTGATTGTTCCGGTGACCACGCAACTGAATCTGCGGGGCAAGCTCGACGTCAAAGAGCAGGATCAGGGCCTGGCCAACAGCGCTGCGGAAGTGAATGCCGACTATGGCATCAATGATCACTGGCGATTCAGTGGTGGTTTGCGTTACAGCGAGCGGACCGATGATTCCCCGGCTGTCGCTGTCACACAAGAGCAGGGCGAACGCGTAGATTCACGCCTGCAGGCCGACTATAACTCGCTGTCTGACTGGAGTGCTTATGGGTATATACAAAATACCCTGACAGCCTCGGAAACCCGGCAGGACAATAATCGTGTGGGGGTCGGCAGCCACTACCGGATGAGTGAAGCCCTGACGCTGACCAACGAAGTGTCCACCGGCGATATGGGGACACTGGGTAGTGTCGGTGTCGAGTACCTGGTATCAGACCGCAGCAGTTTGTACACCAGTTACGTGGTTGAAAATGAGCGCAGCGACAATGGCCTGCGTGCCAGAAAGGGCAATCTGGTCTCGGGTTTCCGCACGCGTTATTCCGATACCACCAGTATCTATCTGGAGGAGCGCTATTCTCACGGCGATGTGCCAACCGGGCTGACACACTCGACCGGGGTTGATCTGGCACCGAATGATCATTGGAATTTCGGACTCAGTCTCGACATCTCTTCTCTGGAAGACATGCAGACCGCAGCACTCACCGAGCGCACGGCTTTCGGTTTCAATGTCGGCTATCGTTTTGCGGATACGACCATTGCCAGTGCTCTGGAATACCGCACGGATGACTCCGAGAATGCCACTACCGGTTTGATGAGTGAGCGCAAGACCTGGCTGACCAAGAACAGCCTTAAAGTTCAGCTTAGCGAGAACTGGCGTCTTGTCGGCAAACTGAATATGTCGGAGAGCCAGAGTTCACTGGGTGAGTTCTACGATGGCAGCTTCACCGAGGCGGTACTGGGTTACGCTTTCCGCCCCACAGACAGCGGGCGACTGAACGCCTTGCTCAAGTACACCTATTTTTACAACATGCCCACAACAGACCAGGTCACGGTGGCCAATACCGCCGCCGAATACCTGCAAAAGAGCCACGTGATCTCGGCGGATATGACCTATGCCCTGACCGAACGCTGGAGTCTGGGCGGTAAGTACGCTTTCCGTCGCGGGGAATTGAGTCTCGATCGGGAGGATCCCGAATTCTTCAGCAGTGACGCCTATCTGTATATCCTGCGGGCCGACTGGCACCTGACACGTCGCTGGGATCTGATGCTGGAAGGGCGGATGCTGGCCTTGCCGGACGCTGAGGATCAGCGCAGTGGTCTGTTGCTGGCGCTCTATCGTCAGCTGGGCGACAACTTCAAGCTGGGCGTTGGCTACAATGCCACTGATTTCACTGATGATCTTACGGACCTGGACTACAACAGCCAGGGATTCTTTGTGAACGCCATTGGCAAGTTCTGATTGCCAAACCCTTCTCACGCCGGCAGCGTAAATCGCTCCGGCGCCCATCGGGTTGGGCTTGTACCGACCGTCACCATGCCGCATCATGGCCCTTTCTTTTCCCGTGGGCTGATCCGGAGATATCATGAGTTCACAGACATTACCCCTGGCCCGGGAGGTTGGTCAGGCATTGCTGGCTCGCGGCTGGCGCATAGGCACTGCAGAATCCTGTACCGGTGGTTTACTGGCCGCCGCCATTACCGATGTGGCGGGCAGCTCCGGCTGGTTTGATGAAGGGCTGGTAACCTATGCCAATGCCAGCAAACAGCGGCTGCTGGCCGTTCCTGCCGATGTTTTAGACTCCCAGGGTGCCGTTAGCCAACCGGTTGTTGAAGCCATGGTTAAGGGTGTGCTGGCCAGAGGAGCGGATGTTGCCGTGGCAACCAGTGGTATCGCCGGGCCGGATGGCGGCAGTGATGAAAAACCCGTGGGTACCGTCTGGTTTGCCTGGGCATTAGCGGGTAGAGTCTTCAGCGAGAGAAAGGTTTTTTCCGGTGATCGGGTAGCTGTCAGGGCCCAGGCTACAGAGTTTGCGCTGAGTCAGCTGCTGCAGCTTCTGGAGGCCGATTCACCCACTTAAGTGGGTGTTTTGGCAGCAAACCAATAGTACTGTACAAAAAAATAGTACTGTCTTCTTGTACAGTAAAAATAATTGTGCTTCAATGCATTCAACACGTCAGAGTAGAGACGGCTGCAAGACACCAATTCAGATCAGACACAGGGTAAGTATTGGATGATCAGTGTTGGGTGATCAGTATTGGAAAAAACGCAAGCCGCTCCTCGTTACAGCATCAAATCCATCCAATAAGAAGGGGTGACTCATGGATCAGAACAAAGAAAAAGCATTGCAGGCTGCTTTGAGCCAAATCGAACGTCAATTTGGTAAAGGCACTGTGATGCGGATGGGGGATAAGGAGCGCGTTCGTATTCCGTCCATTTCCACCGGTTCTTTAGGTTTGGATATTGCTCTGGGTATTGGTGGTTTGCCAAAAGGCCGTATTGTTGAGATCTACGGTCCTGAGTCTTCTGGTAAAACGACCCTGACTCTGCAGGCCATTGCCGAGGCGCAAAAAGCAGGCGGCACCTGCGCATTTATTGATGCTGAACACGCTCTGGACCCGATCTATGCTGAAAAGCTGGGTGTCAACGTCGATGACCTGATTGTCTCCCAGCCGGATACCGGCGAGCAGGCTCTGGAAGTGGCCGACATGCTGGTGCGTTCAGGAGCCATTGATGTGATCGTGGTGGATTCTGTTGCCGCTCTGACACCGAAGGCTGAGATTGAAGGTGAGATGGGTGATCACCACGTGGGGTTGCAGGCTCGTTTGATGTCTCAGGCGCTGCGTAAAATCACCGGCAACATTAAGAATGCCAACTGTCTCTGTATCTTTATTAACCAGATTCGTATGAAGATCGGTGTGATGTTCGGCAACCCCGAAACCACCACCGGTGGTAATGCCCTGAAATTCTATTCCTCTGTACGTCTGGATATCCGTCGTATCGGTGCGGTTAAAGAGGGTGATGAGGTTGTCGGATCTGAAACCCGTGTCAAAGTGGTCAAGAACAAGGTTGCGCCTCCGTTTACCCAGACTGAATTCCAGATTATGTACGGCAAAGGGATCAACCGTATGGGAGAAATCATTGATTACGGTGTGAAACTGGGGCTGATCGACAAGGCCGGCGCCTGGTACAGCTATCAGGGCGACAAGATCGGACAAGGTAAGAGCAATGTCGGTAAATACCTGCTGGAAAATCCTGAAATCGCTTCCACCATTGAAGCTGAAATCCGCAGGCAGCTGTTACCTCAGGATGGTCCTGTAGAAGAAGTAGCGGAAGCCGAAAAAGCAGAAGCTTAATTCTCTTTGACAGATTGGGCAGTGAAAAAGCAGGCGCCTTTTCACTGCCAGGCCATTTCTGTTTACCTGATGTCAGCCTTATCTGAAGTTGGCATCATTCATAAAGCCTCTGGCTCTCGTCTGTTTTAAAGTCACATTGCAACCCAATCGGTGATATCTGATGAATGAATCTCAGGTGCCGGAGCAGGTCGCCTCCTATCGTCAAATTCGCTGGACCGGTATGGACATACTGGCTCGTCGAGAGCATTCCCGCCGGGAACTTCAGCAAAAACTGACACTTCGCTACCCGGACTCAACAACTCTAATTGAGCAGGTCATTGAAGACCTGAAGCATGAGTTATTGCAGTCTGATGAGCGATATACCGAAGCCTATGTGGTAATGCGCAAGCGTAAAGGCTACGGTCCACAACGCTTACAGCAGGAACTGAAAGAAAAAGGTGTAGAACAGAGTCTGGTGCTGGATGAGCTGTGTAAGCCCGAACATGACTGGTTTGAACAGGCAAAAGACGTCTTGCGGAAAAAGTTTAAAGAACCTGCCAGGGATATGAAAGAGCGAGCCAAACAAATCCGCTTTTTGCAGTATCGTGGCTTTGCCCATGATCAGATTCAGGAAGCAATGAAATTTGAAACCAGTATTTAGAATGCAGTGTTATAGTGCATCTTCCTTACCATTGATCTGAGTTCAGGTGACACCTATGGAATGCCGAAAAGCCTGCGGGATGTGCTGTATCGCGCCCTCAATCAGTCAGGCAATTCCCGGGATGCCGGAAGGTAAGAAGGCCGGTGAAATGTGTGTAAACCTTGACCCTGATACTCTGGCATGTCGTATATGGGGTACGGAGCAGTATCCGGACTTTTGTGCAGGATTCCAGCCGGAAGAGGCTTTTTGTGGTCACAATCGGGCTGAGGCAGAGGAAATATTGACCTTTTTAGAGTCCTCAACCCATCCAGAGTCCTCAACTTATTGAGAGTCTTCAACCCATCCAGAGTCCTCAACTTATTTGAGAGTCTTCAACCCATTGAGTGTCTTCAACTAATTAAGAGTCTTCACGAATGAAGAGCTTTCAACCTGCTGATGTCTTCAGTCTATTGAAAGTCCTTAGCTGATTTGAGAGCCCTTAGCTGATTTGAGAGTTTTAATCAGTCGTCAAGCTCGGTAGAAGACAGTCGCCTTGCCATAAACGTTTTCCAGGCCGGAAGCAGGGTGTCGTCTGATTCCAGAATCGCCAGCCCGACTGTCCACAGAGGGATGTCTGGATCCTGCTGGTAATCCAGGTTCTCGCTGCACCACTTAACCTCCGCCACCAGATTAAAGGCTTCAGGTTCATCGTCCAGCTGAATGGCAATTTGATGGATTCTGCCTGGCGTCAGTGGTTCGTTAACAACCAGTTGCAGACCGTTGGCGGAGAGATCCAGGCTTTGACTGATGAGTATCTCGGCGGGTTGCCGCCCATCATAACTGCCACCGTCAATTTCAATAAAAACAGTTTCCTGACGATGCAGGCGGTACTCCTGACGCTTATCGGCTTGCTTCATTGCTATGGCTTCCTTAATCCTCGCACCACTTTTTCCAGACTGCTTTCAAAATTCTCGCCCTGGCTTAGTATTGTTATTTGTTTTTGAGCCATTAACTCAACCAGTTGAGTTAATGAGTAATCGGCAATACGTTGTCCCAGACGATCAGTAAAGATGTACTTGTCGCTGTTTTGCAATTTTACAGACAACTTTATTTCTACAGTTTGAGTCTCTGTGCGTTGCCATTTTAACCAGGCACCGACATTCAGTTGAGCAATCTGCTGTTGTAGAGAGGATCGCAGATTGTCACTGATCTCAGGAAGGTTTTCGGCCTGTTGATGAAGGACTTGAGCCTCTTTTTCGGCTTTCAGGGCGGCCTGTTGTCGGGCCATCAATATTTCGCGATGCTTCTCTGCCTGCAGGTTTTTTTGGTAGTGATTATCCAGTCGCTGAAGTGTGCTATTCAGCGCGAGAGCATAAAGCTGATGGGTCTTCAGTGGCAGTATGTTTTTAGCGGCGAGGCCGACTGAAAAGTCATCAAAACTGTAGTCAGCCAGCTTTTGACCACTGTATTTTGTCATCAGCAATGTGTTCAGCTTAGGGCTCTTGTACAGCAATTTGCCTTTCAGGTATTCCTTGCTGTCCTGTCGGAACAGAAACCAATCACCTTCTTTAATGTGAGAGAGATCATGCTCTATGTTCTGGCTCAGCATGGCCTTTTGAGGTGCTTCTGCAGAAGTGGGCAGCAGGTCAGGGAACGGCTTTGTGACAATGGGTGTGCCAGTCATTGCCTGAAGAAAATAATGCTGGATAGCAGAAATAAAGTCAGGATATTGCTCCGCCTTGGGCAAGCCTTGCCAATAACTCTCATCCAGTTTTTCTATCATAGGAGGGAGTAGGGTGGCTACTTTAGTGCGATGACTTTCACTGCTATCGGAAAGGAACGCCCAGGAAAATATCTGCAGCAGGCGTTTCCACTTTTTCCAGAGTTCACACTCAATGCCTTCATGAATCAGAAGATATTGTAAATCACTGATCAGCGTGTTTTGGATAAACAGGGCAACATCTTCTGGTAGTTCCCGTTGTGAAAGACGTCGTCCTATGAATTCAATGACGGTTTTTCGGGCCGTTTCCAGTGCATTGCTACCGGATGCTGCTTCGAGTAAGCGCTGCTCGACTTTTTGGCTGCGTTCAAGATCGCTTTCAATAATGGCTTGTAGCTGTTTGCTATAGCCATCCATCTCCTGGCTGGAATTAATATCCAGTACAGGCAGCTCCTGACACAGTTTGTGTAACCATTCAGAGAAAGCTTTTCCCTGTCTGCCAGCAGCGGGTTCCCAGAGGGTTAATTGCTGATAGAGCTTCTGAATCAGACGGCAAAATGGGTGATCGGCAGTAATTGCGATGTCTGGTCTGGTTAGTAGCAGACAGCCGATCATCAGGCTGGTTTTTCGGCACAGGTGCGTAATGCTGCTGTGGGGTTTTGTCTGGGCAGTCAATTCTGAGATGAACAGATCGACAAAAATCAAAGCCGGCTGCACATCCCGGGTCAGTTGTGCGGACGGATTTAGCCGTTGAATATGTGTGCGGAGGATGAGTTTTTTATTCACCTGACCGTCTGGTGAGTCGTTAGAGTCTGCCTCCGGTTTGTCTGCCAGGGTTTCAATATCGGCCATCAATGCAGCGGGGGATATAGTCGTGTCCGACGTGGTGGGAGGCTGATGTTCTGAGAGCATACGCAGAGCCTGATGAAGGCTCTGGCCGTGACCTTTAAGAATTTGTGCGATAGGTAGAGCAGTTGTGGTCATGAAAATCCGAGGTGGTTGAGGCGTAGTGGTTCAGACGAGTTACTCGGCCTCTACTTCCTGTAAATGGGGCGTGAGATTAAATGATGGCAGGCTGCGAGTAGCCAGACACAGTTCAGTAATGCCGGTGTTATTCATGTTGTATTGAAGCCATTTTGTTGTGTCGTCAACCAGGTAATGTGCCAGGGTAACCGCAATGGCTACCCCATGCGAAACAATGGCAACCTGTGCGCCAGCGTGCTCCTGAATAATGTCTTCTAAGGCCTCTACCATGCGTTGTCGGACCATATTCTGGGACTCTCCATTTGGAGGAGTAAAGTCAGGTTCATCGCGGAGACGGGCGGCAACAGCCATTTTCCCCTGCAAGTCATCAAAGGAGGTATTTTCCCAGTCGCCGAGATGAAACTCCATCAAGCGTGGATCCAGTGCTACGGGCAAATTGTGGGCATCTGCAATGGCCTGTGCTGTGAGACGTGTCCGCAACAGAGGGCTGGCGATAATGACGTCAGGCTGCATAATCTGATGAAAATGTTGCCCCAATCTGGCAGCTTGCAGATGCCCCGTCTCAGTCAGCTCGGTGTCTGTCTGCCCATGCCACACACGCTGTACATTGGCGTGTGTTTGAGCGTGGCGAACGAATACCAGTCGGGAGGGCAGGTTTTCCGGGGAGTAGGGCATTGCCTTCATTCTCTGAGTAAATGGTGATCAACAGATGCTCCAGCCCACACGGGGGAGCCTGTCGATTGATTTTACACGGGAGCGTGAATTCAGCAATGCCTGTGGTTCGGAGATTTAAGAGGCCGAAAACCTCTATGATCTCAATTCTTGCGAGATTTCCGCTTAACGTACCAGTTCAACAGTTTCTCAAGCAGAGTGGGTGAGGCTGACTGTCCTTCGATGTCAGCTTGTTGCGACAGGTCCACCTGACCACCTCCGGCCTGATACATACTGGCATAGATATCCAGAATCTTCTTTTTCACAAGTCCGCGAAGGGGGATGTGGGCCATCATGCCATAGGTGGCCGCGCCGCCCTGTTCAGCCAGGGCGGGATTGGCTTTCACTATGGCGACACAGTCTTTTAGGTCCGCCAGATACTGATCGACGACTTTAAGGTGCTGGGCTGTCACCATGGCGTGCAGGCCTGCGGGATGCTGGTTTCGATTGACCTGCCAGCCTTTTTTGTCCATCTGATCACCCACCGCGTAGATATTGACTTCAGGGTCAATGGATTGGTAGGCGAAGAGCGGCCCCTGTGGGTGTCCCATAACAGCCAGTTCCGGAATTTGTTTAACGCCCTGCTTGAGTTGCTCTACGGCCTGGTGTGTTTCGTATGCCAATTTTTGATAACCATCCTGACCGAAGTATTGCAGGGTGGCCCAGGCCGCGGAATAGGCCCCACCGGGACGAGTGCCCAGCAGGGCCGACGATGCAAAAACACCTCCTGGCCAATCCTGATGAACAAACATCTGATGCTTCAGGTAATCAAGATTGCGATAGGTTATGGTTGATGCCCCTTTTGCGGCATACCCGTATTTGTGAATGTCAGCCGAAATGGAAGTAACACCGGCAACCCGATAGTCCCACAGCGGGAGATCGACACCATTCATCTCGAAAAACGGCAGAATAAAACCACCGACGCAAGCGTCGACATGCAGCGGTATTTTGTGTTTTTCGGCTATGGCACCCATAGACTCAATAGGGTCTATGGTTCCGTGAGGGTATTCGGGCGCACTGCCGAGTAACATAACGGTGTTGCGGTTGATGAGTTTTTCCATCTTTTTGAGATCGGGTGTCAAATCATCCAGTAATGGAACCAGCCGAATTTTGACGCCAAAGTATTCGGAAGCTTTAAACCAGGCAACATGGGCCGTTTCGGGAATGACCATTTCCGGTTTTTTTACTCCCCGGTTTGCCCTGGCCATATCCCGGTAGGTTTTAACCGCCATCAGGCAACTCTCAGTTCCACCGGATGTGACAACGCCGCAAACCTCATCCGTACCATTCAACAGATCTGCAGTAGCGCTGATGATGTCTGTTTCAAACTGTTTCAGACTTTTGAACGCGGTTGGATTGAGACCGTTTTCACTGGAAAATTTATGATACGAATGTTTCAAAAAATCAGAGTGTTCTTCGTTCAGATAATAGACAAGACTCCATACTTTACCGTCTTTGTAATTCGGGTCTTCTGCTTTAAATGTATCCAGTTGCTCAAGGATATCTTCGGCAGGGCGACCTTGTGTTGGAATGGGCTTGTGCATGTGTCCTCTCTGTAACATTTGTACACATCACTGGATGTGACGGTGGTGGTGCTCTTTCGTGGAAATTACATCTGTGGGGTAAGTGCCTGTTTTTACTGTGACTGTAAAAACAATGCCAACCCGATCCCTAAATAATTTCCCAGTGCATATCCAATAATGCCGGTGGTCATTCCCGACAAAATCAGCGAAGAATTGTTTAGAGCTTTAGCCATCAGGGGTACGAATGGCGGACTGCAAATGGCCGCGACTGAAGTTACCATGAAGGTATCGCTATCCACTTTGAATAAACGGCACAGCAAGGCGTGTAACGTAATACTGCCTAAAATCGTCATGGTGATGAAAACCAATACGATGGGATCAACTGCCACAAGGTTGTTGATGTCGGCCATAGACGCAACGGTAAAGCAAAAAACATAGACCCAGTACATTCCCAGTTTGTAAGAGAGCCTTAAACGGCGCACAGCAGGTATCAGTGAAGCAGCAATGCCGAAAGTGGTGAGCAGTACAATAACCAGTGCTCCCGATGTATTAACTCCCAGGCTGTGTTGCACAAACTGGGTTATCAGCAATGCAGAGCCCAGAATCAGAGCGCAGATGACAAATGCTTTTAACAGTTCTGGCAAGTTTTTGAAACGCAGTAATGGCTGGTAGTTGTCATCGTAGGTGGTTAGATCGCAGCTTGTGGGGGTATCTTTGTTGTTACTCAGATCTTCTTTGTGGTTATCGAGATTTTTTTCAGTGTGATTGGGTGTTGCATTCGATTGTGGGGGCTGGAGTCGTTTGCGGAAAAACGGTATGGCAATGGTCAGCATCAGAATCAGGTATCCTGCTCCTAATACGGTGTCAAGACTATGGAATACCAGATAGCTTTCGTGGGGAATATCAAGACCGGCTTTGATTGCTGCCAGATTCGGAGTGCCACCAGTATAGACACCTACCGACATGGCAGCCATTTGAGAGTATTCCTGTGTATGAACGCTGTTGGCTGAACTGCTTGCATAGAACAGGGATGTGGCCAGAGTCATGACTGAAACGGTTGCCAGCAACATGGAAAGGATGGCTTTCCCGGCACTTCTAAGCCAAGCAGTGACATTCAGAGTCATCATTAATAGTGGCAGGGCTATGGCAATAGAGCCTTCGCTGACCTGTTTTTGCAGGGGTAAAGCCACATCCGGCAGGAGTCCGCTGTTTCCTACGATCAAGCCAGCGCCATAGCATAACGCCACTGCCCCCACTTTTTGAGCCCACTGATAGTGTGAGCATGTCCAGAGCAAGAGCGCCGGAGTCAGAAGAAAAAATGCAGCAGCTGCAATGTTCATGTAATGGCAATGCCTTGAAAATTATTATTGGTGTCTTGAATAGTGCGCTGTCTATTACTGGGTGTCGATAAGGCTTATTGTTTTTTAAGTGGTACAATGGTACCACTTTGTTCTGGCTTGAAAAGGTAAAATATGGCCATAGTACTGGGTCAGCTAAAGGTTTTCGTCTGGGGTTAGCCTGCTTGCGGGTATGGTGATCAGGCCGACTGGAGTTCTTAAAATCACTAGCTTAAGGGGGAAGTTTTTGATGAATGACGTCGCCAAGATAAACCCGCAAACCGGGTCTGAGCGCCTCAGTAAACGACAGCCTGTAAAGCTGAAGTCTTGGCATTGATAAGACATGATACGTTTTTCAGTAGTGCCAAGTAGAGACGATAAAAATTTTTCTCTCACAATGCTAAAGTGCAGCTTTTGGGCGGCAGAAGCCTGAGTGAAACGCAATCGATCTGCGATACCAAAACGGTCCGATACGGGCCTGCTTTTCAAAAGGAAATCCTGTGAAAAAAGTCATTCTGACCTTGGGTGGTCTGTTTTTAGTCTTGGTGGTGATGGCTTCGTTGGCGGGCATCACGCCGCGCTATTTGAGCAGTGCGCCGGCCATGCTAACCGGGATGGGCGCCAAGTTGGGCTGTTCCGGGTATTACGTTACGGGTTTGTCTGCAGAGCAGTCCTATAAGGATTTACTGACCTATTCGCCGGTTCTGAAGCTGGTAGACTTGAACTTTGATGAAAGCTCCAAAAGCGTGAATGCAGAATTTTTAGGGCTGGAGACGGCCTCTGCCAAATACCGCCCTGGTCTGGGATGTACTGTGTCTATTGGTTCCACAGAACCTCTGGATCAACTGGCTGTCAGCCTGTCCTTGCCAGGCGATGATCCAGCCAGTAAGGAGCCATGGCCCAAAGGCAGTGGTGTGGACAGTATCCATCCGGATATTCAGCGTCGCCTGGATGCTATGCTGGCATCTGACAATCAGCAAGGCTTGCAAACGCGTGCGTTATTGGTGGTGAATAATGGACAGGTCGTGGCCGAGAGCTACGCAGAAGGCTTCGATGAACACTCTAAATTACTGGGGTGGTCTATGGCTAAAAGTGTCACCTCCTTGATGATGGGTCATCTGGAAATGGTGGGTAAACTGGATTTCGATCAGCAGCCGGTGTTTGAAGATTGGGCCAATGATGATCGGCGGGAGATACACTGGCGAGATCTGATGCATATGAGCAGCGGGCTGGATTTTCCGGAAGTCTATGAACCGGGGGCCGGGGCAACGGAAATGCTGTTTACGGTGCGTAGGGGTTCGGATCTGCCTTTGGCCGCCGAGCTGGTTCATCCTCCGGGGACGGTGTTTGAGTATTCATCGGGTACAACCAACTTACTGTCGCGTAAATTGTATGAAGCGGCGGGCGGTACGCCAGAGGCAAATGTTGCCTACCTGCAGAAGCACCTTATAACGCCACTATACCTGCAGGATTTCATCTTCGAGCCTGATCCCAGTGGCACATTTGTGGGCAGTTCCTATCTGTATGCCAGTGCCAGAGATTGGGCGCGTATTGGACAACTGATGCTGAATCGTGGAGAACTGAATGGTTATCGACTGGTCACCAAAGACTGGGTAGCGCGAGCATTGCAGCCGAACCGGTCAGAGAACAAGAAAAGTTATGGTTATCAATTCTGGCTCAATCGGGGCGATGCAGAACCGCGCTGGGAAGATTTGCCTGAAGACAGTTTTGCCGCTCTTGGCAATCGCAAGCAAATGGTTATGGTGGTACCTTCGAAAGATACCGTGATTGTTCGACTTGGTTGGACACACGGGAGCTACCCCAGTAACAAAAATGTAGCTGCTATATTGTCGTGGCTGGACCAGCAGCAGTTGTCAGCAGCACCATAAACCCGATTCAACACTTTAGTCCGGTTTCTGAGAGGAGGCTGGGGTGACACGCCTGGCTGAGTTATAATTCAGCGATGCTATGCTGGTAACAATCGGTGTTTTAACATGCTGCCAGCCCATGATCCGAGAAGTGAAATTATGCCTGATGTAAAGAATATACCTGCAAGCAATGAGTGGGCACCCTCCAGCTGGAGATCAAGAACGGCTCATCAGCAGCCGTGTTATGAAGATCCTATGGCGCTGGCAGATGTGGAAGCGCAGCTGTCCACCTTTCCACCTCTGGTTTTCGCAGAGGAAACACGACAGTTGCGTCGTCAGTTGTCACAGGTTGCCGATGGCAATGCCTTCCTGTTGCAGGGAGGCGATTGTGCAGAGACATTTGTTGATTTCTCGGCCAATAACATTCGCGATACCTTCAAGGTTATTCTGCAGATGGCCATTGTCCTGACGTATGCGGGGCGTAAACCTGTGGTTAAGGTAGGTCGCATTGCCGGTCAGTTTGCCAAACCGCGTTCGTCTGATGTGGAAGTGCGCGATGGCATTGAGTTGCCCAGTTTTCGTGGCGACATTATCAACGGCGCCGACTTCAGCCCGGAAGACCGTGAAGTAGACCCACAGAGAATGTTGCGTGCCTATCATCAGTCCACTGCGACTCTCAATCTGTTGCGTGCTTTTGCCCACGGCGGTTTGGCGGACTTGCATCAGGTGAATGGCTGGAATCTTGGGTTTGTCTCCGGCAATGAATCCTGCGAGCAATACCAGCAGCTGGCGCATGAAATTCGAGATGCGCTGTCGTTTATGGAGGTGCTGGGTATCAACAGTGACAACACGCCAGTACTGCGGGAAACGGATTTATACACATCCCATGAGGCCTTGTTACTCAACTATGAAGAGGCGCTCACACGTCGCGACAGTCTTTCAGGTCACTGGTACAACTGTGCCGCTCACATGTTGTGGATTGGTGAAAGGACTCGTCAGCTGGATGCGGCGCATGTGGAATACATGCGGGGTATTCACAATCCGATTGGTGTCAAAGTGGGGCCGGGCATAAGCGTGGATGAGCTGCTTAAGTTGATTGATGCCTTAAATCCGAATAACGAAGCGGGGCGCCTGACGCTTATTACCCGTATGGGAGCGGACACTCTGGCAGACAAGCTGCCAGCTCTGGCACGTGCGGTGACCGCAGAAGGGCGAAAAGTCGTCTGGTCCAGTGATCCCATGCACGGCAACACGGTGAAAGCCAACAACGGTTTCAAGACCCGTTCATTTGATCGTATCCTCTCTGAGATCCAGCAATTCTTCGGTGTGTTACGTGCAGAAGGTGCCCATCCCGGTGGTATACATCTGGAAATGACAGGGCAGCATGTTACCGAGTGTGTGGGCGGTTCCTACAGGGTGTCAGAAAACGATTTGGCCAAACGCTATGAGACCCAGTGTGATCCTCGCCTGAATGCTGATCAGGTTCTGGAAATGGCGTTCAACGTTTCCGAGTTGCTGCGATAGTTGCTGTCATCGTTGCTGGAATGGGTCTGTGTGGATACCTTCCAGCAACGACTCTTTTGAAATGCTGTTTACAGAATTGAGTTGGCAGCACCCGCAGCGCCATGAATGAACTTGCGTTTCCAGGAGGGGCTTGTCGGATTACTGAGGATGGCCTCTTCCCTGATCAGAGTTGCCAGGATACTTTTATAGGCCAGCCAGCGAAAAGGTTCTGGTTCCCAGCGTCGCAGTGCCTTCTTCATGGTGGTGTGATAGGCCCAGGGCATGGCCGTCAATTCGCTTTCCCGGTTCAGAATCAGATCGACCAGAGTGCGAGCCATCAGGTTTGATGCGCCTACACCTTCACCGGCGTAGCCACCAATGCTTCCCACACCTGAGTGCGGATCAAACAGGGCGTGAGGGCTCTTGCTTCTGGGCATGCCCAGCGTGCCTCCCCAGCAATGGGTAATGGGGGTGTCTGCCAGAGCAGGGAAAAACTCCCGCATCAATTTGCCGATGTCTGAGAAAACCGTCACGCTGTCAGAAAACGAGCTTTTCGGTTTGCCGCCAAACTGATAAGTGCCTCGTGAGCCGAAGATCAATCGGTTGTCGGCCGATCGCTGACCGTAGGTAATCAGGCGACAGGTATCACTGAACACTTCATTGTTTTGCAGACCGATGTCCTGCCATTGAGTATCGCTCAATGGCTCAGTGGCAACGATCAGGCTTTGAATCGGCAGGATGTAGCGGCGGTGCGCTTCCAGCTTGTAGCTGAAACCTTCTACGCAGGGAAGAACAATGTCCGCTTTTACGGTCCCGAAGTCGGTGGTGAGGGTGTTGGAGTTTTGTTCGGACACAGAGAGATTGGTGACGGGTGTGTTCTCATAAATATTTACACCCAGCCGTTCGACTGCCCGGGCTAAACCTGTGACCAGTTTTGCAGGGTGTATCCGCGCTGCATGTGGGCTGAAAATTCCACCGTAGGGGTTATGAATATTGAGCCTTGCTTTCAGTTCATCCCCTTCCAGCCACTGGAATGCCTCAGCTGAGTGACCCTCGGCTTGTAGGTTTGCCATGGTTTTCCTGGCCATGGTCAATTGCTCTGGATAGCGGGCTGCGGCGCTTAGCCACCCACCGTGGGAGAAGTCACAGTCAATTCCTTCCCGATCAAAAACGCCTTTCGCTTCATTAACGATGCCATAAATGTGGTGATGTGCTTGTTGTTTCTGGCTTGTCTCCAGGCCGGACAAAAGCCTGTCTTCGCCTTCCACGGATCCCATTAGCCAGCCACCATTGCGACCTGAGGCCCCAAAACCGACGGTATTGGCTTCCAGGATGGCGATGTTCAGGTTCGGAGCCTGCTGCTTCAGGTAATACGCTATCCAAAGGCCACTGTATCCAGCACCAATAATTGCGACATCGACATCCTGGCTTTGTGTTAACTGAGGCCGTGAAGTTAATTGAGGCTGTGAGTCCGAAGCATTGGTCTGAATGGAGGACATCCAGAAACTGATATCTGGGTACTGAGGCATAACGAGATTCCGGCGCTAAGAGGCAATAGCTTCAGAGTAGCGTCAGAATCATAGAATGGCTATGCCCGCGGGACCGGACGAAATGCTAGCGGCAGGAGAAGTATTTTCCCGGTGTTTGCCCGGTGTGGCGTTTAAAAAATTTGTAGAAGGTCGACATGGAGCTGAAGCCGCAAGCATGAGCGGCTTCGGTCAGATTTTGCTCGCTGGGTGTATTTTCCAGAAAGTAGAGGATGCGGGCTTGGTTGAGATAATCGTAAAAGCTTTTCCCAATGTGTTGGTTCAGTACATATGAAATCTGATTACGCGTGTAACCCAGAGATTCGGCGACATCAGCCAGAGTCAGGTTCGTCCGTAAAAAAGGGCGATGCTCATCAAACAGTTGCTGCAGCTGGTTGGCGAGCTGCTGACTGCTGTTATGAGTGAGTCCCAGTCGTTGCTGGTCAGACTCCCTGTGTTCTGTCTCCTCCTTGATCAAGGAGGAGTATTCGTTGATGCGGACAATTTTGCCATCATGAACAGTGATAGCTTCAGCATTTTGATAGGTGAGCAGACGCCCGTTACTCTGTCGGCTTATAAACGTGTATTGAATGAAGCCGGTATCGCCATCGACACGGATACGGTCATTGTGACGAATGGCATTGCCCTTGTTGTTGGGTAGGGCGTTCTCTACGTAATCCCTAAGTTCGTCAACGGAAATTTTCTCGTTAGCAAAGTAATCGAAGTATTCAATGTCATCGGCGTAGAGGGCGAGAATCCCTTCCAGGTCTTTTGCCTTCCAGCAATTATGGTATTGCTCGATAATCCGTCGGGTTGAAGTGGTGTCAGAAACCATAAATCATCAGTATCGAATCAGTGTGGCTTCAATGTTGCGAACCATATTTTTCAATTGCGGTGCTACTTCGGTTTCCAAAAAGTCCCGGGATAATCGATAGGCTGGGCCGCCTGCATTGAAACAGTAAATGGTATTTTTACCCAATGTCAGGGGAACAGAGATACCATTTACATCAGGGTCCCATTCGCCATAGGAATGACAAAACCCCTTCTCGCGATAGCTGGTAAGGCTTTCCAATATGCCTTCTTTGATGGCGGGCCACTGATCAGGGTTGTCTTTCTCGATATGGGTGAAAAAGAATTGCCGCTCTTCGTCGGGCAGCGCTGTAAGGTAAGCTCGTCCTATGGCGCTGGTGGACAGGGGCACACGATCGCCCACTTCATGGCGAAAAGCCATCACGTTAGTGGGTGAAGAATACTCCACATAAATCATCTTGAAACGATCCCGGTCTGCCAGTCCCACAGAGGTGCCGGTGTTATTGGCCAATTCCTGCATCATGGGTTTGGCAATTTGTCGGATGGCTAGGTTCGATACAAATGCGTAACCGAGCGCCAGAACGCCACTACCCAACTGATACTTTTCCATGCGTTCGGAATAGGTCAGATAGCCCAGTTGTGTCAGTGTGTAGGTTAGTCTGGAGACGCTGGATTTGGGCAGGCCTGTACGTTGAGCGATTTCCTGATTGCCCAAAAAACCATCCCCTGGCAAAAAGGCTCGCAGTACATCCAGCCCTCGCGCCAGTGCCTCGATAAATTTGCGGTCTGGTTCATCGCCTTTTGCTCGGGGCAGCCCCGGTATGTCGTGCACAGTCTGTTCCTTTATCGAGTGAAATTGATTTTAGTGTTCACCGACCAGTTGTCGCCATTCATCGATGTGCATGCCGTGGGGGTCTTCACAGCCCTTGCGATATTTCATAACGGCCTGTCCAGTGGCCAGCAGGGTGTTGTTGGAATCGTAGACTTCCGCTGATGAATGAAAGATCTTGTAGCCGGCACTGGTGATTTTTCCAACAGTGTACAGCTGATTTGTCTGGGCCTGCCCCACGAAACTGGTGTTGAGCGACAGGGTTAAAGCTCTGCGAATGCGGTCTGGAGAAGCACAGTAGATTCCGGGCAGGGAGCATGCGACATCCAGCAAACTGCAGATGAATCCACCGTGAGGAATGCCATGAGAGTTACTGTGTTCAGGTTTGACCTCAACGCTCAGACGCACATGGCCAGCTTGCCATTCATCAACTTCTATACCCAGCAGTTTGTTAAAGGCTGGGGCATGTGGCTGGTAAATACTCATGGGGACCTCTTTGCTTCATGCTTGTGGTACGGTGGTTTGCTTTTGGCTGATGCTGCCGAGATACACGGTATAGATACCGGCGGTGACGACCAGTGCGATGCCAACAAGCGATTGAGTGTCGGGCAGGTGCCCCCAGATGGCCCAGCCCAGCAGGCCGGCAAAGACCACTGAAAAATAACTGATGGGCGAGACAATACTGGGTTTTGCACAGCTGTAGGCTTTGGTGTAGAGCCACATGGCGATAAAAATCGATAAGCCAATATACAGCAGATAAGGCCAGCATTTGGCGGGAATCGGTTGCCAGTTCAGTATGGCCAGAGGCAGGCTGAGAACAAAAGACAGGGCAAAGTAGTAGAACATGATTTTTCCGCTGGTCTCGTGTTGCGACAACAGGCGGGTGCCTACCATGGAGACTGCCAGCAATAGTCCAGAGGCCAGACCAATAAGGTAAGCCGGTTGGAAGCCGTTACTGCTACCCTGTGGTCGTAAAATGATTGCGATACCGATAAAGCCAACAATCAGGGATGGCCAGCGGTTTGAGGGGACAAATACCCCTGCCCAGAGCCAGATGATTAACGGAACAAATAATGGCGCGGTATTTCGCAGCAGGGTAGCATCAACCAGTGGAATTGACCCAAGCGCCTGATAAAAAGCGAAAAAGCTGATCCATCCACCCAGGCCGCGAACAAGATGTTTTTTCCAGTGGGGGCTGGGTATAGAGCGGATGCCCAGCTTAAGCATGCTGGGGATCATGATTGCCAGGCAGATGGAGAATTGAACGAACACAATCATGGGGGCGGCCAGATCTTCGGCGATCAGCTTTCCTGCGGCTCCGGCGGAGCTGCCTACTACGGCGGTAGCCAGAGCAAATGCGACACCTTTGTGGGTGTTGTCGGTTGTGGTGTTCATTAAAGCGCCCTATGTTCTGACAGGCGGAATTGTATACTGAAAGCGCAATCGAGGCGAGGACGTAAAACTCGCTTCACCCGTAGGAAAAAGACTCAACTTTATGAATCATGTGCCGATAGCTTCCATTGGTGAGTGCTTTGTCTCACATTTTAAGAAAGCCGAGTGTTGTTGAGGGGTTTGGTGTCCAGTCTGTATCTATACTCAAGGTTTATTGAATGAACCTCTGCGGGATGTAACCAAGATGAAGACTTCTCCCTTGTGGGCAGTTCTTGCAGGTATGGTGATCGGAGGTTGTACTGCCTACGCGTCCGCCAACTTTCTCGATATGAGTGAGAGGGTGTTCGTGATGGTGGAGCAAAAGTATGATGCCGCTGCCCGAATGCGTGTTGAGGCCTGGCATGAGCTCATGGTGGAGGCCAGCGCCAATAGTGAACAATCTGATCTGGATAAGGCGGTTGTCGCCAACGATTTTTTTAATCGGCTTGACTGGGTCAGTGATCTGGAGCATTGGGGCAAGGAAGATTATTGGGCGACTCCTTTAGAGATGTTGGCCACCAATGGGGGAGATTGCGAAGACTTTTCAGTCGGTAAGTATTTCACGCTCAATGAGTCCGGAGTGGATAGCGAAAAGCTTCGGGTCACCTACGTTAAGGCGCTGGATTATAATCAGGCTCACATGGTACTCGCCTACTATGAGACTCCGGAGTCTGAGCCCCTGATTCTCGATAACATCAATAAGACCATCCTGCCGGCTTCCGAACGCACGGATTTGATCCCGATATACAGTTTCAATGCCGAAGGTTTGTGGTTGGCAAAGTTCAGGGGGCGCAAGCTTTCAAATAATGAGCAGAGCCTGCCTCAGTGGAAGCGCTTGAATGAGAGGATGCTGGCTGAGTTGATGCCTTAGGCTTGCGGCTTACTCTGCCTGGGAGAGAGGGCTGTGTTGAGTCTGATTGTTATTTTTTAAACAAAAAAAGGCCGCTATGCGGCCTTTTTTACGTCTGTCGGAGCGATTAACGCTCGTCCAGAGGAACGAAGTCCCGTGGCGTGTAGCCGGTGTACAGCTGGCGTGGACGGCCAATCTTGTACGGGTTGGAAATCATTTCGTGCCAGTGAGCGATCCAGCCAACAGTGCGACCGGTCGCAAAGATCACGGTGAACATGTCGGTAGGAATGCCGATAGCTTTCATGATGATGCCGGAGTAGAAGTCTACGTTTGGATAGAGTTTCTTCTCGATAAAGTACTCGTCTTCCAGCGCAATCTGCTCCAGACGCTTGGCGATAGCCAGCAGAGGATCGTTTTCCAGGCCCAGCTCTTTCAGTACTTCGTCGCAGGTCTCTTTCATGACCTTGGCGCGAGGGTCGAAGTTTTTGTAAACACGGTGACCGAAGCCCATCAGGCGGAAAGGATCGTTTTTGTCTTTTGCCTTGGCTACAAACTTGTCGATATTGTCGACTGAGCCAATTTCTTGCAGCATGGTCAGAACGGCTTCGTTTGCTCCGCCGTGGGCAGGTCCCCACAGAGTGGCAATACCAGCAGCAATACAGGCAAACGGGTTGGCGCCGGAAGAGCCAGCCAGACGTACAGTAGAGGTAGAAGCGTTTTGCTCGTGATCAGCGTGCAGCAGGAAGATCTTGTCCATGGCGCGGGCCAGAACAGGGTTTACTTCAGGATCGTCGCAGGGAGTACCGAACATCATGTGCAAGAAGTTCTCTGAATAAGAGAGCTTGTTGTTTGGATACATGAACGGCTGACCTACATGATGTTTGTAGCACATCGCTGCAAGGGTAGGCATCTTGGCGATCAGGCGGTGCGCAGAGATCTGGCGGTGCTGTTCGTTGGTGATGTCCAGGGAGTCGTGGTAGAAAGAGGACAGAGCCCCTACAACGCCACACATTATGGCCATTGGGTGAGCATCGCTACGGAAGCCGCGGAAAAAGCGGGCGATGTTCTCGTGAACCATGGTGTGGTTAGTGATGATGTCGACAAATTCTGCTTTTTGCTCTTTGTTTGGCAGTTCGCCGTTAAGCAGCAAGTAGCAGGTTTCCAGGTAGTCCGAGTGCTTGGCCAGTTGCTCGATAGGGTAGCCACCGTGCAGCAATACGCCTTTTCCGCCATCGATGTAGGTCAGAGAAGACTCGCAGGCTGCGGTAGACATAAAGCCCGGATCATAAGTGAAGTAACCTTTGCTGGTCAGGCCGGTAACGTCAATAACGTCGGGGCCTGTGCTACCAGAGTAGATCGGTAATTCGATTGGTTCATCCAAACCGTCGACCGAAAGGTGCGCTTTCTTATCAGTCATGTACGGACTCCTGTAGTAAATAATATTGGTATACAGCTCCGCATCTGATGCCGCCAGGGGGTGATGATCTGCCGCTGGAAGACGCCGAAAACGGAATGTGAGGCGGGGCACACTATAAGCCGCCGGAAATGATTGTCAATTGAAAAAAGCCTACAAAATGCGAGACATACATAAACATAGCCCAATAATAGCCAGTTTATGTGTGAAATTGTATGTATGTCCTTTTCTGGTGCGGCAGGTATCACGCTGGTGCGGTGTTTGATGCTTGCTCAATTTGATGAAATAAACGTCTCCGGGGTGTGTGTTTTGTCTGTTTGTGCTGGGGGTAAGTCTCTGAAAAAGCTTTATTTTGTTGTTTTTTTACAAGGGGATCTCTATAATTTTGCGCGTCTTGCAGGAGGCGAGTTGGCACAATCGTGTTGAATGCCTATGCTTGGGAGATATGTGCAGCCAAAGCTGTAGACAACATAATGCCTGTTTACAGGCGAAAAAAGGTGTGACTTAACCGTGAACAAGAACAGACCTGTCAATCTTGACCTTGCCACAATAAAACTTCCTATAACCGCCTATGTTTCCATTCTGCATCGTGTATCAGGAGTTATCCTGTTTGCCGGTGTTGCCATCCTGCTGTGCATGCTGGATGCGAGCCTCGAGTCTGAAGAGAGCTTTGCTGCATTAAAAGAAGGGTTGCAGAATCCAATCTATCAATTCCTTATCTGGGGTACTCTGGCTGCGCTGGCTTACCACATGATTGCGGGTGTTCGTCACCTGATCATGGATTGTGGAATTGGTGAAAGCCTCGAAGGTGGGCAGCTGGGGGCGAAAATCGCTCTGGTTGTTGCTGTTGTACTGATTATTTTGGCGGGAGTTTGGGTATGGTAACCGCAGTAACAAGTTTTGGCCGTAGCGGCCTGTACGACTGGATGATTCAACGTGTCAGCGCCATTGCTATGGCTGCTTATACTGTTTTTCTGGTTGGCTTCATTTTGTGTACTCCTGACTTGGGCTATGAGCAGTGGAAAGAACTGTATAGCCAGCTTTGGATGCGTATCTTCAGTTTGATCACTTTGCTCTCCCTGGCAGCACACGCCTGGATTGGTTTGTGGGCTGTGTTAACCGATTACCTGACAAATCGCATGATGGGCGCCAAGGCGACCGTGCTGCGTGTACTGGCGCAAGTTGTGCTGGGTGTGGTCACTGTGACCTACACCGTTTGGGGTATCGAAATTTTGTGGGGGTTTTAAGCAATGTCTAACATGCGTACGATTTCTTTCGACGGTATTGTTATTGGTGGCGGTGGCGCTGGTATGCGTGCCGCACTTCAGCTGGCTCAGTCCGGCTACAAGACCGCAGTAATTACTAAAGTATTTCCAACTCGTTCTCACACGGTATCTGCCCAGGGTGGTATTACCTGTGCGATCGCTTCTGAAGATCCAAATGATGATTGGCGTTGGCACATGTACGATACCGTTAAAGGTTCCGACTACATCGGTGACCAGGACGCTATCGAGTACATGTGTTCTGTAGGCCCAGAGGCGGTATTTGAGCTGGACCACATGGGTCTGCCTTTCTCCCGTAAAGAGAATGGTCGTATTTACCAGCGTCCTTTCGGCGGTCAGTCTAAAGACTTTGGTCGTGGCGGTCAGGCTGCCCGTACCTGTGCCGCTGCTGACCGTACCGGTCACGCCCTGCTGCACACCCTGTATCAAGGTAACGTCAAGAACGATACCGTTTTCCTGAATGAGTGGTTCGCAATCGATCTGGTGAAAAACCAGGACGGTGTTGTGACTGGTGTTATCGCCATGAACATCGAAGATGGCGAAGTGGTTTACGTTAAGTCCAAAGCGACTGTATTTGCGACCGGTGGTGCCGGCCGTATCTATGCTTCCACTACCAATGCCCACATCAATACTGGCGACGGTATCGGTATGGCGCTGCGTGCCGGCTTCCCGGTACAGGACATCGAGATGTGGCAGTTCCACCCAACCGGTATTGCCGGTGCTGGTGTACTGGTTACTGAAGGTTGTCGTGGTGAAGGTGGCTATCTGGTAAACAAGGATGGCGAGCGTTTCATGGAGCGTTATGCTCCTAACGCGAAAGATCTGGCGGGTCGTGACGTTGTTGCGCGCTCCATGGTTCTGGAGATCCTGGACGGCCGCGGTTGTGGTCCGGAAGGCGACCATGTATTCCTGAAGCTTGATCACCTGGGTGAAGAAACCCTGAACGCCAAGCTGCCCGGTATTCTGGAATTGTCCCGTACCTTCGCACACGCTGATCCTGTTAAAGAGCCAATCCCTGTTGTTCCAACCTGTCACTACATGATGGGCGGTATCCCAACGAACGTTGACGGTCAGGCTCTGACTCAGGACGCCGATGGTAACGACAAGATTGTAGAAGGGTTCTACGCTTGTGGTGAGGTTGCCTGTGTATCTGTTCACGGCGCCAACCGTCTGGGTGGTAACTCGCTGCTGGATCTGGTGGTCTTTGGTCGTGCATCCGGTCTGTTCATTGAGAAAGCCCTGCGCGAAGGCATTGATCACCGCGAAGCAACTGATTCCGATCTGGAAGCTGCCATGTCCCGCCTGAACAAAGTGAACAACACCAACAACGGTGAAAACGCTTCTGTTCTGCGTAAAGAGTTGCAAAACACCATGCAGAACCACTTTGGTGTGTTCCGTAAGGGTGAGTTTATGCAGGAAGGCATCAAGAAGCTGGCCGATCTGCGTGAACGTATTGAAAATGTTAAGCTGGATGACAAGTCCAATGCTTTCAACACCGCTCGTGTCGAGGCTCTGGAATTGCAAAACCTGCTGGAAGTGGCTGAAGCAACTGCTATTGCCGCTGAAGAGCGTAAAGAATCTCGCGGTGCTCACGCCCGTGAAGATTTCCAGGACCGTGATGACGAGAACTGGTTGTGTCACTCAATGTACTTCCCAGGCGAGAAGCGTGTCGGCAAGCGTGCGGTTAACTTCGCACCTAAGACGATGGAAGCTTTCGAGCCGAAGATTCGTACCTACTAATTGGGGAGAGCAGGATAATGTTGAAAGTAGAAGTTTATCGTTATAACCCTGAGACCGACTCGGCTCCATACATGCAGAAGTATGAAATCGATACTCAGGGTAAAGACCTGATGGTTCTGGATGTACTGGAAATGCTGAAAGCCCAGGATCCAAGCCTGGCTTTCCGTCGCTCATGCCGTGAAGGTGTGTGTGGTTCCGACGGCATGAACATCAATGGCAAGAACGGTCTGGCTTGTATCAAACCGCTGTCAGAGAGTGTTAAAAACAACACCCTGATTCTGCGTCCTTTGCCAGGTCTGCCGGTGATTCGTGATCTGGTTATTGATATGAGCCAGTTCTACGCACAGTACAAGAAGATCGAGCCTTACTTGCAGAACGATACTCCAGCTCCTGCTATTGAGCGTCTTCAGTCTCCTGAAGATCGTGCCAAGCTGGATGGTCTGTACGAGTGTATTTTGTGTGCATGTTGTTCTACCAGTTGTCCTTCTTTCTGGTGGAATCCCGATAAATTCATCGGCCCTGCTGGTTTGCTTCAAGCTTACCGCTTCCTGGCCGATAGTCGTGATACTGCCACTGAGAGCCGTCTGGCCAGCCTGGATGATCCATTCAGTGTATTCCGTTGTCATGGTATTCAGAACTGCGTATCTGTTTGTCCGAAAGGTCTGAATCCGACCCGGGCCATTGGCCACATTCGGAATATGTTGCTGCAAAGCGCAACTTAATGATGATAGCCGCCCGCAGAGGCGGCATCTCAATAGCTTGATCCAAATTTAGTGCAGAGACCCAAGTCACCCATTGAGTCACGTGTTTAAAAGACAGGTTTCAGTGGCGAGGCTTAATAAAAGTAAAAAAGTTGGGAGCCAGCTCATTATTGAGCTGGCTTATCCATAAAGAGCGGAACACTATCCACAAGATAGGGTTTTAACTGTTAGCTAATCGCTAGTAATAGCAGGGGTAATCGGGCGGCCTGAAAACATTGGGTTCCCGAGCTAACTGTGTGAGGTAGATAAGCAATGTCTGCTTGTTTCTCACGGGGTTCACGCACCTTTTGATTTTGGTGTAATGCCAGAGAGTCAAAAGTATCTGACATAATCTGTGTGCCGGAAGGTGGTCTCATCGGCAGGATTATGGATGGTGGAGCCGTGTCAGATAGGTTGTCACATTGTATTTGCTTGCGCGGTAAGCACTGCCCTGTGTAAAGGTGGGCACAAATGCAAGAAAGCATCATGGAGAAGCAGTGGAGCACTTCCTATTTATCCGGTGGGAATGCCTCCTATGTTGAAGATCTCTACGATACCTATTTACATGATCCAAACGCTGTTCCTGAAGAGTGGCGTAATTACTTCGACCAGTTACCACGCGTCGAAGGGGTCGTTTCTCAGGATACTCCTCACTCCGTCATTCGTGAATATTTCGAACTGTTGGGCAAGAATCGTGCGCGTCCACTGGCAGCACCGGGTTCAGGCAGTTCCAATATCGAACACGAACTCAAGCAGGTCAAAGTAGTTCAGCTGATCAGCTCCTACCGTTTCCGCGGGCATCAAAAAGCCAAGCTCGATCCTTTGGGATTGATGGTGCGTGAAACCGTCCCTGATCTGGATTTGAGATTCCACGGTCTGACCGATGCGGATCTGGACACTGTCTTCCAGACGGCTAATACATTCTTCGGCAAGACGGAAGCCCCTCTGCGTGAAATTATTGATGCTCTGGAGCAGACCTATTGTGGCTCTGTGGGTCCAGAGATCATGCACATCACCAATTTCGCCGAGAAGCAGTGGCTGCAGCAGCGCCTGGAAAGTGTGCGTTCCAAGCCCGCTTTTGAAAGCGATTTTCGCAAGCATATCCTGGAGCGTCTGACTGCCGCTGAGGGACTCGAACGTCACCTCGACAGTAAGTATCCTGGTACCAAGCGTTTTGGTCTGGAAGGTGGCGAGAGCTTCATTCCACTGCTGGATGGCTTGATTCGTCGCGCCGGTGAACACGGTGCCAAGGAAATTGTTCTGGGTATGGCTCACCGTGGTCGTCTGAATACCCTTGTTAACACCTTAGGTAAAAACCCTTCTGATCTGTTCGATGAATTTGAAGGCAAGCGCCTGATCGACAGTTCCGGTGATGTGAAATACCACCAGGGTTTCTCCTCCAACGTCATGACCCCGGGTGGTGAAGTGCATCTGGCGATGTCTTTCAACCCATCCCACCTGGAAATTGTATCTCCGGTAGTTGAGGGCTCCGTGCGTGCCCGCCAGGATCGCCGAGACGACTCAGAGGGTAATAAGGTTGTTCCTATCTCCGTTCACGGTGATGCGGCTTTTGCTGGTCAGGGTGTGGTGATGGAAACCTTCCAGATGTCGCAGACTCGTGCCTACCATACCGGTGGAACCCTGCACATCGTTATCAATAACCAGGTCGGTTTCACGACCAGTCGTCGCGAAGATGCGCGTTCTACAGAGTACTGTACAGACGTTGCTAAAGTGATCGAAGCTCCGATTTTCCACGTCAATGCGGATGATCCGGAAGCGGTTATGTTCGTCACTTTGCTGGCGATGGATTACCGTTACGAGTTCAAGAAAGACGTGGTTATTGATCTGGTTTGCTACCGTCGTCGCGGTCATAACGAGACGGATGAGCCTTCTTCAACTCAGCCGTTGATGTACCAGAATATCCGTAAGCATAAAACCACGCGTACGCTGATGGCTGAAAAAATGGTCTCGGAAGGCGTGGTTACTCAAGCCGAAGCGGATGAAATGGCCAACGATTATCGTGCGGCTCTGGATCGTGGTGAGCATGTTGCCAAGGGACTTGTCAGTGAACCTGATAAATCTCTGTTTGTGGACTGGGCGCCTTATATTGGCCACCATTGGCAAACACCTGCCGATACAGGCTATGACCTGAAAGCTCTGCAGGATCTCGCTCATAAAATGTGTGAAATCCCAGACGGTATTCAGGTGCAGCGTCAGGTTCAGAAAATTTACGATGACCGTCGCAAAATGGCCAGTGGAGCCATGCCCATTAACTGGGGTATGGCTGAGACTTTGGCTTATGCCACGATTCTGGATCAGGGCATGCGTGTGCGTCTTACTGGTCAGGACGTAGGCCGTGGTACTTTCTCCCACCGTCATGCGGTTGTTCACAACCAAAAAGACGGAACAGCTTATCGTCCGTTAAGCCAGCTGAAAGACGATCAGCCGGCATTCGATATCTACGATTCCCTGTTGTCGGAAGAGGCGGTGCTGGCTTTCGAATATGGTTATGCCACAACCACGCCCAACGCTCTGGTTATCTGGGAAGCTCAGTTCGGTGATTTTGCCAACGGTGCGCAGGTGGTTATCGATCAGTTTATTACCAGTGGCGAGCATAAGTGGGGGCGCCTGTGTGGTCTGACCATGCTGTTGCCTCACGGTTATGAAGGTCAGGGGCCTGAACACTCATCGGCACGTCTTGAGCGCTTCATGCAATTGTGTGCAGAACACAATATTCAGGTGTGTATACCGACCACTCCTGCTCAGGTATTCCACATGCTGCGTCGTCAGGCTGTTCGTCCGATGCGTCGTCCGCTGGTGGTTATGAGTCCGAAATGGATTCTGCGTCACAAGTTGGCCACATCGTCTCTGGAAGAGCTGTCTACCGGGGCTTTCCAGAATGTCATTGGTGAGCATGAACTCGAGCCTGAGAAGGTCAAGCGTGTTGTCTTGTGTAGCGGTAAAGTTTATTACCACCTTCTCGAAGCGCGCATGGAAGGGGGGCAGGATGATGTCGCTCTGGTGCGTCTCGAGCAGTTGTATCCTTTCCCTGAAGAAGAGCTGATGGCTGCATTGACGCCGTTTACCAACCTGAAAGAGGTGGTTTGGTGTCAGGAAGAGCCGATGAATCAGGGTGCCTGGTACAGCAGCCAGCATCACATGCGTCGTGTTTTGTTTGATCTGAATCCGGATCTTTATCTGAGCTATGTAGGACGTAGCGCATCTGCGGCGCCTGCAGCCGGTTATATGTCCATCCACATGGAAGAACAAAACCGCTTCATCAGTGAGGCTCTGACGGTCGGATAATTCGGCTGAATAAACAAAAAAGGTTATACGAATACCTGCAAACAACGCACTGGCTGACGTACTGGCTTTAAGAAGACGCGTGTTAAACAGGTGAACTTTGACACAGAGGCCCGCGTCGGGCTCAGCTAGGCATATTGTTAGCGAAACGCTAAAGGATCAAAGAATGACTATTGAAATCAAAGCGCCAACTTTTCCAGAATCTGTACAGGATGGCACCATTGCTACCTGGCATAAGCAACCCGGTGAAGCGGTTTCCCGTGATGAGCTGATTGTTGATATTGAAACCGATAAAGTGGTTCTGGAAGTGGTTGCTCCAGCCGATGGCTCCTTGTCCGAGATCATCAAAGGCGAAGGCGAGACCATTTTAAGCAACGAAGTGATTGCCAAGTTCGTTGCTGGAGAGGTTGCTGCCTCCACTGAAGCTCACACTGCGGCCGAAGAAGACCAGGCTGTTGAAACAGCTGCCTCAGGTGCGGCTATTGCCAGTCCTTCAGCTCGTAAACTGGCTGAAGAGAAAGGCGTAGACCTGTCCACCGTCAAAGGTTCTGGCAAAGACGGACGTATCACCAAAGAGGACGTTGTCAATGCGCCTTCCAGCTCTTCGTCTCCTGCGACGACTCAGGCTGCTCCTGCTGCTGCATCTCAGGCTCAATCGATTACTGCCGCTGCGGCAGCAGCCGGTGTTCCCCTGACTGGCGAGCGCATCGAAAAGCGTGTGCCGATGACTCGTATGCGCAAGCGTATTGCTGAGCGCCTGATGGAAACTTGTCAGGGCACGGCGATGCTGACCACGTTCAACGAAGTGAACATGGCGCCGATTATGGAATTGCGCAACAAGTACAAAGCGCAGTTTGAAAAGTCACACGACGGTACCCGTCTGGGCTTTATGGGCTTTTTCGTTAAGGCAGCTGTAGAAGCTCTGCGTCGTTTCCCTGCAGTGAATGCCTCAATTGATGGCGACGATATTGTTTATCACGGCTATCAAGACGTCAGCGTTGCGGTATCTACTGACAAAGGTCTGGTAGTTCCTGTATTGCGCAATGCTGAAAACATGAGTCTGGCGACCGTAGAAAACACCATTCGTGATTTCGGTATGCGCGCTCAGGCTGGCAAGCTGACCATGGAAGAGATGACCGGCGGTACCTTCTCAATCACCAATGGTGGTGTGTTCGGTTCCCTGATGTCGACTCCGATCCTGAATCAGCCTCAGGCAGCTATTCTGGGTATGCACTCGATCAAAGAGCGCCCAATGGCGGTTGATGGTGAAGTGAAGATTTTGCCAATGATGTATCTGGCTCTGTCTTACGATCACCGTTTGATTGATGGCAAGGATGCGGTTCAGTTCCTGGTCGCCATCAAAGATATGATTGAAGACCCTGCACGTATTCTGCTGGAGCTGTAAGCCGGAAGTCTTCATCAGCACAGAAACAATCGCTTTAGCGGTGACGGATGATGGTTTTACACGCCATGCGAGACAGCAGTTTCATTGAACTGTCATCGGAAACCGCTATGAATTTATGCACATTTCTACATTAGGACACTTCTATGTCGGATAAATACGATGTAATTGTCATTGGCTCTGGCCCTGCGGGCTATGTGGCTGCCATTCGCGCCGCTCAATTGGGACTGAAAACAGCCTGTATCGAAAAGTGGAAAGACGACAAGGGTAAAGGAATCAATGGTGGTACTTGCCTGAACGTTGGCTGTATCCCGTCAAAGGCTCTGCTGGATAGCTCCCACAAATACCATGATGCAAAAGCGTCATACGAAGCTCACGGTATTGGCACTGGTGACGTCACTATCGACGTGCCGACCATGATTCAGCGTAAGGCGAAGGTTGTTAAGCAAATGTCCGGTGGTATTACCGGGTTGTTTCAGGCCAACAAAGTGACCTCGCTGTACGGTACAGGCAAATTGCTGGCCGGCCGTAAAGTTGAATTCACCGATCACGAAGGCAAAGTCGAGACTCTGGAAGCAGAAAACGTGATTCTGGCTTCAGGTTCTGTACCGGTAAATATCCCTGTTGCCCCAGTAGATAACGATGTCATTGTTGACTCTACCGGCGCTCTGGAATTCCAGGAAGTTCCAAAGCGTTTGGGTGTAATTGGTGCCGGTGTTATTGGTCTGGAATTGGGCAGTGTATGGAGTCGTCTGGGCTCTGAAGTCGTTTGTCTGGAAGCCATGGATGATTTTCTGGCCATGATGGACCAGCAAATCGCGAAAGAAACCAAGAAAATCCTGACCAAACAAGGTCTGGATATTCGTCTGAGCTGCCGTGTGACCGGAACTGAGGTCAAAGGTAAAGAAGTCGAAGTGACTTACACCGACAAAGACGGTAACGAGCAAAAAGAAACCTTCGACAAGTTAATCGTCTGTGTCGGACGTCGTCCTTATACCGAAGGGCTTTTGTCTGGTGACAGCGGTGTTAATCTGGATGAGCGCGGCTTTATTTATGTCAACGATCTGTGTTCCACTAATGCTCCTGGCGTTTGGGCCGTTGGTGATGTAGTTCGCGGTCCTATGTTGGCGCATAAAGGCTCAGAAGAAGGGGTAATGGTCGCTGAACGCATCGCAGGCCAGAAGCCGCTGATGAACTATGATATTATCCCCAACGTTATTTACACCCACCCCGAAGTGGCCTCAGTCGGCCGCACCGAGGAGCAGGTGAAAGCAGACGGCGAAGACTACAATGTGGGAACCTTCCCGTTTGTAGCTGTTGGTCGTGCCGTAGCGGCGGATGAGGCCGAGGGTCTCGTCAAAATCATCGCCGATGCGAAAACAGATCGTGTATTGGGTTGCCATATTGTTGGCCCAAGCGCGTCAGATTTAGTGCAGCAGGTAGCTATTGCCATGGAATTTGGCTCCACTGCTGAGGATATTGGTATGACTGTTCATGGTCACCCAACTTTCTCAGAAGCTGTTAAGGAAGCTGCCTTGGCAGTGAATGGCCACGCTATTCACATGCCGAACCGTAAAAAGCGTAAATAAAAACACTAATGCGCACTAGGGGAAGTTTCACTGCCGGTTGATGTTTTGCGGGAATCTCTTAATGAGTATTTCCGCGAATTTACCGCTGAGAGCTTCAGTCCTGACGGCCAGTATTGCTCTGGTCATAATAGAAATAATCGAGCGCCAATGGCGCGAGTGGATGGAAAGTAGACATGAACTTGCACGAGTATCAAGGTAAGCAGCTGTTCGCCGAATACGGCCTGCCTGTTTCCAAAGGTGTCGCAGCAGCGACATCAGCAGAAGCCGTCGCCGCTGCCGATATCATCGGTGGTGATAAATTTGTTGTAAAAGCTCAAGTACACGCTGGTGGCCGCGGTAAAGCGGGCGGTGTGAAACTGGTGAGCAGCAAAGCTGAAATCGAAGAGTTTTCCAAAAAGTGGTTGGGTAATCGTCTGGTGACTTATCAGACAGACGAGAACGGTCAGCCTGTAAGTCGTATCCTGGTTGAGCCATGCACTGACATTGCTCAGGAATTGTACCTGGGTGCTGTTGTTGACCGCTCCAGCCGTCGTATCGTTTTCATGGCCTCCACTGAAGGTGGTGTTGAAATCGAGAAAGTTGCTGAAGAAACTCCAGAGAAAATCCTGAAAGCGACCATCGATCCACTGACTGGCGCTCAGCCATATCAGGCTCGTGAGCTGGCGTTTAAGCTGGGTCTGGAAGGCAAGCAAATCAAGCAGTTCACCCAAATTTTCCTGGGTCTGGCCAAGATGTTCGAAGAGAAAGATCTGGCTCTGCTGGAAATCAACCCTCTGGTTATTACTCCAGAAGACGATCTGCACTGTCTGGATGCGAAAGTCGTACTGGATGGTAATGCCCTGTACCGTCACCCTGAGCTGAGCGCGATGAACGATCCGACTCAGGAAGACGAGCGTGAAGCCAATGCGGCCAAATGGGATCTGAACTACGTAGCTCTCGACGGTAACATCGGTTGCATGGTAAACGGTGCCGGTCTGGCCATGGGTACCATGGACATTGTTAAGCTGCACGGCGGCAACCCTGCTAACTTCCTGGACGTTGGTGGCGGTGCAACCAAAGAGCGCGTTATCGAAGCATTCAAAATCATTCTGTCTGATACCAATGTTGAAGCCGTACTGATCAACATTTTCGGTGGTATCGTTCGCTGTGACCTGATCGCTGAAGGCGTTATCGGCGCTGTTGAAGAGGTTGGTGTTAAAGTACCTGTCGTTGTTCGCCTGGAAGGTAACAACGCTGACGTAGGTGCCAAAGTACTGGCTGACAGCGGTCTGAACATTATTGCTGCAACCAGCTTGACCGATGCTGCAGAGCAAGTTGTTAAAGCGGCTAAAGGTTAATAAGGGGCGAGCAAATGAGCGTATTAATTAACAAAGATACAAAAGTAATCTGTCAGGGTTTCACTGGTTCCCAGGGTACCATGCACTCTGAGCAAGCTATCGCCTACGGCACCAAAATGGTTGGCGGTGTAACTCCAGGTAAAGGTGGTACTACCCATCTGGGCCTGCCAGTGTTTAACACTGTTGCTGAAGCGGTTGAGGCTACTGGTGCAGACGCATCTGTCATCTACGTACCTGCACCATTCTGTAAGGATTCTATCCTCGAAGCGGCTAACGCTGGTATCAAACTGGTTGTTTGTATCACTGAGCACATCCCTGTGATGGACATGCTGGAATGTAAAGTGAAGTGTGACGAGCTGGGTGTACGTCTGATCGGTCCTAACTGCCCAGGTGTTATCACTCCGGGCGAGTGTAAGATCGGTATCATGCCAGGTCACATCCACCTGCCAGGTAAAGTGGGTATTGTTTCCCGTTCAGGTACTCTGACCTATGAAGCGGTTAAGCAAACCACTGACGCCGGTTTCGGTCAGTCTACCTGTGTTGGTATTGGTGGTGACCCAATCCCAGGCACCAACTTCATCGACGTTCTGGAAATGTTCGAGAACGATCCAAAGACCGAAGCGATTGTTATGATCGGTGAGATCGGCGGTTCCGCTGAAGAAGAAGCCGCTGCCTACATCAAGGCAAACGTCACTAAGCCTGTTGTTTCTTACATTGCTGGTGTTACTGCACCTGCTGGTAAGCGCATGGGTCACGCTGGCGCAATCATCTCTGGTGGTAAAGGTACTGCTGACGAGAAGTTTGCTGCGCTGGAAGACGCTGGTGTTAAAACCGTACGCTCCCTGGCGGGTATCGGTGATGCACTGAAAGAACTGACTGGCTGGTAAGAGCTGGTTGATACCCCTTATCGGGTATGAGTTCGAAAAAAGGCTGCATTTATGCAGCCTTTTTTTATGCTTGAATAATTTGCCTTCATCGCCTCTGTGCTCAATGCAGTGTCATCGAACCCCTGTTAAAACAGGGGCGGGCGCTTTGACGCAACCTGGAGCGGAAGGCAGATACTCAAAGATCACTGTTGGCGTCGCCAACAAACAAGTAGGTGGTCCACTCTTCTTTTATGACACCACGGGTTTCCACTGCGTGCAGGGCAACCACTGTATCACTGTTGGGACGTGAAAAAGCTGCCTTGATACCATTGCCAACCTTGCGTGGGGTTTCGGTCAGTTGCCAGCTGCTGCCTAGACATGCCTGGGTCAGCTCTTTGGCTTTGGTAAAGTTTTCTTTCGCGGTCTCCTGATTGGGAGAGGTCAGGCTGCACATGTAGTCTGTCTTTCCGCTACCCCAGCCCCATATCTGGCAGTTTTTGCCAACCAGGTTATAGCGAGCATCCCAGACGGTGATCTTACGAGTCGACTGGAGGTTCTGGCGGATCTTTTCAAATTTGTTGGGATGAGCGTCCACCAGCGCCATGACTTTTTCACATGTCGACATATTGGCAACAGTAGCATCTTCTGCGCTCTGCATACCACACCCTGTGAGAATAGCTGCCGTAAGAGGAAAAAGGAGATAGGGCTTTCGCATAGTAAGCGTCCTTGTCTATAGATTAAAACGTCATAAAAAGTAGATTAGCACAGGCCGAACTGGTTCGGGCATTTTTAAGCTTCGACTTCTGGCTCGGAAGGTTGAATTCTGAACAGCAGGGCGAAACCGTTACAAGGCAAGGCATATTTGGCCACTGTTGACCAAGTCATTTGGTCTATAATAGCCGGTCTTGCCAGAAGGTAATGAGTATAACAAGTTGGATTAAGCGATGGCTGTAGATTTGGATGAAGTTCGCAAGATGTGCGAATTGCTGATGGTCGCCAATCAGGGGGACCATTTCCATGCCTTGGGTATCAAGGTAACTGATATCCAGAGGGGGAGTGTCACTATGGAACTCGGATACTCTGACGATATTGTTGGTAACCCGGAGACCGGTGTCATCCATGGTGGTGTGATTACTGCCTTGCTGGACAGTTGTTGTGGATTTTCTGCCAGTACGGTTCTGGAAGAGTTGGCGTTGACGCCAACCATTGATTTGAGGATAGATCACTTGGGGCCGGCAGAGCCACACAAGCCCATATATGCCGTGGGTGAAGTTTACCGGTTGTCACGCTATGTCATTTTTACCCGTGCGGTTGCTCATCAGGGCGATAAGAACCGGCCCGTGGCTCAGGCAGTGGGTAATTTTTCGCGAATGGAGAAGGGGACTTTCAGCGAGTTCAGAGACGCAATGTTGGCCGCGTATGACAAGTTGATAGGAGGTAAATCATGAGCCGTATTGCCGAGCTGGTCCACCGCGCCCAGGAGAGTGGCGACTGGTCCGAGTGCATTGAGGCCATCCCGTACGCCAGATTAATTGGTATCAAATTGGGGTCGGAAGCCGGTGAATTCTGCCTGCCTCCCAAAGCCAGTAATATTGGAAACCCCACCTTGCCCGCACTTCACGGCGGGGCTTTGGGCGGTTTTATGGAGATGTCGGCGATATTGCATTTGATGATGTCGATGGAGGTTTTGAAAGTCCCGAAAGTCGTGGATTTCAGCATTGATTATCTGAGACCCGGCCACTACAAGGACACTTACGCCCGATGCGAAATTGTTCGTTTTGGGCGAAAGCTGGTCAATGTGGGCATAGATTGCTGGCAAGACGATGCCGAAAACCTGGTGGCCCGAGCCAGAGCACAATTTTTGATCGAATAAGCCGCGTTAACGAGCCAATGGGCTGATTCTCAGCCTGTTGGCTTATCTGTGTGTATTGTTCTCATCCCCCTTGAAATTCTCTAACCGACCCCCATCTCTGCTGTCATATCAATCAATTCCCAAACACAGACGTTCAGGAGCCTTTGAAAAATGACTGTGGAAGCGCAAAAAGAAACTCGCGGTTTTCAGACCGAAGCGAAGCAATTACTGCACTTGATGATTCATTCTCTTTATTCCAATAAAGAGATTTTCCTGCGGGAACTGGTGTCCAATGCTTCGGACGCTGCGGATAAACTGCGTTTTAAAGCACTCACCGATGACAGCCTGTATGAAGATGATTCAGAGCTGGCCATTCGCATCGACTTCGACAAAGACGCGAAAACCCTCACCATCAGCGATAACGGCATCGGGATGACCCGCGATGACGTGATTGAGCATTTGGGGACCATTGCCAAGTCCGGTACCGCACAGTTTCTGGAAAACCTGTCTGGCGATGAGAAGAAAGACTCTCAGTTGATTGGTCAGTTTGGTGTAGGTTTCTACTCTGCATTCATCGTTGCCGATCGAGTGGAAGTCTTTACCCGTCGTGCCGGTACTCCGGCTGCTGAAGGGGTGCACTGGGAGTGTACCGGTGAAGCTGAATTTACCGTTGAAACTATTGAAAAAGCATCCCGTGGTACGACCATTGTCTTGCACCTGAAGAAAGATGCTGAAGAGTTCGCTGACGGTTGGCGTTTGCGTTCCATCATCAAAAAATACTCTGATCATATTTCCCTGCCTGTCATCATGAAAAAAGACGCCGTGGGAGAGGAAGAAGAAAAGAAAGAGCCTGAAGAAGAAACCATCAACAGTGCCACTGCTCTCTGGACACGTTCCCGTTCCGACATCAGCGATGACGAGTACAAAGAGTTTTACAAGCATGTTTCTCATGACTTCCAGGATCCGTTGAACTGGAGTCATAACCGGGTTGAGGGCAAACTCGATTACACCAGCCTGTTGTATATTCCGGCAAAAGCACCTTATGATCTCTACAATCGTGAAGCGTCGCGCGGTTTGAAACTCTATGTTCAGCGTACCTTTATCATGGATGACGCCGAGCAGTTTCTGCCGATGTATCTGCGATTCATTAAAGGGGTTGTGGATTCCAATGATCTGTCTTTGAACGTGTCTCGTGAGATCCTGCAGAAGGATCCCAACATTGATGCCATGCGCAGTGCACTGACCAAGCGTGTGCTGGACATGTTGTCAAAAATGGCGAAAAACAAGCCAGAAGACTACGCTACTTTCTGGAGCGCGTTTGGTGATGTTCTGAAAGAAGGTCCTGCAGAAGACTTCACAAACCGGGAGAAGATTGCTTCCCTGTTGCGTTTCTCTACCACGCATACCGATAAAGCCGAGCAGGATCAGTCTCTGGATCAGTACATCGAACGCATGAAAGAGGGACAGGACAAAATCTACTACGTGGCTGCTGAAAACTTCAACACCGCCAAGAACAGTCCGCACCTGGAAGCTCTGCGTAAAAAGAATATCGAAGTCCTGTTGCTGTCCGACCGCGTTGATGAGTGGCTCATGGGCCACTTGATGGAGTACAAAGAGAAGCATTTCCAGGATGTGGGTAAAGGTCAGCTGGATCTCGGTGAGCTGGATACCGAAGAGGATAAAAAGGCACAGGAAGAGAGTGCCAAACAGCACGAAGATCTGGTTAAACGCGTCAAGGATGTGCTGGAAAGCCGTGTTGAAGACGTGCGTGTGACCAATCGTCTGACCGGATCACCTGCCTGTCTGGTGGTTGGTGAGCATGATATGGGCGCCCAAATGCGTCGCCTGCTGGAGCAGGCTGGTCAGGCAGTACCCGATTCCAAGCCAATCTTTGAAATCAATCCTGAGCATCCGCTGGTGGATAAGCTGGATCATGAGTCCGATGAAGATCGTTTTGCTGATCTGGCGAATATCCTGTTTGATCAGGCCTCTCTGGCAGAGGGTGGGACTTTGGAAGACCCCGCTGCTTACGTGGCTAAACTGAACAAGTTGCTGCTGGAATTGAGCAATTGATCCAATACCCCTGAGGTGCTGCCTTCCGGTAAGCTCGCTCAGGTCAATACGGCGCCATACTGGCGCCGTATTTTCTTTAGTTTGACACTTTGGGATTTGGCGCCTGCGCTTAATCTTTGTGTAATACATACTTGCTTCCCTATAATAACGCTATGGGCGGCAGCATCCGGGATGGAGGCTTCTCCACCATTTATTCTTTTCATTGCACATTTTTAACGATTGACGATTTTTAAGCTCATTCGTTGCAGGTAAAACGTGCGTCACACAATCGGGCAGAATCATTAATGTCGAACGAATTAACCATTGCGGTGTTGGGCGGTGGCAGCTTTGGCACGGCGATCGCAAACATTATTGCGGTCAATGGCCACCACACTTATCTTTGGATGCGTGATGCTGAGCGTGCAGCACGGAGTCAGGCCTCCCGCGAAAACCCCGAGTATTTGCCGGGTTATGTGCTGGATGACAACATCACCATGACCGCCGATCTGGAGCTGGCGGTTTCCAAAAGTGATGTGGTTTTTATTTCTGTACCCAGCTCCTCGTTTCGAGATGTCACCCGTCAGGTGGCTCCCTTTCTCAAACCTGATGCTATTGTCATCAGTACGACCAAGGGGATTGAATCGGAAAACTTCACTTTAATGAGTCAGATTCTGGAGCAGGAACTGAGTCAGGTGCGTATTGGAGTGCTGAGTGGTCCCAACTTCGCCAAAGAAATCGTCCAGCAACAGCAAACAGGATCTGTGATCGCCAGTGATGATGACTCGGTCATCAAGTGTATTCAGGACATTCTTTGCTCACCGTCATTCAGGGTGTATGCCAATAAGGATCGCTACGGCGTCGAGCTGGGCGGGGCGTTGAAAAATATCTACGCAATTGTTTCCGGTCTGGCGGTGGCTGTGGGTTCCGGAAAAAATACCCAGGCGATGTTGCTGACACGCAGTCTGGCAGAGATGGGACGTTTTGCTCACGAATTGGGCGCAGACCCCATGACTTTCCTGGGATTGGCCGGTGTGGGTGATCTGATTCTGACCTGTACTTCGGATTTGAGTCGCAACTACCGCATTGGTGAGGCTCTGGGGCAGGGCAAAACTCTCGAACAGGCTGTCAAAGAGATTGGTCAGGTGGCCGAGGGTGTCAACACCGTGCGGATCGTTAAGCACAAAGCGGACGAGTTGGGTGTCTATATGCCGCTGGTGAGTGGTATGTATGATATTTTATTTGAACAGCGCCCGCTGGCCGAAGTGGCTAAAGGTCTGATGATGGGCGAACAGAACAGCGATGTGGAGTACTCCGGCAAAAGCTGAATCTGTTCACAAAACTCTTTTGGGAAGGGTAGTTATATGGACGAAAAAATGAAGTCAAATCTGTTGTCCAGTACACACTGGCTACGTCTGGTCTTTATGGTGTTGTTTGCTGTGATTTTACAGGTGGCAGCTGCTGTTATGTGGGTTGTGGTGATTCTGCAATTTCTGTTTTCCCTGTTTACCGGACAGAATAACGACAACCTCAGAGAGTTTGGCCATTCGTTGTCGGTGTTTATTTATCAGACCTGGCAGTTCCTGAGTTACAACAGCGAAGAAAAACCTTACCCGTTTCAGGATTGGCCAGACTCAAAATAACGGACACGGTTCCGGGATTACACCTTGTCAGTCGTTTTGATTTGGCTTCTTTCGTCGAACAAGCCAAATCAACAATTACATTGAACACCACAAAGAAAGCTGGAGTTGGGCATGCAAGCTTTTATTCTGCGGCACGGCGAAGCGCAGCTGTTTGCCGACAGTGACCCGGAGAGAGCCCTGACCTCCGTGGGCTATCAGCAAACACTGGACATCCTGTCCGAATCTCAAGCGGACCTGGCTTCCGTTACCCGAATTGTCGCCAGCCCCTATGTGCGTGCGCAGCAGACGGCTTCTTTGGCTTCAAAGTTGTTGTCTTTGCCGGTTGAAACTTCAGATCTGCTGGTTCCTGAAGGGCGTCCCTCGGAAATTTCCCAAATGCTGGACTCCATGAGTCAGGAAGTTCCTCTGCTTGTTAGCCATCAGCCGTTGGTCGGTGATCTGGTTAACTGGTTGTGCGGTTTGTCTCCCGGGCGGCATGTCATGGGCACCAGCGCACTGGCCTACGTGGAATCTGAAGTTGTTGCCGGAGCTTGTGGTACTCTTTGCTGGCTTAGACAGCCCGGCATGTCTCAGTGACGGGCCTTTCCGAAATCAATGGTTTGCTTATTTCATGACCTCTAACTCACTGGATTCCGCTTCCAATCAACCATTACAGCCGTCTCAGCTCAACATTCATGCACAGGGTATGACCTTTGCCGCTCAGGCCTGGGGTGACCCGGCCTGTCCGCCGGTTCTGGCCTTGCATGGCTGGCTCGATAACAGTGCGAGCTTCTATCGTTTGTCGCCGCTGTTGAGCAATCACTATGTGGTTGCCCTGGATACTGCGGGACATGGTCTCAGTGATCACCGTCGCCATCAGGAGCCGTATAACATCTGGCAGGATGTGGGTGAGGTGTTTGCCATTGCCGATGAATTGGGGTGGGAGCAGTTTGCCCTGCTGGGGCATTCCCGGGGAGCCATCATAAGTACCTTGTGTGCGGGTACCTTTCCCGAGCGCATAACCCATCTGGGGCTGCTGGATGGCTTTATGCCACAGCCTGTTCCTCCGGAGAAAGCACCAGAGCAGCTGGCGAAATCCATCATTGAGAATCGCCAGGTCAAGACCCACAGCGTCTACAAGGATCGCCAGTTGATGGTGCGTGCCAGAATGGTTGGTCTTTGGGCGCTATCGTCGGAAGCCGCAGGGGCTCTGGTTGAGCGAGGTTCCAAAGCGGTTGAGGGGGGCTACTGCTGGCGAAGCGATCCCCGTCTGACTACCGCATCCGCACTGAAATTGTCTCCAGAGCAGGTGGCTGCGTTCGTGAATCGAGTACAGGCACCGGCCAAGCTGTTATTGGCCGAAGAGGGATTGTTGAGTCGTTTCGAGGATGCTCTGGCTGTGCCTGAGAGCTGGTCCATAGAAAGGTTGCCCGGAAATCATCACTTTCACATGGAGGAGCAGGTCGAGGACATATCAGGGATACTCAACCGATTCCTGGGTTGCTAGACTGTAGTTAACAACTATCTGTCAACAGCTATCAGTTAACAGTTATCCGCAATCAACGACGATCGGTATTGAATGCACACAACAACAAGAAATACAGAAGATTACGAATGCCTATGAAATTTCTGCCTTTGCTCAGTATTACGCTTTTATGCATTTTTTGGGGGGCGAGTGTTTCTGCATTTTCTCTGGCTCGGTTTGAACCCGCTTCCGTCATGTTTGAGAGTCAGGCTGAGGTTAACGATTACATCCTGACTCTGGGGACTTTGAAAAAAGTGGATGGCCGTTGGCGTGCCGAGCGAGAGCAGCGCCTGAGCGGCAAGTTGAGCCGGCTGACGCAGGAGTTGGACGAAAGCCAGTCCGAGAAGGATGCGTTCGAATTCTATCGGGATCAGGCGTTAAAAATGGGCGCGCAGGAGCTGTTTCTCTGCGAATCCCGTCGCTGTGGCAGTAGTGGTACCTGGGCTAATCAGCGCTTTGGTATCAAGCAGCTGTATGGTCTGGATCAGTACCAGCACTATTCAGCAATGGCCCTTAATCTCAAAGATGGCAAGCAGGCTTATATTGCGCTCTACGCGGTTAGGCGCGGTACTGGCCGCAGCTATGTGCAGGTCGATATATTAACAACCTCAAACCGTATCAATCTGTTCAGCAGTTCAGAAGTGGTGACTGAGCGTTTGCGGGGCGGACATGAATTCAGGTTGCCTGAATTGACCGATGGCAAGCTGGAGCCAGAACAGCTGGACGCGGTGGTTAAAGCGCTGCGGAGTCAACGCAGCTGGCACATTGCTATCGTGGGATTGGACGCTTCCGCTGGCACCCTAGAGCAACAGCGTGAGCGCTCTCTGGCGGCTGCTCAGAGCATTCTTCAGCAATTGGTGGATGCCGGGGTCTCAGAAGACAGTTTGCAGGCCTATGGTCTGGGGAGTCTGGTTCCCAATTCCATTCCCGATGGTCGCGAGACGGGCGTCAATTTGGTCAAGATAGTGAAGTGAACGGGGAGAACAAGGCTCGCAGATGGTTGGAGCCTTGTCAGTTCGCTGCAGTTGTGAATCAGCGGATTAAGGAGAGGAATTCGGTGCGGGTGGCTGCATCTTCCCGGAAGCATCCCAGCATTGACGAAGTCTTCATCGATGAGTTCTGTTTTTCGACCCCGCGCATCATCATGCACATATGCTTCGCTTCAATAATGACGCCGACACCAGCGGCTTCAGTCACGTCCTGAATGGTTTCTGCAATTTGAACCGTCAATTGTTCCTGAATCTGCAGGCGGCGGGCAAACATGTCCACGATACGGGCAATTTTAGAAAGTCCTACCACTTTACCTGTGGGAATGTAGCCGACGTGCGCCTTGCCAATAAACGGCAGCATGTGGTGTTCACACATGGAATACAGCTCGATGTCTTTCACAATGATCATCTCGCTGGAGTCTGACGGGAACAGAGCTCCATTGACCACTTCATCAATAGACTGCTGATAGCCCTGGGTCAGAAACTTCATGGCCTTGGCTGCGCGTTTTGGGGTGTCCTGTAAACCGGGGCGATTGAGGTCTTCGCCTATGGCACGGATGATGTTGGCGTATTGCTCTTTCATCAGGGATTCCTCAAGGGATCTTTTGTTCATAAATACCCTTTATCGCCATTTATTTCCGTTAGCTGTTGCCGGCAGGCGGGTAAGGGGTGTGATCGCTCTGGCGAGCCTTGTGGGGGCTGTACCCTACGTGAAGCCTATGCGGCGGTAAAGTTTTTTTTCATTTTGATTGGCGCGCCATATTTGTCTCTTATTGGCCATCTTTCCTGTCCATTGGGTGTTTACTGGTGATTTTAGGAAAAAAGGGTAGACTGTGCCGCATTTTGCGGTGGATCGTGTGGTGTGGAGCAGGTTATGTTTGAATTGACACCGGGCTTTATTGCGTTGTTGCTGGGAACGGGCCTGATCGCCGGAGTGATCAATACTCTGGCTGGTGGAGGCTCCAATCTGACATTGCCAGCCTTAATGATGATGGGGTTGCCTGCTGATGTCGCCAATGCGACCAATCGCGTGGGAGTTTTTTGTCAGTGCGTGGTGGGACTCAAGGGCTTTGACAAGCATGGCAAGCTTGAGAGGACCGATCTTAAGGGAATTTTGATTCCCACACTGCTTGGCGGCTTGCTGGGCGGCCTGTCAGCGTCGTTTTTGCCTGTATCCCTGCTGAAACCGGTTCTTTTAGGGACTATGGTGATCATGGCGTTATTGATTCTGTTGAAACCGTCTACGGTGATGCCGGGTCCCGACGAGCTTGCTGGACAGGTAAAAGGGAATCCCAAGGCCTGGATTGCACTGTTGCTGGCTGGCTTTTACGGAGGCTTTGTTCAAGCCGGTGTGGGTTTTGTCCTGATCGCCGCGCTGGCTGGTGTTCTGCGCTATGATCTGGTTCGAGCCAATGCGTTAAAGCTCCTGTGTTCTGCGGCTTTTACTGCCGTGGCTCTGGCCGTGTTTATCTGGCAGGGGCAGGTTGCGTGGATTCCCGGTTTGATTCTGGCGGTTGGCACCATGACGGGGGCCAAACTGGGGGTCGGGATGGCCCTGAACGTGAGTCAGAAGACGCTGAAGTGGTTTTTGTTTGTGATGACGCTGTGTGCCAGTGCGGCTGCGCTGTATTTTTAAACGTTGGCTGAGCGCAAGCTCTCAGACTTTAATTGAAATTTTTCTGAGGTTGTCCCCTTGATTGAAAAACGTGAATCACCTATTCAGGAATTACTGTCAATTCGCGATTATCTGCGCTGGGCGACCAGTCGTTTTAATGCCGCCGGTCTGTTTTTCGGCCACGGGACCGACAACGCCTGGGACGAAGCTGTGCAGCTGATTATGCCCAGCCTGCACCTGCCGTGGGACAGTCCTCCTCATCTGTTGCATGCCCGTTTGACGCTGGCGGAGCGACGTCATTTGATTGATCTGATTGAACGACGCATAGAGGAGCGGGTGCCGGCAGCCTATTTAACGGGCAAAGCCTGGTTTGCAGGGTTGGAATTTAATGTCGACGAGCGTGTGTTGGTGCCCCGTTCTCCCTTGGCGGAAACCATCGCTCAGGGGTTTGAACCCTGGTTGGCCACCTACCCAACGCGTATTCTCGATTTGTGTACTGGCAGTGGCTGTATTGGTATTGCCTGTGCGGATACCTTCACGGACGCGGAAGTCGTGTTGAGTGATATTTCTACTGATGCGATTGAAGTGGCTCGCTCCAATATTCAGTTGCATCGCCTGGAAGATCAGGTGGCGGCAGTAGAGTCCGATCTGTTTGAGAATTTGCAGGGACAAGTGTTTGATCTGATCGTCACCAATCCGCCTTATGTCAATGCGGAAGATCTGGCGGCAATGCCTGCCGAATTTCAGGCAGAGCCCGAAATTGCCCTTGGTAGCGGTGATGACGGCCTGGACTTTACCCGTCGATTGTTGAAGGAGGCGCGCAGTCATCTGTCGGATGAGGGGGTGCTGGTGGTAGAGGTGGGCAATAGCTGGCCCACCCTGGAGGCTGAATTTCCCTCAGTGCCTTTCACCTGGTTGGATTTTGAGCAGGGTGGACACGGTATTTTTGTCCTGACCGCGGCCCAGCTGGATCAGCATCAGGCCGATTTCCAGTGATTCTGGATGCCTGCTTGTCCAGAGTGAGCAGGCTTTAGAGAAAGTGCGTATAATCCGTCTTCTGCTCCACAAGCAGCCCATATAATGTAATCAGCAATTAACGAGTTTGATATGTCCGGTAATACCTTTGGCAAGCTATTCACAGTGACCACCTTTGGCGAGAGCCACGGCCTGGCTTTGGGCTGCATTGTTGATGGTTGCCCTCCGGGCCTGTCACTGACAGAAGAAGACTTGCAGCATGATCTGGACCGCCGCAAGCCGGGCCAGTCCCGCTATACCACCCAGCGACGTGAAGCGGATCAGGTGAAAATTCTGTCCGGCGTGTTTGAGGGCAAAACCACTGGCACACCGATTGGTCTGTTGATCGAAAATACCGATCAGCGATCCAAGGATTATTCCAATATCAAAGATCAGTACCGTCCGGCTCACGCAGATTATCCTTACATGCAGAAATACGGCGTACGCGACTATCGCGGTGGTGGCCGTTCATCCGCTCGTGAGACCGCCATGCGAGTGGCCGCTGGTGCGATTGCGAAAAAGTACCTGAAAGAATTCCACGGGATCGAAGTTCAGGGTTACCTGTCGCAGCTGGGCCCGATTAAAATCGAAACGGTCGATTGGAACGAGGTCCATAACAATCCGTTCTTCTGTCCGGATGCCAGCAAAGTGGCTGAAATGGAAGAATACATGCAGGCTCTGAATAAAGAAGGCAACTCCATTGGTGCCAAGATTTCAGTCACTGCTACTGGCATGCCTCCTGGTCTGGGTGAGCCCATCTTTGATCGTCTGGATGCGGATCTCGCTCACGCTCTGATGAGCATCAATGCTGTCAAGGGTGTTGAGATCGGTGCGGGTTTTGATTGTGTCGAGCAGAAGGGAACCGAGCATCGTGATGAAATCACTCCGGAAGGCTTCCTGTCGAATCAGGCTGGCGGTGTGTTGGGGGGTATTTCCACAGGCCAGGACTTGGTCGCCAGTCTGGCTCTGAAACCAACCTCAAGTCTGCATCTGCCTGGCCGTAGTGTGAATGTACACGGTGAGCCCGTTGAAGTGGTTACTAAAGGCCGTCACGATCCCTGTGTTGGTATTCGTGCTACTCCAATTGCCGAAGCCATGATGGCATTGGTTATTATGGATCACTTGCTCCGTCATCGAGGGCAGAACGGTGGTGTTGAACACAATATCCCGGTGATACCTTCCGCCGCTCCAGGAAGCGATTCCCAGTAAACCTACTTGTCTCTTATACGTGTCTCTGAAAGGGATATCAGGCCGGAAGATTCCCTATTGGCGTCTCTCCGGCTTTTACTTTTTCTATTTTGCTCTCCTGGGCACCATGGTGCCTTTCTTGGGGCTGTATCTTCAGTCCCTTGAATATTCTCCGGCTGAGATAGGCCAGGTTTTTGCCGTTATGATGGCCACCCGAATTGTTGCGCCCAACATTTGGGGGTGGCTGGCCGATCGTAGCGGGCGCAGACTCTTCATTATTCGTTTGGGTTCACTGCTCGCTTGCATCAGTTTTTCTTTCTTGTTGTGGATGAACGGCTTTTGGTGGGTTGTGCTCATCATTGCGGCCTACAGCTTTTTCTGGAATGCCGTGCTTGCCCAGTTTGAAGTGGTGACACTCAACTTCCTCGACGGGATGACGCATTATTACGGGCGTATCAGGTTGTGGGGGTCGGTCGGTTTTATTGTCGCCGTGGTGGTGTTGGGATATGTGTTCGACAAATTGTCGGTGTTGTATATGCCCATTGCCGCCTTGGCCATGTTGTTTTTCATGTGGGTCAGCTCGTTAAGTATTAAAGAGCAGATAACAACACACACCGAGCATCACCTTGAAGAGGGCTTCTGGCAGGTTTGTTTCTCAAAGCCGGTTTTGTCTTTTCTGCTGGCTTCTTTTTTGTTGCAGGTCAGTTTTGGAAGTTATTACACATTTTACAGTGTGTACCTTGAAAGCCTGGCGTACAGCCGCACCTCGATTGGTTTACTGTGGGGCCTGGGGGTAGTCGCTGAGGTGGTCGTGTTCTGGTATATGCACCACATTATGAATCATTTTAGCCTGCGACAGATCATGTTGTTGACCCTCTTTGCGACGGTGATACGCTGGTGGATTATAGGATGTTACCCTTATTTAGGTGCCTTGATTTTTGCCCAGTTGCTCCATGCCTTTGCTTTCGGTACAGCTCACGCGGTTTCCATTGAATTAATACGACGTTTTTTTCAAGGTGGAAACCAGGGGCAGGGGCAAGCGCTTTACAGCTCAGTCAGTTTTGGGGCTGGTGGTGCAGCGGGGGCTTTACTCAGTGGATGGATTTGGACCGTAAGTCCGGTTGCATCATTTGCGCTTAGTACATTGTTTGCAGCATTGGCTTTTGCTCTGGTGTTTTGGGGGGTGAGAGGGGAGCTGGTTGATAAGCTAAAGTAGTGAATGTAAAGACCGCTTTTACTGTTTGTGGCATGGCATGGCGTGGTGTGTCGTGCCAGGTTTTCTTCTGTTCATCTCTCTTCACTGTAAGGCTTTCAGAAATGCACTGGCGGCGTTGCTTAACGTTCTGTTTTTGTGGTGAATGCAGCCCAGTTGGCGAGTCAAAGACATTTGTTCCACGACTACCGGATGTAGCTGATCATCTATCATGGTGTTCGGCAGTGCGCTCCAGCCCAGTCCAATCGACACCATCATTTTGATAGTTTCCAGATAGTTGGTCGGCATGCTGATTCTGAGTTCGCAATGGTTGCGTTCGAAAATTTGTTTTACAAGCTGGGTGGTTTGGGTTGTCGGGTCGGGCAGGATGGCCGGGTATTGGCTCAGCTGAGTCAAATCTGGTGCAGTTGTGGATGCCAGCGGGTGATCCGGAGCCACGACGAATGACAAAGGGTCCTCCCAAAGTGGCACGGCCTCTATATTTGGTGGTTGCTCTGAAGAGAGGGTAATGATGGCCAGTTCAATATCCCCCCGGCTTACCGCTGCGTAGGCCTTTTCAGAATCCATAAAGTCCAGTTCCAGCGACACCTGCGGGTAGCGTTGGGTATAGGACTTAAGAAATTGTGGCAGGTAATGCAGGCCAATGTGGTGACTGGTTGCCAGTTTAAGGGTGCCGCTTATGCTTCCAGACAGGTTGGATAGGGCCAGTTCGGTATCGCTGACATCCTGTAATATTTTTTCAGCCTTGGGGTAAAGGGCGCGTCCGGCTTCGGTCAGGGCGATTTTTCTGCCGATACGGTCAAACAGCCGGCAATTCAATTGTTGTTCCAGCGCCGAAATGCGCTTGCTGATCGCTGGTTGGGTTAAATGCAGGCGTTCAGCGGCATCGGTGAAGGATTCCAGATTGGCAACGGTAATAAAGGCTTTCAGGTGTTGAGTGTCCATGGCTCCATTAAATTGCATTCCTAAAAGGAATGCAATTTATAAAAAAGATGAATTTGTCTTATTTGAGGCGGGTCAGTAAACTGGCTTTCGTAAAAAATGAATTCGAGACCTGACGTGCGGCGCTGGGCTGCGCCCTGAAGCAGGTCCAATACAATTGTTCCAAAACAACCGTTGATAAGTACAAGTGAGGTTTCCAATGGCGGGTAAAACCCTCTACGACAAGCTTTGGGATGCCCATCTCGTAAAAGAGCGAGATGACGGCTCGGCGTTGATTTATATCGATCGTCACATTATTCACGAAGTGACCACGCCTCAGGCGTTTGAGGGGTTACGTCTGGCCGGTCGTAAGCCCTGGCGTGTAGACAGCATTCTGGCAACGCCGGATCACAATGTTCCGACTACCGCTGTTGAGCGTGCTTCTGGTGTTGAGGGAATTGAGGATCCAGTCTCCCGTATTCAGGTGCAGACTCTGGACGACAACTGCGATGAGTTTGGCATTGTTGAGTTTAAAATCAACGACGACCGCCAGGGGATCGTACACGTAATCGGACCTGAAAGCGGTGCCTGCCTGCCGGGTATGACCATTGTCTGTGGTGATTCGCACACTGCTACCAACGGGGCCTTGGGTGCATTGGCTCACGGTATCGGAACCTCAGAGGTTGAACACGTTATGGCGACCCAGTGTCTGGTCGCCAAGAAAATGAAGAACCTGTTGATCAAGGTTGATGGTGAATTGGCTCCCGGTGTTACGCCCAAAGATGTGGTGTTGGCTATCATCGCAAAAATTGGTACAGCCGGCGGAACTGGCTATGCCATGGAATTTGGCGGTCAGGTGTTCCGTGACATGTCCATGGAGGGTCGCATGACGGTCTGTAACATGGCTATTGAAGCGGGTGCCCGTGCGGGCATGGTGGCTGTTGATGATACGACCATCGATTATGTCAAAGGCCGTACTTACGCACCGAACGAAGCTCAGTGGGAAGAGGCCGTGGCCAACTGGAAAGAGCTGGTCAGTGATGCCGACGCAGAGTTCGATAAGGTTGTTGAAATCGATGGTGCGAGCATCATGCCGCAGGTGAGCTGGGGTACCTCTCCAGAGATGGTGCTGCCAGTGGATGCCAGTGTGCCAGATCCGGCCCAGGAAGCAGACCCTGTGAAGAAGTCAGGTATCGAGCGCGCACTTCAGTACATGGGATTAACAGCGGGTCAGAAGATTACTGATATCTCTGTGGATCGTGTATTTATCGGCTCGTGCACTAACTCCCGTATCGAGGACATTCGCGCCGCAGCGGAAGTTGCCAAAGGTCGCCAGGTGGCCAGTTCCGTTATTCAGGCGATGGTGGTTCCCGGTTCTGGTCAGGTGAAGGCTCAGGCCGAAGCCGAAGGTCTGGATAAAATTCTGGTGGAGGCGGGTTTTGAATGGCGTGAGCCGGGCTGTTCCATGTGTCTGGCCATGAATGCTGACAAGCTGGGCAATGGCGAGCACTGCGCGTCTACCTCAAACCGTAACTTTGAAGGTCGTCAGGGGTACGGTGGTCGTACGCACTTGGTGAGCCCTGCAATGGCCGCTGCAGCAGCTGTAGCCGGTCACTTTATCGATGTCCGTGATCTCACGGCTCAGGCATAAGGAGCAAACTGATGAAAAGCTTTACTCAGGTTACTGGCATTGCCGCTCCTATGGATCGCGCCAATGTTGATACGGACATGATCATTCCGAAAAACTTTTTGAAATCCATCAAGCGCACCGGTTTCGGCAAGAATCTGTTTGACGAACTGCGCTATCTGGATGAAGGTTTGCCGGATCAGGACTGTACTGGGCGTCCGTTAAATGAAGAGTTTCCGCTGAACTTTCCTCGCTATCAGGGCGCAAAAGTCCTGTTGGCTCGTGAAAACTTTGGTTGTGGTTCAAGTCGCGAACACGCCCCGTGGGCGTTGGATGATTACGGTTTCCGCGCGATTATCGCACCGAGCTTTGCGGATATTTTCTTTAACAACTCGTTCAAAAACGGATTGCTGCCGATTATTTTGCCAGCAGAAGTGGTTGAGCAGTTGTTTCAGGAAATGTACGCCACAGAAGGTTATGAATTGTCCATCGACCTTGCCGAGCAAGTAGTGAAGACGCCATCAGGCGAATCGTTCAGTTTTGAAATCGATGAGTTCCGTAAGCATTGCCTGTTGAATGGTCTGGATGACATCGGTTTGACCTTGCAGGATGCGGATGCAATCCGTGCTTACGAAGAGAAACGCAAGCAGCAAACACCCTGGCTGTTTGGGGCCATCAAGCCCGCATAAGAGGAGTTAATAACATGAGCAAGAATGTACTGATCATGGAAGGGGACGGTATTGGTCCCGAGATCATCGCCGAAGCACGTAAAGTGCTCGAAGCGGTGAATGAAAAAGACGGCCTGGGCCTGAACTTTGTAGAGGGTATGCTGGGTGGTCGTGCTTACGACAAATATGGCCACCCTTATCCTGAAGAGACCCGTGAAAAGGCGCGTGCAGCAGACGCTATTTTGTTTGGCGCCGTAGGTGGTCCGCAGTGGGATGGAAAGACTGAGCGTCACCTGCGTCCCGAGGCGGGGCTGCTGGACATTCGTTCTGATCTGGATTTATTTGCCAACCTGCGCCCTGCGATTACCTTCAAGCAATTGGCGGATGCTTCGCCACTCAAGCCCGAGCTGGTAGCCGGTTTGGATATTCTGATAGTGCGTGAGCTGACCGGCGGTATCTATTTTGGTGGTCCGCGGGGTATTCGCACCCTTGAAAATGGCGAGCGTCAGGGATTCAATACCGATGTTTACAGTGAGTCTGAAATTCGTCGGATTGGTAAGGTCGCTTTCGACGCGGCTCAAAAGCGTGGCAAGAAGGTCTGCTCTGTCGACAAGGCCAATGTGATGGAAGTGTCGGTGTTGTGGCGTGAAATCATGGAAGAAGTTGCCAAAGATTATCCGGATGTCGAGTTGAGCCACATGTATGTGGACAACGCGGCTATGCAGCTGGTTGTGAATCCAAAGCAATTTGATGTCATTGTAACTGGCAACTTGTTTGGCGACATCCTGTCGGATGAAGCTTCCATGCTCACAGGCTCAATAGGCATGCTGCCTTCGGCGTCACTGAATGAGGGCAGTCAGGGGTTTTACGAACCCTCCCACGGTTCCGCCCCGGATATTGCCGGGCAGGGTGTTGCCAACCCGTTGGCGACTATTATGTCTGCAGCCATGCTGTTGCGTTATTCGTTGGGCGCCGGTGAATCTGCAGACCGTGTTGAAGCAGCGGTATCCAGTGTTTTGGATCAGGGGTTGCGAACCGGAGATATCATGTCTGAGGGTATGACCCGCGTATCAACCACCGAAATGGGTGACGCTGTGGTAGAAGCTTTGCTGGCAGCTGGTTGATCTTTGGGGGGCGACTTGCTGTCGTCAGCCCCATAGAAAGCACTCTCCATGCCGGAGTGTCGGGAATTTTGACCACTTTGCCGTGGTAGACTTCCTGGCTACTCCGGCATTCTTTTGTTAGATGTGTTATTATCCCACTTCTTAATTTTTCCACTTTCAAACGTAATTGAGAGGGTACGATGCGTGTAGGTTTTGTAGGTTGGCGTGGCATGGTTGGTTCCGTGTTGATGGAACGAATGTTGGCAGAGAATGATTTTGCCGATATTGAGCCAATATTTTTTACGACTTCCAATGTGGGTGGGCAAGGCCCAGCGATTGGCAAGGATATTCCTGCCCTGAAAGACGCGCGTGATATTAAAGAATTGGCAGCTATGGACGCGATTGTGTCCTGTCAGGGTGGCGATTACACCAAGTCTGTTTTTGCTGATCTGCGTGCCAGTGGCTGGAAAGGTTACTGGATCGATGCAGCCTCGAGTCTGCGGATGGCGAACGACGCCATTATTGTTCTGGATCCTGTAAACCAGAATGTAATTAAAGACGGTTTGACCAATGGGGTTAAGAATTTCATTGGTGGTAACTGTACTGTCAGTCTGATGCTGATGGGGCTGGGTGGATTGTTCAAGGCTGATTTGATCGAGTGGGTTTCCGCGATGACTTATCAGGCTGCCAGTGGTGCCGGTGCTCAGAATATGCGTGAGCTGATTTCGCAAATGGGATCATTGCGTGATGCGGTGGCCCCTGAGCTGGCTGATCCAGCCAGCGCAATTCTGGATATCGACCGAAAAATTGCAGATACCATGCGCAGTGAAAGTTTCCCAACGGATCAATTTGGGCATCCTCTGGCCGGCAGTCTGCTGCCTTTCATCGACACACAGCTGGATAATGGCCAAAGTCGCGAAGAATGGAAAGGGCAGGCAGAAACTAACAAGATTCTTGGCCGCAGTGATTCGCCGATTGCTATCGATGGTACCTGTGTGCGCATCGGCGCCATGCGCTGTCACAGTCAGGCACTGACCATCAAGTTGAAGCAGGATGTGCCTCTGATCGAGGTAGAGTCAATTCTGTCTGAAGCCAATGAGTGGGCCAAATTTGTACCGAATGACCGCGATGCAACTCTGCGAGAGCTGACGCCTACCAAAGTAACCGGAACTTTGTCCGTTCCCGTAGGGCGTCTGCGTAAGATGAATATGGGGCCTGAGTATCTGAATGCCTTTACCGTAGGTGATCAGTTGCTTTGGGGGGCTGCGGAGCCTCTGCGCCGTATGTTGCGCATCCTGATTGAAGCTTAATTGTTTCTGAATACTCTGTTCGGGGCTCGGCCCCGGCAGGGTGTTTCATCGATACTGCTCATTTGTCCTCTCTGATTCGTCTTTAATCCTGCTTTTCGCTCTGTTTTTCTCTATTTTGAATTTCTGATCCGGATTCTGGTCCGGACGTCTCTGATGTGGCAGTAAAACCCCTTTGCCCGACTGCTCTTTTGTTTTATCCTGACGCTCAAAGTGCTTTCTGTGATCAATATACCCTGTTGCCTGTCAAGAGTCTCACTTGGAAAAATGAGGCGCACGTCAAGTTATGAGTGCAAAGCGCTCGCCATCAATGGCGGTGGGCCAGCCGTGTTGTTGATAAAAAGCTATTTATAATGAATACTTACGGCCATTAGTGAAGATCTGTTCGAGGTTTGGGCAACGCCTGAACCTTAATTGTCATCAACAGAGTCGTAGTCGGGTTCACCTGAGCCATGCCGATATGGATATCGGAACAAATTATGGGGTGGCACTTGGGGGCCAGGGAGATAATAAAAGGAACGTTCTATGCGTCTACGTAAGCTGGCGTTAGCAGTAGGTCTAGCAGGTACTCTAGGTGCCCAGTTGGCCAGCGCACTTGGTTTGGGTGAGATTAAGTTAGAGTCAAGACTGAATGAGCCCCTGGAAGCGGAGATCAAGCTTCTTCAGGTCCGGGATCTGACCAAGAGCGAGATCCTGGTGGATCTGGCGTCTAATGATGATTTCCAGCGTGCTGGCATTGATCGGGTCTTTTTCCTCACCGATTTGCGTTTTGAAGTGGATATGGACGCTCCTTCTGGTCCCGTGATTCGGGTCACCAGTAAAAAGCCTGTGAGGGAGCCATACCTTAACTTCCTGCTGGAAAGCCAGTGGCCCAATGGGCGGATTCTTCGCGAATACACTCTGCTAATGGATTTGCCCACCTTCTCTGACCAGAAGGCGGCACCCGTCCAGAGCGCCAGCACGTCGACTCCTCGTACAACAACTCGCAGCTCTGCTCAAAACTCCAGCTCTACGACTTCCCAGTCGGGTGCGACCAGTGACTCCTCTCAATCGTCTGCTTCCCGGACCAGTCAGTCTCGTAGCACGCCTGCCTATCAGGGGGATGTCTATGGGCCTGTTGGTTCAAACGATACTCTGTGGGAGATTGCCTTAAAGATTCGTCCAAGTCGTCAATATTCAGTTCAGCAGACGATGTTGGCGGTCCAGCGTTTAAATCCTGAGGCCTTTATTAATGGCAACATCAACCTGTTGCGTAAAGGGCAGGTGTTGCGAGTGCCAACGGGCTCGGATATCGAGAATGTCGGTGCACAGCAAGCAGTCAGTGAAGTCGCTCAGCAAAACTCTGAGTGGTCCGATTATACCGGCGCTCCCCAATTGGAAGGCAGTAAGCGTCAGCGAGCATCTGCTGGTAGTTCCAGTGATGGGGTGTCTGGTCGCTTAACCGTTGCTGGTGCAGATACCTCTGATTCCGTGCAATCCGGGCGTGCCGCTGGTGAAGTGGGTGGCGATACAGCTGCGCTGCAAAATGAATTGGCCATTTCCTTGGAAGAGCTGGACAGCTCTCGTCGCGAAAACGCGGAATTGAAAGACCGCGTTGCAGAAATGGAAGAGCAAATTGAAACCATGGAGCGTCTGTTGGAGGTGTCCAACAAAGAGCTTCAGGCCTTACAGCAAGCAGCAGCCAGTAATTCTTCTGAATCACAGGAGGTTGCTCAGTCGTCCGCAGATCCGCAATTTGCAGAACAGGGTGAAGCTCCTGTAGCTGCCCAACCTGATGCGGCTAAGCCTGCTGAACAGCCAAAGGCTAAAGATGCGACTAAAGCCGATTCATCTAAAGTCGTTCGTTCTGCCAAGTCGAAAGAGCCGTCGTTCATGGATATGATCATGGACAATATTCTCTATATCGGCGCAGGTGCAGCGGCCATCCTGGCGGGCGTATTTCTGCTGTTGCGTCGCCGTAAAGATGAGGAAGAGGATCTGGACGAGGGTTATGCCCCGGCAGCCTCAGCGGTTGAGCCAGAAGAACCCGAAGCGGATATTGATGCTGCGATCGAATCTGGCGTTGCTGACGACTTTGATATGGCTGACGACGATTTTGATCTGTCAGACGAAGATGAGCTGGTTTCCGAGGCGCCGACCGAATCCCAAACCGGTGATGCGGTTGGTGAAGCCGATATTTACATTGCCTATGGCAAGTTCGATCAAGCCGAAGAAATGCTTCAGGGCGCTTTGGAGCTGGACTCCACTAACACTGCTGCTCGTTTGAAGTTGATGGAGGTTTACCTCGAAACTCAAGATCTGGATAAGTTCGATCAGCAATATGGTGAGGTTGCTACGCAGGGCGATGCGGCGGCGGTTGCCCGTGCTGATGACCTGAGACAACAATTTGCCGATGCTCCAGCATACACTGAAGCAGAGGATGAGAATGAGTTCTCTCTGGCTGATGAAGAGCTCGAGTTTGATTTGGGGGATTCAGATCAGAATGACTCCGAAGTCGATTCGGATGAGTATCTCAGCCTGGATGACGGAGCTGAAGCTGGCAGTGATTCAGATTTTGCGATCGGTGAGGATTTCAGTCTGAGCTTTGAGTCCGAGCTGACTTCCGGAGAGCAAACAGCTAAAGCAGAAGAGCCCGAGGAAGAGTTGTCGTTTGAGCTGGGAGACGCTGACGATCTGGACGCCGATTCCTTTGAGTTGGAGTTGGACGATGCGGCAACGGATGACTCTTTGGAGTTGGACTTGTCTGACGTATTGGCTGATGAGCCAGCAGATGAGAAGCCTGCCGGTGAGGCTGAAGATCTGACTTTCGATCTCAGTGACTCTGAGGATTCTTTGGGTCTGGATCTGTCCGATAGTGACCTGGACGAAGAGCCGCTGGACCTGGAGCTGGATTCCTCAGACAAGGAGGACGATACATTCGATCTGGAAATGGAAGACATGGATCTTGCTGCTCTGGACGAAGAAGTGGATGCACTGTCGGAGAATATGGATTTCGCCGGTGAAGAATTTGCATCTGATGACTCGCTCGAGCTGACCTCTGAGTTGGAGTTGGACGATGTTGAGAGTAATGAGTTTGATGCTGGCAGTCTGGAGTTTGATAGCTCTGACAGCGAAGAGCTTTCCCTGGATCTTGATGATGTGGCTCTGGATTCGCTGAATGAACAAGCGGATAAAGAAACCACGTCAGAGTCTGATTTGGATTCTGAGCTGGAATTTGAGTCGGATGTCGATTTTGATCTGGACCTGGCTGATTTTGAATCTGATGCTTCAGAGGATAATCTCGATTTGTCGATGGATGATGTTCCAACTCTGGAGGAAACCACAGAGGCTGAAGCTCCTGTTGAGGAGTTTGATCTGGCAGCAGACCTGGGACTTGATTCAGAAGAGTTCAATTCAGAAGCCAGTGAGGATGATATGTTTTCCGAGGCAGTTTCTGAACTGCCTACTCCGGAAGATGTAATGGATGGCGACATGAGTGATGAGGATTTCGACGCAGAGCTCGATTTCCTGGCGGATACCGATGAAGCTGCCACCAAGTTGGATTTGGCTCGTGCCTATATTGATATGGGTGATCAGGATGGTGCCAAAGATATTTTGGGTGAGGTGGTTGTCGAGGGTAATGATACGCAGAAAAAAGAAGCTGAAGAGCTCCTGACTCGCATCGGCTAACTGCATCTGTAATCCTCATGGGTGACGACAGGCCTTGTGTACATTGTACACAAGGCCTTTTTCATTAATTTCTTCAAATAAAAAGGGCCCTGACCGACTCTTCTCCGGACGGGCTTTCTGACTGTTATTGTTTTCGATTAACTGAGTATTTGATTCCGATCATGTCTGAACTATATCCGCCTCGGCAAAAGCCTTACTCCCGTAATGTGGAAATTCTGGAGGAGGGCGTTTTTCCCGAGGGAATGCAACGGGTGGCTCTGTGTATTGAATACAATGGGGCCCAGTTTCATGGTTTTCAAAAGCAGCCTTCCGGAGTCGATACGGTCCAGGCCAGGCTTGAGTCTGCCTTATCCCGGGTTGCTGACGAATCAATAACGTTGGTGTGCGCAGGCAGAACCGACACGGGTGTGCACGGCACAAATCAAGTGGTCCATTTTGATACGCTCTCCGTAAGACCTTTAAAGGCCTGGATCCGAGGTGTGAATGCGCTTCTGCCAAACAGTGTCAGTATCAAGTGGGCTAAACAGGTGACGCCTTATTTTCACGCCCGCTTTAGTGCCAGGTTTCGTACTTATCGATATGTTATTGCCAATACCTCGTCCCGCCCGGCATTGGGGTTTGAACAAATGACATGGGTGCGGGAATCAGTTGATGAGGCTGCCATGTGGCGCGCGGCGCAAGCGCTGGTAGGTGAGCATGATTTTACCTCTTACCGGGCGTCTCAGTGTCAGGCGCACAGCCCGGTGCGATGTATTCATTATCTGGATATTGCCCGCCGAGGTGACCTGATTGTGGTGGAGATCCAGGCTAATGCCTTTCTGCATCATATGGTGCGTAACATCATGGGAGTGCTATTGGCGATTGGGGTTGGAGAGCAGCCTGAGGAGTGGGCGGCAGATGTGTTAAAGGCGCGGGACCGTCGCAAGGCCGGCGTGACAGCGAAGCCTAATGGTTTGCATCTGGTGGCGATTGATTACCCGGAACACTTCAAGTTACCGGTAACTTTGCCGGGGCCTGCTTTCTTTGCGGAAAAACTCGGTGAATTTCGTGCTGGCGAGGGTTGAATACAGTATTTTCAGGCCTAATCTGGTAATATCCACCTCTTTATTTAGGAATTGTCGCGAGCGAAAACCGTCGCAGGCAAGCTTGTTTATCCGGTGTTCAATAATATTGGTGATCATCGAAAGTAAGGCTCCATATGCTCTCTCAGGTTCGCGTAAAGATTTGTGGTATTACCTCGACAGCTGATGCTGAGGCAGCTGTCGCGGCAGGTGCAGATGCTATTGGTCTGGTCTTCTTTGCCAAAAGTCCGCGAGCCGTAACGGTAGAGCAGGCCGCTGCAATTGCCCGCAAGGTAGGGCCCTTTGTTACGGTTGTGGGGCTGTTTGTGGATGCTGATTCCGAGTTTGTCACCAATGTGCTTAATCACGTGCCACTTCACGTGTTGCAATTCCACGGTGATGAAAGCGAAAGTTACTGCCAGCAGTTTCAGCGACCGTATTTAAAAGCGTTACGAATGAAGGATGATCTTGATGTATCAACAGCGATGGCGAAGTTCTCTTCTGCGGTAGGTATTTTACTGGATGCTTACCGACCCGGTGTTCCCGGTGGAACCGGTGAAACCTTTGATTGGCAGCGAGTTCCTGCTCAAAGTTCTGTACCGGTAGTGCTCGCAGGAGGGCTCAACCCCGAAAATGTTGCAACAGCTGTTGAGTCCACACAGGTCTATGGTGTTGATGTCAGTGGTGGCGTAGAAGCGTCTCCCGGCAAAAAAGACACCGAAAAAATGATGGCGTTTGTACGCCATGCAAAGCGGAGATAAGCAGTGAGTGATGTAGAGAAAAAATCGGCTGTAGACTATTCCCAGTTTCCAGATTCCAAAGGGCACTTTGGTCCCTATGGTGGACGCTTTGTGTCAGAAACTCTGATGCCTGCTCTGGATGAACTGGAGCAAATGTACACTCGTCTGAAAGATGATCCTGATTTTCAGGCGGAATTTGATAAAGATCTGGCTCACTACGTTGGGCGACCATCGCCTTTGTACCATGCCGAGCGCTGGAGTAACAAATTGGGTGGCGCTCAGATTTATCTGAAGCGTGAAGATCTCAATCACACCGGTGCCCACAAGGTGAACAACACCATTGGTCAGGCTTTACTGGCCAAATACAGTGGCAAAAGCCGCATCATTGCCGAAACCGGAGCGGGGCAACACGGTGTTGCTTCTGCGACTGTTGCCGCTCGACTGGGGTTGAAGTGTGAAGTGTATATGGGGGCGGAAGACGTTCAGCGTCAATCCCTGAATGTTTATCGCATGAAACTGCTTGGCGCCACTGTTCACCCGGTTGAGTCAGGTTCTCGCACCCTCAAAGATGCCATGAATGAGGCTATGCGTGACTGGGTGACCAATGTCGATGATACTTTTTACATTATTGGCACCGTTGCTGGCCCGCACCCATATCCGCAATTGGTGCGCGATTTTCAGTGCGTAATTGGACGTGAGGCTCGCGAGCAGTGTTTGACTCAGGCTGGTAAATTGCCTGATGCACTGGTGGCCTGTGTCGGTGGTGGTTCCAACGCAATTGGTTTGTTTCACCCGTTCCTGGAAGATGAGGGCGTCAAAATCTATGGCGTTGAGGCCGGAGGCCATGGTGTGGAAACGGGTCAGCATGCCGCGCCCTTGAATGATGGTATTCCGGGAGTCCTGCATGGCAACCGCACTTACCTGATGGAAGATGAGAATGGCCAGATTATTGAGACCCATTCGGTGTCTGCCGGCCTGGATTATCCGGGTGTTGGCCCTGAACATTCATGGTTGAAGGATATCGGCCGGGCAGAGTATGTGGCCATCAATGATGATGAGGCTATGGCTGCATTTCGCGAGTTAACCCGTGTGGAAGGCATTATGCCTGCGTTGGAATCCAGTCACGCACTGGCATACGCGGCGAAATTGGCCCCCACCATGGATAAAGATCAGGTGATCGTAGTGAATCTGTCAGGACGAGGCGATAAAGATATCCTGACGGTTGCCGCGATCGACGGCATTAAGGTGTAAATATTGATGAATCGTATAACGGCCCGTCTGGCAGACGCCAAACAACAAGGGCGCAAGGCGCTCGTAACTTACATTGTCAATGGTGATCCGTTTCCGGATGCTACACTGACGACTATGCACGCAATGGTTGATGCAGGTGTTGATATTATTGAGTTGGGCGTCCCTTTTTCGGATCCCATGGCTGAAGGACCGGTCATTGCACTGGGACATGAGCGTGCACTGGCCAATAAGACCTCATTGAAGTCTACAATGGCCGTGGTCAAGGCGTTTCGTGAAACGAATAATGAGACGCCAGTAGTACTCATGGGTTACGCGAACCCTGTAGAACGTATGGGATATGAATCCTTTGCAGTGCAGGCCAGCGAAGCCGGTGTCGATGGTTTGCTGACGGTGGATTTGCCGCCGGAAGAGGCTGCGGATCTCAATACTGAACTGAAAAAGGTCAATATTGAAAATATCTTTTTGCTGGCACCGACGACCAACCGTGAGAGAGCCCAGAGCATTGTGGATTTGGCCAGCGGCTTTTTGTACTACGTGTCATTGAAAGGGGTGACGGGTGCCGGACACCTGGATCTCGCTTCAGTCGAAGAAAAACTGACCGAGCTGCGACAATTAACCGAACTGCCTATTTGTGTAGGGTTTGGGATTAAAGATGCAGCCACGGCGAAAGCTATTGGTCAGTACGCAGATGGCGTCGTGGTGGGCAGTCTGCTGGTAGAGCGCATGGGCTCTATGGCAGATCAGTCTCCAGAAAATATCGCTGCTGCGGTAGTTGAGTTGATTGCGCCAATTCGTGCCGGACTGGATGAGTTGGCTTAATGGTATGAGTGCCGTTTCTGGAGCGGCCTGAGTACTGAATTAAACAATTAAAATCACCCACTGAATAAGATTAAGAGACCCGACATTATGAGTTGGCTAGATAAAATTGTTCCTAATGTAGTGCGCTCATCGCGGTCACGTGGCCAAAGTAAAGTGCCAGAGGGGTTGTGGAAAAAGTGCGTTAAGTGCAGTGCAGTACTGTATCGCCCGGAACTTGAGCGCAACCTGGATGTGTGTCCGAAGTGTGATCATCACATGCGTATTGGAGCGCGCAAGCGCCTGGATATCTTCCTGGATGAAGACAATCGTGAAGAGCTGGCCACAGACGTTGAGCCTATTGATCGTCTTAAGTTCAAAGATGTCAAAAAGTATAAGGATCGTTTGACCTCTGCCCAAAAGTCCACTGGCGAAAAAGATGCTTTGGTGGCTATGCGTGGCGAGTTAAATGGTCAGCCTGTTGTGGCTGTGGCGTTTGAGTTTGCTTTCCATGGTGGCTCTATGGGCTATGCAGTGGGTGAAAAATTCACCCGTGCGGCTCAGCTGGCCTTGTCTGAAGATATTCCTCTGGTGTGTTTCTCTGCTACCGGCGGTGCCCGTATGCAGGAAGCCTTGATTTCCTTGATGCAGATGGCAAAAACCAGTGCCGTGATTGAGCGACTCAAACAACAGGGCACGCCTTATATCTCCATCATGACCGATCCGGTCTACGGTGGCGTTTCGGCCAGTTTGGCACTATTGGGTGATATCAATGCTGCAGAGCCAGGTGCGCGTGCAGGCTTTGCAGGTCCCAATATTATTGAACAGACCATTCGCCAGAAACTGCCAAAAGGCTTCCAGCGCAGTGAATTCCTGCTGGAGCACGGTGCGATTGATATGATCATCTCTCGCCACGATATGCGTGAGAAGGTTGGAGGTTTGCTGGCCAAGTTTACCGAGCGTCCGGCAGCCTGATCGCCACTCGCGACAATCCCGGATTTGTCGAGAGAAATAAAGCGAATAGTATTAATATATAGCCCCTTTTCAGGGGCTTTTTTTATTGGCCCGATTTAGTGGCAATTGACCTGGCATCCGGCTTAATTAGCCTTTGATGTACCCGATGCGGATGACTGAATGAGATATACAGAATTAAGTGACTGGCTTCGTTGGCAGGAGAGTCTGCACAGTTCCGAGATTGATATGGGGCTTGAGCGGGTTCGCGCTGTCGCTGAAAAGATGGGGCTGTTGACGCCTGAGGCCAAGGTCGTGTCTATTGCCGGCACCAATGGCAAAGGTTCCTGCGTTGCGACATTCGAGGCCCTGTGTTTGTCTCAGGGGCTGCGTGTCGGTGCTTTCACCTCCCCACATCTGTTACGGTACAACGAAAGAATCCGCATAAACAGCTTAGAGGTCGATGATCAGGAGATTTGTGAGTCCTTTGAGCGGATTGATCAGGCGAGAGGCGATATTTCACTGACTTACTTTGAGTTCGGCACCCTGGCTGCCATAGACATTTTCCAACAGCGGGGAGTGGATATTATGGTACTGGAAGTTGGTCTCGGCGGACGCCTTGACGCTGTCAATATTATGGATGCTGACGTCGCCATCGTGACCTCTATTGCTCTTGATCATCAGGACTGGCTGGGGTCCGACATCAACCTGATCGGCCATGAAAAAGCCGGCATCTACCGGCCTCACCGTTGGGCGATCTGTGCCGATGAAGCTGCACCTGCAACAGTGGCGGATTATGCCCATGATATCGGTTCATACTGGGTCTCGATGGGTATGTCACTGAATGTATCGGTGTCGGATGATGGCAAACACTGGGATTGGCAGGGCGTGACAGAAGAGGGTGATTTTATCGATTACTCGGATTTACCTGTGCCTCAGCTGCCTTTACCCAGTGTCGCGGCCGCGTTGCAGGGGTTTGTTCTGTTGGGGCACTCCCTTCCAGGGGACTTGCATGAACTGCTTAAGAATCTGCAATTATCCGGGCGTGCACAAAAGATCGTCTCGAACGGCGTCCACTATTTGCTGGATGTGGCCCATAATCCGGCAGCGGCTGAGCTGCTCGCCCGACGCCTGGCAGGGGAGGTCTGTCAGGGAGCCACCCATGTGGTGGTCGCGATGATGAAAGACAAGGACCGCGCAGGTGTGTTCTCAGCCTTGCTCGATGTCGTTGATCAGTGGCATGTGGCCGAGCTGGAAGGCAATGCGAGAGCCGCGAGCGGGGCTTTGCTGTTGGATGATTTACAGCAGCTCGGATGCAGCGCAGAATCTTACGACAGCGTCACCCAGGCGTTGAATCACTTGGCGTCTCAGGTGAGTGAGAGCGACCGGGTGGTGGTGATGGGATCGTTCTTTACGGTTGCCGAGGCGTTATCTGTCCTGGCTGTTGGCGCATAAAGTTGTATTTTCAGGTATGGTTAGCCCATCTGTGATGGATTCATATTGAATTAAGATGGTCAGAGTCATTCATGACTCAGGTTTTAAAAGGAAAGGTTGATCTGTGGAAAATGGATTAAAACAACGGTTAGTGGGTGCCTTGGTGCTTTTGGCTCTAGGGGTTCTGTTTGTGCCCATCCTGTTTGAACCGGAAGATCGCCGGACGGTCGACCGTGTAACCCAGATTCCTGCTGCGCCCGAGATTCAGCCCATGCAGGTGGATGAGCCAACCCGTAACCCTGATATAGAACCGATTAAACCTGCGGATCAGCAGTATCATTTGCTGCCGGAGCAGGAGCCAGCAGAACAAGCTCCCCCTGAAGTCGCCGCTGAGGTAGAAACCGCTGAGGCACCTAAGCCTGAGCCAGCTCCTACAAAAGCTTTGGTTTCCAGACCTGCAGAGCCTGAACGTCAGATTTTGGATAAAAACGGCGTACCAAAGGCCTGGCTGGTGCAAGTGGCCAGTTTCAGCAGCGATGCCAGGGCAGAGGCTTTGCGGGACAAACTGCTTAAAGACGACTTCCCGGCCTTCACTCGCAGCTTTGAAACCAGCAAGGGCAAGGTGACGCGAGTTTACGTAGGCCCCAAAATCAGCCGGGATAAAGCCTCCGTTTTGAAGCAAACACTGGATAAATCTCTTAAAATCAACTCCCTGATAGTGAGTTTTTCCCCCTGACGGCGCTAAAATTAATCCGTAATAGGTCTAGGTGATAAGCCCCTGCCTTTGTTAGAATGCCGTCCATCAAATGCACAACCCCGGCAGTTACCTATGAATTGGGCCGATTGGACAATCATTGCGATACTCGTTATTTCCAGCCTGATTGGTCTGAAACGGGGATTGGTAAAAGAAGCCCTGTCGCTGGTTTGCTGGGCTGCGGCCTTTATTGTAGCCATGACCTTTCATAAGTCCCTCGCGACATTGCTGGTGGATTCCGTCTCTACGCCGTCTCTCCGTCAAATCATTGCCTTTGCCGCTCTGTTTGTGGTGACACTGATTGTTGGTGCTATGGTCAATTATCTGATCGGTGAACTGGTCAGAATGACCGGGTTGTCAGGCACAGATCGGCTGTTGGGTATGGTTTTTGGCCTAGCTCGAGGTGCGGTGGTTATTATGGTCGTGTTGATATTTTTGCCGTCTATTATTCCTGTAAAACAGGATATCTGGTGGCAACAATCGGTGGTTATCCCACATTTTATGACGATGGAAGATTGGGCCCGGCAGGCAGGAAGCTTGATTTCGACCAAATTACTCTCTCTATTTCAATCTTAATCGGTAAACCTGTTGGTAAGGTGAGGAAACTCAAGTATGTGCGGCATTGTCGGTGTTGTTGGTAAAAGTGATGTCAATGTTCAGTTGTACGATGCTCTGACGATGCTTCAGCATCGCGGGCAGGATGCAGCTGGGATCCTGACATGCCATCAAGGCAGATTTACCCAGCAGAAAGCCAATGGACTGGTACGGGATGTTTTCCGAACGCGTCATATGCAACGACTGGTCGGTAACTCAGGTATTGGTCATGTGCGTTATCCAACCGCTGGCAGCTCCGGCCCCGCGCTGGCTCAGCCATTCTATGTGAACTCTCCTTACGGTATTGCCCTGGCCCACAATGGCAACCTCACCAACGCCGCTGAAGTGAGTGATGACCTCTACCGTACCGACCTGCGCCATGTAAATACCGATTCTGACTCTGAAGTTCTTCTGAATGTGTTTGCCCAGGAGCTGCTGAAGCGCAATAAGCTACAGCCGGTCGCAGAGGATATCTTTGCTGCCATTGAAGGTATGCAGAAGCGCATCCGCGGTGGGTACGCCTGTGTTGCTCTGATCGCCAACTACGGTCTGGTCGCTTTCCGCGATCCACACGGTATTCGTCCTCTGGTATTTGGTAAGCGTGAAACCAAACATGGTACCGAGTACATGGTGGCTTCTGAGAGTGTGGCACTGGACGTGCTGGGTTACACGCTGATTCGCGATGTTGCGCCTGGTGAAGCGGTATTTATTACCGGCGAAGGTGAAGTTCATACCAAACAGTGCAGCGACGAGGTCTCTCTGGCCCCCTGTATCTTTGAACACGTTTACTTTGCCCGTCCGGATTCCATTATGGACGGTGTTTCGGTTTATAAATCCCGTCTGCGTCAGGGTGAGCGACTGGCCGAGAAAATCCTCAAAGAGCGTCCGGATCACGATATTGATGTGGTTATTCCAATTCCTGACAGCAGCCGTGTGGCAGGGCAGGCATTGGCTCATGTGCTGGGTGTTAAATTCCGCGAGGGTCTGGTTAAAAACCGCTACATTGGCCGTACCTTTATTATGCCGGGCCAAAAAGAGCGTCGTAAGTCAGTACGTCAAAAGCTCAATCCGATCCGTTTGGAATTTGAAGGCAAAAACGTCATGCTGGTAGACGACTCCATTGTGCGGGGCACCACTTGTCAGCAGATTATTCAGATGGCTCGTGAAGCCGGTGCCGCCAAGGTGTACTTTGCCTCTGCCGCACCTGCAGTGAAATACCCGAATGTCTATGGTATTGACATGCCCAGCGCGAAAGAACTGATCGCCCATGGCCGGACTGACGAAGAAGTTTGTCAGGAAATTGGAGCTGACTGGTTGATTTATCAAAATCTGGATGATTTGATTGCAGCTTCCCAAGAGGGTAATGAAAACATCAGTGAATTTGATTGCTCCGTATTTACGGGTAAATACGTCACTGGTGACGTGGATCAGGACTATCTTGATCGTTTGGACGCCGCGCGCAATGACAAGTCAAAGTCAAAAAGCAATAAGGGCTCCAGTGAAGAAAATGGTGTTATAGGTATACACAACGATGAAGCCGAGGCCAGTTAGTGGTCTGTCGTGTGTGTTGAAGATTTATGATTGCGGCAGCCTATGGGCTGCCGTTTTTGTTTGCTGCATGCGATGAAGTTTGATGACGACATACTATACAGTCTGATGATGACCGATTGGCATTGACAGCTCAGACGATTGAGTAAAAAAGAGAGTTTGGTAATGACAGATTTTGATGACCCTTATCTCGATGCAGGTATAGATACGCTGGCGGTACGCTATGGCCAAACCCGCACGCCCGAAGGCGAGCACAGCGAACCTATCTTTACGACATCCAGTTATGTGTTTGATTCTGCAGCCGCAGCGGCTGCGCGTTTCAGTGGTGAAGACCCCGGAAATGTCTACTCTCGCTATACCAACCCGACCGTGCGTATGTTTCAGGACCGGATTGCTGCACTGGAAGGCGGGGAGGCCGCGGTGGCTACAGCTTCGGGCATGGCTGCGATTCTCAGCACATGCATGTCGCTGTTAAAAGCCGGTGATCATGTGGTTTGCTCGCGCAGTGTGTTTGGCACCACTACGGCCATGTTCAATCGTTACTTCAAAAAGTTCGGTGTGGACGTAACCTTTGTTACTGCAACCGATTTGGCTGAGTGGGAAGCATCGATTACCAACAAAACCCGTTTGTTGTTCCTCGAAACTCCATCCAACCCTCTTTGTGATGTGGTGGATATCAAGGCCCTGTCCGCAATCGCCAGACGTCATGACAGCCTGTTGGTCGTGGACAACTGTTTCTGTACCCCGGCGTTGCAAAAGCCTCTCGAGCTGGGTGCGGACATCGTCGTGCACTCGGCGACCAAGTATTTGGACGGTCAGGGACGCTGTGTCGGTGGTGTTGTTGTTGGGCCTAAAGAATACATGGATGAACTGGTCGTTTTCTTGCGTACTTGTGGTCCGAGCATGAGCCCGTTTAATGCGTGGGTTTTTCTCAAGGGGCTCGAAACCCTTCGCCTGCGTATGGATGCCCATTCCGCTAACGCTCTTGAACTGGCCGAGTGGCTGGATGCACAGCCACAAATTGAGCAGGTCTATTATGCGGGGTTGAAAGATCATCCAGGGCACGAGTTGGCAGCACAACAGCAACGAGGTTTCGGCGGAGTACTGTCCTTTAAGGTGAAAGGCGATAAAGCCGCTGCCTGGCGTTTTATCGACGCGACCAGGATTATGTCGGTTACGGCAAATCTGGGCGATGCCAAAACAACCATCGTACACCCGGATACAACGACCCATGGGCGTTTGTCGGACGAAGAAAAAGCGCAGGCAGGTATCACCCAGAATCTGATACGAGTGTCTGTAGGTCTGGAAGATGTCAAAGATCTGAAAGCTGATTTGCAGCGGGGCATTAATGCTTTGTGAGTGTGTCATATTGAGCACTTGATCTGTACTCAATCACTCAGGAGATAGAGCAGTCACTATTTATGGATAAATTGATAAAAGCCCTGATCGCAGACATTGGCGAGGTTTTATTGGGGAAAGAAGAGCAGGTCAAGATGGCTTTAACCTGTCTCTTTGCCCGTGGACATCTGTTACTGGAAGACTTGCCGGGTATGGGGAAAACCACGTTAGCCCATGCTCTGGCCAATGTGCTGGGGTTGGAATACAACCGGGTTCAGTTTACCAGTGACTTGTTGCCATCGGATATTCTGGGGGTTTCTGTATTTGATCGCGGCGCCAACAGTTTTACCTTTCATCCGGGGCCGGTTTTTACACAGATTCTACTGGCCGATGAAATCAATCGTACGACCCCGAAAACCCAGAGTGCCTTACTGGAAGCCATGGCTGAGTATCAGGTGACGGTAGAAGGTGAAACCCGGGAATTGCCCGAACCTTTCTTTGTTATTGCCACTCAGAACCCTTCCAGCCAGTCAGGTACCTTTCCGTTACCTGAGTCCCAGTTGGACCGTTTTCTGATGCGTATTGAACTGGGTTATCCGAATCCGGAAGCGGAGATGGCAATTTTCAAGGGAATTGATCCTGCCAGACGTATGGCAAGTCTCAAACCTCGTCTCAGTCTGGCTCAGCTAAAAGCCATACAGGCGAAGGTCGATGACGTGCAGGCCAGTGACGCACTACTGGCTTATCTCCAGCGACTGGTAAATTTTACCCGCTCCTCGGCCGATTTTGCTTACGGACTATCAACACGTGGGGCGTTGGCGTTGCTTCGATGCGCCAAAACCTGGGCGATGATTCATGGCCGTGGGCATGTGTTACCGGAAGATATTCAACAGGTGATGCCGGCGGTCGCGGCTCATCGATTGCGAGATGCTGCGGACTATGGCGACCAAAGCGGTTATGCCCTGGTCGACAAGGTGCTCAGCAGTGTGGATGTACTGGGCTAACCTGTACTGGGCTAAGACGTGCTGGGCTAAAATGCCCGGCACGGTCTACATCTTAATTCCAGGGCGTGCTCAGGGCACCGCTAAAATGCAGTGACTTGAGCTGCGGAATGACGACTTTATCCTGTTGGTGAACCGATCTCACCGTGCACAGTCCCTGTTTACTGAATTCCTGTGCAGCGGAGTCCGTTAACAGGGTTTCGGCACACGGTTTGATATAGGTTTCACTGGCGTCACGATAATGATGCAACGCCAGATCCTCAATTTGCCTGCTTTGCAGGGGTTCTATCTCCGAGCCGCCCTGCAAATAATGCTGGCAAAGCAGCAGTGTCACCAGATAACCACTATTACCCCACAGATAGTAGCGATGGCTGTTATCGTGTCCCAATTCCTCAAAGTCAAAACAATCGGTTGTTGAAGTGTCTTTGCCGTAGGGCAGGCGCAGCATAAAGCGTGGGCTTGCAGCGATAACGTGTTGGCTGCCGGAGTAGTCGCGCACGGCTTCCCAGCCGCTGATAAAATCCTTGTCCAGGGAGTATTGCCATTCGTGCGGATCAACGGGGCCGGCCAGGCTGGGGAAGCCTGCCAGAGCACTGCTGGCGCCACAGATAAAGCAACTGCCGGTAGACTCGGCAATTGTGCCCATGTCTACGACCAGACCCAGGTCATCCTGGTTTTCGGTCAAATAAAAATCGCCCAGTACAATATTGTAGGGTGAGTCACCCTCGCTGGTTTGGGAAGACACCAAACGGTGGAATATCTGCGCCTGCTCCAGATCGTCATTGGCCTGATGGAGGTCAGCCAGCAGTTCGTCTTTGGTGATGTCAATCAGGTGGATTTCAATGCTGCTGCCAAGATCAAGGCGCTTGATCAGTGTCTGCACGCTGCGCCAGGTGGCTTCCAGTTCCTGATAAGCGCTGTGATGCATAATACTGCGCATGGTCTGGTTGGTGGCCTGAGTCACGGCATCCAGCAGGTCTGCCTGGCGCGGATCTTCTGGCTCTTGCAGGTAAGGCGCCACAATGCTGTTAATCAGACGATTCACTTCAGTGTCGGCAGAGGGCGGTTCTGAAATGTTGCTGAGGATGGATTCCAGAATGGACTCGCTGGATTGAGCTGCCACTGAAGTAGAATACTGGGTGCTGGTTGCCTGAGTTTGAGGCAGCCAACTCTGAATCTCACTGGCGGCTTGCTCAAACTGTTCGGGATCAAGCAGCTTTTTGTTGAGTTCGATAAACTCTTTGAACATCGGTACACGACTGTACAAATAGTCCGGGTGCAGGTCATCAAACTCCATAAAAGAAATAGGCTTGTCGCAAATGGGCAGCTGCAGGCGTATGTTCAAGCGGGAAAAAATCAACTCGAAATTGTCTTTGTTTACCACATAACCCGGGCGGGTGTGGATCTGGTCAGGTGAGAATTCGTTACGGCTTTTACGACCGCTAAAGTCACCCAGAATGGCAACTTTAAGACGTGTTTGAGAGTCTGTGAAGACGGGTTGCTGCGGTGTGTCGTCAGACAATGCGTGAAAAACGGTGCTGCCGGTATTAATACTGGCTCGGGACATGATTCGGCCTCAGTTTGTGTTGCCGGCACCTGCGAGGCAGGAGCCAGCTATAAGAGTGTTTGGGTGATAATGACGCCCGGTATCAGGCGTCGGCTTCTTCGGCTGTCTCTGGCTCGGCAGCTCCGGAACCGTTCACATTGTGAGTGGTGTCCAGCTGGTAAGTGAATTCACCCTCGTCATCGACACCCACATGGATGCGGGTAATCACTTCGTCATTTGCCAGTTTCTCCAGACATTCACCCGCAAGAGAAGGGAGAAGTGTGCGGTTCAAAATGGTTTCGATATTTCGGGCACCGGTATCGGATTCCTGACAGCGAGCGACAATATGAAGCAGAACATCTTCATCGTAGGAGAAATCCGCGGCGTAGTGACTGTGTACGCGATTTCCAATTTTGCTCATATTGATTGCGGCAATCTTCATCAGATCCTCGTCATCCAGCGGGTAATAGGAAATGACGTTGGTTCGACCAAGAAACGCAGGTTTAAAGTGCTGCAACAGGTAAGGACGGATATTGTCGAGCAGTACATCGGGTTCCGGTTTTTCTTCTACCTGTTCCATGATGGCTCGAATGGCCTCTTCACCGGCATTGGAGGTCATGATGATAACGGTATTTTTGAAATCGATATCGCGACCTTCGCCATCCTTGATGGTGCCCTTGTCAAACAGGTTGTAGAAAATGTCCTGAACACCCGGGTGGGCTTTCTCCATCTCATCCAGAAGAATCACTGAGTAAGGCTTGCGGCGAGCTGCCTCGGTTAGAACTCCGCCTTCACCGTAGCCCACGTAACCCGGAGGAGAGCCCAGCAGCATGGATACCTTGTGTTCTTCTTTAAATTCAGACATGTTGATGGTGGTGATGTTCTGCTCGCCACCGAACAATTGATCGGCCAGTGCCAGCGCTGTTTCGGTTTTACCAACACCACTGGTGCCGCAGAACAGGAAGACACCCACGGGTTTGCGAGGGTCGGTCAGTCCTGCGCGAGAGGTGCGAATGGCCTGGGCGACAGCTTCTAGAGCATGGGGTTGACCAATAACACGCCTGCCCAGGTTCGAGGCGATGTTTTGCACCGCAGTAATTTCATTGCTGACCATTTTGCCGACAGGGATACCCGTCCAGTTGGCGATGACTTCTGCGATGGCCTGTTCGTCGACGTAAGGTTGCATCAGCGGGTTTTCGCCCTGAATCAGGTGCAGTTTCCCGGTGAGGTCCTTGAGGGCTTGCTTCAGGGTTTCAGGATCTTCTGGTTCTGCATCAGACTCGGCAGTGTCGGCGGTCTGCATAAACTGCTGGTCAATTTTCTCCCGTATCTCACGGATCTGGCTGATGAGATCCCTCTCTTGTTGGAACTGCTCTTGCAGAACCGCAAGGGTATCCTGGGCATTGCTGAGTTCCTGCTCCAGCGCCTCAAGACGTTCCTTGTGGCCGTCAGTGGCTGCGTGTTCCCGCTGGAGAGAGCTCTTGGTGGCTTCAGCCCGCTGAATGCGACGTTGGCAGTCTTCAATGGCGCCGGGCGTGGAAGACTGGCTCAGAGACACTCTGGCACAGGCGGTATCCAGCAAGCTGACCGATTTGTCGGGCAGCTGGCGGCCAGGAATATAGCGATGTGACAGACACACAGACGCAATGATGGCTTCGTCGAGAATACGAACCTTGTGGTGTTCCTGCAGGGAAACAGAGATTCCGCGCATCATATCAATGGCTTTTTCTTCATCGGGCTCTTCAACCTTAACCACCTGGAAGCGGCGGGTAAGGGCGGGATCCCGTTCGAAATACTTTTTGTATTCGGCCCAGGTGGTGGCGGCGATGGTGCGTAACTCACCACGGGCAAGGGCGGGTTTCAACAGGTTGGCGGCATCACCTTGTCCCTCTTTACCTCCGGCACCGATCATGGTGTGTGCTTCATCAATAAACAGAATGATGGGGGTAATGGATGCGCGAACTTCTTCAATCACCGACTTGAGGCGGTTTTCGAATTCACCTTTGACGCTGGCACCAGCCTGCAACAATCCCAGATCCAGAGTGCGAACTGCAACTCCCTTTAAGGGATCCGGCACGTCGCCCTGTGCGATTCGGAGAGCAAAACCTTCAACAACAGCTGTCTTACCGACGCCAGCTTCACCGGTAAGAATGGGGTTGTTCTGACGGCGACGGGTTAGGATGTCGATACACTGACGGATTTCTTCATCACGTCCCAATACGGGATCGATTTCACCCTTCTGAGCACGATCAGTCAGGTTGATGGTGTACTTGTCCAGAGCAGGTGACTTGGAGGCTTTTACCGGTGTTGCAGAAGCTCCATCGACCGCAGCAGACTGGGCTTCTGCGCTTTCCTGTGTGCTGCCTACGATAGAGCGGGCAGTCTCACGCAATGATTCAGGGGCGATATCACCTAAAACTTTACAGGAACTCACGAGCGCATGACGTGATTGTTCATTAAGGAGCAGGGCTGCCAGAAGGTGGCCTGAAGATATAACCTGATGACCGTAATCGACCGAAGCAATCAGCCAGGCATTTTTTGCGGCATCCACAATAGTGGGTGACAGGGCAGCGGGACGGCTGCTGCCACTTTTGAATTTTGCAATCGCGTGAGCCAACTGCTTGGCCAGCTCAGCCGCGTTGACTTCGTGCTTATCCAGCAGAGTCAGGAAATCTGTGTTACCGGAATCCAGGATTTTCAATAACCAGTGTTCCAACTCAACATTGTAGTGGGTATGGGCCAGACAGATACCCGCTGCCCCTTCAAGGCTATCGCGCATCACCGGGGTCATTTTATCGACCAGTGACTTGAGGTTTACATGGATCATAGTCAGTTCCTTTGATGTCTTTGTTATTGCTTGTAGTTAAAAAGAAAGTTAAGTGTCGAACAGTTAAGAAACCGTCATGCATTAACGGTCAATGCTCATTGAGTTCTATTGTCGTTAGCCGGTGAGTGGCAAACTGTCTTCGGGTGGATCAATATCCTGTGACAGGCGAATTAATGTCATCTGCTCATCGTCAGTTTGATGGGACATATGACTGTTCCACCCCAGCAAAGGCTGGTAGTCAGGATCATTCGACAATTGCACCGGAGGTACTTCACGGTCGCTCAGGGTCACCTCTATGTCAAAGTCCAGTTCACTGCCGACACTGAAATGTATGAAAGACTTAAGCGCTTCGAGCTTCCTGGAGCCAGGAGCAATATTCATAAATTCCTGATAGGGCAGAGGGTCAATTTCGACAGTGAATTTGTTTTGAATTTGATAACAGCTGGAACCCAAAACAGCATTGGTTCCCAGTACATTGTTGAGTCCTCTGGGCGCTTCAGGTCCGGGAAGTCTCGTTTGAACGTCTTCAGTTAAATCCTGCCATTGGCCCTGAAACTGTTTGATCGTCACATCGATACCAAAGTACTGTTTGATCATTCCCTTCAAACCTACGGCTGTGCAGACCGGGCGTGACAGATGGCCACAAAAACCGGCCAGTGCTTCATCGGGTACAGGCAGGCGATAAGACAGTTCTTTGGTTCCCAAACCTGCCAGAGAGAGTAAAGCATCGGTGAACAGGTCATTTCGCTGTTGCCCCTGTTGCTGTGAGCGCTCGAAGTTGGCAGGTAACTGATACTTGTGCCATGCCTGGTAATACATAGAAATGGCACGGTGATTAAACAAGTCCAGATAATCTTTGAGCGCGGAGTTCTTCTTGCGCAGTTCCTGCAGAACAATTTCTGACAGATAATAGGGCATCACACCCTGACTGCCCGTCAGCCCCATGAAATTAACCAGCATTTCCCACTGTTTTTCCGCTCGATGACTATCGCTTTCATCATCGATTAATTTCTCGCTGATCTTTTCGATATCGGCAGCCTGAAAAGACAGCTGTGGACGGTTTTTAAAGCGTACGACTTCACGGCTGGGTAATACATCCTGTGCAACCGGCTCGGTGGCATAGTGGTATTCCCGAGGATCGAGCGCGGAAATACGTTCCAGCAGACGCACAGCCTGAAAAAAGTCGAAGCGATAGGGTTCAGTCGCCAGTTGATCGACTACAGCAAGGCTTTTTCGCCGGCGCGTGGTGGCCATCGCTTGAGCTCTCCATCTTTACCGGATAGTGTTGCTACCAGGCGGGTGAATGAATTGATTGAGCAGTACAGACCCAGGAAACGCTCCAGAACACTGGCAAACAACAGAGGACTGGTGCCAGCCAGCATCATGGAGTCCAGTTCCAGCTGTACCTCGGTGCCCCGACACATGGCGACAGTGTCTTCAATCTGAATGGGCGCAGTAATGGATTTGGTTTGCAGTTTCTGGATTGACTCAATCATGTTCCGCGTAGCGGAAGAGTCTTTAAAGTCGTACAGGCGGAGGATTTCCTTGAGGGCGTCACAGGAGCTTGCCCCATTACTGAGTGACAAGTGATTCAGATTCAGATGGGAAATCAGTCGCCAATAACCCCGCTCACGTTGTGGTGGTCGTAGGGTCGCCGTCGGAGAGACAATCGAAGAGATTCTCTCGGTTGGTGCATCGCCATCAACAAGGTGGAACAGGGGTTGACCGCCATTAGTCGGTAATTTCTTAGGCAGGTTGCGGTTGGTACAGGTCAATTTCAGATCAAGCGTTTTGTTACTCACCTTGTGAGGATTGAAATTTAGATCGACCAGTGAAAGCTCAATTTCGGAAGCGTGCTCATTACGATGCTCACCTTCGATAACAGTTTTTCGTCGACTGAACCAAAAGGCGCTTTGGTCGTCAGCGTTTTGAGCGTGCTGAATACCGTAAAAGGGACGGTAAGCTGTATAACTTCCTTCCTGATCAGTGGCCCCGACAGAATCAATACTGTATATCTCTGTCGAGTCAGAGCGTCTGGCATCCGGAATGACAGTGTACTCGTACTGAGTTTGTGTCAGAGGAATCGGATCTGCACTTTGTGAAAACAGGTTGATGCATGGAGTACAGCCCAGTGTGAAGATTTTTGCAGAGATTTGATGTTCCAGTTCAGAGTTACTGTCCTGTAAGTAAAAGTACAGGTTCAGTTTGTCTGTGTACTCAGCGGTAATCGCAGAATCAAGCTGGGTGATGTCCAGAAACTGGAATTTTTCAGGGAAGGCAAAGTATTCGGTTAATAAGCGATAGCCTGTAAATGAGTGATTCGGATACGGTAAAAGGCCGTCCTCTTCTTCAAAACCGACTTGCTGGATAATATCGCTTTCAAGAAAAACAGGGTGAGGATCCGATTCGCTGTTGGCCACAACAACTCGCAGAGTCTTGGTAAGCAGAAGGTCATAAAGCGGATGGATATGTTGAGGCTGACCCGACAGAAAGAATCTGAGTTGCTTCAGGTCGAGATCGGCAAAGCTTATCTCCGGATTTAATGTCTTGAGAGACAGCTTCAAGACTGCGCCGGCTCCAGCAATGTCATTAGAGCCAGGAGCAATAAATGGACGGGGCAACAAGGAGGCAGAATCAACGACTACGGGTGCTATATCGACAGGATAGCTGGTTTGAAAGCGACAGCTCTGCCCCTGAAATGCCTCAGTTTCAAGGGATGTATTGCGTTCGATACGCACAATTCCGTCCAGATCTTCATCCGGTGAAAACTGCACGATATTCATTGACGGTATGGGTCTCAGATAGTGAGGGTATATGGTTTCAAGGAGAGCATCAGTCATCTCCGGGAAATCATCCGTCAGTTTTTGTTGTGTTCGGGCATTCAGATAAGCCACACCAGACAACAAACGGGCGACCAGAGGGTCGTCAACGGTATTGTCACTGAGCTGCAGGTTTGCTGCAGCAGACGGATGTTGCTTGGCGAACTCACTGGCAGATTGATGTATAAATGCGAGTTCTTTTTCGTAATGCGCTAGTAGTTTGTCACTCATCAATAACACTCATTTACAATATTTCTGAGACATCGACAGATTGACTGACGGGATTCAGTGTTGAGTCAAAAACGATCAGTTCAGGGGCTGGGTTGGTGTGTAAAACAGCTTCAACCCGAAAATGTACACTGGGGTCCTGATTGTTAATTTGTTGTTCGCTCTTCACTTTTACGGATTTAATACGGGGGTCGTGTGCCATGATGGTTTTTTCGATCAGACGACAGAATTCGTTGCGGCTGCTACTGGAATTCATGTTGATGGTGGATAGATCCGGAATGCCAAAATTCAGAATCGAGCCCTTCATATAATCACTGTCATCTGGCGGAGAGACACAGCGATAACGGGAGTTGAACAAGTGCTCAAGATCCCGTCGAACACTTTCCCGCAGTTGCCGCAAAACCTGATGGGGCTGGTTTAAGTTGCCACTGGTATCCAGCAGCCGGTCAAGAACGGGAGCCAAAAGGCGTTTTTGACTGTTGTTGGAAGACATAATCAGTTACTTGCTCCAGAGCCGGCAGTGGCATTCAGTGCTGTAGTAAGTTTAAGTTCCGAAACCAGGTGATCTACCGTGTAGTGACACTTGAGGTGTATGACACTGTGATAACTGCCAGGTTTTTCCGGGTCTTCTGTAACGATGACTCTGGCTTGTCGCAAAGGGTAGCGGGCCATCATTTCCCATGACAGGTCTTCCCGGCCAGTGGTGTACTGATCAAGCCAGTGTTGTAATAAGCGTTCACAGTCTTTGGCGCTGGCATAAGAGCCTACTTTGTCACGTGCCATGACCTTGATGTATTGAGCGATGCGAGATGCACACAGGATGTGTTGCAGCATGGCGCTGATGCGCGAGTTGGCGTTGGCCGATTCGCTTTGATAATTTCTGGGATTTTGCAGAGAGCGGCAGCTGTTAAAGGCGGCATAAGGTGTGTCGTAACAGTGACTCAACGGAATAAAACCATGCTCCGACAAATCCCGCTCCAGATGGTCCGTTATCAGTACAGAGGTAAACATCTTTTGCGAACTGATCGTGGTGTCAGTCTTGTATTTCATGGCTGGGAACTGAGTAACCAGTCCCCCACCGTTAAAGTCGCGAGGTGCGCCGCGTATGTGGGAAAACCAGCCAACTTCCGAGAATTCCCGGATCAGCACGGCACCCATGGCAAAACAGGCGTTACCCCAAAGGTATTTATGACTGTCCCGGGCTTCTACTTCTTCTTTAAAACGCAGCCCCCGGTAGGCCGAAAACGATAAATTATAGGGTTCTCTGAACAGGATTCGGGGCAGGGTGATTGAGACAAAGCGGCTGTCTTCCATATCCCGCAGTGAGCGCCAGCGACTGTACTCTTTCTGGCTGAAAACATTGTCCAGATCGATGGGTAAACCCAGAGGGTCAAAATCATCGATGCCGAATAATTGCGGTGCAGCACCACAGATGAACGGCGAAAAAGACGCTGCTGCAACCTGGCAGATACCTTTGAGTGTATTGATATCGTCATAGGGGTGTCCCTCGAACGGACGGTGGGACACTTCATAATTACCAAGTAATACGCTGTAAGGCTGGCCGCCGGGCACCCCAAATTCCTGATTATAGATAAGATGGAACAGGCCACTTTGATCGAAATCGGCTGCTCGTTCAAAATCCCTGGATACGTCTTTCCAGCTGGCATCCAGAAATTTTATCTTGATGTTGGCATCAGTGGTTGCCGATTCAATCAGATACCACAGGCCGCGCCAGCTGCTTTCAAGTTGTTGCAACTTATTATGATGCAGTATTTGGTTGAGTTGTTCGTTTAATATTTCATCCAACAGTGCAACTTGTACATTCAGCCAGCTGTTCAGACTGTAATGCTGACTGTTGCTGTCTGACAGATGTGCAAGCCAGATTTCAAAAGCAGTAATGTCATCATCTTCAAACAAAAAGGCATCCAGCGCCATAGTGTGTGAGGATTGAGGAGAGACCACCGCTGAATCATGAGTGATGGAGCGATCTTGAGTAAGTGATTCCTGAGTTGTATCCAGTATCTGATCCAGTGTTGATGTTTGATCTGACACGCTAAATCCCTTTGATCTACCCAAGACTATAATTGAGTGGTTTGTTTGAATGGCCAGAGGTGACGCAGGCCTTACCAGTAACATCGAATGATGCCAAGGCAGGCCTGCGAACAGCATTCGTTGTAAAAAACGAATGCAAAGGCTTATCAGTGCGGCTGATTATCCAGCACTTGGAATGTTGGCAACCATGCGTAAAGAGGTCGTCAATTCTTCCATTTGCAGCCACGGTTTCAGATAGGCTACAGCGCTGTAAGAACCTGGCTGACCCGGGATCTCTTTAACCTCAACCCGTGCTTCTGCCAGGGGATACTTGGCTTTCATTTCGGCACTGGCTTCCGGGTTGGAGTTGGTGTACTGCTTGATCCACTGGTTCAACCAGCGTTCGCAGTCATTGGCTTCCATGAATGAACCCACTTTGTCACGGGCCATTACTTTGAGGTAATGAGCGATGCGGGACGTGGCCATCAGATAAGGCAAGCGCGCTGAAATAGAAGCGTTGGCTGTCGCATCCGGATCATCGTAGATGCTGGGTTTCTGGGCAGTTTGAGCACCAAAAAATACAGAGTAATCCGTATTTTTGTAGTGACACAGCGGCAGGAAGCCAAGGTTACTGAGTTCAGCTTCACGACGGTCGGTAATGCCGATTTCGGTTGGACACTTCTGATCAGTGTCACCATCATCACTCTTGAACAGATGGCTTGGCAGACCTTCTACTTTACCGCCACCTTCTGCACCGCGAATGGCGGTACACCAGGAATTCTCAGCAAAAGCTTTGGTCAGGGTTGTGCCCATCACATAAGCCGCATTCATCCAGCAGTATTCGTCGTGTTCGGCGGGCTTTGACATACCGGAGGCATCCAGCTCGAACTCTTCGAAGTTGAAGGACTCAACCGGCTTGGTGCTTTCACCATAAGGCAGGCGAGACAGTACACGAGGCATGGCCAGAGTGACGAAACGGGAGTCATCGCTTTCACGGAAACTGCGCCACTTAATGTATTCACCAGACTCAAAAATACCGGCCAGATCGCGAGGTTTGGACATTTCTGTAAAGTCTTCGAAGCCAAACATGCCTGCGCCAGCGGCAGAAATGAACGGGCAGAAGCCAGCAGCTGCCACATTGGACATTTTACTCAGCAGTTCGATGTCTTCAGGATGACTTGTGAACTCGAAGTCACCGATCATGCAGCCATATGGTTCACCACCGGCAATACCAAATTCTTCTTCATAGATTTTCTTGAAGGTTTGGCTTTGATCAAATTCGACAGCTTTATCCAGATCACGGAAGAGCTCACGTTTGCTGAGGTTCAGCATGCGAATTTTCAGTGTTTGACTGGTCTCACTGTTCATTACCAGGTGATGCAGGCCGCGCCAGGAGCCTTCAAGCTTCTGTACCTTTTCATCATGCATGATCGCTGACAATTGCTTGGACATCGCTTCATCAATTGCTCTTACAGCACTGTTGATGGTTTGTGTCAGGTTGCGGTCCCAGGTTACTGTACCTTGTAATACCTGCTCAGTCAGGTTGCCCAGCAGATCTTCAGTCTCGGTACGGTCAGTTTGCTTGGTATAGCTTATTGCCTGCTCCAGAAGACTGACAGATTGTTCTTCTGTACCTGCTTCTGCTACGGCATTATCTACGGCTTCGGTCACTTGCCTTTCTCCTCTTTCTCTCCTACACCCAACTCTTTGGACAGTGCAGCAATGTTGTCGGTATTTTTCAGGATATCTTCCAGAACATTTTCCAGCTCTTCAGAGCGGTCTGCCTTACTCAGCAGGTCACGCAGTTTACTGCGCGCTTCCAGCAATTTTTTCAGAGCCGGAACCTGATCAACAATGGCTTCTGGAGAGAAGTCGTCCATGTTGTGAAAGTCCAGATCCACAGCCATTCTGCTGCCATCGCCAGCCAGAGTGTTCTCAACTTGCAGGTTCAGTTTTGGGTTAACCTTGCTCATGGCCTCATTGAAGTTGTCCCGGTCGATTTGAACAAACTTGCGCTCTTTCAGAGCTTTGCGGTTTTCGGCGTTATCACCGGAGTAGTCACCCATAACACCGACGACAAAGGGCAGTTCCTTCTTAACTTGTGCGCCGTTTGTTTCAACATCATAAGTAATGTGGACGCGTGGCTTACGTACGCGTTTTAACTTGTTGTGGATACTTTCAGACATGATGGTCTCCTTTCCTGAAAAAATACAACGTGCTGCAGTTGTGGTTAGGTCTTTCTCTTTAAAATGATGAGCCTGTTCGCAGGCTTACACATCTAATAAAACAATGTCCATCTAATGGTGTGAGCGAAGGTTGATAAATTGCATTACCAGCCGACCGATGGAGCTGGCTCTTCAGTGACAGGCTCTTCTGCTGGGGATGAGGCCTGTGGTGATGGAGAAGATGCTGATGGTGTTGGAGCAGGGGGGACGTACTTCTTGTCGTCACTGCCATCCAGTTTGACACCGGTTAATTGGCTGAAAAAACCACGGCTGCTATCTTCAGGTAGCAGCTCCATCATCAACTCGGCGACGGTCATACGTCCCCAGCTGATCAGGCGTTCTATCCCGGGGGCGAGAGGTGTGTGAGGTTCATTTTTACGGAAGTAATCAGCAACTTCTTCCAGACGCTTAAGGGCGTCCTCTCTGTTGCCAATGGGGCCAGCGACCTGATTGACCACAACTGCTTGTGCAGCAGCGGATACTGATGGCGTGTCGTCATCAGCAGTTGGTTCGTCGACAGCTTGTTGAGCTTCTGTGGCTGCTTTTACTTGATCAAGCTTGTCTTTACTCAGAAAGCGTACACTGCGGAGTACTTCGTCCAGCAAATTGGTGATGTTGCTGCTCGGTGGAGTATCCGAGCCACATGAGCTGCGTAACAATTCGTTCAGCGCTTTGTAGTCTTGCTGGGTTTCTTCCAGGGTTTCGACCATGTCGACGTAAAACTGGGGCGACGCCTCCTGAATGGTTGCTTCAACGTCCTGAAAACTGAATCCGAGTGCTTCATTTCTGGCTGCTCTCTCATCGTCATCTGTCAGTTTTGAGTTGTCCCGGGCTTTTTGGTATTGCCAGAGATTGAAGCTACCGTAATCGCCTTCATTAGTAATACTCATGTTACGGATAGGGGCCATGAGTGTGCCATCACCACCATCACCATTGAGACCGGTTAATGGCGCAACCTTGGTTTCGATACCGTCTTCATCGGGTTCTGGATACAAACCTTCCCAGTGATCGAGAACAAGTCCGTGAATGAGCTTGATGCCGTCTCTAAGACCGGATACGCCATGAAGTCGAATCAGTCCCTCTGTGTACCAGCAGGCAACTTCAAGATCTTTACTTTTGGATGACAGGATTTTAGGGGCAACTTCTGCAACGGTACGCCAGGGTTTTAAAAGATCTACATCTTCATCAAACATGGACGAGCGTTCAGCGGCTCGGGCATTGTTTCGGGCGTCTTTGATGGTGTAGTAATCAGAAGACGGGGAACGGTCAGCGCGGATGTCTTCCCCTGTAGGAGCGTCTTCTGAAATCGGTTGTAGAAGGCTCTCAATATCGATGATGTTGTCAAATGACATTTTGCAGAATCCTTTGCCAAAAATCCTAAAATTATGTAGTCAGCTTTTCCATGCCCAATAAGGAAGGTGATTAAAGAGTTAAGTAGTCAAATGAAATTAATCACAGTCTGACTTAGGGGTCAGTATTTTCGAAAATTACGGTGTTCGAAATGTTCTGATAAAATTATTTGATGCAGTATTCTATCTATAAAAAAATATTTAGGCATTCATTATTTTGTGATTTCTCACATAAAATAGTAGTAAATTTGTATTAGTTTTTACATTCATTATTAGGTCTTAAATATCTAATGCTTTTGCATTAATTTGCTTTGTATCCTCAAGTTGGTGATTGCCACTTAAGCATTTATAAATTTTTATGTCTTTCCCAGTTGCCATCCAGAAAAGCGGAAAACTGTTCTGAACCCGGTAAGCCTTTTGTGTTCAGCATGGTGGGGGACATGATTTGTGATCCCCGACTCCACCACAGTGATTGACTTTCGCTTTGAGGCGAAAGGGTGTAGTGAAGAAGTTTTGCGTAGGTTGCTTCTACATTGCCTTTTTCCGTACTGATCGCAGCGCCGTTGTTCAAAATTGTTACCTGAGAGGAGGCTTTTGGGGAGCAATCGTGAGCTGACTCTATCTGATGTAATGCCTGAATCAGATCATCAGCGGTGAGGTTGCTTTGCAGGGCAGATAAGGCGACTTGCTCAACGGATTCGTACCATTTGTTATTTTCAGTGAGAAAATCAAATGGGTTGGTATTGCCAGAGACCGGCTGGGCAATGGTCAGAGGAAAGTATCGCCCCACACTGTCTACACTGGGCATCAGGATTCCTGACCACGCAAGGCTGTCAACGGAGCCTGTAGAAAGAGAGAATCTCCAAATAGGACTTGTCAGGTAAATGTCCAGCCAGTTTTCACCAAGTTGTTCCCGGCTGGATGCGATGCAACGCTGAAGCCAGTCATCCCATTGGAGAGTAAAGCTGCGCTGTAAATTTCGCTCGATAAAATCCCCGTGAGCGGGGATTTTCCCGAAAAGTCCTGTCTGGTTTTGTTCCATGATAATGCTCACATCTTTCTCATTCTAAACAGACTTTTTAAAGCGTCTGCGGACAACGGTAATTACGCAGCAGGCCATGATCAAACGGATTGATGGTGCTGTTGGCGATGAGCTTGAATTGAGCTTCTCGTCCTTCTTCCCTGAATGTCACCTGGTAAATGTTGTCTCTTCCAGTTCTTTTTACATCCGATTCATCAAGTAACCGAAACCAGGCCCAGTCACCTTCAAAGTGTTTCCGGTGAATGGTTTCATTAAGGTCTTCAAAAATAACCCGTGCGCGTATATCTTCGCCGCCGGTCCACCCCAGGTGGCTGACTGTACGTGGACCGTGGGAGTAGGGAACACGGCTTTCACCCAATTCCAAAGCAAACAGGCGTACTCCGGAATCGAGTTTAGTGGGCTCAATGCGGAACTTGATGGCAGCTCTCTCTCCATTGCTGAAAAAGGCTTTGCGAATATTCTCAGCACGTCTCAACTGGGTCAGTGTGGAAGAGTTCAAGGCCAGCCCCTGGCCATCGATTTGACGTATCTTCCAGCGTCGGGTGTCCACAAACGGACGAATATAGTTACTCACAAAGCGCTGTTCAATCCCGTCCGGCTGGAAGTAGTTATTGAATTCCAGAATTGGAGTCTCATCCCGACCGTTGGCCGTCATTGGGTAGCGGTTAAGAAGGCTGTTTTGATATGCGCCATAGACTTGCTCGCGCCATACCGCATTCAGATGCAGCCTGGCTTTCGCCAGGACCAGCCCCCAACTGCTGTCAGCAATGTCATTCAGCCATTCTTTAATGGGTTCAGGAGCGCTGTTGGCTTTGGTGCGAAGCTTTTTGATAGCATCGTTACCGGCTCCCTGAAAGCGTCCTTTGGCTGCTTTAAAGGCTGCCTCATTGGCATCTGGAGCGCTGTCAATCTCTGCCAGATACTCATGGATTTCCTGTATGGAAGCCAGGTATTCCTGCATTTTTGCGGGACGATTATTCTCACTGCGAACAAGGCGCTGCAACTCTTCGAAACGAACATCAACCAGTGTTGGTTTATAGCTGTTGGCCAGGCCATCTGCGGCAGCATCGCCCAGCGCAGAACCAAGACGTCGGGTTGTGCTGCTGACCGGAACGCGTACTCCACTGGTATCAACGTTGTAATCAATGCGTGGTGTAAGTTCGGTATTTTCGGCGGTGATTTCTACTACGGCCAAAAGCGGTGAATAGATAGGATCAGACAGCGTGCTCAGGGTTTCCAGAGCCTCTGGTGTACTGTTGAATTTGTTGACCCTCAAACCGTTGATAAAACTCTTCCAGCGGTTGGCGTAATCAGACAGGTAAAGCTTTTCCACTTCACGACCAATTTTTTCCCGATCAGCTTCGCTAAAGTCTTCACCTTCGTTGATTTGACCATAAATCCACTGATTTTCCGAGAAGTCGGTCAGCAGCGGAGAGTTGCCACCGAATTGTGCCTGGCGATAACCGGCTTTTGTATAGAGGGCAGGCATAACAAAGCGAGGATCATTGTCAGCAACACCAAAGGTGGCTTGTGTATCGCCACCAATTTGACCGTAAAGGTCTACCTGCTGTTTAGACTGGTTTTTAAACTGGGCGTACAGACGTTGTTGCACCGGAATGCGTCGAAGCTGTTGGCGAGCTCGGTCTACTACCCGTTGATTTGCGGTAATGTTGTCGGGTAAATCCTGTTGCAGGAGTGCGTGCAAGTGATTGCTGAGCTCTTGCTGTTGGGAAGCCTGACCTGGGAGCTGCTGTGCCCACATGTGTTGGGCAAAGGCTTCAATCTCTTCGTTATCGCGTTTTTCCGGAGTGAACAGCATCAGATAGATTTTAAGGGTTTCAAGCAGTCCTTCATCCTGCACGCTCATGCGATTGAGTTGTGCCTCCAGGCTGCGGGCAAAGTTGGGTAAAAACACATGAATCAGCTTGTCGTTATAGAGCTCTTTCGCGGCGGTATCGACGCTGCTGTCGTAAAGCCCCATTCCTGATAACCAGGGATGATCTTCCTGATCATAAACCAGGCTGCTTTCGCGCAGGGGGTTCATGACAGAGAGTGTCTTTCTGATGTCATTATTTTGTTGGCTTAACCCTTTTTCAGCTTCGATGTAGTTGGCGAGGTTATCGTTGACTTCGCCCATAAAGAGCTTGTTTCGGGTGACGCTGCCAGTCCAGACAACCAGGCAGCCAATGAATATCAGGGAGAGGGCGGCAATACAGCCACGTCTCAGCCAGATCATGCCGTTTTCAATTTTACGGTTCACACCGACCAGTTCGGATTCTGGAAAAATGACATCTTTCAACAGACGGCTCAGGAAGAAGCTTTTCCCTGAGTTGGCCTGCTGACGTCCCATATCTCGTTCAAGACCAAAATTGGCACTGACAGAAGCCATCATGCGGTCAATTGGACAGCCTTCCTGAGTCGCGCTGGTAAAGTACAGGCCACGGAGCATGGGTACAGTATCGTAACGGTTGGCGGAGAAAGTCTGCTTGATAAAGTCTTCAATAATATCGTTGAGGCCTTCAAAGCGGGCAGGGAAGCCTTGCAGTGCAGAACGTTTTTCCAGGTTTCTTTCCTGATTGATACGCCACAACAGGCGCTCGTTGAGTCGTTCAGTGAGAGCGTCAAGCTCGGCCGACAACGTATCCAGAGGGGCACCCTGGGGTGCTGTTGGATCAGTGTTGAAGGTTACCCCCCAAACCTGTTCGCGCTCGGCTTGTGAAAGATTGGCGAAGTATTCGCTAAAACCGGCAACCAGATCGCACTTGGTGAAAGTGACATAGATTGGGAATCGAATCCCGAGTTGTTGTTGCAGCTCATTAATGCGCTGACGCAGGGTTTTGGCCAGGTGAACCCGCTGCTCGGCGGTTTGGACCATCAGATCCTGTAAGCTGATGGCCAAAATAGCGCCGTTGATGGGACGTCTGGTACGGTACTTTTTCAGCATCTCGACAAACTTGTTCCAGGCGGTGTTGTCGATGACTCTGTGGCTATCCTGGGTGGTGTAGCGTCCGGCGGTATCAATCATGACGGCATCATTGGTAAACCACCAGTCACAGTTTCGAGTGCCACCGATGCCGCTGAGGGCTTCCTTGCCGTGAGATTGTGCCAACGGAAACTCGAGGCCGGAGTTCACCAGTGCTGTGGTTTTACCCGCGCCAGGAGGCCCGATGATGATGTACCAGGGCAGTTGATAAAGCGACTTGCTGCCATTACGGGACTTGAAACGGGATTTTTTTAATACTGAAAGTGCTTCTTTGAAGCGTTCCTGAATCGCTTCCTGTTCTTCTTTGGAGCGCTGGTCATCAGGGGTGCCAGTATCTTCTTCGGATTGAATGTTATCCAGAAGTTGCCGGTTATTACGGCGCTCTACCAGAAGCAAACAGATATTCCAGGTAAACCATATGCTGACAATGGTCAGGATAATGCCTATGCGAACACCGGGTGAAAGCGTGCTGTTGTTTTCACCAAACTTGATGTAACCGGCACCAAACCAGATGAGCAGTGAAAGGGCGGTCAGGCCGATAATACCTATGACCCATTTGTTGCAAAAGAAAGCGACGACTCGGTTCATGTATAACTCCGTTTGCCCCGACCCGGCGAGGCGAAAATCCTGTTGAGCTGTGCGTGATAGGCGATGATCAACGCCCTGGCAATATGGTTGTTCTCTGATGGTGAATCGAATCTGTACCCTGTTCGTTCACAGTCAGTTGATTGCGCAGGTTTTCTGCCGTTGGCAGAGTCGCGTCGTACAACCAGTAGCGATAACCGGAATAGCTGAGTACCAGAACGGCCAGCATGCAGCTGGCTATTACCCACATTGGGATGTAATCCATCATGCTGGCTTTGGGTTTTCCGCAACCTTCCCAGTGGGGGGCAAGGTCTCTTTCCATGTGGCCTCGGTGGTTCTCAATGGTCTGATAGAGGCCATCCCGAATTTGTTCGAGCTGTTCGTGACCGCGTTGCGCCAGTCTGTATTTACCTTCAAATCCCAGGCTTAGACAGAGATAGTAAAGCTCCAGAATGTCCAGATGTTTACCCGGGTTTTCCTGGATGCGTTGTAAAATGATGAAACACTTTTCACCGCCGAAGGTTTCCTGATGGAAAAGGCTCAGCAGGGAATGCTGGCTCCAGCCACCACTGGCTCCCCACGGTGTGTTAAGAACGATTTCATCGACGACTGTGCACAGCAGATAACGAGCACTGATAACGGTTTCAGGTGATGCGCCGGCATTTTGTGCCTTTAAATCAAAGGATTTGATTTCTTCGGTCAAGCGTTTGTGAAGTTCGACTATATTGCTGTGACTCATGGTCGTACGCAGCTTGATGGCAACCGTCAGTAGCGTGGCCGCGGCATTCACCAGTGGGTTTAAACCTCGTCGTAGTTGAATGGGTTCCGGAGCCGCAAAGTGCGCCTGCATAGCCGGGGTGGGTGCAACTGGCTGTTGAGGGGTGTTCATTGCTCCCGGGGTCGGAATCATAACCGTGCGGTCGCCGGCATTGGGTGCAGGGGGCGGTGTAAAGCCGCCGGAGTTGTTTCCGTTGTTCATGGTATCAATTCCTTATGGCCCAAAGTTCCATAGATAATCCTGGGAAATCACCGCCGAGGTGTACTGCAAAGCCCCCGGATTGTTTCAGTGCATTCCAGAGATCACCGGTTTGATCAAGCTCGAAGTAGGTGAAACCGGCGTGGTAGGGTATCTGTCTCGGTGCGACAGGAAGAGGGCGCAGCTTCAGGCCTGGCATTTGTGTGGATATGAGTTCGCGGATAGCTTCTACAGGCGCGATTTTGGCTTGGGTCGGGAATCGGCTGCGCAGCAGCTCGGTTTGCAGGCTGGCTTTGGCGGCAATAACAAATGTAGAGGTTCCTACCAGGGAGTGATCCGAGATAGGTGCTACATGAATGCCGTATTTGCGCTCGACCAATGGCAGCGAAATGGCAGATTGTTCCAGAACCATACTGAGAGACTGACGCAACGAAACGAAAAGTCCGGCAAAAGTATGTTGCAGGTTGTCGTGTTGGTACGGGGGAATGTCGGTTGGACGTTTGTCTTTCGTTGTAAACGTCGACAGTTCGCCGGCCAATTGTAATAACTCGACGTACAGATTGGCAGGGTGCAGGCAGGGTGATTGCGAAAGGTATTTCAGTAATGGCTCTGCGCGGTTAACGACTTGCAATAACATGTAATCTGCAATTTCAGCTGAACCGGATCTGCCGCTATCTGTCAGGCGGTGGCTGAGGGCTTCTCCCCGTTGTTTGAGTAAACCTTTGATTTCTTCAAAATACGCCTTGATTTCAGGTGATACCTGACAGCTCATGATCGGAGGAATGAAGTGACGATCCAGTTTGACGGGCTTATCTGCTTGTCGTTCTTCAATGCGGGTGAGAGGAATGGCTGCATAGCCACTAAGGTCTTCAGAGCCAAGTTTCAAGCATATGCGCAGCTTGCCAATCTGAATACGGGCAGGCTCTCCGGATTGCGATGTGCTGTTACGAGCATCAAAGTTATAGGTCTTGTAGCGAGCCTGAGGATAATCTTCCTGATCTCGAACGGACTCCTGAGCACCGGGGCGGCGCAGGGGTATACACAGATAGACCAGTTCATTTTGCGTGTTGTCGGGAACATCCAGAACTTCGGGTAGTTCTTCTGATTCCGGAGCTATAAAGGGGGTGCCATCCGGGAAAACCCCTTTAATGTGAGCAACAGACAGTTTTCCCAGTGACAGGGGTTCATTATCAATGGCTATTTCCGAAAAGCCCCAGAGAAAGGATCCTAATGATTGAGTGCGGCCTTCAATATATCGCTCAATATAACGGTCTTGTTGTTGAAAATGCTGAGGGCGTAGAAACATACCCTCAGACCAGATCACTTTATTGTTTGCAGACATGTGCTTTGAATATCCTTAATCAAGCAGCGATGCGTTGATACGCAACGATGTATTCCTGATCGACGCGGTCAATCAGGTATCGATAAAACTGAAATTGGGTAATCATCGCTGAATCTCATCAAAAGGCTGACAGCTCTTTATGGGATTCCGGATCAAGCCTGGAATGTTCAGCGTGAAAGATAGGTACTAGTTGCCGGCAGCCCGTTCCCAAAAGTCCTTTTCATTTTGTGCGTCTTCTATCATTTTTTGCGCCTCACGATAGGAGGGGTAGTCTCCTTTCTGGCTTGATCGTGAGCGGCTGTTGTATTGATCCCGCTGAGAAAGCCGGTTGTTACGAACGCTTTCGGGGTTGTCCAGATCGATCAGGCTCAGGTAGCGGGCATTGATATTAATGGTGTTTTTCTGATGATCTTTAATGGGAACCACCAGAATAGAGTTGGCTTTGTCATACTGCATGTACTCGGCCAGGAACCCCAGATAGCGGATCTCAGGCGTCAAAGGGATGCTTTCAATGCGCTCTTCACCGGGAACCAGTTCTTTGAGAACGACAGTGTCCAGCAGGTCATTACCCAATCTGACAGAAGCATTTTCATAGAGATTCAGAAAGTCTTCTCTTTGAAACTGACGGGCATCCGCCAGTTTGAAAACGCGAATAACGATAGGGGAGGATCGATCATCCATGTCTGGATTAACATTATCATCCACAGTGATATTGATAGACGCGGTAGTATCAAAATTCAGACCTCGACGGGTCGCTTGACAGCCTGCGAGGGCGATAATGATAAAGCCTATTATGAAGAGCTTGGTAAATCCTTTGCTGCTCATGTCGACGGGTCCTTGGGTCTGTTGGTCTTTAGTCAGTATTTGAAATTTTGTTGTTGTGAAATTGAGTTTTTATAAAAGGTAGTTAAACCTCAGTTACGAGAACGTGTGAGGCTTCTGGCTGTTTTTAATTCCGACAACTGCTTTTCGTATTGTGTGGCAAATGTTTCGCCAAACAGCAGGTCATAGCTGGCCTCGCCATCTCGTTGCAGCATTGCGTAATGCTCTTCGAATGCTTCCCAGTTCTTTGCTTTTTTATTGCTTAACAAACTACTGTTGTTGTTAAAGCGCTTGTCTAATGTACTGGGGTTAAAATGTTTGAACATGGCATCGTACGCTGCTCTCATGCCAGCCAACACGGCCACTTGATGATCTGACAGATCATCAAAGCTGTCCTTGATGGCGTCTTGAGGGCGCATAAATGCCTGATTTTCAGCACTAAACATCGCTTTGATCGCATCGGCGGCCGAGGCTGAAAACTTAAGTGGGTTGTTATCAGTTGTTTGAATCATGGTGCGCTGAACCCGCAGCTCATTCTTTATGCTCGAACGGGCGCGCAAGAGGTCAATCAAACGATTAACCGTCTCATTGATAATGGCTGACGCCTCAGGGACCAATTGAGCCAGGTGTTGTGCCTGAAGGCCGGTCAGACCCAGGGCGGCTGCGAGTTCAGCAGGGTTAGAGTCTGTTGCTCCAGGATTAACGGCTGCTTGCGGCGCGGTCGCTTGCAACTGATCAGTTTGAGCTGCAGGCGTTTGCTCACCGTAAGGTAATGTTTGCGAATGGGTGCTCGAATGGTGATGTGCAGCTGTATGCGCAGGTGCGTAGTGCTGTGGCGCTACGCTATTTGGTGCAGCAACAGGCTGATGCAATGATTCCACACTTGTGGGATTAAGCCCGTTTGTAGGTGGTGTTGACTGAAAGGTTGCCGGTTCACCAGAGAGGGGTGAGGACTGTTGTGGTTCCAATACGTGAGTTGAGGTGGCGGGTTGTTGGGGGACAACAGGTTGGGTATTGGAGAGTACAGGCTCCATTCCCAGGGCCTGATTGACATCCGCTACGGGAATATTCTGAAGATGCGGCTGTTTGTCCCATTCAGACTGAGACTGAATGGGAGCTGTCTGGGCTGCAGGTGTCTCAAATACCGAAGGCTGAGAAGCCGGCGGCCGTGGCGTATTGACTGCGTGTGACAGAGCGGGGGCATGATCGCTATCACTGCCGTCTTTCCACCATTCATCCTCATCTTCCCACGCCGGTGGTGCAGTCGGGGCAATATTTGAAGCCTGGTCGAGAGCTGCCAGAGGGTCAATCGAAGACTGTGCAGTGGCAGTGTCAGAAGAACCCCCAAGAGCAGAAAGTGGATCGTTTGTCAGTGGCTGTATTGCCGAGGTTGAAAAAGTATCTACACCAGATAAAGGGGTGGTCGAGTGAGACGGACTGCTGACGCTGCCCCAGTTGGGTGATTGGTTGTCAGACGCCACGGGAGCTTCAAGATCAAGCCAGTCATCAAGCTCTTTGGCTTGTGACAACTTTTCCTGATGGCTTTGGGTGGCAGCGGTAAATGTGGTTTTATCTTCCGAATCAAGAAAGTCCGCAGTTTGAAGACCTTTGGGGAGCTCTGGAGATTTAGGTTGTGTTTTGACGCTTACTTTTAATTTATAGTCTCCAACAGAGAGTGTATCTCCATTGTTAAGGATCACTGCCTGATCCGGACCTATTGCGCTGGGGTTTTCATTGTGGAAAGTCCCGTTAGTGCTGCGGTCAGTCAGGAAGTAGTTTCCGTCTTTGAAAGAAATCTCAGCGTGCTTCGACGATACGACCCTGTCATTATCAGGAAGAACCCAGTTATTTTTGTCAGAACGACCAAACGAACCACCTTCAGCACGAAAAGCTTTGGTGTGGTTGAGCATGTTGACGTTTTCGGGGGCTTCGATGATTGTAAGCGTTAAATCCATTTTTGCTCCGGCCACATATCCTTTTGTGCTCTTAGAAAATTTTTACTGAAATGTTATCTGCAACGAGAGGTTAGTCGTTTCAGTTGAGGTTGGTGATTCTAACCTAGTCTCTTGATCTTGCGAAGAGGTGATTTCTCGATAACAAGATGCGCCAGAGTTTAAGAGATTGTTTCATCGGTTTCTACTGCAATTTCGTAAAAAAGTGGTAATTCTCTAGCCCGTGATACTAATTACATTTTTACGATTTTGGCGTTGCTTTTTTTTATTTGTTCTTTAATATTCGCCGCACTTGCGTTCTTGTTGGCTATTTTTTCTGTGAACTCCATCATCAAGCCTGCCGGAAAGTAACCTCTCATAAGGATTGTGTCCTAAATTACAGCGGAAGTTGTCAGCAATATGGATGTTGAAGATAAAACGCGGTTCGTTTTTCCTGACCACAAAAATAATGAAACATCTTCTGATGCATCTGCTAATAGTAAATGTGAACAGGATCAGACGGTTTTTGTCGGTTCATCTTTATCGAAAGATCATAAAAGCTCAGACTTTAGTATTAGTAGTGGTGGTTCGAAATTAGGTGATTCGGCTGGTTTTTCTGCCGATGATGTCACCGCTTTTCATCATGGTGTAACGGCCTCATCTGCGACCTATGAAGTGAGTGGGGAGAGCTCCTTACCACAAGATGCAACGGTTTTTGCTCACTCTATCAATCCTTCGTCCATTTCTTCAGAAAGTCCGTTGAATGTTAATCAGCCTGCGCCCAGGTCTGAACAGGTTGTTATCAAGAGTCGCTTCGAGCTTATGGATCTGCTCGGGGTCGGTGGTATGGGGGCAGTGTATAAAGCAACAGACCGTCGCAAACTTGAAGCAAGTGACAGCGACCCCTATGTTGCTATTAAGGTTTTGAATGATGATTTCCGCAATCATCCTGATGCCTTTGTTTCTCTGCAACGTGAAGCCCGAAAATCACAAACTCTGGCGCACCCAAATATTGTAAATGTTCACGACTTTGATCGTGATGGTGAAATGGTCTTTATGACCATGGAGTATCTGGAGGGTGCCCCTCTCGATGTTTTGTTAAGGGAAAAGGCGGGTATCGGGCTTCCAATGGGGCAGGCAATGGAAGTTCTCAAGGATATTTCCAATGCACTGATCTATGCTCACTCGCATCATATTGTCCATTCAGACTTTAAGCCGGGTAATATTTTTGTCACCAGCAGTAAAGGCGCCAAGGTTTTTGACTTTGGAATTTCTCGAGCGGTGAACCCGGTGGGAAATTTTATTTCCAGTGGGGAGAATAATACCGTTTTCGATGCAGGTTCTTTGGGGGCTTTAACACCTGCTTATGCCAGTCTTGAAATGCTACAGGGTAAAGATCCTGCCCCCAGTGATGATGTCTATGCTCTCGCTTGTGTTGCTTACGAGTTGTTTTGCGGTAAACACCCCTTTAATAAAGTACCTGCTGATAAAGCCCAACAACAAAAACTGGCTCCCAAACGGCTCAAACAACTTAGTCGCCGTCAATGGAATGCGCTGGAAGCAGCTTTGGCTTTTCCTCGTGAGAAACGCACGGCTACAGTTGATGAATTTGTTGCGCAGTTCTATGGCAAGGTACGGCTGCCAATATGGGTGATTATCTTTTCTGTCGTGAGCTTGTCAGTCGCTGGTGGTTTTTACGGCATTAAGTATTCGGAAAAAGTAGTTGATGAAAATTCTATCAAAGAAGAGTTGCAGGAAGAACTGCAGCAAACACTGATAAAAACCCGAGCGGCAGATAAAAGGGCATCACTAGAGCGCATGCTGGCTGCAGAAGAGGTCTCTGAGCGCTGGGAGACGGATCTCAGACAAGAGCTTTCTGATTATCAGGATCTGGCACCGGACGACCTGGAAACTCCCGCTGTAGTTCATCGCCAGGCAGTGGAGAAATTACTAGCCTCCAGCGGTAAGTTACTAAATAGCAATGATTTTGATGGTGTGTTGGCTCTGGTAAAAAGGGCCGAAGCCTGGGGTGCAGATCAGGCCAGTCTAGACAGGGTAGAAGGGCAGTTACAGCAAAAAATTAAAGCAGAAGAACAGAAGTTGGCAGAGCAGAGGGCGGAGGAGCAGCGTCGTAAGGCGGAGGAACAACGCCGTCTCAATGCGGCTGAAGAAAATCGAAATCGGGAGCGACAGCGTCAGGCTGAAGCGAATCGCAAGAAAGTTCTCGCTGAAGCGATTGCTCGTATTGAGAATGATTTGAGATGTTCAACGTCGATGGATATTGCCGGTGACTTATCTCAACATATGGCCCAGCTGAATCAGCTGGATAGTGCTTTGGGGCGGAGGGTGGTTCCCGATATTGCCCGGGATCTCCGCAGCTGCTTCCTCAAGCTTCAGGCAACAAATCCACAAAAGACCGAGGACCTATTGGTTGATGCCAAAGCTTTGTTCCCTGGGCAGTCAGCACTGGAGTCGATCAAAATTGATTTCTGTGCGCACCTGAAGGCCGGCAGTGGCTCCCGTGGTGCCCGCTTCAGTTGTCAGGATCGTCTTGCTTCCGGAGGTGTAGGTCCAAGTCTGGTAGTTGTTAAGTCTCCGTCTGGTGGAAAGCTTGCGCTGGGCAAATATGAAGTCAGTGCAGCGGATATGAAATCTTTCTGTATGGCCAAGGGTAACTGTGGAAACCTTGGCAGTCTGTCGAAAAGTCTCCCTGCCAACAGTATTTCAGTGGACCTGGCAAAGCGCTATCTGGATTGGTTGTCTGCTGAGTCAGGACATCGCTATCGTTTGCCTACTGAGCAGGAATGGCTTTCTGCGGCCCAGGCAGGCGGGCAAAAAGAGGATCCGGACCGGAACTGCCATCTACGTTTTGGTGCGATCCAAAAAGGGGACGAGCTTGTCTCCGTTTCAGTGGGTAAGCCTAATCGTAACGGATTATTCAATCAGGTTGGTAATGTCCAGGAATGGGCAGTGGCTGGTGATGGCAGTCTGGTTGCGCTTGGTGGAAGTCGAGAGGATTCAATGAGTCGCTGTTTGATAACCACTCGCAGAGACCATAACGGAATGGCTGGCGACACAACAGGATTTCGTGTCGCCAGAGAACTTTAATTGTCAATATAAAAGTGGTTTGGAGAGAAACATGTTAGGGGTTTTCCTGTTATGAAACGGATGTCATTTAAGAAAGCTCAGTGGCCATCAGCTGTCACTTTGCCTATGGCTGTCACTCTGCCTTTCGTATCACTATGCAGCATGCAGGTTTTGGCAGAAGCGGGTAACTTTCCGGTTTCCAATTTTCAGCGCTCGTTACAGAGTGATTCGATACACGCTCAAACACCATTTTCTCAATCCGATGTGACCAGAGAGTATCTGTATCGTACCGTGGAGGATAATGCCCCGGTTCTGGATACTGATATTCCAGAGAAAAACAGTCGCATTGATGGTCCAAGAATTACCGTTAAGAAGTTTAATTTTCACAGGCTTCAGGATTTTCCTGATTACGGTATCACCAAAGAAGATGTTGAAACATACGCAGAGAATCTTCGTATTAAATATATGAAGGAGGATCAGATATTTGCCAGTGGTTACACTCGTGAAAACCTCGAAGAGCTGGCGGCCTATCTGGATAAAGTAGGGGCCAGACAGAGTGTCGCTAATCTAAATGCAGAAAATCTTCAGCAGCTGATTGAAATTATTAAGCAGCAAAACGAAGAGCGTGGTATCAGCTACGCTGATCTCGAAGAGATTACTAACGAGCTGACGCGTTATTATCGACAGCATGGCCTCTTTTTGGCTCAGGTCAAAATCCCTCAGCAAGAAGTTAAAAATGGAGAAATTACCCTGACCATTCAGGAAGGGGTTTTGGGTAAAGTTGTCGTAGAGGATAACAAGAAATACGGCAACAAAGTGCTGAGCCAGCCTTTTAGCAATGATGTCGGCAGCTTGGTGAGCCATGAAGATATGGAAGAAGGGTTATACCTGCTAAATGATATGCCGGGACTGGACGTTACCGGGTATTTTACGGCAGGAGACGCACCGGGTGAAACAGCCCTGAATCTTCGGGTACGTAATGAAAAGTCCTGGAATATGGCTGTTCGTGCTGATAACCATGGTTCGCGGTTTACTGGCGATAAACGGGGGTATGTTGTCGGAGAACTGCTGAACCCTCTGGGCCGTGGTGATCGTCTGACATTGGGTTATTTAAAATCTGCAGATCCGGGCAACACGGATTTGTATCAGGCCAGTTACAGTATTCCACTTTGGAGTGCCCGCACCCGCCTAACTCTCTCGGCAGAACGGAATGAGTTTGAGTTGACGGATGTCGATGGTGATAGCAACTCTGTAATAAATCAATTGCAAATGGAGGGGGTCAACGAATCCTACGCCGTTGGCTTGGAACAAAAGTTCTATCGCTCGCGCGATTTTAACTTCAGTGCAGGTATTGATTACACCGATAAGCGTACAGAAATTACTTCTGTTGATTCCATTTATGACCAGGCGGAGCACGTTAAAGGTGGAGAAGTCAGCTTCTATGTGGATGATCTTGCTGAATCCATTCGCATGTTTAACGTGGCCAACATTCGTTTGGGTTACGGTAAACACCAGTTGGATGTCCCGGAAGAACGTGGAGATGATTTTGAGAAATTCTCAATGGATACCAGCTCATTGTTCTTTGTGCCATTGCCTTTCACAGATGCAGAGAGTCGTTTGATTGTTAAGTCTCGCTGGCAGTATTCCGAGCAGTCTCTACCTTCCTTTGAGCAGATATCATTGGGTGGTGCGAACTCTGTCAGAGGTTTCACCGTACGTGACTTCTCCGCTGATCAGGTCGGCTTACTGTCCGCTGAGTGGTACTTCGATTTGCCACACTTTATGAATTTTGAGGTGTATGACGGACACTATTTTAATGACCTGCTTCAGTTTGGTTTGATAGCAGACTCAGGATATGGGTCTCTAGTCAATTATGAAGAGGGCTATAACGATAGTTGGGCTTATCTGTCCAGTTTCGGGATGATCTTCAAAGTCAATTGGGGTGAGGCTTTTGCCTCTCAATTTACCTTCTCACGTCCGTCCAGCTCAAAATCTTCGGTTGAAGGTATCGGTGATGGTGCAGATTCTTTGCAGGTTTACGCCGACTTCACCTTCTACTTTTAAGAGCTGTAGCTGTCGATAAGGGCATAGATTTTGGTCTAACGCTTACGTAGCGGCGAAGCCAAAAAAACGTTTGTTAACACATGAGCCAGTGAGATGTTGGCATGGGAAATTTAAAAGGAATTAATACTGTGAAATCCAATTCAACCACCACCTTTGAGCGGAATCCACTAGCGAAAAGCATTACCTTGGAAACACTGGCTCTTGGAGGGGTGCTGGCATCTCAACTGTTGTTCTCTGCTGGTGTAAGTGCTGCTCCAGCTGGCGAAGTTATTGTCGGTGGCACTGGTTCGGTTTCAAGATCTGATTTGACGACAAAAATCAATCAGTCCAGTAAGCATCTGGCAATCAATTGGGATACTTTCAATGTCGGCAAGAATGAAAAGGTCCAGTTTATTCAGCCCAGTTCATCGTCTATCGTTTTAAACAGAATTCTGGATCAAAACCCCAGTATGATTCACGGGTCCATTGATGCAAACGGTAACGTACTGCTGGTCAATCCCCGTGGCATCATGTTTACAGAATCGGCCACAGTTAATGTGGGCGGTCTTGTGGCTTCTGGTCTGGATGTGTCCATTTCTGACTTTATGAATGGAGATATTCTCCTCAAAGGTGTTGAAGGAGAGGGCGGCGCCGTCATTAACAGCGGTGTAATTAACGCATCCTCGGCGGCTTTGGTAGGTAAAAGCGCAGCGAACACTTCCAGTGCCATGATCAGTGCCGATGTCGTTTCCCTGTCAGCGGGTGACGAAGCGTTATTGACCTTTGATACAGATGGCCTGATGGGCGTCAAAGTGACTAAAGAGGTGCTTGAGAACGATCTCGGTCTGGATTCTGCAGTTGTCAATCAGGGCAGCATTGACGGTAAAAAGGTACTTCTCGAAGCCGCAGTCTCCAAAGATCTGTTTTCCAGTGCCGTGAATAACGAAGGCGTAATTACCGCTAAAGGCATTGATGTCTCGGGTGGCACTATTCGTCTGTTTGGTGATGGTGGTCAAGTCGCGAATTCAGGCAGCCTTAATGCTTCTGGTGAGTCTGGAGGCACTATCAAGCTTGAGGGCAATAAGGTTGTTAACAGCGGTGAACTGGTCGCCGACGGAACAAACGGTACAGGAGGTGCCGTCAAAGTTCTCGGTGACGAAGTCGAAGTCGGCGAAGGGTCTTTAATTTCTGCAAGAGGTACCCAGGCGGGTGGTGAAATCCTGATAGGCGGCGACTATCTTGGCAAGAATGAAAACGTCCGTAATGCCACAACCACCACGGTAGCAGAAAATACGGTTATTGATGCCAGCGGTATTGATGAAGGCGACGGCGGCAAGGTTATCGTCTGGGCCAACGAAGATACTTATTTCTACGGTTATATTGATGCAAGTTCTGGCTTGCTGGGTGGTGATGGTGGTTTTGTCGAAACCTCTGGTAAAAAGACCTTGACGGTTGATGGAACTGTTGTCGCCAAGTCACACGCTCACGGCAAGGCGGGGATGTGGTTGTTGGATCCGTCGGACTTCACAATTGGGACAACTAATGGTACCAACCAAATTAGCGCATCCGATCTTGGAAATGTTTTAACTGACGGAACTAGCGTAATTATTACCGCACGTTATCATCAACAACCTTCAGGCACTAATGTTGATCTCTCCGGATCTGCATATGCCAGTGTCCAAGATGCGGCTGATGAGACTAATGGTGCCAGCGGTAGCATTGTGGTCGATAGCCTCATCAATTTTGATAAAGGCGGAAATAACAATGCCACTTTAATATTGGATGCTGAAAAGAATATAACACTGAATGCAGGTGTTAAAGCCACTGGTAATAATGACTCAATCAATCTGGAATTGAAAGCTGGTAAAGATATTACGATTAACTCCGCGATTGAAACAGCCGGTGGATATGTGAATTTTACTGCGGGAGAAAATATAGCAGTAAACAATAATATCGCTACGAATGGCGGATTAATAAGTTTTAAAACCGATGCTGATTTTGATGCTGGTGCTTTAGGATTTGGAGATGGAGGTGACAGTTACACTTCTGATGGCGTTGGCTCTATAAACATTGCAAGTGGTTCCGATATCTCGACTTCTGGTGGAAATGTTGAAATAGACACCATGGCATTGACGAATGAAGGAACTATAAGCAATGGTTCCGGCAATATGAGTATCGCTGTTGGCCGAGATGGTCAGGATAGTAACAATACCTTGGGTAACCTTAGTTCAGGCAACGCGATTGTTGTAAATGCACGTGGTGGGGAAAACGACAACGACCAGTTTGTTTTTAGCTCTGGGAATACTTTTACTCTCACGGGTGCTAATGCGTTGACCACTAACGGAATCACTAATGAGATCAATATTTCTGGAGCTGATACAGTCGATGCGGGTAGTAATGGCCAAATAGTTGGTCGGGATGATGTCGCTGAAACTTTCTCAGTTGGTGCCAGTGCCAATGCTGTGGATGTAGCGGGGATTACCTTTAACGATATCGCTAATGTGGATGGTGGCAGCTCTTCCGATCCGGCGATTAACGATGTGGTGGAATCCACCACGCCCCGCGCATGGGAATTGACAGGCAATGACAATGAATTGATTGCTGTCAGTATTACCTTTAGTAATGTGGAAGTGGCTCAGCATGAGGGCACGGTATCCGGTAGCAGTACGGTCACCGGTTCCGGCAATGCTGATACCTTTGAAATTGAGGGCGTTAATACCATTACGGCCAATGGGGTGTTGATCAGCAGTATTGATACCGTCGACGGCGGCAATAACAGTGGTGGCAACGATGTCTTGACCAGCAGCAGTGCAGAAGCCTGGCAGCTGAGCACGGATGCAGATGTACAAGTGGTTCACTTCGGCATTAACTTCAGTGGCTTGGAAGAAGCGAACGCTGCCACCGGCAGCAGCGTACTGGGTACATCTGGTGATGATATCTTTGTCGCCAGTGGCGAAGCTGGAAAGGTCAGCCAGAAAGGTTTGACGTATAGCAACATCACTTTGGTGGACGCGGGTACCGGAATAGACACCTTGACGGCCAGTGATGGTCATACCTGGACGTTAACCGGCGTCGACAATCAACTGAGTGAAGACGGTATTACTTACTCCAATATGGAGGTGGCCGATGCCAATAATGCGACGGTGCAAGGTGCTGATGGAGTAGCAGAAACGTTCACTATTGGCGCTGCCTCCAACACGGTTGAAGCGGGTGGCTTTACGTTTACATCCGTGCTCAACGTGGATGGCGGGTCAGGGGCCGGTGACGTCGTGGAATCTACCGCCACACGTTCTTGGGAATTGACGGGCAATAATCAAGAACTGATTGCTGCCAGTATTAACTTCAGTGATGTGGAAGTGGCTCAGCATGAGGGCACGGTATCCGGTAGCAGTACGGTCACCGGTTCCGG
>NZ_JAHKRS010000006.1 GCF_018863235.1 Pseudomaricurvus albidus
GTTCCAGTATATCGAAGTGGACTACAATCGAACCCGCCGACACAGTGCCAACGGCTTTATTAGCCCAGAAGCATTTGAGGCGAAGAACGTCGCTTAATAGCGTGTCCACTGTTGGCGGGCAGGATCAGGATACAATCACTCGAATATTGGATGCTGCCGCTGCATTATTTGCAGAGCGTGGTTATGCTGAAACTTCCTTGAGAACCATCACCAGTACAGCCAATGTAAATTTGGCGGCTGTAAATTATCATTTCGGCTCCAAAAAAGCCTTGATTCAGGCCGTTTTTGCCCAGTTTCTGGATCCTTTTTGCGAAACTCTGGATGCAGAGCTGGATCGCCGTCAGGCTAAAACGGAAGGGCGCACCCTGACAGTTGATGAACTCATCGATCTTCTGTATTCCACGTTGTTAAAGTCCATGGAAGAACTGGGGGATTCCCCAAATCAGTTTATGCGTCTGCTCGGGCTTGCCTATACTCAGTCGCAGGAGCATTTGCGTCATTTCATCATTGCCAAATACGGCACTTATTATTCTCGTTTCACCGGCTTACTGCGTGAGGCCATGCCTGAAGTGAAGCCGGAAGTATTTTACTGGCGTTTGTATTTCATGCTTGGGGCCTCTGTCTTTACATTGTCCAGCTTTGAGTCCATCAGCAATATTCTCAAAGCCGATTTTGACAAGGACAGTACCGTTAACGAAGTCGTCGGCCTGTTGATTCCAGCCGTTACCGGCATGTTGAACAGCGAAGACATTTAAAACACACGTATAATGGCGTGGCTGTGAAATGCAGTCGCGACGTTTCTGCTGCCCTCAGTTATCATTCTTATCCCTTTCCTCTGCCGCATAAGAAGGTTTTAAATACTCCCATGACATTAGGCCCTGTAGTTCTCGATTTGCTAGGCCCATCTCTGCTTGATGAAGAGAAGGTTCTGCTCCGACATCCTGCTGTTGGCGGTGTAATTCTGTTTGCCCGAAACATTGAGGATTACGATCAGTTGGCGTCTTTAGTCGCTGCCATCCGGTCTGAGCGAGCTGAGTTGTTGATCTGTGTGGATCAGGAAGGCGGCCGGGTCCAGCGTTGCAAGAACGGCTTCACCCGTATTCCCCCAATGCAGGAGTTTGATCGCCTGTATCAGCAGGATCCAGAGGGCGCTTTGGCTCTGGCTCGCGATTGTGGCTGGTTGTTGGCTTCTGAGGTGTTGGCCATTGGTATGGATTTCAGCTTTGCGCCGGTTCTTGATGTGGATGATGAGTTTTGCAGTGTCATCGGAGATCGGGCTTTTTCGGCCGACCCGGAACGGGTAACGGCTTTGGGTGGCGCGTTTGTCGAGGGCGCTCGCGAGGCCGGTATGGCGGTCACCGGCAAGCATTTCCCTGGCCATGGCAGTGTTCGGGGCGACAGTCATCTTGAATTGCCGGTGGATAACAGGGATCTGGACGCAATCCGCGAAAAGGATCTGAAGCCCTTTGTGGGGCTGTCTGATCAGTTGGATGCGCTGATGCCTGCCCATATCCTCTTTCCAAAGGTGGATAAAGACTTGGCCGTTGGTTTTTCTTCCAAATGGTTGAAAGATATTCTGCGCGATGAGTTGAACTATAGCGGTGTTGTTTTCAGTGACGATTTGACCATGGCAGGGGCAACCCAGATGGGAACCTATGTCCAGCGGGCAGAGGCGTCACTTAAGGCGGGCTGCGATATGGTACTGGTTTGCAACAACCGCGAGGGCGCCCGGTCTGTTCTGGATAATCTGGATCCGGAATTGTATTTTTGCGGAGTGGCCGATCGGAATTCGATGTGCGCGCAAAAACACCTGTCGAGAACCGAATTACAGGCTCTGCCGCGCTGGAAGCAAACGGCGGAAGCGTTAACGGCTCTGTTGCCGGATGCGGCTGCCATGTCGGTTGATCCGACCAGCCCGGGCACACAGGGATCTTCTGAAACCAAATCATCATAATAGGGATTGATGCATGTCTGAATTCACAGATCAGTTTGCTGACTGGTTATCCCAGTTCATGGGCTGGGTCGGTCGAGGTAATTACTGGATCGTAGAAGTGTTTACCATCGTGTTGCTGACGCTGGTGGCAGCTCTGGTCGTAAAGTTGATTCTTGATCGTCTGCTGGTAAAAGCCGAGCAGACTCATAACCTTTGGGACGATGCTCTGCTTGGCGCGGCCAGAAGACCGTTTCACTGGATCGTTTGGTTGGTGGGGTTGTCGATGGCGGCTCAGGTAGCCGCCAAGGCCTCTGAGAATGAGCTGATACAAATTATCGAGCCAGCACGGAGAATCGGCGTCGTTGTGTTGCTGGCCTGGTTCCTGGTGTTGTTGATTCGGCGCGCCGAAGAAAACTTCATGGACCCGCAGTACTCCCAAAAACCGATGGATGAAACCACGGTAAGGGCTATCGGCAAGTTGTTGCGTATGTCAGTTATCATCACGGCTGTGTTGGTGCTTATGCAGTCGCTTGGGTACAGTATTTCCGGAGTGTTGGCTTTTGGTGGTATCGGTGGTGTTGCAGTGGGTTTTGCCGCCAAAGATCTGCTCGCCAATTTTTTTGGTGGCTTGATGGTTTATCTGGATCGTCCCTTCAGCGTGGGTGACTGGGTTCGCTCACCGGATCAGGAAATCGAGGGTACGGTTGAGGATATCGGTTGGCGGGTAACCCGAATTCGAACGTTTGATAAGCGGCCGCTGTATGTGCCCAATTCCACGTTTACTCATATATCCATCGAAAACCCTTCGCGGATGAGTAATCGTCGCATCAATGAAACTATCGGGATACGGTATTCAGATGGTCATTTGATGCCAGAAATTATCGACAAGGTCACTGAGTACCTGAAAAATCATCCCGAGATCGATACCGATCAAACCTTGATTGTGAACTTCAACAAGTTTGCGGCCTCATCCCTGGACTTCTTTATCTACACCTTCACCAAAACTACAAACTGGGTGCATTTCCACGAGATTAAGCAGGACGTATTGCTTGGTGTTCTGAATATTGTTGAATCCTGTGGTGCTGAATGTGCTTTCCCAACGTCAACGCTGCATCTGCCAGATGGTGTCTCGGTGAACCCTGCAGAGCCTGAATTGAGCCGCTCGCATAAGCCGGAAGCAGCTCATGGGTGATTTACGGAATAACACTGGAACTTCTCAGGGCAAGACTCAACTGTCGCCTGAGGTCCGTGTTGCCATGATTGGCGGTACCGGTTTGAGCGAGTTTGAAGGCGTTGACTGGCTTTCCACTCATTATCCAGAGACGCCTTTTGGCAAACCGTCCGGGCCAATTAAAGAGGGGTGTTATGATGGCAATCGCTTTTTCTTTCTGGCCCGTCATGGGTCCGATCACTCGCTGGCGCCGCACAAGATCAATTACCGGGCGAATATTGCCGCTCTCAAAGCATTGGGAGTCACGCATATTTTGGCCGTGAATGCGGTAGGGGGGCTGGCTCCGTCAATGGGGCCTCACACGCTGGTGATTCCGGATCAGGTCATTGATTACACTGTGGCCCGTGAATCGTCTTTTTATGATGGTGTTGCAGGGCCTTTGGACCATATTGACTTTACCGATCCCTACGATCCCATTGTTCGAGAGGCTCTGCTGTTGGCTGCAGACAAGTGCGGTCTGGCTTGTGAAGATGGCGGTGTCTACGGTTGCACACAAGGGCCGCGTCTGGAAACCGCTGCGGAGGTTCGCCGCCTCAAGAAGGATGGTTGCGATCTGGTAGGAATGACCGGCATGCCTGAAGCCTGTCTGGCTCGAGAGGCACAGCTGCAATACGGCAGCATTTGTGCAGTAGTCAACTGGGGGGCAGGTCTCACAGATAGTCCGATATCCATGGAAGAGATAGGTGAAGTTGTGGCGCTGGGCATGAATAATGTCAGAGCGATACTGGTAGCGGCTCTCGCTGTTCTGATGAATGACTCGGGACATTGATCTGGTGGCTTGCTGTTGTTCATGTGACCCTACTGATTAATAGATTCTCTCTAGCTCATGTTTCTCTAATGGCAGAGCACTCCTAATGGCAGAGCACTCCTGAAAAAAACCTTTGTTTGTTTTTCGCGACTATGACATGACTTCCTCCGAGGACGTTGGTGCCTTCAAAGGGTGCTAATCGAGAGATTTGTACGTCTTTGAGATCTAGTTGGGGATGAAAGTACATTTTTTTGGTGTTTTACTGGACACTCACAAAAAATTAACTTAAAAATAGGGCTGTCAATGGCCAAACGGTGGTATGGGGATATCGCTGTTGTCCGAGCTTTCCGGGTCGAAGGTTTGGGATTCTTTAGAGAGGTCGTGACACTATCGTTACTCTACTATAGATGGAAAAGTGGCGGTAAGGGTGTAACCCTCTAAATACTGGCAACAATAGCTGGATTTGGACGGTGTGATTTACAGTATCTTATAAAAATAAAGAGGTGGAATAGTATGGCAACTCGTGAAGTTGGCACGGTTAAGTGGTTCAATAATGCTCGCGGTTACGGTTTTATAACTCGTGGTGAAAATAGCGACGATGTTTTTGTTCATTACCGTAACATTGAAGGTGAGGGTTATCGCTCACTGGCTGAAGGCCAATCCGTAGAATTTGACATACTCGAAGGTGATAAGGGCTTGCAGGCAGAAAATGTCAGCTGTGTAAGCTAAAAACCTCTATCGAATATATAAAAAACGCCGGCATGCCGGCGTTTTTGCTTAAATCAAACGGTGTTTCTCCGTGAAACCGCGTGTCTGATTGGCGTATTTTTAGTTCAGGCTTTGTGCGTTTGTCGCTATGTCTGCTGAAGATACTTCTCCGGTGCTGCTGTTTGCAGATGCATCGTAGGGCGTTACCAGGATTACCATACCTACTTTCGGATGGTCGATATAATGCACTTCTCCACTGCGCATGCGACGTTGCTGGCGGAAGACGCTGATCTCTGAGGGCAGATAGGCCTTGCTGCTGAAGTCGTAATCATTGCCAAACTGCTGATTTCTTTCCCAGGCCGTTCCACCAGAGCCTGAGTCCCAGGCTGTGCTGCCATTGGTTTCCCATGCTGAGTTGCCGGCGCTTAATCCAAAGTCTGAAGATGTCGGGTCTTCATCGGTCTGATAATAATTTTGAGAAGCCGTTGAGCGGTTCCGGCGTTGAGAGGGGCGCGTCGGCAGTTCTGGCCAATAGCCATCTTTGTGTTCAGTACTTGAAGTCTGTTGTCCCGTGTTGCGAGTGAAGCTCGTCAGCCATAAATTGGTGCTGAGGTGAAGGTAACGCGATACGCTAATATTGATGCTGCCCTCAAGTTCCCGGTGGTCGCCATAACTTTCACCGGCGGCGACAATGATCGAGGGTGCCGTAGAGGGGGATTTGACCGGTTGCCTCCAGGCTTCATGGAACAGAAGTCTGTGAGACTTTGAATATTTTAGCGCATCGGCTTGTCGGTTCAGTTCCCTAAGGTTGTCCGGTAGTGTGTAAAAAGGATCGCGGTTGATGTCAGGCTGCCGCTCTATGGTTTGTACTTCACCAGTTTCGGGATCCGTCTCGGCAGATTCGCTGGTGGAGTTCGGGTCTTTCAGCTCGAGCCAGTTGGATGGGTAGGTGAGAGCGACATCATTGCGCCAGGTTTCGTCATCAAGTGATTCTTCTTGAGTAAAAAGTATGACTTCCACCTGATACCAGCGCTGGGAAGTGGCGTTCTCGTCATTGTTCTGGGCGAAGGCAGGGTGTGAGGCGAGACTGGCCAGGCCAGCTCCACTCAGCAGACTCAGACTTATCAGGCGGGTCAGGTGTTGTCGTGTGCGGCGAAAGTTCAGCATGCAATATCAGTCTCAAAAAATGTGGATCAAGCAGCGCTCAATTGTTGCAGCAATTCAGTAACTTTCTGGATGCGGCTGTCATTATTATCCATATCAAGACTGAACTTTAAATGACTGGCTCCTTCCAGGCGGTATTTCTGTGGTTGAGTTTGCACCATTTTAACAATAGTCAACGGATCTACCTGTGTCACAGGTGCAAATTCAATGCGCCCGCCCTGAGCCCCTGCCTCCAGTTTCTTGACTCCAAGCTGTTGGGCCTTGAGTTTCAAACTGCTGATCCGGAACAGATTCTTGCTCTGTTCTGGCAGCAGGCCAAAGCGGTCGATCATTTCGACCTGCAGTTCTCTGAGTGCATCATCGGTCTCCGCATTGGCAATGCGCTTGTACATCATGAGGCGTGTATGCACATCGGGCAAGTAATCGTCGGGGATTAAGGCTGGTACCCGAAGATTGATGTCGATACCGGTATCCAGCGCCTCGTCAATGTTGGGGGTTTTGCCTTCTTTGATGGCTTTGACTGCACGATCAAGCATTTCCATGTACAGGGTGAACCCAACTGCCTGCATTTGGCCGCTTTGCTCGTCACCGAGCAGCTCACCGGCTCCTCGAATCTCCAGATCGTGAGTGGCAAGGGTAAAACCAGCCCCAAGGTCCGTTGTCTGAGCGATAGCTTCCAGGCGTTTTTGGGCATCACCCGTCATGCTTTTCGGGTGCGGGGTCAGAAGGTAGGCATAGGCCTGATGGTGAGAGCGGCCAACGCGCCCGCGCAACTGATGAAGCTGTGCCAGCCCAAATTTATCGGCACGGTCAATGATTATGGTGTTTGCGCTGGGGACGTCGATACCGGTTTCAATGATGGTGGTGCACACGAGTACATTAAAGCGTTTGTGATAGAAGTCTGACATGACTTGTTCAAGCTGGCGCTCGCGCATCTGGCCGTGTCCAATGGCAACCCGAGCTTCCGGGATCAGCTCTTCAAGCTCGCGAGCGGTTTTTTCGATATTTTTCACTTCGTTGTGCAGGTAATACACCTGGCCGCCACGCAGGATCTCACGCAAAACCGCCTCTTTAACCAGATTGGGATCACTCTGGCGAACGAAGGTTTTCACTGACAGGCGTTTGGCTGGCGGGGTTGCGATGATGGACAGATCGCGAATCCCGGACATGGCCATATTCAGAGTCCTTGGAATGGGCGTTGCCGTCAGGGTCAGGATGTCCACTTCGGAGCGCAGGGATTTCAGCTTTTCCTTTTGGCGAACACCAAAACGATGTTCTTCATCAATGATCAGCAGTCCCAGATTTTTATAATTTAGATCTGACTGAAGCAGTTTGTGGGTGCCAATGATGACATCGATTTTGCCATCAGCCAGTCGTTGCTGGACGCTATCAATTTCTTTGCCGGAGCGGAAACGTGAGATCAAGTCGATCTGGATAGGCCAATCAGCAAAACGGTCACGGAAGTTTTCAAAATGTTGCTGGGCCAGCAGGGTGGTAGGCACCAGAATGGCGACTTGTTTACCACTGTGGGCGGCGATAAATGCGGCTCGCATGGCCACTTCTGTTTTACCGAAGCCGACATCACCGCAGACCAGTCGATCCATCGGCTGACTTGAGATCATGTCACGATGCACTGCCTCAATCGCGGTTTGTTGATCGAGGGTCTCTTCAAAGGGAAAGCCACTGGCGAAGCGTTCGTATGCATCTTTGGGGTCTTCAAAGGCAAAGCCTTTGCGCGCGGCCCGGCGGGCGTAGATATCCAGCAGTTCGGCAGCGGCATCCCGTACCTGCTCTGCGGCTTTCTTCTTGGCTTTTTGCCATTGTTCGCTGCCCAGTTTGTGCAGTGGGGCCAGTTCGTCATCAGCGCCAGAGTAACGGCTGATCAGATTGAGACTGGCTACCGGCACATACAGCTTGGCATCGTTGGCGTATTTGAGGGTCAGGAATTCGTTGGTCTGACCATCGGTTTCAATGGTTTCCATTCCCAGGTAGCGGCCCACGCCGTGATCAATGTGGACTACCGGGGCCCCTACACGCAATTCAGTGAGATTGCGGATGGCCATCTCGCCCTGATCCTGCTGTTGTTTGCGTCGTCGTCGTTGCTGAACACGCTCACCGAGAAGCTCGGACTCAGTGATCAGAATGATATTTGGGTCCGGGAGATTCAAGCCAAGATCAAGAGGGGCGGTAATGATGGCAATGGTCTCGGTGCTGTTTACAAACTCTCGCCAGCTGTTGACGCTGGCCGGAGTGACGTCAATGCGTTGCAAAAGGTCCAGCAGGCTCTCTTTGCGACCGGCGGACTCTGCTGAAAAAAGCACTCGCTTGGCTGTGTCGGCGAGAAAGTGTTCAATGCGATCCAGTGGGTGATCCGAGCGGGAGTTAACGGTAATCTCGGGTTGGGGTTCGCAGGAGAAGTTGTGGTGTCCTGGGCCTGCATCCAGGGTGCGCGTGCTCAGTGTTGTTCGGGGGTAGGTGTTCAGGTAGCCAAAAACCTCACCGGCAGACAGAAACATTTCGTTGGGTTTCAGCAGCGGCCGCTCAAGGTCACCGCTGCGGCTCTCATATCGGCTGCTCAGTTCTCGCCAGAATTGCTCGGTCGCCTGATCGATTTCATCGTACAAAAATACCTGAGTACTTTGCGGCAGATAGTCAAATAAGGTGCTGCAAACGTCAAAGAACAAAGGTAGGTAGTACTCAATACCTGCGGGACTGATGCCCGCACTGATGTCCTGATAAATTGGGCAGGCTTTATGGTCGACGTCAAAACGCTGATGCCAGCTGTCACGGAAATGAGAGATGCCGGCCTTGTCGAGAGGGTATTCTTTGGCGGGCAGCAGCTCAATGGCTTCCACCTGATCAATAGAGCGCTGGGTTTCCGGATCAAAGGTTCTCAGGGTTTCTACTTCGTCATCGAACAGGTCGATACGGTATGGGGTTTTGCAGCCCATGGGGAATATATCCATCAGGGCGCCACGAACCGCAAATTCACCGTGCTCATAAACTGTGTCGACACAATGATAGCCGGCGTTTTCCAGCTGCAGTCGCATTTGGTCAATAACGAATCTCTGTCCGGGTTTCACCATCAGGCTGTTGGCGTGTAGAAAAGACGATGGTGGCAGTCGATGCATCAGCGTGCTGACGGGCACAACAAGAATGCCTTTTTCTGTCTGAGGCAGTTGGTAAAGAGTCTGTAACCGTTCGGAAATAATATCCTGATGGGGTGAGAAGTTATCGTAGGGCAAGGTTTCCCAGTCAGGAAGATGAAGGACAGGCAGCTGTACATCGGGTCCGCGGAAAAACTTCAGCTCGCTCTCGATACGTCGGGCGGTTTCAGTGTCCTGAGTAACGATCAGGGTCAGGCTTTCGTGGTCTTGGGCCGCTTGGCATAAAGCTAATGATCGTCCACTCCCGCGGAGATTGCCCCAGCTCTGTTTGTTGCCGGGTTTAGTGTTCAATCGTGGAGAGAGAGGAGATTGTTGGGTCATGGTTAGTCCGGGCTCTAATGTAAACGGCGGCGCTATTGTAGCGGGGTTTTCAAGGCTTTTGTAACGCTGATTGCCGACACGCCGCAAAGGAATAATCTATGCTTAATGACAGGCGTTCAACAGGGTGGCGCTTTTGGAGTGAGTTGCTTCTGTTTATAGGCGGGGTGCTAATCTTGGTCCTGGGGGGAGCTTCCAGCGGTCCTAAGGGGTAGCTTCGTGACAGAAATAATAAAAAAGATGGATTTTGATGGTTAAGTGACATGGTTAAACAGAGCGTTTATACCTGGCGGCCTTTCAAGTTAATGATGTGTGCGGGGCCAAATATCGGTCTATGGTTGCCGCTGGTACTGTTGACGCTGCTGATGGCAGGGTGCACCTCAGTTTCATCCGGGTTAAATGTGAAAAATCTGGCGAAATCCGATGTGGATTTGGTGGCGGATATCCATCGTCGTGAGACCAGTCAATTATTGCAGCAGCTCACTACCAAACTTTACCTGAGGAATCCCAATCAATTAAGGCGTAAGCCCGGTGAAACCATCGAAAGTCGCTGGAATGCGATTGTGGCCTATTCGGTGGGCTCTCGAACTTCACCCGAATTACGCAATCTGTCCGATATCGATGCCATGCGCCTGGCTTTTGATCCAGCGTTTGCAGGGGACAGGGTGTTTGCCCTGATGGTGGGGCTTGCGAGTATGCTCAGTGAAGCCTATGGCTATAAACAGGAGTTTTATTGGCTTGATAGCCTGGATCAACAGCGGCTTTATAACAGTGCAAGGAATATAGAGGTAATGGTCTGGCTGCTGAGGACACGGATGGATGATCGGGGGCGTCCTCTCATTCTGACGGATACCCTGTCTGACAGCTCATTCAACCTCAGTTTTGAGCGGTTGTTCGGCAAGCTCATTGCGCATCAGGATGCCTTGTCGATGGTGATTGCCGGAAAAACCCAAAGAGCGGTCAATACCGTTGCCCACAGTCTGGTCAGTATGACCTTTATCCCTCTGTGAATCCTGACCAGGACCGCCGCACAGGCCTGTTTTCCTGTGAAAATGGTTAATTCAGTTAACTTTTTCCTGTTGGGGTCTGTCCATAATCTGTAACTTACTTAGATTTACCTCAGAAGCTTGCGCCGCCTGTATCTAATCACGATAATAGCGCTCCCTTTATTGGTTGGATGTGGCAGAAATGACGCCGTGTCCTAATTCCCCAAATATGACTTTTAAGGTGACAACTCGTGAACCGACCTAAGCCAGATGACTATTTCAAGGACTGGAAAGAGCGTGAAGCACTCGCCGAGGCGATGATTCCTGTAATTGGCAAGCTCAATCGTGAGCGCAATGTAGGCATCTATATGTATGGCCGTACATTGGTAAACCGCTCTGTCATCGACCTGATGAAAGCACATCGTCGTGTGCGTCAGATCGAAGAAAACGAGTTGTCCGAGTTCGAAACCTATCCCATTCTCGAAGAGCTGGCCAAGCTGAACCTGGGCCCTGCGCATATTGATCTGGGCAAGATTGCTGTTAAATACATGAAAGAAGGCGGTGACAGCAGTGTTGCCGATTTCGTAGCCGCTGAAGTTGCCGGTGCTGTTGACAGCGAAAACAAGCCGCTGCCAGAACCGCAGGACGTTGTACTCTATGGTTTTGGCCGTATTGGTCGCCTGGTTGCTCGTTTGCTGGTAGAGAAAGCCGGTAGTGGCGATGTTCTGCGCCTTAAAGCTATCGTAGTCCGTAAGGGCAAGGCTGAAGATGACCTGGTTAAGCGTGCCAGCCTGCTGCGCCGCGACTCAGTACACGGTTCCTTTAAAGGTACCATCCGTGTCGATGAGGAAAATAACACTCTGGTTCTGAACGGTAACGAAGTTAAGGTAATTTACGCCAACTCACCGTCCGAGATTGATTACACCGATTACGGCATCAACAATGCCATCATCGTTGATAACACCGGTGTATGGCGTGACGAGGCAGGCCTTGGTCAGCACCTGGAGTGCAATGGCGCTTCCAAGGTGATTCTGACTGCACCTGGTAAAGGCGATATCAAGAATATTGTTTACGGTATCAACAACAGCGATATCACCGCGGAAGACACCATCTTGTCCGCAGCATCCTGTACCACCAATGCAATCACTCCAGTGCTGAAAGCCATGATGGATGAGTACGGAGTTAATCACGGTCACGTAGAGACGGTTCACGCCTACACCAACGACCAGAACCTTATTGATAACTACCACAAGGGCGAGCGTCGCGGTCGCAGTGCTCCTTTGAACATGGTAATTACCGAGACTGGTGCTGCCAAAGCGGTTTCCAAAGCTCTGCCAGAGTTGAAAGGTAAGCTGACCGGTAATGCGATTCGTGTTCCTACGCCTAATGTGTCCATGGCAATCTTGAATTTGCAGCTGGGCAAAGAGACCACGGCAGAAGAGCTGAACAACTACATGCGTGAAACCGCTCTGCACTCAAGATTGCAGCAGCAGATCGACTTCACCAACTCTCCTGAAGTTGTTTCCAGTGACTTCGTCGGCTCCCGCCACGCGTGTGTTTTTGATGCTCGAGCCACTATTGTGGATGGTAACAGCGCTGTTCTGTACTGCTGGTACGACAATGAGTTTGGTTACAGCTGTCAGGTAGTTCGCTGTCTGGAAGATATGTGTGGCGTTAATTACGCTCGCTATCCTCAGGAGTAAGCGATTCCGCAGTGAGATGACAGGGGGCTCTGTGTCGCAGATCCCTTGCTTAAAAGCCGTTGCAAGTTGCAGCGGCTTTTTTGTGCTGGTCGTTTTTTGTCCGGAGCGGCGAATATTTGCATTTCTTATCGCTAACATCTTGAGAATGCAGCGGTTTTTCGCGAGAAAATGGCCTTATCTTTGACTTCACTCTGGTCACAAGAGGCTGTCATCTTTATAATTGCGGCGGTTTATTTGGGGCATCTCTATTGAGCAATACTTTTTAGGGGGTTAGTGGTTGATTGGCAACTAACTCATAAGGTTGCTCTGGGCGCAGACGGATCTGGTGGGTAAGTCTGTGCTTAGGCAACAGTCAAGCCTTGCAGTGGCGTTTATTGCTTGAGGCCTCAGTCAGCTGGGTGCATTTTAATCGACTTCGTCTACACTAGAAGTGGCTATTTTGGCGATTCTTTATCCTAAATGGATGCTAAAAGTGCGGTTTCTTTGATCTTTTCGTGATCGATGCACCATCTGAAAAAAATTATTAGGTCGCGCATCCGCGCAGCCCACACTTATTCAACAAGTGATTAGGCAGAGACGTATGATTAATATCCGTCGGGGATTGGATTTACCCATATCCGGGGCTCCCGAGCAGGCCATCGTGGATGGTCCGCAGATCCGCTCTGTCGCCGTTATTGGTGCTGATTACCACGGTATGAAGCCCACTATGGCCGTTCAGGTCGGCGACAAGGTGAAGCTTGGGCAGTTATTGTTTACTGATAAAAAGACTGAAGGTGTGCGCTATACAGCGCCTGCCGCCGGTACCGTTGCAGCCATTAATCGTGGTGCGCAACGTGTATTGCAGTCTGTTGTCATTGATGTTGAGGGGGATGAGGCTGAAAGCTTTAATCAATACTCTTCAGATCAACTGGCTTCATTAACGGAAGAGCAGGTTAGAGAAAACCTGATCAATTCCGGCTTGTGGACTGCCTTGCGCACTCGTCCATACAGCAAAGTGCCTGCTCCAGGCACCACACCCAATTCAATCTTTGTAACCGCTATCGATACCAATCCTCTGGCTGCCAAGCCCGAGTTGATTATTCGTGAAAAGCGTGACGATTTTGTTCAGGGCCTGGCGCTGCTGTCAAAACTGACTGCTGGCAAGGTTTACGTGTGTAAAGAGAAGGGCGCCGACGTACTGACCGGTAATAATAGCCGTGTTGAGTCTCAGGAGTTCGCCGGTGTGCACCCAGCAGGTAATGCTGGCACACATATCCACCATCTCGATCCCGTAAGCGCCACCAAAACTGTGTGGACCATTGGGTATCAGGATGTAATCGCTGTGGGTCAACTGTTTACCACTGGTAAGCTGCCAACTGAGCGCGTTATTTCTCTGGCTGGCCCTCAGGTCGAGCAACCACGTCTGGTTCGCACGCGTGTTGGTGCCAGTCTGGATGAACTGACTGCTGGTCAGCTGAAGAGCGGTGAAAACCGTGTGATTTCAGGTTCTGTATTCGGTGGTCGTACTGCTGCAGGCCCATTTGCTTATCTGGGGCGTTACCATCAGCAGATCTCCGTGTTGGAAGAGGGGCGTGAGCGTCCATTCCTGCATTATCTGCGCGCTGGTTTTAACAACTTCTCCAGCCTGAGCATTTATGTTTCCAGCTTGTTTGCTGGCAAAAAATACGACTTCAACACCACGACTAACGGTAGTGAGCGTGCAATGGTGCCTGTAGGTGCTTATGAGCGCATCATGCCGCTGGACATTTTGCCAACTCAATTGCTGCGTTCCCTGATCGTAGGTGATACAGACATGGCTCAAAAGCTGGGTTGTCTGGAGTTGGATGAAGAGGATTTGGCTTTGTGTACTTTCGTTTGCCCAGGCAAATATGAGTACGGTCCCATCCTGCGCAACAACCTGACTCGCATTGAGAAGGAGGGTTAAGCTATGGGTTTACGTACTTTTCTGGATAATATTGAGCCGCACTTTCACAAGGGTGGTAAATACGAAAACTTTTACGCGTTGTACGAGGCCATTGATACCGGTCTGTATCGCCCGAATGAAGTAACCAAGTCGACTGCTCACGTCCGTGACGGTATCGACCTGAAACGCATCATGATCACCGTATGGATCTGTACTTTTCCTGCGATGTTCTACGGGATGTACAACGTGGGTTGGCAAGCCAACACCATCATGGCCGATATGGGTCTGACCGAAATTGGCAACTGGCGTGACATGTTTGCCATCGGTTTCGATCCTAACAGCTGGCTGCAGAACATTTGGCACGGTGCTTTGTACTTCCTGCCTATCTACGCTACAACGTTTATTGTAGGTGGCTTCTGGGAAGTTCTGTTCGCCATGAAGCGTGGACACGAAGTGAACGAAGGTTTCTTCGTGACTTCTATATTGTTTGCGTTGATTTGCCCACCTGACGTGCCTCTGTGGCAGGTTGCTCTGGGTATCAGCTTCGGTGTAGTGATCGCTAAAGAAGTGTTCGGTGGTACTGGTAAAAACTTCCTGAACCCGGCACTGGCTGGCCGTGCGTTCCTGTTCTTTGCATACCCGGCTTCAATGTCAGGCGATACCGTCTGGACTGCAGTTGATGGTTACACTGGTGCGACTGCTCTGTCTGTGGCTGCATCCCAAGGGATGGAAGCTCTGCAAGGTCAGTTAACCTGGATGGATGCTTTCTTCGGTCACATGCAAGGTTCTATTGGTGAAGTTTCCACTCTCGCCATCCTCATTGGTGGTGTTGTTCTGGTGGCAATGAAGATTGCTTCTCTGCGGATTATCCTGGGTGTTATGGCCGGTATGATCGCGACTTCGCTGCTGTTTAACTTTATTGGTGATGCAACCAGTAACCCGATGATGGCCATGCCGTGGCACTGGCATCTGGTGATTGGTGGTTTTGCATTCGGCATGATTTTCATGGCAACTGATCCGGTATCGGCTTCCATGACCAACGCTGGTAAGTGGTGGTTTGGTGGCTTGATCGGTTTCATGGTGGTTCTGATTCGTGTGGTAAACCCCGCCTTCCCTGAAGGCATGATGCTGGCAATCCTGTTTGCCAACCTGTTTGCCCCTCTGATCGACCATTTCGTAGTGCAGTCGAACATTAAGCGGAGGTTGGCACGTGGCTAGTAACGATTCTATAGGTAAAACGATTGGCGTTGCTCTGGCTCTGTGTGTCGTCTGCTCGGTGGTAGTTTCCACCGCAGCTGTGATGCTGAAGCCTGCGCAAGTTGCCAACAAACAGCTGGACTTCAAACGCAACGTTCTTGCAGCTGCTGGCATGCTGGATAGCAGCATGAAAGTAGAAGATCAGTTCAATGAGCAGATCACTACCAAATGGGTAGACATGGAAACTGGCACGTTCACTGAACAGCCGGGTGGCTCTCGCTATGACCAGCGAAAAGCGTCTAAAGACCCAGCTCAGTCTACCAAGCTGTCTGGTGAAGAGGATCTCGCCAAAATCGGTCGTCGTGTGAACGTGACAGAAGTCTACCTGGTAGAGAAAAACGGAGAAGTTGATTCCATCATCCTGCCGGTTAAAGGTTATGGCTTGTGGTCAACTCTGTACGGCTTTCTGGCTCTTGGTTCTGACATGAACACGGTTAAAGGCCTTGGCTTCTACGAGCACGGCGAAACCCCGGGGCTTGGTGGTGAAGTTGATAACCCGAAGTGGAAAGGCCTGTTTGAAGGTAAGAAAGCTTATAAGCCAAACGGCGATGTGGGCTTGACCATCACTAAAGGCGCTGCACCTCAGGGTTCTGACTACGAAATTGACGGCCTGTCTGGTGCTACTCTGACCAGTAAAGGTGTCGATAATCTGCTGAAGTTCTGGTTGGGTGACAATGGCTATGCCGAGTTCCTGAACAACCTGAAAAATGGGGAGGCTTAATCATGAAAGTGAAAGAGCTACTGTTAAAACCAATTTTTGAAAACAACCCCATTGCACTGCAGATCCTTGGTATCTGTTCTGCACTGGCGGTAACCAGTTCACTGAAAGTAACGCTGGTAATGTGTGTGGCACTGACTGTGGTCACCGCGTTTTCAAACCTGTTTGTGTCTCTGGTGCGTAACCATGCGCCAGGCAGCATTCGGATTATTGTTCAGATGACGATTATTGCCTCCTTGGTAATTGTGGTCGATCAGATTCTGAAGGCTGTGGCATACGACATCAGTAAACAACTGTCTGTATTTGTTGGTTTGATTATTACCAACTGTATCGTGATGGGGCGTGCTGAAGCCTTCGCTATGAAGAATCCACCGCTGCCCAGTTTCTTAGATGGTATTGGTAACGGTCTGGGTTACAGTGCGTTGCTGATTGCTTTGGGCTTTATCCGCGAACTGTTTGGTTCCGGCAAGCTGCTGGGATACGAAATCTTGCCTCTGGTGACTGACGGCGGTTGGTATGTATCCAATGGTATGCTGCTGTTGCCTCCAAGTGCATTCTTCCTGATTGGTCTGATTATCTGGGCTATTCGCTCCTGGAAAACTGACCAGGTGGAAGAAGAAGAGTTTAAGATTTGTCCCAATACTGTGAAGGAGGCTTAAGCGATGGAACATTATTTAAGCCTGTTTGTGCGGGCGATCTTTATCGACAACATGGCTCTGGCCTTCTTTTTGGGCATGTGTACCTTCCTGGCGATTTCTAAAAAGGTTGATGCTGCTTTAGGTTTGGGTATTGCGGTTGTGGTTGTGTTGGGTATTACCGTACCTGTGAACAACCTGCTCTATACCTACCTGTTGGCTGATGGCGCATTGGCTTGGGCCGGGCTGCCGGATGTTGATCTGAGCTTTCTGGGCCTGATCACCTACATTGGTGTGATTGCGGCAATGGTTCAGATCCTGGAAATGTTGCTGGATAAATACGTACCTGCACTTTACAACGCATTGGGCGTATTCCTGCCGCTGATTACCGTAAACTGCGCCATTATGGGTGGTTCTCTGTTCATGGTTGAGCGTGATTACAACCTGGCGGAATCTACCGTATTTGGTATCGGTGCGGGTGTTGGTTGGGCTTTGGCTATTACTGCTCTGGCCGGTATTCGCGAGAAAATGAAATACAGTGACGTTCCTGCAGGCCTTCGTGGTCTGGGTATCACCTTCATCACTGTGGGTCTGATGTCACTTGGGTTTATGTCGTTCGGCGGCATCGACCTGTAATCAGCGAGGTATTACGAAGTATGGATATTACAATCGTATTAGGTGTCGCGATGTTTACCGGCATTGTACTTGCGCTGGTGGTGATCATCCTCAGTGCGCGTGCAAAACTGGTTAGCAGCGGCGACGTCAATATTGAAATTAACGGTGAGAAAACGCTTACCGTTCCTGCCGGTGGCAAGTTGCTTCAAACCCTGGCTGAAGGCGGTTTGTTCCTGCCTTCTGCTTGTGGTGGCGGTGGTAGCTGCGCACAGTGTAAGTGTGTGGTTGAATCTGGTGGTGGCTCTATGTTGCCTACCGAAGAAGGTCATTTCACCAAGCGTGATGCTGCTGAAGGCTGGCGCCTGTCTTGTCAGGTTCCTGTTAAGCAGGACATGAAGATTGAAGTGCCTGAAGATGTGTTCGGTGTTAAACAGTGGGAGTGTACTGTTGAATCCAACCCGAATATGGCTACTTTCATTAAAGAGCTGACTCTGAAACTGCCTGAAGGTGAAAACGTTGACTTCCGCGCTGGTGGTTACGTACAGCTGGAAGCGCCTGCGCACCACGTGAAATTTGCCGACTTTGATGTTGAAGAAGAGTATCGTGCGGACTGGGAACGTTTTGGTTTCTTCAATCTGGAGTCCAAAGTGGTTGAGCCGGTAATCCGTGCATACTCCATGGCGAACTATCCGGAAGAAAAGGGTGTTGTTAAGTTCAACATTCGTATTGCCACACCACCTCCGGGTTCAAAAGGCATTCCGCCAGGCCAGATGTCTTCTTACGTGTTCAGTCTGAAACCAGGTGACAAGATCACTGTGTATGGACCCTTCGGTGAATTCTTTGCCAAGGATACCGAAAACGAGATGGTGTTCGTGGGTGGTGGTGCCGGTATGGCTCCAATGCGTTCACACATCTTCGATCAGCTGAAGCGTTTGAATACCAAGCGTAAGATGTCTTTCTGGTACGGCGCACGTTCTTTGAAAGAGCTGTTCTATCAAGACGAGTACGACAAGCTTGCTGAAGAAAACGAGAACTTCCAATGGCATGTGGCTATGTCGGATCCCCAGCCAGAAGATAACTGGGAAGGTTTGACCGGCTTTATTCATAACGTCCTGTACGATGAGTACCTCAAAGATCATCCGGCTCCGGAAGACTGTGAGTACTACATGTGTGGGCCCCCAATGATGAATGCCGCAGTGATTAAAATGCTGAAGGATCTGGGTGTTGAAGATGACAACATCCTGTTGGATGACTTTGGTGGATAATCGCTCCATGGGACGTACCCTCAAAACGAGGTCAGCTTTGCTGGCCTCGTTTTGGTTTGGCCTGTGCCTTTTTCTCAGTGCCTGTACTGGAGAGCCGGAAGCTAAAGTCACCCGTCTCTCCGGAATGACTATGGGTACGACCTATAACATCACTTTGGTGACCGAGGGTGAAGTTGAGGATCTTGCGAACCTGAAGGCATCGGTAAACAATGCTCTCGCTGTTGTGAATCAGCAGATGTCGACATATATCGACAATTCGGAGATCAATCGCCTGAAAGCTCAGCCTGTTGGTGAATGGACAAAGGTATCCAGACCGCTTGCAGAGGTATTGGATGTCAGTCTCTGGGTGTCGGAAATGTCCGATGGAGCCTTTGATGTCACATTGAGGCCGCTTGTTGATCTCTGGGGGTTTGGGCCCGGACAAGAAGAGGATAAGGTTCCCACTGATGATGAGATTCTTAAAGCCCAAAGCCGTGTGGGGTATCAGCATCTCGAACTCGACAAGGCTGGTTTACGGGTAAAGCGTGACAAACCAATTGACCTGGATTTGAGCGCGGTCGCAAAGGGGTATGGTGTAGATGTCCTTGCTGAATTGCTTGAGCATGAAGGCATTAATCATTATCTGGTAGAGATAGGCGGTGAAATGCGCCTAAAAGGGCATAATCCCCGTGGAATTCCTTGGCGTATTGCCGTTGAACGTCCGGATGAGACCCTGGTACAGAGTGTTTATCAACCGCTCTCTGTCACGAATATGGGCGTAGCCACTTCTGGTGATTATCGAAACTATTTTGAAAAAGATGGCGTTCGATATAGCCATACAATTGATCCCCGTACCGGAAGGCCGATTCGCCATAATCTGGTGTCAGTGACCGTTTTGAGCCCCAGCTGCGCTAAAGCAGATGCTATGGCGACCGCTTTCAGTGTGCTGGGAGCTGAGGATGCCTTAACTCTGGCAAATCGCGAAGGAATTGCTGCGTTGTTTATAATCAAAGAGTCGGGACAACTAAAAGAAGTCTCGTCTGAAGCCTTTAAGCCTTATCTAACAGAGCCGGTCGCAAAAACGACCTCTGTACAGTAAGGAGGAGTAAAACATGCAAACATTCTTTCTAACCCTGGCAATCTTGCTGATTTTTGTAATTGCCATGTCCGTGGGGGTCCTGATGGGCCGCAAGCCTCTAAAGGGCTCCTGTGGTGGTGTTGGTGCTGCCCTTAAAAAAGATGATTACGTCTGTGACCTTTGCGGTGGCGACCCGAATAAATGCGATGAAGAACAGCAAAAGGGCAATGTGCGCAAGTCTGAAGACCTGGCATATGATGCTTCACGAAAATAACGGCTGATTAGGTTGTCTGGATTGGTGTGAACAAAGGGCAGGCGGTTTAAATGATAGGCAGCTTTAACGGTTGAATCTCACGAAAAAACAGGAGTGACTGAGGTAATGGCGGAGTACACCTACGATTTACTGGTATTAGGTTCTGGTCCAGCGGGTGAGGGGGCTGCCATGTCGGCAGTAAAAGCGGGCATGAAAGTCGCTATGGTGGAACGACCGGAAATGGTTGGTGGCAACTGTGCTCACAAGGGAACCATTCCGTCAAAATCACTCAGGCATGCCGTTAAACAGGTTATCCGCTATAACACTCACCCTTTGTTTCGTGCCATCGGTGAACCCTGTTGGGTCTCCTATCCTAAAGTGCTTGAAGCGGCCAATAAGGTCATTCCCCAGCAAGTGGATATGCTCACCACACTCTACGCGAGAAATCGTGTCTCTGTGCACGTGGGTGAAGCTCGTTTTGTCGACGCCAAACGGGTTGAGGTTGAACTGGAAGATGGTGCTAAGGAATACATCAACGCCAACAATGTTCTTATCGCGACGGGGTCCCGACCTTATCGTCCAGCCAATGTAGATTTTAATCATCCCCGTATCTACGACAGTGACACTATTCTAGATATGCAGCATACCCCGCGCACAATGATCATTTACGGGGCGGGTGTTATCGGCTGTGAATACGCTTCTATTTTTTCAGGGTTGGGTGTAAAGGTCGACCTGATCAACAGCCGTGAACAGCTGTTGTCTTTCCTTGATGATGAGATCTCTGATGCCCTCAGTTATCACTTGAGAGACGGTGGCGTTACGGTTCGTCACAGTGAGGAATACGAATCCGTAGAAGCCGATGCCCGAAGCGTTACCATGCACCTTAAGTCGGGCAAGAGCCTGCGTACTGATGCGCTGTTGTGGTGTAACGGCAGGGCCGGTAATACCGATGCTCTGAATCTTGATGCCATTGGCCTTGAGGCCAACCATCGCGGACAGTTGTCTGTGTCTGAACGGTACGAAACCGCGGTAGAAGGCGTATACGCCGCCGGCGATGTGATTGGCTGGCCCAGTCTCGCCAGTGCCTCGTTCGATCAGGGGCGTGCGTGTGCCCGGGGTATTTGTGGACTGAACGTGCGCTTTGTTTCTGATGCGCCCACCGGTATTTATACACTGCCTGAAATCAGTTCTGTAGGAAAAACAGAGCGAGAGTTAACAGAGGCTAAAGTACCTTACGAAGTCGGACGTGCGTTTTTTAAAAATACAGCCCGAGCGCAAATCAGTGGTGAAGATGTCGGAATGTTAAAGTTGCTGTTCCGTATTGATACACTGGAAATTTTGGGTATCCATTGTTTTGGTGCTGAAGCCGCGGAGATTATCCATATTGGGCAGGCCATTATGAGCCAGCCTGGAGAAGGTAACAGCATCAAGTTCTTTGTGAAAAATACCTTTAACTACCCAACAATGGCTGAAGCTTACCGTATTGCTGCACTTGATGGCCTGCATAGGGTGCACCGTTTTTAAGGATCCTGCCTACATCAGGAAAACACTCGTTGGGCTTTGGTAATTCGAGCCAATTCTATAAAAAGGTACAACAGTAAAAGTGTGTTGTGCCTTTTTTTGTTGGCTGTTTTACGGTTGGGCCTGATTGGTGGGCTTGTGACGGATCACGCTGTGGATCACCGTGTTGCTTTCGAAGTAGACCACGAACTGTTCATATTCCCATCGAGTGATTGGAGGTTCGCCCTTCGCGGGGTTACGCTTTAGGGGGGCTCCAAACTGAGCTTCTACCTGCTCCATGCTTAATCCCATCTGGGGTTTGGCAATATGTTGAGCGGTATTTTGCTGGCCAACAGGTATCTTGATGGTCTCTGCAATGGCTGTTTGCTGAATCGCCAGACTGAACAGGGCAAGTGGTAGTAAAACAACGTATTTGGCTAAGGGGCTCATCGTGTCTCCTTTTTCATTCTTTGTTGTCGAATCGCACTCAGCTGGGCTTGCATAATATGGCGTCTGAGTGCTTCTAGAGCATTCTTGGACAGTTGTTGAAACTGGCAGGCGGTTTTAAATGTATCGTTGTCCTGGGGTTCGCAACGCAAGACTCTGGCAAAACAGGTAATATGGGAATAATCGTTCAAAAACTGCAAACGTAGTCCCAGAAAGTCACCTTCTTTCCATTGATCCGCGCTGTAGAAAGCTATACCGTCTTCGCTCAGGTTGACCTGGACTAATACGGGGTTGTTACATGCATCTTGGCTGGCTTCACCGGTCTGCTCTTTTGGGCTATAAAGCGTGTGAAGGTAAGGTGAGCTGCAATGTTGTGCCACCATGTCAATTTTTTTGTTGAGGATCGACAGGTAGTCTGCAAGTGGGCGACTCAATTCTGCAATTGATGACAGGTGGGGCATTGCCTCATTATCCAGGCGGTGCAGTTCCTGAATTAAATACGAGGCCTGTTTATCTTCAGGGAACAAGTCTTCAGGCTGGCTGGTCTCAGAGTCTTTGGCGTCGACTTTCTGGATTTTGAGCATAAGCTCGCTGCTGACGCGAAAGTAGTTACGGCGTTCTGTGGTAGTCATAGCCCTGTTTGCCCGCGGTTCTGTCCTGTCCGTGATTGGACATATAAATTAGCTGGTCTACTGTAGTCAATTGGCAACAGCAGTTGTCATCAGTGTCTAAATCTTTACGTCGTTTCTGAGTGTATCACCAGATACTCGTTTTTGTCTTATCAAGCCTTGAGAGGCATATTGGAAATGTGGGGCAGTGAGAGTTTTATGGTGCAGCACTTGTGGTGCCGGTTGGCTTTCGGTTTAATATCTCGATGAAATTTAACTTACCTTTCTTTATTGGGCTGCGCTATACCCGTAGCAAGCGCCGAAATCAGTTCATTTCCTTCGTGAGCGGCTTTTCCCTTCTTGGCATGACTTTAGGGACGATAGCCTTAATTGTGGTGATGTCTGTAATGAATGGCTTCGACCGCGAGATCAAGCAGCGGTTGTTGGAAGTCATACCTCATATTGAGCTGATGTCCAGCGAGGAGGGGCTTCAGGACTGGACGGAGTTACAGAATTTTGCCCTTCAACAGCTCGGTATTGAAGCGGCGGCACCCTATGTCTATGGCGATGCCATGGTCAGTTTTGAACGGGGGATGCAAGGTGTTCAGCTTAAGGGGCTGAAGCCTGAAGATGTTCGCCAATTATCTTCGCTGGCCGATCGCATGATTCTGGGATCCGTGGATGACCTGAGGGAAGGGGAGTACAACATTGTAATCGGGCGACTGTTGGCCCGTTATCTGGGAGTATCCCTGGGGGATAAGGTCAATATTACCTTACCTCAGCTTACCGTAACCCCTATGGGGATTTATCCACGTATCAAGCGTTTTACTGTCGTTGGTGTCTTTGAAATTGGCGCTCAAGTGGATCAAAGTCTGGTGGTTACTCACCTGTCTGATGCTCAAAAGCTGCTCCGTCTGGGCTCCAAAGTCAGTGGCATTGAGTTGCGAACTCGGGATATGTACGAAGCCGATCAGTTGGCACAGTCAATCGCTAAGGTTCTGCCTTCCCAGTTTGAACAACAGCTGACGGTTCGCAGCTGGAGCCAAACTCAGGGTAGCTTGTTTGCTGCAGTAAAAATGGAGAAGACGGTAGTCTCTGTTCTACTAATGATCATCATTGCGGTGGCGGCTTTCAATATCATTTCCAGCCTGGTGTTGATGGTGGCAGACAAGCGATTTGACATTGCGGTCCTTAGAACCCTCGGTTTAACTCGTCATCAGGTCATGAAAGTGTTTATGGTCCAGGGAGCAGCCATAGGCTGGTTTGGTGTTTTCCTTGGGGGAATTCTTGGGGCTCTGATTGCCAGCCACATAGGAACCATCGTGGCTTCTATTGAAACATTGTTGGGAATCAGAATCTTTGACCCCAGTGTCTATTTTATTAGTCATATGCCTTCAGTCCTGCTCCTTTCAGATGTGCTGATTGTAGTGTCAGTGGGGTTGATTCTGAGTTTGTTATCAACGTTGTACCCAGCTTACAGGGCTTCTCAGGTAGAACCTGCGGAAGCGCTTCGCTATGAATAATAAGGATTCGGATACTATGCGACCAACGACTTCTTCGGCCGCGGATTCTGTGGAAACAAACCAATCCAAACCTGCGCTCTCGTGCTTGAATTTACGCAAGCACTACGATCAGGGACCCGCGGTTATCGAGGTGTTGAGAGGTATTGAGCTGACTTTGTCCCGAGGGGAGCGATTGGCTATCGTCGGGAGTTCCGGATCGGGTAAATCAACGTTATTGAATCTGATTGGTGGCCTGGATACCCCTGATCATGGGGAAGTTCGGCTACTGGGGAATGCCTTTTCAAGCTGTGACGATAATACCCGTGGAAAACTGAGAAACCAGCATCTGGGGTTTGTTTATCAGTTTCACCACTTGTTAGGTGAGTTCACAGCTCTGGAAAATGTGGCTATGCCACAGTTGATTGCAGGGGTTCCAAAGCGCAAGGCTCTCGAAGAGGCAGCCATATGGTTAGGGCGCGTCGGTTTGTCGCAGAGGGTCGAGCACAAGCCAGCTGAACTTTCCGGTGGAGAACGGCAGCGTGTCGCAATTGCCCGGGCGCTGGTCAATAAACCGGCATGCGTTTTGATGGATGAGCCAACCGGCAATCTTGACCGCCAAACTGCTGACTCTATTCAGGCTTTACTGGCCGAGTTAAGCGAGACCCTCTCAACCAGTTTTATCATCGTGACCCATGACGAGCGACTGGCTCATTCGATGGATCGTGTGATGATATTGCAAGACGGTTTGCTACAACCAAAAAGTGTTGATGCCTCTACCCCTAGACCCGTGATGACTGATGTCGGAGCGGAGCATGATTAGATTTTTTAATCTATTCGTCGGGTTGCGGTATGCCGGAGCCCGACGCCGCACTCAATTGGTGTCATTCATTTCGGGCATATCCATCTTGGGCCTGATGGTTGGTGTAGGGCTGTTGCTCACTGTGCTGTCAGTTATGAATGGTTTTGAGAAAGAACTTCGCGATCGTATTCTTGGAATCATCCCTCATGGGGCCATCTATTTTCGCTATGGAATCGATGACTGGAGTGGAGTTCAGGAAACGATTCTGGAAAATCCCGACTTTGTTGCCGCTGCGCCTTTTGTCCAGCTCCAGGCCATGCTGTCTGTGGGGAAAAAAGTAAAGCCTACCGCTCTCTATGGTATTGATATCGACAGTGAGGGGGATGTTTCCTCCGTTGCAGGCTTTGTGGATTCGACGGTACTGGAAAAACTGAAATCTTCCGGTGAAGAGCCAAACAATGCAATCGTTTTAGGCGCAGGTCTGGTTGAGAATCTCGGACTCAAAATAGGGGACCGTATTACCGTTCTGGTTCCGAACAGTCGTAATGCCCATGAGTTACCTAAGTTCAAAGCCATGTTTCTTGCAGGCGTTGTGACTTCCGGTACCGAGCTGGATTATGCTTTGGCGTTGATTAATTTGGACACAGCAAGTCAATTATCAGAATATCCGGGAAGGGTTTCTGGTCTCAGGGTAAAAACCCGGGATCTGTTTGCCGCACCGGATATTATTTATCAGCAGGTTCGCAGTATGGAGTATGGGTACTATGGTTCTGACTGGACCCGTACACATGGCAATCTCTATCACGCTGTGCAGATGTCGAAGAACCTCGTCGGTTTGTTGTTGTTTCTGATTGTGGCAATTGCTGCCTTTAATGTGGTTTCTACCCTGGTAATGGTGGTGGTGGATAAGCAAACAGACATCGCTATCCTGAAAACTTTGGGAGCCAGCCGGGGTGATATTCTGGCCGTTTTTGTGGTGCAGGGAGCAGTGATAGGGACGGTTGGTACTGTGCTTGGTCTGGTGTTCGGAGTCGTGGGCTCGCTGGTTGCGCACGATTTTGTTGCCGGGCTGGAAAAGCTGTTCCAGATTAAATTTTTGAACGCGGAGATTTATCCTGTGAGTTATTTGCCCTCGCAAATGCGCCTGGAAGATTTTGTAGTAGTTGCCTGTGTTTCGCTGCTGATGAGTTTGGTGGCAACGATTTATCCTGCATGGAAAGCCAGCCGGGTAGCGCCTGCCGAAGCGCTCAGGTTCGAGTAGGCATTTAGTCAGCTTGCGCAGGCTGGCGGAGTTGCCTGGCCAGAATATGGCTCAATTTAACGCCTACAACAATAACGCCGATGGGTTTTCCATTTTCCTGAATGGGAAGGGATATCTGTATGGAATTTAGACCGCTGCTTTGGTCGTACTCCATGGATCCTACATAGCTTGATCGTTTTTCAATGAAAATGGATTGCCATTTCATTTCATCCCCTTGCCAGTAATCGCTGGTTAAAGGGTATACCGCCACATTGGCACCCTGTTCGTCGATTAGCAGCAGTTCTGTAAAGCTGGGGTTTTGTGTCGCTATGTTGGCGAGGTATTGACTGGCGGGGGAGCTTAGCATCGCTTGTTTGAAGGGGGTATTATCGCCAGAGTTCACCCACACTTTGTCGCGTTGCTGAATAATCGTTTGGCTAAGATGTTTTTGATTCTGAACCGACACCGCATTCACCACGATGGGGTGTTTGGCTATAGTCTCAATACGTTGTATCTCCTGGCTCAAAACTGTACGGACTGTTTCCTGATCCCATTTGATCTGGGCCGCCTCGGCAGATGACAGGAGGACGATACTGATTGCCACACAGATCAGACTGACCATTGCATTGGTATATCTTGAGAAACTATTGCCGTAAGCCGAAGATTCAGTAGCCTTGGTGGTGAGGGTAGTGATCGCCAATTGTTATCGCCCCTTGCTGGAGTTTTAATACCGAGCTGTTGGATCAGTTATTTGGGCTTTTTGCTGTTCTTTCTGCTGTTGCTTGGGTTACTGGAGAATGATTCTTTGAAGTATAGCAGTAACCCAAGAAGCAGAGCAGATACGGTCTTGGAGGGTAGTTATGGAGTCTTTACAGCCCTTTTAGCAAATTTTCGAGATTGACCTGGTCAGTCACGAAATTTCGGATTCCCTCTGACAGTTTTTCAGTCGCCATTGGATCATCGTTCATGGCAAATCGGAATTCTGCTTCTGTAAAAGTCTGTTTTGGTATCAATGTGCCTAAATCATTCTCCGTCAGTCGCTGCTTTAAGTCGCCCTCATCCTGTGCCAATTCTTCCAACAGTTGGGGACTGATTGTCAGGCGGTCACAGCCAGCGAGCCCTTCAATTTCACCGATGTTGCGGAAGCTGGCTCCCATCACGATGGTGTTGTAATTGTGTTGTTTGTAATAGTTGTAGATTTTCGACACAGACAATACACCTGGGTCGGTTTCCGAGGTGTAGTCCTGAACCTCGGTATTGGCCTTGTACCAATCCAGAATACGGCCGACAAAGGGCGAAATTAAAGTCACACCGGCTTCGGCGCAGGCGACCGCCTGCGCAAAGTTAAACAGGAGGGTCAGGTTGCATTGAATACCTTCTTTTTCCAGCACTTCAGCAGCACGGATACCTTCCCAGGTTGATGCAATTTTGATCAGGATGCGTGACCGGTCAATGCCCCGTTCCTGATAAAGGTCTATAAGATGTTTGGCTTTGGATATGGTGGCCTGAGTATCAAAAGACAATCTGGCGTCAACTTCGGTAGAAACCCGACCTGGCACCAGCTTGACGATCTCTGCGCCAATCGCCACGGCCAGATGATCACAGGCCTGGGCGATATCACCGTTTGCTTTGTCCATCGACTGTTGTAATAAAGGCGCGTATTGGGGCATTTGTGCGGCTTTGAAAAGCAGAGAAGGATTGGTGGTGGCATCCAGTGGCTGATAGCGGGCGATAGCGTCGATATCACCTGTGTCGGCTACTACATCGGTCATGGATTTGAGTTGGTCAAGTTTACTGGTCATAACTGGATCCTGTTCCCTGCTGGCCTTTAATCTTTATGTATTTAATCACGTAATTCGGACAGGCAACAGCCCAAATCCGTGTTTGATTGGGTACAATGGCGTTTTAGTTAACAGTTACAAATGGAGGTTTTATGAGACTGGGTCTATGGCTGTCAGCGCCATTGTTGGTGTCGGTTGTAAGTGGTTGTACCTGGGTGAAATCTGAACCTGGTGCTTTTGATGTGGATCTTAAAACCGCTCAAGATGTGATCAATTGTCAGAAGCTTGGCAGCGCTACTGCGAACACTAAAGACAGTATTGTATTTGATCGTAACGCCGATAAGGTCGCTATTGAACTGCTGACTCTGGCTCGTAATGAAGCGGTCAAACAGGGTGGGAATGCTGTTGTGCCTACCAGTCAGGTAGAGGGTGGTCGACAAACCTTTGCCATCTACAAGTGCCCCTGATGGTTTCTGCGACTCTTTTTCTTGCTGTCCCCTGCGGCAGAGGAATTGAGTCAAACACATACAGATGAAAGCAGCTTTGTCTGACGGGCAGACCCGTATTGACGGTTTTATTTTAACTCGTGAATGGGATGATGCACCTGTATCGTCCCGTTTCGGTAAGCTACGTCAGTTGCAGCTGCAATTCTGGCTGGTCACGGATGATAAGCCGGTTCGCATTATTGTCGACAGACAGACCGCTGTATTTTTTCTCCCTGCTGATCAGCTTTCAGATGCCGAAGCCATTCTTAATCGACATCTTGGGCAGTCTGCCCGACATCCTTCCATCGCTCCTGTATGGGAAGCAAAGCCACTGAATTTAAAAAGTTTCGAGTTCCAGCCTGTTGTTGGTTTGTATTTTCGTGAACAGCGAACTTTGTATCGGGCACGTGAGGCATTGATCAAACAGGGATTAACTCCGTTTGAATCGGATATCCAACCCACTGACCGTTTCTTGATGGAGCGTTTTATAACGGGTTCCATGTCAGTCGAAGGGGAGCTGGAAAGAGAGGGGGGCATCGCAGTGATGCGTAATCCCCTGATATCAGCAGGGGATTATTCACCCGACTACGGTGTTATGTCTCTGGATATAGAAACATCGATGACCGGTAACCAGCTTTACTCAATTGGTGCCATCGTTGCCCGTACGGATGCCGATCCTGAAGATACTGTACAAATCGTATTCATGGTGGGTGATGCACCAGAAGAAAGTGTACGGCAGGGCGTAGAGATACCTGATTATCTGCGTTTTTGTCAGGATGAAAAAGCACTCTTGAGAGAGTTCCTTTCCTGGTTTGAAGAGCAGGATCCGGACATTCTGGTGGGTTGGAATGTCATTAATTTCGACTTGCGTTTTTTACAGCAAAAAGCCGACGAGCTGGGTATCCGTCTCACTCTGGGACGATCTAAACAGCGTATTGACTGGCGACAATCCCGCAACGACGAAGAGCATTTCACACTGGTGGTTCCCGGCCGTTTGGTGATGGATGGTATTGATACGCTCAAGTCGGCCACCTACAGTTTTGAAAGCTTTTCGCTGGAGTCTGTTGCCAGGGAGTTCTTACAGCGTGGCAAGTTAACCGAGGATGTGGATCATCGCGGTGAGGCCATCACTGAACAGTTTCATAACGATAAAGTGGCTCTGGCAGCCTATAACCTGGAGGATTGCCAGCTGGTATGGGAGATTTTCCTTAAAGCGAAGTTGATCGATTTTGGCGTTGAGCGTGCTCGCTTGACCGGGCTCGCGATGGATCGTTTTGGTGGCTCTGTGGCCTCTTTCGATAATCGCTATTTGCCTCGTCTTCACCGGCGTGGTTTTGTTGCGCCGATGTTGGTTGAAAGCCCGGTGGGTGTCGGCAGTCCGGGTGGTTATGTCATGGATTCCATTCCGGGTATGTACGAGCATGTACTGGTACTTGATTTCAAATCTCTGTATCCAAGTATCATCCGGACTTTTATGATCGACCCTCTGGCCAGAGTTGCCGGAAGAGAGTTTGAGGCTTCGCAACGCGGTATTGATCGGGAACCCCATTGGGACCGGGAAGAAACTGACAATGTGGATTGCTCGGTTTTGGTCCCTGGTTTTAATGGCGCTGTTTTTCTCAAATCTCAGGCGTTATTACCTAACATCATCGGTGAGTTGTGGGAGGCCCGGGACAGGGCCAAACAGCAGAAAAACACTGCCATGTCCCAGGCTATTAAAATTATCATGAATTCCTTTTATGGCGTACTGGGAACCCCGGGATGTCGATTTTTCGATTACAGATTGCCCAGCTCGATAACCCTTCGAGGCCATCAGGTATTGAATCAGTCTCGCCAGCTGATTGAAGAGGCTGGACATCAGGTTATCTATGGCGATACCGATTCGGTTTTCGTGTGTCTGGGGGGAGTTGAAGGATTAGCCTTGGATGAAATTGGCCGAAAGGGTAAGGCGCTCGCAGATTTTTTGAATCAATGGTGGCGAAAAACCTTACAGGATAAATACCAGGTGGAAAGTCATCTGGAAATCGAGTTTGAGACCCACTACAGCCGGTTTGTCATGCCGACCATACGGGGTGCTGATACCGGTAGTAAAAAACGCTACGCCGGACTGGTGGAAAAGCCGGGTGAAGCCGGGCATCTTGTTTTCAAAGGATTGGAGGCCGTCAGGACAGACTGGACTCAACTGGCACGGGAATTTCAGAGAGAGTTATATCGCAGGGTGTTTGAACAGGAGCCCTACGAGTCCTACATTCTGGAACTGGTTGAAGCGGTCAGAAATGGGGAGCTCGACGACAAGCTGGTCTATCGTAAGCGCATTCGACGCAATCTGGATGAATATGTCCGCAACGTCCCCCCTCATGTACAAGCTGCCCGTAGAGCGGATCAGTGGCTGGTGGAGCAAGGCCATCCTCCTCGTTACCGGAGAGGGGGATGGATCCAGTACGTACTGACGTTGAATGGACCGGAGCCCATTGAGCATGTGACGACAACCTTGGATTACGAGCTTTATCTGGAACGTCAGGTGGCACCTGTGGCCGATGGCATTCTCCATTTTTTGAACACTTCCTTTGAAGAGATTGTGGACCAGCAGCTTGGGTTGTTTTAGCCGGTGTTTTACGGAGGCTAATTAATTGCAAGGGTTTTAGTGTCGGAGCATGTCAGGCTGTGTATTATCTGAGTCAAACAATGCATGGGCAGCGGTAAAAAATACATCTGAGGAATATCATGAACCCAATCGTTTTGTCGCAACATACGTTTAAGAGAAGATTCTCATCCTTGTATTTGGGGTTAATGAGTCTGTTTTGTCTGCTTATAGTTTCTGGGTGTGCCACCATGTCCCCCAGCTTTGAAGAGCCCCAGATTGAGGTCTTGTCCATCAAAAGGGCGCCTTCAGAGGGCATGGAACAGCGATTTCTGGTGGGCTTAAAAGTGACCAACCCCAATAGCCGTGCGCTGACTATTCAAGGGATGAGCTATAGTTTAAGCATTGAAGATTACACTGTTGCCAGCGGTGTCAGTGCTGATGTTCCTAGGGTTGAGCCCTACGGAGAGGCTCGTTTTGAGTTGCCTGTATCCACCAGTTTGCTCAACAGTATCAGGTTGTTAAAGCACCTTCTGGAGCTGAATAAGTCCTCTCTGGCTTACCGTCTGGAGGCCAAGCTGGATCTTGGCATACCGCTGATGCCTAAAACCAGCGTGGTCGAGGAGGGGAGTGTGCAGCTGGGTCAGTTGCAGTAATCTGTGTCGAAGGTGTACGACCGAAACCGTTTTGTGAGGCCGTCTCGCTAAAAGCGAATATGGAAGGTAGGGTATATAAATCAAACTTCTATACAATAGAGGTACATTCGGCGTTTTGTCCGATGCCAGAAAGGGGAAGACTCATGGCAATGAATCAAACAGAAACCACAGAACAATTAGTAGCTTCCATCAAGGAAGTGAAAGCTTTGATGCACACCGCTCTTGATGATAAACAGCGTGACTTGTTGGGCGGGATCCTTGAGTCCATGGGCGGCGGCCACAAGCCACCACCACCGGAGGTCATAGAGCCAGAAGCCATTGAGAGCCTTGGTGAGCAGCTGGATGAGCATGCCGTAGAATTTGAAACGGAGCATCCCAGACTGGCTCGCGCCATACGAGAAGTAATGGATTTACTGGCCAAGATGGGCGTTTAATGATTGGCCGGCAAGGCCCTGGTCTCTCAATCGGTTTGTTCCGCAATATGATCGAGAACCAGGGCGGCCATTCCTTCACTTTGTCCAAAGTACTTCAACAATTGCACGTTCTTGTCGGTTAACACATCCATGACCTCGGCTACTTGTGCGGGAATGTCTTTCTCGACATGGCGACCCTGATTGAAGAATAACGGATAGACATCAATATCGGTTATTGAGTCGGGCAGGCTTCTACAGGCTTCCAATAATGTTGGTGGTGCCTGTTCCAAAAGTGCTGGCAGAACCAGGCTGTATCTCCCGTTTTCGCCCGAGGCGGTTTGGCCAACCTTCTTTACAAGATTGAAAAACTCTTCATTGGCCTCGGTCCGGCGACTGCCGTGTGCCATTATAATCAGTGCTCGTTCACGAGATGAATTCATCATATTGATCGTTTCAGTAGAGGTAGGGTGGTGGTCACGATGTTTATGAGCATCTATAAAACATCGTCTGGATGAAAGTCGTAATTCCCCTGATTGGCGGTACGGTTTTTCCTGACCGTTTGTATGGCTTTTTGGGCCTGAATCTGCCAGATACTGTGATGCTTGACCGTTTCAAACCCTTTGGCATAGAGCTGTTTGGCAATGGCGGATCTCGCAGCCAGTCCTTGCTCTTTGGTTTGATAGGGGCCCTGTAGTTTGCTCAGTTCGGCTGGTTGAGACGCTATCCCTGACATGGCCACAAGAGTATAAGTCTCGTCCTCATTTGGCTTAAGGTACATCTCTATTCGCCAGCGGCGTTTATTTTCCAGCACCAGTGTGGAAAAGTCAGGGTTTGTGTCGTATTCAAGTTTCATTTTGCCAGTATAGCGTTCTGAGTAACCAGTTTCAGCCTTACACAGAGGGTGGTGCCAAAGCCTCGTGGGCTGCCTGATAAACCGGTCTGCGATTCATGCGTGCAGCCACGTAGTGCTCGTTGAAGACTGTGAAGTAATTCAGCAATTTACGCGTATTGTCACTGTCCTGGGCAGCATGAAGACACAGAGCTCCGGCCTCAGCCGTTGCCAGTCGTCCGGCTTCACAGGCTTGGCGTACCTTATAGTGACCCAACTCTCCATCTAGTGAATCTATTGCAGTATTTAGATCCAGTAGGGGGAGTTGTTTTAGCCACTGGGACTGTGAATACATTTTACGAGCCTGTTTCCAGGTGCCGTCCAGGAGAATAACCGTTGCTATCTGTTTACGCTGGTTAGCATGGTATGGATGACTTTCAATGATTCTTTCTTCCCCCTCTCTCGGAGGAAATACCAACTGACAGTGACGCTTCGGGTCATTGATGAGCTTTATCAACGCTGCCGGCGGCTGAGTTCGGTCCCACAGGAAGGCATGGGTTTGATCTGGGAACAGATCAGCGATCAGACGCCCGGTGTTGGTTGGCTTAAACACTTCATCCCGATGCATGAGCAGGACAAATTCAATAGCAGTTTGACCTGGTTGGCGCCAGGGACATATGCAAGTCATTAAACCGAGCAGGCATTGTGAACAGCGTTTAAGGGATATACCGCGAGCGTTAAAGGCCCGGGTCGATTGGCTTTCACAATACTGTCGCAGCTTGTCGACAGCATGGGGAGTGAAATGCGGAGTGACTGTGGCCGGGCTTTCAGGTGACTTCATCGGAAACTACAAGCAGGTTTCAGGATTCAATGGCGTCTGGGTATAGCTGTCTCCACATCTCAAAACCGCCATCGATGCTGTGGGCATTGGTAAACCCCTGCTCTTGAAGGAATAGGGTGGCTTGTTGACTGCTGTTGCCGTGATAACAAAATACCAGGGTTTCAGCTTGTTTGTCGGCGGTTTCGAGGAATGTAGGGAGCGAATTGTTATCGAGGGCGATAGCCCCAACAGGATGTCCCGCCTGGTATGACTGTGGGTCACGTATGTCCACAATCTGGCATGAGACAGACTGTGTTAATTCATATGCTTTTTCGCAGCTGATTCGGCTGATCTTCATTGGGGAACCTCTGAGTTGCACAGCATGATTTAAAGCGATGGCACATTATACCACGAGTCTTATCAGCAGAAGTCCCTATCATTTCGCAAGTAAGCAGAACTGTAGCCGGAAGTGGTTCAATGAGCAGAAGTTAACCCGCTCAGAGAAAATTGTAATTATATGTTAAGAGGTGTCTCAGATGTGGCATTGAAGGCCATATTTAACCTATTTTTAATGCACAAAGTGAGTAGAATGGATGGGTTAAATAGATTGCGGGTTATATATGTTTGGTTATGCCCGTTACAAATCGATAAGAATAACGTTAAAACACTTAAAGCTTTCCGGAGGCCATACATGCCGTTTTCTCTGCAAGTTCTGTTTTATAAGTCCCTCATGCTCATGACTAAATGTGTGATGAAGTTTGTTCCCGATGCAAAGCCGACCGTATTGAGCGGAGAGGGGGCTTCTCTCAAACTCGCGGGAACCATCAGTCAGCTCGGTCTGAAAAAAATATTGATTGTGACTGATGCCATGTTGGTAAAACTGGGTGTTATTTCTCCAGTTGAAGAAGCCCTGAAGGCCCAGGGTGTTGATGTGATCATCTATGATGGCGTTGAACCAGATCCATCATTTACCGTAGTTGAGGCGGGTCTGGAGATGCTTAAACAGCATGAATGTGACAGCGTTCTGGCTATTGGTGGTGGTTCTTCAATTGATGCGGCCAAGGTCGTCGCTCTGGCTGCCAGTAACAATAAATCACCGCGTCAACTGGAAGGTCGGTTTGTTGCCAAACTTCCTGCGCTGCCGTTGTTTGCCATTCCCACCACTGCCGGCACCGGTTCTGAAGTCACGGTAGCCGCTGTCATTTCTGATCCTCAGGCAGGGAATAAAAAGCTGGTTCTCGATCCTAAACTGGTTCCAATGGCGGCGGCGTTAGATCCGAAAATCATGGTGGGTTTGCCACCAGCAATAACAGCTGCAACAGGTATGGATGCCCTGACTCACGCAGTGGAAGCCTATCTTTCAGAATTCGCCACAAAAGAGACAGATGCTTATGCGCTGTCTGCAACCAAAATGATCCTGGATAATCTGGAAGCAGCCTATAACGACGGCGGCAATCTGGCCGCAAGGGAAGCGATGGTGATGGCTTCTTACTACGCGGGTCTGGCTTTCACAAAAGCCTTTGTTGGCTATGTTCATGCAATCGCTCACCAGTTCGGCGCCAAGTATCACACACCTCATGGTTTTGCGAACGCATTGGTGTTGCCTCACATTCTGGAATTCTCAAAAGATCGCGTATCGGGACGTTTGGCATCCCTTGCCGTGGCTTGCGGGCTGGGTGAGGCGTCAGAAAACGAATGGGCACTGGCTCAAAAGTTTATCGATAAGGTATGGGCAATGAACGAGGCCATGGGAATTCCTAAAACCCTGGATGCGCTTCAGGTGCATGATATCCAGGCTATTTCTGAGGCTGCTATGCATGAGGGTAACTACACCTATCCTGTGCCAAAGTACATGCGACTCGAAGAGTGTCAAGACATACTCCGTAAGTTGCTTCCTGTTACAGACTAGCGTTAATGGTTGTTCAAAAAATTGACTGAAGAAGTTTAGATGTAAGGCGGTGAAGTGAAGAATACGCAACTGGAAGTACTGCAATCCGCTCTGGAGGGATTGAAACGGGGGCTTGACGTCACTTTGGTCACAGTGATTAAAACCTACGGTACTTCGCCACGTCCTGTCGGTTCATTATTGGTTGTTTGCAGTGATGGATCATTTTGTGGCTCTGTTTCAGGCGGTTGTATCGAGGATGATCTGCTCGAAAGACTGACGTCTTCACCACCCGTTCAGTTCGAAATCAGCACCTATGGAGAGACTGAAAAAGAACGGCACCATTTCGGTTTGCCCTGTGGTGGAACTCTTGAGGTGTTGCTTGAGCCCTTAAAAGGCCAGTCTCAGCAATTGCAGGAATTGGTGTCTGCGTTGGAGTCTCGCCAGACGGTTGCCCGAACCGTCAATATTGGTAAAGCGATAGAGGGTTCTACTCCTCAAGTCTCGATCCGGGCATGGGAGCCACAAGACCGCCCGGAATTTCGCAATGGTATCTGGAAAAATGTTCTGGGCCCGGTTTGGCGTCTTTTAATTATCGGCGCGGGTCAGACCTCTGCTTATCTAGCGGAAATGGCTACAGCTTTGGGATATCGAATATTCGTTTGTGATCCTCGGCCACAATATCGTCAAAACTGGAGTGTGAAGGACACAAGCTTTGTTGACGGTTATCCTGACGATGCCGTACGCAGCCTTCAGCCCGATGAAAGAACAGCGATCGTGGCGCTGACTCATGATCCTAAACTCGATGATCTGGCACTTTTGGAGGCCTTAAAGTCTCCGGCATTTTATGTTGGCGCCCTGGGTTCATTTAATACCAATCAAAATCGCCGTCGTCGCCTGCAGCAGCACTTTGACTTTTCCAATGCCGAAGTCTCCGCACTTCGCGGCCCGGTGGGATTGCCCATAGGCAGTAAGACACCACCAGAAATTGCCGTTGCTATTTTGGCGGAGTTGACGGGCTTGCGGCATGGAATTGATTTAAATGCCTCACTGGCAAAAACTGTGGAAACCGCATGACCGTGGTGGCGGGGGTCATTCTGGCTGCTGGCCGGGGCCGTCGCTTTGGTGGCGACAAATTACTGGCCGAGATTAAGCCGGGTTTGTCGGTCATTGAGTGTTCTGTGGCCGCAGTATCAGAGGCAGTATCTGAGTATGTTTGTGTTGTTCGACCCGATGATTTGCCGCTACAGAAACACTTAACGAAACGGAATATTCCCTGGATTATGGCTCTGGCCGCGGATGATGGTATGAGTCAAAGTCTGATTGCCGGTGTATCGCATTTTCCCAATGCTGATGGCTGGTTGATCTGCCTCGGGGATATGCCATATCTCAAAACTGAAACCTGCCGACGCTTGTGTGGTCACTTTCAGGAGCTTAGTGAAAATCAAGACACCGCGAGCATTGTGACCCCAGTGGTCAGTTCTTCCGATGAATACGGAAAGCCTTTGTTGAAGCGAGGCAATCCGGTTTTGTTCAGTCATCATTTTAAGCAGGAGTTACAACAGCTGACTGGCGATGGGGGAGGTAAGTACCTTTTATCAGCCCACCGGAATCATGTGGTCAGGGTGACCGTGAATGACCCCGGTATTTTGAAGGATATTGATACCCCTGAAGACCTCAAATCCTAATTGCTTTCTGTGTCAGTGGTCTGGATTTTTTTCAGCGGCTCAGTCAGCAGGTCAAAGCTCCGTGGGGCAACATACTGCAACAATTCCTTACCTTCTGAATATAAAGTAACGTCCAGGCCTTTTTCCGGATAGAGAAAGTGTTCGACACCTTCCTGACTGTGAATCCTTTCCGCCTCAGAACCGAAACGGCCGAGAATAACGGATTCATCGAGATTGGCCGCTGGCACGAGACTGAGGCTTTGGACTGGCCAGTGCTTGATTTGTTCGAAATCGGCTGTGGCTAAAACAAATTTACGTGAGCCGGTGTCTATGTATTCTGAGCTGGCGGCACGCGCCTGCATTTGATACAGGGTGTCATCATCGGCGTTAATTCGCGCAATCAGTTTTCCTTTTATTGGGCCGGCTGAGAAGTAACCATAATAGACTTCGAGGCCACTGTTATCCTGCTGATCGCTGATAATGGCAATGTCGTGATCAGGGCCCAGCAGGTTTAACAGTTCTTCGACGGTTGTTTGTTCTAGAGTGATGCCAAAAACGGTGGAAGTCCCGTTGTTGTGAGTTTCAATTTGCCAGGGCATGGATACCAATGGCTGTTTCTCCGTGGGTGGCTTTTCCAGACTGGAGCTCAGAAACAGCCAGGTGATACCGGCAGCCAGCAGAATGATTGGAAGATAAATTTTCAATTTTTTCATAGTTAAGTGATGCTTTTTGAGAGGGCAAACGGGTTCTGGTGTAGATGATTCAGTAATTAGCGACGCTTTTTATTGGAGCGTGGTTTTCCACTTTTAGACCGATGGCTGGTGCCATTTTCAGGGCCAGCCTTTTGCTCTGAATGACTACCAGAAGCTTTTGTGACTGAGGAGTTCTTTGATCTGGAGCTCTTTGATTTCTTGGGTTGTTGTGACGCTTCTTTTTCGTCATTGTTGCGCGGCTCACGACTGCCTTGCTTGAATCGTTGTTTGCGCGCTTCTTTTTCAGCCTCTTTGGCAGCCAGAGCTTCCGCCACTTCGATTTTTTCCTGCTCGACCATGGCGGGTGTTTCCAGTGTGATGGGGCCAAGAGCTCCCGATCGCAGTTCATAAATCAGAACTTCACAGATTTTGTGCAGGTTTACCCGTCCACCGCTGGATAATGCGCCTCGCCGAGCAGCCGCCATTTCAAGGAATTCAAGCTCAGTATCGGGAATGTTTTCCAATTGAAAGCGATCTTTCAGGCGCTCGGGATAGGCTTTGATCAAATAGTCTGCAGTAAAAAAACCGACGTCATCGTATTCCATGGCCGTATCTTTGATGGCCCCGGTGGCTGCCAGGCGATAACTGCTCTTGGGGTTTTCGACTTTGGGCCAAAGAATCCCCGGGGTATCCAGCAGCATAATGCCACTGCCCAGATTGATCCTTTGCTGGCTTTTGGTCACTGCGGGCTCATTACCTGTCTTGGCGATGGTTTTTCCTGCCAGCGTATTGATCAGTGTCGATTTGCCTACGTTGGGTATGCCCACGATCATAGTGTGGATGGTTTTTACACTGGCGTCTTTTTCGGGCAGCATTTTGCGGCACAAGTCGATCAGCGAGCGCATCTTGCTGGGTTGTTCAGTACTGATGGCCAGCGTCTTGACGTTTTTCTCTTTCTCAAGATACTCCTGCCACTGCTGGGTAGTTTCAGGATCGGCCAGGTCTGTTTTGCTCAGGACTTTGATGCAAGGCTTGTCGCCACGCAATTGAGCTATGGACGGATTTTCACTGGAAAATGGGATGCGCGCGTCGAGAACCTCGATCAGAAGATCAACCTGAGGAAGAACCTCCTTAATCTCCTTTTGGGCCTTGTGCATATGCCCGGGATACCATTGAATTGCCATAGAAAACTGTGCCTTAGCTGGAATGCTCTGAAAGGAGGCCGTCATTGTACTGGGATGAGGAAGAATTGTTAATCTGAAGCTGAAAAGGGGCCTGTTAGTGTAGTATTCCCCCCGAGTGGAGTATGGACAGTCGTTTATGAACAGTACAGATAGCGCAACCGGTATGGGGGCAAAGTTGATATCGGCGTCGGGAGTGTCGCTATCACAGGCAGGTTTTGGCTCCGAAGACGCTGAACTGGCCATTTATCTTGCCAATCGTCCGCCATTGGATGATTACCCACTGCTGGATCATGTTAAACCTCTGCTTCCGGGGGAGTTGGCTCATATTGTGGCTAACACCAGCAACCACTGGAGAAAGGTGTTTAATGTCTACGCCAAATTTTTGCAGGCTTTGGCCTGGGATGAGGCGGATGAGGCGGGTACTTGGCAGAAATACCGTGATAAAGGCTTACTTCAATCAGGGTGTCGCGAGGCGCTGCTGTTCAGTTCTCCCGTCTTTACCCAGGAGCTATCCACCGAAGGGTGTCAGAGCAAAATCAGCATTGTCGCCGGTAAAACCTATGCAGCCCAGCTGGCGTTACCGACGTTGACCTGGCTGGATGCCTATTTCGCCATCAACCGCGACTACAAGGTCATCGTTTGCCCATATCTTGATTATCGCCAATTAAGTAATGAACGTATCGACAGGTTGGCAGGGCTTGTCAGGGAGTTAAGCGATGCCCGCTGAAAGTTCAAAAAACAACCGGCCTAAATTTCAGGTGCCCGCCAAAACGGTTGAGCTTGAGTATGAAGTTAAAAAGAGTCGATTTATTGCCCGGGCTGTGCGGGCTCAAAATCGGGAACAGGCTCTGGCGATACTGGAACAAGCCCGGAAGGACTATCCTGACGCACGCCATCACTGCTGGGCGTATTTGATTGGTAATCCCCGGTCTCCTGCGACGGTTGCCATGTCCGATGACGGCGAACCCAGTGGCACGGCAGGCAAGCCAATTCTCAATGTACTGCAGCACAAGGATGTTGGCGATGTGATGCTGGTGGTCATCCGGTATTTTGGTGGCATCAAATTGGGCGCTGGTGGATTGGTGCGTGCCTACAGTCACGCCGCTCAGCTGGCTATGACCGATTTAACCACCGAGACCCTGATTCCTCTCAGTCAGTGCCTGATCAAAGGCGGGTTTGAAATAGAGCAGCCCTTGAGGCACTGGCTGGATCAGCGTGGTGGCGGAGTGTCTTCCGTGGAGTATGGCCAGAACATCTGCTGTCAAGTCGAGCTTCCCGACCTCGAGCAGGAGGCTCTGCAACAATTTGTACAGGGGCTTGGGGCTGAGTTCCTGACGTTGGAATAGTTGGCATATAGTTCCATGGGCTTGGCTCTGGAGTGTGTGGATACAATTGCCAACCACAATCGAAATCGCCATACTTCGACTTCTTTGGCAGGGCCTCTATCCGCTATGCCATATTACTTATCAAGTTTAGAGAAACCTCAGGAAATACCATGTCTATTAGTCAGGATAAAGTTGTCTCATTCCACTACCGATTGAAAGAGGAAGGTGGGGAGATTTTTGAAGATTCCCACGATGGCAGTCCTGTGCTGTATCTTCATGGCCATAATTCCATGTTGCCGGGGCTGGAAGAGGCTCTGGAAGGCAAGGCTGCAGGTGATAGTTTTGAAGTCACACTGGATCCCGATAAGGGATACGGCCGTCGTCAGGAAGGTGCAGTTCAACGTGTGCCGAAGAAGCATTTGCTGACCAAAGGGAAGATCACTCCCGGACAGGTGGTTCAGATCAATACTGAGCATGGCGCCCAAGAGGCCGTAGTCATCAAGGTCGGCCTGAAAAACGTCGATATTGATGCAAATCATCCGTTAGCAGGGAAGACCCTGGTATTTGCCGTCGAAGTGCTCGAAGTTCGTGATGCTACAGCTGAAGAGTTGTCTCACGGTCATGCCCATGGCGAAGGCGGCCATCAGCACTGATGAGTGATGCATTGAGCGGGCAGGTTCAGGATTCCGATGGTTAAGAAATACACTCTTATATCTTTGGGCTGGCTCAGTGTCGTGCTCGGGGTCATTGGAATCTTTCTGCCAATCATGCCAACAACACCTTTTATACTGTTAGCGGCATGGTGCTTTGCAGAATCAAGCCCGCGCTTCCACAAGTGGTTGCGCGACCATAAGCATTTGGGGCTTATCGTACGTTCATGGGAGGATGGCAAAGGCATTCCCCTCAAAGTGCGTAACCGTATTATCTTTCTCTTGTGGTTCAGCTTGTGCTTTTCTACATTTCTTATTCAGATCTGGTGGGTGGGTGTGATCTTTTTCCTGGGTGGGGCTGCGGTCACCATTTATTTGATGAGGCAGCCAATTCTGGATGTCGAGGAAGCGGAGCTAAGTGAGCGCCTTGAACAAAAACGCCTGGAATCTTCTTCATCTTCAAGCGTTTCTGATGCGGACAACCAACGGTAATCTCGTCGTTAGTGTTTCCAGAACTCTTGTGTGATATCCACGCTTTGGGTGTTATCGCTCAAGCTCAAAATTTGATCTTCGATATTGCAGTGTAAAATCATGTTTCGTTGTGCCATTTCGCCCAGTTGCTGGATGGCTTCATGATTGAGGTTGATGACACTGAGGTTGTCAAAACGCTTTGCGATATTTTGGGTCTGTTCCCACCACAATTCTGCTGAATGACCACTGTAGCAATAGATTCTGACAGCCTGGGCTTTGCCGCAAGCTTGACGCAGGCGTTTCTCATCGGGCTGTCCCAGCTCAATCCATAATTCTGTTTGATCGCTGTAATCTTTAACCCAAAGGTCTGGCTCGTTATCGGTACTGATACCTTTTGTGAAATTCAGGCGAGGTTCAGCGTTCAGGGCAAATACTGCAAGCCTTGCCATCATTCGCTGATCTGTTTCAGAAGGGTGACGGGCAAGGGTCAGGTTATGTTCGTCATAGTAATAACGGTCCATATCCGCAATGTTCAGAGTTGCTTTGAAAACAGTTGCTTTAAGAGCCATGGTATACCAGCAGCGGATTAGTCTTGAGAAGAAGCGTTGGCAATGGCCGAATATGGGCCAATGACTTACACTCAGTGGAATTATTGTACCTTGTTTGATGTCCTAGGGTTTGAAAAAGTTTACGTATTAAAAAGTCGTTACCAAAGACTTTGAATACAGAGCTTTCAATCATTCGGGATTAATTTCCCGGTCACGAGCTATCAGGAGTTTGGAATGCAAATATTAAGGAATAAATACACTTTACTGACAGTGTTTTGGTGTTTTTTGTCGGCAAGTCTTTTCGTTGCTCAAGCCCATGCTGAAATAAAGGAACCCCATGTTTCCAGTACAGCAACCGGTATTATTGAAGCGGTTCCAGATATCGCCATTATGAGCGGCAAGGTCATGGTTCAAAGTAAAACTGCAGATCAGGCTGTCTCAGAAGCTCGTAAACAACTGGATAGTGTTATCCGCTATATCAAGAAAGAAGGTATAACTTCAGAAGATCTACAGGCTGCTCAGGTTTTGGTTAATCCTGTCTGGCATTATCAAAAGGATAAGCCCCGCGAGTTGAGTGGTTACCAGGCTTACGCTGATTTTTCTCTTAAAGTCCGTGATATCAACAAGCTGTCCGGCCTGTACGGCGGTCTGGTGAAAGCCGGTGCTTCTGAATTGAGTCCCACCAGCTTTGATTTCAGTCTGCGGGAAGATCTCGAGCTCAAAGCCATAGAAAAGGCGGTTCAACAGGCCAGGAAAAAAGCTGAGGCAGGTTTAAAACCTCTTGGGCAGAAGGTGGGCGATGTGTGGTCCATGAATGTTGATACGCGTTGGCAACAGCCTCCAGTGTACAAAATGTCGCGCATGACTATGGCTGAGTCCGCTGATATGGGCTCCGCGCCTGAAGTTAACGTGGGTAATCAGACTATTCAGGCGACTGTATCAGTGACTTTTAAGGTCAAATAACCTTTTATTTGAGGTTGAAGTCATTAGTCAGATGCTATTATGCCAAGGCTCACACGAACTAAGATATACAGGGACTAAAGTCCTCCTCGTGTGAGCTTTGATGGATCAAGTAACGCTTCCAGCTCGTCTACCGATAAGTCTGTATGCTCTTTCGCGACGTCAATAACGGGGCGCTTTTCCTTGTAAGCCTGTTTTGCGATTTCTGCTGCTTTATTGTAACCAATAATAGGGTTCAGGGCCGTGACCAGAATCGGGTTGCGATGCAGGGCTTCCTCGAGCTTGTCTTGATTAACCGAAAAGCTGGCAATGGCTTTGTCGGCCAAATGATCACTGGCATTTGCCAGCCATTCGATGCTGTTTAACAGGTTCATGGCAATCATCGGCAGCATTACATTCAGTTCGAAACTGCCGGATTGCCCACCTACGGTAATGGCCGTATCGTTTCCCATCACCTGAGCAGCTACCATTGCCACCGCTTCCGGAATGACAGGATTTACTTTGCCCGGCATGATGGATGAGCCCGGTTGTAAGGCTTCCAGCTGGATTTCACCCAGTCCGGCCAGAGGGCCTGAATTCATCCAGCGCAGATCATTGGAAATCTTCATCAGGCTTACCGCCAGGGTTTTCAGCTGGCCGGATAATGCCACCGCGGTATCTTGTGTACTGATGGCAGCAAACAGGTTGTCAGCTGGGGAAAAGCTCAGTCCGGTAATTTCTGACAGGGCTTGATTGAATGTGCGTGAAAAGTCCGGATGTGTATTGATGCCTGTACCTACGGCGGTGCCGCCCTGAGCCAGGTGCTGAACTCTGGTCTGCATGTGCTGCAGTTGTTCGATATTTTGACTAATCTGATTGCTCCAGGCACTCAAAGCCTGCTCCAGAGTGATGGGCATGGCATCCATTAAATGGGTGCGGCCGGTTTTGGTGTATCGAGCCAGGCTGTGCGATTTACTGTCTATGGTTTTCTGGAGATGTCGAAGAGCGGGTAGCAGGTATTCCTCGAGCTGCATTGCGGCGCTGACATGAATTGCGCTCGGAATCACATCATTACTGCTCTGCCCAAAGTTGACGTGGTCGTTTGGTGAAACGCTCTTGTTGAGTTTTCTGGAGGCAAGGGTCGCAATGACTTCATTGGCGTTCATGTTGGTACTGGTGCCAGAGCCAGTCTGAAAAACATCCACGGGAAAGTGTTTTTCCAGGTCCTTCGACTGACTGAGTTCGTCGCAACTGATGATGATTGCAGTGGCAATGTCTTCTGAAAGGCAGTCCAGTTGCAAGTTGGCTTTGGCGGCTGCGGCTTTGATTTGAAGCAATGCTTGCAAAAAACTGTGTGGCAAAGGACGTCCACTGATCTTGAAGTTGTTAAGGGCTCGCTGAGTTTGAGCGCCATAGAGCGCATCTGCAGGGACTTCCAGTTCACCCATGCTGTCATGTTCTTTACGGGTGTCACTCATATAAATGTCTCGTCAGGGTTGCTGCATTTCCTATTCAGCATAGCAGTTACACCGTTGGTTTTTCGACCATGGCGCAGGGAGCTGTTAGAGTCTGCTTCGGTTGAGACGCAACCGGGAGTCAGGTGGTGAAAAGGTGGGGGAAGGGGCGGGCACTGCCTCTGTCAGCTCGTGCCCAGGGGGTATTAGTACTGAGAGGCAGGCAGGTGGACAGTAAGTCCGTCCATATCTTCAGTGACAACGATCTGGCAGCTTAAACGGCTGTTTTCCTTTGGCTCCACCACGGCTTCCAGCATGTCTTGTTCTTGCGGTTCGGGGGCTGGAATTTTGCTGACCCAGGCTTCATCGACATAGCAGTGGCAAGTTGCGCAGGCACAGGCTCCGCCGCACTCGGCGAGGATTCCATCAATCATGTTGTCGACAGCACCTTGCATAACACTTTCACCGACGGCAACGTCCGCTTCGTAGTGATTTCCGTTAGCTTCAATGTAGTTAATCAGTGGCATGGTTACCTCTTAATGGTATCTATATATGTTTATTTTGTTGAGTCTCCGCAGGACTTGGAATCCGGCGGAGGTATTCTACGGTATTTTTACGTGCCTGTGATGGGGTTTCTGTACTGAAAACGAGCTCGATAGGCTCGGGGGGTTAAACCGGTCTTTCGTTGAAACAGGCGACTGAAAGAGCTGAGGTCATTATAACCCACTTGCAGCATGATGGTTTCAATGGTGCCGCCACTGGTCTCGAGCAGTCTTTTGGCAGCATCAATACGCAGGTTTTGCAGGTATCGGTTGGGTGTTATATCCATGACTTGCTTAAATCTGCGGATCAAAGTTCGGGAGCTGACATTGAGGTGGGTTGCCAGCTTTTCCAGGGCTCCGGGTTCTTTCATGTGTACCTGAAGCCAGGTTTGGGCATCAGCAACGAGTGAATCGTTATGCTGAAGCTGTTGCTGCAGGGTCAGATAGGGGGTCTGTTCGATCTGATTGTTGTCGACCAACATCAGCTTGGAGGTCAGAGAGGCCACCTGCTGGCCCATATACCTTTCGATCAGTTGCAGTGCCATGATCGAGTCCGTGCTTCCCGCTCCGGCGACTATGACATTATCGGAGTTCACCAGCAGTTGGTTCACATCCAGAGTGATTTGCGGATAGAGACGTTGAAACAGGTCCGCCAGCCACCATGTGGTGGTAGCTCGTTTTCCGTCCAGCAACCCGGATTCTGCCAGTAGAAATGTACCGGTACACAGGGCCATAACCAGCGCACCTTGCTCGCCGCGCTGCTTTATCCATTGGATCAGCGGGCGCTGCCTTTTGAGGTAGTCAGGAAACTCTTGTTTGTTGCTGTATTTTGAGGCCGCGACCATGATTACGTCAGTCTCGGTGGCATTTTGCAGCGTGGTGTCGACAGCAATTCGAACATTTGTGGCGGTACGGATAGGCTTCCCATCTACAGATGCCAGTTGCCAGCGAAAGAGGGCCTCCTGGGTGTCGTAGCGCTTCTGCCATTGCAGATTGGCAATATCCAGCATGTCCATGAGATTACTGAAACTTGAGGTGCGGCATCCGTCGTAAACGGCAATCGTGATAGAAGGCATAGTGATAAATTCTTTTTCGGGGAATGACCGAGCAACCAAACTGGTTTGAGTTTATCCTGAAGCTTCAATTCGAAATAGGTGGTAATTGGACAAAAGTGTCTGAATTGGTGGAAAAAATGCTAAAAATGACAGGGGTTGGAGGCTTTAACTGGTCAGATGGGGCCAAAGAGGTTGGATTATCCCGGAGCAGAACAAACCGATCTGCCCGGGATTACCCGCTGCCCATGAGGAGCATGTGGGTGAGGGAGTTACTCCTCGTCAAACATCTCTGGCTGTTCTTCTGCGATCACACTGAGCAGAGGCTGGAAGCTAAAAAAGCCGGCCAGCTCACTGCCTACGGTCTCGCGAGTGATGCGGGCGCTCTCAGGACTGATCAGCTTGGGGGTACCGGCGGCTTCTGCCATCAGTTGTGCCTGACAGGTGCGTTCCATGGTGATGTACCACCAGGCAGCAGATTCTACGCTTTCACCAACGGTTAACAGGCCGTGATTCTGAAGAATGGCCGCTTTGTTATTACCCAGCGCGGAAGCAATACGCTCGCCTTCGCTCATATCGAGAACAACACCGGTAAAATCATCAAAAAGAACGTGATCTTCGTAAAATGCGCAGGAATCCTGGGTAAGAGGGTCGAGTTTACGTCCGAGGCTGGCCCAGCTTTTGCCGTAGACAGAGTGGGTGTGAGCTGCTGCGGTGACATCGGGACGGGCTTTGTGAATGTGTGAGTGAATGGTGAATGCCGCGCCATTTAACAGACCGCTACCTTTTACTACCTGACCGTCATGATTCACCAGCAGGAGGTCAGACATCTTCATTTGTTTGAACGACTTACCCATTGGGTTAACCCAAAAGTGGTCAGTTTGTTCTGGATCACGGACGGTAATGTGACCGGCCACGCCTTCATCAAAGCCAAACTTTCCGAACAGGCGAAATGCGGCAGTCAGCATGCGTTTGCGATGCAGGCGCTGTGCTTCAACGGTTTCGCCCTCGCTCATAGACGGCATGTTGTCGCCAGCATTCATCACGATATTGTTTGTTGCAGTATTCATAACCTTTCTCCGCTATGTGACTATCGCCAATGGCGATATTGATTGTTATGTCACTCAGTCTAGTTTGTCTCGGAGGTATCGACTGTAACCTATATGACAAACGGTAAAATAAGTGCACCCATGATGTGACCAGAGTTTTGTTGTAATCGGTGTTAGAATTCGCCCCTTGTTTGTTGGCAACTGCTCCCAAAGACGCTTTTCAGGCAGCGAACTGGCTGTCTGTAGTGGGTTTTTAGGGGGATGGAATAAAGTCAGAGAGTCATTATGGGTGATTTACAGGCGGGCGTTTACCGTCATTACAAGGGGCAGGATTACCAGATCTTTGAGGTGGCCAGACACAGCGAAACGGAAGAGCCGCTGGTGGTGTATCGCTGCTTATACGGAGATTACAGCTGGTGGGTAAGGCCGCTGAGCATGTTTAAGGAGACTGTCACCATCGATGGTGAAGTCATCCCTCGTTTTGAATACGCGGGGGCTTTTGATCCGGCCGATTATCCTCAGGCACCCGTTCGAGAGTTTATGGCATGATATGGGCCTGCCCACTCTGTAGAGCCGTTTTACAGGAAACCGAAACAGGTGCCTGCTGTGGGGCAAATCATCGTTTTGATCGGGCCAGGCAGGGCTATTTGCACTTGCTTCCTGCACACCAAAAGCGCAGTCGGGCTCCAGGTGATGATCGGCAAATGTTGCAGCAGAGGAGAGAGTTTCTGCAGGAAGGCTTCTACGAGCCATTGGCCAAGCTGCTGCAAGAGCAATGGGTTGGTTTAATGGCCCGTAGCGATGAGCCGATGATGTTGCTCGACAGTGGTTGCGGGGAGGGGTATTACCTCGGGAGGTTGCAAGAGGTGTCAGAGCCCTGCGCTGATCGCGTATCCCTTTATGGAATCGATATCTCCAAAGAGGCTGCGAAATTGGCCTCAAGAGCGCTTGCTGGTGTAGATGTCGCGGTTGCTAGTGGTTTTCAGCTACCGGTTCAGGACGCTTCTTTGAATGTAGTGCTGCGGGTCTTTTCTCCCGGTGACAATGAGGAGGTAGCTCGAGTGCTGAAGAGTGGCGGTCAGTTTTGGCGAGTCGTACCCGGAGAGAACCATTTGATTGAATTAAAGCAGTGTCTCTATCGTGAGGTCAGGCCCCATGATTTACCTGAAACACCTGACGGCTTTGAGTTGTTGGGGCAGGAGTCATTAAAATTCTCGCTGCATTTGGGAACCCCTGATGCTGTTAAGCAATTGCTGGAGATGACCCCTTTTGTCTGGCGGGGCAGTCGGGAAGGTAAACAGCAATTGCAGAGCGCAACAGAGCTTGATGTAACTGCAGAGTTTGTACTGCAAAAATATGGTGTCTCAAACGTCAGGGATCAAGTATGAGCGCCTGCGGTACTGAACCGATGTCTCAAGACAGGCATTGGATGAATGCGGCTCTTGAATTGGCGAAAAAGGCCGAAGATTTGGGCGAGGTGCCTGTGGGAGCTGTGGTTGTCCTGAAGGATGAGATAATCGGGCAAGGATGGAATCAGCCTATCAGTGGCTGTGACCCTACTGCTCATGCTGAAATCATGGCGTTACGCAGCGCGGCAAAACAACAAAACAATTATCGCCTGCCCGACGCAACTCTCTATGTCACGCTGGAGCCTTGTACCATGTGCGCAGGGGCTATCATTCACAGCCGTATAAAACGTGTTGTCTTTGCCGCTCCTGAACCGAAAGCCGGTGCTGTCATCAGTAATGGTTCCGTTTTTGATCGTCCGGAAATGAATCATCGGGTGGAATACACTGGCGGTGTGGGACAAGAGGAGGCCGTGGGTATGATACAGGCCTTCTTTAAACGCCGACGTGAAGAAGCCAGGGCCGCGCGGAAGGCGCGCAAAGCTATAGATCATAAAGAAACTGAGTAGCGGGAAGTCTTGTCAGGTTGGAGCAGTCTTCAGCTGATTACAGCAAGGATGTAGACCGCTCTGCGTTGTTGTTTCTGTAGGCCGCGTTTGTTGCAGTAATTTCGTCGTTGGACTGCTGGGCAGCGGCCAGACGGCGCTGCTGAATCTGTTGGTGCCAGGCAATTGTGTTGTGAAAATTGCGGATATTCCGAACGTACTCCACCGGTTCCCAGCCGCGTGCGTAACCGTGACGGGTGGTGCGGTAGTATTGGCGTTTGGCCAGTAACGGCAAGTGTTTGCTGACATCTTCCCATTTGTCGGGGTTGCCACCCATGCGCTCGGTAAGCACTCGGGCGTCTTCCATGTGGCCGAAGCCAATGTTGTAGGCGGCGAGTGTAAACCAGGTGCGATCAGGTCCCTGAATGCCTTCGGGAATTCGATCAAAAATCTTTCTGAAATATTTTGCACCACCAGAGATGCTCTGCTCGGGATCAAGGCGGTTAGTGACACCCATTTCCTTGGCGGTAACTTTGGTCAGCATCATCATGCCGCGCACGCCAGTGTGAGAGCGCGCGCGTGGGTTCCAGTGTGATTCTTGATAGCTGATTGCCGCCAGTAACTGCCAGTCGAGATCAAATTCCTGAGCAGCAGTTTGAAGGGATTCCTGCCACTTGGGCAGGCGGGTTTCCAGACGACGGGCAAAGGTAGTGGCACTGCCAGCATCCATCGTATGCATATCGCTGTAGAAGCGTTTGTTCATGGCGGCCAGTCGGCCATCGTCTTCGGCTTCGGTCAGGAATTCATTGGCGCGATCAAACAGGCTATTGTCTGAGCTTTTGGGGAAGGCCCAGGCAAGAGACTTTTCATTGTCGGAAATGGAAAATGCCTTGCGTGCGCGAGGGTAGAGATTGCGGCTCAGTTTGTAAGAGTTTGAATCTACTACGGCGTAATCCACAGCCCCGTTATCTACCAGTTCCATCAGATCGATCATTTCCAGATCGGACTGCTCGTGCCAGCGGAGTTCGGGGTATTGTTTTTGCAATTGGCGCATGCGTTCAGCGTGAGCGCTGTTGGAAATAACCAGAATGCTTTTCCCGTACAGATCTTCAATGCTGGTAGGGCGCTTACTGCCTGAGCGGTACAGAAGTTCCTGGGTAACCGTCATATACGGCTTGGTAAACCGAATATTGTCGGCGTGTTCTTTGGAAATGCTCAGACCTGCGGCGGCCAGTTCGCCACGATAGCTACCGACAGAGTTGAAGATGCCCCTGAAGTTTTCTTCTTCAGTAATTTCCAGCTCAACACCCAGTGAGTCTGCGAAGGCTTTGGCCAGCTTGTATTCATAGCCATCCAGTCCCTGGCGACCCTCGTAATAGGTGGTGGGACCATTGCGGGAAATAATCTTGAGCTTGCCTTCGGTGAGCACCGTTTCCAGTGCAGTAGGTGTGTGACTGGCAGACACCAGCAACGGCAGACAGGCAACCAGACCCAGTTTGGTCAGGCTGCGAAGATTACGCAGATTGTAAAGGCTCAGCTTGCGATCTTGCATTCGAGTCTCCCGCTTTAGGTTCACATCCTGTGGTGGCCTGTCCCTGCGACTAAAGTCTCTCTGGTTTCCTGGACAATTTTTCTTAAACTGTCGGTCAAGCGTACAGATTGCTCGTTTGGGCCCTGTTCGTTTGATAATGAATCCTGAGAGGTCAAACCATATCTATCTTTCAGAAAGGTGTTCTGGAGTAGGGAAATTGTCCTACATTGTTCCTGAATAGAAGGTTAATAGTCTGGCCAGTACAAATTTTGCGCGATTCTACCGGTTAATCCCGTGACCTGCTAGATTGTTTTTCCTTTTTAATTGTAGTAAGAAAATGTAGCGCTGGGCGACAAATGTGAATTTATTTGTGACTGGCTGGCCGCAAAAAGTTACTCAGCTGGCTGTCCTTGGGAGTTGACCTGCATAAAATCTAAGCTGTAGCGTTAGTTGTTACTTCGGTATTAATAATTGATTTGTAGATTGAAAGACGTGGGCTTTTGTTGCTGCCAGACGTTGGGATATCCAGTACAATAGCGGCCTTTTTCGAGCTGTAGATGCTTCTGGCGCAAAGAATGGCTTCATTTGAGGCTTTTCCTGCATCCAGAGACGCTATTCAGAGGCAAGTTGACGTAAAAATGTTGTTTATTTCGTCATAAATCCGGCTCGATGGCCTTATATCTCCAGATATCACCAAAACCAAGAGGTTTTACTCGACTATGCTGACCCTTCGCGGCGCTCCGGCACTTTCTGATTTTCGTATCCAAAAACTGCTCGATACCCTGCAGCAAGCAGATGCTTCTGTAAAAGGTGTTTATGCTGAATTCGTCCATTTTGCCGAGCTTGAGTCAGAGCTGAGCAACCCTGAGCTGGAAGTGCTGCGGCAGTTGTTAACCTACGGCCCGAAAGCCGAGTCTCAAACTCCCGGTGGCACCCTGTTTTTGGTGGTCCCGCGTCCAGGAACGATTTCCCCCTGGTCTTCCAAGGCAACCGATATTGCCCACAACGCTGGTTTGAGTAAGGTCCAGCGTCTGGAGCGTGGCGTTGCGTACTATATAGAAGGTGGCAAGTCAGCTAAGACAAGCGAGTTGGTGTCTTTACTGCATGATCGAATGGTCGAGGCGGTATTTTCTGAGTTGTCTCAGGCAGAGCAGTTGTTCAGTCATGAAGAGCCTCGTCCACAAACCAGTGTTGATGTGCTGGGTGGTGGTCGTGAAGCTCTGTCTGCCGCCAACATTGAGCTGGGGCTGGCTTTGGCCGATGACGAAATCGATTATCTGGTGGACAGCTTTACCGGTTTGGGACGCAACCCGGTAGACGTCGAGTTAATGATGTTTGCTCAGGCGAACTCCGAGCACTGCCGTCACAAGATCTTCAACGCCAGCTGGACACTGGATGATGTGGATATGCCCAACTCCCTGTTCGGCATGATTAAACACACCTACGAAATGGGTGGCGATAACGTCCTGTCGGCCTATGCTGACAATGCCTCGGTGATCGTGGGCAGCAAGGCGGGCCGTTTTTACCCGGATCCCGAGACCAAAACCTACGGCTTTCATCAGGAAGATATCCACATTCTGATGAAAGTTGAAACACACAACCACCCGACCGCCATTTCTCCTTTCTCTGGGGCGGGTACCGGTGCCGGTGGTGAAATTCGCGATGAAGGCGCGGTAGGTCGCGGTTCCAAGCCTAAAGTTGGCTTGACGGGTTTTACCGTGTCCAATCTGCAAATCCCTGGTTACAGCCAGCCCTGGGAGAAGGACACTGTTAGCGGCAAGCCTTATGGAAAGCCGAATCGCATTGTGACCGCTTTGGATATCATGATTGAAGGGCCCATTGGCGGTGCTGCTTTCAACAACGAATTCGGTCGCCCTAATATTTGCGGATACTTCCGTACCTTTGAAGAGAACTTCGACGGTGAGCGCCGCGGCTATCACAAGCCCATTATGCTGGCGGGTGGATACGGCAACATCAAGGCCGAGCATGTCGATCAGGATGAGTTCGAGCCAGGGGCCAAGCTGGTTGCCCTGGGTGGTCCGGCAATGTTGATTGGTCTGGGTGGCGGTGCCGCTTCATCCATGACTTCCGGTTCCTCCTCAGAAGATCTGGACTTTGCCTCCGTACAGCGCCAGAACCCTGAAATTGAACGTCGTTGCCAGGAAGTTATTGACCAGTGTTGGCAGTTGGGTAGCAAAAACCCCATTGCCTTTATTCACGATGTGGGTGCGGGCGGTTTCTCCAACGCTTTCCCCGAACTGGCAAAAGATGGTGGCTGTGGCGCCAACTTCGAATTGCGCAACATCAATAATGACGAGCCGGGCATGAGTCCGCTTGAAATCTGGTGTAACGAGGCCCAGGAACGCTATGTCATGGCAATCATGCCTGAGGACTTGCCGCGTTTTGAAGCCATCTGTCAGCGCGAGCGCTGCCCCTATGCCGTAGTGGGTGATGCCACAGCAGAAAATCATATCGTACTCAACGATACCCATTTCGACACCAAGCCTGTGGATTTGCCGATGTCGGTTTTGTTCGGCAAGCCGCCGAAAATGCATCGCACCGCAGAAAAACGTACTTACGAGACACAGTCTTTTGAGACAAAAGGCCTGTCTTTGTACGAAGCCGCTGAGCGTGTTATCCAGCATCCTACCGTAGCGAGCAAAAGTTTCCTGATTACCATTGGTGACCGTTCCGTAACCGGGCAAGTGGTTCGAGATCAGTTTGTTGGTCCCTGGCAGGTGCCAGTGGCGGACTGTGCGGTGACCACTCAGGCGTATGATACTTACGCCGGTGAGGCCATGAGCATGGGAGAGCGTACTCCTACGGCTCTGCTGGATGGTCCTGCTTCGGGTCGTATGGCCATTGGTGAATCCATTACCAATATCGCGGCTTCGCGCATCGAAAAACTCTCTGATGTGAAATTGTCGGCCAACTGGATGTGCGCTGCTGGCCATCCCGGTGAAGACGAAAAACTCTACCGCACAGTCGAGGCCATTGGCATGGAGCTGTGTCCGGAGCTGGGCATTACCATCCCGGTCGGTAAGGATTCCATGTCCATGCGTACCGCCTGGGAAGAAGATGGTGAAGACAAGGCGGTGACTGCGCCGCTTTCGCTGGTTATTACCGCTTTTGCGCCAGTCACTGATGTTCGCAAAACGGTTACCCCGCAATTGCGTACTGACAAGGGCTCAACGGATTTGCTGTATCTGGATCTGGGTAACGGCAAGAACCGTTTGGGCGCTTCAATCCTGGCTCAGGTTTACAATCAGATCGGTGAGACCCCGGCGGATCTGGATAGTGCTGCTCAGTTAAAAGGCTACTTTGCTGCCATGCAGGAGAGTCTGGAGGCCGATCAAATTCTGGCTTACCACGATCGTGGCGACGGCGGTTTATTCGCCACCATTGCCGAGATGGCATTTGCTGGCCACACCGGTGTGGATATCAATATCGACGGTTTGGGGGCTGATCCTCTGGCCATCCTGTTTAACGAAGAGCTGGGTGGTGTGATTCAGGTTCGCACTGAGGATACTGACACCATTATGGAGCGCTTCAAGAAAGCAGGCGTTGCCATCACCAAGCTCGGTTGGTTGAACACCCACAACACGGTACGTGTTGAGCATGAAGGCGAGGTCATCTACGACGAATCCCGTGCTGAGCTACAACGCATGTGGAGTAAAACGAGTTATCAGGTTGCCGCTCTCCGTGATAATGCAGATTGCGCCAAAGCAGAATTCGAATTGATTACTCAGGTGAATCCTGGCTTAAGTGTTGATCTCACCTTTGACCAGAATGAAGATGTTGCAGCGCCGTTCATTAATAAAGGCGTACGTCCGAAAATGGCTGTGTTGCGAGAGCAGGGCGTTAATGGCCATGTTGAGATGGCGGCTGCTTTTGACCGTGCTGGTTTTGATGCCGTTGATGTCCACATGAGTGACATTCTTTCTGGGCGTATCAGTCTGGAAGACTTCAAGGGTCTGGTGGCTTGTGGTGGATTCTCTTACGGGGATGTACTGGGTGCTGGCGAAGGTTGGGCCAAGAGTATCCTGTTTAACTCCAGAGCGCGCGATCAATTCCAGTCTTTCTTCCATCGTGAAGACAGCTTCAGTCTTGGTGTGTGTAACGGCTGTCAGATGATGTCGAATCTGAAGAGTCTGATCCCCGGTGCTGAGCACTGGCCGCACTTTGTACGCAATGTGTCTGAACAGTTTGAGGCGCGTTTCAGCATGGTGGGTATTGAGCAATCTCCATCTGTCTTGTTTGATGGTATGGCGGGAACCAAGATGCCAGTGGCTGTGGCTCACGGTGAAGGTCGGGCAGAATTTGCTTCAGAAGAAGCTCTTGAAGCCTGTCATAACAGTGGGCTGGTCTCCATGCGTTTCCTGGATAATCATCAGCACTATACGATCGATTATCCTGCGAACCCCAATGGCTCACCAAAAGGTATTACCAGTCTGACGACCGAAGATGGCCGGGCGACGATAATGATGCCTCACCCTGAACGTATTTTCCGTGCGGTGAACAATTCCTGGCATCCGGATGACTGGACAGAAGACAGTGGCTGGATGCGTCTGTTCCGTAATGCCCGTGTGTTCGTTGGTTAATTTATCCGTTACAAAAGGCTAATGGATGAACTGTGCAGCTACCTGATGATTTAGGTAGCTGCTTCATCCATGTTGTTCAGTGCCTGACCCTTGTTAGGCACACGTTTCTATCCGGTCCACGGTAGTCACAAATAGTTTTAATTGAAAAAGCAGGTTGCTTGCTTTTTTACCTTTACGCCCGCAAGGGGCGTCCCCCCAGAATATCGTCACAACCGGCTTAGGGAGTGATATCGCTGTTCTCGACAGCTAACGAAACAGAGCCTTTCTGCATACCCTGGTTCTGCATGTCGTCGTGTCCGTTTGCAGCTGCAAGTTTTATCTTTTGAGTTGATAGGGGTTTATCCATGGTTGATACGTTCTTAATCATTTTGTCCTTGGCGGCACTTCTTTGCATTATTTTTGAAGAAGTGATCCACATCAATAAGGCCAAAACGACACTGTTTTTTGGTTGTTTCTCCTGGTTGTGTTTGTATGCGCAAGCCTCTGGTGTAGAAGGGCAGGAGCATATCAATGAAGCTCTGAATGAAAACCTGCTAGAAATTGCCACTCTTTGGTTGTTTCTGATGTCGACCATGACGTTTGTCGCCTATCTGAATGCCAAGGGCATGATTCAAAACGTTGTGAGGCGGGTGTTCCCCGCACAAATGTCTACTCGTGCGCTGCTGTTTCAGGTTGCTTTGTTTGCGCTGATTCTGTCATCCATCTGTGACAACGTGACTGCAACACTGGTGAGTCTGGGATTGATTCAGGCGTTTAATCTGGATGTAAAATCAAAGCTGAAGATGGCTGCGCTGGTGGTTTTTGCTGTGAATTCCGGTGGTGTGGCATTGATTACCGGGGATGTCACAACACTGATGATCTTCCTGGATGGACACGTCACCATGTCGCAGCTGTTGATGTTGTTATTGCCGTCAGCCATTGGGGTGATTGTTTTGGCGTTGCTGTTCAGTGTCAACATGTCGGGACAGATTGCGTTGGAGCCTGTGAAAGAGAGTTTTCGTGGGGTCGATGTGGTCATTGCAGTGGTTTTCTTCGGCACCATTCTGTCGACGATGCTCCTTAATTTTCTGTTTTCGGTGCCGCCGGTACTGACCTTCTTGTTCGGTTTGTCGATCATGTTCCTGGTGGGGGCGCTCTCCCATATTAACCAGGATGAGATACAGATTCTGGAGTACATCCGTCAGGTGGAATATGACACCTTGCTGTTCTTCCTGGGTATTTTGCTGTTGGTTGGCATGCTGAAAGAGATTGGGGTTCTGGATACGCTTGCGCATTTTTACGCCCAATTCGACCCATCAGTGTCAAACTTCGCAGCCGGGGCATTCTCTTCATTACTGGATAACGTACCGCTGACCGCAGCTCTTCTCAAGGCCGAGCCTGGTCTGGCGACGCCTGAGTGGCTGGGTTTGACTTACGCTGTGGGTGTTGGTGGTTCATTGCTGGCGATTGGTTCTGCGGCGGGTATTCTCGCCATGAGCAAAGTCAAGGAACTCACCTTTGTCAGTTATCTGCGCTATTTGCCGGCGCTGTTGGTGGCCTACAGCGCAGGCTATATCGTCACTGTGTGGCTGGCTCACACGGTGATTGCGAGCTGATTACTATCAATATTCGGAGTGCCGGCTTGTCTGCAGCGGAGTCGGCGGCCCGACTGTGTGCCCCTTTAGGTCATGAGGTGGTCAATGTGGTAGACTGCGCGGCCATTTCTTCAGTGAGTAGTCAAAATGTCTGATACTTTTGAAACATTAGAGCAAAAAGCCAGCTACGGAATTGGTCGTCAGATGGGTGATCAACTGGTCAACGCCCCCTTTGAAGGCTTTGACGTTGCCGCTGCATTGGCCGGTTTTACCGATGGCATCGAAAATGGTGACTATAAGGTTCAACCTGAGCAGATCAACGAAGCTTTCCGTGAAATTCAGGCCCGTTTGCAGGCTGCTGAAGCTGAGAAGGCGAGTGCCTTGTCCGCTGAAGGTCAGGCGTATCTGGAAGAAAATGCCAAGAAAGATGGCGTTACCGTGACTGATTCCGGTCTTCAGTACGAGATTCTGGTTGCAGGTGAGGGCGACAAGCCAACTGCCAGCTCTACTGTACGTACCCATTATCACGGCACCTTGATCGATGGCACTGTTTTCGACAGCTCTGTAGAGCGTGGCCAACCTGCTGAATTCCCTGTCAATGGCGTAATTGCCGGTTGGACTGAGGCCCTGCAAATGATGCCTGTTGGCTCCAAGTGGCGCTTAACCGTACCTTATGACCTGGCTTACGGTGAGCGTGGTGCCGGTGGCGCAATTGGGCCTTACTCGACTCTGGTTTTCGAAGTTGAGCTGCTGGACATCGTTTAAGATCTTGTCATCTTAATCATCCTAAATAAAACCGAAGTCGGGCAACTGGCTTCGGTTTTATTTTGCCTGTTGTTTTTGTCGCTCAATTTCTTGCCGTAAAGCCAACTCTGAACAATATTTACAATCAGCCCTGATAACCCCATCCAATGAGGGCTGAAGGCTTTTTGTGAATCTTTGATCCATGCTTTTAATTGAATAATAATTCGGTTTATAATCTGCCTCATAGGTTATCTGGATCTGCCAAAAGAGGTGTGTTCCTGATATCAACTTCTTCTGAATCGATGAGTGACGATTATGTCTGTGATTGAGCATACGACTTCTTACTACGCTGCGACAGCAAACCCAAGTCCCAAGAGGGATGCCTTGCAGGAATCGATTACTGCGGACGTTGCAGTAATTGGTGGCGGTTTTTCCGGCATCTCATCGGCTCTGCATCTTGCAGAAAAAGGCTTCAATGTCGTGGTGCTTGAAGGGGCGCGTATCGGCTGGGGTGCCTCAGGCCGAAACGGTGGCCAGATTGTTAACAGTTACAGCCGCGATATGGACGTCATTGAAAAGATGTATGGCGTGGATACGGCAAAAGCCCTTGGGGCTATGGCGTTTGAAGGCGGAGATATCATCCGTGAACGCATCAAAACCTATAACATTGACTGTGACCTGAAAACAGGTGGTATTTTTGCCGCAATCACGGCCAAGCAGTACAAAGGCCTGGAAGAGCATAAAGCTCTGTGGGAGCGTTACGGCCATACTGATCTTGAGTTACTGGACAAGGACGCTATCCGTAAAGAAGTCCAGACAGATCGCTACGAAGGCGCGCTGCTGGATAAACGCAGTGGCCATATCCATCCGTTAAACCTGGTGTTGGGTCAGGCGGCGGCTGTCGAATCCCTTGGTGGCAAAATCTATGAGCAGTCCAAAGTTCTGCGTGTAGAAGAGGGTGAAAAGGTCAAACTGTTCACCGAAAAAGGCAGCGTAACGGCTAACTATGTGGTCGTGACGGGCAATGCCTATCTCGGCAATCTGATTCCCAAACTGGCTTCTCGCTCAATGCCTTGTGGTACCCAGATGATTGCAACGGCACCTTTAACTGATGAGCAGGCCAAGGCTCTGATTCCGTCAGATTATTGTGTTGAAGACTGTAATTACCTGCTGGATTACTTCCGACTCACCGGGGATAACCGTTTGATCTACGGCGGCGGTGTGAATTACGGCGGTGGCGATCCGGATGATATCAAACAGTTTATCCGCAAAAAAATGATCAAGACCTTCCCGCAGCTGGCCAATTTGGAAATTGATTACGGTTGGGGGGGGGACTTCCTGCTGACCATGAGCCGTTTGCCGCAATTTGGTCGTATTGGCAGCAATATTTATTATATGCAGGGCTACAGTGGCCACGGGGTTTGCTCAACACACCTTGCCGGTCGTTTGGTTTCCGAAGCCCTGACCCAGCAAGCTGAGCGTTTTGACGCCTTTGCCGCTCTGCCGCATATGCCATTTCCGGGCGGCCATATGTTCCGTGTACCATTTACCGCTATGGGGGCCTGGTTCTACGCGTTGCGTGATAAATTGGGTGTTTGATTATGACGATAAATCTGTTTGCCTATGGGCTGCTGCAACATGGTGATGTGTTGCGGCAATTGATCGGTGACTCGCTGCAGGGTGAAACAGCGAAAATACAGGATTACACACGTCGACAGTTGATTCTGCCGGGCTTCAAGCCCTGTGCAATGGCGGTTCCTCAAGACGGTCAGTTTCTGCAAGGGATGCTTTTTCGCGGCGTCTCCCCGGAAGCGCTGTCAGTGATGGACAAGTTTGAAATGATTGACGAACAGATTTATCGACGCGATACGGTGCAAGTGGTGACGGCCAGTGGTGAGTCTGTGAGTTGCTATATGTATTTGCAGGGCGCGGCCATCACGGATGAAAACCTGGGGGAGGTCTGGTGTGAAACCACCTTTATGGAGGCCTACTATGAGCACTACGTCAGTGAGATGATTCCAGCGTTTGTGGATAACATGAAGGCTGATAAGGAATCGTAACGTAAGAAGACGCTAAGAAAGGTTCAGATTACTGACAAATTCGAACTGCGTCATTGCGAGCGTAACGTAGTGGAGAGAAGCAATCCATGGTGGCACACATGTAAGCTACTTTGTGCTAATTATAGATCGCCGCGTCGCAAAAAGCGCTTCTCGCGATGACGGCGCTGTATTTATTAGGAAAAGGGGCCAATGAATGGCCTCTTTTTTTGTCGGTCGTTTTATTTTTTCTTACGTTTTATTTCTTCTTAAGAGGGGCAGGGGCAAAACCGTCTCCCCACTTTTCCGCAGCTGATTTGGCGGCTTCTTCCTGTTTGGCTGACGGTTTGCGTCGTTTACCAATGTTTTTGGTATCGCGATGACGAACTTTAACCTTTTCGGCTTTTTTGGGTGTTTTCTTATCCTGGCTGTCACGCTTTTTAACACCGGCAGCCTTGCCAGAGCTTTTGACCTTTTTGGGACCTTTAAATTTGGCTTCCAGTCCAGGTACGGTGAATCGTTCAAAACGGATTTCGAGTTCCCGTTCGAACCGAACCATCAGGTCCCAGTCTTTTTGGGTGATTAACGAAATGGCAAGACCTTCCTGGCCGGCACGACCGGTACGTCCGGTACGGTGGATAAAGTCTTCACTGTTGCGGGCAAGATCGTAATTAATCACCAGATCGATACCTTTGATGTCCAGTCCGCGGGCAGCAACATCAGTGGCAATCAATATTTTTACACGACCGCGACGCAAGCGGTTCATTTCGTTGTTACGCGCATCCTGATCCATATCACCGTGTAAAACGCCGATATCCATCTGCATATAACGTAGCCATCCAACCAGTTTGTTGGTGTGACTCTTGGTGTTCACAAAGACAATGGCTTTGTCGTACTCCTGCGTTTGCAGAAGCTTCAGCAGAAGCTTGTTCTTGTGTTTTTCGTCATCGGTCAGAACAATTTTCTGCTGAACCAGGGTGTTGGCCTGAGTGTGTTCACCAATGGCAATGGTTTCCGGATCGCGCAGCAGGGAGTCGGTCAGGTATTGCTGGCCGTCCAGTGTTGCCGAGAACAGCAGGGTCTGACGATCCTTGTTGCAGTGGGCTGCAATTTCCATGACGTCATCGGTAAAACCCATGTCGAGCATGCGGTCGGCTTCATCGAGGATCAGTACCTCGAGGTCGGAGAAATCCGCAGAGCCCCGTTCGATGTGTTCCTTCAGGCGGCCCGGTGTCGCAACCAGAATTTCCGGATTTTTACGGAAAATGGCTCGCTGGTACTTGAAGTCATGACCACCTGTAATGGCGTTGACTTCCAGGTGAGAAAACGCAGCCAGTTGCTTGCAGTGTTTTACCACCTGGCGGCATAGCTCGCGGGTTGGCGTCAAAATCAGCGCCCGGGTTCCACTTTTGGGGGCATCTTGCTGCAGCAGCTTGTGCAGGGTCGGCAGCATGAAGGCGGCAGTTTTACCGCTGCCTGTCTCAGAGCTGACCACCAGATCACGACCTTCCAGTGCCAGAGGAATGGTGGCTTTCTGTACCTCGGTAGGCTCGGTAAATTCCAGAGCATCCAGGGCTTTGATCAGGCGATCATGAATCTTAAGGTCTGCAAACAAGGGGGAAATCTCATAAAGGAAATAGACGGTGCGACAAGTGATTGTGAGTCACTAGGCGACTTTAGCAAAAAGCGGCCTTCATGTCTGTTTATACTGCATTTGTACCGAGTAATTCAGTTACTCACTGTAAAGCTGGATGGCAAAGCCCGCTTTGAGTGCTTCTCTCAGGCCTTTGTCGGCGTTCAGAATGCGTTGGTCCTGGCACTTTTCAGGGGTCAGCCACTGACGTTTTTCAATAACCACGTCCTTAAAGCCTTCGCGCATGACCAGAACCTTGCAGAGTGTTTCTGCGCCAAAGAGATCCTGAAAGTTGATGTAAACGATAAAGGGGGCTTTTTGGCCAGGTTCCAGGCCATCGAAGGCTTTGGTTGCCTCGGCTGTTGCTGAAAAAACGTACATGGGATGCTCCTCCGGAAAAACGGTGCGATTAGGCATGATTTTAGGAGAAACTGCAAACATCCGTTGCTGTTTGGCGCTATTGATGCTGTATTTGTGAGGTGTCAGGGATGCCAGACCAGTGACGAGTTGAACGACAGCAATTCTGCCTGCGTATGTTTAGACGGTTTATTGTTGCAGGGCTTTGCTTTATGTTTACCGGCTGGAGTCGATTTCTGATCAATATTTTCAATAATTCTCAAGGAGTGTAGGGAATGAACACACAAACCGGTTTTCGGGGCCGTCAGTGGCTGCATGGCATACTTTTTTTGCTGGCGGGCTCTTCTGTATCTGCCCATCAACACCTCAGCGATGTTGAATTTAAGGAAGTGCCAGCAATTGATGGCATTGTCATGCTACAGGGCTCCGGTGGAAACATTGCAGTTTCTACGGGGAAAGACGGTCTGCTGGTCATCGATGACGATTATCAGGATCTGGGGGAAAAGCTCACCGCCAGCCTGAACAAGCTGGATGACAAGGGGCCGCGTTTTCTGCTCAACACTCACTGGCACGCCGACCACACCGGCAATAATGAAACCCTGGCAGGTGATGGCGCCATCATTGTGGCGCACGATAATGTCCGCAAGCGCTTGCAGCAGGGTGGAGAGGTCAAGGCATTTAATATGGTCATCCCTCCGGCAAACCCGGAAGCGCTTCCAGTGGCCACCTACGATGAGTCAATGAAGCTGTACTGGAATGGCTGGCGTCTGGAATTGATACATCCGGCATCTGCCCACACGGATGGCGATACGGTGGTGTATTTCTACCAGGACGATAAGGTAAAACTGGTGCACACGGGTGACCTTTTCTTTAATGGTTTCTACCCATTCCTGGATTCAGGCAGTGGTGGCTCTGCAAAAGGTATGGTCAAAGGTGCTGCCGACATACTGGCTCGAATTGACGATGACACCGTCATTATTCCGGGACACGGTCCATTGGCCAGCAAGTCCGATCTGCAGGCTTACCACGATTTCATGAAAGCCGCTGTCTCCAAAATCGACTCTCTGAAATCGCAGGGTAAATCTGCTGATGAAGTGGTTGCCGCTAAGCCTCTGACTGAGTTTGAAGCCGAGTGGGGCGACGGTTTCCTCAAAACCGACCAGTGGGTGCGTATTGTCTACAGTGCTCTTTAATTTGTAAGTGAAACCTCAAGATCTGTCTGTCGGAGTTCGACGTTCGGGCTCCGTCGGTTTGATGCTACAATCACACCATTTATTTTCCATTCAGTTCGCAGATATTCCGGAGCCGTAGTATGAGTCCACACATTATCGATATCACCCAGGAAAACGCCCAACAGGTTTTGGTCGAAGAGTCTCGTTCCCGTCTTGTGGTGGTTGATTTCTGGGCTGACTGGTGTGAACCCTGCAAAAACCTGATGCCAATTCTTGAAAAACTGGCCAACGAATATAACGGACAGTTTTTGCTGGCCAAAGTGAATGCAGACGAACTGCAACCGATTGCTCAGCAGTTGGGAGTGCGAAGCCTGCCCACGGTGATGATCTTTAAAGATGGTCAGCCGATTGATGGCTTCGCCGGACTGCAGCCGGAAACCGAGATTCGCGCCATTCTGCAAAAGCACCTGCCTGCCCCCTGGGAAGCACTGATTGAGCAGGCCAATGCGCTGATGCAAGAGGAAAAGTTCTCTGATGCCTTGCCATTGTTGCTGCAAGCCTACCGAGAGTCTGAAGAAAAGGCCTCTATTGGTGTCGGTCTGGCACAGGTATATCTGCACCTGAATCGCTGTGATGAGGCCGAGGCCCTGTTGGACAAGGTCATGATGGTGGATCAGGATGCAGCCTATGAGCAGGCTATGGCGTTGCTGAAGCTGAAACGTGAAGCTGCCTCCTCACCAGAAATGAAAGCACTGGAAGACAAGCACGCCGCCAATCCCGATGATATGGAAACTGCGTACCTGTTGTCGGTTCAGTACAGCCAGCATGGCAAGCCCCGTGAGGCTTTGGATTTGTTACTTGGCCTGTTGCGTAAAAACCTGAATTACGAAGATGGCGCGGCGAAAAAAGCGTATATGGATATCGTCACCAGCCTTGGGCAGGGCGATCCGTTAGCGGTTGAATACCAGCGCAAAATTTATACTTTGCTGTATTAACTTCAAATGTCTCAGGACCGCGGCTATTGAGGTTTGATTACCAGTAGGTTCTGAGCGCCAGAGTGACTCCCCAGCCGTCATACTCATTGCTGCGGTTGTCAGGGGAGTCTCCTGAGTTTTCCATGGTGGTGTATTGGGCACCCAGTTGCACCTTGGCCTTGTGTCCGTAAAGGAACAGGTTTACACCACCATAGAACTCGTTATAACGGTCGCCGCGGCCACCGACGATCTCGTTTTCATAACGTCCCAAACGAATACCGCCGGGCCCCTTGCTGTCCAGGTAAGTGTATCTGACCACCCACTGAAGCATGTCATTGAGCTGGTAGTGAGGCATAACAACCAGCCCCCACACATCTTGCTGTCCCATGTCGCCGTTGCCGTAAGCAAGGTCTGTAGAGAGCCCCCATTGTTGTTTTTGGAGTCGACTGTTCAGTGAAACCACCTGTGAGAAATCACGGGTGTTCTGATCTTCATGGGTGTCGTTATAGACGTAATCAAGACGGATATCGCCCTTGTCCCAGTAACCCCCTGCAGCAAAGGCTCTGGCCAGAGACAGCAGACCGAAATAGCTGGCGTTGCTGAAGCCGACCTCGTCAGAAGGGTCACTGGAAAATACGCCGCTATTGAAACTCCACTGTTCATTGATGGGGCCACTGAGACTGACACCGGTAAAGTACTCACCCGTGAACCAGAGATTGTTGGTGAGGTTGTTCCGCTGAGCGGTTAATAAACGTTTGGAGGACGTTTTCCCGTCCAGAGTGAAGCCCGCAGAGTGTTTGAGGACTTTCAGGGTTGCTTGATTGGGAAGTTTCCAGCTCAAATAGGCATCGGTCAGACGGTTGTAGGTATCCGGTATTGAGGAGTGGAGGTTGAAGTCAGCTTCCAGATGGTAGGTCGTCTGGCCGTACCTGCCTTTAAATCCGAAGCGGGCGCGTCGCCATAACGTATCCTCAAAATCTCCCTCTGAGGCCTCAAAGTCCGCCAGATCTGCCTGAAGTCGGCCTGATAGATTCAGGTAGTTGCCATTCTCGCTCTCATACAGCTTTGCGTAATCCCAGATCTTGTCGTAGGTAGAGCTTGTCTCGCTGGCCACCACTTCGTTAGTGATGGTCATCAGTAGCGACGCAAAGACAGCAGTGCGTAAAAGGGATAATTGCTTGATCATGAATTGCCTTGGATTTTGATGTTTGTATGTTTTATGAGCAGGGTAAGGTCAGTGTAGCTGTTTGTTATCAAGGGTGTTCAGGGGATTTTGAAGTAAAGCAGGGGATGTATTTGAGCGTAAGTCTTAAGGTCAACTCTGGGGGCTGTTACTGTCAGCCGCTTCCCTTCGGGCCTTTCGTTTTTTCCAGTTACGAATGACGTGCAGACGCCAGAATATCTGGATAAAGACATAGCCCAATCCACCAAAAAAGACCCCTGACAGCAGACAGCCTACAAGCAGCGGCTTCCAGATATGAGTAAACTCGTTCCTGAACCATTCCATTGAAAGTTCGATGGAGAAGGCCGCAGGCGGAATACTGAGGACCCAGCGTCCGAGCTCATAGCAGGCAAAGTATATGGGTGGCATGGTGACCGGATTGGAGATCCATACCAGAGCGACGGCAATAGGAAGATTTACACGACAAAGCAGGGCGGCACCGGCAGCGATGGGCATTTGGCCCAGCGTGGGCAGAAAAGCTATGAAGAGGCCGACAAAAAAGGCACCTGAGACCGAATGGCGGTTAAGGTGGAACAGGTTGGGATCATGCAGCAGATGGCCCAAGAAATTCAGAGAGGGTCTGTTTCTGAACTCTGCGGGGTCGGGCAACCAGCGTTTGAAGATCTTTTTTGCCATTCAACTATCATCGGCTCTGCTACGAGGCGCAACATTATGCACGGAAAAGGGGACTAACTCTAGACATAGTTGTCTGCCCGGTATCCCCCTGCATTAGCCATTATTTGATTGAAAATCAGACAGTTACATCCTGCTTATTGCGCTTGAATCGCCACAATAACAATTATTAACACCCCGACTCAGCAGTTGTTGATGGCTGATTATCGCGCTGAAGGCCTTGTATTACAGCAGCTCGACAATTTGTTTGGCGGCGTTGTAAGGCGTGGTGGTGTTATCCATGACCCCTTGTTGCAGGCGGGGCATTCTCCGCTGCACATCGGGATTTTGTTTTAACCGCATCTCCAGCATTTCATGGATCAGTTTGTTCAACCATTCTGAATTTTGCCGTGCGCGCTTTTCAAAGAAGGCCTGATTATCAATCGCCAGCTGCTGGTATTCGCAAATCATGTCCCAGACATCCTTAATCCGGTCTTTCTCCAGAGCCGAGCAGGTCTCGACTTTTGGGGTCCAGAAGCTGCCATGTTTAATTAGATGGAAGGCATTTTGGTAGTGCTGCTTGGTACGCTGGGCGAGATTGATGCTCTCGCCATCGGCCTTGTTGATCACCAGCGCATCAGCCAGCTCCATAATGCCGCGCTTGATACCCTGCAGTTCGTCACCGGCGTTGGGAATCATCAGGACAAGGAAGAAATCCACCATGGCGGCCACTTCATACTCCGATTGGCCAACACCGACGGTCTCCACCAGAATCACGTCATAACCTGCAGCTTCACACAGCAGCATGGTTTCCCGGGTTTTCTGTGCAACACCGCCCAGAGCGCCCTCGGAGGGAGAAGGGCGGATAAAGGCGTTATCCTCTCGGGAGAGTTCTTCCATACGGGTCTTGTCGCCGAGGATACTGCCGCCCCGCAGGGGAGAACTGGGATCGACGGCCAGAACCGCAACTTTTTTACCCAGACTGATCAGAAGTTTGCCAAAAGCCTCAATGAACGTCGATTTCCCCACGCCGGGAATGCCACTGATACCGATACGGATGCTTTTGCCGGTTTCCGGAAGAACCGCTTCAAGGAGTTCCTGTGCCTGGGCGCGGTGACTGTCGAGCTTGCTTTCGACCAGAGTGATGGCTTTCGCAAGTGCTCTGCGATTCCCCTGACGCAACAGATCCAGATTGATGTTCGACATCGAGATTCCTCAAAACGGTTGTGCAAAAAATGAGTTGTAACGGGTTATAGATGATACAGGCAAGCCAGTCATCAAAACCAAAAGCTAAAAAAATGCCCCCAGAGGGGGCAAATGTAGTACAGCAATCGGTAGTACAGCAATCGATAGTACAGCAATCGGTAGTACAGCAATTATTAGCGCTGTAATAGTCAGCACTGCAAACGGCAGTGCTGAATTTGTAGAGGTCTGGATCAGGCGTTCGCTTTGCGAACCTCGTCCAGTACTCCGCGAGCGGCGAGAGGAATCTTGGTGCCAGGACCAAAGATGCCTTTGACACCGGCGTTGTAGAGGAAGTCGTAATCCTGTTTTGGAATCACGCCACCGGCAACGACGATGATGTCTTCGGCGCCCTGTTTTTTCAGTTCGGCAATCAGTTCGGGTACCAGAGTCTTGTGACCTGCGGCCTGAGAGGAGACGCCGACAACGTGTACGTCGTTCTCAACAGCTTGTTTGGCCACTTCTTCAGGCGTGGAGAACATGGGGGACAGGTCGATGTCGAAGCCTACGTCGGCAAAGGCGGTGGCAATGACTTTGGCGCCGCGATCGTGTCCGTCCTGACCCATTTTGCACACCAGCATACGTGGGCGACGGCCTTGTTCTTTCTCGAAAGCTTCGATGTCAGACTTGATCGCCTGCCAATCGCTGTCGTCCTCGTAAGGCGCGCCATAAACACCGGAAATGGTGCGGGCCTGAGCGTTGTAACGACCGAATTCTTCTTCCATTGCGTCAGAAATCTCCCCAACGGTAGCGCGCAGGCGAGCCGCTTTAACAGACAGATCCAGCAGGTTACCTTTGCCGGACTTGGCGGCTTCGGTAATATCGGCCAGAGCGGCTTTCACCGCGTCGTTATCGCGTTCAGCACGCAGCTTTTTCAGGTGGGCAATCTGGGAATCGCGAACGCGAACGTTGTCGACTTCCAGAATATCCAGATCGTCTTCTTTCTCGAGGATGTACTTGTTCACACCCACGATCACGTCTTCACCACGGTCGATACGGGCCTGCTTCTTGGCGGCGGATTCTTCGATACGCAGTTTTGGCAGACCGGCTTCGATGGCTTTTGCCATGCCACCGTTTTCTTCAATCTCTTCGATCAGCTCCCAGGCCTTATCGGCGATTTCCTGAGTCAGGGATTCCATCATGTAGGAACCGCCCCAGGGATCAGCAACCTGAGTAATGCCGGTCTCTTCCTGAATGATAATCTGAGTGTTACGGGCAATACGGGCAGAGAACTCAGTGGGCAGGGCTACGGCTTCGTCCAGCGCGTTGGTGTGCAGGGACTGGGTGCCACCAAATACAGCAGCCATGGCTTCGATGGTGGTACGAACCACGTTGTTGTACGGATCCTGTTCGGTCAGTGACCAGCCGGAAGTCTGTGAGTGGGTACGCAGCATGGAAGACTTGGGATTCTTCGGCTCGAACTCGCTCATGATGCGGTTCCACAGCAGGCGACCAGCGCGCAACTTGGCAATTTCCATGTAGAAGTTCATGGAGATGCCCCAGAAGAACGACAGACGCGGTGCGAAGGCATCCACATCCAAACCGGCATTGAGAGCGGTACGAACGTATTCACGGCCGTCAGACAGGGTGTAGGCCAACTCCAGTGCGGCATCGGCACCGGCTTCCTGAATGTGGTAACCGGAGATGGAAATGGAGTTGAACTTCGGCATGTGCTCAGAGGTGTAACCAATGATGTCGCCGATAATTTTCATCGATGGGGCAGGTGGGTAAATATAGGTGTTACGCACCATAAATTCTTTCAGAATGTCGTTCTGAATGGTTCCCGCCAGCTGGTCCTGAGAAACGCCTTGTTCCTCGGCGGCAACAATGTAGTTGGCCAGAATCGGCAAAACCGCACCGTTCATGGTCATGGACACAGACACTTTATCCAGCGGAATGCCGTCGAACAGAATCTTCATGTCTTCGACCGAGTCGATGGCAACACCGGCTTTACCCACATCTCCGGACACGCGAGGGTGATCGGAGTCATAACCGCGGTGAGTGGCCAAATCGAAGGCGACCGACACACCCTGGGCACCAGCGGCCAGGTTTTTACGGTAAAACGCATTGGATTCTTCAGCGGTTGAGAAGCCAGCGTACTGACGGATTGTCCAGGGACGGCCAGCGTACATGGTGGCCATGGGGCCGCGTACATAAGGCGCCATACCCGGGAAGGTGTCAGTAAATTCGAGGTTTTCAACGTCAGCTTTGGTGTACAGCGGCTTGATGTCGATACCTTCGGGCGTGTGCCAGGTCAGTTCTGCGGGGCTCAGGCCCTTGGTTTGCTTGGTGGCCAACGCTTCCCAGTCGGCTAATGTTGGTTTCTGGTCGGACATAAAGATTTCTCTTGTTGTCTGCCTCTGGTAATTCGCCAGAGGCCTGGTCGTTTTATTTTGACGCCATCTAATCACAAAACCCTTCAACTATGGATTGAGAAGTTTGTGCTAATGATGGACGATCTTGCTGTCTACAGTTTGGTGAGCTCCATCCGTTTCAGAAGCTCTGAAAGATCATGCTCAGTGAGCGTGATCTTCCTGTGGTTCGTTCAGTTCAATCAGTACGCCATCACAACTTTTCGGGTGAATAAAGATCACTTTGCAGTTGTGAGCGCCAATGGTGGGAGCGTCAGACAGGAATTGGTAACCCTTTTCCTTGAGGTGCGCCACATCGGCTTCAATGTCGTCAGTGCGAAAACACAGGTGATGCAGGCCGCCACCTTTCTTTTCAAGATAGCCGGCAATCGGGCCTTCGCCATTCAACGGGTGGACCAGCTCAATGCTGGTCTCAGGCAGAGGGAAAAACGCGGTGCTGGTTTTTGCGGAAGCTACGTCTTCCTTGCCTTCGTACTTCAGGCCGAAATCTTCCATAAAACGTTTGATCGCCTTTTCCAGATCGGGAACGGCAATGGCAATATGGTCCAGGGCAACAATCATGCTACTTCTCCCAGTTACGCGCTAAGTGTCAGTTGTGACAGAAAAACGTCCGTCTCGGCTTTGCGGCGAGCCTGAATCTGCTCTTCGGTCTCAATTTCAACCACTTCGTCCGGAGTGATTTTGAAAATGGGCTGACCTTTCTTAATGATAGTCCCATCCAGATCGACCAGAATCTCGTCGATGGTACCGGAGAAGGGGGCTGCCACTTTGTTGAACATTTTCATAACTTCAATAATGTACAGCGGCTCGCCGGCGTTGAAATGACTGCCCACTTCGACGAATGCCGGCATGCCTGGCGCTTCACAGGAGTAGAACATACCGCCGGTCGGGGCCAGGATTTCATCGGATTTGGCCACCGGTGGTGGTACCAGTACCTTGGCCATGGCTTTCTGCAGGCTCTCTTCGGTGAGACGCTCGGGAATGTTGATGCTGAGGTCTTCATTCACGTGCAACTCGAAGAAGTTGGTGCGGTAGCCAATGTAAGGCAGCAGGCTGAGTATGTCGCTGCCAGCCTGATAGCCGGCGTGAGCAGCCTGAGCCGCAGCCCACTGTTCGGCACCGATTCCGGCAGGTGCGCTGCCAGCCAGCAGTTCGACGATCTGGCCGTAGTCCTGAGTGCCCAGCTTTTCTTCCAGCACATCATAGAACGCAATGGCTTGCTGCAGGATCTCGTTGTCGTGCTCCCAGATCATTTCTGCGGCCGCTTTGCTTTCGCAGTAATCCATATTCAGGAAGTGATAGGTGTCTGCAAGGATGCGAATCGGGTTTTGTTTCCAGGTCAGTTTGCCGGCTTCCATGGAGTAAGCCGGTTGATTGACGCTCAACCAGCCCGCCAGCAGATGCGGCTCGGCCAGCAGCTGTTGCAGAGGGCGAGTCATCAGCAGTTGCTTGCGAGCCAGTACGTTTTGCAGGGCTGACTTTTCTTCGGCCGAGCTGGTGGCTTTCAGCAGTGATTGGCAGACCTGTTGATAGGCGTAGTTCACGTCCAGGTTGTTGGCTTCTTGCTTCAGCAGACCTACAGCGGTCAGATAAGGGACAATAAAGCGAGTGGTTGGACGGGCGTTGATGTTGTTGCCCAGGAACCAGTTAACCAGACCGTAGTGGAACTCAAGGTTGGTGGCCAGATCTTTACCGCGTAACTCAGTCACGCGCAGCACTTCGGCCATGCGCTCGTAGGTGTTGGTGCGATCGTCACCAATGGTCAGCAACAGGGCGATGTTGGAATCGTAGGCACCTGCCAGGTGATACTTCATGAACACGTCGGTGTCCGGGTTGTGCAGGCTGATGCCCTGATCGTCGCGAATTTCGCCTTCAATCGGGTTGGACCAGTTTTCAATGACGCCGCCAGCGTGGGGTTGCAGAGCTTGGTTGGTGGCGTTCATGCGCGCTTCTACAGACGCTTTGCTGCGCAGAATACGCTCAGGCTTCGGCAGGCGAGTGGTGTGAGCAGCAATCAAGACCATCACTTCGACCAGAGACTCGGCGATAAAGTATTCGTCGCTGTTGTCCGGGTTGGTGAACTTCAGTTTGTAGCAGAGCTCGGTAACACGGTGTTCAACCTGGATACGGGTGTTCATTTCCATGAAGTAGTGGGACTCGCCATCCACGATACACTCGAAGGTACCGACGGAATCCAGTTTTACGGCTTCACCGAACACAGCACCTTCGTGCTCCATTTTTTCCAGAATCACCAGATCTTTTTTCAGTTGCTCTGCTTCCGCGGTTTTACCCGCAGCTTCGGCCACTTCGATGGCGTCTTTCAGTTCTTCTTCGGTGACAGATACTTCCAGCAGCTTTTGTTCGTGCATCTGCAGGGAACAGTCACGGCCGCCCATGGTCATGCACCATTCACCGTTACCAACCACCTGAATTTCCTGGTGGCGGGTGGTGTCGATGTTCATTTCGATCAGAACGTTTTTGTTGTCGCCAACGCCGTTGGTTTTCAGCTCGATCAGACATTCCAGTACCAGAGACGGTACCTTGGCTGCCGCTTTTTCGACTTTTTCTTTGAGCGTTGCGCCTTCGTAAGAATTGGCGGATTGCAGAATACGTTGACCTTTACCGCCACCGCCGGCAATGGCTTTCAGACGGAAACGGTTGTTGGGTTTCTCGGCCAGCATGCGTTTGGCTTCAACCTGCAGGGCAGCGCCAATGTCGGCGGCATCAATAATGTCGATACCGGCGTCGTAAGAGGCGGCCAGAAGAGCCAGAGCCTGTTCTTCTACGTCCTTGCAGGACGCAAAGTCAACGGTCAGGTTGTTGTCAGCGGCACACTTTTCCAGTCCGTCTTTGCCGTACTTGGCAAACAACGCCAGGCTGGTGGCATTGTTGACGCCAGGTGTGACGGATACACCGGTTTCCAGCGCGGTGCGCTTGGCCTGGTCTTTCATGCCCGCAGATTTCTGGGTGAAAGAGCAGGGGCCAATAAAGTTCAGGCCGGCTTCTTCCATGGCTTCAACCATTTCGGCGTCTTCGGACATAAAGCCGTAGCCGGCGAAGATGGAGTTGTAACCGTTGGATTTGGCGATGTTGACGATTTGCTTGATGCGAACCGCACGCTCTTCCTTGTCGGCACCGGTGTAGTCAGGTACACGGTGAATGTGATCAGGATTGGTCAGGCTGCGCAGCTCGGGAGCCAGAGCGTTTTGGTAAGTGATGGAGTCTTTTTCAGACAGCAAAATACCGTAGTGCTCAATGCCCATCTCGGTAAATACGTCGATGGCTTCTTTACGAATGGGGCCACGACAGATAATCAGCGGGCGCATGTGGGTACAGTCAAAGCTGCGAACCCACTCGCTGTCGGCGTTTGCCAGACGGCGATCCTTGTGGATCAAAGGGTTGTTCAGATAATTAGTGTTGCTGTTTTTCACGGCTCTAGCCTCTATAAATTTGTTTGTTTCGTTGCCTAAACGTGCGCGGTTTTAGTGGAACTCGCGTTGCGGACCGGCGAAGGGTTCGGGTGTGTAATGACGCAAATGGAAGTCCATTTGTTTACACAGCACTTCACGCAGATCAGAAGGCATAACAATTTGAGAAATAGAGCCCAGGCTCAGGGCTTCGTTCGGGTTCATCAGCTCCGCTTCGTAGCGATCTTTCAGGGCTTTGTCCTGAGCCGCTTGCCAGGCCAGAACGTCCGCTTCCGGCTCGCCAGCAGCCAGACGCTTTTTCACTTCGGCACGGATGGCTTTGACTTCGTCTTTGTAAACAAACTCAACACCGGCGGGGCCCATTACCGCAGCGCGGGTAGAAGGCAAGGCGCAAACAAAGTCAGCACCGGTAGGGTAGTTGTTATAGGACGCGTAAGCACCACCAAAGGCGTTACGGATAATCATCAGGAAGCGCGGCGTACGCAGGTCGATGATGGCATCCAGCATGGCGCGACCGGCCTGCACGATACCGCCAGCTTCCTGTTCACGACCGGGCAGGAAGCCAGTGGTGTCTTCCATAAAGATCATGGGAATGTTGTACAGGTTACAGAAGCGGATAAAACGAGCATTCTTCAGGGCTGCATCAATGTCGATCTGACCCGAGGATACGGCGGAGTTGTTGGCCACAAAACCAATGACATTACCGCCCATACGACCCAGAGCACACACGGTGTTGCGGGCGCGATCGGGTTGGATTTCCATAAAGTCGCCGTGGTCACACAGCTGCTGGATCATGATGGTGACGTCCAGCGGTGTGTTGAACCCGCTGGGTGAGTTGAAGGCTTTCTTCAACAGAATGTCGATGTCCCAGGTTTTACGGTCAATCGGGTCAGACGTTGGCTGGAAAGGGGCCAGTACAGAGTTGTTGTCCGGAATGTAGTTCAGCAGTGCTTTTACTTTGCGCAGTGCAGCCACTTCGTCCGGTACCACAAAATCGGTCACGCCAGATTGGCTGTGAACGCCAGGGCCACCCAGTTCGTCGGGGGTTACGTCTTCACCCAGAACGGATTTCACAACGCCAGGGCCGGTCAGGCCAAAGAAGGTTTCATTGGGCTGAATCAGGAAAGAACCCTGACGTGGCAGGTAAGAACCACCACCGGCGTTAAAGCCGAACATACACATAATGGAAGGCACAACACCGCTGATCTTGCGCAATGCAGTAAACGCTTCAGCGTAGCCGTCCAGACCGCCGACACCGGCAGGGACAAAAGCACCGGCAGAGTCGTTCATGCCTACAAGAGGGATGCGACGCTTGCCCGCCAGCTCAAACAGGCGAGCCAGCTTTTTACCGTTGGTGGCATCCATGGAGCCCGCGCGAACCGTAAAGTCATGCCCGTAAACGGCAACATCGCGGCCATTGATCTTGACTACGGCAGTCACAATCGAGGCGCCGTCCAGATTCTTGCCCCAGTTCTGGAACAGAACCTGAGGATCTTCGTCTGTCAGGAAAGCGAGACGTTCCCAGATGGTCATACGCTGCTTGGCGTGCTGACGCTCTACAGCAGGTACACCAGCCGCTTTGCGGGGACGTTGGATCAGATCGTAACCTTGTTTCAGATTTTCTTCGTACAAACCCGGCTCGTAAGAGGCCTGTCCGGGAACACTGAATTCCACTTCTGCGGCATCATCGAATGGGTTGACGAGGGTTGCCTGCGGCTTAGTTGCGTTCGTCATGCTTATTCCAGCTCTTGTTGGTCATGTTGACGTTCGGGGGCTTTGCGAAAGGCCGAGCCCGACTTTTTATTCCCGGTTCTGTGTGTTGGGGTTAATCACAGAACAGGACTTATTAGGTGGTCGGATCTTAATGTCTTATGTCTATCTTTGGAACAGCTTAATACGTCCGTAATAACCACTCATAAATTTTGTAAGCTATTGATATATATTTAAAAAACATATTTTACGTGATTGAAATTGTTACAAAAAATTATAATTAAAATAGACAAAAACATACTTCAAAAAAATAATTTTGTGATTTTGGATGGTAGAAAGTGTCTATTTTGAGGTTGTCTGATCAAAAGCTGCGCACTGCAAGTGCACGGTTTGAGATTTTGTGCTCAGCAATTGGGCGACATGGACATGACCATAGGGTCGTTTGCCCATCAGCATAGTGTAAAAAAGGGGAGTGTGCTCAAGACCCAAGCCGCTTTGGCGGTTTTGTCTATATTGCCGAAATAAGATGATTAAACGGATGTTTTGCTGCGAGACTGTCTGGCAGAGCGGAAGGCGCGGGGTGTCTGGCCAGACCACTGCTTGAAGGCCCGGGTGAAGGCTCTGGGTTCACTGAAATCCAGCAGGCGCGCCACTTCTGCGATGTTCAGACTGCGGTTGGCCAGCAGCTTTGTGGCCAGATCACTGCGAAGATTGTCCTTGATCTGTTGATAGCTGGTGCCTTCGGCATTCAGCTTGCGCCTCAGGGTTTGCTCACTGATGTCCAGCTGCTCAGCAATTTCATTGGATTTAGGCAGTACCAATACGGTGTTGGGCTTGGGCTGCAGCATCTGGTTGATCCGGGCGGTGAGGCTGGTGTCCTCGCCGGGGATGGTGAGCATGTCGATGGGCGCGCGGCGCAGGAACACCTGAAGCTCTCGCTGACTTTTGACCAAAGGCTGGTTGAGGTAGTGGCGATGAAATACCAGCCGATTGACCTTGCTTTTCAGGTAGGTAGGGCAGCGGTATAAAACGCGGAATTCATCGGCGTCCAGTGGTGTGTAGTTGATATAGGTACCCAGTAATTTAATGGGTTTACCAATGTACCAGCTGGCAAAGCGGTGCCAGATAACATGCCAGTATTCGATATAGAAGTGTTCAAAATCCAGTTCAGGGCGACGAAACACCGTGGTCAGGTAAACATGGTCACCTTCATATTCCAGTGACATTTGCAGTTCATCGGTGATCTGGTTGTAAAAGCGGATGCCTTTTTGCAGCAGTTCTTCCAGGGTTTCAGCCGTGGATACCCAATCTGCCATCAGGGCAAAGGTGCCGTATTTACAGGGGTGTTCCGTGAATCCCATAAACTCATCATTCAGGGCGCGACTGATGTCGCCATAGAGTTTGGCCACCAGATCCACATGGATACGTGCTTTGGGGTCCTTAAGGGGTTTTTCAGGGATGCGAGCCTGACGCAACAGGGCTTTGGTATCCAGCCCCTTTGCAGCCGCGCCGCCCAATGCACTTTTTATGTAGTGAACACCAATGGTTGCCATAACGGTAGATGCTTTATCCCTATAGATGCATTACGTATACATGTACTAGCACGAAAGATTCATGCTAAAAGATGACCGAAAGGTTACCAGAAGTCTGTTCTCTGGTCACAGCCTGTTAAACAGGGTTTTCGTGTCCTCAGTCCCACCGTACAATCCCTTTCATGAATGATGCATCCGACAAAAAGCACCTTTTGGTTCTCTACCATACCCAGTCTGGCAATACCGGCCGGCTGGCTGAAGCGGTGTACCGCGGTGCCTGTGCCGAGTCTGAAACCACCGAGACCCGGCTGGTTCGTGCTGCCGAGGGCACGCTGGAAGACTTGCTCTGGTGTGATGCTGTGCTGTTTGGTACGCCGGAAAACTTCGGTTACATGAGCGGCATGCTCAAGGATTTTTTTGACCGCACTTATTACCCGGCAGAACCCTATGAGCTCAATCGGCCCTATGGTTTGTTTATTTCTGCGGGCAATGACGGCACGGGTGCGGTGAGGGAGTGCGATCGTATTTTGTTGGGATACCCCATGAAAAAAGTGATGGAACCGTTGATAGCTCGTGGTGAAATTACTGATGATCATCTGACAGCGGCAGAAGAGTTTGGTCAAACTCTTGCCTGTGGTTTAAGCATGGGAGTGTTTTGAGAGACGCCCTGAGCCGCAGTCGCTAACCACCAGTAATTGAATAAACTCAATTCCAGCCATCAAGGATGAAGGCGTGTGAGTTCACTGATCTTTCGAATTCTTTTTGTCAGTGCATTTGTGCTGGCATCGTTATTACCTGAAATTCCCTCCGTATCTGTTTGTTCCCTGATGGCTGCCTTTGTTGTTGTCTCTTCAGTTTGCCTCGGCTTCTTTCTATCCAGTGATGATCAAAAAAGCGGGCTGATAAAACTCTCCGTTGTACTTTTGGCTTTTATCTGGGCAATTGGCTGGGGGAGTTCACGACTCGATAACAGGCTGGCCCCCGAGCTGGAAGGTATCGATCTATGGGTTGAGGGACGGGTGGATGGCTTGGTGTCCAAACAGGTGGAAGCATCTCGCGTTATTCAACGGATGACGCTACGGGTAGACAGCATATCGCTTGAGGGGGGTAAACCGATTGAGCGGGTGCCTTCAAAGATCCGATTGTCATTGTATGACGGCCCTGTGATCCGTGGTGGCGAAGGCTGGCGTTTTCAGGTGCGATTAAAACGGCCTCACGGTTTTGCCAATCCCGGAGGGTTCGATTACGAGCGTTGGCTGCTCAGCCGCGGCATAGGGGCCACCGGTTATGTGCGTTTGAGGGATGAGGCAAGAGTAAGCGCACTGGATAGTCCGCCGCAGTTGTGGCGCTCCGGCTTACGACAGAATCTGCTTGAGCAGTTTGGGCGTGATCGCTCATTGGCGGTCATGCTGGCACTGTCTATGGGGGATCGCTCTGTCATGGAAGAGGGGGATGCTAACACCGTACAGCAGATGGGCCTGAGTCATTTGCTGTCTATTTCCGGCTTGCATATTGGTCTGGCGGCAGCGGTGGGTTTTCTAATCGGTCGCATGATCGGTGCCTGTCTGAGTCTTGGTTTTCCCCTGCGGATATATGGGCCTCATTGTGCCTGGGGCTGTGCGGTCATGGTTGCCGCTGTCTATGGCTGGATGGCGGGTTTTTCTCTCGCGACGCAGCGAGCACTGATCATGCTGGTTGCGGCGGCTTTCTGGTATTGCTGTTATCGCCGCTACAGTGTCTGGCAGGGGTTGTGGGTATCCATGATGGCTGTGCTGTTGCTGCAGCCTTTATCGATTCTGGAGCCTGGCTTCTGGTTTTCGTTTGGCGCGGTTGGCGTGCTGTTGTTGCTGTTGTCACGTCCGGCACAGGGCTGGCTTGAGACATTGTGGGTGCTGTTAAAAATGCAGCTGGCTCTGTTTTTGACGATGGGGTTGTTGCAGCTGTTTTGGGGGATGCCAATCAGTTTTGTCTCACCTGTGGTGAATTATCTGGCGGTGCCTTTTGTCAGTGTCGTGGTGGTACCACTGATTCTTTTCGCCCTGTTTGTGAGCTTGTGGTCTCAACAGCTCGCCAGCTATCTCTGGCAGTTGACCCATTTAACGGTGGATGGATTTTGGTGGGGGCTGGATCAGTTTTCAGAATTGGCTGCTCATGGGTTACTGACGCCTGAAGTCCAGTTAAGTCCACTGGCTTTTGCTGTGGCTTGTTTCGGTTTGGTGCTGGCCATCTTGCCGCTGAATGTATCCACTCGCATTTTGGGACTGATGGCCGTGCTTGGGGTTGCATTGCCTGCTGCACCCGCACATCGACAGGCAGCGATCACCGTGCTGGATGTTGGGCAGGGGCTGGCTATTGTCGCCGGTAGCAGCAACCGCTGGATGGTCTACGATACCGGCCCGGGGTACTCGGAAAGTTTTGATGCGGGCAGTGCGGTGGTCGTGCCTTTTCTGTTTGATCGGGGTGTTCGCTCGCTGGATTTGGGTGTGATTGGCCATTGGGACCGGGATCACAGCGGCGGGCTTCAGTCCCTCCTGCAGGGCGTGGCCGTTTCACGCTGGATAAGTGGCGGCAAGACCCCTGAATATGTAGAGCAAAAGGCGCTGTTCGAACCTTGTGATCAGGACTCGCGGCTAAAGATAGGCGATTGGTCGGTATCGGTTCTGGGGGATGAACGCTGGGCAGGTGCCGACACCAATAACGCCTCCTGTGTCTTGCTGCTCGAAGCCTACGGGTTTCGGGCCTTGTTGCCTGGGGATATTGAAAGGTCCCGAGAGTTTTCCCTGTTGTCTCACCCTGCGTTGCAAGAGCCGGTGGATCTGCTGGTGGCGCCTCATCACGGTAGCGGCACGTCATCGTCCATTGCCCTGGTGAAACAATTGTCTCCGCGCTGGGTGGTGTTCAGTGCAGGTTATCGCAACCGCTACGGTCACCCGCAGCGTCAAGTGGTTGAGCGCTATCAGAAAGAAGGGGCAGAGCTGCTTCACACCAGTCGGGCAGGAGCCATTGAATTTCAGGTGGGGGCGGGGCCAGTGGTGGATCTGCACCGGTATCGTCAGGATGTGCGCCGGTATTGGCGCCAGTTTGATTTTGAGTGAAAACGGCAGGTCTCGCTATCTTATTGATGTCAGTGAGGTTTTTTTAAATATCGCTGGCAAAATCTGAGAGCCAGGGGGAGTTCTAATGCTCTGGGAGTGTGGTAAAGTCCTGCATCAGAAAAATGATGGCACCGGTATCAGGGTGCTCACAATGACAACAAGAGATTCTGGAGCAAGAAGTGCTGGAAATTGTATCTGCCGGTGGCTGGCTGATGTTGCCGATTATTTTGTGTTCAATTGCTGTGATCGCGATCAGTATTGAGCGGTATTGGACATTAAATGCTCAGAAAATCGCTCCCAAGCAATTGCTGGCTCAGGTGTGGGGCTGGATTAAAAACAACCAGCTGGACGCTTCCAAGCTCAAAGAACTGAAACAATCCTCCGAGCTGGGTCAGATTCTGGCGGCGGGTTTGAGCAACTCCCGTCATGGTCGTGATGTGATGAAAGACAGCATCGAAGAGGCCGCCAGCAAGGTGGTTCACGATCTGGAGCGCTACCTGGGTGCTCTCGGAACCATTGCTGCGGTAGCGCCTCTGTTGGGCCTGCTGGGTACGGTGCTGGGGATGATCAAAGTGTTTACCGCCATCATGATGCAGGGCACGGGCAATGCCGGCGTTCTGGCCGGTGGTATTTCTGAAGCCCTGATCACCACCGCTGCAGGCTTGTGTGTCGCGATTCCGGCCATGGTGGTGCATCGTTTCTTTACCCGTAAAGTGGATGGCCTGGTGGTTACCATGGAGCAGGAAGCTGTGAAACTGGTGGATGCGTTACACAGTGAACGTCGAGTTGACGTGAAATCGTCTTGAGGATGCTGAAGTGAAGTTTAAACGACAGCTTCAGACGGAAGACTCCGTCAACCTGACGCCCCTGATCGATGTGGTCTTTTTGCTGCTGATCTTCTTTATGGTGTCGACCACCTTTACCAAAGAAACCCATCTGACCGTCGACCTCCCGGAAGCCAATGGCGAGCCTGCGTTAAAGAATGACAAGGTCATGGACATTCTGATCGCTGCCGACGGCAGCTATTCGGTCAACGGTCAGTCTTTGATCAACAAGAAGCCGGAAACCCTCAGATCTGCCCTGGAGAAATTGTCAGAAGGGGATAATTCGGCTCCTCTGACGATCACGGCCGATGCCAAATCCAGCCACCAGGCGGTGGTGACGGCCATGGATGTCGCTGGTCAGCTGGGCTTTATTCATCTCAGTATCACCACCCGTAAACCCACAGAAGACGGCGAATAGCGTGGCTGCGCCCAAATCCAGTCATTCCAGAGAAGCCTTCTGGCTGGATGCCTGGTATCAGGGGCGGTGGTGGTTGTGGCTGTTGTGGCCGTTGAGTCTGTTACTGCGCTTGCTGGCCGGTGTTCGCCGTCGTCGTTTGCAGAAGCGGGCCACGCCTTTTTCTGCGCCGGTGATTGTTGTCGGCAATATTACACTCGGTGGCACCGGCAAAACCCCGGTGATCATCGCCCTGGTCCGCTACCTCAAAGCGCAGGGGCTGCGACCGGGTGTCATCAGCCGTGGTTACGGCGGATCTGCACCATCCTATCCTTATTTTGTCAGCGCCACGTCCCCGGTGTCCGAGAGTGGTGATGAGCCACTGCTGATCGCCATGGAAGCCGATTGCCCCGTGATGGTCGGGGCTGACCGCAACGCCTCTGTCCAGAAATTGATCAACGAGCATCAGTGTAACGTCATCTTGAGCGATGACGGCATGCAGCATTACAAGTTGTCCCGCCAGTGGGAGATCTGTTTGCTGGATGGCGCAAGGCTGCTGGGCAATGGGCTGTGTCTGCCCGCTGGGCCGTTGCGTGAAGGGCCAGAAAGGTTGCAAGAAGTCGACTGCGTGATTGTTAATGGTTCAAAGCAGGGTGTTTCTGTGAATGGGGTAGAGGCCCTCCCCATGTCATTGCAGCCCACAGCCTGGTGCAATGTGCAGACCGGAGAGCAGTTGCCGCTGGACGCTTTGCCGTTTGCAGGCGATACAGTGGTCAATGCGGTGACCGGGATTGGCAATCCTGACCGTTTTTACAAAACCCTGCAGGGTCTGGGCATTGCCGTAAGAGGGCAGTCTTTCCCGGATCATCACGCGTTTCACGCGGAAGATCTGGCCTATGTGGGTTCCCGACCCCTTCTGATGACCGCCAAGGATGCGGTAAAATGCCAGTCCTTTGCCAAGCCGGATTGGTGGTATCTGTCGGTCGAAGCCGACTTGCCCGCGCAATTCTACGACCAGTTTTCTGAGTTTTTGTCGAAATCCGGTCTGGTTGGCTAACATATTCATTAAGCGGGCTGAGCCTCACGCCCCATTACTTATCGAGATTCTTTAATGAAGTTTACCGTCGTCATCCCTGCACGCTATGCCTCAACCCGTTTGCCCGCAAAACCCTTGAAGGACATTGCCGGCAAACCGATGATTCAGTGGGTGTATGAGCAGGCGCTTTTGAGTGACGCCAGTCAGGTGGTCATCGCGACTGATGATCAGCGCATTGCAGATGTTGTTGAAGGCTTTGGCGGCAAGTTCTGCATGACCTCAGACAAGCATGAGTCGGGCACGGACCGTCTGCAGGAAGTCGCCGACCAGCTGGGTCTCGATGACAGTGATATTGTGGTCAATGTGCAGGGCGACGAGCCGCTGATTCCCCCGTCTGTGATTAATCAGGTGGCTTTGAACCTGGCGAATGCACAAGGCGCCAGCGTGGCAACCCTGAGCGAACCCATTCACGATAAGGCGGACTTTCTGAACCCCAATGTCGTGAAGGTCGTGGCGGACAAAAATGGTCTCGCCCTGTATTTCAGCCGTTCCTCCATGCCCTGGCCGCGGGATGAATTCGCCAAAGGCGTCGAGACTGCTGCGTTGCCCGATAGCAGCCTGTTTCAGCGACACATTGGCATTTACGCCTACCGTGTCAGCCTGCTCAATCAGTTTGTCGAATGGCCGGTCGCTCCCATTGAATCACTCGAATGTCTGGAGCAGCTGAGAGTCCTGTGGAATGGTCACCGGATTCATGTGCAGGAGGCCGTCGAGGCCGTCCCCGGAGGCGTGGATACCGAAGAAGACTTGCAGCGCGTACGCCAGTATTTGGCGGCTGCCAGTAGTTAAAAACCAAAGCAGAGGTTTCGTACTCCCATGATCAAAGTGATGTTTGTTTGTCTGGGCAATATTTGCCGCTCGCCAACCGCACAGGGTGTGTTTTCCGGGTTGGTGAAAGCAAGGGGCCTGGACGACAAAATATTCGTGGACTCATCGGGCACCAGCAACTGGCACATTGGCGAGCCGCCCGATCCCCGTTCTGTGGCCATGGCGCTTGAACGCGGGGTCGACCTGAGTTCGCTGCGTGGCAGTCAGGTGACGCGGGAAGACTTCGATACCTTTGATTATATTTTGGCGATGGACAAACAAAACCTGTCGAATTTAAGAGCCATCGCCCCCGCAGACTACACGGGGCATCTGGATCTGTTTCTGCGTTTTGACGCGTCCTCTCAAGTCGAAGAAGTGCCAGACCCGTATTATGGTGGCGAGTCCGGATTTATTCATGTTGTGGATTTAATCGAAGCGGCGTCCGAGGGGTTGCTGCAACATATTGTTGATCATAAGTTCTAATTGACGATCATAAATTTTGAATGCTTTGATTTTTTAAGCCTCGTAACAGTGGAAATGCTCAATGGATAATCACTCTGCAATGCCTCTGCCGACCATGATGCCGTCAGCGTCGTTGCAGTCTCTCAATACCCTGGCGGTGCCTGCGACCGCGGCATTTCTGGCTCGTGTGAGTTCGGTGGAGCAATTGCGCGCTGTGTTGGCCTGGCGAAAGCAAGAGGCCGGGCAGGGCGATCCGTTGCCGATCATGGCGTTGGGAGGCGGCAGCAACGTGGTGTTGGCTGCGGATTTTCCCGGACTGGTATTGCAGATCGACATTCAGGGGCGCGACATCATTGCCGAAGATGATGATTATGTCTGGCTGAAAGTGGGCGCCGGTGAAAACTGGCATCAACTGGTGGAGTTCTGCATGAACTTTCACTACTGGGGATTGGAAAATCTGGCTCTCATTCCCGGCTCGGTGGGTGCGGCCCCTATTCAGAATATCGGTGCCTACGGTGTCGAGTTGTGTGATTACTTCTCTGAACTCAGTGCTGTCGAGATCAAAAGTGGTCTCAGTGTGAACTTCGACAAAACTGCCTGCCGTTTTGGTTATCGGGACAGTATTTTCAAGCAGCAAATGAAGGATCGCTACATCATTACTTCGGTGACTTTCAAACTCAGAAAAGAGCCCGCCGTTGTGTGTGAATATCCCGCGTTAAAGCAATTTTTTGAACAGCAGTCAGAAGAGGGGCTTGAGTACGGTGTCGAGCCGCCTTCGCCGCACCGGGTATTCGATGCGGTTTGCAGTATTCGTCAAAGCAAACTCCCGGACCCTGATGTGATTCCCAATGTGGGCAGCTTTTTCAAAAACCCGGTCGTCACTCAGGAGCAGTACCAGAACTTGCAGCAGCAACATGAAGGTCTGGTAGGTTACCCGGTTGAGAATGGTCAAATAAAGCTGGCGGCGGGTTGGTTGATTGATCAGGCCGGCTGGCGGGGTTATCAGCAAAACTCGGTGGGTGTTCACAAAGATCAGGCGCTGGTGTTGGTCAATCCGGGTCATGCCAGTGGCGCAGAAATTTTGCTTCTGGCCAAAAAGATTCAAGACGACATCAAGGCCAAATTTGGTGTGGTTTTAGAGGTTGAGCCTCGTATCTATCAGTAACTCGTATCTATCAGTAACTCGTATCTATCAGTAAATTGATCGATGAGTTGTGCAGGGCGCATTAAACGACTCATTTAACAACTCATCGAGTTATCTGCCGTTGAGGAGTAAACTCTACCCGGCGAAGTAAAGTATGCGGGGTGACATGGCAAATAGTAAGCAACCATCGCTGTTTGATGATGACGCAGCTAATGAATCTGTGCCTCAGCGAATCGAATTGCCGGATGGTGAACTGACTCTGTATCCGCACTGGATCACCGATAAACAAGTGGCTGCGTTGTTTGATCAGCTGGAACAGCAGGTGCCCTGGGAGCAATCGACGATTCAGATGTATGGTCGTCCGGTGCAGATCCCGCGTCTCAATGCCTGGTTTGGTGATGAAGGGTGTGATTATCAGTATTCGGGTTATCAGTTACCTTTGCATCCATGGCTGGCGCCTTTGACTGAGTTGCGCCAGCGTCTGCACCAAGAGTTGGGCATCACCACAAATTCTGTATTGGTAAACCTGTATCGCAATGGGCAGGACAGTGTCGGCTGGCACAGTGACGATGAGCCAGAGCTGGGACGGGATCCGGTCATTGCTTCCATTAGCCTGGGCGGCGAAAGACGATTCAGTTTGAAACATCGTCGTCACAAATCAGTGAAACCCTTACATCTGTCGCTGCCGTCGGGTTCACTGTTGGTGATGTCCGGGCAAACACAGCATCATTGGCATCATTGTTTGCCCAAAATGCAAAGCATGACAGAGCCCAGAATCAACCTTACATTTCGACAGGTCTTTCCGGGATTTCGACGGTCATCAAAGTGAAACAAAGTGTGAGCCAGTTCCTGTTTCGTACTAGACATAATGGAAGTGGCTCAGATATTACTGGAATAATGTTTTTGGCATTAAAATCCTTTTTGTAGCGGGGTAAAAACTATAAAATCGCTGCTATCAGGTGAGTGGTGCTAGGATTCGCGAAAGCCAAGTGGTACATTCAGAAACTATCAAGGAACCTGTCTCGTCATCATGGAACAAGAAGATTAAATTATTTTGCAGAGTCCAGTGAGTTTGGGGCCGGAGACGTTACTTTGACTAAAATATTGGTGGTCGATGACCACGAACTTGTGCGCATGGGATTGGTCAGAATGCTATCCGATGTCACCGAGTTCGATGTAGTAGGTGAGGCTTGTTGTGGGGAAGAAGCCTCAAGCCTGACACGTGACCTGGCACCAGACGTTGTACTGATGGACGTTAAAATGCCTGGCATAGGGGGCATTGAAGCAACCAAGAAGCTTCTGGCCGTGCATGACTACGTAAAAATCATTGCGGTTACCGCGTGCGATGATGATCTGTTTCCTGCGCGCTTATTGCAAGCGGGAGCTATGGGCTATGTGACGAAGGGCGCAGATCTCAATGAAATGATCAAGGCGATCCGCGCTGTGTGCGCCGGTGACCTGTATATGAGCAACAGTGTGGCTCAGCAACTTGCCCTGAAAAATTTTGGTGGTAGCAAGGTCAAAAAATCACCGTTCGAGACCCTGTCAGAAAGAGAGCTGCAAACAGCCATGCTGATTGCCACGGGCAAAAAAGCTCAGGAGATTGCGGATACTTTTTGTGTGAGTCCAAAAACCGTCAACAGCTACCGTTATCGTATTTTTGACAAACTCAGTATTAACAGTGACGTTGAGCTGGCACTGTTAGCCGTTAAGCATAATATTCTCGATGTCGAGGCTATTCTTTAATTCGAGGCCATTCTTTAATTGGGTGTGTTAGGTGTTTGTTTGAATGTGGCGGTTCTGTAGAGGCCTGTCTTATTAAGGTCAGTCAGTCTGCCTCAGTGGTTTATCCCTTTTATGAATGATCCGGAATCCAATAATTCTTCCTCGCGAAACTTCTCTGATGAAGTGGCGCCCGACAAGGCATTCGACGCCAAGAGTTTTCTCAAGCAGGTCAGCCGTCAGGCGGGTGTCTATCAAATGTACGGCTCCGACGGAAAAATCCTGTACGTCGGCAAGGCCAAAAACCTCAAAAGTCGTCTTTCCAGTTACTTTCAGTCCTCCGGTCTGGCGCCCAAAACCCGGGCTCTGGTGTCCCGCATTCAGCATGTCGAAGTAACCGTCACGCCGACCGAAGCCGAAGCGCTCCTGCTCGAACAAAACCTGATCAAGCACCAGCGGCCGCCATTCAATATCCTGCTCAGGGACGACAAGTCCTATCCCTACATCATGTTTACCAGCGGCGATGAGTTTCCCCGACTGGCCATGCACCGTGGGGTGAAGCGCAAGGGTGTCAGCTACTTTGGGCCGTTCCCCAATGTGGGGGCAGTCAAATCGAGCCTGTCTTTCCTGCAGAAAACCTTCCGCCTGCGACAGTGCGAAGACAGCGTGTTCCAAAACCGTACGCGTCCCTGCCTGCAGTTTCAGATCAATCGCTGCACCGCACCGTGTGTCGGCTATATCGATGAAGAAACCTACCGCGAAGACATTCGCCACGCCGAGATGTTTCTGCTGGGCAAAAGTCAGGCGCTGGTTACAGAACTCGCCGACCTGATGGAAGCGGCTTCTAACGAATTGAACTTCGAAAAAGCCGCAGAGTACCGGGATCAGATCTCGGCACTGAAGCGGGTGCAGGCCCAGCAAATTGTCGAAAGCGGCACCGCCGATGTGGATGTGGTTGCCTTGCATCAGCAGGGCGAGCTGGTCTGTGTCCATGTGTTGTACATCCGCCAGGGCAGGATTCTCGGCAGCAAGAGCCACTACCCCAAAGGCCAGATGATGGGCACGGAAAGCGAATTGCTCGAAGCCTTTTTGGGTCAGTTCTATTTGCAGTCTGTCGAGCGAGACTTCCCGAAAGCGGTGCTGTTAAGCCATGAAGTGGCCAGTGTGGATGTTCTGGCAGAAGCCATCCAGCAGCAGTCAGGGCGTCAGATCACCTTTCAGAACAGCTACCGCGGACAGCGACAACAGTGGATGCAACTGGCCGCATCAGCCGCCAAGGAAAACCTGCAAGCCAAGCTGGCCAGCAAGCAGAATACCTTGCAGCGCTTTGAAGCCCTGCAGGATGCGCTGGGGCTGGAATCCATGCCCGAGCGTCTGGAGTGTTTTGATATCAGCCACAGCCACGGCGAACTGACCGTAGCTTCGTGCGTGGTGTTTGATACCAATGGCCCGTTAAAAAGCGATTACCGCCGCTTCAATATTGAAGGCATCACCGGTGGCGACGACTACGCTGCCATGGAGCAGGCGCTGCACCGTCGATACACACGGTTGCAAAAAGGCGAGGGGGTCTTGCCCGACATCCTGCTGATCGATGGCGGCAAGGGACAGCTCAACCGTGCCGAGGAAGTGCTGGCAGGCCTGGCGGTTACCGGAGTACTGATCGTCGGTGTGGCCAAGGGCACAACCCGCAAAGCCGGCTTCGAAACCCTGATTTTACCCAAGGGCGAAGGGGAGATGACCCTGGCCTCGGATTCCCCGGCCTTGCACCTGATCCAGCACATACGGGATGAGTCCCACCGGTTCGCCATCACCGGCCACAAGCAGCGCAGGGACAAAAAGCGACGTACCTCGCGGCTCGAAGATATCCCCGGCATTGGTGCCAAGCGCCGGCGAGAATTACTGAGGCATTTCGGTGGTTTGCAAGGGGTGCAGAAAGCCAGCGTTGGTGATCTGGCCAAAGTCCCGCTAATTAGCAAAAAAATGGCCGAAGATATTTACAGTGCTCTAAACACCGAGTAAGTTGCAGCGTGCGAATGACACTGATGCCTTTCAGTGCTGCCCACCAGAATTGAAGACCAGCCCTGTGTTGGTAATATTGAGTAGTTATGACACTTGCTAACCAGCTGACTTTATTTCGTATTATCCTGATCCCGCTCTTGGTTGTTGTCTTTTACTTGCCGTTTGAGTGGAGCTTTCCTGTCTCTTCCATCATCTTCTCCATCGCTGCCATCACCGATTGGCTGGATGGCTATGTCGCCAGAAAGTACGATCAATCCACGCCGTTTGGAGCCTTCCTCGACCCGGTCGCCGACAAACTGATGGTGGCCGTGGCCCTGGTCTTGCTGGTCGGAGTGCACGGCAGCGCCTGGTTTGTAATACCGGCGGTGATTATTGTCGGGCGCGAGATCGTCATCTCGGCCCTGCGGGAATGGATGGCCGAACTGGGCAAGCGTGCCAGTGTTGCCGTCTCTTACCTTGGCAAGATCAAGACCACCGCCCAGATGGCCGCCATCATTGTCTTGCTGGCCTTTGATCCTGCGCTTTACCCGACCTGGATGATCATTGGCTACATCACCCTCTATATCGCAGCAGGGCTGACACTGTGGTCTATGATTATCTATCTGAAAGCCGCCTGGCCTGAGCTGATGTCCAAAGAGCATCGGTAATGATGGCTCTTGTGGTTGGCGAGTATTGTGGCTGTTGGAGCAGGGGCTAAAGAAAGCGTATTAACTCCTTGACTACAAAAGAGATATCCGTAAAATGCCTCCCACTTCACCACTGGTGAATGCGGTATCAGGCAGACTTTGGGTTCCCTTAAGATTTTGTCGTGATACATCTCAGGAATACTTCTCTTTAGTCTCCTGAACTTGAAGGCGCGGTGGCAGAGTGGTCATGCAGCGGACTGCAACTCCGTGTACGCCGGTTCGATTCCGACCCGCGCCTCCACTAATTTCCAACAACTCAGACCCTGTCTGGCTTGTACCAGCCAAACCCACCCCCGGCGTTTGGTGATGTCGTTAGAAGACATAATCTGACGATAGCAAGTAGGGCCCAATCCCTACTATAAAAAAACCTTCCTCGCCCGGATGGTGGAATTGGTAGACACAGGAGACTTAAAATCTCCCGACTTCACGGTCGTGCCGGTTCAAGTCCGGCTCCGGGCACCATTCAAAGATTCTGACTTCCAATCGCTGGCTTCATCCTTTCTGAATAGTGTTTTTACCTTTTCGAAACGTTTCGAATCACTTGACCGTTTGCGCTGTGTGTTAATGCCCATCCAAAGAAGTGCAACAGCCCAACGTTAGTGAGCTGTAGTGCTTTTAGTGAGCGGTAGTACTTTTAGTGATCGGTAGTACTTAAAAAAACGACGGGTGATACATTAAAACGGCTTGCCAGCGCATTGATGTGATCCAGAGTCAGATTACGCTTACCGCTCAAAATCATGGAAACCAAGCTCTTGCCACCAATCTCGTCCTTCAGGTCATCAGCTTTTAATTGGTGTTGATCCATAAGAGTCTTTAGCGCGGCGACACCATCACCCAGTGCGGCAATTCGAGCATTAAACTCTTGAAACTCATCAGCCTGATCCTCCCATCGCTCAATCGAAGCCGATAGGATTTCAATAAGAGGGCGGTAGGTGTCGTATTCTTCAATCAGTTCATCCATTAACTCTAGGGCGCTCTGATACTCTTCCTCATTGTTGATATGCCCCAAAAACGAGGCATCAGAAAACAAGTCTTTTGCTTTAGTTTTCACTTGTTCAAAGTCGATCATTATTCAGCCTCCTTCGCGTACTTCTTGCAAAGCTTGTCATATTCACTGTGAGTCACGATATGCTTAACGTACATTCGGTTATCGCGGAACTCGATAAAGGCGATCATTCGCAAGTTATTACCGCCAATATCCAGAACCCACCTTTTGTCTTTGTATTTAAAGTTGTCCAGGCTAGGCACAACCCTTCTCAAGTCATCCGGCGAGTTGAAACTGCTGTTTCTCAAGACCTTATACAGGGCATCTATAGCCCCAGAATCATTGGGGTAACGCTTAGCCGCATCGTTGAACGGCTTCCTTGATATTACGTGCATTTAACTTCCTTGAGTTCACAATATGTAGACTATAGGGGATTGGGCTTTGTTTACAAGTTGTGAACTCTTGGGTTTGCAGGGTTTACTGTAAAGGTGTTCTCCAAGCCATTGCCCTCCCAAACCCGCTCACCCTAAGTCTGTCGAAGGGTCTGCAATACACACAATCCCAGCCACTCAAGGAAGAGTCATGCCCGCAGGCATCCGCTTTGCTTCATTCAATCTCTACAATTCCACCAAACCCGCTCGCCCTGAGCTTGTCGAAGGGCCGCGCCACCAGACTCCGCTCGCCCTGAGCCTGTCGAAGGGCCATACCACCAAACCCAATTGCCCTGAATACTCGGCTAGTCTTAGTATCGAGGTCTGAAGGAGTCCCATAGAACCGCAGATTTCATGCTATAGTACGGCAACTGAAAACAGAACGATTTATGCGACAGTGAGTATAGGATCAAGCCCTAATGGATAAGGCGAAACTCTCCGAAACGGATATCATCACCAAATTCATTCTACCCGCCGTAGAGAGCGTCGGGTGGGACAAGATGGCGCAAATCCGCCAAGAGGTTAAGCTGCGCGACGGCAAGGTGATTGTGCGTGGTCAGATGGGTATGCGCAAAACCGTCAAAGCCGCCGATATTGTTCTATACCACAAGCCCAATCTGCCTCTGGCGGTGATTGAAGCCAAGGCCAATAAGCACGAGATGGGCAAGGGCATGCAGCAGGGGCTGGATTACGCCCGTCTGCTCGACGTACCCTTTGTATTTGCCAGCAATGGCGATGGCTTTATCTTCCACGATAAAACCAACCCTGCCGCGCTTGAGACCGAAATCAGCTTGCATGACTTCCCAAGTCCCGAGACCCTGTGGCAAAAGTTCTGCGCCTACAAAGGCTATACCGACGCTCAGCTACCCATAATTCAGCAGCCTTACTATAACGACGGCAGCGGCAAAAGCCCGCGCTACTACCAGCTTCAGGCCATCAACAAAACCATTGAGGCGGTCAGCAGCGGGCAAGACCGTGTACTGCTGGTTATGGCCACCGGCACCGGTAAAACCTACACCGCCTTTCAAATTATCTGGCGACTGTGGAAGGCTCGGCAGAAAAAGCGCATTTTGTTCCTGGCAGACCGCAACGTGTTGGTGGATCAAACCCGCATAAACGACTTTCAGCCCTTTGGCGAAGCCATGACTAAGGTCACCAAGCGCACGGTTGATCCGGCCTACGAAATTCATTTGGCCCTATATCAAGCGCTTACTGGCCCTGAAGAACACCAAAAAGCCTATAAGCAAGTCGACCCGGACTTTTTCGATTTAATCGTGATAGACGAGTGCCACCGTGGCTCCGCTGCCGAAGACAGCGCCTGGCGTGAAATTTTGGAATACTTCAGCGGTGCCACCCAGATCGGCTTAACCGCTACCCCCAAAGAAACCGAAGAGGTGTCCAATACCGATTACTTTGGCGATCCGGTGTACACCTACTCGCTCAAAGAGGGCATTGAGGACGGCTTCCTTGCCCCCTACAAAGTCGTGCGTGTGGATATCGACATCGACGTAGAGGGTTGGCGCCCCACCAAAGGCCAAACCGACAAACAGGGTGAGGTGATTAAAGACCGTATCTACAACCAAAAAGATTTTGATCGGGTGATGGTGATCGATGAACGCACCCAACTGGTAGCCGAAACCATCACCAACTACCTCAAGCGCACCGACCCCATGGCCAAAACCATTGTCTTTTGTAACGACATTGATCACGCCGAACGTATGCGTCGGGCTCTGGTTAACCTCAATCCTGAGCAAGTCGCCAAAGACGACAAATACGTGATGAAAATCACCGGCGACGACGCCATCGGCAAGGCCCAGCTGGATAACTTTATTAACCCTAAAAAAGCCTACCCGGTTATTGCCACCACTTCCGAGTTGATGACCACCGGGGTCGATGCCAAAACCTGCAAGCTGGTGGTACTGGATCAAAACATTCAGTCCATGACCAAGTTTAAGCAAATTATCGGTCGTGGCACCCGCATTGACGATCGCTACAACAAACTCTGGTTTACCATTCTGGACTTTAAAAAAGCCACCGAGCTGTTTGCCGATGAACGCTTTGACGGCATCCCTGAAAAAATCATCAAGCTCAAACCAGACGTGATTAACGACCCGGATTCCGACGAGTTGGAAGACGCGATTAACGACCCCACCAATCAGAATGAAGATGGGGCAGAAGGTGACAACACCAACGAAATCAACGATGCAGACCCGCCGAATTACGGTGATGATACGCCGTTTGGCACCGGCCCCATGGAGGGCGAGGTCGGCAGTGAATACATTAAATACCACGTGTCCGGTGTAATCGTGAAAAAACTGGACGAGCGCGTGCAGTATTACGATGCTGACGGCAAGCTGGTGACAGAATCTTTTAAAGACTACACCCGCAAGGCCGTGCAGCAGCAATTTGCCTCGCTGGATGAATTTATCAACAAGTGGAACGAAGCTGACCGCAAGCAAGCCGTTATGGATGAGCTGGCAGAGCAGGGCGTCATCTGGGAGGCCCTGCGTGAGGACGTAGGCCGCGACCTGGATGCCTTCGACCTGATCTGTCACGTTGCCTTTGATCAGCCGCCGCTGACGAGAAAAGAGCGTGCCGACAATGTCAAAAAGCGCAATTACTTTGGCAAGTATTCCGGCACGGCTCGCGCTGTGCTGGAAGCCCTTTTGGATAAATACGCCGATGCCGGTATACCCGAAATCGAAAGCATGAACGTACTTAAAGTGCAGCCCATCAGCCAATATGGCTCGCCGCTAGAGATTGTAAAGCAGGGCTTTGGCGGCAAACCCAAATACCAACAGGCCATCGCGGATCTGGAGCGCCAGCTCTATCAGGAATCCCATCAAACGGCTTAACCTTCTACGCAGTATTGCCGCAATCACCAATGGGTGTTTGTGGCCTTTGAATCAGAGAAACCTATGTCCATCAGTACCGTAATCAAATCCATTCAAGACATTATGCGCAAAGACGCCGGCGTCGACGGCGACGCCCAGCGCCTGGGCCAGCTCAGCTGGCTATTGTTTCTTAAAATATTCGATGCGCAAGAAGAACAGCTAGAGCTAGAGCAAGACGACTACCGCGAACCCATCCCCACTAAATATCTTTGGCGTGAATGGGCTGCCGACGAGCAGGGCATTACCGGTGACGAGCTTTTGGAATTCGTTAACGACGATTTATTCCCAACGCTCAAAAACTACGAAGCCAATATTCAAACCAACCCGCGTGGCTTTATCGTGCGCGAGGCCTTTAGCGATGCCTACAACTACATGAAAAATGGCACACTCTTGCGTCAGGTTGTTAACAAGCTGAACGAAGTCGACTTTACCAACTCCAACGAGCGCCACCTGTTTGGCGATATTTACGAGCAAATCCTTAAAGACTTGCAAAGCGCCGGTAACGCCGGTGAGTTCTATACTCCCCGTGCCGTCACCCGCTTTATTGTCGAGATGGTCGACCCGCAACTGGGCGAGGCAGTGTTTGACCCAGCCTGCGGCACAGGCGGCTTTTTGGCCTGCGCCACGGACCATATTCGCACCCACTACCAAAAAACCACGCAGGATTACCAAACCCTGCAAGGCCAAATCGCCGGGGTGGAGAAAAAGCAACTGCCGCATTTGCTGTGCACCACCAATATGTTGCTGCACGGCATCGAGGTGCCGTCCAATATTCGCCACGCCAATACGCTCAATCAGCCACTGTCCAACTGGGACGCCGATAAAGATGTGGTGATCACCAACCCGCCCTTCGGCGGCATGGAAGAAGACGGTATCGAGAAAAACTTCCCCGCCGAGATGCAAACCCGCGAAACGGCGGATTTGTTTCTGCAACTGATTATCGAAGTATTAAAAGAGGGCGGTCGCGCCGCCGTGGTACTGCCTGACGGTACCCTGTTTGGCGAGGGGGTCAAAACCAAAATCAAAGAGCAACTGCTGAAAGAGTGCAATCTGCATACTGTGGTGCGCCTGCCTAACTCGGTATTTGCCCCCTATACCAGCATTAAAACCAATATCCTGTTTTTTGATAAAGGCACGCCTACCGAACACGTTTGGTACTACGAAGTCCCTCTGCCCGAAGGTGTAAAAGCGTTTAATAAAACCAAACCCATGCAGTTAAAGCACTTTGATGATTGTCGTGCTTGGTGGGGCAAACGCGAAAACGGCTTTAAAACCCGCGAGGAAAACCGCTGGGCCTGGAAGGTTAGTATTGATGAAATCAAACAGCGCAATTACAACCTCGATATTAAAAATCCGCACGTCGAAGAACAGGTGATTCACGACCCCGATGAGCTACTGGCCCAATATGCTGAGCAGCAACAGGACATACAAGACTTGCGCGATCAGCTAAAAACCATTCTCGGCGAAGCTTTATCTCACTAAGCCCACGTCATTGCGAGGAGCGTCAGCGACGCGGCAATCTATCTATGAAAAACACAGAACATGTCATTACAGAGCATCTGGATCTTTGGAGCAGTGCCATCACAGCCAAAAATACCACTGGTCGAGGCAGTAATAAGAAAATAGAGCTGTATGGGGTTAAAAAACTGCGTGAGCTGATTTTGGAGTTGGCTTCAGAAGGAAGGCTAGTTAAAAGGACATCTAGTGCTCAATGTAAGAAGAGCTTAAGTGATGTCGTAGAGTTAGTTATGGGGCAGGCTCCACCGGGTTCGGAGTGTAACAAGAATGGAATCGGAACCATCTTTGTAAAAACTGGTGAGTTCGGTGACCTATATCCAAAAGTCGAAGAGTGGACAACAAAACCCTTAAAGCTGGCGCGTCGCGGTGATGTATTGATTTGTGTGGTCGGTGCAACAATTGGAAAGTTAAACTTAGCAATTGATTGCGCTATTGGTCGGAGTGTTGCTGCAATCCGCCCTAGCAGTATTATAAATACTGAATTTCTTTATTATTCGCTAATGCCTTTTACTATGCGAGTCAGAGAAAAAAGTAAAGGCTCTGCGCAGGGGGTGATAGGGAAGTCGGTTTTAAATGCCGTTGTGATTCGAGTGCCTGATATTGAGGAGCAAATTGCGATCGTCAATGAGGTGGGGAGACTAATGGCCCTCTGCGACCAGCTGGAAACTCAAACCGAGCAGAGCCTGGACGCCCACGCCACCCTGGCCGACACCCTGCTGGATGCACTCACCCAGGCCCAAAGCCACACCGAGCTAATGGAAAACTGGGCAAGGTTAGAGCAAAACTGGGACATTCTCTTCCCCAGCACCATCGCCGGCATCCGTGCCATTGATAAACTTAAACAAACCATCTTGCAGCTGGCTGTTATGGGTAAGCTCGTCAAGCGAGACCCCGCTGACGAGCCTGCTAGCGAACTGCTTAAGCGTATTGCCGCTGAGAAGGAGCAGTTGGTTAAAGAGAAGAAAATCAAAAAGCAAAAGCCGCTGCCGCTGATTTCTGAGGAAGAAAAGCCGTTTGAACTGCCGGAGGGATGGGAGTGGACTCGACTTGGCGATTTTGCATACGTTTTCTCAGGTAATTCTTTTAAAAGCCAAGATTTCAATGAGCAATCGGGTGTGCGAGTCATCAAAATAACGAATGCTGGCGTTGGTAAATTAATAGAAACTGAAGACTTTTTACCGAGCGAGTTCTCAACTGAGTACCCGAACTACGTGGTTCGTAGAGACGACTTAATCCTAGCTCTAACTCGACCGTATATTTCAACTGGCCTCAAGGTGAGTTCTTGTCCGGCTTCTTATGATGGAGCATTGCTTAATCAGCGAGTAGCTGCCATTAGAGCATTTACAGAAACAGAGTTTCTTTACTCTTACATGCAAAGCGATTTTGTTTTGGGTCTTTATCAGCGTAGGTTTGGCGGTTCAGGTTTGCAGCCAAATTTGAAAGTAGGCGATGTGACAGATTTGGTTATTCCTGTGCCTCCACTCGAAGAACAAAAACGCATAGTCGCCAAAGTCGAAAAGCTCACCACCCTCTGCGACCAACTCAAACAACGCCTACAAACCGCCCAGCAAACTCAGCAACACTTTACCGATGCGGTGGTGGCGGGGGCCTTAGCATAAGTGAAAGTAACTACATTTCGATTGGAAAACCCTGCTTTTCAGGAGGTGGGTAGACCTCCGTTCATTACCACTGAGGCCGTTTTTAGTGTTCCTGTTTTGCCAGCCTATGCACAGCATTACACCTCTTTGGAAATGGATAATAGCCGTCACGTTGATGTTGGGTATGTAAAGCCGGTTTATCAGCTGCAAGGTAGCAATGTGATTGTCGCTAGCCATGTTTACGATCATATACAAAAGCCGTCCGGTACGCTGACTGTCTACCATGCTGGTATTAGAGACTACCGCTTATTGTTCCCACATATAGATAATTTAGAACTGGTGGCTCGTCTGGCTGACTTTGCAGAAGAGGCCGATAAAGCTTTTGAAAGCCAGGCGTGGTTTTCTTATGTGGTGATGGCAGGTGCTGTTGTTGAAGGCCTCCTTTGGTATCACTTTAAAAAGCCCAACTTCAATTGGATGATAAATCTTGCACGAAAAAATGAACTCCTGAGTGCTTCTGAGGTAGACCTCGTCAACGAAGTTCGTGAAGCCCGCAATTTAATTCACGCAGAGAAATTCCAAACGGTAATTCCGGGTCGTCAGTTGGCGCTGGATATAAGCGTGACTTACGACAGGTTGATCAAGTTTAAATGCCCTCAAACTGAATATAGTGGGTAAGTCTAAGTTTACTCTTAATCTCGAATAACGAATGGGACTCAGATATATGTCTTGATTGCTATCCAGCCATACTTACTATATGTGGTTTAAGTCTTAAGTTGTGAGTCTGCCTGTATTCAGGGTTTGGCGGTAAGGCCCTTCGACAGGCTCAAGGCGAGCGGGGTTTGGTGGTATAGCCCTTCGACAGGCTCAGGGCGAACGGGTTTGGGTGGTATGACCCTTCGATCCTTCGTCGGGCTCAGGACAGGGCGAGCGGGGTTGGGTGGTATGGCCCTTCGACAGGCTCAGGGCGAACGAGTTTGGGGGTAAGTCTCTTCAACGGAGGGCGAACGGGTACGGTGGTTGGCCTTTGATCTTTTGATGAGCACAGATTTTAGGCTAAATAATTCCGAACGTTCTACCATTACCGTTCGCCCTGAGCCTGTCGAAGGGCATTCTCCGCAAGTCGGGATACTGCCTCCCAATCGCCACGTATCATGGCCTCCTTTTTCTTTCTGCTCCAGCCTTTGATTTGTTGTTCGGCCGCAAGTGCTTCTTCCCGTGTTGTAAAAGACTGGCTGAATACCAGTTCGACGGGTAGTCGCCTCGCCGTATAGCAGGTTGGGAATTGTCTGGTGTGATGTTGGTTCAACCTTTGTTCGAGGTTGTCTGTGTGTCCGGTGTAGTAACTGTTGTCACTGCATTTAAGGATGTATAGCCAGAAATTCATACTCTATCCTTAGAGAATTTGGTCCTTTGTATTGAACACCTTTTAGTTTGGTGTTCAGGGGTTGGTAGTATGGCCCTTCGACAGGCTCAGGGCGAGCGGGATTTGTGGGTATGGTGTGGCCCTTCGAACCTTTGGCGAGCTCAGTGCTGGGCTGGCGGGATTTTGTTGAAACCGTTCACCCTGAGTCCTGAGCTCGTCGAAGAATCGAAGGGTTGGTGGGGACAGGCTGATCTTGATGAAGGTGTGGTGGTACGGCCCTTCGACAGGCTCAGGGCGAACGGAGATTTGTGGAAGCCGTCCTCATTCGAACCTCAAGGACTCAAAAACTCCGCCCGGGTATGAATATTATCCCGAAAACACCCACCAAGCGCCGTGGTGCTGGTTTGCGAGTTACTATCCTTAACCCCTCTAGCTTTAACGCAATAATGACTGGCATCAATACTCACTGCCACATCGTCGGTCTCTAACAAAGTTTGCAGGGCAATGAGGATCTGCCGGGTCAGGCGTTCTTGCACCTGTGGGCGCTGGGCAAAGAACTGCACGATGCGATTGATTTTGGACAGGCCGATGATTTTACCGGCGGGGATGTAGGCCACTTTAGCGAGGCCGTCGATGACAACGAAGTGGTGTTCGCAGGTGCTGGTGAGATTGATGTTACGGACTTTGACCATTTCGTCCGCGCCCATTTTGTTGTCGATGAGTGACAGTTTTGGAAACTGTTGGTAATCGAGGCCGGCGAAGATTTCATGGACGTACATTTTGGCAATGCGGTGGGGTGTTTCGGTCAGGCTGTCGTCGTTTAAATCCAGCCCCAGGGTGCCAACCACTTCTGCCATTAAGCCCTTGATGCGCTCGTACTTCTGTTCGCTGGTGAGGCCGTTTTCCACCAGCGGGGTTTCCAGGTTGTGTTCTATGAGCGCTTCTCTGACCACTAGCGCATCACGGCTTATTTCTGCTGTTGTCATAATGGTTACTCATTTGCAGGGTTGATGTGCTGGTTCATGTTCCAAAGGCGATGCCGTCATTCAGGTATCCGTAATCCTGAGCGGTCGCTGCAAGCTGCCAGCACATGGGTAATTTTTAAGGTTTTACGAGGCTGTTGGGGTTTTAGATCACTGTTGGTTAACGCTTGGGCGGATTAAAAGGTGGGCTGCAGAATAGTCTGTGTCTGGGGTGAGCGCTTTATGCGTCAAGCGGGGGAGTGTGGGGCGTGTTGTCGGGGGTATAAAACAGGGGAGGTTAAAGCTTGGGTCAACGGGTTGGTAAAGGCTCTCATCCCTGAGAGGTCAACGAATCCAAAAGTATTGAAGGTGGGTTGAATGTCTTTGTGTGGTCTTTAAGTGGTCAGCTCTACTGTGGGGGCTTCTGGCGCATTATTCTGTACCGAAGCGGCGCCATTCTCCGCAGACTCTTTGGAGGCATAGCCCTGGCTGCTGAGAATGATCTCGTGGTTGCCTGCCTTCAAGTTGAAATACCATTTGCCGCCGTTGCCTTCAAAAACGGTGTAGCGCTCGGGCAGCGGGGCGTTTTTCTTGACGGATTCTATGCCGTTGAGTGCGCCCGCTTTGGCTTTGTAGCCCTCCGACGCGCCAATATTCTCTCCGTTGCCCGCCTTCAAGCGAAAGCGAAATTCACCAGCCTTGTCTGTGTATAGCTCAAATTTTCCGTGTGCCATTATTGTTAAGCCTCAATGAGTAATAGGAAGGGAATAAAACCTCACATTTCAGGCTAGCACATGCTTTGGGTCTTGCGAGTTTTTGTGTCGGGGGGAATAGGTCGTGCTGTTGGAACAAGAACCCCAGTGCCCGAGGTGATCAGGCAAAGGGGTTCAGAAAGGAATGGTTTAAAACCTGTCAGCGATTTTCCAGGCGATTAAAGTCAAACAGGCCGTATTCAATGGGGTGGTTCTGTTCATCCGTGGCGTGAATCTTATCGCTGTGCTGCCAGAAGTTCGGATTGGTACGGCGAATGCCATAGCGGGCCATGAACCGCTGGTAATCCTGTTCGGACTTCAGTTCTTTGGCATCGCGGACCAGCAGGTCCAGCTGGTTTTGTTTGATGTGCCAAAACGCGCCAGGGTAGGCACCAATCAAACCGTTGGTTACGGTGATGGAGTCTTTCTCTGGCAGTCGGTTGGATTCTTCTTTCAGCAGGCTGGTGATGTTGGTGTGGGCATTGTTGTGAAGCACGCTGAACAAATGCAGTTTGCCGTTGGCGTCTTCAATGCTCAGAAAAACCACTTGCGGCAACAGGTTGGCGGTTGTGCCGGTAATGGTGCCCAGCTCTTCAAGCGCGGCGATGTGTTGCTTGCTCAGTCCGGATTCGTCCAGCGAATGGGAGGTCATCAGGACCGGTTGCAAACGGTCTTTGAGCAGTTGCAGCAGTTCTGTTTTCGGCGCATCGGTTTTGTAGTTGATTCTCGAGGCGTCGAAGTAGGCACTGCTGCTTTTCTCGACAAAGTCTCTGGCGCTGGAGCTGGCGCCCTGATACCAGTTGTCCCACTGTTTCTTTTGTTCTTCGGGCGGGAGCAGCGTCAAAAAGTTCATCTCGCTTTCCATCCGCAGGAAGTCCATGTACAAGCGCGTTGTCAGCTGGTGGCCCACATTGCCGTAAACGTCGAAGCCGGCAACCAGCAGGTAATGAATTCTCTCGAGGATGGGGTAGTTAATGATCCAGGCGGTTTTGGGTTCTTTGCCGACCAGCCCTTTGACAACGCTGGCACTGTCAATGTGTCGAAAGACGGTGAGGGCGGCATTGTTGTTGTCGCCATCGCCGTCCCAAACGGTTTGTTCGTTGAGGGCAATGTCATTGACGCTGTAAAAGGCTTTTTGGGCTTCGTGCTGAGCGTCCAGATACTCTTCGTGCAGCGAGGAATATTTAAGCCAGTTGGTGATCGGCAGGATCGTGCTGCCGGCTTCGGTGGGCAGACGCAGGTGTTCGCTCTGTTCGGCCAAAAACGCATTGGATTCAATCGGGTCAATTAAGTCGGGATCAGAAAAGAATACCCAGAATCGATCGTTGATGACGTTTAGCGCAATCTGTCCACGGCACACCGGGCCTTTGATAAAACCCATGATCGTGAACTCGGCTTCATCGAGCATAAAACGATAGCGGGATTTTGTCGGCAATTGCTGGAAAACCATAAACGGGTTGCCAGTCACTTCGGGTTTGTAAGAGGGCAGTGAGGTGACTTCGTAATCCGTGTTGTAAAACCACGCATCCCATTTGGCTTTGCGCTCTGAATTGAGTGCGTAAGGCATATGGGTTTTTGCCAGGCGTGTGGTGGTGACTTTTTGCAAGCGATAGTACACGCGATCCACTTGGGGATCTTCGTACGGGCGGCGTGTGGGTATGACCTGGATGGGTTGTCCCGGCGGTGTGCTGGAGCGAACCAAGTTGAAAAATGTATCTGTCGATAATTCGTCAAAATACAGGTTGGCTAAAAACAGGTGCTCATAGATATAGCGGTTGGTGAGCTGTGCCTTTAGTGAATCCTGATTGAAATAAGATTCCCAGCGCTCGACTTCCTGCTTGAGGTTTGCGGGCAGGGGTGGTTCTTCCGGCATGGGTGCGCCGATGGTCAGCCAGTAGCTGAGTTTGTGCAGCTCGACGGAAGATAACCCCGGCAGGCCGTAGGGCATGCCCCAATTGGGGTTTTCTTTTTTATACGCATTGAACTCTTCCACTTTGGGGCAGGAGTATTCGCGATCAATGTTGACGGTAATGTCTTCGGGGAGCAGGCCTTCTTGTGGAATAGGGTTTTGGGTCTTTAATTCCAGCATTTTGTACATCAGGCTGCCTTCGAGGTTGGCTGCTGGTGTTTGGGCGCGCTCGTTAATCACTGGGTGGAAGCCGGCTTTTCGCCATGCTTCCGTGGTGTGGTGATCAATGAATAACCGGTTGGGTGTGCTCTCTGTCAGGCGCAAGCCATCATAGACCAGCTCTTTGCTGCCGCCACGGTTGAGGCCGGTAGTGGAAGACATTTTTAATTGGCAGGGCGCATCGTAACAACCATGACACACTGTGCAGCGGTGTTCGATGATGGGCTTGATGTTTTTTGTGTAGCTTTGTCCGCGTTGGCTATCGGACGGAACTTGTCGTTCCTGTGGTGTGCTGTGGCCGTATAATTTATCGAGTGGGGCGCTTGAGATACCTGCGCAGCTTGCAAGTATGATGACCAGGGTAATGCTGAAAAAGCTTTTTGAGGGCATGCCTGTCTCTCTGCTGTGCCCATGAACGGGCTGATGGCTTTCAATGCTCAGTATAGTGGCTTTTGGCGATAGGGTGCGACCCCAGTTCTCTATAGCGGTTATTAAAACTCTATAGAGGTTATTAAGACCCTATAATTGTTATTAAAAGAAGAGAGCAGAGCCTTGGGCGAGGTTTATAAACCGTAAATGCAGGAGTGTGATGGTTTAATGAAGCTTTTGTGCAATTTCTAAGCAGGCATCCAGGTAGGCGATGCCTCGTAATTGGCGGATACGCTCTTTCTCTTTTTCAAACCAGCTGGAAGAAAATGCAATCTCTACATAAGGTTTGGATAAATGATCTTCAACGCTGAGTTCGTCTTCAATCAACAGCCAGTGAATGGTCTGATTGTTGATTCGGTATTCCATACCGAGATCCAATAACGATTCTGAAACATTTCTGAGCGCCGGGTCTCGTTTTTCCAGAGCGTAATTGATCACATGAGCCCCGTCGTTTTCCAAAAGATCTTTCGCGGCTGTGCTGCTGGCTGCGCGAACGGCAAGATACTTCTCGGGGGATGACGCTGAATCGTGTTCTTCTATAGAGGCCTCAGGTGTGGGTGTCTCAAATACAGAAGTCTCGAATATAGACGCTTCAGTGGCTGACTTTATTGTTGGCGTTGGCTGCTCTTTGGTTGACGGCTCTTCAAGAGGAGAGGCCGGTACCGTGGTTTCTTGTACTTCTTTTATTTCTTGTGATTCAACCTCTGCCAGCGCATTGAGCATGTCCGCCGTCGCGGGTGTGGCTTTGGTTGTGCTTTCTGATGTCTGACTGACGATGGAATGAGACTTGCTGTTGCGACCTTTCTGGGTAGACGCCGTGCGCTTCCTGGTTTTCGGGCTGTTCTTTTTGGTCTTGGGTGCGGGAATGTCTTCCGGTGAGCCGAAGAGATCCAGATTTTCCTGAAGGACCAGAAGTTCGTTATTGGTTAAAGGTTTGGACATGGACGAAATTATTGCCTGGAAGCTATTCAATGGTCAGCCGCCCGTAAGCGGGGCAGGGATTCTACTGAAAAGGGCGTGCTTCACCAAGAGTTAAAGGCGGCATTTTCCAAGAAAATTGGCTTTCAATGTGTGGCTGTTATTTTGTTTGGTTTCATTGATATCAGATTAGTTACCAAGAATATCGATTCCTTCATTTAACAGCATGCGTGTCAGTTCGATGAGGGGCAGGCCAATCAGGCTGTTGGGGTCATCGCCGCGAATGTATTCAAACAGCGCAATGCCCAGGCCTTCGGATTTGAAGCTGCCGGCGCAGTCGTAGGGCTTTTCCCTGCTCAGATAGGATTCGATTTGCGAGTCGCTCAGTGAGCGGAATTTCACGGTGTAAGTGGCGTTGGCGTACTGCAGTGTTCCAGTTTGACTATTAAAGAGGGCCAGGCCGGTGTGAAAGTGCAGAATGTGTCCGCTGGCGCTTTGCAGCTGGGCTGTGGCAGCCTGATGGTTACCGGGCTTGCCGAGAGGTTTGCCGTGCAGTTCGGCCACCTGATCTGACCCGATGATCAGATGGTTCGGGTAGTCAGCAGCCAGTGCTTTGGCCTTGTTTTCAGACAGCCTTTTAGCCAGATCAGCAGGCGACTCGCCGGTTTGTGGGCTTTCATCGATATCCGGTGAGGCTGTAGAGAAGGAAATTCCAAGCTTTTCAATGAGTTGTCGGCGGTAAGGAGAGCTTGAAGCAAGGACGATAGGCAGCATAATGGCGTCTTTTTAGGGGTTGGATGGCCATTTTAATGGTTTGGGCCTGTTTTTGTGTAAATTCATAAGGTTATGTGTTGATTTTTCTTTGACAGCGGGCAGTGGACTCCCTAAAATTGCGCGCTTATGTCAAGTACCCCCTCAAATACCCAATTGCCGCGTCATATTGACCCGCGGAAATTTGCTCAGCAAGGGCTCGATCTGAGCGGCTTTATTGCCGTCTCCGAACTTACCCGTCTGGCAGAGATCTCGCTCGATAGCAGCGATAAGGTCGAGGTGGAGCTTGAGTTCGGAGTCGATGATGAAAGACATCGTGTCATTGTGGGTCGAGCCAATTGTGCTCTTAAAGTGACCTGCCAGCGATGCCTTGAGCCGGTTGAAGTTGTTCTGGATGCCGAGATTAACTTGGCGATTGTCTGGGATGAAGAGCGGGCGAAGCAGTTGCCTAAAGCGCTGGATCCTTTGATCCTGCCTGAAGGTGCGGCGGATATCTACTCGATTATCGAAGATGAATTACTGCTGAATTTGCCAATGGTGTCCTATCACGACGAGGACTGTATTGAGCAAACCAGTTTTGGTGATGACGAGGTTGAAGCGAAAACCGAATCAACCAAAAACCCGTTTCAAGTGTTGGAACAACTTAAGGGCTCGCCGAAATCCTGAGGCGCCCCGGTTCCGACGAACTTTGAGTAATAGGAGCACAAGATGGCTGTTCAAAAGAGTAAGAAAACCCGTTCAAGACGTGGCATGCGTCGTTCACATGACGCTCTGTCTGGACCGACTTTGTCAGTAGATCCAACCAGCGGTGAGAAGCACCTGCGTCACAACGTGACTGCTGATGGTTTCTACAAAGGCCGTAAAGTAGTAGATACCGGTAGCGACGATTAATTCGGAATCGTTCGTTTGCCGACTCAGCTGACGATTGCAGTTGATCTTATGGGCGGGGACTTAGGTCCCCGTTCTACGTTACCTGCCGCACTAAATTTTGCCCGGGCCAATCCGGCAATAGCCTTGGTGCTGGTGGGTGATGTTTCTGAAATACCTCCCTCGCTTCCTTCCAATGTCCGCAGTCTCGCCTCTACGCAAGTGGTGACGATGGACGACAAACCCGCACAAGCCCTTCGTCACAAGCAGGATTCTTCCATGTGGAAGGCCATCGAACTGGTGTCCACCGGTGAGGCGCACGCCTGTGTCAGTGCCGGCAATACCGGTGCATTGATGGCTATGGGCAAGCTGCTGCTGAAAACCTTTCCGGGGATTGATCGTCCGGCGATCTGCAAGGCCATGCCGACTCAAACCGGGTCGTGTTATGTGTTGGATCTCGGTGCCAATGTGGATTGTACTGCTGAGCAGCTGCTGCAGTTTGGTCTGATGGGCAGTGTTCTGGCTGAGGCTTCTGGGGTGGCGGAACCAACGGTAGGTTTGCTCAATATTGGTTCAGAAGACATCAAAGGCAACGAACAAATTCGACAGGCGTCAACGCTGCTTGAGTCGGCGCCACAACTGAATTACATCGGCTATGTTGAAGGGGATGGCATCTTCGACGGCAAGGCCGATGTGGTGGTGTGCGACGGTTTTGTCGGCAATGTGGCCCTCAAAGTTAGCGAGGGGGCGGCCCGCCTGGTGGTGTCATATTTGAAGAGTGGTTCGCAAGGGGGCTTCATAAGCCGGCTTGTTGGCCAATTTGCCCGTCCCTTTTTGCGACAATGGCATACAAAAATTGACCCTGCCAGCTATAATGGCGCGAGCTTCCTGGGTTTACGTGGCGTTTTGGTCAAAAGTCACGGCTCTGTGGATGCCAAAGGTTTTGCCTACGCGATGGCGGTTGCTAAAGAGCAGGCCGAAAAAAAGACACCTGAAAAAATTCAGGCGCTGCTGGCTGAAAGTCTGGCCTGATCACAGGTTTGTGTCTGGCTGGTTTATTAATTTTAAGATGTGTTGCTGTCTGGTGACACAAAACAGATCACGAGTTCGTCGTGGTATCGATATTTTCATAAAGAGGATTCTGGAGTGAGTGAACAGCTTGCGTTTGTATTTCCTGGGCAGGGCTCTCAGAAGGTAGGCATGCTGGCCGAATTGGCCGAAAGCTACCCGGTGGTTGAGGAGACCTTTGCACAGGCTTCTGGCGTTTTGGGCTATGATTTATGGCAGTTGATCCAGAATGGTCCTCAGGAAGAGCTGAATTTAACCGAGAAAACTCAGCCGATGCTACTGACTGCCAGTGTGGCCATCTGGCGCATCTGGGAGCAGAAGGGCGGTGCCAAGCCTGTATTGATGGCCGGCCACAGTCTGGGTGAGTGGTCTGCGCTGGTGTGCTCCGGTGTGGTTGCGTTTGAGGATGCCGTCAAGCTGGTTCAGCTGCGTGGTAAGTATATGCAACAAGCTGTGCCAGCAGGCGTTGGCGCCATGGCAGCTATCATTGGTCTGGACGATGATGCCATTAACGCAGCCTGTGAGCAGGCTGCAGGTGATGAGGTCGTCGCTGCGGTTAACTTTAACTCTCCGGGTCAGGTGGTTATTGCGGGGCATGCGGGTGCTGTTGAACGTGCCATTGAAGGTTGTAAGGAAGCTGGCGCCAAGCGAGCTATGCCACTGCCGGTGAGCGCACCTTTCCATACGTCGCTGATGCGTCCTGCGGCAGATAATCTGGCCGAGCAAATCATGGCGACCGAATTCTCGGCTCCGACGGTTCCTGTTGTGCATAACGTGAACGCAAAAACCGAAGCCGATCCGGAAAAAATCAAACAGCTCATGATTGAGCAAATATACACGCCGGTTCTGTGGGTAGACTGTACCCGCACTCTGGTTGAGTCTGGCGTGACTCAGGTGGTTGAATGTGGCCCGGGCAAGGTGTTGTCAGGACTGTGTCGTCGCATTGAGAAAAGTCTCTCTACTTTCGCCACTGAAACACCGGCAGACCTGGATAAAGCGCTGGCCGAGCTGTCTTAATAATCATTGTCTTAATAAGAACTGGCTTAATACGAGTTGGCTTAATTCTTGATAGATTAATAATAAGTCGGCGTAGTGCTGCTAAGCTGGCTTATACAGAACAAAGATATAAACCAAAAATAGGGTTTTTATGAGCATAAATGGAAAAGTGGCTCTGGTCACAGGAGCCAGTCGCGGGATTGGTGCGGCAATTGCGGATCATTTGGGTGCAGAAGGTGCTGTTATTGTCGGCACGGCTACCAGTGAGTCTGGCGCAGAAAAAATTACTGCCCGCTTTGCTGAAAAGGGCATTAAAGGTGTCGGCAAGGTGTTGAATGTTACAGACGCCGATTCTGTAGCGAGCCTTTTGAAATCCGTTCAGGAAGAGTTTGGTACGCCAGAAATTCTCGTGAATAATGCAGGCATTACCAAAGACAACCTGCTGATGCGCATGAGTGAGGATGAGTGGTTTGATGTGATCAATACCAATCTCAGTGCCATCTACCGACTCAGCAAGGCTTGCCTGCGTGGCATGATGAAAGCCCGTTGGGGCCGCATTATCAATATCAGCTCGGTTGTGGGCTCAATGGGTAATGCCGGTCAGTCAAACTACGCCGCTACCAAGGCGGGTGTTGCAGGTTTTGCCAGAGCTCTGGCAAAAGAGGTTGGTTCTCGTGGAATTACGGTTAATACCGTAGCACCAGGTTTTATCGACACAGATATGACCAAAGAGTTAAGTGAAGAGCAAAAAGAATTAATGTTGTCGCAAATTGCCCTGGGGCGTTTGGGGCAGCCTGAAGAGATTGCTGCAGTAGTGGGCTTTTTGGCGAGTGACGCCGGAAGCTATATTACGGGCGATACATTGCATGTTAATGGTGGCATGTATATGTCATAACTCTTTGTTTTTGCGAGGTTTTTCTCGAATTAACAAAGAAATTTAACCGGATACGTTACAACTCGGGTAATTCGATGTAGAATGCGCCTTTGTGTTGATCGTACCCATAAAGAGCCGTCATCTGGTGTACAGGAGAACGGTTCAACTGCGAACTATTTATTTCAATTAGGAGTTGAAAACCACTATGAGCAGCATTGAAGAGCGCGTAAAAAAGATCGTTGCTGAGCAACTGGGCGTTAAAGAAGAAGAAGTAAAAAACGAGGCCTCATTCGTTGAAGATCTGGGCGCTGACTCTCTGGATACTGTAGAGCTGGTTATGGCTCTGGAAGAAGAATTCGAAACCGAGATCCCTGACGAAGAAGCTGAAAAGATCACTACCGTTCAGCTGGCGATTGATTACGTAAACGCTAACCTGGGTTAATTTCCGGTTGGTGGCTTTGCGTAAAGCCAATCGTTTCAGTCAGAGCTGAAACGTTTCACGAAAAGCCGTTCTATTGAAAGATAGTGCGGCTTTTCTGTGTTTGCAGCAGTCAAATTTTTGAAGGTATCGAATTTTCTGATGCAGTGTGTATTCTGCATGATTAACGGTGCCCTGAATTTGTTGTTGCGTGCATAATGAATAACAGAAATTATTAGGTTCTCTGGCACTGGGGTGGTGTCAGGTTCCTCGAAAACCCGCTCACTCAGTGCAGGACCGAGGAGCATAAGAGCCGTTTAAGGAGGCAGCGTGTCACGTCGCAGAGTAGTTGTAACAGGTCTTGGAATGGTAACGCCATTGGGCAACGATGTGGCCTCCACCTGGGAGGGAATTCTTGCTGGTCGCAGTGGCGCATGTGCGATCGATAAATTTGATGCATCGGCGTTTTCCACTCAGTTCAGCGCTCCCGTCAAAGATTTCAATGTGGAGCCGTATTTGCCGGTGAAAGATGCCCGCAAAATGGATCCATTCATTCAGTACGGTATGGTGGCCGGTATTCAGGCCATTGAAGATTCCGGGCTGGAAATTACCGAAGAAAATGCTCCGCGCATCGGTGCGGCAATCGGTGCGGGTATTGGTGGTATTGGCTCAATCGAAGAGGGCGCCCACATCATCAACACCAAGGGCCCCCGTCGCATGTCTCCTTTCTTTGTGCCAGGTGCCATCATCAATATGATTGCCGGTAACCTGAGTATTAAGTACGGGTTCAAAGGGCCAAATATTTCGGTGGTTACGGCTTGTACTACCGGTACGCACAACATCGGTCTGGCGGCGCGTATGATTCAACACGGTGAGGCTGATGCCATGATCGCCGGTGGTGCAGAAATGGCCTGTACACCGGTTGGTTTGGGTGGCTTTGCTGCAGCTAGAGCTCTGTCTACCCGCAATGACAATCCTCAGGCTGCCAGCCGTCCATGGGACAAAGACCGTGACGGTTTTGTGTTGGGTGATGGTGCGGGTGTTCTGGTGCTGGAAGAATATGAAAGTGCCAAGGCTCGTGGTGCAAAAATCTATGCAGAGCTGATCGGCTTTGGCATGAGTGGCGATGCCTATCATATGACTTCACCTCCTGAAAACGGTGAAGGTGCTGCTCAGTCCATGCAAAATGCCATCAATGACGCCAAGATTGATGTTTCCAGTATCAATTACATCAATGCTCACGGCACCTCGACACCGGCTGGTGATCTGGCTGAGTGTAAAGCGGTCAAGAGTGTGATGGGATCGGCTGTCGATCAGGTTGCGGTCAGTTCCACCAAGTCCATGATTGGCCATCTGCTTGGAGCGGCAGGCAGTGTTGAGGCGATTTTCTCTGTGCTGGCGATTCGTGATCAGGTGGCTCCGCCTACGATCAACCTGGATAATCCTGACGAAGGCTGTGACATCAACCTGGTGCCACACACCGCTCAGGAAATGAGTATCGATGCAGCCTTGAGCAACTCCTTTGGTTTCGGCGGTACCAACGGTTCTTTGTTGTTCCGCAAGCTCTCCTGATGAGTGAGGGTGCCGGTGGTTTCCACTCCCGGCACCCGATTTCCCAGCCTTCATGTCATCTGTGAACAATCCCGCTATTGATACTGTGTCTGTAAACGGTCAGATGGGCGCCTCCGTGTCTCCGGCAGACCGTGGTCTGGCCTATGGCGATGGTGTGTTTGAAACACTTCGTGTCAGAGACGGTATGGTTCCCCTTTGGCAGTATCATCGCGAGCGATTGATTTCGGGCTGTCAGCGTTTGGGTATTCCGCTCGATGCTTCTCTGATGGAGCTCTGGGTGAATGAGCTGTTAACCGCTCACAAACAGGATGGCCAACTCCACGCTACGTTAAAAATTATCGTGACCCGAGGTGCAGGCGGACGGGGCTATGGTATTGATCCTCATATGCCGCCAACGGTTGTCTGCCAGCTGCATTCCGCTTTGCCCTTAACTGATCATTCCACAGCTTTGTACCTTTGCCAGCAACCATTGGCTCGCAGCACAATGTTGGCAGGGTTAAAACATCTCAACCGTCTCGAAAATGTGTTGCTGAAAGCCGAATGCCAGCAGGCAGGGTTTGATGATGGTCTGGTGACTGACAGTCAGTTTATTATTGAGACGGTCAGCAGCAATGTATTTTTTGAACGTGACGGCGAGCTCTATACCCCTGAATTGAATGAATGCGGTGTCGCCGGTGTCATGCGTCGTTTTATACTGGAAGAGCTGGCTCACGAGTCAGGTATTAAGGTTCATGTAGAACCAATCCATAAAGATCAGCTGCATAGCTTTTCCTCGGCAATTTGTTGTAACAGTTTGCGTGGCATCGTTGTGGTCGAAAAAGTAATGATTAATCGTGACAGGGCATTAGTGAACTTTTCAGACAGCAAGACAATTCATCGCTTGTTAAGCTCACTCAAAGCCAGTCGGTTCTGTATATGATTTCAAAAATTCTGGTTTCCAAGCCATTCCGATTGTTGGTGTTAGTTGGTGTCTCTGTGTGTCTTGCTGCTGGCCTCTTTGGTTGGCATTGGCTTCATGATCCAATGGAGATCCCCGAAGACAAACAGACTCTGGAGTTGTCGCCCGGGGATTCGTTATCGCGAGTCGCCTATCGCCTGCGTGGCGAGATCGGTTTGCAATACCCGCGGTTGTTGATTCTTTATGCCAGGATTGCGAAAACTACGAACATCAAACTGGGTGAATATGAGTTGCCAGCCAGTGTGACGCCCGTGCAATTGTTGCAGCAATTGCATGATGGCCGGGTAAAGCAGAGAACGTTAACGCTGGTGGAAGGCATTACATTTGCGGATGCATTGAAGCTGATTACAGCGAATGAAAATCTGAAAACCACACTGCAAGACGTCGATGTGAGCGCTGTGCGTGCCCGACTGGGTATAGAACAGGACAATCCTGAAGGCTGGTTGTTTCCTGATACCTACGTGTTTACCAAGCACACTACGGATTGGGATTTGATTCAGCAGGCATACCTGCGCATGCAAGAGGTTCTGGCCGAAGAGTGGGAGATGCGTTCCGAGGATTTACCCTATGACAACGCTTACGAAGCGCTGATCATGGCTTCGATCGTTGAAAAGGAAACCGGCGCAGAGCACGAACGTGCAGAGATTGCCGGCGTATTTGTTCGACGACTGAACAAGGGAATGCGCCTGCAGACTGACCCAACGGTAATTTATGGCATGGGCAGCAATTATCAGGGCAACATCCGTCGTAAACACCTGAGAGAGAAAACCCTCTACAACACCTACATGATTAATGGATTGCCACCAACACCGATTGCCTTGCCAGGGCGTGAGGCGATTCATGCGGCGCTTCATCCTGCCGAGGGTAAAAGTTTATACTTTGTCGCCAAAGGTGATGGCACTCACTATTTTTCTGAAACTCTGGCTGAACACACAAATGCCGTGAAGAAATACCAGTTGCAGCGTTCTTCTTCGTACCGCTCCAGTGTTCAGTAACCGTTACTGTCGAAAAGTGACGATTAGCCCGACCCAACAAGTAAGGAATCTCTTTTGACGATTGCACGCGGAAAATTTATTACCCTGGAAGGTACCGAAGGTGTCGGTAAGACCACCAATCGTCAATATATTCAGAATTATCTTGAAGCGAAAGGCATTCCACTTTGCGTTACTCGCGAACCCGGCGGGACTCCTCTGGCTGAGGAGGTGCGTGAATTGCTGTTGTCGAAGCGCGACGAAACCGTCGATGAGCAGGCGGAGTTGTTGCTGGTGTTTGCCGCGAGAGCTCAGCACCTCAATCAGGTGATTGTGCCTGCCCTTGAGCGTGGCGAGTGGGTGTTGTGTGATCGTTTTACCGATGCGACCTATGCTTATCAGGGCGCGGGTCGTGGACTCTCCTTGAGTACCATCGAAACGCTCGAACAGTTGGTGCAAGGCGATCTGCGCCCCGACCTGACCATCGTGCTCGATATTGATGTGGAAACCGGACTGGCCAGAGCGGGACAGCGAGCGGCTCTGGACCGTTTCGAATCCGAAGCCGTTGAGTTCTTCCACCGTGTCAGAGCGGGCTATCAACAGAGAGTGGCGGCCAATCCTTCACAATACGCGGTGGTGGATGCAGGGCAGTCACTGGAGGATGTTCAGCAGGATATCAAATCCGTGTTGGATGGTTTGCTGTCAGCTTCCTGATCCACATCTGTATTGTTCCTTTCGTCTGACTTCCCGAGGCTCATGCTGCGTTTATTAAAATGCCGGCGCCAGGCTGATATCCATTTCCCTCTCTTCGAAAGGGTGTTGAAATTTCAATCTGGTGGCGTGCAGTAACAGCCGTGGTGAAGCCACTCGTACTTCTTCCGGGGCGTAAAACTCGTCCCCTACAATGGGATGTCCCAGTGCCTGCATGTGCACCCGAAGCTGATGAGAGCGACCGGTGACGGGGCGCAGGATGACTCGGGATTGCATTGCCTCTTCATTCCTTTGAATCACCTCAAAGCGGGTCTGTGCCGACTTGCCCGTGTCATGGCATACCATTTGTTTCGGACGATTGGGCCAGTCACAGATCAACGGCAGGTTTATTTCTCCCTGATCTTCTTCCAGTAACCCATCCACCACGGCGATGTATTCCTTGGCAATCTGTCGCGTTTCAAACAATCGCCCAAGAGCCTGAAGTGCCGGCAGGCTTTGGGCAATGATCACCAGTCCTGAGGTGGCCATGTCCAGCCGGTGAACAATACGGCTGTTGGGGTATTCGGGAAGCAGGCGGTTGATCAGGCAATCTTGCTTGTCCGGGCCGCGTCCGGGGACGGTCAGCAAGCCAGGAGGCTTGTTGGCAATCAGAAAATAGTCGTCGTGATAGGCGAGTTCGATGGGAAGAGCGGGAGTCTGGGTCAAAGGAATACTCAATTTCAAGGGACATAAGGGCAGGGGCGGAAATTATCGCAAAAGAAACGCCATATTGTTAAGCTTTGCCGTCAACAGTTTTTAACTGAATCGTCGTCAATAAGTGAGCTGATTGGGTATTAATTGGCAAACTGAACAGTAGTTCCAACTGGATTCCACCTATGAGCAATGAACACGGCTCTTCAAACGGTTCATCCCGAGATGATCTGGCAATTCCCTATGCCTGGCAGATGACGCACTGGCAGCGCCTGTCACAGCAGCATATGGATCAGAAGTTGCCTCACGCGCTGATGCTGTCCGGACACAAGGGCATTGGCAAGTACCATTTTGCCAAGGCGTTGGGGTATTACTTGCTGTGCCTGTCGCCGGTTAATCAGGTACCTTGCGGGCGGTGTAAAGGGTGTGAGTTGAATCTGGCCGAAACCCACCCCGACTTTTTTGTATTGCGCCCTGAGGGCACCAGCCGGGTCATCAAGATCGATCAGGTTCGTCAATTGACCGAATTTTTGGCCAAGACGGCTCAGCAGGGGGGTAAAAAGGTCGCGGTCATTGAGCCGGTAGAGGCACTCAACGTGAATGCGGCCAATGCCCTGCTGAAAAGCCTGGAGGAGCCTTCAGGCAACAGCTCCCTGATTCTGGTGTCTCATGTGCCCAGTCAGGTTATGGCCACCATTCGCAGCCGCTGTCAGCAGATTGCTTTTCAGATCCCAACGTCGGAAGAAAGCCTGGCCTGGTTGACGCCATTGGCTGTGGGGCAGGATCCTGTTTATCTGCTCGGCTGTGCCGGCGGAGCGCCCTTGGCAGCACTCGACCTGCTGAATGGTGATGCACTGGAGCAAAGGCAATCACTGGCCACTGGATTGCTGTCGCTCTCGGACAGCTCTCGTTCAGCCCTGGAGCTCGCGGCCGAATTACAACGGGGAGAGCCCTTGCCGGTGGTGGAATCGCTCATGCAGTGGCTTCAACTGGGGTTAAAGCGCCAGGTGACCGAAGAGGTGTCGGTGGGTAATTCCGTTGAAGACCAGTTGCTGGCGCTTATAGGCACCATCCCCAGTGCTATTGTTTACCGCTTCTGGGATAAAATAGTGGCCGTCAAACGCCAGCTCCTGAGCAGTGCCAACCCCAACAAACAGTTGCTTTTGGAAGAACTGATGATGGATTGGCAGGCGTTGACCCGACAGTCCGTTCAGGTCTCGCAAAGTAGACAGCAAGTGATGAATGGATTACTTTAACCTCTGGTTAAATTTGCAATGTGAGTGAGGATGTATGCAGGGATTGGGAGGAGGTGCCCGCAACGGTATTCTGTCTTTGACGATCAAGGACAAGGCGGTTCTCTATGCGGCCTATATGCCCTTTGTGCAAAATGGCGGATTGTTTATCCCCACCAACAAAAGCTACAGCCTTGGTGACGAGGTTTTTATGCTGCTCAATCTGATGGATGAGCCTGAAAAGATCCCTGTGGCTGGCAAGGTTGTGTGGGTCACCCCGAAGGGAGCACAGGGCAACCGTGCAGCAGGCGTTGGTGTTCAATTCAGCGATCAGGATGACACCGCAGCCAACAAAATTGAGACCTATCTGGCGGGCTCGCTGGAATCGGATCGCCCGACACATACGATGTAGGTATGCATTGGGGCACCACCAGCGTATGGATCAGAACGAGAGGCCAGGGTTTCCTGGCCTTTTTCTTTATGAACGACAGCGTTTGTGTTTTTGGTACTCTTCTTTGTATTTTTGGTACTTTTCAAAGAAGCGTGCACATTTGAAAAAAGATGTAAGAGGTTTTGTATGTTAGTTGATTCCCATTGTCACCTCGACCGCCTGAAATTGAACAAATACGACGGTGAGCTCGATGCAGCTTTACAGGCTGCACGTGATCGTGGCGTCGGGAAAATGCTGTGTGTAGGGATCAGCCTGGATAACCGTCAGGCAGTGACTGAGCTGGCAGAGAAGCACGACGATGTGGTGGCCTCTGTGGGGGTTCATCCTCTGGATGTGGACGCCGGGCTGGCTACCGAGACGCAATTGGTGGAGTGGTCAAAACACCCCAAGGTTGTGGCTCTGGGTGAGACGGGACTCGATTACTACTACAGTGACGAAACCAAAGAGGTTCAAAGTAAAAGCTTTGCCATTCACCTGCGGGCGGCCAGTGAAGCCAAGCTGCCGGTGATTGTCCATACCCGCGATGCACGGCAGGACACACTCGATTTGATTCGCGAGCACGGCAATTCAGAATACGCCGGGGTGTTGCACTGTTTTACCGAGAGCTGGGAAATGGCCTCAGCGGCCATGGACATGAATTATTACATCTCCCTGTCTGGCATTGTGACCTTCAAAAATGCCGAGGAACTGCGCGATGTTGCCCGCAAGATGCCGCTGGATCGCTTGCTGGTGGAAACTGATTCGCCTTATCTGGCACCGATTCCATACCGTGGAAAGCCCAACGAGCCAGCTTTCGTCAGGGAAGTTGCGGAATTTGTCGCTGATCTGAAAGGGATCAGTTACGAAAAGCTGTGCGAAATCACCGGCGAGAACTTCCACAGGCTGTTTTACAAGGCCTGATTTGGCCTTGTGACCCGTTTCTAATCATTGGTGTTATAGTGCCGCGGGAAGGGGGCTGCCGGTATTGTTAGCTTCGGTGGTTGATACTTTGTGACGCGGACTGTTGTTGTTTCTTCCGGTTATCCGGGTTTCTTTCCACAAGCGGCTCGAAAGCGCTTCAACGGACTCGCGCTGAGGGTTCGTTAGCCATTCGACAATAGCCTTGGCGACATCCGGATACTGGCAGTGTGGCGCTGCCGGTGAGTCCAGCCACTTTCTGATACTGTCTGCAGACAGCTGTTGCATACAACTTCCCAAATCCAGTTCTTCGAGGGCGAGGCCATTGGAGAGCTGCTCCATTTGACCGTGGAGTGGTTTCACCAGCAGTCGCTTGCCGAGATGTAAAGCTTCGCTGGCCAATTCGAATCCTGCATTGCATATCACGCCGGAAGAGCGGTACAAATCTTCTTTAAAACCGGTCACGCTCAAAGGGCGCAGGGAGATATTGCCTTCTTCTGTTGGCGCTTTGAATTTTCCGTAATAGACAAACTGTGTATCTGGGAATTGCTTTAACAGAGGGATCACTGCGTCTGGAGATTCGAACCCCAGATACACCAGCACCTGCTCGGCGTTGTCTTCGGGTGGTGTAATGCTGAGATCAATGATCGGCGGCAGAATCGGTTGTCCAAAATGGTGCCAGTGCAGGCCCAGTTGCTGATGCCCCGGTGCAAAGTGTTGGAGAATCTTTTTCGACAACCAGGAGTCGCCTTGCGTGGGGACATCGTACAAAAAGGCGTATTGGTGACCGACACTGATGCAGGGGATACCTTGCTGTTTTGCGGCCCAGGCGGTAATGGGCTCAAAATCGCAAATGACCAGATCGTATGAGCTCAGATCCAGCTCTCGAATGTCCCTGAACAACTGGGTGAAGTTGTTTTGTCGCATTGTGGCCAAAGGCCGCAAACGTCCCTCATGTGAAACGAAACTCAAGCCCCGGCGGCATTCCCAGTCCCCGAAAGGGGTCATGTCGAAATAGTCCTCACGGGCTCGTCCTGAAAACAGGTACTGAACATCTACATTTGCTGCCTGTAAATGGGTGTTCATTGCACGGGCGCGGCTGATGTGACCATTGCCTGTTCCCTGAACACCATAAAATAACTTCATACGACTCCTGCAATCAGATATGTAAAAAAAGCTGCTATATCAAGCAGCCAAGAGGGTGAAACTTACTATTGCAATGCTGGATCCCAGCAGAGCTCCGGCTACGGTATCGGTGGGGAAGTGAACCCCAAGAAGCACTCTGGACACACCCACGGTGCAGGCCCAGGGGTAGAGGGCCCAGCCGATATCCGGTAGAAACAGGTAAACCATGGTCGCAGCCAAAAAAGCGGCTGAAGTGTGTCCGGACGGGAAACTGAATTGATCGCTGGGTTGGACAACGCTCTGGAATCCGGGGATTGCCTGTGGCGGACGGTTGCGACGGAAGTGCGATTTCAGCACAAAGTAGCAGGCACGCTCGGTGACAAACGCCACCAGAACCACCGTAAAAATGTCGTAACTGCCGCTCAGCAGTAAAGCCAGACCGGCAATGGCGTATAGATGTCCATCGGCGGTTTTCGAAATCCATCGGCTAATAGCGGTGAGTTGTTGCAGGTGTCGGCGGCGCAGGCACCAGTCAAAGGTCAGCAGGTCGTAGTTATGGAGGTTTTGTAACAGTTTCATCGTCAGTTACCCCATGTGTCAGAGTTAACCGTCACTGGACGGTCGGGTCTCTCGCCTGATGTTATTGGTTTTAGGAGGCAGGCGTTTAATGTTCTGTACTTTTCTTTCTTTGTATATTTCGTCATCAAATTCAGATTATGTCCCTGTTGTGACAGACAGATGAGGATTGGGTGACAGTTTCGTGTCAATCAGCGGGTATTTCCGTCGCTTTATCGCACTCTTTGTGTGGGGCAATGACGGGTTGTTTGTTAATATTGCGGGCTACAAGGCTTGTGCTGAGCAAGTGTGATCTATCAAATGCGTCGGGGGACGAATGCCTAAAGGTTCTATTCAACAACAATTACTGACCATGCTTGAGCTTCAGGACAGCATGAATACCAAGGTTAATGCTGATTGGCGGAGCCAGAACTTTGAGTGGTACCGTGCCATCTGGATTGAGTGTGGTGAACTGCTGGATCATTACGGCTGGAAATGGTGGAAAAAACAAACGCCCGACGTGGAGCAGGTGCAGCTGGAGCTGATCGATATCTGGCACTTTGGGTTGAGTATCCTTCTGCAGTCCGGGGCTTCACTGAATGACATCACCGAGCAGGTAGAGCAAGAGCTGGTCATCGAGACCGATGAAACCGACTTTCGTCTTGATCTGGAGCGCTTTGCCGCAGACGTGTTAAGTCGCAAGAGCTTTTCGGTGGCTGAATTCGGTCGTCTGATGGCCGGTATCGATATGAGTTTCGATATGCTGTTTAAAGGCTACGTTGGCAAGAACGTTCTCAATTTCTTCCGTCAGGATCATGGTTATCAGGATGGTTCTTACATCAAAATCTGGAACGGAAAAGAGGATAACGAGCATCTGGTCGAGGCCTCTATGGAGCTGGACGCCTCCAGTGACAGCTTCAAAACGGATCTGTACGACGCCTTAAGTGCGCGATATCAAGCGATCAAGGCGTAACTGGATAGGGATTTAATGAGATTGATTATCATTGGTCGATACTTTTTGATGCATTTTTCTGTTGAATCCCTATAATGCACCACCGCCTGATGGGCGTTTTTCGACGCTCGTCCCCACTTTCATAATTAGAGCGTAAACGGAGATTTATCGTGAAAGCACCCGTACGTGTTGCCGTGACTGGCGCAGCCGGTCAAATCAGCTACTCCCTGTTGTTCCGCATCGCCGCTGGCGAAATGCTGGGCAAAGATCAGCCTGTAATCCTGCAAATGCTTGAAATCACTCCAGCTCTGGATGCCCTGAAGGGTGTTGCAATGGAGTTGGATGACTGTGCATTCCCACTACTGGCCGGTCTGGTTTGCACCGATGATCCTAATGTTGCCTTTAAAGATGCTGATTACGCTCTGCTGGTTGGTGCACGTCCTCGCGGTCCTGGTATGGAGCGTAAAGATCTGCTGGAAGCAAACGCTGCGATCTTCTCTGTACAGGGTAAAGCAATCAACGATCACGCTTCACGTGACATCAAGGTTCTGGTTGTTGGTAACCCAGCAAACACCAACGCTCTGATTGCACAGCGCAACGCACCAGACATTAACCCACGTCAGTTCACTGCCATGATGCGTCTGGATCACAACCGCGCCATGAGCCAACTGGCTGAGAAAGCCGGTAAAACCATCAATGACGTACAAAACGTTATTATTTGGGGTAACCACTCTGCGACTCAGTACCCAGACATTCACAACACCAAAGTTGACGGTGCGGATGCCATGAGCCTGATCGACCAGGCTTGGTACGAAAATGACTTCATCCCAACTGTTCAGCAACGTGGTGCAGCTATTATCCAGGCTCGCGGTGCTTCCTCTGCAGCTTCAGCAGCTAACGCCGCAATTTTCCACATGCGCGATTGGGCTCTGGGCACTCCAGAAGGTGACTACGTGACTATGGGTGTTTACTCCGATGGTTCTTACGGCATCGAAGAAGGCCTGATCTACGGCTACCCATGTGTTTGTAAAGATGGCGACTGGGAAATCGTTCAGGGCATCGAGCTGAATGACTTCTCCAAGACCAAGATGCAAGCCACTGAGCAAGAGCTGAAAGAAGAGCGTGATGCCGTAGCAGACCTGCTGCCATAATCCGGTCTTTTACCAGACTCGAAAAGCGCGGTTTTAACCGCGCTTTTTTTTGCCTGATTTTTAAGCGCCTCCGTTTATATTCGGATTTATCCCATAGCTCCTTAAAGGCAAATGCTAGCCTTACTGTGAACTGGCAAGGCTTCATTTGCGTACATCAGTAGGGTAGAGGTGAGTTATGGTTACAATCAGGCAACGCCAGAATGATCAAACCTCCGTGCTGTTACAGCCAAATCACTCATTGTCAGCAGAAATGCAGGCGGTTTTGTCTTTTGGCATTTTGGTGCCTGCCTTGTTTACCAGCCTGATTTTTATGTTTTTGGGAGCCTGGCTGGTGATTCCATTTATTTTGGGCGAGGTCTTGCTGCTGGCAGGCGTGTTGTACTGGGTACGGCTACGCTGCGAGGCTCGCGAGGAATTGTTGATATCGGGCCAGGGTGTGGCTGTTCGCAAGCAGGTTGGCCAGCTCTCACAGGTGTGGTGGTTTGAAAGAGCCCACCTGTCTCTCATGCTGGGACTGGATGAAACCTGTTCCATTCATCACGTTACCTTGTGCGGTGATGGAGGGTTGGTGGAAATTGGAGATTTTCTCAACGAAAAAGACCTGGAGTTGCTTCTGAGTCAGCTGAATCAGCAGGGGCTTCGCACTAAAAGGAACATACAGTGGGGCTTTTTGGCCTGCTGATGTCTCTGGGGAATATCGGGGCAGATACTTCAAAAGACGCAATTAACTTAACTTCAACGAGCAGAAATGGTCTTTACAGGGCAGGGAACGATATACTTGGAACCTGCAAATTCACTTCCAGCAGTAAATTAAGGATAAAGCTTTTCATGGCATACCCCAAAATTGGCAATCTTGCCCCGGCGTTTAACCTTCAGAAACAAGATGGTAGTAAAGTCAGTCTCAAAGATTTTCGCGATAAGAAGAATGTTGTTTTGTATTTTTATCCGAAAGCAATGACGCCTGGATGTACCACTCAGGCTTGTGGCATCAGAGATACAAAAAAAGAGCTGGAAGCATTGGATACAGTCGTTCTTGGAGTAAGCCCAGACCCTTATCCGCGTCTACAGAAGTTTATCGACAAACATGAATTGAATTTCGATCTGTTGTCCGACGAAGATCACGCGATTGCAGACAAATACGGTGTCTGGGGATTGAAAAAATTCATGGGTAAAGAGTTTATGGGGTTGATTCGTACGACCTTCATTATTGGCAAGGATGGCCGACTGAAAGATGTTATGGACAAATTCAAAACCAAATCACATCACGATGATTTGTTGGCTCGCCTGAAAGAGTTGTCCCTCTAGCTTTGAAAAAACGGTTCAAAATTTAAGCGAACCAAATCCTGAGCATTTGGTTCGCTTTCTACTCCTACTTTTTGCTTATTTTCAGGCCTGCCAGCCTTTTATTATCCTAATGGCTTTGATGCCATCAGATACCAGACTCTTACGCCTTGTGGTTAATGCGGCATATCAATAAGACGGCTCTGTTAACGCGGATGAAGTATTGTCACCTAAAGCAACGGCGTGGCGCGTATCTGGCTGGTTTAATTGGTTTATAACGAATAGTTTTGACAATCTTGGAAATAGAGTCAAAAAGAAAGGTTTCGATTTCAGAGTATTTTGACGAAGTATTTCCAGGCCTGCAGGATCCATAAACAATTCAATGAGTAACCACAACAACGGTACGCGAAGACAACTATGGTAGATGATACTGAAATGCTCGTTGCTGAGGGTCGAATCAGCCAAGGCTATTCCTCTAATCAGCTGAATCTGGCCGATAGGTTAAGGTGCCTGCACGAGCTGCTAACCGACAGACACGAAAATTATCATCTGCACTGTAAGGCCTATCTTGATGCCGGACGTGTCATGTTTGACGCAGATGAAGCTTTATTGCTCAGAGTCAGGTTTTTGCAGGATGAAGCCGTTGTCGAAGCGCATAGTGGTTCAAAATTAACCAATCTTGATGCTATTGGTAGTGATGTATCTTGGTGTTCTGAGGTCATAGAGCAAAAAAGGGTCACATTTCAGAGCAATTTTTGTGTGAACTCAGAAGGCGTGACCTATAATGAGTTCGTCATTCGGGGATATTTATGTGCCCCGGTCTTTGTAACTGGCCAATTATTTGGGGTTCTCTGTTTTTTGCGGGGGACATCAGAGAAAAGTGGTTTTACAGATGAAGATATCGAAACGATTGAATTAATGGCAAAAGGAGTGGCCAAAATGATTGAACTTCAGCGGGTTCAGCCCGTAGATCAAGAAAAACTGCGTGCAGGCTTTGCTACGGAAGGCGTCAGAACATTTGAAGAATATGTCCAGCTTGCGCGTTTACCCGAAGTTTACGGGGTTCCCGGACGAGTCGTTGACGTTCTGCAAAAGCGAATTGGCAAGTGCTCCTTGTCTATCGATTTTATTGCAGAAGAAATGAATCTCTCGAAAAGAACGCTCCAGAGACGGTTGCAGCAACAGAACATCAGCTTTGCTCAGTTGCGCGATCAGGTTCGCTTTCATCATGCGATCACTTATCTGGTAGAGCAAACCATGAGCATTGATAGCATCTCTGCGTCACTGGATTTCTCTGACCGAACCAGTTTTACCAATGCGTTCAAGCGCTGGACAGGCCTGTCTCCCAGCACTTTCCGCAAGCTGTTTCGGGATTACGCATAATCGGGATAGTCGACGACAATTGTCTGGTCGATAAATAGCTCATCAATTTACGCAATGTTGATTGCCTGCTTCTGGCAAAAGCGGTAGAGTTTCAGCCTTTGGGTTAGATACTTTCCAGTAGCTTTTAGCAAGTAACAACGAGGAATTTTGATGAGCTTTTTCATCCCCGCCGCGATGGCGCAAGCACAAGCACCCGCCCCACAGGGTAATCCAATGATTACTCTGGTCATGTTTGGCGGTCTGTTTATCTTTATGTATTTCTTTATGATTCGCCCTCAGCGCAAGCGCCAGAAGGAGCATCAGGATCTGGTGTCTGGTCTGAGCAAAGGGGATGAAGTCGTCATGAACAGCGGTATGCTGGGTAAAATTACCAAAGTTGACGAAAACTACATGATTCTTGAAACTGGTAACAGTGTAGAGCTGAAGTTTCAAAAGTCAGCGGTTCATGCAGTTTTGCCAAAAGGCACTATCAAGTCGATCTAATGAAGATTTGAACACAAAAAAGGCAGCCACAAGGCTGCCTTTTTTGTGCGTGTCAGGATACTGTCAGATATTCACAATGCGATAAAAAGGTGGGTCTCATGCTGTCTTTTCCTCCTCGTCTGAATCTCGCTCAAACTCCTACCCCGATGCAGCGACTTGCACGTGTTTCTGATGAGCTGGGGGTCAACATATGGATGAAGCGAGATGATTTAACCGGTTGTACCCTCAGCGGCAACAAGGTACGTAAGCTGGAATTCACCCTGGCTGAAGCTCTGTCTCAAGGGTGTGACAGCATTGTCACTTGTGGCGGCCTGCAATCCAATCACTGCCGGGCCACGGCTTTGTTGGGGGCACAGTTGGGATTGAAAGTTGTACTGGTGCTCCGAGGGGAAACAGAAGAGGCTGCCGATGGCAACCTGTTGCTGGACTATCTGGCTGGTGCAGAAGTCAGGCAGTATCCGGTACGACAGTTTACCCAGTCCTTGCCGGATCTGTTGGAACAGGCTGCGGAAAGCCTCAGGGCTGAGGGGCGTAAACCGTTTGTCATTCCTACCGGAGCCAGTGATGGCATTGGTATCTGGGGGTATATTGCAGCGACCAAAGAGTTAGGCGCGGATTTTAGCCGCGAGCGCATCGTTCCAAGCCATATAGTCATGGCAACCGGCTCTGGTGGCACCCAGGCTGGTCTGACTTTGGGGGCGTATCTTCAGGGATGGAAAACTCAGGTCATTGGCATGGCGGTGTGCGACGATGAGCATTATTTTCAACAAAAGGTCAGAGCCGATATGCTCGATTGGCAGCAGCGTTATGAGTCTCTGATGGGGGGCAAAGCAAAAGCCGCTGAGGACTGTAATATTCTTGTTAATGACCGCTATATTGGTCCCGGTTATGCCAGGGCTGATAAGGCCGTGTTTGAGACGATCCGTTGGCTTGCGAGGACGGAAGGCGTTGTGCTTGATCCTGTGTATACCGGCAAGGCATTTCACGGCTTGTTGGAAGAAGTCAGGGCTGGTCGCATGGCAGATGCCAAAGACATTGTTTTTGTTCACACTGGTGGCGTGTTTGGTAATTTTCCTCAGCGTGAAGAGTTTGGTTTTTAGGTTTAATATCATGGACTTAGACATGAGAGGTAATACTTGCCACAATAATTGCCTGCTCAAGTGCTCGGTGTGAAAACGGATTAAGGGGAGGGGATCTGTATGGTGAGTGTAAGCGATCGAAAGCTGGTTCTGGCCATTTCATCCAGGGCGTTATTTGACCTTGGAGACAGCCATACAGTCTTTGAAAAGGAGGGGTTGGAAGCCTATTCTCGATACCAGATCGAACATGAAAACGATGTGCTTAAGCCTGGCGATGCATTTTTTGTGGTTCAAAAGTTGCTGAGATTGAATGAGCAGCTACCTGGCGAGCCCCGGGTGGAAGTTATTCTGCTTTCCCGGAACAGCGCTGATACCGGACTCAGGGTGTTTAATTCCATTGAACATTATGGCCTGAACATCTCCCGGGCTGCATTCTGTGGGGGAGAAAGCCCATATCGCTATGTGTCGGCATTTGGGTGTCACTTGTTCCTTTCTACCGATGCCGATGACGTCCGTCACGCGCTTGATCATGGAATTGCTGCTGCGACCTTGATGGCTTCCTCATCTCAAACAGAACACGGTGATCAGCTCAGGTTCGCGTTTGATGGTGATGCGGTCCTTTTTTCTGACGAGTCCGAACGTATATTCAAGCAGCAGGGCCTGAAAGCTTTTGCCGAGAGTGAAAAGGCCGCAGCCATGAAACCTCTATCGGGCGGTCCGTTTAAAGCTTTCCTGTCGGCGCTGCAAAGTCTGCAGAAAGAGTTTGGCGACGAGGAAACTCCAATCCGTACGGCTCTTGTTACCGCCCGCTCAGCCCCTGCTCATGAGCGTGTGATACGTACTCTCAGAGCCTGGGATGTGCGTATTGATGAGTCTTTGTTTCTTGGCGGGATGGATAAGGGGGCGTTTTTAAAGGCCTATGGAGCCGATGTCTTCTTTGACGACCAGAAAACCCACTGCGATTCCGCCAGAACCCATGTGGCCACGGGTCATGTACCCCACGGAATTGCTAATGAGTTAATGAAAGAAGGGGATTAGTCGTTCTGATCATTTTATGCCTAAACAAGGTATGAGACGTCACTTTGGCAGCTTTTTTACGCTGCCAATGGCTTCATTTCTGTTTTTGCACCCATCCTATCCGCTATAGACTGCTATTCTTCATGTTAACAGGGACTAACTGATTTATTGTCGTCTCACTGACGGGTAGCGGTAGCATGATTCGAAAGATTGTATTTGCCACGGATCTTGGACCTTTTTCTGCTCATGCCATGGAGCATGCACTCGATCTTGCAGCAAGGCTGGAGGCTAAGGTTATTGTTGTTCATGCCGTCGAGCCACTCAACAGTTATGCGCAGGCGGTGGTCGCCAGCTATATTGGTGCGGTAGATCGCGGCGCGCCAGCGAGTGATCTTACAGCTTTTTCAGCCGGTCAGGCGCATTATCCCTTTCCCGCAGAATGTCGGCTTTTGCAATCCATCAAGACTCGTATACTGGCCTCTCTCAAGTTTGAGCGCAGTCAGTCGGCGCCCAATTATGACTGCTTTGAAGATGTCTCTGTGGTTCAGGGAAAACCGGCGGAAGTGGTACTCAGTGAAGCTAAAAGGTTGGATGCCGATTTGATAGTAATGGGCAGCCATGGGCCGGAATCCATGGGCAATAATGTCCTGGGGTCCGTCACTTCCCGTGTCTTACAGCTCTCCAAGGTGCCTGTGTATATGGTGCCAATGATCAGCCCCAGAAGCTGGTATAAAGTGGCTTCCAGAGCTCGCTAGACTGCCGGACGCTTAAAAGGCGGCAAATTTAATCCCCAAACCCATAAGAATAAATGCCAAAACAGGTTGTAAGACGTGATTTGGAAGTTTTGCACCTATTTTTGTCCCCAGACTGACAGCGGGCAAGGATCCCATTAGCAGGCAGGCCAGAAGGACAAAATCCACATTACCCAAAAAGAGCATATGCCCAAGTCCTGCTACCAGGGTGAGGGGGACTGCGTGCGCAATATCCGTTCCGACTATGTGACGGGCCTGAAGTGCAGGGTAGAGTATCATCAAAATTGCCGTGCCAATTGCGCCGGCTCCGACGGAGCTAAGAGTCACAAACACCCCCAAAAACACGCCCATCACAACCGTTACGGGGGTGGCGTGGTTTTGCAGCCAATGACCGGCCCCAGACGCCGAAGAGGGCTGCAAGCGGGATTTGAACAGCAAAACCAGCGATGTGATCAGCAGCATGATGCCCAGACTGGTGGTCAGTAACTCCTTGTATTCGTCCGCGTGGGTAAAAACAGTCCTCAAAAGCAGGGTCGTAATGATGGCGGCAGGAATACTGCCGGCCCCAAGAGCCGCTACGATCCGCCAGTTGATGTGCTTTTCTCTCTGGTGAGAGATGACACCGCCAGCTTTGGTAATGGACGCATACAGCAGGTCAGTACCGATCGCGACATGGTATGGAAACCCAAAGAGAATCAGCAGGGGGGTCATGAGGGAGCCGCCGCCAACCCCGGTAACCCCAACGGCCAGACCTACTGCGGCTCCTGCAAAGATATAAAGTAAGATTTCCATGACTATATAGGCTATGGTTATTGGAAAGAGGCTGGCTATAAGCAATAAAGAAATTTAGGCTGGTAAATATACGGATTAGTTACTATTCTGGAAAAGAATATTTTTTTATATTTTTATAATCAATTCTCAGTATCAGGCCATTTGGAGGGCTTATGAAGCTGCAGCAACTGCGATACATTTGGGAAGTAGCCCATCACGATTTGAATGTATCTGCGACCGCCCAGAGTCTGTATACATCGCAGCCGGGTATCAGTAAGCAGATTCGCTTACTGGAAGATGAGCTGGGTGTTGAGGTGTTTTCGCGAAGTGGAAAGCATTTAACTCGTATTACCCCTGCTGGCGAAGCTATTCTGAAGACGGCGGGTGAAATTCTACGCAAGGTTGAAAGCATTAAGCAGGTGGCTCAGGAATTCAGCAACGAGAAAAAAGGAAGTCTCTCGCTGGCTACTACCCACACTCAGGCGCGTTATGCCTTGCCTAAAATCATAGAGACCTTTATTGATCGCTACCCGGATGTGTCGCTGCATATGCATCAGGGGACTCCGATGCAAATATCCGAGATGGCCGCAGATGGCACCGTTGACTTCGCGGTAGCCACCGAGGCTCTGGAGTTGTTCAGTGATCTGATCATGATGCCGTGTTATCGCTGGAACCGGTGCATTGTGGTTCCTAAAAATCACCCATTATGTCAGGTGTCACGATTAACCCTCGAAGATGTCGCCAAGCACCCGCTGGTGACCTATGTCTTTGGCTTTACAGGGCGATCCAAGTTGGATGAGGCCTTCATTGAGCGAGGTCTGGCGCCAAAAGTGGTCTTTACAGCCGCGGACGCCGACGTCATTAAAACTTACGTACGTCTTGGGTTAGGCGTCGGTATTATCGCCAAGATGGCCTATAACGAAGAGCTGGACAGTGATTTGGTTGCCCTGGATGCAAGTCATCTGTTCCAGTCGAGTACAACCAAGATTGGCTTCAGACGGGGAACCTTCCTGCGCGGCTATATGTACGAGTTCATTGAGTTGTTTGCCCCACACCTGACCCGAGAAGTGGTGACTGATGCGTTAAACCGTCACTCAAAGGCGGAAGTGGAGGAGCTCTTCTCTACGATTGATTTACCGACCTACTGAGTTGGCCGTTGAAAACAGGCAATCAATAAAAAGGAGGCTTCAAGCCTCCTTTTTATTTTTACTGCTCAGTACGATCTGGCTGCGTGTTGTCACTCACCCTGAGACAGGACAGTGAAGCGGGGTCGATCAGATGTAATCCAGATCTGGATTGTCATTCATGATTTCTTTGAGCTCTTCTTTTTCGCTGGTTTTCTGATCCAGCACTTCTTTCACGAACTTGAAGTAGACTGTGTGGACTTCAGGGGCCTCGCCCATACGCTCAACTACGAAGAAGGGCGCACGATTGACATTCAGCTCACCGGCCAGCTTCATGCCAGGGCTTTGAGGATCACGTTCATCGGCAACCAGAACTTCGTCGATAAACTTCATTTGATCGTTGCTTTCCAGCTTGTTGAGTACATCGCCGCATTTTTTGCAGGGAGACCCATCGGCCAGGATTTTCTTTACCAGTGTGATTTTCACTAAAGCATCCTCTCTCAGCCCGACTGCTTTACGGGCCTAGTTGTCGATATTGGTGGCGTGCAGACCACATTCCTTTTTCGTGGCTTCTTCCCACCACCAGCGACCTTCACGCTCGTGCTGGCCTGGGCCAACAGGGCGGGTGCAGGGTTCACAGCCAATGGAGATAAATCCACGGTCATGTAGGGAATTATAAGGCACCTCGTTACTGCGAATATAGTCCCAAACCTGTTTTGAGGTCCAGTTTGCCAGTGGGTTGAACTTGGTCAGAGTGCCGTTGGGACGTGCAAAGACCTTGTCATCCTGAATGACCGGGATCTGGGCGCGGGTACCAGGGCTTTGATCCTTGCGCTGACCAGTGACCCAGGCGTCCACTTCCAGCAGCTTGCTGCGTAAAGGGGCAATCTTGCGGATGCCGCAGCACTCCTGATGGTTGTCCTGATAGAAGCTGTAGAGGCCTTTTTCCTGAACCAGCTCTCTCACTGCATCGCCATCAGGGCTCAGTATGTCGATGTACAGGTCATAATGATTACGCACCTTTTCGATAAACTGATAGGTCTCGGGGTGCAGGCGGCCGGTATCGAGACAGAAGACTTCGACATCCGGGTCAATCTTGTGGGCCATATCAACAAGAACCACGTCCTCGGCACCGCTGAAAGAAATGGCAATATTACCAAATGTTTCAATGGCAAACTTCAGGATTTCCTGTGGGCTCTGTGCTTGTAGCGTTTTATCAAGATCAACGGTATCGAGTAGCTGAGACATGCTTCTGTCCTAAATTCCTGGCTTTGGCTGTTACGGTTTGGGTGTGGCAGTAAAGCGGAGGTAGGGAAGGCACTTGCCCTGCTGATCCGGCTTGTCCTGAACACTGTATTTTTAAACTACTATTGTTTTTAAACCCGGTATTGTTTTTCAAACGGGATTTTAATTCGCGCGAAGGATACCAGAGCTATTGATAACTTAAAAATAATCTCGAGCAATAGCTTTATAACTAAAATAACTTTAAGCAGATGACCCGGATTGCACATGGTTTGTTCGTGGAACAATGTTCAATATATGCCACTTTGTGCTGAAATTTAATCAAGATGTGGTTTGTGGTTAGCCAATACAAACCGGATAACCCTAGAATTTACTTTAACTGGCCTCATCGATGTCTTATCTAAAAGTAAGTTGTGGTTATTTATTAATCTAATTTGTTAGGAGTTTCACGTGAAAAGATTTTGCTGCCAACCGGTGCTGGCCAGGTCCTGACGCAAAGTTGCGTTGCACCTCTGGGTGGAACAGGGTAGATTGCTGCGTTTCGTTGGGTTGCCAGTATAGAGTGCAGGCTCGATGATCATTAAATCAACGTATAAACGTTCAGTAGGAGCTTGTCTGTGGAACTTGCATGCTTGGATCTGGAAGGGGTACTGATCCCTGAGATCTGGATTAAATTTGCGGAAAAAACCGGTATTGAGGCTTTAAAAGCCACCACACGGGATATTCCGGATTACGATGAACTGATGACCATGCGTCTGGCAGAGCTGGACAAGCATAAGCTGGGTCTCAATGAAATTCAGGAAGTGATTTCCACACTCAGCCCTCTGGACGGGGCTCAGGAGTTTGTAAACTGGCTGCGTGAGCGCTTTCAGGTCATTATCCTGTCTGACACTTTTTACGAGTTTGCCGGTCCATTAATGAAGCAATTGGGTTATCCGACTCTGTTGTGTCATAAGCTTACCGTGGATGACTCTGGACGCGTGACGGATTACAACATTCGTCAGGCCAACCCCAAGCGTCAATCCATCGTTGCCTTGAAGTCTCTGTATTACCGTACCATTGCAGCAGGGGATTCATACAACGATACGACAATGCTGGCAGAAGCCGATGCGGGTATCCTGTTCCATGCACCCGATAATGTAATCGCGGAGTTTCCTCAATACCCTGCGGTTCACACTTACGAAGATCTGAAAAAAGAATTCATTAAAGCCAGTGTTCGTCCTCTGACGCTGTAATTTAAGAATATCTTTTACTCATACCCGGAGGCCGGCTGGTTTCCGGGTATGAAAAACTTGCTTTGTTTTCCCTTCAGTCGCTCATGCCTTCGAGCGTCTTCATGATCAGGCCAATCTTGGTCAGTGTTTCCTGATATTCCTTTTCTGCTTCTGAGTCGGCGACTATGCCGCCGCCACCCCAAATAAACAGCTCTTTATCGTTCGCCGCTATGGTGCGAATAGCAATGTTGGTGTCCATCTGACCTGATCGATCGATATACCCAATGCTGCCGCAATAGACAGAGCGACGACTCTCTTCCAGTTCTTCAATGATTTCCATGGCCCTGATTTTTGGAGCGCCGGTTATGGAACCGCCTGGAAAGCTGGCTTCCAGAATGTCGATTGGGCTGGCATTGTCCTTGATCACGCCTGTAACACTGCTCACCAGGTGATGCACGTTGGCGTAGCTCTCCAGATTAAAAAGCTTGGGTGTTTTCACTGTGTGGGGCTGGCAAACTTTGCTCAGATCGTTCCGCAGTAGATCCACGATCATCAGGTTTTCGGCTTGATCCTTACTGCTTTCTTGCAGTTCTTGGGCCAGTCGTTGATCTTCTTCGGAGGTGGTTCCTCTGGGGGCTGTACCTTTAATTGGCTGAGTTAACAGTTGTCCATTGGCGCTCAGAATAAAGCGTTCAGGAGACAGGCTCAGAACCGTCCCGAGTTCGGTTTCAAAAAAACAGGAGAAAGGTGAGGGGAGTTTCTCTCTTAGGGTGAGATACGCACCAAAGAGGTCTCCTTGATAAGTGGTTTTAAAACGCTGAGAGAAATTGACCTGATAACAATCCCCGGCATGGATATAGCTTTGGATACGATCAATTTTCTCTCGATAATTTATACTACTAAGATTGCTTTCTAAGTCATTGATCTTAAATAGATTTTTTCTTTTTTGGGGCTCTTTGTTCAAAGCGTCCAGAATTTTTTGCTGGAGCTCATCAAAAAAATCCTGCCCGAGCTGTTTTTCACAAACAAGAGTGGCTGTTTGACGCTTATGATCCTGAACAATGGACCACTGATAATACCCCATCAGTAGCAGTGGCAACCCTGTGTCATCAGCTCGGATGTCATCGAGAGACTCTACCTGCCTTCCCAGGTCGTACCCCAGATAACCCAGCATCCCGCTACGAAAGGGAAGGTGTTTTATATCGTCGCTGTATGTGGCATCAGCTGGAGGAGGCAGCTCATGTTTCAATGCGCTCCAGGCGTCGGTATAACGTATTTTGACTGGAACCGTTGCTTCAGGATCTGTGTGTTCACAGACACATTGCTGGCTGCTGGCAATCAGTTTTTTACCAGGAGTAGCACTGAGAATGTCGAAGCGACCTTGGTTAGGGCCGTCTTCTCCGCTGTCGAGCCAAATTGGCCAACCCCAACCCCTGATGGCCTCAAAATACCCAGAGCTGTTTTGCTGATAGGGCAAGGGTAGACTGAGATAGTCTTGTGATGTGGGCATCAGGCTGATTCCAATACGGGTACAGATACGTAGTCAGTGAAGTGATCAAGAAGTGGCCATTTTATCTCACCGGGGCCAGTCAAGCATTAATCACATCGTATGTTCACTGTGCAGGTATGTAGGGTTTTGAATTGGTGGAAGCTGCACAGGCGCGGCATTGTAGTGTGTGAGGCTATTTTTTTCTATAAGACAACTGTGGTCGAGAAACATGTCTGGCCATAGGATTTGGTCATTTATTGAAATGCGGGTGAGAGTATTTATCCTCGGCTTTTGCAGAATGGACTTTGGGATCGGGCGGACTTCTATCCGGTTTGCAGCTTTGTGTTCGGAAGCGTGCCAGGAGATTGTTGATGCGGTTCCGTGATTAAACCTGCTCTGTTTTTTTTAATTTGCTGTAGAATCCATTGGCTCAAATCATGTTATCCGGCTAGGCTTAATCTTATGCTGTGGTTAACTCGTTAGACGCAATGCATCAGAAGACAGTGTGCTGTTCAGTATTTTGCAGTAAATCAATGTCGGTGTTGTGCAGTAGACAAGCCTGGTAAATACCTGAATGAATACCTTCCCTTCTACAGTTTTTCTTGTTGCATTTCCTCTGGCTATTTTTTGTTTAGCGTATTGTTTTTCCATATATTCCCATTCCGTCGTTTTGCTTAAGGATGAGGCTTGCCGTGAAGAGTAGTAGCCGTTTTTTTCCTGCGCGTTTAATGAGTGCAGAAGTTCAGCAGGGGCTTGCTGAGGATATTTATCTGATCAAGCCCAACAACAGCCCTGATAAATCTGTTGAGCTGGCTCTGACTCATCTGTCATCGTTGAAAGGTGGCATCGCGGAGATTTCTGAAGGGCCAACACTGGTTTTGGTGCATGGCAGTTACCAGAACCGCCGCCTGTGGTGGTCTGAGTCAGGTGAATGTCTGGCAAAGACTTTGATTGATTTGGGTGTGGATGTCTGGTTGCTTGAGTTCCGTGGCCACGGTTTGTCACCGGTCAATCAATGTTATGACGATAACACGCTGGAGGACTATGCCCGTTACGACCTTCCGGCAGTTGAGCAATTTGTATCCGAGCAATCGGGACGTGCGGTTAACTGGTTTGGGTATGGTACTGGAGCAGGAGCTCTTTTGGGGGCGTTGGCGCTGGGTGTGATATCAGTAAACGGTGAAGGACTCGTCATTGGGGCTGGCGTACCCTTTTGCCGTTCTTTATGGACACGTATTCCGGTTGTCTCGACTCTGTTGGCAGCTGGCAAGGCAAAAATGGATCTGCAAGTGGGGCCGGAGCCGGAGCCAGTATCGTATCTACAGGGGTTGATCAAAGAAAATCAGTGGTTTTCGCGCCGAGGTGAAAGTCTGGGTCTTGATTTGTGGGGTGAGCTGGCAGTCTCGGGTCGTCTGATTCATTGGTTCGGTTCCGACGAGGCAATGCCTCAGCTTGATGAGGGCTTCAAGGAACTTCAAAAGCAGGGGGTTCTGGTCGGTATGTTTGACAGTGATTCAATGGATGAGGAGCTCTCCCAGTCGCTGGTATTTCCGACCTTGACGGACCCGGTAAAAGTCGCCAGTCTATCGGCAGATATTGCTAATCTGCTGGCGACGGGGGGGGAGTCAAATCGTGTTTTATCCACTGGAGAAGCTACATCTGCTGCATGATGGTTATCGGCGTGCCTTCAGAATAGGGCGTATCGATTTGTTGTTGATTCAGGAGGATGGGCGTACCTTTCTGATCGAGAACAGTTGCCCGCATATGCAAGCTCCGCTGACTCATGGAGCTATTCAGCAGGGTGTCATACGCTGTCCAATGCATGGTTTGGAATTCAATTTGCTGACGGGTCGTTCACCTTCCTGTGCATCTTCGCTCAAGATCTTTATGCCAGCCTATGAGGGAAATCTTATAGGCGTTGTGCTATAACGCCTGCAAACTCATCCATTCAACGTTTTAGGAATAAATATGGAATACATCACTCCTGACTTGTGTGACGCTTACCCGGAATTGGTGCGGGTTGTTGATCCTATGTTCAATAACTATGGCGGTCGCAGATCTTTTGGTGGAGAAATTGTCACGATCAAATGTTTTGAAGACAATTCCCTGGTTAGGGAACAGGTAGCAGAGCCTGGTGCGGGCAAGGTGTTGGTTGTTGATGCTGGCGGCTCGTTACGCAGGGCGTGTCTGGGGGATATGCTGGCCGAAAAAGCTGTAGCGAACGGCTGGGAAGGCATTTTGATGTACGGATGTATTCGTGATGTTGATGCGATTGCAGCGCTGGATCTTGGCGTGCAGGCTTTGAACACTCACCCGATGAAAACAGACAAAAAAGGCATTGGTGAGCTTAATTTGCCGGTGACTTTTGGTGGTGTGACTTTCAATCCTGGTGAATATCTATACGCAGATAATAACGGTGTTATTGTCTCTTCTGAATCTCTTTCAATGCCTTGATTTTATTGAGGCATGAAAATGCGCCACTCATTGTGTGGCGCATTTTACCTGGAGTTTAACGCTTACGCGGGATTATCCAGTTGCTTATCTGATCGCTCTTCCGCATTACCCGACTTTTCATTTTCCCCGGCAGCTTCAGTTTCGTCGATAGTTTGTTCTTTATCATCTTCTTCCCCCGGGGATTCTTTGCTGGAGGGTTTTGGGGATGACTTTGTCTCTTCTGTCACGTTTTCGCAGGATTGATCAGACATAAACGTTTCGCCAGGGTGCACGATCGCTATATGTTTAAGTGCCCGACGGCCCAGTAGTAATGGGTAGGTGAAGTTTTCTCGATCAACCAGACTCACTTCGATGTCCCGATGTTGCCCTGCGAGACAGATTTCGATGTTTACCGTAGGGCGAACCTCACTTTCTCCCTCATGCTGAACAATCCCGATGGTGCGTACTCGCTCTCGAACCAATATGGTTTCTTCGCCTGTTTTGGGGTTTTGAACGGCGAATCTCACCCAGCGTTTCCCGTATTGCCTGAAAGCTTTGATGATCCTTGCGTCAAGGGACGATGTTTTCGCGCCAGTATCAAGTTTTGCCTTTAAAGGGTAGTTGGGCTCAATCAGATGCGCGTGTTCCACCCATCCAAGTGTCAACAGTGGTTCTTCAGTGGCTTCTTTGCTGGCAGCTGCCATAACGCCAGTGCAGCTGAGTAGGGTGAAGAGACTCAGCCAGCTACGAATGACTTTCTGCATAAATGATACCTCCTTTATATGTACAGGATGCCTGTAGCGTATACAGTGGCGGCAATGCTGAAAAGTGGTCAGGTTTTAAGAGTGTATCCAGGCGACAAGTCCTTCAATGAGTCTGGAAAAAAGGCCGAGCAGTTAACAATCTGCCGATATCAGGCTGAACTCCGGAAATTTTCAAGGTCTGGTTTAACGCTGGAAATGGGTTCTTGCGCGCTGCGGGTAACAGTCAGTTACCAGCTGACGATGGGGTTCTTTTGTGCACAGAGCTCAATAAAGTCTATGTAGCTGATGGGCTTAATGTGGCTGTTGTGAGGCAGAGTAATATCTTTTACGGCCAGATGTTCATCAAGGGCGTAGCAGTGGTGGGTGTTTGTCAGCAGTTTGCAGAAGCTTTCATCTGCAGCAGCTTCTACCGCATCTTCAATCAAAACAATCTCGTCGCTTTCAAGGCAGACGCCCAGGCATTTGGAGAAGCTGTCAGAATCAGGTTTTTGATTGAGAATGTGTAAAGTCACTTTATGTGTCCTGAAGAAATGATGGGTTAGAAGTGCAGTACGGTATCTTGTGCCGTCAGAAGGGTGCCCATTGCCTGGTTGTCCAGTGGCATTGCAGAAATTGCCAGATGGGTCGCGGTAAGTTGGTGTTGTGAAAGTGCCTGCTCATCCACATAGATGTTTTCTATGCCGTAGATGGCGAGATCCTTGAGAGATTGCTGGTTAATGTCAGTCTCAGGGGCGAGGTAAAGTACACCTTCTCCCTGAAACAGCAGGCTAACCTCTAATCCAAATACTGCGCTGGTCAATCCTGCATCGAGGCTCTCTTTAAGGTGAGAGGTATCAGCGGTTAGGCTGTTAATGATCAGCAAAAGCTTCATGGGTATCTTGCCGCCTGTTTGGGGTTAACGAAAGGTGATGGTGCGGTCGCTATTGGCCATGGCGTCGACCAGTTGACCAAGTCCGGATAGCTGGAAGCCATCCAGAATGCCTCGGATTTCAGTCTTTGACTGTTGATTTCCGTCGCAAGCCGGATGATCCAGCTTTTCTTCCCTTGCTATACCACGTTCCAGAGCGGCTGTTACACAAACAACCATGTCCAGATCATGCTTGTGAGCCAGATCTGCCCATTGGCTTCCTGCGCCGGTCAGTTCTGCTGAGTGTGATTCCAGAGAGCCGTCTGCACAGGTATGGACACCATCGCCGTAAAAAAACACTCGGTAAAGCTCGTGTCCTTGCTCCAGAAGCGTTTGTGCGTAACGAAAGGGGGTCTGGTATGCGAGCTGATCCTGTGGCGAGCTGTAGATTATCAGTGAGAATTTCATGGCGGTTTGCAGGCTTGAGTAGATAGGGGGCAGGTCAGCGCCTGATATTAATGGCAGTATGGAAGAATCGCCCTTCGAAGGAAAGCGGACTCAACACGCATAAAAAAGCCCCTTAACGGGGCTTTAATGGATCCTGTTTCCTATTGCTTCTTAATCGTTGCTGGTTGCACCGATCAGGTGAAGCAGACTGACGAACAGGTTGTAGATGTTCAGGTACAGTGACACGGTTGCCATAACGTAGTTGGTCTCGCCACCGTTAATGATACGGCTGGTGTCGTACAGGATGAAGCCTGACATCAGGAACACGATGGCAGCACTCAGAGCCAAATGAACACCGGCAATATTAACACCAAAAAAGCCAGCCACCATCAGGGCCAGGGCACACAAAACAACCACGATCAGACCTGTTACCAGGAAGCCGCGCATAAAGCTGAAGTCTTTCTTGGTGGTCAGCACATAGCCTGACAGACCAAAGAAGACCAGCGCCGTACCGGCCAGAGCTTGCATGACAATCTGAGAGCCGTTGGACATGGCCAGGTAGTGGTTAATGGTTGGTCCTAATGACGCACCAAGAAGAGCGGTGAACCCGAAGACTACGTAAATTCCGTTGCTGGAGTTGGCTGCTTTGGGGAGTACAAACCAGATCAGAGCAATAGCTGCCAGGTTCATCATCAAAGCGACGCCATGGCCCAGGCCGACAGCCATGGAAATGCCACAGGCAACAGCACTAACGCCCATAGTCATGGCGAGCAGCATGTACGTATTTTTCAAGACCTTGTTACTAGAGAGGCTGGACTCTGTCCGCGTCTGTGTGTTGTAGATCTCTTGCATGGTCAATCTCCGTTGAGGATGAATTCCAGATAGTTTTGTTAATAATACAAAGCGTGTAGGCAAAATCAAGGTACTTAACACAACTATGCGAAATGCTTAAGTATTTGAATTTTAATAAAAAATAATGAGATTTTGGCGAGAGGCCAGAAAGGAAAACAGGGAGAGAGATGGCGGTGGGGCAGGGATTCGAACCCTGGGAGCTGTTACACTCAACGGTTTTCAAGACCGCCGCTTTCGACCACTCAGCCACCCCACCGGAACGAAGCGAATTATACAGAGGTTTAACTTCACGGCAACCCGCTAAGCCATTATTTTTTAAGGAAAATGAATCTTTTCTGGAATTCTGGGCTGACTGCTTGGGTCTGTTGACTGAAGTGCATTCGCTGTGATCAGCGATTGAGCATTTAAGGGTGTTTACAGGGGGGAGGCAGGTGTTTCAGGCACAAAAAAAGCCCCTGACTTTCGGCAGGGGCTTTCTGAGAGGCTTGGCCCGAAGGGGAAGACTTACCCCTTCTCAGACTTGTATCTCTTAGCCACGCTTGTGGCGTGGGTCATTAGCTGGACGAGCCAGCGGACGTGGGTTGTGTGCAATTTCCGCAGCCTTCGATGTGTCCAGTGGTGCACTCAGGGAAACGTGCACTGTTTTGCTGCCAATTTCCAGGTTCACCACCGGGCGAGGGTTCAGTCGCGGATCGTTGCTGGCGCGGCTGTATGTTGCAGGCTTTTTGGGAGCTTCTGCAGTCTCGGATTTGGTGTTCTCTGCTACTGGAGCGGCATCTTCGGCAGGAGTCGCTACACTGGCTGCTGGTTTTTCAGCGGCAGGTGCCACAGGAGTTGCAGGTTTCACTTCTGCTTCTTCTGCTTCAGTGACAGTTTCCGGAGCCTCTTCAGCTGGTTGTGGAGCAACAGCCTCTGTTTCTGCTTCCTTGGCCGGGGCCGCTGGTTTTGCAGCTTCAGCAGGTTTTTCTGCAGTTGTTTGAGGTTGTTCAGACGCTGGAGCTTGCGGCTGCTCAGGCTTCACGGCTGCAGGTTTCTGCTGCTGTTCAGCTGGCTTCTGGGCCGTTTCCTGTGGTTTATCCGCTGGCGTGTCAGACTGTTCTTGGCTTGCAGCTTGCGCAGTATCAGCAGCGGGCTGCTTTTGACTTTCGCCAGTATCCGCCGCTGAGTCTGTGAACTGAAAGCGACCTTGAGCAGTTTGTTGCTCTTTAGGGCTTTCTTTGGCTTTCACGTCTTCTGCGGGTTCAGCTTTAGGTTTTTCGCTCTCAGATGCTTTGGAGGGCGTATTATCCTCTGGCTTGCTTTCCTTTGGCTTGTTTTCAGCTTGAGGTTTGCGTGCCTTTACGTCTGCTTTTTGTTGCTTCTCGGCATCAATGGCATCACTGACCTGCTGATTCAGAGCTTCAACTTCTTTGTTCTCGGTGTTTTGAGAGTCTTCATTTTGAGCTTCTGCGTTATCACGACGGCCACGACGGCGAGGTTGTGGTTTGCCGCGCTTGTTGGCAGGGCGCTTGGATGGACGATCATCATTGCTGGTATTTTCTGATGATTCTCCCTGGGTCTGTTGAGCTTGCGCTTCAGCTGGCTTGTCAGATTTCGGCTTGCGGCGACGATTGGGGCGCTCACGACGCTGTTCACCCTGATCTTCCGGCTTGTTGCGACGGTTGTCATTGCTGCGCTTGTCGTTGCTACGGGCCTCGTCAGCGGAATTGTCACGGTTTTCTGCGCGACGATCATTGCGACGATTGTCGTTACGACCTTCGTTGCGGTTGTCAGAGCGATTGCCTTGTTCGTCGCGATTACGACGATTCCGGTTGCCGCCACGACGGTTGCGTTGGTTGCGGTTACGCTGCTGTTGCTGACGTTTTTGGCGTCTTTCCTCTTCTTCCTTCTCGCGCGCCTTGGCTTCAGGGTCGCCAAAGATAGCGTGCATGATGCGAGTTAAGAGGCTTACAGGCTTGGGCTCTTCCTTCTCTGCAGGTGTTGGAGCCGGTGCCATTTCGGTAGGCTGCAGCTGCTGCACAACAGGTTTTGGTGCCGGAGCGGCATCTGCTTTCGGTTTCAGGTCGTCTTCTGCGGTTTCTTCTGGAGCAGATACGATTTTGTAGCTGGTTTCCGAAGAGGCTTCGTCGTCACGCAGGCGATGAACTTCAAAGTGCGGCGTCATCATGTGCTCATTTGGCACGATCAGAACCCGGGTGTCGTTACGGGTCTCAATGCCGGAAATGGTCTTGCGCTTCTCGTTAAGAAGGTAAGTGGCAACGGATACCGGGGTGATGGCCCGAATTTCGGCGCTGCGCTCTTTTTGCGCTTCTTCTTCAACAAGACGCAGAATGGACAGAGCGATGGATTTGGTGCTTCGAATGGTGCCTTGGCCGCTACAGCGGGGGCATACTTTCGAAGTGGTTTCTCCCAGTGATGGACGCAGGCGCTGACGAGACATTTCCAGCAGGCCAAAGCGGGAAATACGGCCAACCTGAACTCGTGCGCGGTCCATGGACAGCGCGTCGCGCATGCGGTTTTCCACTTCGCGCTGGTTGCGTACTGGCTGCATGTCGATGAAGTCAATAACGACAAGGCCACCCATGTCGCGCAGACGAAGCTGGCGGGCAATTTCGTCGGCCGCTTCGAGGTTGGTGCGCAGGGCCGTTTCCTCGATGTCGCTGCCTTTTGTGGCGCGTGCCGAGTTGATGTCGATTGAAATCAGGGCTTCTGTGACGTCAATAACGATTGAACCACCGGAAGGCAGTTTTACTTCGCGCTCGTAGGCGGTTTCGATCTGACTTTCGATCTGGTAGCGGTTAAACAGCGGGGTGTCGTCTTCGTAAAGTTTCACCTTGTTGCCGCTGCCAGGCATCATTTGAGCGATAAGAGCCTGTACCAGGTCATAGGATTCCTTGCGATCGACAATAATTTCACCAATGTCGAGGCGCAAATAGTCACGAATGGCGCGGTAGAGGACATTACTTTCCTGGAACAGGAATTCAGGAGCCGCAGACACTTCAGCGGCAGACTGAATGGAGGTCCAGAGTTTCAGCAGGTTGTCCAGATCCCACTGCAGCTCTTCTGCGCTGCGGCCAACGCCCGCGGTACGAACGATCACGCCCATACCGGAAGGCACCTCGATTTTGCTCAGAGCATCGCGCAGTTCGGCACGATCTTCGCCATCAATGCGACGAGAGATGCCGCCTGCACGAGGGTTGTTGGGCATCAGCACCAGATAGCGACCGGCAAGACTGATGAAAGTGGTCAGAGCGGCACCCTTGTTGCCTCGCTCTTCTTTGTCTACCTGCACAACGATTTCCTGGCCTTCTTTGATCACATCCTTGATGCGGACACGACCATCGATTTCGCCGGGAGATTTGCTGAAGTATTGACGGGAGATTTCTTTGAGTGGGAGGAAGCCGTGGCGCTCAGCACCGTAATCAACAAAGGCGGCTTCGAGGCTGGGCTCAATGCGGGTGATTTTACCTTTGTAGATGTTGGCTTTTTTCTGTTCGCGGGTACGGTTTTCAATATCAAGGTCATACAGCCATTGGCCGTCGACCAGTGCTACGCGCAACTCTTCGGGTTGAGTTGCATTGATTAACATTCTTTTCATGTGTTACCTGAATGGTTAGCACACAAAGAGAGGGTTTTCCGTTGCAGACAGTGGGAGATCAGCCTCGCGTTCACCAATCGCTGCCGGGTCAATTATTTGGTTTGACTGCCTTACTTGCCTGTTTGCGCGGGCGCATCAGGGAGTAGGTAGCCTTTCAAAGCAATGACACAGGCTCGAATGGTCGGCTGTTGGGTAATCAGTTCAATAAACAGTAAATTCAGCCGCTGACTTCCAAAAGGAAAGGCGTCTTGGTAATTGCTGTTTGTTGGCTTCCGTCACCATGGACTCTGTTTTTACTCAGGCTGACTTAAGCCGGAGTCTTGAATGCAGGTGGTGTGAAAATGGCAGTGCGGAATTCAGGGCCGGTTAGGCTCCTGTCTGTTTGTTACCTTGCTACTGCTTAGCATCTTCAGATGCACCTGCATCCGAATGAGTATCTCTTATTCACGATCTAATACGGATAACCCGCTACAATGTGAGCGGTTATCATCGGACACCCGAGGTGTAAGGCCAGTTTCTGCAGCCTTTTCATCGTCGTTGGTGTCGTTTGTTTTGTGGGGCTGATTGGAAGGGGGGTGATATCACCTGGCTTTTCGCGTTCCGACTTCCACTATCCAAGCCCTGTCCGTCAGCGGTATTTCCTAGCAACACGCCTTCTTTATGCGGTGTCCGGAAACCTGCCTGTGCAGACTGGTGGACTATAGCAATATTCTCCCGTCCCATCAAATAATGGCGGTATTTGACTGAACTTAAAGGATTTTTTAGGTGCTATATCACCAGGTTTACGGGTGGATTCCTCTAAAACAGGTATAATGCGCGCATGAAAAGAGACTCTGACACTTCGGTCACTCGTGGCCAAATACTTTCGCCCAAGGTTCAGTTTGTTGAGATAGACGACGATCGTGCTGGCCAGCGAATTGACAACTTCTTGCTTGGGCAACTGAAAGGTGTACCCAAAAACCTGATTTACCGAATATTGCGCAAAGGTGAAGTTCGGGTCAATAAAGGCAGGATCAAAGCCGAATACAAGCTTAAAGCCGGAGATATGGTGCGAATTCCACCGGTTCGGCTACCTGATACTAAAGAGCTGCCTAATGCCAGTGATCAGCTGAAAGACTTGCTGGCCGATTCCATCCTTTTTGAGAACAAGGGATTGATTATCCTTAATAAGCCATCCGGGCTGGCTGTTCATGGAGGCAGCGGGATCAATCTCGGTTTGATTGAGGTGTTACGTCAGATGCGTCCGGATGAGCGTCATCTTGAGTTGGTCCACCGACTGGATCGGGATACTTCTGGCTGCATCATGATCGCCAAAAAGCGCAGCATGTTGCGTTATCTGCATCAGCAGCTCCGAGATGGACATATTCAGAAGTATTATCACGCACTTGTTGAGGGACGTTGGCCCAATCGGTGCCGCGAAGTCAGTGCTCCACTCAAAAAGAACGAACTGAGCAGTGGCGAAAGGATTGTAAGGGTTGATCCCGAGGGCAAACAGTCATTGACGCATTTCAAGGTGCTGAGACGCTATGTTGGCTCGACACTGGTTGAGGCAAAGCCGATTACCGGACGAACGCATCAGATTCGGGTTCATGCCCAGTATCAGGGGCATGGTCTCGTAGGTGATCCCAAATACGGCAACGACGACTTCAACAAGGTCATGAAGGGCAAGGGATTTAATCGTCTGTTTCTGCATGCGGCGGCTTTATCCCTGCTGTTGCCGGATGAAACCAAAAAAATTCGGGTGGAAGCGCCTCTGGATGAGCGTCTGGCCAAGCCTTTGGCGCAGCTGGAGCCTGCCGATCCAGGCGGTGAAGCAGAGAGTTAATTGATTCCAGCATACTGATAGGAAGGGGCTATGTTTTTTATTTTCGACTGGGATGGCACTCTTTGCGACTCGACGGCAAAAATCGTCAGTTGTATGCACGAGGCTGCCAGGGCCCAGCGTCTGCCAGCCCTGACTGATGCTGAAGTGCAAAACATCATTGGTCTTGGCCTTCCAGAAGCTATTCAGACCTTGTATCCAGACCTTGAATACGATGGTATTGAGGCCATGAGGCAGGCCTATGCAGATCATTTTATTGCCGCAGACAGTGAGCCCTCCCGGCTGTTTGACAACTCAGTGGACACCCTCGAACAATTGTTGAGCAGTGGCCACCAGATCGCCGTCGCAACAGGTAAGAGTCGGGCAGGCCTGAATCGTGTGCTGGAATCGCTGGGCATGAAGGATGTTTTTCACGCAACTCGTTGCTCGGATGAAACGGCGTCCAAGCCGCACCCATTGATGCTTCATGAATTGTTGGCTGAGCTTAAGGTGCCGGTGGAGGAGGCAGTGATGATTGGTGATACCGAGTTTGATATGGAGATGGCACGTCGTGCGCAGATGCCACGTATTGCAGTGGATTACGGTGCGCACCATATTTCCAGGTTAACGCCCTATGAACCAGTGCTCTGTGCGTCAGATATTGGTGATATTCTTCGGCTGGTCTAAGCCGCCTGTGAGTTTGAAACGGTCAGCGGCTTCTTTCTATTTTCAGTTGTAAGTTCAGGCTCTCGGTGTTGTTGACGCTGTGACGCTCTGTAATCCCGCTTGACTGTGTATTGTTATCCTGCAGCAATGAACCCAAGTCTATCCATTGACCCAAAGGCGCAGTGATAGTGGATTGATAGCCCGCGGTATTGATTCTCGGGTTTTCTCTGCGGCCGTTATTTTCGACTGATTGCTTTTGTGTCGAGATCTCCAGCGTCGCGCTATTGTTACCACTTAATGTTGGAGTCACATAAAAGCCGGTCACCACTGGCTGGTAATGTTGTTCGACACTGCTCCCATAGCGGTCCTGATATCGGGTGAGCAATGGGATCTGTTGTCCGGTTTCTATATAGGCAGGGTAGCCTTCTACGGTGCTCAATTGTTGAGTTGTGCCGCTGTTGGCTCTGGTGCTGTATTGTCTCACGCTAACCGAGCTGCTGTGGTTTGAGCCGCTGGATTGTATGCGGCCCGAGCTGGAAGGCAGAGGCTTGCCATCCAGTGTAGTACGGCCAATTTTGATTCCGCCTCCCTGTGAATTGTTGTATTCATAATTGCCACCAATTGAGCGACTGCTCATATTGTTTTGTCCCTGTTGGCGCACGCTGATGCGGAACTGAGCAAGCGGCTGGTCCAATTGCTTGATTAAAGCTCTCAGTTGCTCCAGTTCGTGCGGGGCTGCGCGAATGATTAGCTGGTTACCGCTGGCTGTCAGTTGAGAGCCCTGGCTGGCAACCCCCTGCAGTGCAGGTAGCAACAGCTCTGCCGGACGATGCTTCAGGGCAATGACTTCCAGTTTGCGGGAGTCCGCCAACGCACTGGTGGCCAGCATCAAAAGGCAGAAAAGGCAGGCGCAGACTTGAGACGTTATGGTTTTCACATCAGCTCCATCTTCAGGGGATATAAATCTGTCTTGCAGGCCCTGATATTACAGCGACAGAGGCCGCAGCTCGGCAATTTCTGAACTCTGTAGTTGCCACAGCAAGTTAAATTCTTCCAGCAAGGCTTTTGATTCAGGCGCTGCATCAGTATTGCTGAAGCCATCAAATTCTCCATCGTGGTGTTGGAGTAATAGTTGTCGCTGATCGACAATGACATACCCCTGATTTTCGTTTTGTGGCTGAATATTGAGTTTGCGAATTTTAATTTTACTGGTGAGTCGTTTTTGTAAAGCCAGTAAAGCGTGGTGTCTGCCGAACAAGGGTTTCGGGTCTTTTACCAATATTCGAACTTCGGCTTGACGGTGTGCACGCACCAGGGCACTCAGTGCGCTACACACTTCTGAGTCAGCAAATAGTATCGGGTCGAGCTGCTGGCTCAGGATGTCCACATAGCGGCGTCCGCCGGCAAGCATCCGATGCAGATATTTGGCGAAAGCTTCCGGGCCGTGAAGCAGTGTAAGGGTGTCGCAGCTCTGAGAGGGGATCTCTCTGTCAGAGCCTGGGTTGTGAGGTGTATCCGTCGATGATTCCGGATTCATGGGATCTCCGGTTTTGTCTTATTGAGTCAGTTCCTAGCATGCCACGGATATTCAAAAGGGTCACGCGGATCGTCTTAATCCTCTTCAGCGTCCTCTTCATCAAGAATGAAAAGTTGTTGATTGAGCAGCAGGGTCTGCACGATCAGCTTTTCTTGATCATCTTGTATGGCGTCAGACAGAGCGGTCCCGGTGAATGTCCGTTTGTTGGATAATAAATGCGCCAGTTTTTCGTTGACGGAGTAGCTGTTGCCGTCCACAAACAGATGGCACTGCCCATGGGGAAGTGCTTCAGGGCTGCGATTGCTGTTGTCGTCAGTAAGAAATGCAAACCGTGAGGCCGGGTCGCGAGTCAGGAGGTCTTCCGGAGCCCAGCAAGGCAGCTCTTCGGGTATGACCTCACCAGAAGCCACTTCTTCACAGGTCAGTCTGTCTTCGATTTCATATTTGGGGGTTGTCATGTAGCGCCCAAACCAGTTTTCAATGGACGCCGGGGTGATGGCTTTCGACCAAAGCTGATGAATTTGTTGCAGGGCGTCATGAGAAATTTCACCACTGTGTTGTTGTGGTGTGAATGCCGGATCCTGAAAACGATGGTCTTCTGTCAGAGTGCTCAGGTGCTCCTGTAATAGCTCTTCCAGTATCTCTGCCTGGCTCGGAGCGCGAAAACCAATAGAGTAGGTGATGCAGTCATCATCCAGTGCTTTTCCCCAGTGAGCCACCTGAGGGGGTAGGTACAGCATATCCCCGGGTTCCAGAGTGAAGGATTCCTGCTCGTGAAATTCCGTCAGAATGTGCAGGTCGGTATCATCCCTTTTCCGAGACCCGGCGTTGCAGTGCTGTCCAATCTGCCAGTGTCGTTTACCACCGGCTTGCAACAGAAACACATCGTACTGGTCGTAGTGAGGTCCTACGCTGCCGCCTCTGGTGGCGTAGCTGATCATGATGTCATCAAGGCGCCAGCTTGGGATAAAGCGAAACTGATCCAGTAGATCGGCCACCTCAGGGATCAGGTGATCCGCAGCCTGAATCAGAAGGGTCCATTTGTCTGCGGGTAATTTGGAGAATTCGGATTCGTTGAAAGGCCCGCGTCGCAACTCCCACGGTGATTTTCCTTTTTCCAGAATGATGCGCGATTCCACGTCTTCTTCCAGAGCCAGGCCTGCCAGCTCATCAGGCGTGACCGGGCTTTGGTAATCGGGAATGGCCTGTCGAATCAGTAGCGGTTTTTGCTGCCAGTATTCACGAATAAAGTCATCGGTACTGATGCTGCCTAGTTGAGTCAGTGGCGTCGTCATAAGCAGACCTGCAGGAAAAATATGGAGCTGGAGGGAGGGGTGTCAGGCCAGCGGAAACAGCTGGCCTGACAGGATCAAAGGTTTCTTGATCAGATATTAAAGGTCTTTGGCCTGGGCAATGGCGTTGCCGATGTAGTTGGAAGGCGTCAGTTCACGCATGGACTGTTTGGCTTCTTCCGGAATTTCCAGTGTTTCGACAAACGCTGCCAGTACTTCACGGTTGATGGTTTGACCGCGAGTCAGGGCTTTCAGCTTCTCGTAAGGCTCTGGCACATCGTAACGACGCATGATGGTTTGGATCGGCTCGGCCAGGACTTCCCAGCTGTTGTTCAGGTCTTCTTCCAGACGAGCGCGGTTGATTTCCAGCTTGCCAATGCCTTTCAGGACAGAGGCGTAAGCAATGCCGCAGTATCCAAAACCAACGCCCATGTTGCGCAGAACGGTTGAATCCGTCAGGTCACGCTGCCAGCGGGAAACGGGAAGCTTGGTCGCTAGGTGACCAAAAACGGCGTTGGCGATACCCAGGTTGCCCTCGGAGTTTTCGAAATCAATGGGGTTAACCTTGTGTGGCATGGTGGATGAGCCCACTTCACCAGCAATGGTTTTCTGCTTGAAGTAACCCAGAGAAATGTAGCCCCACACGTCACGGTTAAAGTCGATCAGAATCGTATTGAAACGGGCAATTGCATCGAACAGCTCAGCAATGTAGTCGTGCGGTTCAATTTGAGTGGTGTATGGGTTCCAGCACAGACCCAGGCTTTCTACAAACGCCTGGGCATTGGCTTGCCAGTCGATAGCAGGGTAGGCAGACAGGTGAGCATTGTAGTTGCCTACGGCGCCATTGATTTTGCCCAGCAGTTCGACTTTCTCGATTTGAGCGACCTGGCGACGCAGACGGGCCACGACGTTGGCCATTTCTTTACCGACTGTGGTTGGTGAAGCAGTTTGACCATGAGTGCGAGACAGCATTGGATCGGCTGCGTAATCGTTGGCCATGGCAGCGATTGCGTCGATGATTTGTCTGGCTTGAGGCAGCAGAACCGTGTCGCGGCCATCGCGCAGCATCAGGGCGTGGGACAGGTTGTTGATGTCCTCTGAAGTGCAGGCAAAGTGAACGAACTCCATCACTTTTTCCAGCTCGGCGTTACCTGCAAACTGCTCTTTAATAAAGTACTCCACGGCTTTTACGTCGTGGTTGGTGGTGCTTTCGATGGTTTTGATGCGGCTGGCGTGCTCTTCGTTGAAATTGGCAACAATTCCGTCAAGAATCTTGTTTGCTTCGTCGCTGAAGGGTGGCACTTCGCTGATGCCGTCGTGCTTGGCCAGCTGTTGTAACCAGCGTACTTCAACTTCAACACGGCAACGAATCAGGCCGAATTCACTGAAAATGTTGCGATAGTCAGCAGTCTTGCTGCCGTAACGGCCGTCGATAGGGGATACAGCAGTTAATGCGGAGAGGTCCATAGTCATCAAAACCATTTATCTGTCAGATGGGGAAAGGGTTCGAGGTTCTAGCTCGAAACATTAAGGCCGGCATCATACCCGAAAATGAGGCCGACGGCTCATTTAATGAGCCCTTAATTGAGCTCTTTCAGCAGCCGATCGGCACATTCAGAGAGCTTTTTACGCTGCAGAACTACCTGGAATCGTGTTCCGCCGACCTGACGCCAAAGGGTGGCGGCTCTGATGCCGGCAAACAGCAGGGCTCGAATCTGATTGGCAACCCGGGTCTGCTGCAGATAGCTGAAGTCCCCCATGACCTGGATCCTGAATTTAAAGGTGCTGATGGTGTCGCCGTAGAGGCCACCCAGGCTGGCCAGCACATTCTCGTGGGTGATGTCGAAATGTTCAGCCTGGCGTTCGCATTGCTCAAGGCGTTTGCCGATGATTTCGAGCATGTCTTTACGCCCCATCATTTTCTTCTGCAGGTGCAGCATGCCCAGCACATAGCGGAGTGTGTCGGGGTAGTCGCGATTTTGGTGGTGGTGGAGCAGGTCGCTCATGATCTTCAGGCCCAGCTCAAGATTGGCTGTACGGCCACCAAAGACATCCAGCGCCGATTGCGGACTTTGAATGAAAAGGCTTTGCAGAGAAGCTTTTTGGGGCTCCGAGGGGACATAGCCGGTTTTGGCCAGCTGCTCGACAAGTCCCGCTGCCTGAAAAACGCCGGCCATTGCCAGGGTAATGTCATTCCAATTCTTGCTCAAAGTTTAAATCCTTTAGAATTCAGATGGTTGAACTCTTGATTGAAAGTTAATTCTAGGTTTTGGGATGCTGGCTTTAGCGCTATTCCGCAGTTATTTCGGTCAATGGGCACGCTCAATGACGGCGCCACCGAGGCAGGTGTCGTCCTGGTAAAACACCACTGATTGACCTGGAGTGATGGCCCTTTGGGGTTCATCAAAGGTGACTGTCAGCTGCCCATTCTCTCTCAGGGTGACCTCACAGGCCTGATCTGGCTGACGGTAACGCGTTTTGGCCATGCAGCGTACGACTCCATTTTTCGCTTCAGGTTCGCCGTTGATCCAATGGCTTTGTCCCGCGTCCAGCGCAGGGCTAAGCAGCATGGGATGGTCAGCTCCCTGAACGGCGATTAACTGATTGGTGTCGAGGTTTTTGGCAGCCACATACCAGGGGGCATCACTGGCATTTTTCAAGCCGCCAATGCCCAGCCCCTGACGCTGACCAATGGTGTGGTACATCAATCCGCTGTGTTTGCCGATGACATTGCCTTTGTCATCGACAATATCGCCGGGTTGCGCGGGCAGGTATTGTTGCAGGAAGTCTTTAAAGCGCCGCTCACCGATAAAACAAATGCCGGTGCTGTCTTTTTTGTTATGGGTGATCAGGTCGTGCTCTTCTGCCAGCTGACGAACGACTTTTTTATCCAGCTCTCCGACAGGAAAGAGGGATTTGGAAAACTCCTTCTCACCCACGGCGTGCAGGAAATAGCTCTGGTCCTTGTTGTTATCCAGGCCTTTAAGCAGCGTTGTGTGGCCATTCAGCTCGCCCCGTCGGACGTAGTGCCCGGTAGCGATCAGATCTGCACCCAGAACCTCAGCGTATTCGAGAAAGACTTTAAATTTAATCTCACGGTTACACAGAATATCGGGGTTGGGTGTACGACCGGCCTGATACTCTTCCAGAAAGTGTTCGAAGACATTGTCCCAGTATTCTGCGGCAAAGTTGGCCGTGTGAAGCTTGATGCCCAGCTTGTCACACACGGCCTCTGCATCCGCCAGATCATCTTTGGCCGAGCAGTATTCTGTGCCATCGTCCTCGTCCCAGTTTTTCATAAACAGGCCTTCAACCTGATAGCCTTGCTGGATCAGGAGGAGGGCGGAGACAGAAGAGTCTACTCCGCCAGACATGCCGACGATAACCTTGGTTTCCGAAGGGTTTTTGACCACTGAAGGGTCAGAGGTGTGTGTTTGGGTAGTCAAAGGGTACTTCCTAAATCAGCTGCTGCCTGATTGGTCTAATCTGGCCTGTGTCGAATTCCTGAGGCCAGCTCAACCTTACAAATCAATGGTGAATGGTCAGAACTGGAGATGGTATCAATAATTTCCATTTCAAGCAGGTGTAAACCTCGAATATAGATGTGATCCAGGTAACGCCTGGTGCGTGGCATGTGGAAAGGTTTGCAGCGCTCAAAGCCGGCCTCGCCCAGAATCTCGTCCAGCAGGCGCAGCTGGTTGCGGGTAAAGGTATTAAAATCCCCACAAAAGACCGCGGGCAGGTGGCTATAGGTCTTAACAGTCGAGAGTACCTGCTCCAGTTCAAGCCTGAATACCGAGCGACGTTTGAACAGCAGCATATGAAGGTTGATGACCAACAGGTTTTGGCCTGTCGTCATCGGCAGTAAGCTGATGACGGTAGCTTTGGGGGTTTTCGTGACCGGTTCCCGTCGCAGGCTTAACAGGGCGTGGGCCTGCTTGTGGATGGGATAGCCGCTGGCGGTCAGGACACCTTCAGTAAAGCCATCAGGGCGATGATAACTGATGCTGTAGTTGTGGTTAAGCTCCCAGAGCTCGTGGGGCAGATCCAGCTTTTGGTTGGCCAGCACCTCCTGCAGGCACAAAATGTCTGAGCGATAGGCCAGATCGCAGATATCCTTGTCAAAAATCTCCCCCCCATGGCGCTTGAATATATTCCAGACCACCAGTGTGAACGTTCGGGGCAGCTTTTCGCCTTCATGGTTCAGCTGTTGGGACAGGCGGGCACCAAAGCTGGTGGCTTTCCGTACCTGTAAAAAGCTTTTGAGGTGTTGCTTCATAATTTGGAGGCGCTGTTGTGATTAGGATTCGATGGGCGCGGCAAACTCGGTAATCAAATCCAGCGGGTACGAAATGCCAAGCCGGTAGTCATCTATGACTTTTTTGACCACCGGGCTGCGTAACTGGTCTTCGATCATCAGAATTTCTTCATAGTCTAGCCATACTGCTTCCAGAATGCCTTCATCGAGGTGGGTGTCTGGCACCTCTTCCAGGGCTTCAGCGATCAAGGTGCTGCGCAAATAACTGATGCCGTTGGGGGCGTGGTAGGTCGATAGCCCACCAAAGCGGATGGGGAGTACATTCCAGCCGGTTTCTTCCAGGGTCTCTCTAACTGCAGCCTGAATGACGGATTCACCATGTTCAATATGTCCGGCTGGCTGGTTGTAGACAATCTTGCCGTCACGCTGCTCTTTTACCAGAAGGTAACGTCCATCGCGTTCAACAATGGTGGCAACAGTGGCGTGGGGGCGTTTGGCTGAGTCTGGCATCTTGAGGTCCGTATTTCTGACGTTGGGGGTAGTGTAGGTGCAAATTGCAGCGTACTTGTAGTTTTACAACAAAAGTATTGGGCATCAGTAGCGGTTTTTGGGTTTCCTGTTGCCGCTTTTCGTTTGCGGGTGGGGATTAGCCGATCTCGACGTTCGACGGTTTCCTGAAGGCGGGCGGCGAGCCTGGCTTGGCTTCCGCCGGGGTGTGGGTGTCGGGCTGTTAACGGTTTCTTCCCGGTATTCGCCGGGCTGCAAACCGTCCAATTTCCAGATTCCAATTGACGCGCGAATCAGCCTCAGCGTGGGGTGCCCTATGGCTGCCGTCATGCGTCTGACTTGCCGGTTACGGCCTTCAGTAATGGTGATTTCCAGCCATTGTGTAGGGATGGACTGGCGCTCACGAATCGGTGGGATGCGGTCCCAGAGCGCCTGAGGTGGAGGGATTGGCCTGACTTTGGCCGGTCGGGTGGGGCCATCCTTTAAGGTCAGTCCCTCCCGGAATTGCAGGAGTGACTCTTCGCTGGGGATGCCTTCAACCTGTGCCCAATAGGTTTTGGGTTGTTTATGTTTTGGGTTGCTGATCTGATGCTGCAGTTGACCGTCATCGGTCAGTAACATCAGGCCTTCAGAGTCGTAGTCCAGACGACCGGCAGGGTAAAAGCCATCATGGTCTGGAAGGTATCGTTTGAGCGTGGCGCGGCCATCGCTATCGCGAAACTGGCTGAGCACCTGAAAGGGCTTATTAAGAAGAATGATGCGACTCATAGAGTAATGGTTCTTATCCGTGATGTAATTTTACTACCTAAATCTGATGGCGTTTGGTATGATGCGCCGCGAAAATGAGGAGCCGAGCAGGCCACAAGTCATTCGGTTATGGCTCATGAGTACGATAATTCAGACGTATGGGAGATAAAATGTCTAAAGATACACCCAAGATTATTTACACGCTGACCGATGAAGCCCCGGCTTTGGCAACCTACTCACTGTTGCCCATCGTACAGGCTTTCGCCAACAAGGCCGACATTCAAGTGGAAACCCGGGATATTTCTCTGGCTGGCCGAATCTTGGCAAATCTTTCCGAATATCTCCCTGAAGAGCAGCGCGTCAGTGATGATCTGGCCGAGCTGGGCCAGTTGGCTGAAACTCCTGCTGCCAACATCGTTAAGTTGCCAAACATCAGTGCCTCCGTACCACAGTTGAAGGCTGCCATTAAAGAGCTGCAGTCTCAAGGCTATGATTTGCCTAATTATCCCGATGAGCCGGCAGACAACAAGCAAGCAAAAATCAAAGAGCTTTACGACCAGGTTAAGGGCAGTGCTGTAAACCCGGTTCTGCGTGAAGGTAACTCTGATCGCCGCGCTGCAGCATCTGTAAAAGCCTACGCTAAAAAGAACAGCCACCGCATGGGTGTCTGGTCTCCTGATTCCAAGTCTCATGTTGCCCATATGACCTACGGTGATTTCTACGGCAGCGAGAAGTCCACGGTTGTACAAAAGAAAGGCAACGTGGTTATCAAGTACGTCGGCGACGATGGCAAGATCAGCATTCTGCGGAAGAAAACTCCCGTCCTGGTGGGCGAGGTTATCGATGCAGCTGTGATGAATGTTCGTGCCTTGAACAACTTCCTAGAGCGTGAAATTGAAGACGCCAAGCAGCAGGAAGTTCTGTTTTCATTGCACCTGAAAGCCACCATGATGAAAGTGTCTGACCCAATCATGTTTGGCCACGCAGTGAAGCAGTTCTACAAGCCTGTGTTTGATAAGCATGGCAAGATTCTGGACAATTTGGGCGTTGATCCAAACAACGGTATCGGCGATCTTTACGCAAAAATTGTCGAGTTGCGTCCTTCCAAGCAAGAAGAGATCAAGGCTGATATTCAGGCTTGCTACAAGAAGCGTCCAGAAATGGCCATGGTTAACTCCGATAAGGGCATTACCAACCTGCATGTGCCTAGCGACATCATTGTCGACGCCTCCATGCCTGCCATGATTCGTGATTCCGGCATGATGTGGGGTCCGGATGGACAGCTGCACGACACCAAAGCTGTAATTCCTGATCGTTGTTATGCGGGTATCTATCAGGCTGTTATCGAAGACTGTAAAGCCAATGGTGCTTACGATCCGTCAACCATGGGTAGCGTGTCGAACGTGGGCCTGATGGCGAAGAAAGCTGAAGAATACGGTTCTCATAACAAAACATTCCTGTCTCCAGGTCGTGGCCGCATCATGATCATTGATGAAGATGATCAGGTTCTGCTGGAGCAAGATGTTGAGAAAAACGACATCTTCCGGATGTGTAAGGTTAAGGACGAGCCAATCCGTGATTGGGTTAAGCTGGCGGTTAACCGTGCAAGAACCACCAAAACCCCGGCCGTCTTCTGGTTGGACCGTGAGCGTGCTCACGACAGAGAGCTGATCAAGAAAGTCGAAGTGTACCTGCAGGAGCACGACACTCAGGAACTGCAGATTTACATTATGTCTCCCGTTGAAGCGACCAAGTTCTCTCTTGAGCGTATCCGTCGCGGCGAAGACACCATCTCTGTAACTGGTAACGTACTGCGTGATTACCTGACCGACCTGTACCCGATTCTTGAACTGGGTACCAGTGCGAAAATGCTGTCTATTGTTCCTCTGATGAACGGCGGCGGCTTGTTTGAAACTGGTGCCGGCGGCTCTGCCCCCAAGCACGTGCAGCAGTTTGTCAGCGAAGGGCATCTGCGTTGGGATTCACTGGGTGAATTCCTGGCGCTGTCTGAGTCTCTGACCCACCTGGCTAACACCTTCAATATGCCAAAAGCCAAAGTGCTGGCGGATACTCTGGACGTTGCCAACGGTCGTTTCCTGGACAATAACAAGTCACCTTCGCGCAAAGTGAAAGAGTTGGATAACCGTGGCAGCCACTTCTACCTGACTATGTACTGGGCTCAGGCTCTGGCAGAGCAGGATGACGATAAAGAGTTGAAAGAGGCGTTCGCGGGTCTGGCTCAAGAGTTGACCGCAAACGAAATGACCATCGTTGACGAGTTGAATCAGGCGCAGGGTCACCCGATCGATCTGGGTGGCTACTACCGTCTGGACGCCGATAAGGCTTCAGCGTCTATGCGTCCAAGTGAGTCTTTCAACAATGCATTGAAAAAGGTCTTTTCCTGATAGGTCTGTTTCAAACGCTGTAAGTTACTATTGAAAAAGCCCCGGCCAGTCCGGGGCTTTTTTGTTTATGGGGTTATCATCTTTCAATGTCCCTTCAGATGGTCGTGTTTTGTGCCACAATTTGGCCACCTTGTTATTCGGCGTGGCCAGCTATAATCTAGAAAACCCCTCGGAGCAAATGCAACTCGCAGGGACATATTCGAACGCAAGCTACTGACATTGATTGGAGTATTAATATGGCGTATCAGCACATACAAATCCCATCCACAGGCTCAAAGATCACAGTTGCGGATGACTTTTCTCTGACGGTGCCAGATAACCCCATCATTCCCTATATTGAGGGTGATGGTATTGGGGTTGATATTACGCCGGTTATGATCAAAGTGACTGATGCGGCGGTGGAAAAAGCCTACGGCGGGGCAAAGAAAATTGCCTGGATGGAAGTGTTTTGTGGTGAAAAAGCGGCTGAAAAATACGAGGGCGACTGGTTTCCAGCTGAAACTCTGGATGCCATCAAGGAGTACAGTGTCGGTATCAAAGGGCCTTTAACCACGCCCGTGGGAGGAGGATTTCGCTCGTTGAACGTTGCACTGCGTCAGGAGATGGATTTATACGTTTGTCAGCGACCGGTTCGCTGGTTTACGGGGGTGCCCTCGCCAGTAAAAGAGCCCGAAAAAACCAATATGGTGATCTTTCGGGAGAACTCTGAAGATATTTACGCCGGTATCGAATACAAGGCAGGTTCTGATGATGCCATCAAAGTCATCGATTTTCTGATGGGTGAGATGGGTGTTACTAAAATCCGGTTTCCCGAAAACTGTGGTATTGGCATTAAACCGGTATCAGAAGAGGGCACCAAGCGTTTGGTGCGCAAGGCCATTCAATACACCATTGACCAGGATCTGCCATCGCTGACTCTGGTGCACAAGGGCAACATCATGAAGTTTACAGAAGGCTCCTTCTGTGACTGGGGCTATGAGCTGGCTCGAGAAGAGTTTGGTGCCACACCTATTGATGGTGGTCCTTGGTGCTCCATGAAAAACCCCAATACTGGCAAGGAAATCATCATTAAAGATGTGATTGCCGATGCCATGCTGCAACAGGTTTTGCTAAGACCTGCGGAGTACAGCGTAATCGCAACCCTGAATCTCAATGGTGACTACTTGTCCGATGCTTTAGCTGCACAGGTGGGTGGTATTGGTATCGCACCAGGTGCCAATCTGTCGGACAAGGTGGCAGTGTTTGAAGCGACGCACGGCACTGCGCCCAAATACGCGGGTCAAGACAAGGTGAACCCGGGGTCTCTGATATTGTCAGCAGAGATGATGCTGAGACATTTGGGCTGGAATGAAGCTGCCGATCTGGTGATCAAGGCTATGGAGGGGGCGATTGGTGCAAAAACCGTTACTTACGATTTCGAGCGCTTAATGGACGACGCAGAGCTCAAATCCTGCTCCGAATTTGGTGAGGAGTTGATCAAGCACATGTAGCGCCAAACCCCTCTCAATCCTGAGTCCTCTGATTGGTTACCGTTGGAGGTCGCAGGCTGAGAGCTGGTGTGGAAGAGAGTAGATTGCTGCGTAAGCTAATTAACAGCCTCTGCGTTGCCGACAGCCAATGGCTGTGGTGGTGCGGAGGATTCCTGCTTCATTTTGCTGGGCAGCTGGATGTTGGTGGCGTGAAGACCTTTGGCGCCCTCGATGACATCAAAGGTCACCATTTGGCCCGCTTTCAAGGTTTTGTAGCCTTCCATATTGATGGATGAGTAGTGGGCGAACAAGTCTTCCCCTCCATCCTCTGGCAGTATGAAACCATAGCCTTTAGCATTGTTGAACCACTTAACTGTACCTGTTGGCATAGAGAGTTCCTTACCTTTTAGCCTGTGGTGTCAGTAGTGTTGTCAGGAGTGCATTTATTGTTATAGCCCCACCGAGTGCAGTGAGAGGTATTGTCGTTAACTTATACCGGCTTTGAAAACACATTGTGTAACAGCTACGCTTGGTGGTTCGACTTACTTCACGAATTAGTTGGTATTACTAATTTAAGTCAGACTTAAAACGTAAATATGTTACGTATAACTGCGTGATCTATAACGGTATACTTCCTGACATCGAAATGAATTTTTGGCTTACATTCTTAAGCTGTCGACTCTTATATCGAACAAGAAAATTCAAGTCAAGTAAAAAAATTAACCAAAATGCCGGCAAAGCGGCCGGTTTGTTGCATATTTGAACGCCCGGAGTGAGGCTTTTAATGGGTAATCCGGATAAACATAATCTAAGATTAAGTGTAGATGGCCACGATGATGAACATTACGCCGATGACACAGGGGTTGCGGTCGAAGAATCCAAGCCACGACTGAAACGTCCATCTATGTATAAAGTGGTCCTTCTCAACGATGACTATACTCCTATGGAGTTTGTTGTTGAGACGCTGGAAATATTTTTTGGGATGAATCGTGAGCAGGCAACGAATGTCATGTTAACGGTACACACCCAGGGAAAAGCGGTCTGCGGCGTATTTACCAGAGACATTGCTGAAACTAAAGCGGCCCAGGTGAATCAATATGCCAAGGAGAATGAGCATCCGCTATTGTGCGAGATAGAGGCGGTTGAAGATGAAGAGTAATCCTCCGGCAGTCAGAATGCGCCACTCGTCTTTGTTGAGGATTGATCATCAAGACTTTTTCAGGAACCACAGTTGCTTTAGAGGTGATAGCCAATGCTGAGCAAAGATTTAGAAGTAACCTTAAATCTTGCCTTTAAAGGTGCCCGTTCAAAACGTCACGAGTTCATGACGGTTGAGCACCTCTTGCTGGCCCTAATAGATAATGATTCTGCCGCGAGTGTTCTCAGAGCCTGCGGGGCAGACCTTAATGCATTACGCAAAGATCTTATTGAGTTTGTCGATTCCACCACGCCTCTTATCCCGGAAAATGACACCGAGCGGGAAACCCAGCCCACTTTGGGGTTTCAACGAGTGCTTCAGAGGGCTGTATTCCACGTTCAGTCTTCCGGCAAAAAAGAGGTTACTGGCGCCAATGTACTGGTGGCCATATTCAGTGAGCAGGAAAGCCAGGCTGTGTATTACCTGAAACAGCAGAGCGTTGCTCGCATCGATGTGGTCAACTTCATTACCCACGGCATCTCAAAAGTCGCGGGGCACGACGAGCACCACGATGAAACCCCGCAAGACTTGGGGGATGAATCCTCCATTGGTGGTGATTCTCCGTCACAAAGTCCGCTGGAGTCCTATTCGACAAACCTCAACGAGGAAGCCATGCTGGGTCGCATAGACCCGCTGGTAGGGCGCCAAAATGAGGTTGAGCGGGTGTGTCAGATTTTGACACGTCGTCGCAAGAATAACCCGTTACTGGTGGGTGAATCAGGTGTTGGTAAAACAGCCATTGCCGAAGGTCTGGCGAAACGCATTGTTGATGGTGAGGTTCCGGAGGTGCTGGCAGACAGTGTTGTCTATTCGCTGGATCTGGGGTCATTGTTGGCCGGCACCAAGTATCGTGGTGATTTCGAGAAGCGTTTTAAAGGACTGCTGGCCGAACTGAGAAAGCAGGATCATGCGATCCTCTTCATCGACGAAATTCACACCATCATCGGTGCTGGTGCAGCGTCAGGTGGTGTGATGGATGCCTCCAACCTGCTCAAGCCGCTGTTGACCTCGGGTGACCTGCGTTGTGTGGGTTCGACCACATTCCAGGAATATCGTGGCATTTTTGAGAAGGATCGCGCATTGTCACGCCGTTTTCAAAAGGTGGATGTGAATGAGCCCAATGTCGAAGACACTTATCTGATCCTGAAGGGGTTGAAGAGCCGTTTTGAAGAACACCACAATCTTCGCTATACCGACACAGCCTTGAAAGCAGCGGCAGAGCTGTCAGAGCGTTACATTCCAGATCGTTTTATGCCCGATAAGGCCATTGACGTAATCGATGAGGCGGGCGCTTATCAGCAGTTGCTGGCACCATCGAAGCGTAAAAAGGTCATCGGAGTACAGGATATTGAGGCAGTTGTTGCCAAGATTGCTCGTATTCCTCCGAAAAGTGTTTCTTCATCCGATCGCGATCAGCTGCGCAATCTCGATAGCGATCTGAAGATGACAGTGTTTGGCCAGGATGAAGCTATTGATGCATTGTCCACCTGCATCAAGCTTTCCCGTGCAGGCTTGAACGTGGCTGAAAAGCCGATCGGTTCTTTCCTGTTTGCCGGTCCTACCGGTGTGGGTAAGACCGAGCTGTGTAAGCAGTTGGCAACCTCTCTGGGGGTTGAGTTAACGCGCTTTGATATGTCTGAGTATATGGAGCGCCATACGGTATCTCGCCTGATTGGTGCGCCTCCGGGGTATGTAGGCTTTGATCAAGGGGGGCTGTTGACCGATGCTGTCACCAAGCATCCGCACAGTGTGGTGCTGCTGGATGAGATCGAGAAAGCACATCCAGAAGTGTTCAATCTGTTGTTGCAGGTCATGGATCACGGCACTCTGACAGACAACAATGGCCGTAAAGCGGATTTCCGTAACGTTATTTTGATCATGACCACCAATGCCGGCGCTGAGGAAATGAGTCGTGCGTCCATTGGCTTCAAGCGTCAGGATCACAGTTCGGACGGGATGGAGGTGATTAAGAAAATGTTCACTCCTGAGTTCCGCAACCGCCTGGATTCCATCATTCAATTTGGTCCTTTGACCATGGATGTTATCAAAACAGTGGTTGATAAATTCCTGGTGCAATTGCAGTCCCAGTTGGATGACAAGCGAGTGACTCTCAATGTCAGTAGTGAGGCTCGTGAATGGCTCGCCGTTCACGGCTATGATGAAAAAATGGGCGCGCGCCCGATGGCCCGTCTGATTCAGGAGAAACTCAAAAAGCCACTTGCAGAAGAGGTGCTGTTTGGGGATTTGTCCAGTAATGGTGGCGTCGTCGATGTTGTGCTTGAAGATGACGAGCTGGCGTTGAAGGTCAAAGTCACGGCGTAATAGCTGTGACTGCTGGCAGGAAGGGCGGTTTTAAAAATCGCTCTTTCCCCAGCCCCTGGTGTATTTTCACCGGACAGCAGTAGCCACACACCTGTTAAGTTTCAGGTGTTTAATGTTGGATGGGGCTGGTTTCGCAGCTCTGCAACGAATACACACGAAATAGCGTTTGTGGCAGATTCACCACAGAGGAATGTGCTACAGAGTTGTGTATTCGGCAGGGAGGTATTAACGAGCGCGGTAGGTGATGCGGCCTTTGCTCAGGTCGTAAGGTGTAAGTTCAACCTTAACTTTGTCACCGGTCAGGATGCGGATGTAGTTCTTGCGCATTTTGCCTGAAATGTGGGCAGTAACAACGTGGCCGTTTTCCAGTTTTACTCGAAAAGTGGTATTTGGCAGGGTGTCGATGACTTCCCCTTCCATTTCAAAATTATCTTCTTTTGCCATTCGGCAAGGTCCTCAATTGCTTATAGAACTTGGGCTCGGATTTGAGCAGGCGTGAATTGTGCCTGAAAACACCCTAAGAGCCAATAGCTGGGTTAATTTATCCTCACCCAGCGGTTGTCGATAAGCAATTCAAGAGGCCGATATTGGGTTTTATAACTCATTTTACTGCAGTGTTTGATCCAATAGCCCAGATAGACGCTATCAAGATTCAGGCGACGGGTGAGTTCAATCTGCCAAAGTACCGCATAGACACCCAGGCTTCGTCGCTCTTCGGTGGGATCGAAAAAGGTGTACACCGCAGAATAACCGTTCTTCATGCAATCAGTGACAGCCACAGCCACAAGGCGTCCCTGATCCCTGAATTCCAGGTATTCAGTAACTCCCCATTCGCGGGTCAGGAAGCTTGAGTATTGGTCCCGGGAAGGTGGATACATGTCGCCGTCGGCATGCCGCTCTTCAATATATCTGGCGTAAAGTTCATAGTGTTCGTCAGTATTGATACCCAAACTGCTGGATACGGCCAGATCGGCGTTGCGATTCCAGCATTTGCGTTGTTTTCGGTCGGGTTTGAAAGCTTTAACAGGGACTCTGGCAGCCACACAGGCTTTGCAGCTTTGGCAGTGAGGACGGTAAAGGTGCTTGCCGCTGCGTCGAAACCCGCTTTCAGACAGGGTGCTGTATAAATGAGCATCGATTTTCTGGTTGGGGTCGACAAAAACTGTGGTGGCTTCTTCGTTCGCCAGATAGCTGCACCCATGAGGATGGGTTGCGAACAGTCTAATGTGAGCCAAATCACTCATACTATAATCTTCCGGGCGATAGATTTAGCGTATCAATCACTGAGTAGCCCGGATGGCCACCGAGCTTTCAGAGACTTGTTGTTGGGGTGGTCTGCGTCTTTAACTGTGCCTCTTTCAATATAGCTTATCAAATACTTTTCAAAGGTCTGGCGGTCTACTTCTTTGGCCCCCAAACTGCTGAGATGATCGGTGTGAACCTGGCAGTCAATCAGTCCAAATTCCAGCTTTTGAAGAGCCTCAATCAATGTAATAAAGCCGTATTTTGATGCATTGCTGGCACGGCTGAACATGGACTCGCCAAAGAATACTCGTCCCAGAGCAACTCCGTATAGACCACCGACCAAGCGTTTTTCGTCCCAAACCTCTATGGAATGGGCAAAACCCAGCTGGTGCAGGCGGATATAGGCTTCCTGCATTTCCTCGGTGATCCAGGTGCCGTCCTGGCCATCACGTGGCTCTGCGCAGGCGGCAATAACCTGTTCAAAGGCTGTATCCGTCGTCACGGTGAAGGGCGCTTTACGGAACAGCTTGCGCATGCTTTTGGAAACGTGAAGTTCTGATGGTTTTAGCACCAGTCGCGGAGATGGGCTCCACCAGAGAATTGGCTGTGTTTCATCGAACCAGGGGAAGATTCCTCGCTGATAGGCTGCCAATAACTGGTTAGGGCTCAGGTCGCCACCCACGGCCAGTAATCCATTGGGATCTGTCAGCGCCAGATAAGTAGGAGGGAAGTCGGTCGAGCCGGGCTCAAGCCATAGAAGTTGTGTCATGTTTATGCCGATTAATGGGTGGCATGGGTGGTGCAGAACAGGTCATGGATAAGTGTTATCCATGACCTGTGGATCACATTACTGATCGTCCAGGAACTTCTCAGCGTCCAATGCGGCCATACAGCCAGCACCCGCGGAAGTGATGGCTTGACGATAGACGTGATCGGCAACATCGCCAGCAGCGAAGACACCCGGTACGCTGGTGCTTGTGGCTTCGCCATTCAAGCCGCTTTTGACGATGATGTAACCGTCTTTCATGTCCAGCTGGCCGGCAAAGATGTCCGTATTGGGTTTGTGGCCGATGGCAATGAAGGCGCCCGCAACATCAATTTCCTGAGTGGTGTCGTCTTTGGTGCTTTTCAGGCGCAAGCCGGTTACACCAGAGTCATCGCCCAGAACCTCATCGAGAGTGTGATCCCAAATGATATTGACGTTACCGTTCTTGGCTTTTTCGAGAATCTTGTCCTGCAGGATCTTCTCGGAGCGAAGCTTGTCGCGACGGTGAATCAGGGTAACTTCTGATGCAATGTTGGACAGATAGAGTGCTTCTTCAACCGCTGTGTTGCCGCCACCCACAACCGCAACTTTCTGGTTGCGGTAGAAAAATCCGTCACAGGTTGCGCAGGCACTGACACCTTTACCCATAAAAGCTTCTTCAGAAGGCAAACCCAGATATTGTGCTGAGGCTCCGGTAGCGATGACCAGAGCGTCACAGGTGTAGGTGTTGCTGCCTTTCAGGGTGAAGGGGCGCTGGGACAGGTCGGCCTCATGGATGTGATCGAAAATGATTTCAGTGTCGAAACGTTCTGCGTGTTGCTGCATCTGAACCATAAGGTCTGGACCTTGCAGATCAGCGACACCACCCGGCCAGTTTTCAACTTCCGTGGTGGTAGTCAGCTGGCCACCTTGCTGCATGCCGGTAATGACAACAGGTTTAAGGTTTGCACGAGCTGCGTAGATAGCGGCGGTATAGCCGGCAGGGCCTGAGCCCAGAATGATGATCTGATGGTGCTGAGCGTCACTCATGGAGAAATCCCAAATTTGGTGAATCGAAAAAATTGATGAATCAAAAAGTGGCCTAATGATAGGGAAATCTCGAGGTCGCGACCAGTAGCCAACTGCAATTAACGTCATTGGTCGCGGCTATATCTATTCAAGGGTATGGCCCGGACTTTGGAATGGGGAAATCGTTGGCAATAAATGGTCAAAATTTGGTGTATTTACGAACGATTCGGGCTAGATGTGCACGAATATCCATAAAAATTATAAAAAGCTGCTCATCAGGGGACAATTGCGGCAAGAATGATAGAATGGTCGGCATAATCAGCCTGACTATGACAGGACTCCATATTCAGTGAAGACCGGGTGAGTGTTTGAAATCTTCCAATAATACCGTTACGCAAAAAAACGAATCTGATCGGGGGGTACCTCTGCGCGTACTCAAAGAAGGGGCTTTGATTGGTCTTGTTGCGTTGTGCCTGTACATTTTAATGGCACTGGTGACTTATTCGCCTACAGATCCCGGTTGGTCCCGTACCGCCACTGGTGACACTCTGCAAAATGCGGGTGGTGTGTTTGGCGCCTGGCTTGCAGATGTTTTTTATTCCTTGTTTGGCTACATGGCATTCCTATTTCCATTGTTGATTGCCTACCGAGCCTGGCTGGTCTTCAGGGATCGAGCCCGTCCTGTCCCATTTGATGCGGTTGTGGCTGGTCTTCGTTTCGTTGGCTTCGTGCTGGTGATGTTGGCTGCAACGGCCTTGGCTTCCATGTATTACGGACTGGAGTCTGAGAGTTTGCCATTCTCCAATGGCGGTATCCTTGGTTCCAGCGTCGCTTCCGGCGTCGAGGCTGCGTTCAGCTATACCGGGGGCACCTTGTTATTGCTGGCGGTGTTCCTGTTTGGCATGACCGTTTTTACGGACCTTTCCTGGCTTGCGTTAATGGATGGTATCGGGCGTTTTACTCTGGATAGTATCGAGAAGATTGGTTCACGTTGGAGAACTTACCAGCAAAACCGTGTTGAAAAACAAAAAGTACAAAAGGTACAGAAAGAACGAAAAATAGCCGTTGAGCGTCAGGTAGAGAAACAAAAAGAGCGCAAGCCGCCCAAGATCTCCGAACCGATCAAAAAAGCCAAACCCAGCCCACGTATTGAAAAGGAGAAACAAAAATCCCTGTTTGATACTCAGGTGGTTGGTGAACTGCCACCGATTAATCTTTTGGATCCTGCGGATAAATCCAGCGGTAAGGGGTATTCCAAAGAATCCCTTGAAGGCATGTCACGCTTGCTGGAATTGAAGTTAAAAGACTTCAATGTCGAAGCAGAAGTGGTTTCGGTTCTGCCTGGTCCTGTGGTTACTCGATTTGAACTGCAGCCAGCTGCAGGCGTAAAAGCCAGTCGTATTACCAATCTTGCAAAAGATCTGGCTCGATCACTGGCCGTCATCAGCGTGCGTGTGGTTGAAGTGATCCCCGGCAAATCTGTTGTGGGTATCGAAATCCCTAACGAACATCGTGAAATGGTGCGTCTCAGTGAGGTGCTGTCTTCAGACGTATACGACAACTCCAAGTCACCATTAACCATGGCGTTGGGTCACGACATTGAAGGCGAGCCCATCGTCGCAGATCTCGCGAAAATGCCTCACTTGCTGGTTGCCGGTACCACGGGTTCCGGTAAATCCGTGGGCGTTAACGTGATGCTGCTGAGCTTGTTGTATAAGTCGACACCTAAGGAGGTTCGACTGATACTGGTGGATCCCAAAATGCTGGAACTGTCGATCTACGAGGGCATTCCACACCTTCTGACCCCTGTTATCACCGACATGAAAGATGCTTCAAATGGCTTGCGCTGGAGTGTGGGGGAAATGGAGCGCCGTTATAAATTGATGGCCGCCATGGGAGTACGAAACCTGGCTGGCTTCAACCGTAAGGTCGAAGAGGCGAACAAGCGCGGGGAGCCTATTCCCGACCCACTGTTTAAGCCGGAAGAGCATTTTGAGCCCGGCTCAGAAGAGGCAACCCCTCCAAACTTGGAAACTCTGCCTGCCATTGTCATTGTTATTGACGAATTTGCCGACATGATGATGATTGTCGGTAAAAAAGTAGAGCAGTTGATTGCCCGTATCGCCCAGAAAGCCCGTGCTGCCGGTATCCATTTGATTCTGGCCACACAGCGTCCATCCGTGGATGTTATTACCGGTTTGATCAAGGCAAACGTCCCAACCCGCATCGCGTTTCAGGTGTCTTCCAAGATCGATTCCAGAACCATTCTGGACCAGGGCGGCGCCGAGCAGTTACTTGGGCACGGGGATATGCTGTATTTGCCACCTGGAACCAGTGTCCCGCTCCGGGTTCACGGGGCGTTCGTGGATGATCACGAAGTTCATAACGTGGTTGAAGACTGGAAGCGCCGCGGCGAGCCGGATTATCTCGATGGTGTTATTGATGACAGCACCAATAGTATTCCTGTTCCGGGACTGGCGTCAGAGGGCGAAGAGGGCAGTGATGACGAGTCCGACCCGCTGTACGATGAAGCCGTAGCTTTCGTCTGTAAAACCCGAAAAGCGTCGATCTCTTCAGTCCAGCGTAAATTACGCGTTGGTTACAACCGCGCCGCACGATTGATTGAAACCATGGAAGCAGCTGGTGTCGTCAGTGAGATGGGTACCAATGGTAACCGTGAAGTATTGGCGCCGCCGGGTCCTGAATAATATCTCGGTATTGCTTTAAAGACTGTTCAGCCAGCCTTCAGTATTGTCGTTTTAGGCTGTAGTTGGGATGGCTGTCCAAATGCTGATTTGCTGGTGACAAAATCCTGTACCGAGGCTTAACAAGGATTCATTGAATGAAAAAATTGCTTTTATCCGCGCTCTTGTCTGTCAGTGCTGTATTGGTGTCTATACAGCTTTCGGCAGCCTCTGCGGTGGAGTCGTTCGTCGCGCAATTATCTCCGGTTAATGCGCTCAGCGGTCATTTCACTCAAGTTCAAAAAGACGCTCAGGGTGAGGTTCTGTCTCGTTCAAATGGGGAGTTTCTCATGCAGCGGCCCGGTTTGTTGCGCTGGGAGACCATGGAGCCTTTTCCACAACTTCTCGTGACCGACGGGCAGCGAATTTGGCTTTACGATGAGGATCTGGAGCAGGTGACCATCAGCTCTGTGTCCGACCAATTGAATCGCACACCGGCTATTATATTTTCCGGAGATCTCAAAAAAATCGAAGAGCAATTCTATGTGGTGGAAGAGAACGACTCTTCTTTCGTGCTGCGGCCAAAAACAACTGGTGAAGCATACCAGCGGCTGGACATTGTGTTTGAAGATCAATTGATTAAGCAGATGGTGATCTTAGACAGCTTTGGACAGACCACAGAATTTGATCTTACTAAGGTCAAACAGGAAAAAGCCAAACCAGTTAGTGAATTTCGATTTCAGCCCCCAAGCGGCACTGATGTCCTGATGCAAGACTGAACGTTTTAGCAACTTTCAGAGCAATTGTTTTTATTTGTAACCGAGGTTTTGACCAGCGACTGACAGCATGGCCGATTTATTTTCTCAGGACATATACCAGCCACTCGCTGCACGCATGCGGCCAAGGCACCCGGATGAATACATCGGCCAGGATCATTTATTTGCGCCTGGCAAGCCTCTTCGGGAAGCGATCGTCCGCAAGCAGCTGCACTCAATGGTGTTGTGGGGGCCACCGGGTGTGGGCAAAACCTCCATGGCGAAAATGATTTCCGATATCAGTGACGCCCACTTTGAAACCGTCTCAGCGGTGCTCGCAGGAGTCAAGGATATTCGCGCTGCGGTGGCGACAGCTCAGCAGTTACAGCAACAGTCCGGTCAGAAAACCATCCTCTTTGTCGATGAGGTGCATCGTTTTAACAAGGCTCAGCAGGATGCTTTCCTGCCGTTCGTTGAAGATGGCACCGTAATCTTTATTGGTGCGACCACAGAGAATCCGTCTTTTTCCCTTAATAATGCCTTGTTGTCACGCTCCAGAGTCTATGTGTTAAGGAATCTAGAACATGAACACCTGATGCAGATGCTGCATCAGGCGTTAAGCGATACTGAGCGTGGGCTAGGTGCCGGTAACTGGAGCATAGAAGAGGACGTACTCAGCACTCTGGCTCATGCCGCTGACGGTGACGGTCGTAAGGCATTAAACCTGCTGGAAGTTGCCAGTGATCTGGCGGATGAAGTTGAAGGCCGAAAAACCATTACAGAGGCTGTGGTTCAGGAGATTCTGGCCAATGACGTCCGGCGCTTTGATAAAGGCGGAGACGTTTTCTATGAGCAAATCTCGGCACTGCACAAGTCGGTGCGTGGGTCATCGGCCGACGGTGCTTTGTACTGGTTTGCCAGGATGATCGACGGCGGTTGTGATCCGCTCTACATCGCCCGCAGAGTCGTTCGAATGGCGAGTGAAGATATTGGCAATGCTGATCCTCGTGCCCTGCAGATCTGTCTCAACGCCTGGGAAACCCAGGAGCGGCTCGGCAGCCCGGAAGGAGAGCTTGCTATCGCTCAGGCACTGACGTATCTGGCTGCAGCCCCAAAAAGCAATGCGGTATATAAGGCTTTTAACGAAGCTATGGCAGATGTAAAATCCCAACCCAGCTACGATGTGCCTATTCACTTGAGAAACGCACCCACCAAGCTAATGAAATCGCTGGATTATGGTGCTGAGTACCGATATGCCCACGATGAACCTGGCGCTTACGCTGCCGGAGAGTGTTACTTTCCGCAAGAGCTGGAGCCCAGGCGCTATTATCGGCCCGTCGATCGCGGGTTGGAACAGAAGATCAGCGATAAATTGCGCTATCTCGAAGAGTGTGACAAAGCCAGTGATTGGCACCGGTATCAGGAATAACCGATACCGGACATCAGAAAACGGACGAAAGGCTGCCCAAACCAGGTAAGCCATTAGCATTAGGAGCTGGTAATGATCTGGTTGGCTGTTGCGATCGGGGGAGCCATTGGGGCATTAGGGCGGTACAGCGTAACCGCGTATATGTTTCCCGTGATGGCAAACCGCTTTCCTTTGGGGACACTGACCGCCAATGTGGTTGGCTCTCTGCTGATGGGAATCTGCTACGCTCTGATCATCGAAAAAGGGGTGATTTCCCCCGAGTGGCGAAACCTGCTGATGACGGGTTTCCTGGGGGCCTTTACCACATTTTCCACCTTCGCACTTGACGCTGTAACCCTCTGGCAAAACGGTTACGGTCAGTTAGCTTTAATTTATGTTGCCATCAGTGTTTGTGCCTGTGTGTTGGCTGTCGCCCTGGGCATTGAATGTACTTTACGACTCGTTTAATTGGTTAGAACTATGCTAGACCCCAAATTTATACGTACCAACCCTGAAGAAACCGCCCAAGCCTTAAAAAAGAAAGGTTTTACGTTGGACGTATCGTCTTTAGTTTCACTGGACGAAGAGCGCAAAGCCATTCAGGTGAAAACTGAAAACCTGCAGCAGGAGCGTAACGCCCGCTCCAAAGGTATCGGCCAGGCAAAAGCGAAAGGTGAGGATATTGCACCTCTGCTGAAAGAAGTCGATGACCTGAAGCAGCAGTTGGCGGAAGCAGAATCACAACTCAGTACCATTCAGGCTCAAATGGAAAGCATCCTGAGCGGTATTCCAAATGTGCCTTCTGCTGAAGTACCTGAAGGCGCCGACGAAGAAGATAATGTGGAAATCCGCCGTTGGGGTGAGCCGCGATCCTTTGATTTTGAAGTGAAGGACCATGTTGACCTGGGAGCTTCTCTTGGCGGTTTGGATTTCGAAACCGCCTCCAAGATTACGGGTTCGCGCTTCGCCGTGATGCAGGGCGGTGTGGCCCGCCTTCACCGTGCATTGACCCAATTTATGCTCAACACCCATACTGGTGAGCACGGTTACGAAGAGGTGTATGTTCCTTACGTCGTGAACCGTGATTCTCTCTATGGCACAGGTCAATTACCCAAATTCGAAGACGATCTGTTTAAGCTCAATGACGAGCGGGATTTTTTCCTGATCCCAACGGCAGAAGTGCCTGTTACCAATATTCTGCGCAATGAAATTGTGCGTGATGCCGATCGCTTGCCTATCCGCTACGTATGTCATACACCTTGCTTCCGTTCAGAAGCTGGCAGCCACGGACGTGATACACGTGGGATGATTCGCCAGCACCAGTTTGAAAAGGTCGAGCTTGTCCAGTTTGTTCGTCCGGAAGATTCCGATGCAGCATTGGAACAATTGACCGGTCATGCAGAAGCTATTTTACAGGCTCTGGAGTTGCCTTATCGCACCGTTATTTTGTGCGGCGGCGATCTGGGTTTCTCTGCGGCCAAGACTTACGACATTGAAGTTTGGGTTCCCTCACAGGATAAGTATCGCGAAATCTCATCCTGCAGTACGTTTGGTGACTTCCAGGCGCGCCGTATGAAAGCGCGTTTCAAGAACCCGGAAACCGGCAAGCCCGAACTGCTGCATACTCTCAATGGTTCTGGCTTGGCTGTTGGCCGCACGCTGATTGCCGTGCTGGAAAACTACCAGCAAGCTGATGGCAGTGTGCTGATCCCTGAAGCTCTCAAGCCATACATGGGAGGGCTTGAGAAAATCGGCTAGGTTATAGTCATGGAATATTTTCCGCTGTTTCTCAAGCTGTCCGGTCGATCCTGTCTTGTCATTGGAGGAGGCAATATTGCTTCCCGAAAAGTGTCCTGGTTATTAAAATCCGGGGCACGTGTGCATGTGATGGCGCCAGAAATTAATGACTCATTAAAACAATGGGCTACCTCAGCGGATTATTCACAACAGCTGTCTCTCGAGATCCGTTCTACAATTTCTGCTGATGAACTGCCACTAAAAGAACAGTTTCTGGTGGTAGCCGCCAGCAGTGATCGGCAACTCAATCGACACATCGCCGAACAGTGCGAAGTGTTGGGTGTACATTGCAATGTTGCCAGTCGAACTTCTCTAGGTGACACGATCCTGCCATCCATTATTGATCGATCTCCTGTTGTTTTGGCTTTGCACAGTGGTGCCAAATCACCAACGGTAACCCGGTTTCTCAAGCGACAGCTCGAGGCATTTGTCCCGCGTAAGATCAGTGCACTTGTGAGTTGGGCCGAGCACTGGCGTAAAACCGTCAAACAGCGTTTGCCATCTGAATCGGTCCGTCAGCGTCTTTGGGACAGGGTATTGTCAGGAATGGTTGCTGAGCATCTGTACGATGGGCAATCATCCAGTGCCGACTCGATTATGGAACAACATCTCGAAGAAGCCGAGTCCGGACAGCTCTGGGGAGAGGTGTTTTTGGTAGGGGCTGGCCCCGGTGATCCTGAATTACTCACGCTAAAAGCTCTGCGGCTGATCCAGCAAGCTGATGTTGTTCTCTATGATCGGCTGGTCTCAGATCCAATTCTGGCATTACTGCCACCCAATTGTGAACGTATTTACGTCGGTAAAAAACAGGCCGATCACGCTGTTCCTCAGGTGGAGATTAATCAGAGACTGGTAGATCTCGCTCAGGAAGGACGCAATGTGCTTCGTCTAAAGGGTGGTGATCCGTTTATCTTTGGTCGTGGTGGGGAAGAAATCGAGCTACTGGCTGATTCAGGTGTCTCTTTTCAGGTGGTACCCGGCATTACTGCCGCCTCTGGGTGTGCCAGTTACGCGGGTATTCCGCTGACACATCGGGATCACTCACAGTCGGTACGCTTTATTACCGGCCATCTTAAAAGTAACCAGGTGAATCTCGACTGGCCCGAGCTGGCTACCCCGAACCAAACTCTGGTGTTCTACATGGGCCTTTCCGGTCTGACTGAAATATGTCGTTCCCTCATTGAGTACGGAAGAGGTGAGCAGACACCTGCTGCGATTGTTGAAAAGGGAACTACACCACAACAGAGAGTGATTACCGGGACGCTTGCTACGTTACCGGATCTCGTCGCCAGCAAGTCGGTTTCAGCGCCAACCTTGCTGATCGTGGGTGAAGTCGTTCAATTGCAGTTTCAACTGGCCTGGTTTAACCAGACTCCGGAGGGGCTTGCCTGAGCTGGATATCATAAAGGGCTCGGACCTCCTGGAACAACGCTTGTGTGTTATTGAGTGCCAATTAAACAGGCTGTATTATGTCTGTACACCAAGCGTTTAAGGAGTGTGATTATGGTCAGGATTGGCCCTAAGGCCCCGATAGCTGGCTCTTCAGGATCGGGTAAACCCGCTAAAGCGCGTATCAAAAACACAACATCTTCAGAAGTGACTACCTCCGTTCACAAAGAGGAGCCACTGGAAGGTGAGTTGATTGTCGAGCCTGTTCCCAAGGTCTACAGCTACCTTCAGGATCAAACCCAGAATCTTATCCACGATCGCCGTCGAAACCCGGATAGACGCAAAAAACACACCCAAAAGCCTTATCTTGATGTTCGAACCGGCAGAGGGCGGCGCAAGACTGACCGCAACCCCAGTCTCGATATTGAGGTTTGAACAGGCCTCTGTCCCTTTCTCATAATTGCAGACTATCACGCCAATTTAAACTATTGCCCAGGCCAATGGTCTACATTGTCCTTCTGATCTATTAAACTAACGCCCAATTGTTCAGTTCTGCCAAGGGTTTGATATGTCTGCATACGATTTTGATTTGTTTGTCATTGGTGCCGGTTCTGGCGGGGTTCGCGCTAGCCGTATGGCATCCGGCTTTGGTGCCCGTGTGGCTGTTGCCGAAGACACTTTTTTGGGCGGTACCTGCGTAAATGTAGGTTGTGTGCCAAAAAAACTGTTTGTATACGGCTCCCATGTACCTGAAGAGGTGGAGGCTGCTGCCGGTTACGGCTGGAGTGTTGCGAAACCTGAATTCGATTGGCCCACTTTACGCGACAACAAAACCAAAGAAATTCAGCGACTCAATGGCATTTACGGAAATATTCTGGCTAATGCGGGGGTCGAACTGATAGAAGGCCGTGCAACGATTGTTGATCCAAATACCGTGGCCGTTAATGGTAAACAGTACACCGCTGAACGAATTTTGATAGCTACCGGCGGATGGCCGAAAATTCCTGAAATCCCTGGCGCAGAACACATCATCAGTTCTAACGAGGCTTTTTATCTTGAGGAATTTCCCAAGCGAGTGATGGTTCTGGGGGGCGGCTATATTGCTGTTGAATTTGCCGGAATCTTTAACGGGCTGGGGGCTGATACCGAGCTGGTCTATCGTGGCCCGCTGTTCCTGCGTGGTTTTGATCAGGAAGTCCGTGAATTTACCGCCAATGAAGTCGCTCAAAAAGGCGTCAAACTGACGTTTGATACCAATATTGAAAGTGTCGAGAAGCAGGCCAATGGGGAGCTTAAGGTCCGTTTAACCGATGGTAGCGAACGTATTGTGGATTGTGTCATGGCTGCCACCGGCAGAGCCCCCAAGATTGATGGGCTTGGATTGGAAAATACCGCAGTCAAGCTTACTGAAAGTGGAACCTTGGCGGTCAATGATGATTATCAGACCGATGAGCCCAGTATCTATGCCATTGGTGATGTGGTTGGACGTATGGAATTGACGCCAGTCGCTCTCGCTGAAGGGATGGCACTGGCTAAAACGTTGTACAACAACCAACCGACTCGGGTGGATTACGAAAACATTGCCACTGCTGTCTTTTGTCAGCCGAACATCTCAACTGTGGGCTTGACCGAAGAGCAGGCCCTTGAAAAAGGGATGCGTCTGCGTATTTACACCACCAGCTTCAAACACATGAAGCACACACTCTCCGGGATGCCCGAGCGAACCTTTATGAAATTGTTGGTAGAGGATAGCAGCGACAAAGTGGTGGGCTGCCATATGGTAGGGCAGGACGCCGGTGAAATTATTCAGGGCATTGCTGTGGCAATGAAAGCCGGAGCCACCAAGGCAGATTTTGATTCCACAATCGGTATTCACCCTACGGCGGCTGAAGAGTTCGTCACCATGCGTGACGTTACCCGGGTAGTGGGTTAACCGCTTAGCATCCTTCAGGATTTAAATGTACGTGATTAAGCCGAAGCCTTGCATTAGCAGGGGCTTCGGCTTTTTTGTGGGCAGCCCATATGGAGAGTCATGTGTTTGATGTGACCTGTGCACAGTGAAAACACAGCGAGGAGGGGAGTTCTGTCTATACTTCAGGATAAGGTTCGTCTTTACAGGGCGAGCCTATCAAGAAAACAGGGGTGAAATCCGCCGGAAGTTTTTCTATAGATGCAAAGCGGGGTGTATATGTTGTTAAAAGCATTTGCAGCGTTTTATTTGTCTTTATACCGTCAATACACATGGCAACCGATCTGGTTGTTGTCCGACACGCCGGAAGATCACCACTTTCATCGACGTCGTTTTACCCAGAAATACCGCAATAAACAAAAAATTGTTCGTAGCCTCTGGTTTAGTATGTCGCTTCTGGTTTTGGCGTTTCCCGCGATGCCTTTTGCTGTGTTTGTAACTCTGTTTACCACCTTTCTGTCGTTTTGCATTCTGGACGAAACTGAATGAGCGGCTTTTGAAGCCTCATAGCCTAAAATCGGTAGGCATTTGCTACTAATCCCTGCGCAATTTGTCACTGACTGCAATGGGGTTGGGGTAGTTGAATATCACAATGTAACTCGACACGAGGAAGGTGATAATCGCTGTGGCCTGGATCAGTACAGAGGCTTTTTCACTGATCAATGCAGCGTTAGAAGCAACAAACACGATAAGCAGTGAAAATTCACTGATCTGCCCCAAACGGAAGCCTATGTCCCAGGCAAGCCCCACAGTTTCACTCTGCCGGTGAAGCAAAAAGCGGAATACCAGTGGCTTAATGACAAGAATTGCTGCCGCCAGAACCACGCTTGCAAGCAAAACGTCAGACAGCAGGCCGAGATCAAACCGTGCCCCCAGGGAAAAGAAAAACAGAATCAGGAAGAAGTCTCTCAGGGGCTTGAGACTAATGGCTATGTACTGGGAGATCGGGCTTGTCGCCAGAGTAATTCCTGCGATGAACGCGCCGATTTCTGCTGACAAACCAGCCAATACTGCCAATTCGGCACATCCCATACACCAGCCAATCGCCAACAGAAAAATATACTCGTGAAAACGATCGAATTTGTGGATCAGTCTAAGCAGTACGAAACGGACGAAGCAATAGGCAAACAGGGCGAGCAGGGGCAGGGTGACGAGAGTAAAGCCCAGCTGGGACAGATTTACTTCACCGACATCTCCGCTGTAGAGAATCATGAGGCAGATGATGGCGAGGAAGTCTTGCAGGAGCAGTAGCCCAACCATTAATTCACCGGTGTGTTTGTGGTGCAACACCGTGGTGGGAAGAAGCTTTATTCCGATGATGGTACTGGAAAACATCATGGCCATGCCGATGATCAGGTTTTCCATATGGCTGAAACCGAACAAGTGACCTATGCCATAACCGGTTAATGCAAAAATACCGGAACTGATAATGGCAATACTGGTGGCTTTTTTGAGCACACTGAATAGCGCTTTAGGCTGCATGTCCAGCCCGAGAAGGAACAGGAGAAAGATAATGCCAATATGCGACATATCCGTAACCAGTGTGAGATTGGTAATCACACCTGTACCGTAAGGTCCCAACAAGGCTCCCAGAGCGATGTAAGCAACCAGCAGGGGTTGGCGGGTATACAGGGCCAAAGAGGCAATCACAGCCGCTCCGGCGAAGATCAGAACAAAGGACTGGAAAAGTGTGTCGTGCATATCCCTGCTTGCTTCCAACAAAAAACGTGGGTGCGAGACCTACTTTTACCTCAAATAAAACAGAATTACGAGCACAGAGGGTAAATGACTGAGGAGAATGGCTAGAGCGCCTTAAACAAAAACGCCTCCATATAGGAGGCGTTCGTGATGACAGCTAATCGCTGTAAGATCAGGCTCTGCGACGGAAAAGAGGCAGTTTCTGATCAACGGCAGCCTGATAGGTCTCGCTGAAGTCACTCAGAGACGCAATGGCTTCTTCGAGGTTGGCGCCTTCACCCAGCACATAGCTATTAAAACCACAGCGCTTCAGGAAGAACAGCTGGTCGCGAATCACGTGGCCAATTGCACGCAACTCACCTTCAAAGCCGTAGCGCTCACGCAGCAGGCGAGCAGCACTGAAACCGCGTCCGTCCATAAAGCCCGGGAAGTTAACAGCAATCAGGCCAAAGCCTTGTGCGTCATCAGCCAGCTCTTCGGCCAGTTCATCGCTGTTTAACCAGACTCCCAAAGAGTTTTTGCGGCTCTCCAGTTGGTCTTTTTGTGCTTTCCAGACATTCAGAGGCACGATGGCTCCTGCTTCCGGCACCTCAACTGCCTCAGGGGTATCCGTCGCTTCGAGCAGTTCCCAGGTGTTGTCAACAACAGCGTTGTCTTTAATCAGCTTTGGCATAAACCTGCTCCTTAAATGGTGCAATACCGATACGGTTGTAAGTATCAATAAATTGTTCGCCTTCTACGCGCTTATCAACGTAGACATCAATCAGGGTCTGAACAACCTGTGGCATTTCTTCTGCGCCAAACGCGGGGCCGAGAACTTTGCCCAGGCTGGTTTCAGTGCCAGCGTTACCGCCCAGTTGCACTTGATAGAACTCTTCACCTTTCTTGTCGACACCCAGAATACCAATATGACCGACGTGGTGGTGTCCACAGGCATTCATACAGCCAGAGATATTCAGGTCCAGATCACCAATGTCGTACAGGTAATCCAGGTCATCGAACTGACGCTGAATCGACTCGGCAATAGGAATGGACTTTGCGTTAGCCAAGGAGCAGAAATCACCACCAGGACAGCAGATCAGGTCAGTCAGAGTGCCAATGTTTGGCGTGGCGAAGCCCAGAGGCTTGGCAGCTTGCCAGAACTCAAACAGTTCATCTTTACGAACATCACCCAGGACCATATTCTGCTCGTGAGTGGTACGAACTTCACCAAAGCTGAATTTGTCGGCAAGATCGGCAATGGCTTCCAGCTGACTGTCGGTAACATCACCAGGCGCCACACCAGTAGGCTTAAGTGACAGGTTTACAGCGGCGTAACCGGCAACGCGATGCTCGCGCACGTTACGGTTTAGCCACTTGGCGAAAGCAGGGTTTTCGCTACTTTGTTGATCCAGTGTGGCCTGGGCGCTTGCTGCGTCCAGCTGCTCGTAGGCAGGTTCAGGGAAAGCGGCGCTGGCGCGATCGATTTCTTCCTGGGTCAGGGTCGTAGGGCCGTCTTTCAGATGTGCAAATTCGGCTTCAACTTTTTCCGCGAACTTGTCCGCGCCCATGGCCTTAACCAGAATCTTGATTCTGGCTTTGTATTTGTTATCACGACGACCTAACTGATTGTAGATACGCACGATCGCGTCGAGATAAGACAGAATGTGTTTTTCAGGCAGGAATTCGTTGATCACTGAACCGATCACCGGTGTACGACCCAGACCGCCGCCAACCAGCACCTTGAAGCCCACTTCGCCGGCTTCGTTCTTGACGATTTCCAGCCCAATGTCGTGAACCTGTACCGCTGCACGGTCACTGGCGGCGCCGGTCACAGCAATTTTGAATTTGCGTGGCAAAAAGGCGAATTCCGGGTGGAAGGTTGACCACTGACGAATGATTTCGCAATAGGGGCGGGGATCCACGATCTCGTCGCTACTGATGCCGGCAAATTGATCTGAAGTGACATTGCGGATACAGCTACCACTGGATTGAGTAGCGTGCATCTCTACTTCGGCAAGTTCGGCGAGAATATCAGGCACTTCAGCCAGTTCAGGCCAGTTAAACTGAATATTTTGACGAGTACTGACGTGGCAGTAGCCTTTGTCATAGTGGCGGGCAATATGGGCCAGCTTGCGAAGCTGTGTGGTGTTCAGCATGCCGTAAGGCACATTGACTCGCAGCATGGGAGCCAAGCGCTGGATATACAGGCCATTTTGCAGTCGTAAAGGAAGAAACTCTTCATCCTTTAATTCACCGGCCAAATAACGCTCGGTTTGACCGCGAAACTGAGCGACACGCTCGCGCACGATCTTTTGATCATACTCATCATATTTGTACATTGAGAAGTACACCTGGTTCAGTTAGGTTAATCACGACGACAAAAGGCGCTTCTCTTTATAGATCAGAGACTTGTACCCAAAGTCGAGGCGCGAAAGGATACACCAAATCATGGTGTTTCGCGATAGGGTCAAAATGGGGTCTCATGGGGGAAAAGGTAACAGAAAAAGTTACCTCATATTCTAACTTTCTGATCTGTCGGGCAAATTTTAGACAATAAATGAATAACCGGTTTTTTTGCCTTGATAGACAGAATTCTTCTATGCCTATAATGACTTCAGCTATGCAGTACTAGCTTTTCCATTCATACGTATCTCACATTTATATGGAGAATAATAATAATGCACGATGAATTTGAAATGCAGGAATCGGGTGATAGCACCGCTGATGCTATCGCAGCTGTTGCACTTATCGCCATCTTTGTTTCCACCTGTATCTTCTGGATCAGTGGCCAATAAATGGAATTAGCGGAGCCCGAAGGCTTCGCTTTTTCTTCTCTCTTTTCTCTCTCCGAAGCACATCCGACCTGTATAAATAATGCCCAGCCTGATTGAATATCTACTTTATGCTTTGACAAGTATTGATTAATCAATTATTTTTTTTGCATCTATGTTTCTCAAGCACCTTGAAATTGGCGGGTCTTATGTCTTTTCTTCTTCATAACAGCTATACATTCTGGATTTCTCGCTTGGCCAGCGTTATGCAGGACAGATTCAATAAAGAGCTGGAAACTCTGGACGTAACCTGGCCCCAGTGGATGGTGATGAATGTGTTAACTCACGAGCTAGCCAACACTCCCGCGCACATTGCAGAACAGATTGGCATTGATCGTTCAGCGGTCACACGACTGGTTGATCGACTGGAAAAGAAAGGTTTGGTGCTCCGTGAGCACGACGGTCTGGATCGTCGTTCAGTTAAAATCCACATTACTGAGCCGGGAAAAATGATGGTGCAGCATCTGGATGATGCGGCTGAAAAACATCAGGAAATCTTTCTTCAGGAGTTACACACTACCGAATATCGAGTGCTAAAGGGGAATATTCAGAAGCTATTACGCGCCGGTGGCATTGAGTCTGCTTCGCTCTGGAAGCATGCTTGAACGGCCTAAATTGACTTAAATTATCTTATGAGTAATTCCGGTAGTCATCATCATAGAAACGGTTAAGCGCTATGGTGCTCGGTGTGATTTTCTGGGAAAGCGGTAATTATTGCTGAGAGTTCAGAACGGTTTGAACCAGCGTGTAAATGGTGAGCACAAACAGCGTAGTGAAGATAAGCCCAGCAACGATAAACACCCAGATGTTGCCATGCTTGAAGTCCCTCTCTTGTGCACGTTTACTTTGAACGCCAAACGCTGCCGCAAAGGTGCTAAAAACAACGGCCCAGAAACCGGGTTTTTGTGAATCCTCTTTGTGAGACTCTTCCATAGTAGGCTGCCACTCTTTTATTTTATGTCGGTAGAGTAGCAGCTTGTCTCTTTCTTGCTCAAGCAAGCCGTTGTTTTGAAGAGCAATTCAGTGCTTTGCAACTTGCTCTTCAGGATCTGCGCCTAAGTGAATCCCTTTCTTGCGAAGAGTGTCCCGAGCTTGTTTGTAATCCCACAGGCCAATGCGAAGACGGAAATAACACATTTTCATGGCTTCGCCTTCCTTCTCACTGCAACTGGTTCGTAATTCCCGGTAATCGCGGACAATCTGTTGTGACAATACAACCATTTCATCACTGATTTGATCATCAGCCTGGGCCTGAACGGCCGTCAAAAGACTCATGACTAAGGAGGTAAAAAACAGAATGGCCAGAAAGTAGGGGTCTTTGAAGATATACATGGCGGTACCTCTTGGAATATGAGGAGAATATACGCGCCAAAGATGACAATAAAATGATAAGAGTATCAGGATTCTCCGCGCCAGGAGCTTACTGGCACGGAGAAGTTGCGAGGCTGGAAATTAGTCGTCATACCCCAGAATCGGCTGCAGCCAGCGTTCAAGTGTTGGTACATCCATGCCTTTACGCTCAGACAGGGACTCCACCTGATCCTTTTGGATCTTGCCCACTGGGAAGTAATACGACTCAGGGTGCGAGAAGTACCAGCCAGAAACCGCCGCTGTCGGTGTCATGGCAAAGTGCTCTGTCAGCTCAACGCCAATTTCTTTAGTGGCATCCAGCAGATTGAAGAGGGTGGTTTTCTCTGTGTGGTCTGGGCAGGCGGGATAACCCGGCGCAGGACGAATTCCCTGATACTTCTCTTTAATGAGTTCTTCGTTATCCAGTTGTTCGTCAGGGATGTAGCCCCAGAACTCTTTGCGTACACGCTGATGCATGCGTTCTGCCAGAGATTCTGCCAGACGATCTGCCAGAGCCTTCACCATGATGCTGCTGTAGTCATCCTGTTTGGCTTCGTACTCAGCGCAAAGCTCGTCACAACCAATGCCAGCTGTTACCGCGAAACCACCAATGTAATCCTGTTTGCCGCTGTCTTTCGGGGCGATAAAGTCCGCCAGTGAGGTATTCGGCTTGGTGTTGCCGGGTTTCTGTACCTGCTGTCGAATATGGTGGAGTGTCGCCAGTTCTTCGGTGCGATCCTCATCCTTAAATACGGCAATATCATCGTGATTGACGGTATTGGCCGGCCAGAAGCCGATAACTGCTTTAGCGGTGAGCAGCTTTTCATCAACAATACGTTTGAGCATGGCCTGAGCATCGTTGAACAGGTTTTTAGCGGCTTCACCAACGACCTCATCCTCAAAGATTCGGGGGTATTTACCCACCAGGTCCCAGGTAATGAAGAAGGGGGTCCAGTCGATGGTTTCAATCAACTCTTCCAGAGGGTAATCATCGAATACCTTTGTGCCCGTGAATGTGGGTGCCGGTGGGGTATAGTTGCTCCAATCCAGTTTCAAACCACGGGAGATGGCTTCGGGATAGGTGCGCACAGTGCCGCGAGCCTTGCGCCCGGCATTACGCTCGCGGACCTGCTCATATTCAGCACGGGTTTCTGCAACAAAAGCATCGCGCTGGTCATCGTTTAGCAAACGACTGGCAACACCTACAGCACGTGAGGCATCTGCAACATAAGTCACCTGATTGAGCTTGAACTGTGGCTCAATTTTAACGGCAGTGTGGGCTTTGGAGGTGGTGGCACCACCAATCAGGAGTGGCTTGTCGATACCTTGACGCTCCATCTCCTTGGCCACGGTGACCATCTCATCCAGCGATGGGGTGATCAGACCAGACAGACCAATGATGTCGCACTTCTCTTCTTGTGCAACTTGCAGAATTTTCTCGCAAGGCACCATTACTCCAAGATCGATGACTTCGAAGTTATTACACTGCAGCACCACGCCAACAATGTTCTTGCCGATATCGTGAACATCACCTTTTACGGTTGCCATCAAAATTTTGCCGTTAGGTTTGGTGGCTTCGGTTTTTTCGGCCTCAATAAACGGGTTCAGATAAGCAACAGACTGCTTCATGACTCGTGCGGATTTCACCACCTGGGGCAGGAACATTTTACCGGCTCCGAACAGGTCGCCGACCACGTTCATGCCGTCCATCAGAGGACCCTCGATCACATCCAGAGGTCTGTCAGCCTCAAGGCGTGCAGCTTCGGTATCTTCCACAATGAAGGTCGATATACCTTTTACCAGTGCATGCTCAATGCGTTTTTTAACGTCCCAGCTGCGCCACTCGAGATCTTCTTTTTTCTCCCCGGTGCTGCCATCACCTTTGAACTTGTCGGCAATGGCCAGCAACGCTTCGGTAGCGTCCTCGTTGCGATTGAGGATTACGTCTTCAACGGCATCTTTGAGCTCTGCGGGCAGGTCATCGTAAACCGCAAGTTGTCCGGCATTCACGATACCCATGTTGAGGCCAGCCTGGATGGCGTAATAGAGGAACACGGAGTGAATCGCTTCACGGACAGGGTTATTTCCCCGGAAGGAGAAGGAGACGTTGGAAACCCCACCGGAAATACCCGCATGGGGCAGGTTTTGCTTAATCCAGCGACACGCTTCAATAAAATCAACCGCGTAGTTGTTGTGCTCTTCAATACCCGTGGCCACAGCAAAGATGTTGGGGTCAAAGATGATGTCGGCTGGATTAAATCCAACCTTGTCCACGAGCACCCGGTAAGAGCGCTCACAAATTTCGATTTTGCGCGCCAGGGTATCCGCCTGACCATCTTCGTCAAAAGCCATAACCACAACAGCTGCACCATAGCGCTGGCAGAGGCGGGCTTTTTCAATAAATTCCGCTTCACCTTCTTTCAGGCTGATGGAGTTCACGATTGGCTTGCCCTGGATGCATTTCAACCCAGCTTCGATGACTTCCCACTTTGACGAATCCACCATGATCGGCACGCGGGAAATGTCCGGCTCACCAGCGATCAGATTCAGAAAGCGGACAATGGCGGCTTCAGCGTCGAGCATGCCTTCGTCCATGTTGATATCGATTACCTGAGCGCCATTTTCTACCTGCTCCAGAGCAACTTCCAGCGCAGTGTCGTAGTCACCTTCAACAATCAGGCGCTTGAATTTAGCGGAACCTGTAACGTTACAGCGTTCGCCCACGTTGACGAACAGGGAGTCTGCCGTGATGTTAAAAGGCTCCAGACCGGAGAGGCGACAGGCGGGTTCGATGTCAGGGATCTTTCGCGGCTGGTGTTTGGTCATTTCATCCGCAATGGCTTTGATGTGACCTGGGGTAGTACCACAGCAACCACCGATGATGTTTACCAAACCACTTTCGGCAAACTCTTTGACGACGGCAATCATCTGCTCTGGGGTTTCGTCGTATTCACCAAACTCATTGGGCAGACCAGCATTCGGGTGGGCAGAGACATGGCACTCAGCGACTCTGGAAAGCTCCTGCACATACTGACGCAGCTCTTTGGCGCCAAGTGCACAGTTCAACCCGATGGATAAAGGTTTGGCGTGAGCCAATGAGTTGTAAAACGCTTCCGTTGTCTGTCCGGAGAGCGTGCGACCGGAGGCATCGGTAATGGTGCCTGAGATCATGATTGGCAGTTCCACACCTTCGCGCTCAAAGTATTCCTGTACGGCGTAGATCGCCGCTTTGGCGTTTAGCGTATCGAAGATGGTTTCGATCAAGATCAGGTCAGAGCCGCCTTTAACGAGGCCATCCACGGACTCAAGATAGTTCTCTACCAACTGATCAAAAGTGACGTTTCTGGCGCCTGGGTCATTCACATCCGGCGAGATGGAACAGGTACGACTGGTCGGCCCGATAACACCTGCCACGAAACGTGGCTTGTCTGGGTTGCGGGCAGTCATCTCGTCCGCCGCTTCACGGGCGAGTCTGGCTCCAGCCACATTGATCTCATGGGCCAGAGATTCCATCTCGTAATCAGCCATGGAGATTTGTGTGCTGTTAAAGGTATTGGTTTCAATGATATCGGCACCGGCCTCCATATAGGCCGTGTGCATCTCTTTGATCAGTTTCGGCTGGGTAATGGACAACAGGTCGTTATTACCGGCGATATCCAGGTGATAATCGGCGAAGCGGTCACCGCGGTAATCACTTTCACCCAGCTGATAGCTCTGGATCATCGTACCCATACCTCCATCGAGAATCAGAATGCGATCCTTAATGGCGGCGTGAAGGGCAGTGAGGCGAGCGTTGCGATCAGACATCGTTTAAAAACCTTTTATTAAGTGAAAAGCGTTCTTTCAAAACCAATAAAGATTGAAAGTGATAGTTTTTTGTACAAAAAGCACTCAAAATCATCAAAAATACAATCTATATCAAAATATTTTGATGTAGGTCGGCATTCTAGCAGCAATCACCGTTTTAACCCAATCCGGAAATAAAAGTTTAGGTTAATTGGCCCCTTGGTGAGCGGTGTTCACAGCCGATGAGAATCCCTATCAACGGGCATGAGAGCGGTTATCAACAACAGACAATTAATTAAACCTTGCTATTTCAGTGGTTTTTATCGGGCGCATTTTTCCGTAAAATACCTGAGTCAATTAGTGAGGTTTAGGTTTGATGGTTAACGTAACGATTACAGATTCGGCTCAGGAATACCTTGCAGAGCTGCTCAGCAAACAGGATTGTGAAGGTATCGCTATTCGGATGTTTGTCGCGAATCCCGGCACCCCTCAGGCTGAGACCTGTATTGCCTATTGCCGCCCGGGTGAAGAGCAGGACGGAGACGTTAAACTCGACCTTGATAAGATCTCTGCTTATTTTGAAGAGCGCAGTTTACCCTTCCTTGAAGACGCCAAAGTTGATTACTCACCGGATCGCATGGGTGGGCAGCTCACTATTCGGGCTCCCAATTCGAAAATGCCTCAAGTGACTGACGACAGTCCGGTTGAAGATCGCATCAACTACGTTTTATACAACGAAATCAACCCCGGACTGGCTGCCCATGGCGGAGAGGTCTCACTGGTTGAATACACTGAAGACAACTATGCCGTACTGAAGTTTGGTGGCGGTTGTCAGGGCTGTAGCGCAGTCGACATTACCCTGAAGGAAGGTGTCGAAAAGACCTTGATCGAAAAAATTCCCGGTCTGGTAGGTGTTCGGGATATGACAGATCACAGTGATACCTCTAATGCATACGCCTAAAGGTTAACTTTCGAGCTGTTTACAGCGACACATTTGGATTTCAAAAGCCGCGTTTTGCGGCTTTTTTTATGTCTGAAAAACCGCTTTTTGTGGTAGGGTTAACCCGTATAACAAAATGAAGTATCAGGAAAACCTATGACTTACACCACATTGGATTATCAGCTTGGCGACGGCATTCTAACCATCACCTTGAATCGCCCGGAGCATATGAATTCTTTCACCGTCACTATGGCCAACGAGCTTGTAGATGCCATTAATCGCGCCAGTGATGATGACGATGTTCGAGTGATTGTCTTTACCGGCGCTGGCAAGGCTTTTTGTGCTGGAATGGATCTAACCGCTGAAGGTAACGTTTTTGGACTCAACGAAGAGCTTGAGCCCAGCCTTGAAGATGTGGAAGAGCATTACGAAGACCCTGAGTACATCTCTGGTGTTCGTGATACCGGGGGAAGGGTCAGTCTGGCACTTTATGAGTGTTGCAAGCCGGTAATCGCTGCCATCAATGGTGCCGCTGTGGGCATTGGTGCCACCATGACCCTTCCAATGGATATTCGCCTGGCATCAACCAAGGCCAGAATTGGTTTTGTTTTCAATAAGATAGGTATTACTCCTGAAGCCTGTTCTACCTGGTTTTTGCCCAGAGTAGTGGGCTTGTCTCAGGCTTTGGAATTGACCTATTCAGCAGAAATACTGGATGCGGATAAGGCCAAGGCTTACGGTTTGGTTAAAGATGTCTACGAGCCGGAAGAGCTGCTGGATGAGGCCTACAAGATTGCTCGTCACATCGCCGATAACAGCTCACCTGTCGCCATCGCAATGACACGTCAGATGATGTATCGCAATTCGGCAATGCCTCATCCCCGCGACGCGCACAAGGTCGACTCGCTGGCCATTTTTTATGCCAGTCAAAAAGACGGTAAAGAGGGGGTCGCCTCGTTTCTGGAGAAACGCAAGGCAGAGTTTACTCAGAAGGCTCCTTCAGACTTGCCCGCATTTTACCCCTGGTGGGATTAATATTCGGCATCGGTCGCGAGACACAAAAAAGCCGGCACTCAGATGAGGCCGGCTTTTTTGTGTCTGAACAATTGTATCTGATCGGCTATTTTAACGACGCTTTTTCAGGGGTTCAGCGACTTTTGCTGCCATATCCTTGATGGTTTTCTCTGTCGTTGGCCAGTCAATACAGGCGTCGGTAACGGAGACGCCATAGGTCAGATCGTCCAGATTGCTGGAAATCTTCTGGTTACCCGGACCGATATTACTTTCCACCATCAGGCCAATAATGGTCTGGTTGCCTTCCAGAATCTGATTGGCAATGTTGTCCATAACCAGAGGTTGTAATTCGTGATTTTTGTTGGAGTTCGCGTGGCTGCAATCGACCATGATATTGGTGGATACACCGGCTTTTTCCAGTTCCTGCTCGCACAGAGCAATACTGACGGAGTCATAATTTGGCTTGCCAGCACCGCCACGCAATACCACGTGACCGTAGGCGTTGCCCTTGGTGTGGGTGATAGCCACTTGACCGTCGTTATTGATGCCGAGGAAACGGTGAGGGCTGGAAACGGATTCCAGTGCGTTGATGGCTACAGTCAAACCGCCGTCAGTACCGTTTTTGAAACCCACGGCAGAAGACAAGCCACTGGCCATTTCACGGTGTGTCTGAGACTCGGTGGTGCGAGCGCCAATGGCTGACCAGGAGATCAGATCCTGAATATACTGCGGAGAAATCGGGTCCAGAGCTTCGGTAGCCGTCGGCAGACCAATTTCAGCAATATCCAGCAGCAGTTTGCGGCCGATGTGCAAGCCTTCTTCGATTTTGAAAGAATCATCCAGGTATGGGTCGTTGATCAGGCCTTTCCAGCCCACTGTGGTGCGAGGTTTTTCGAAATACACACGCATCACGATAAACAGAGAGTCTTTAACATCATCTGAGAGTGCTTTCAGGCGATGCGCATAGTCTATCGCAGCATCTACGTCGTGGATGGAGCAGGGGCCAATCACGACCATCAAGCGGTGATCCTTACCCTCTAAAATGTTACGAACGGTCTCGCGCCCTTCAGTCACTACTTTGCGTGCTTTATCGGTCAGCGGTAAGGCGCTTTTGATTGCAGCTGGTGAAATCAGGATCTCTTGCGAGACGATGTTCAGATCGTCTACAGCGAACTCTGTCATTGAACTACCCAATACGGTTGTTTTCGGTAAGCGGGCTATTCTACTGAAAAACAACATAAATAGTGAAACTTAATGGCCTGATTTTGGCCATTAAAGGCTGGTTTTTAGCTGGTTTTTACAATCCGTGTCAACTCAACACTTCCAGATGAGCCAATAACGGGAAATACAGTGCCATTTTTACGTGTTCGTCATCCAATTCAGGGAACAACCGGCGATAGCGTTGCAGCTGAGGTAAATATGCTTCAGTTTCTGCACTCAAAAAGCTGTTTAAATCCTGGTCGGCTGTGGGCTCGCTGGACTTGTAATCGATAATCCAGCGAACACCCCGGTCAACAAACGTACGATCAATGATGGAGTTGCGCGCCCCAGGTGTCTTGGATTCTCCCTGAGGAGCCGACCAAAAGCTCTGTTCACAGGCCGATTGTTCATGACGGTTGTCCAGTAACCAGCGGCCTTTGTCATCAGCCAGCATACGGTGCAGGCCCAGCTCAATCCGGTTGAGAGCTTCCGTTAATGAATGGCCAAATAAACCCTGTTGGCGAAGCTGACTGAGCCAGAAGGGGTGCTGGCGACGGATACGGTTACTGTCCCAGGTCTCGATCCCATCATTGACAATTTGCGCAAGGGTTCGGTGCAACACTGTGCCGGTATAGCGCGATGCCCTATGTCGCAAATAATCATCGTTGACGATGTTTTCTTCATCCCCAAACTCCCGGCCCCGGTAAGCGGCCAAAAGACTGGAGGGTACCAACGTCGGGCGCTGCCAATCCGGTGTCAGGCGACGAATCATGGCGATGGGCTGAAGGTTGTGGCGGGTTTCTTCAGTTTCACCGACCACAGTGTATTGTGCCGCTTCCTGCACGGCTGGCCACAAAGGTGCAAGCAACGCTCCGGCAGAGGGGGCTTTTGGCAGTTCACTTTTGCTATCCACATTAAGATTGGCCAGCAGGTGAAGGCGTTTGATCGCACGGGTACAACCTACATACAGTAACCGTGTAGCCTCCAGCGTGTTTTTGATTTTTTGTTCCTGGCGCAGGAATTGATACAGAGGATCATCATCGTCACCCGTGGCGGATAGAGGTCCCAGCATGAGTTGTTTTTCGTGGTTGGTATTGATTCGTTCCTGCCACAAAATCAGCTGCTTTTCATCGCTGCGCTGGGTTTTGTCCAGTCCGGGGATGATGACGGTTTCAAACTCCAACCCCTTGGATTTATGAATGGTCATTACCTGAATCCGCGGATCAGCATCTGCCGCAGGGCGGGCATAGAGTTGTTTTACCGAGCGGGAAAACTCGTCCCACTGCAGCAGCTTTCCGCCTTCGTCGAATTTGTCCAGCAGATTGAAAAAGTCTTGGGCGTTGGTCAAATCAATAGCGTCAGGCACACAGGCAGGCCCGCCGAGAGACACCCAGAGTCCTTCGATCCACTGTCTTAAACTTTTACGGCGACGATTTTGCCAGGCGGTTTTAATCTGTGGGACAGTCCGGCTGAGTATCTTTTTGGCTTCCTTGCTTAATCCCTCGATGCTTGTGTGATCAAGAAGATTGTTCAGAATGGCAGGAAAGTTTTTTTGATCTTCAGTTTTGCTGTGCCTTACCAGTCTCAGCAAGTCCTCATTACTCAAACCAATCATCGGGCATCGCAAGATAGCGAGCCAGGCGTTGCGGTCAGAAGGATCGAGCAGGGCGCGGGTGAGACTCAGTAAATCGACGATTGCCATACGGCTCGAAAGAGGGTCGATGTCCGTTGCCTGCCAGCGCAATCCGGCGGTTTGCAGGGCATGGATGACTTCACGCAAGTGAGGGCGGTTTCTGACCAGAATCGCGACACGCCCCTTGTCATCTGCAGCAAGTGCTTCCTTGACCAGCTCAACGACTTTCTCGGCTTCGGCCTTGCGATCCGGAGCGTCCAGAAACACGTGGGTTTTCACTGCCGGTCCGTCCAGAGCTGGTTTAAACCCCACAGACGGCGCGTAGGTTACTGCACCTCGTGATATGTCATCCGCTTCGGGAAAGGCGTTTTTAAATGCCATGTTGACCCAGTCCACTACAGCGGATTGGGAGCGGAAATTGACCGTCAATTCGAGAGGCGTGAGAGCGATGTCGCCGATGCCATTGTTGCGGGCATCCAGAAAAATACCGACGTTTGCGTCACGGAATCCATAGCAGGACTGCATGCCGTCACCCACGATAAACAGAGTACGGCCATCATCCGGTTGCCAGCCGGCGGTCAGTTTTTCCAGCAGTTGCAATTGTGGAGTGGCAGTATCCTGAAACTCATCCACCAGAATGTGTTTGATCTGGTAGTCGAGCAGCAGACTCAGGTCCGTGGGGGAATCCTCATCGCCCAAGGCCATGAGAGCCCCTTGAGTGATTTCACTGAAGTCCGTCGCGTTCAGAGCGCGAAAGGCCAATTTCAGCTGAATAACAGCATAGGGCATGATGCGGGTCAGACCATCAAGAAGGCGCCATTGCTGGTGGGGGTAATGGGTTGGAGGAAGAATCCGGATAAGCTGTAACAGATCCAGCAGTTTCTTTTGCTCACTCAGGTGGCCTATCAGGGCCGCCATGGCCTCTTTCTTTTGTTTGGCAGCAGCTTTGCTGTCTTTGTCTGTCCCGGCGGGAAACCCAAAATTCTTGTTGAGTCCTTTGAGGGTGCGCCACTGTCCTGCCTGAGTCAGTAGCAACTCTACGACACAGCGCCAATCCTCCAGACTCTCCGGCAGACAGGGGGGCAACTCGACCATGCCAGATAGCTGACAGATCAGCGAGCCGGGTTTGTCTTCAAGGCTGTTGGTGCCCGCGTAATCGGCGAGTAAGCACAGATCGCTGGCGTGTGGCAGCAAAAGTTCGCTGGTCTCTTCCAGTGTTTCGATGACCAATTGCTGGAGAACATTTTCCAAATAGGTTCGCGCATCCCTAGCGCTGAGAAGTGGCAACAGCCACTGATCACGCTTGCCTAGAAGACTGATCAACAGGTTTGTAACCGCCTCAATATTGTTGTCCAGGTGAACAAACAGCTCTTTTAAGTCGTGCTGAAGCTGTCCTTCCTGCTCGAGCGACGCAAGGGTTTGCTCAACCGCCTGACGATAAACAACCTGCGGGTGCTCGAGCATTTGACTGGAGCCACCAATGCCACTGGTAATGGGGTTGTATTGAGTTAACGACCGACACAGGCCATCGATGGTCTGGACACGCAATCGATTGGGGTTTTTAAGCAGTTGCCACTGTTGTTGCTGATCCCGTTCGATAACTTTACGTGCCAGATCCCAGGTTAACTGTTCGTGAGGTTCTTCCGGGCGGGGATTCTCGGCGGCAAACTGTATGGCGTCGGTGATTCGTTCCTGCATTTCCGCCGCAGCCTTGCGGGTAAAGGTAATGCAGACCACTTCTTCCGGGTTATCACACAGGGGAAGTAGGGTTAAAACCCGCTGAGTCAGCAAGCCGGTTTTGCCGGAGCCCGCAGGTGCAGTGACCGCGAAGGACTTTTGAGGATTCAGGGCTTCGGCGCGAGCCAGATGATCTTGTGGCTGCATCATGCTTGCCCCCCATGAAGCTGAAAGGCATCGCGTACAAAGTCTTCTTCTTGCCAGCGCAGGATAGGGGCCAAATCTTCATAAAACCGTTTTAAAGAAGGGCTTTTAAAATCCAGTGAACAGTCACCTTGCAAGAAGGTGGTTGCCAGCATTTCCAGCTGCTGTTGCCAGTGCTCTCGAATTAATTGCCAATCGGTGGGCAGCTCCAGAGAATCTGCTTTGCCTGCGGGCAAAATGTCTGGATGATCCACTGACAGCCCCCCCAAGCCTTTGATGGCAACTTCTTTAGCGTTCACCTGAGCAAACATAACAGCACTGATGTCGGTCTCCTGATCCTGCAGATAACATAAACAGTAGAGCGGTAATTGCGGTTCATCCGGACGTTCACCACCCCAGCTTTTAGGGGTCGGAGAACCGGTTTTGTAATCGATCAGAATGAGCTCTCCATCACTCAGTTTATCCATGCGGTCCAGACGTAATGTCAAAGGCAAACCGGCGAAATTGGCCTTAATGGCGTCTTCATTGGCCACGACAGTGAACTCCGGGCGTTGTTTCTCCAACTCAAGCCAACGGAGGATTAGCTGGCAATGACGCTGTTGTTCAAGGGCGGAATAGTTTTCCCCAAAGAAGTCAGGTTCGCGTTTGCGGAACTGGTGGATGTGTTCCTGTACCCGTGCATTTACCAGTGCTTTAAGCTCCATATCAGGCATTGCTATAAGGGTCTTCTGATCCACCAGCGCTTTCCAGATATCGGATAACGCATCGTGCAGGATCTGCCCGCGTTGCATCGGTGTAAAACCTAACGCCTCGGGATCGGCTTGTTGAGCGCCAAGACGATGCAGGGCAAAAGCTGCAAAAGGGGATATTGCCTGGTTTTTCAGGATCTGACTTCCACCACGAATCTGGGCGAGCTCAGTGGGGCTTACTGCTGGGCCGGTGCCAGTGTTAATCCATTCAAGTTGCTGGTGCGCAACGATTTCCTGCAGGTAGTTGGGCCAGCCTGTTGAAAGCGAAGAATCCAATGCTTTAAGAGTGTCTTCGGCCGAAGAGGCAACAAGGTTTTTGACCAGAGCACTGGGTTGCAATGGCATATCCGCATCAAAGCAGGGGTAACTGAACACCACCTCTGGAGCACAATGCCGATAGCCTTCCGTCAGGCGTTCGGCAAAGGCAAGTTCACGATCGGCATCGGCATGGGGCATGCCATGCTGACGCTGCAAGCTCAATGGTAACAGTGGATTGGGCTCTGGCGCTGGTGGCCAGTTTTGTTGACTCATCCCCAAGACCCAGCAATGAGAAAACTGCAGTCCAGCACCCTCCAGAATACCCAGGATTTGCACGGGAGACTCAGGTGTCTGTGCCTGAAAATGTTCGCTGCCTGCCAGCTGGGTCAAGAGGTTAATGGCCTCATCACAGGTGAATAGCTTGCCAGTACTTTCCAGCTGGCAAAATTTCTCCTGCAATTGATACCACTGGGTCATTTGCTGGAATTCATTACTGTCCAGCCGGCGCGTTCCAGGCCAGCCCAGATGCCGCAATTGAGACTCAAACAATTCCAGCCACTGGCTGGGTAATAGCTGTTTGGCACGCTGACGGCGTAATGACTCAATATGTTGTAATCGCTGATCCAGCAATTGCCACTGTTCTGACTCAAGGTCTTCTGTTGAAGAAGGGGGGGCTTCATGCTGAGCCAGTTTATGGCAGATTTGTCTTAACTGACTGACTTTAATTCTGGCTCGCTGAAGCTTCTTCAGTTGTTGTGCCAATGACTCACTCACTGACAGACTGTCTGCTATTCCCCAAAACGGAGAACTTAAAAGCTCTATAAGGTCTTCGGTCCTGATTCGGTAGTGATTCAGTTGCAGAAGCATCAAAGAATCATGAATCAGAGGCACACTGCCCAAGGGTATCCCTGCAGAGAAGTTGAAAGGCAGGGTGTAGCGCGCGGTTTCTGGCAACGAATATTGAGGCTCAAGGACTTCGACAAAAATTTGCTCTACGGTTTTACGAATCTGACCAAGATTTGGTGCGATCACACCAATAGATGCACCGGGGTCTTTTTTCAGGACAGATTGCGCCCAGCAAGCGGCAGCTCGTATTTCATCCTGCTGGTTGGGGCAGCCAAGCAAGCTTTGGCGATTGGCTGTCGTGGAGGTAAAGGTTGCTCTTTCCTGACACTCACAAGACATGCTTTCAAACAGGATGCGACTCAAAGGAGGAATATCATCGAACCCCAGCAACAATAACTTGTCTTCTTTGGGCACAAGACCTGAACAATAGCTCTGGATTATTTCTTGTTGCACCTGTTCTGGTGTGCAGAGTTGGTGCTGAGTCAATACATCTTCAAACTTGTCTACCCATCGAATCAGGGGATTCTCTTCTGCAGCACCCTCATTGATAAGAGCAGAAGCATTCAGATTCCAGCGTTGCAGGGTGCGGTAGGCGGTTTGCGCGTCACTGGCCAGCTTGTGAGGATTGATCAGTTCTGCGCCAATTGCATCTTCTTGAATGATTTCCAGCCACAATTGTTGCAGTACAAATTCACTGGCCGGGGTAGATGGAGAGGCAAGGAGTGCCTGGTCGAGCAGTAATTGATAGCTCTCAGATACCCATTCGCTCAGGGAGTAGGCTCTCGGGGCTTCCCAGACCTTGGCTCCGGACAGCTCCTGAAACTGATTGTAGGCCGCAACCAGCTTATTCTTAAGACGACTGTTAGGTGTGAGAATGAGTACGCCTTCATTGATTGGCTCAAGAAGCGGCTGAATATCGAACAAGCTGATAGGCATTTGAGCTAGGGAGTCCTTCCGGTGAGAAAGCCGAAATCATCGCATAGCTGCGGGAGAGTGTCACTGCCGGCCAGGTGGCAGGCAGTTGAAGAACGATAGCGGGATAGGGGAAAGCTAACCTAACCCCGCCAAATCTGAGAAAAAATCAGGCGTGGCGGGGACAGGCTATCTTAACCGGCCATACGTTCCTTGTAGGCACGAACGATGCTGTTGAAATTGTCAGCAACAGACTTCATTTCATCAACCATGGCATTGTGCTGGTTGGTGCTGATGTTGCACTTTAAGTAAGCTTCAGCCTGATCGATAAAGGCCTTTACGTCATTCTTGGCTTTTACCATTTGAGGAGTAACTGCAGAAGAGGGATCTGGCAGGCTGGGGGCAGCAGGCTTGCTACAAGCCATGGACAGTGGAGCAAAGGCAGCAAAAGCTAAAGCTGGCAGTAGTAGGGTTTTGCGCTTCATTGGCGTATTCCTTTAATGCAATTGTTAATAGTTAAGTCGTCAGAACGGGTTTCCCTGACGAGAAAATGATCTGTTGGCATCAAAGGTATCGGCTGTGATTTACAAGACTTTAATGATAAATGTGAGAAATGTGACCAAAAAAATGATTTTTTAAACGGAGCGGGAGGAATTGTTCAAATATTGGGCAAAGCTTAGAGGTGCTTCGATATGCAATCCAAATATTCAGGCCTTTCGGCTTTAAAGAGGCCTGAACCTCCCAGCCGGTAAGCTTTTAGCAGGTGAGTGCGGGCTGAGGCTCTTTCACCTATCTGATAAAGGCACTGGCCCAGCCGGAGATGAATAAATGGGTTATCACGGGTCTGAGGACAGTGGTTGGCAGACCGAAGAGCCTCACATCCGGGTATATACTGCTTGAGTCGAAAATAACTGTCGCCAATGCCCGTCAGAACCCATCCGGCTTCAGCGAAGTCAGTTTGAGGCTTGGGCAGCAGTAGCCAACCTTGATAGAATAGGCGCAATGCTTTTCTGAAATCACCCTGATCATAGCTCTCATAAGCATCAGCACAGAGTGTTCTGATTTTCTCGGTGGTTTCATTGGGCAATTCGGTCATTTTTTGCTCAACTATTGGCTTGTCTCAATTCTGTTGGCCTTATTATAGAAATACAGCTTCAAAGATTCTGATAGCTAACATCAAAAAGCTAACAAATAATGGATCCCGGAGCCCAATCTCAATGCCAGTCACTGAACATGCGGATAATAACGGCCTACCTCGAGAAAAACAAAGCAAGACCTGATAAACAGCTGCAGCTTTGGCTCAAAATCAGCCTTCACTGACATTACAACGGATTTATGCATGACATTCGATAATTTAACATTAGCTGATATCCAGTGGGTTTTGATCACTGCACTGGCTATGGCAGTGTTAGCGGGCATCGTGTTAAAGCGACAAAGCCAGATGTTTTCTCGCAAAGAGCGGGAGTTGCAGGAGCAGCTGCATCAATTTTCCACGGATCTCACCTTATGCCATCAGCGCCTTGATCAGACGATAAGCAGTGAGCAGAGAGGTCGTGAAGAAATAACCTCATTACAGAGCCAGCTTCAACAATACCAAGCAAGCCTCTCAGAAAAAGATGCTCAGTTAGCAGTTTTGAATAATAAAGCGAGTGACCTCGAGGCGTTGAAGGCTGCCATGGAGGCTAAAGAAAGTGAGTTACGCCGTCTGCATGCTGAGCACCAGAGTCTGCAAGCCAAAAGTCAGGCTGACAAAACCAATCTGGAAGAGAAGCTGACCTTACTTAAAGAAGCCAGAGAACAGCTGAACAGCGAGTTTAGTTTGCTCGCCAACAAAATTTTTGACGATAAACAACAGCGTTTTACTGAGCAAAGCCAGCAAACACTTTCGGCCAGTGTGAATCCACTCAAGGAGCAGATTGAGGCCTTTCGTAAAAAGGTTGAGGATGCCTACGACAAAGAAAATTCAGAACGTAGCAAATTGGTTGGTCAAATTGCTGAGTTACAAAAACAGACTCGTCAGATTGGTGAGGATGCCATCAATCTGACCAATGCATTGAAAGGCGATAATAAAACCCAGGGTAATTGGGGTGAGGTTATTCTGGAGCGACTACTTGAGGACTCAGGTCTGCAGCGTGGTCGCGAATATGATGTTCAGGTTGCCCTGAAGGACGAAGACGGTAAACGGCGTAATCCGGATGTGATTGTTCGTCTTCCGGAGGGTAAAGATATAATTATCGACTCCAAGGTATCTCTTCTACATTATGAGCAGTACACATCAGCAACTGATGATGCCAGCCGTCAGCAAGCGTTAAAACAGCATCTGGCTTCTGTCAGAACCCATGTCCAGCAATTGAGCGGAAAGTCCTACGAGAAGCTCGAGGGAATACGCAGTCTGGACTTTGTCTTCCTGTTCATTCCAGTCGAAGCAGCGTTCATGTCTGCCCTGCAGGCTGATCAAAGTTTATTCCAGGAAGCCTATGCCAAACACATTATTCTGGTCAGTCCGACCACCTTGCTGGCCAGTTTACGCACCGTTGAAAATATTTGGCGTTATGAAAAGCAAAACCAAAATGCTGAAGAAATCGCTCGTCAGGCTGGTGGATTGTACGATCAATTTGCCTTGCTGATAGACGCACTGGAAGATGTCGGTAAGCAGATCGATAAAGCAAGTCAGGCCTATGCATTGACCCATAAACGTTTGGCCACCGGTCGTGGTAATTTGATAAGACGGGTTGAGAGCCTTAGGTTGCTTGGAGCGAAAACCAAAAAGCAGTTAGCACTCGATAAAGCTGATCAAGATGACTCAGTGGATACTGCCAGTCTTGTCTCTGATAGTTTAGACGGCGAATAAATCCATGTTTTTAGAGGTATTGCGCTTTACTGTTTCGGTGACAGCACCGATCTTTTTGTGGTTGGTGTTAGGTGCAGCGCTAAAAGGGCTCGGCTTATTGTCTGAGAAATGGATCCATCGGGGCTCTACATTCGTGTTCTATGTCAGTCTGCCGCTGCTGATGTTTACCAGTACCGTCAGGCAGCCAATCGCTGATGCAGTTGAGCCTCTACTTTTTGGTATCTGCTTGATAGCAACACTGTTTATCCTCACCGTTTCTCGATTATGGGCTAAAAGGGATTCGCTGCCGCAAGAAGATGCAACCGTTATGCAGCAGGGCGCGCTGCGTGGCAATCTCGGCATTATAGGTATTCTGCTGTGCATCAACGCTTATGGTGACGGTATTCTGGCTCAGGTCTCGCTATTGATGGCAATGATCACAATTGCCTATAACATCATCAGTGTTTATATCTTTGTAGATGGCTTGAATGAAGGACGCTTAAGTCCTGCGCTACTGCTGAAAAGCCTGTTAAAAAACCCGCTGATTCTTGCCATATTAGCAGCCTTGCCGCTTGCCTTGATGGATTTTTCTATCGACTCACGGGTACTTGGCGTCAGTGATTTGTTTGTAAAATACACATTGCCCATCGCTTTAATTTGCATTGGTGGAACCCTCAGTTATCGAAGCGTCAAGGATAATGTTCAGCCTTTGTTGAAAACCGCGTTCTTAAAGCTGGTCTTGATGCCCGTGGTTGCGATCTTGCCTTTGATATTGATGGATCAACATGGGCAAAATCTGGGTATGGTGTTTCTGCTGATGTCGAGTCCAACCGCTGCCGCCAGCTTTGTGATGGCTAAAGCCTATCGCGGCAATGCAACACTCGCGGCGAATATCGTGGTATTTACCACCATTGGATCACTATTGAGTATCAGTCTGGGTGTATTTTTACTGACCTTTTGGCAGCTAATGTAGCTGTTTCAAATACTCCCTCGAACCAAACATTCACAGGCTTAATCTGGAGCACTGCACTTTATGTCAACATTGACAATTTTATCCATAGTGGCCGTTGCCATCATTCTTGTCCTGGCAGTTGTCGCTGCTTACTACGTCTACCAGGTCAGACAGCTCAGACAGGAACAGAAGAAGAAATCAGAGGAACTGAAAAAGCAGGGTGAAGAGCAGCGGGAACGAATTAACCGTAGCATTCAAATTATTGCGCAGGGCATTATTGATGACCAACTCACATTGACTGAGGGAGCGATCCGAATCAAGGTGTTACTGGATGGTTTAGCAGTTGATACTGAGATTCAAGAGTCCTATGCGGCGTTCTATCATCTGGCAGCTGCCACTGATCACATACCCATTTTGGAAAGCTGGAAGTCATTGCCGACCAAGAAAAAGCTCGAGTTTGATAGTCAACGTACTAAATTAGAGAGTGACCACCGTGAGTTTGTTATTGACGCTGCCCAGAGAATACTGGGGCAGCGGTTTTGATAAGCCTGAGGTTAGCCTGTACTGTAGTTTGGGTTAGGTTGACGTTTTCCGGCTGAGCAGTACTCCGCATTCCACATGATGTGTGTAGGGAAATTGATCGAAAAGGGCAAACTTCTCTATGGTATGCGTCTCGGTGATCGACTCCAGATCGCGGGCCAAAGTATCCGGGTTGCAGGACACATACATGATGTTATCAAAGCCTTTCACGATGGTGGTGGTGTGCTCATCGAGTCCTGCTCTTGGTGGATCTACAAACACGGTTGAGAAGTCGTAGCTGTCTAACTCAATATCCTTTAAACGCCTGAACTCGCGCTGCTTATCCATCGCCTGTGAGAACTCCTCACTGGACATGCGCGCAATGGCGACATTGTCGATGCCATTAGCTTCCAGATTGAATTGAGCAGAATTCACGGATGTTTTGGAAATCTCAGTGGCCAGGACTTTGTCGAAGGCTCTGGAGAGAGGAATAGTGAAGTTCCCATTGCCGCAATAAAGCTCCAGCAGATCACCCGATAAGGGGGCTGCACCCCGAACAGCCCATCCAAGCATGCTTTCGCACACCCTGGCATTTGGCTGGGTGAACCCCGTCTCCACCTGCTGGTACTGATAGCGGGCGCCGTCAACCTCAAGGGTTTCTATAACATAATCCTGTCCGATCACGGTCTTTTGTTTACGGCTGCGGCCGATAATATGTACCCCCAGTTCTTCAGCCAATACTTTGGCTTTTGCAACCCAATCCTCATTGAGCGGGCGGTGATAGATCAGGGTAATCACTGCCTGCTCGCTCAATGTCGTCAGAAACTCGACCTGAAACAAGCGTTTAGACAGCAATTCATCCGCGTTAATGGCATCCAGCAGCAAAGGCATAAGGCGATTGATCAGCAGACTCCCCACCGGAAACTCATTAATAATAAATGGCTTCTTGTACTCTCCAGGTTGAAACATGGCGTAATCGGCACGTCCGTGATCGTGCCATATTTTAAATTCGGCACGCATCCGGAAATGACTGACCGGTGATTCAAACACCTCAAGTTCAGGTGGGGAGAATCTGGAAAACTGGTCATTGATTCGCTGAACCTTGTCTGCCAGCTGTGCTTGATATTGTTCGGGGTATACGCTGTTGATGGCCATGATTCTATCTGAGGAAGGGCAAGGAGGGCGCATTATACTGGCTTAGCGCCACTGATACGAGAGGTCTCAGGCCTTTCTCTGGCTGGTAATAAATGCCTGACAGGCCATTTCAAACCTGCAGATACAATTCGCAACGCAGCTTCCTCTAAGATCATTTTGAATTGAAAGATCGAAGTTTTGTGGCCGCTGGCTATATCAAAAAGATGCGATATACGGCTGCAATTCAGAATTAACAAGGCCTTTAGTTTGAATTCATTCGATTCCCCATGGCTCGGCTCAATCGAGCTGCTCGCCAACCGGTTGATTTTTTCAATGTCGTGATTCTTGAGCTTCTATACTTTTATTAAAAACAGCTGGCTTCCAAAATAGATAGGTTATTCGGATGCGTTGAAACTGGCTGTTTAGTTTCTTTGTAGATCGTGTTGCCTTTAAAAATAAATACTGAGGCGGGAGCTATGTTGCGTTTGCTAAAGTGGACTTTTGGCGTAATAGGGTTGCTATTGCTGGGCGTGATTGGAGTTTCAGCTTATTACTACATGATAGTGCTGCCTTCACTGCATGAACCGCCCAAGGCTGTGGTTCAGTATTTGCCTCCGGGAGAGGGAAACTACGAAGCCTATCCGGCATACCAGGGGCCCCATCCCAGCGTTACACCAAGACCCCACGACACCTATCCGTTCCCCATAAAAGTGGGTGACGTAGGCCCTGTTGAGCCCTTGTTTTCCGGTCGAAATACTTATCCCTTCTGGTGTGGTCGAAATACGGTAACGGATGAACAGCCCATGGCTGATAATTTCGAAGGTATTGGTGTTCCTGTCTTTTCGGTGGATGAAGAAGGAGAACCAACGGATGAGGTTGTTGGCTACAGCCAGGACTGTTTACATCGAACTGCCGCACGCTACTACTTTCTCGATGCCAATGATGGCAAGTTTTATCCGCTGGATGAAAAAACTTCAGATCAAGATGTTGCGATTATCAACGTCAGCGGTGCGCCGAGAGATTTCATTGTCCGGCTGGAAACCGGAACGATCAATCGTTACTTCTATGCTATTGCCGCCCTTAAAGGAGAGGGGGAAACCCTGGATCGACCACTGGGTAACCTTTGGAATCGAAAGTTAATCTATCAGTTTCGTGGAGGCGTTGGCATTGGCAAGCGCCAAGGAAACATTAAGCCCAATGACATTCTTAAGCGTCGCAAGAATCAGCTTGGCGAAGGCTATGCTGTTGTCTATTCATCCGCCAACCAGACAAGCAACCATTACAATATGTGGGTTGCGGAGGATGTTGCCGTTCGGGTTAAAAAACAATTTATATCACTCTACGGTGAGCCCTTGTATACAGTAGGTATTGGAGGTTCCGGAGGAGCCATACAGCAATACCTGCTAGCCCAAAATCACCCAGGTTTACTGGACGGCATTATCCCTCTTTATTCTTACCCGGATATGGTCTCTCAAACTACCTACGTTATGGATTGTGAACCGCTTGAGTATTTCTTTGACGTTCAGGATAACCAAAACCCCCGGTGGGAAGACTGGGGAGAGCGGGTTTCCGTTGAGGGACTCAGCTCGACTCAATCAAACATCAATTACTTTCAGGCCATGTCATCCGCCGCCAGTGTTCTCAAGGGTAATCTTCAGGGTGTTGCTCAACGTCTGAGAGGCAGTAGTGAGTGCGTCGCGTCATGGCGGGGGCTCACTCCATTGGTCAATAATCCCAACTTTGTTCATTTTGCCAAGAACTTTAGCCCTCATATTCAACAACAAATTCGCTGGACGCACTGGGAGGATCTCTATCAATTCTACGGCCGTGACGAAAAAGGATACGCACAGAGTACCTGGGATAATGTCGGTGTTCAGTACGGACTTAAAGCGCTTATTGATCAGTCCATTACTGCAGAAGAGTTTCTTAAAATTAATGCCAGTGTGGGTGGGTGGAAGTCGCCGGAAGAAATGGAGCAGGAACAGTTTTGGTTCCTCCAGGGGGATATTCTCCCCATTGAGCTGTCAATATGGAGCCATCAAAATCAGCGTTTGCCGTCAGGGCCGGAGCAGCCAGCCAGGCGTACTTCAGCCTCAGTTGAAGCTATTGAAGGTATCTTCCGTTCTGGACATGTCTTTTTGGGCAGGCTTGGGATCCCAATTTTGGATGTCAGACACTATCTGGATCCACAGCTGGATATGCACCATTCTTCCGCATCATTTATGACACGATCACGAATGCTGAAAAATCAGGGTAATGCTGACAATCAGATTATCTGGATCAGTGATCCGGCTTATAACCCCGTTGTGCATGCCTTTGAGGTGATGGATGACTGGCTTCTCAATATCAAAATGAATCCAAATCGCAGCGTGGTAGAAAACCGCCCATACTTCGCAGAGGACGCTTGCTTCAACAAAGAGGGAGGAACCATCGCTCAGGGCACCAGCGTTTGGGATGGCGCCTGGAATCAAAAGCCAGTAGGTGCTTGCATGCAGGTGTTTCCTTCATACATGACTTCCCGTGAAATCGCCGGAGCTCCCATATCAGGCGATATCTTTAAGTGCCAGACGCAATCTGTATCGCACGCTATTGCAAGCGGTGTATACGGCAGGGTGGACATGACTCCTTACCAGGAAACTCTGGAGCATATTTTTCCTGACGGAGTTTGCGATTTTACTCAGCCGGGGTTGGGATATCCGGAGAATTTAACGAACAAACCTATGCTGGCTTCTACCCCTGAACCCGAAGAAAAAACACCGGCGAACAAAATTGCCGAGATGGATAAGCAGCCATCAACAGGGGATACCGAAAAACCCTCCAATACCGAACCCTCTGAGATCACATTGTCCAAGTTGGAGGGTGGGACTACTACCCGATAGAGTAGCGTTCCTCAGTCATCACCCTTCAACTACAGGAAGGGTGATGATGAAGTTGGTTCCTTTGCCGGGCTCGGATTCCACTTCAATGGTGCCATCATGGTGTTCTGTGACGATGAAATAGGTCACTGACAGGCCAAGCCCTGTACCCTTGCCAACATCCTTGGTAGTGAAAAACGGTTCAAAGATATGGCGACTTACGGCCTCACTCATGCCCGGACCATTGTCTTCGACTTCAATGCTGACATTTCCAGCTCCTGAGCGAAGTCGCAAGGTGATTCTCGGGTAGAGCGGCGGTCCGTATTCTTCGTCATTAAATGCCTGGCAGGCGTTGCGCAACAGGTTCAGGATAACCTGTTGCATTTCGGTGGGTGAGCAGCGCACCCGAGGAATGTCCAGATCAAACTCTTTGATCACTTCCAGCTGCTCTGAGCCTTCAGGCGTTTGTAATTCAAACGAGTTCTTCGCCAGCTCAAGGCTGTGTTCCAGCAGCTCCGGGAGGTTAACCAATTGATGATCGCGGTTGTTGCTTCGTGAAAACTCAAGCATATTGGTCACGATGCGTGCGGAGCGGTCTCCCGCTTCCCGAATGGCATCGAGGAATTTGAAGATGTCCCGGGCTTTCAAATAGGCGTGTACCTGTTCAACTTTGATCCCTATGTCATCGGCAATCCTGTGATTTTGCTCCAGGTCTGGGGACGTGCGTCGGTAGATGTTTTGTATGCCATGAAGGATTGCGCTCAGTGGGTTATTGATTTCATGAGCCATACCTGCGGCCAACTCACCCAGTGATAGCATCTTCTCGTTCTGGATCATCATGGTTTCGATACGAACACGCATGGTTACGTCATCCAGACGAATAACAGCCCCGGAGATCTCTGAAGACAGAAGAGGGTAGATGGTCAGGTCGCTGTGCTGGGCATGGTTTCCACTACCGTGCTGAATGTTCTCATTAATTTGTGGAATCCCTTTATCAATGGTCTCGTGGATCATTTCCGTGGTTACAGGAAGATCCGGGTAAACTTCTGTCAGGTGCTGCCCCAAGGCTTCTTTGGCATCGATATCCGTAGCTCTGGCCGCTGCTGTGTTCCAGTGGGTAATCACCCCCTGTCGGGTGATACCAATCAACACAGATGGCATGGAATTAATGATGCTGTTCAGATAATCCTGTGTTTCCCTAAGCAGTTCCTCGGTGATTTCATGCTTGGCAATTTCATCGTACAGCTGATTATTGATATTGCGTAACTTGTTGGTGCGCTCAATGACCCGCTGTTCCAGATCTTTTTGGGCCTGTTTAAGATCTTCTTTTGTCCGTTTGTACCGGGTGCGGCTGAGCTGAACACCAATTATGATGATGGTTTGCAGGACAACAATGACCCAGAGGAGGGTGTGAGTTTCAAAATCTCCGCCATTCATCGGGGGTCAATCCTTGTCATTTCGCGCCTGGAAGATAAAGGGCAAGCGTACATCGTTAGCGTTTTATTGCTGGCGGCTGAAGTTAAAATTTCAGGACGCTCCCAATCTGTAATTGTATTCGCAATTTGTTCATAAAATCAGCAAGTTAGCAGGATATTAGAGTTTTTGTCAAAAAGGTTTGACACTCCGAATGGTTTAGGTAGAATGCGCCTCTCTTGCAGAACGGGGGTGGTTAGCTCAGCTGGGAGAGCATCGCCCTTACAAGGCGAGGGTCGGGGGTTCGATCCCCTCACCACCCACCAAGCAAGAAATGGTTATACAGCGGACCGGTAGTTCAGTTGGTTAGAATGCCGGCCTGTCACGCCGGAGGTCGCGGGTTCGAGTCCCGTCCGGTCCGCCAATAACCCTAAATCAAGACCTCCTTCAGCATCTTCTGCTAGACATCACTTCCATTATTTATTCCTAATCTGAATTGCACCACTGCATTTCCAGCTATTTTCTTATAACCGATTCATCTAATTGATTCATAGAAATGTCACAAGTCTTGGCTATCTTTAGTTTAAGGCTGGATTTGAAGGTGTTTTGTTATATAGATCTCGATCGATACTTGGATGAGCTCTAACGCAACCCTTCCGAAACTCATTTTATTTAAATAACCAGCTGATCTCGCTTGAGAGTTATCCTGACACTCCTATGGATAGAATGGACAAAACAGGTGTCTCACAAGCTACCAAAGATGAATAGCAAGGAGGTCACGCTATGCAAGATTATCTGGAAGAGCTTCTCGACGATGCCTTCGAAGAATTCGAAGATGACGATTGGACAGAAGATTACAGCGACGTTTAAAAGGCTTGGGCTCCCCAAGCCTTTTTTTATATGAAATTACATATTCCTTTCCCGTCTTAATTCGCCATCACCGCCCGGAATTCACTCAGTATTTGATCTGTTATGCCTAATCTCTGTGATATGGCTCGGAGTGGTTGCCACCTGATTCTTTCTTTTGATGACGCCATCACAGATCCCGTCGATGGCAAGTTCGATAATTAACCATAGAAAAATGCGCCATACAGCTTTAAGGCAGTCTAATGTGTATTACAGGGGGTTAAAAAGCTGAGGACCTCAGGGAGCTTTCCTCAAGCTTTCAGATCCCGGGATACCCTTTTCCACGCCCGAATTGAGACTTTGCTGTAAACTTGCGCAGAAGAAGATTAACAACGAATTCTGGAAGAGCCCCAACATCATGAGCTGTTTGATCACATGAGTTACCCAACCACTGAAGCTGAAGCGGTTTTGTTTTTTTCCGGCAAGTTACTTGTCAGAGAGCTATTGTACTCGGAATTCGAGGCGGTTCTGGATGGATTCATACCCCTCCCGGAGCAGGCCGGGGAGACAGTCGCGGCAGTCTACCTTCGTATTGCCAGCGGCTATCACGCTGGAGCAGCTGTATTTTTCAAAATTGATTTCGATGACCAGGGGTACCCGGACAAGCGCTGGGGGGTTCCTCTGGAACAACTGGCCGATACCGCTCTTAAAGGTCCTGATATGGGCGCCGGTCCGATTCGTTTGGCCTGCCGGAGTCAGTGCTCAATTGCCTGGCATCAAGAACAGCTATGGGATCCGCAAATGACTCCGGAGTGCAACCACTTCGGTCTCATAAAAAAAGCGCTCAAGCGCAATCGTCTCCGTTTAAATCTCAGCACTCCAGAACCCGAGTCAGATACAGATGCGACATCGGATGTAGAGGCCAGTGCGGCTGATAAAGAGCTGCTCAGGAAACGAATGGCGCAAGCTATCAAGGAGCAGCGTCTTCGGGTTGCCACCTTGCAAGAACAGCATCGACAGGCTCTCGAACAGCTTGAAAGCGAATGGACGGCCAAAAATCAGCAACAACTCCAGCAGATTGCGACACTTAGCGACTCTCTGGCTGAATCCCAGGAGCGCTGCCGCGAGCTTGAAGCTCTGACAGAAGGGCAGGCTCAGAAGATTAGTGGCCTCCGGGATTATTTTGAACACAAGCTCAGTTCACTGAAAAGTCTTGATGATGCGTCACTTGAGACCATGCGAAGCCGTATCGAGGATGAAAAACAGGCTGAATTACGTGAAGCGACAGAATCTTTGACCGAACAACTTCAGATGCGCGACATTGAGGTTATGTACCGCGATACTCGAATTGCGGGGCTTGAGGACGAAATCGAAAGACTGCAAAAAGAAAAAGAAGAGCTCCTCAGTAGCAGTGGCGACAGTCTTTTAGAGCAGCTCCACAAATCCGGCATCAGTTTTGTGACTTTCCAGCCGGGGGCGGGTCACATGACACTCCCAATAGGCGATATTGCCCGGTTTATGGCGGATGCAGATGCCTATACGGCGCAACGCTGTAAAGTCGATGAGGCTGCCTTCAGGTTGTGGCGTGATCATTACCATAATCCTCGGTGCATCCATAAAAATACGGACGGTACAGCTTGTCGGCGCCCCATTGACAGGGTTGAGCGCCCAGGAGAGTTTTTTCCAGGTGATAGCGATCGTTGTTCGGAGCATAATGTCACACGTTCGCAGTCTGATCAGGCTGCTTCAATTTGACCTCAAATGTAAGGCTGACAGGATCAGTAACTATAGGTTTTTAACTCGTGATCAGCCTAAAACAGCTTTGCTCTGAAAGTCCGATTGTCTGGGCACGAAAAAACCCAGCCCAGCTTGTGAGTTACCCCCCTCTAAACAGGTTGGGCATTACTCTGAGGGTCAAAAGAGAGGATTGCCTTGATCACCGCTTGTCAGGCAATAAGCTTTATAAATTGTATGGCCACCTCCAAAAGGCGCGTGAAACAGGAGCCACCCGGCTGATCAGTTTCGGCGGGTATTATTCAAATCACCTCCATGCTCTGGCTTACCTGGGGCAGGCGGCAGGCATGAAAACCCGTGGTTTGATTAGAGGGCACGAGCCAGACCAGCTATCTCCAACACTTCAGGACTGTCTTTCACAGGGGATGGAGCTTGAGTTTTTAAGTCGCAAGGATTATCGAGAATTTCAAAAGGAATCCAGTATCGCAGTCCTGCAGGAGCAGCATCCCGATAGCCTGATCATTCCTGAGGGCGGCGGCACCCTGGCCGGCACCGTAGGCTGCGGGGCCATTATGCAAGCCATTCGCGAGGAATTGGATCTTTCGAACTCAACGGTTTGCGTCCCCTGTGGAACCGGAACCACCCTGGCGGGACTTTTGTCGCACTCAGAAGAGGGCGAGAATCTATTGGGGTTTTCCGCTCTCAAGTTGGGAAATCAGCTTGAGAGCTATAAGTCCGGCATCGAAAACAGCATTTTCAGTAGTGATTATTGCGCCACATGGGATATTATTGATGAATTGCATTTCGGCGGTTTTGCCAAAACCACGCCGAAACTCTTTGAATTTATGGGCGAATTCGAAGCAGAAACAGGGATTTTGCTCGATCCGATATACACTGCCAAGCTGCTGTTTAGTGCAAATCATCTCGCTAAAGCAGGATACTGGGCTCCAGGACATGAACTGGTCGTCATTCACACCGGGGGGCTTCAGGGACGGCGTGGATACAGGGAACTGACCGACATGGATATACAGGCATGACTCACTTTTTATCTGACCCTCATCCACTCAATGGCGAATTGTTCAATACACTAGTGCCGTTACAGAGCCTGATGCCTGCTCACCGCGAGGATCTACTCAACCATTGCGAAATTATCTATGCTTTTGAAGGCGATCTGCTTTTTGATTTCGGACAGTTTGACCGTGTTGACTACTATTTGCTTAGCGGTGAAGTTCTTCTGGAAGATCCTCAGGGTATACGTCAAACCATCAAGGCCCGGAGCACATTCACAGCCATTAGTCCACGGCAGCCTCGATCATGTCGGGCAACAGCTGCTACTGATGCAACACTGCTGAAAGTCAACCGTGAGCGGCAAGACCAGCTGCTGGCCTGGAGTCAGGCAGCTGAGTATCTGCTGGTGGATCTGGCTGCTCGCAGAGAACTTGATGAAGACGCCGTTTGGCTGGATACGGTCCTGCGTTCAAACCTGTTTCTTAAGGTTCCCCCGACAAATGTCGGTCATATTCTGAAGCATCTCCAGACGCGAATGGTGGATCCAGGTGAAATCATTATTCGTCAGGGTGAGCTGGGTGACAGCTGTTACTTTATTAAAGAGGGGGTGGCAGAGGTCACACGAAATACAGACCACGACCCGGCACCCAATCACGTTGCAAACATTTCGGAAGGGCGTTGTTTTGGGGAGGATGCCCTGATTCAGGAAACTGTTCGCAATGCGAACGTTGTCATGAAAACCGCCGGGGTACTCTTGGTCCTTGACAAGCAGGAGTTTCTGTCACTTCTGAAAGAGCCTGTCATCAACAGAATTGAGTTCGATAGCATCGAAAAGGATACTTCAAACCCCATCATGCTGGACGTGCGAACCGAGGTCGAATACAACCTGGGACACTTTGCCAGTGCTGTTAACCTGCCACTGCATTTGATGCATTTGAAGAGTCGAATTCTCGACCCGGCGCAATCCTACATCACTTGCTGTAACACCGGGACCCGTGCAAAAGTGGCTTGTCAGTTTCTAAAAGAGTTAGGCTATTCTGCACAAGCGCTGCAGGAGGGGCTGGACCAATTGCCACAAGCAGAGCTTGAAGCCTGCTGGAGCACAGAAGACTTTATTTTGAAAGATGGTCAGGTGGTTGTTGGCCACTGATCAGGTACGATAAATATCCTCTCGGTCTCCTGCCACAGTCCATTTGTCAGAAATAGCGCCGCTACTTGAACCGGCTGGCGGTATGACTCAAAGTGATTGCTTAACGTCCCGATTACCTCCTCTTTATTGACGGAGGCATTGCCCGCAACATCAACAACCCGAGGGTCAATAGATAACGGGGCAAACCACTGGCTTCTCTGCAGCGCCATCCAGCGTCTTCGGGCGTGATCGGAATCTGCACAATTGCCCTTAATATGCTCAAAAAATTGACTCTGCCTCATCCAGGTACCACGATGATGGTGGGGGTTAATGTAGGGTAGTTGGCTCCCCTCAAGACCTCCATCAAAGGGGTAAAATAATCTGCCTCTCATGATGAGCTGCGTGTGCAACTGCGAGCACTCCCAGTGTACTGGCACAATGTCATCAATATTAATCTCGCTGCTTTGCAAGTGCTGCAATTGGCGATGACTCAACTGATCCCATTTCAGATCAAATCGATCAATAATATTGGGCCCAACCCAGCTAAAACTCTCCTGCGAGCGTTTGTGAGCCGGGAGCAGCTTGCTTTCAATTCCCAAATAGAACTTCACTGCCATTTCGCTGTGAATGAGCTCACGAGTCTCCGGGTTCCAGCTTAATGCATCCAGCTCACCCAATGTTTTGCCTCCTTGAGTCAGCTGAACATTAAAGCGGTGTTCATATCCCGGCTGTCGATACCGCCACCAAAACTGCCAATAATATTCGAACTGAAACCCAAGGCGAGTGGTGTGGTTACTGCTTATCCATTTCTCTAGCGGAGCGGGCGATTGATCCAGAAGACCGAGAAATTGCCTGTCCTCCTCTGTAAACGACGGTTGGCACATACGAAAAGCAGACGCGTCCTGATCCGAACCGAGCAGATTTTGAGGCGTTTGGGCCAGTGAAGGACTGAAAATACACCAGGCCAGATTTCTGACCAGGGGGTGTCTGAGCTCGGACCAGGGTTCTGCGGTTGTCTCACGACTCATAAATCAGGCCTGTGGAGGTCAGTTTGAGAGTTTTTTGAACAATCGCTTATTTCACTGTGTATTCGACTAGACTGCACCGGATTAACACCTCGGGTATCCCTGACGACAATGGCTTAAACCGCTATAATAGCTAACTTTCCCGCTACAGAGCCCGAATATGTCGGAATTTAATCGAATTGGTCTGGTCGGTCGCCCCGGCAGTGAAAATGCTTTGAGTACCCTCAAGCGGCTTATACGCTATTTGCAATCCCGCGGACTGGACATTGTACTTGAAGAAGACACCGCTACTGCATTACCCGGGCACCAGCTGGAGATCTCGGATAACGAAACTCTGGGTAAAACCTGTGACCTGGTTATTGTTGTTGGCGGCGATGGCAGCCTCTTAGGTGCTGCACGCTCACTGTCCAAATACAAGGTACCTCTGCTGGGTGTTAACCGAGGACGTCTGGGGTTCCTGACCGACATTACCCCGGACGATATCGAGGTCCGTGTGGCGGATGTGCTGGACGGCAAGTATATGATGGAAACCCGCTTTCTGCTGGATGCGTCTGTCATACGTAAAGGGGCACTCATAGGTGGCGGAGACGCGCTCAACGACGTGGTTATTCATCCCGGCCGTCTGATCCGTATGATTGAATTTGAACTCTACATTGACGGGCAGTTCGTTTACAGTCAGAGATCCGATGGACTGATCATTTCGACACCTACCGGTTCAACCGCATACGCCCTGAGTGGCGGGGGCCCGATTATGCATCCCAAGCTGGATGCTATTGTGATTGTGCCTATGAATCCCCATACACTGAGCAGTCGACCGATTGTGGTGGATGGCAACAGCGAAATTAAGATCATTATCGGTGAGGAAAATTCTGCCTATCCGCACGTTACCTGTGACGGTCAGAATCATGTTGTGACAAATCCCGGCGATGAGATTCACATCCACAAAAAGCCCCACAAGCTGCATTTGATACACCCGCTAAACCATAACTTTTATGAGACCTGCCGCACCAAGCTGGGGTGGGGTAGTCATCTGGGTAATTGACGCGGAGCATCAAACAAGGTCATGACGAAGTCCCCGGCGAATTACAGCTCTGAATCTCCAGATCCCGTTAGAGTCGACATCATTGGTGATGTTCACGGTTGCTACAAACCACTGCTCAAACTGTTGCAGCGTTTGGGCTACGAACTTGTGGATGGCGTTTATCAGCACCCCGAGCGCACAGCGGTGTTTGTTGGCGATTTAATTGACCGCGGCCCTCATATTCGGGAAACGCTTCAGCTTGTCCACGATATGCATCAGGCCGGAAGCGCCATGGTGGTGCTGGGGAACCACGAATATAACGCCATCCGCTTTAAGCAGGAAACGCTGGATTACCTGATGGATGAGGAATCGGAGACTATCCCCCAGCGTTTGAAAAAGCTGATGAAGGAAACCCTGGAACAGTTCCGTGATTATCCCGAGCAGTGGCAACAATTCATCCAGTGGTTTTCAAGGCTACCCCTGTTTATTGAGACCCCAAACTTCCGGGTTGTGCATGCCTGTTGGGATGAAGACTTGATCAATGAATACAAGGCTCATTACCCTACGGACGGGATTACTCCTGAATTTATTGAGGCCTCCCGAGAGAAAGGTTCTCTTGAAAGCCGCACGGTCGATCGCTTGACCCGCGGTACCAGCATGCCACTGCCCGACGGTATTCAACTTGAAAGCAAAGACGGGTTTATCCGACGTTTTTTCCGCACCAAATTCTGGGAAGAAAGCCCCAAAACCTATGGAGACATCGTGTTTCAACCAGACCCGCTGCCGTATGACCTGGCTGAACATCCAATCCAGACCAAACACAAACAAAGCTTGCTGCAATACGATACCCATGCTGTACCCGTCTTTTTCGGTCACTATTGGTTAAAGGGACGTCCGAAACCTTTACAGCCAAATGTTGCCTGTCTGGATTACAGTGCTGTTGGTTTTGGTCGTTTAACAGCCTATCGATTTGAGGGGGAGAGCGATCTTAAGGAAGAGCACTTCAAATGGGTCTATGTCGATCGTGACCAAAAAGGTGACACACAATGAATTGGTACAAGGTCGACTTGTTTGCGCTATCGCTGGATTTGAGCCCCCTATTAACCCAGTTGCAACAAAAAGGCATTCTCTATCGGGTGACGGAAGAGCCCAAAGGCCAGTGCCTGTGGCTAGATGATCAGCAGCAGGCCGAACAGCTCAGGGAATTTATACGTCAGAACGGACTGGACAGCATTTCACCTCCATCCATGGCGGAGTCTTCCCACAGGAATACTGCCAGCCTCCAGGATGGTGAACAGTTTTTAACCCGCAAACTGGTTGACTTCCATGGGGCTCTGGGGCGCTACCCGGTTACACTGCTGACCTTGTTATTGGGGGTTCTTGGAGCGCTGTTGGTTCACTACGATCAACAACTGGACTGGGTTAGCTGGCTAACCTTCCAGCCTGTCCGTGTCATGGGAGAGTATCTCGGGCTAGCCTCTGTGGGCGCAGGGCTCGAAGCTGGACAATATTGGCGTTTGATTACCCCGATATTTCTTCACTTTGGCTTATTTCATATCCTGTTTAATGCCATGTGGATATGGGAGTTTGGACGCCGTATAGAAATCGGGCTAGGCAGCTTTGCTCTGACCGCATTGATTTTGCTTATCGGCATCGCCAGTAATCTGACTCAGTACCTGTGGGGAGGGCCCTCACTGTTTGGCGGGCTTTCCGGGGTCCTCTATGGTTTGATGGGTTTTCTCTGGATCTACAACCGTTTCAAACCGCATCCTGTATTCACTCTTCAGCCTGGTATTGTGGGCTTTATGCTGGTGTGGGTCGTATTGGGTATGACAGGTGCGGTGGACTTTTTCATGGATGGCAGCATAGCCAACGCTGCACATGTGGGTGGATTAATATCGGGCATGCTGATTGCAGTTATCGTTGCAATGCGAAAGTAGCTGTCCAGGGTTTTGAGTCGGGTATTTGCCCATATTTTTTGGTTTTAATCCCGGTTATCCATGCCTCATAACCACTCACTTTATAAGACCGTTTACAAGCGACAATGCTTACAATCATGAGATCAACTGCTATGAACATTGACGACATTCTGAACGCCATGACCCCCGAGGTTTATGAAAACCTCAAACGCGCCATTGAGCTGGGCAAGTGGGCTGACGGACGAAAACTCACTCAGGAACAAAAAGAAAGTTGCATGCAGGCCGTCATTGCCTATGAGTTAAAGCATGTACCCGCTGAAGAGCGAACCGGATATGTGCCTCCCAAGCCACACAGCCATTGTGGCGGCGATGGCGAAGTTGCCGAGCCTGAAGATAAACCGTTGAAATGGCAGTAATGACCCTATGAGCTTTGAACTATTGGGTAGCGGCCATCTTGCCAAAATGAAAACCGATCATGCCCAGCCGGTAAACTACAGCTTGCCGTTAAGCGACACTCACATTGATTTGATGCCTTTAATAGGAAAGTCAATCAAGCTGGTGTACGGCGGTGACATCCATTGTCACCACTGCGGACGCAAAACCAACAAGAGTTTTAATCAGGGATACTGCTATCCTTGTTTCAGGGCGCTGGCCCAGTGTGACAGCTGTATTATGAGCCCTGAAAAGTGCCATTATGACGCTGGCACCTGCCGTCAACCGGAGTGGGGTGAAGAATTCTGCATGACCGACCATATCGTCTATCTGGCGAACTCATCAGGTATCAAGGTCGGCATTACACGGTTGTCCCAAGTGCCTACACGCTGGATGGATCAGGGCGCAATTCAGGCATTGCCCATTTTTCGCGTAGCCACCCGACAGCAATCGGGCTTTGTCGAAGATATTCTCAGACAGCAAGTGGCTGACAAAACCAATTGGCGCAAAATGCTGAAAGGGGAAGTGGAATACCTGGATCTGGAAAGCCTTCGTGACGAGATTCTGGACAACGCCTGGAATGATATTGTTGCTCTGCAGAAACGCTTTGGGCTGTCTGCCATTCAGGCAATTGACGATGGGGATGTCTATGAATTTGATTATCCAGTTGATGAATATCCGGTCAAAGTGACAACTCACAATCTGGATAAAACACCCACAGTCGAAGGTGTGCTTAAAGGCATCAAGGGGCAATACCTGATTCTGGACTCTGGCGTCATCAATATTCGTAAATTTGGCGCATACCATATCGAATTTTACGCTCAGACCGAGGTCTGATACTTAACAATTACACTGGCACCTCTGACGAGACTCGCGAACAGAAGGTAGAGAAGTTCATGAAAGACGCACAGCCTAAAAGCATTTATTTAAAAGATTACCGTAAGCCTGATTTTTTGATAGAAACCACGGAACTGCACTTTAATCTTGATCCCAGTGCAACTGTGGTCAAATCTCGCCTGAAAATTCGTAGAAACCCCGAAGCTCATACTCCGTCACTTCCGCTGACACTTCACGGCCAGGATCTGGAATTAATCTCCCTCCACATTGACGGTAAAACGCTTCAGCCTTCTGAATATGAAATCGGCCCAGAAACTCTGACAATCAATACCGTGCCTAACGAGTTCGTCTTTGAAGCTGAGGTCAAAATCAACCCGGAGGGGAATACCAGTCTCGAAGGTTTGTACAAGTCGCGCACCATGTACTGCACCCAGTGTGAAGCAGAAGGCTTCCGCAAGATTACTTATTATCTGGATCGCCCGGATGTCATGAGTGAATTTACCACGACCATTGAAGCCAGTGAGTCTGAGTTTCCGGTGTTGTTGTCCAATGGCAACCTGATTGATTCCGGCAAAAGAGAAAATGGTCAACACTTTGCCACCTGGCACGACCCGTTTAAAAAACCAGCGTATTTATTTGCCCTCGTTGGCGGAACACTGGATTTTATCGAAGACACCTTCACCACAAAAAGCGGTCGCAATATTACCTTGCGCATTTTTGTTGAAACCAAGGATCTCGATAAATGTGACCACGCCATGCTGTCGCTGAAAAAGGCCATGCGCTGGGACGAAGAGGTGTACGGACTGGAATACGATCTCGACATATTCATGATCGTAGCGGTGGATGATTTTAATATGGGGGCCATGGAAAACAAGGGCCTGAACATTTTCAATACTTCCTGCGTCCTGGCCAAACCCGAAACCACGACCGATGCAGGATTCCAGAGAGTTGAAGGCGTTGTAGCGCACGAGTATTTCCACAACTGGTCAGGCAACCGTGTTACCTGTCGCGATTGGTTTCAACTGAGTCTGAAAGAAGGCTTCACGGTATTCCGTGATTCAGAGTTCTCTGCCGACATGAACTCACGCACTGTGAAGCGAGTAGAGGATGTCAGCCTGCTGAGAACCTTGCAGTTCGCAGAGGACGGTGGTCCTATGGCTCATCCGGTACGTCCACCATCGTTTATCGAAATCTCGAACTTTTACACCCTTACTGTCTATGAGAAGGGCTGTGAAGTTGTGCGTATGATCCACACGCTGCTGGGCGCAGAGAACTTCCGTAAAGGCAGTGACCTCTATTTCAGTCGCCACGATGGAGAAGCCGCAACCATCGAAAACTTCGTTAAAGCCATGGAAGATGCCTCCGGACGTGATTTGACCCAGTTTACTCGCTGGTACAGCCAGGCGGGTACTCCACGTATCAACGCCACAGATGCCTATGATGAAGAGAGTGGAACCTACTCTTTAACCCTGACTCAGTCTTGCCCAACCACGCCCGAAGCAAAGCAGGAAGAAAAGCAGCCGTTCCATATACCTGTCGCCATGGGTCTTCTTGGAGATGCGGGTAATTTGCCCTTGAAGCTTCAGGGGCAACCGATTGATGCTGATACAGAAGACAATACCAATCTGGTACTGGAACTGACAGACTTTGAACAAACCTTTGTGTTTGAAGGCCTGAACGAAAAACCCACTCCGGTATTGTTGCGTGACTTCTCAGCACCAGTAAAACTCAATTACAACTACAGCCGTGAGCAACTTACAGCCATCATGAGTCGTGACAGTGACGGTTTCAGCCGCTGGGATGCCTGTCAGAAACTGGCCGTAGCCGTGATTGAAGATGTGATGAATGCTTATCGTGGCGATCAGAAATACGACATAGACCATGCTTTTATTGAAACTTGCCGAGCCATCTTAATTGACCAATCGCTGGATAAAGCCATGGTTGCTCTGATGCTTCAGCTGCCTACCGAGGCCTACCTGAGTGAAATCGCTACCGAGATTGATGTAGAAGCCATTCACTTTGCACGTCAATACGTTCGCAAGGCTCTGGCAGAATCGCTGAGTGAAGAGCTGGAGTCAGTCTATCGAGCAAACAGTAATCCAGAACCGTTTTCAGCGTCTGCCACTGCCATGGCCAAACGCAGCCTGAAAAATACCGTATTGAGTTACCTGATTGTCACAGAAACCGACGAAAGTCTGCACCTTGCTCAGGCTCAGCTGGATGCAGCCACCAACATGACCGACGAGCTCGCCGCATTGTCCGCTATAATTAACAGCGAGCATGCTGGGGAATCCCTTCGCGATCAGGTTCTGCAGGACTTTTATCTACGCTGGTCCGATGAAGCCCTGGTGGTTAACCAGTGGCTCACGGCCCAGGCGCAAGTCTCTAGAGTCGGTGGCCTTGAGCGCGTTCAGCAGCTCATGCAGCACGAAGCTTTTGACATCAAAAACCCCAACAAGATACGGGCTGTTATTGGTGCGTTTTGTGGCGGTAACCCCGTTAATTTCCATCGAGAAGATGGGGCGGGGTACGAGTTTCTCGCAGATCAGATTCTGACGTTGAATAAACTCAACCCTCAGATTGCCTCAAGACTGCTGACACCGCTGACCAAGTGGCGCAAATACGACAGTGGTCGACAGGCTCTTATGCGTGCAGCTCTTGAGCGCATCATGTCCGAGCCAGAACTGTCGAAAGACGTCTATGAGGTTGTGTCAAAAAGCCTGAAAGACTGATTTCGCTGCTGACTCTCAAAGTCAGCAGCCTGTAGTCAAATAGTAGTGGAATAAACCATGTCCCGTGAAGAAGAGCTATACACTCATTTCCAGGAATGCCTGGCGAGCCTGAATCGTGCATGGGCGATCCTGTCGGATCTGGAAAGCCAGCCTCTGCCACCGTCTCTGGCGACCGCGGCGATCAATATGGCACTGATCGAGTATGCCAAACCCTTCAAGGATTCTGGCGTACAGCAGAAACGGCACTCTTTAGGACTGCCTCTGGCTTCTGAAGAAGATCATTTGCTGCATCGATACCTGCTCGAACAACGCGACAACGTCTTATCCCATTCCACCACAACGCTGGAAAATTCTCAGTATTACGCTGGGAAAGACGGTGGTTTCAGGTCACCGTTAATGGCTCAGGGAGCAGCGCACAGATTACCGCCTCTAAGCGAAATACAATCGTTGATTGAGCGCGTTTTGGATGTTTTCTATGCACAATTACCGCAACTGGAAAAGCAGCTGTAATCATTCGTCTTGGGAGACACCGACGTTATTCGGGGCGACGGTACGAGGTTTTTCTTAATTGCAGCTGGTAAGCTTGCTGCATTTTTTCATCACGGGAAAGAAATAAATCCTCTTCCACACTGTGAAGTTCAGGCAGGCGCTCTTCCAGAGCCTGCTGGCTTTCCAGTTCGCCGTCATGAGTAATGTGCTGCAACTCCATATTCAGTTGATGCTTGAGGGCATAGCCAATCAACAAGCTTCGATGACAGGTGGCTGGGTCTTTTTCAGCACACATCAAACCGATGTTGTAACCTTTCGCCAGGCCGTTTTTTAAGCGATCAATCCCTTGCTGAAAGAGAGGGGCACACATCAAGCGGTCAAACTGTACCTGTCGACATTCATCATAATGGCTGTCGTCTTTCGAGCGGGGGCCCAACTCTTCGCCCAGATACACATAATCAATGCCGGCACGCTTTAAATGGCCTTCAATGGCTCCCTGATGATAATCGTAGAAGACTTTACTGAAAGGAACAGAACGCACATCGGCCACAGCGGTAATGTTGTAACGCTGCAGCTGTTCCAAAAAAGTGCCTATGGGCTTGGTAGCATAACCTATGGAATAGAGCATGGGACGAGCTTAAGCCGTCAGGACGTTATTTCACTCACATACTGAGCGTCGATATCCTGGTTGTAATAGGCCATGCCGAGCTTGTTCAGGTAATCGAGGCGGTCAGCTTTCATCAGATCGATGGACGGTACCGGCAGGTTTGCTGCCTCGTAGAGCGAAGTAACAAACGCCAGAAACTTTTCGCCATCCTTGATCATCAACAAGCTTGCAGCTCCTACATCGGGCTTTACGCCAGCCTGCAAATCCTCTGGCAGTTTGACCTCAACAACGGCCGGAGACTCTTCACCCTCAATACGCACACTGCGATTACGGACAGTTTGCTCGGCCCAGTAATAGGCCAGTTCTTTGCTTTGTGTCAAAAAGATCGGCTCTATGGATTCTGTATAGCTGTTGCCAATCGTAGCCATGGTTTGCTTTGCTGCCTGATTCATGGCTTTGTCACCAGAGCGAATCAAACCATGCTCTTTTATGGAGGGGATTAGTGCCGATGAGGTACCGTGATACCACACATCGCCGGTTTTAAAGCCGTCAGATGTCAACAGCTGGTTGGAATCCCGCAAGTAAGATGGAGTGGTGCTCATAACGAACCTCGACAAAATTAAGACTAAATATGTGACATTCTAACAAAAAAGGCGGCCGAAGCCGCCTTTTTCATACTTTAACCTTTCAGCAACAATTAGATGTTGTTGAACTGGTTAGAAGTGTTTTTCGCACCACCAGCTTTCAGAGCAAGCTCACCAGCGTAGTACTCTTTGTGGTCATCACCGATGTCAGAACCAGCCATGTTTTGGTGCTTAACGCACGCAATACCTTGACGGATTTCTTTACGCTGAACACCTTCAACGTAACCCAGCATACCAGCTTCACCGAAGTACTCTTTAGCCAGATTGTCAACAGACAGAGCAGTGGTGTGGTAAGTAGGCAGAGTGATCAGGTGGTGGAAAACGTTCGCTTCACGAGAAGTATCCGCCTGGAAAGTCTTAACGCGTGCGTCAGCTTCTGCAGCCAGCTCGGAATCGTCGTAGTCAGCAGACATCAGACGGTCACGATCGTAAGCAGAAACGTCTTTACCAGCTTCAACCCAAGCGTCATAGGCTTGCTGACGGAAGTTAAGGGTCCAGTTGAAAGACGGAGAGTTGTTGTACACCAGCTTAGCATCTGGGTGAACTTTACGAACTTCGTCCATCATGCCTTTAATTTCGTGAACAGTAGGAACGGCAGTTTCGATCCACAGCAGGTCAGCACCGGCGTTGATGGCTTCGATACAGTCGAATACGCAACGCTCGTGGCCAGTACCCTGACGGAACTGGTACAGACCAGAAGGCAGACGCTTAGGACGAACCAGTTTGCCATTACGGCTGATCAGTACGTCACCTTCAGCGGTGTCTTCAGGAGAGACTTCTTCGCAGTCCAGGTAAGAGTTGTATACATCACCCTGATCGCCTGGCTCTTTAACAACAGCGATTTCTTTAGTCAGGCCAGCGCCTTCAGAGTCAGTACGGGCAACGATGATACCGTCATCAACACCCAGCTCCAGGAAAGCGTAACGCAGAGCGCGCAGTTTGTTGTGGAAGTCTGCGTGAGGAACAGTAACTTTACCGTCCTGGTGACCACATTGCTTTTCGTCAGCAACCTGGTTCTCAATTTGCAGTGCACAAGCACCAGCTTCAATCATTTGCTTGGCCATCAGGTAAGTGGCTTCAGCGTTACCGAAACCAGCGTCGATGTCAGCGATGATAGGCACAACGTGAGTTTCGTGGTTGTCGATTTGAGACTGGATTTCAGCTTCTTTAGCAGCATCGCCAGCTTCACGAGCAGCGTCCAGCTCACGGAACAGACCACCCAGCTCACGAGCGTCAGCTTGACGCAGGAAGGTGTACAGCTCTTCAACCAGGCTGGCAACAGCAGTTTTTTCGTGCATGGACTGGTCAGGCAGAGGACCGAACTCAGAACGCAGAGCAGCAACCATCCAGCCAGACAGGTACAGGTACTTACGCTCAGTGGAACCGAAATGCTTCTTGATGGAGATCAGTTTTTGCTGACCAACAAAACCGTGCCAGCAACCCAGAGATTGAGTGTACTTGGTTTTGTCTTTGTCGAACTCAGCCATATCGCGACGCATGATGCCCGCGGTGTATTTGGCAATGTCCAGACCAGTTTTGAATTTGTTCTGAGCACGCATGCGAGCGGCGTATTCTGGGTTGATAGCGTCCCAAGGGCTGCCAGCTTCGGCTTTCAGGCCTGCAACGGCTTCGATGTCCTGAGTGTAAGTAGACATGATCGATCCTTTACTTTAACAACGGTGGGTGAATTTGTTACCTGACAAAGTGTAGAGAGTCTGTCAGAATTTAACTAATTTATAGTTTCTATATTCGGTATTTCTCTTATGAATATTGCTCGCATTGACCTGAATTTGCTCGTTTATCTGGACGTTTTACTGCGTGAGCGCAATGTTACAAAAGCCGCCAATCAGCTGGGAATCAGCCAGCCGGCGATGAGTAACGGGCTCAAACGCCTGCGAGCACTGTTTGATGATCCACTTCTGATAAGAACGAGCGAAGGCATGACCCCCACGGAAAGAGCTCAGGAGCTGGAACCGGAAGTGCGCTCAATTCTGGTCAGTCTGGAGAAGACCGTACAACCCAGAACCGAATTCAGCGCTCTCGACAGCTCAAGAGTCTTCCGTATTATGGCAAGTGATTATGCAGAGTGTACGTTAATACCCGCCATTTTGCGGCGTTTGAGGACTCTTGCGCCGAATATTGTGTTGGACATTCTGACACCCAGCGATGTTACGTTTCTGGATGTAGAGCAGGGCAGGGTTGATATGGTGATCAACCGGTTTGACAGTATGCCTCAGTCCTTCCACCAGAAAACCTTATGGCTGGACAGCTTCAGTTGCCTGCTCAGTAAAGACAACCCTGTGTTGGGTTCCTTTAATCTGGATAGTTACCTTGAGTCTCAGCATGTCTGGGTCAGTAAAACCGGCATGGGTATTGGGGTCGGGGTCAACCCGTCAGATGTCCAGCGTTTGGGGTGGGTAGACGAGGTACTGAAGTCTCTGGGCAAAAAGCGGCAAATTACCGTCTTTACACGACACTATCAGGCTGCCGCTTTAATGGCAGAACAAAAAGATTTGATCGCTACCGTTCCTAGTAAGCTCGCGAAACTGCAAATGTCCAACAGCAAAGTCAGTATTATGCCTCCGCCTTTTGAAATACCTCCACTTGAGCTGAAAATGGCCTGGAGCCCATTATTGCAAAACAATCCTGCCCATCAATGGATGCGTCGCCTGATCACAGAAACTGCTGAAACCCTCGATCAATCCTGATTTATGGGGCAGTGGTGTTGGAACAACCAACCATTATCAAACCCATGAATAGCGAGAATAAAAACGATAAATTAGTTTAATGGTGATCCGCTGGGCTACACTTTTGCGATAGCTGTTTGAATCTCAGGCTTTTTGGCCTATCTCAACTGGGGATTCATCTCCCACCCATTCATAAAGGCGGATTGTTTATGACTTCACGTATCCAGAAAGGCGGTCTTCAGATCGCAGAGGAACTCTATAACCTGGTAGCCAACGATATAGCCCCGGGAACCGGTGTCGACGTCGATCACTTCTGGACAGAATTTGAAAACATTCTGAATGATCTCGCTCCAAAGAATAAAGCACTGCTGGCCAAACGTGACGATCTGCAGGCCCGTATTGACGCCTGGCATACCGAGCGTGCCGGTCAGCCTCACAATGCAGCAGAATATAAAGCGTTTCTGCAGGAAATCGGTTACCTGTTACCAGAAGGACCAGATTTCAAAATCACGACTCAAAATGTCGATCAGGAAATTGCCGAGCAAGCCGGTCCTCAATTGGTGGTACCGGTTAAAAATGCCCGTTTTGCACTGAATGCCGCCAATGCTCGCTGGGGCAGCCTCTACGATGCGCTGTATGGTACAGACGCAATTTCTGAAGACGATGGCGCTGAAAAAGGGAAGGGCTACAATCCCGTTCGCGGCGCAAAAGTTATTGCCTTTGCCCGTAAACATCTCGACACCGCAGCGCCTCTGGCCAATGGCAGCCATGCAGACTCCACCGCCTACACGATTAAAGACGGCAAGCTCAGTGTCACCTTGAGTGATGGTACCGAGACCGGCCTGGCTCAACCTGAGAAATTTGTTGGGTACAATGGCAGTGAGGCGGCACCATCTGCCGTACTGCTGAAAAACAATGGCCTGCATATCGAAATCCAAATAGACGCTGAAGGTAACATCGGCAAAACCGATGCCGCCAATGTTCAGGATCTGCTGGTAGAAGCTGCTGTCACAACCATTATGGATTGTGAAGATTCCGTGGCTGCCGTTGATGCAGAAGACAAGGTGGAAGTCTACAAAAACTGGCTGGGCCTGATGAAAGGCACCCTCAGCGAGTCTTTTGAGAAAGGCGGCAAAACCATCACTCGCGCCATGAACCCGGACCGCACTTACAAAACCGCTGACGGTTCTGAATTGACTTTGCACGGCCGCAGCTTGCTGTTTGTTCGCAACGTTGGACACTTGATGACCAACCCGGCGATTCTCGACAAAGACGGCAATGAAGTGCCGGAAGGCATTATGGATGCCATGATCACTGTACTGGCAGCAATCCACGACCTGAACAACACCACGACTCGAAAAAACAGTCGCGCAGGCAGTGTCAACATTGTGAAGCCCAAAATGCACGGCCCAGAAGAAGTGGCTTTTGCCGTTGAGCTGTTCGAGCGTGTTGAGCAAGCCCTTGGATTGGCCAAAAACACTTTGAAAGTCGGCATTATGGACGAAGAGCGCCGTACCACAATCAACCTGAAAGAATGTATCCGTGTCGCTCAGGATCGTGTGGTATTCATCAACACCGGCTTCCTGGATCGTACCGGTGACGAAATCCACACCTCCATGCTGGCCGGGCCTTTTGTACCCAAGTCCGTCATGAAACAACAGGCCTGGATTGGTGCCTACGAAGACTGGAACGTGGACATTGGTATTGAGTGCGGACTGCCAGGCAAGTCTCAAATCGGTAAAGGCATGTGGGCCATGCCAGACGAAATGGCGGCTATGCTGGAGCAAAAAATTGGCCATCCAATGTCTGGCGCTAACACCGCCTGGGTACCATCACCCAATGGCGCGACACTGCACAGCACTCACTATCACCAAGTGAATGTATTTGAACGTCAAAAAGAGTTGGCCTCGCGTGCCCGTGCGAGCCTGGACGATATCCTGCATATTCCACTGCTGGAAAATCCGTCAGACCTGACGCCAGAAGAAATTAAATTCGAACTCGACAACAACGCACAGGGCATCCTGGGCTACGTTGTTCGCTGGATTGATGCCGGCGTGGGTTGTTCGAAAGTACCCGACATCAACAACGTTGGCCTGATGGAAGACCGTGCAACCCTGCGGATTTCTTCTCAGCATTTGGCCAACTGGATTGAGCACGGCATCTGCACAGAAGAGCAGGTACTCGAAGCCATGAAGCGTATGGCTGCGGTTGTTGATGAACAAAACGCTGGCGACCCTGACTACAAAAACATGGCGCCTTCATTTGACGGTATTGCCTTTAAAGCGGCTTGCGATCTTGTCTTTAAAGGCAAAGAGCAACCTTCCGGTTATACTGAGCCACTGTTACACGCTTACCGCATCGAGTACAAAGCACAGTAACATTTTCGCCCGATCAATTACTCTTTCCACCTTTACAGCCCGGCAAATAGCCGGGTTTTTTTTGACCTGACAAATCAGGGGTTTGTGACACTTCGACAGTGGTTGCAGTGAATCTTTTGTGACCATGCTGGCTCGAGCGTTAAGGCACACTAACGTTTTATGCACACGCCGCTAATGTTGGTTCAAAACGGCAACGAAAACCTGTAAAAATGACCAAAAATTGACATTGACTTCGCTAATATACTGATATTTAAAGTATTTTTCTGCCAGTCTATTTTTTAACCAATTTGTAAAATAACCTTTATATGCAGTATAAAAACGCGTTCAAATCGAGTTACACACAATGTTATCCACCGTTTCTGTGGATGAATTTGTTTGTGAATTTTTGATGAAATTCAATTCGGAAAGCGTTACTTTTCGTTACCTGTTTTTTGGGTTGCAACGTGATCTGCCCAGCTAAACTTTTTCGCCACTTATTGACTGATTGACTATGACTCCCGAACGATTTGAAACCATTTGCAAAGTCCTGTCACAAAGACAGCCCGATTTAACCGTCATCACTGACGAGGTCCATAAGGGGCGCAACCTGTCTGCGATTGTCAGAACCTGTGACGCCGTAGGAATCCAGGAGTTTCACTGTGTAGAACCGCGCAAAGGTTATCGTGCTTTCCGGGGCACGGCACTGGGCAGTCATAAATGGGTTGATACGGTCTTGCACTCAGAGGTTTCAACCGGAATCAATCACCTTAAACAGAAGGGCTTCAAGATAGTCGCTGCTCACCTCTCTGATGCCGCGGTGGATTTCAGAGAGGTCGATTACACCGTCCCAACTGCTTTATTGATGGGGACAGAGAAAGAGGGCGTCAGCACCGAGGCTTTGGCACTTGTCGATGAAGAGGTGGTAATACCCATGATGGGGATGGTGGAGTCGTTTAATGTATCGGTGGCTTGCGCCATCATACTGACCGAAGTGCAGAGGCAGCGAAAAAAAGCCGGACTGTATGATACCCGTAGACTTTCTGACGAGGTGTACAACATCAAATTGTTTCAGTGGTGTCAGCCTGTTGTAACCAAATTCTGTGATGAGCGCGGACTGGAATACCCTCCAATAGATGAGGAGGGGGAGATCATTAACCCAGCCGATTGGTATCGCAAAATTCGTGAAGCAGCAAAGTAGCAGATGCTGCATAAATTGATGGACGACATGCTAGATAAAAGTAACAGACAAAAAAAATCGGACAGCCCAGGGGGAGGGACTGTCCGTAAGACCATTAGGAGTGAAACATTTTAAGGAGGTGCCTCAGGCGTCTGTGAAGGCAGATCCTTAAAATTGAACCTTTGGGCTCACCCTCAGGCTCAACCGGTGCTTACTAACACTTGGGGGATGTGTGCCACCAGTTGATTTAAGTATTATCCAGCTCGAAGAAACTTCCAGTCAGCACAGATCGATTCTTAAACGGATTTGCAATATCCTTATACATCTCTTCGTATAAAAGGCTATATCTTTTAATTCTCTCTATCCTTGGTGAGCTGATCCAGTTTTTTCTCCAGCCGGTTAAGCTGTTGCTCGAGCCGGGCAATGTCTCTGGCCTCAGCCTTGCGTATGCGCCGAGCGTCGGCGTGAGAGGACCGCTCAATTATGAATGCTGCTATATTTGCGGTTAGCAAAGAAACCAGCCCCAATCCGATCAACATTAACAGCCCGGCAAAAATACGCCCGACGGTACTCGTTGGTACAATATCTCCGTAGCCTACGGTGGTAATCGTCACCCAGGCCCACCAGATGCCATCACCTGCATCATCTATCGCGGTATCAATCTCACTGATTACAAAGCCGGCCATCACAACCACAATGGCTGAGCCCAAAAACGTGGGAAGTAATGCGTTTCGCGTTAACAGTCGTGCCAGTGATGACCCCATATGGACAGTCAAATCCAGCAGAATCAGCAACCTCAATAAGCGCAGTGCTCCGAAGTATGATTCAACGCCCAGCAACATCGGTAGCCCGGCCACAATAATCGCCATATTCATCCAGTTATTGCGGATATATCGACGCCTGTTATCCACCAGCAACAACATTAACGAGGTTTCCAAAACAAACATCGACCAGAGTGCTATATCCAGGCGGGTATTCATAAACTGAGGGTTATGCAGCACGCTGCCTTCATACCATATCCCGAGCATCCAGAAACCGGCGGCCAACAGTGGCCATTCAAGTATTCGGTAGCAGATCAATGCCCGCTGGTTTTCGGAGTTGTCCGGCCCGGCCAAGCCGAGGAAAGGCATAATCTTCATTATCAGTGTGAACTCCTATGGCATAGACGGACAACCAAGAACTTTGTCTCAAGCCGGAATATTATGTCATGCCTCCCGCAGCCTGTGTTCTATAGTCTATAAAACGGCTTATTAATATAGCCAAATATATTTCACTTCTTTCGGTTTGTGACCGGAAATGCCAAAATGTTCACTACTTATTAACTTTCAAATCATTTACTCTGTATCAAGTACAGGTGCAGCGTCCAGCCGTTCAATTTGTACTGTACCGCTATAGAAGGTGAGCTAATGGATAAGGCAAAACAGAAAGTTCAGCAATTCAGGCAGCGGGAACAAGCCATTCTCGATACTGCTCTGGAGCTATTGATCGAGCACGGTGAAGAAAGGGTCACTGTTGAACAAATTGCAGCTCGTGTCGATATTGGCAAGGGCACAATTTATAAGCACTTCACTTCCAAGTCGGAGATTTACATCCGCTTGCTGTTTGATTATGAGCAGCAACTTAAAGCCGATATGGATCAGGCCATTATTGACGCAGAAGCCGGTGATTACAGTGCGCCTGCACGAGTCTATTTCGGCAAGCGCATGTCCGATCCAGTAAGGGCCAGGTTATTCCAGCGGCTCGAGGAAAAGATGGTCGCTAATGGTGAAGAAAAAGAAAAGCTGGAAGAATTGGAAAGCCTTCGTCAGGCAGCATTGGTCAATCTGAATCAGTCCTTTGCCAATCGCATTAAAGAAGGGCGCCTGATCAAGGATGTTCCTCCATATTATTATTACCTTGCTTACTGGGCGCTCACCCATGGTGCAGTAGAGCTCTATCACAATCACTCCTTTCACGACTTGATTGCTGACAAGCCGGATTTCATGAAATTCATAATGGATCTTGGCTTGCACATGGGGGTTAAAACTCCTCAGCCAGACGAATAGCGGCAGAGTGACTCGAGATTAAAGCGACTATAAAGAGCAGATATGATGACAGAAAATGCCTCCGAGAGACTGTTCCAGTCTCTGCAGGACATACAGCACGATTATGAAAGCAGCCTGCCACCCGTCGAGAAATGGAACCCCGAGCTTAACGGCGATCTCGATATGCGCATTGACCGTGAAGGGCAGTGGTTTTATCAGGGTGGCAAGCTCACACGTCCAGCCATGGTCAAGATGTTCTCCAGTATCCTCAAGCGGGAAGGCGATGATTACTTTCTGGTAACCCCTGTAGAGAAGTGGCGCATTACTGTCGATGTAGCTCCCTTTGTCATGCTTTCCCTGCGCACTGAAGAAGAGAAAGGCCAGCAGGGTGTGGTTCTCACAAGCAATGTAGGTAATGATGTACTGATCGGGCCTGAAAACCCCTTTTGGATCGAGTCGGGTCTGGAGAGTACCCCTTTGCCGATGATGATGGTGAGAAACGGTCTGCCAGGACTGTTAAGCCGGAATGTATTTTACGAGCTGGTGGAGCTTTGCAGTCCTGTCCAGAGTGCAGATGGCAAAGAGCTATGGACCTTCGAAAGTGCGGGGGAAACTTATAGCGTCGGCAGTATCGAATAGCATACAAGGTCGACTGCCCGCCTTGTCAGGGCGCTTAACGGGTATAAAAAAAGGAGGCTATGCCTCCTTTTTTCACGTGCCTAATACAAAGATTACATATTAGGGTAGTTAGGGCCACCAGCTCCCTCAGGCACGACCCAGACAATGTTTTGAGTTGGGTCTTTGATGTCACACGTCTTACAGTGTACACAGTTCTGAGCATTGATCTGGAAGCGCTTGTCACCGCTGTCTTCTTCAACAATCTCATACACACCGGCCGGACAGTAACGCTGTGCAGGCTCTGCGTAAGTTGGCAGATTGAAGTTGATGGGGACATCTTTGTCTTTCAAGGTCAGGTGACAAGGCTGGTCTTCTTCATGGTTCGTATTGGAAAGGAACACAGAAGACAGCTTGTCAAAGCTCAACTTGCCATCAGGCTTCGGATAAGTGATTGGAGTGAAGTCTGATGCAGGCTTCATCTGAGCGTGGTCTGCAACCGGATCTGAAAGGGTCCAGGGCAAATTGCCGTTAAAGATGTTGATATCAATAAACGCGTAAGCCGAGCCAATGATATTGCCCCATTTGTGCTGGGCAGGACCAAAGTTACGCTGCGCCCAAAGTTCTTTATAGGCCCAGGAGTTCTTGTAGGCTTCGCCAAACTCGGTGACATCATCATTTGCGCGCTCGGCTTTGATCGCATCTACCACACACTCAGCAGCAACCATACCGGACTTCATGGCCGTGTGGCTGCCTTTAATTTTGGCGAAGTTCAACGTACCTGCATCATCACCAATCAGCATGCCGCCTGGGAAGTGCATTTTGGGTTGAGACTGAATACCACCCTTGGTGATTGCACGAGCACCGTAAACCAGGCGCTCACCACCTTCGAGGTACTGCTTAATGACAGGGTGATGTTTGTAACGCTGGAACTCATCAAATGGGCTCAGGTAAGGGTTGTCGTAAGACAGATCTGTAATCAGACCACAAACCACTTGATTGTCTTCGATATGGTACAAGAAGCTACCGCCGGCAGCGCCGTTTTCAGCCAGAGGCCAGCCAGCCGTGTGAACAACCAGGCCTTCTTTGTGCTGCTCTGGGGGAACTTTCCAGATTTCCTTGATGCCGATACCATAGTGTTGAGGCTCTTTACCTTCATTGAGGTTGAACTTCTCGATCAGCTGCTTACCCAAATGACCGCGACAGCCCTCACCAAACAGGGTGTACTTGCCGTGCAGTTCCATACCGGGCATGTATGAGTCTTTCTGCTCACCGTTCATGCCGATGCCCATATCACCAGTGGCGATACCTTTGACGCTGCCATCTTCGTGGTACAGAACTTCAGAAGCAGCAAAGCAAGGGTAGATCTCTACGCCCAAAGCTTCTGCCTGCTCAGCCAGCCAGCGGCAAAGGTTGCCCAGACTGATAATGTAATTGCCTTCATTGTGCATGGTCTTGGGCACAAAGAAGTTAGGTACTTTTTGGCCTTTCTCTTCGTTCTTCAGAACGTAGATGTCATCACCGGTTACAGAAACGTTGACCGGAGCACCTTTTTCTTTCCAGTCAGGAAAGAGTTCATTCAGTGCTTTGGGTTCAAACACAGCACCTGAGAGGATGTGCGCACCAACCTCAGAGCCTTTTTCAACCACACAGACACTAATTTCTTCGTTCAGTTGGCGAATACGGCATGCAGCGGCTAAACCAGAGGGGCCGGCACCGACGATGACGACATCGTATTCCATATATTCACGTTCCACAGTCTTCTCTCCTGGCTGTTATGAATCGTTTTGCAAAACAGAAAGCCTTGGCTAATCTTAGGCTGTCACGGTAGTTTCACTAAGGTAGCTTTACCTGCGGCGGATTATATAGAAGCTAACTAGCTGATACCAATGGCAATTTCTACCATTTGCCCCTTAAAAAGGGCACTTTGGGCACTTTCTATTGTCAGATGAGAGTCCATACTTACCTTCGCCGCCAAATGACCAAAGAGAAGTTAAATCCCCAAAGCCCCTTATTTTATGGGTGTTGCATACATGAAAGACGTTTTTTTATCTGCCGTTTAGGCAGCTAAAAATGCGTGGGTATTGATTTTAAAGGGCGAAACGGTCAGTATATCCGCCGCTCAAAAGACCGATAGAACCTTATTTAAGAGGTCGGGTCAGGCTTCCGAGCCATGGAAACGCTAGTATATTGCCGTGGTAATGGCTGGTTTTTATCCTTAACAGATAAGCGAATGGGAAATCCATGAAGATTCTTGTTGCAGTTAAACGCGTTGTTGATTACAACGTGAAGGTCCGTCCAAAGTCCGACGGCACCGACGTTGATATCGCCAACGCTAAAATGTCCATCAACCCCTTTTGTGAAATTGCTGTCGAAGAAGCGGTTCGCCTGAAAGAGAAGGGCGTTGCTACCGAAATCGTAGCGGTCTCAATGGGACCTAAGCAATCGCAGGAGCAAATCCGCACTGCAATGGCTTTAGGTGCTGATCGAGGCATTCTGGTTGAGTCTGATGATGCTCTTGAGCCACTGGCTGTTGCCAAGTGCCTGAAAGCGATCATCGCCAACGAAAGTCCTGATCTGGTTATCATGGGCAAGCAGTCCATCGATGGCGACAACAACCAAACTGGCCAGATGCTCGGCGCTCTGACCTCTATGCCTCAAGGTACTTTCGCTTCTGAAGTAGAAATTGCTGACGGTAAAGCCAAAGTCACTCGTGAAATCGATGGCGGTCTGCAGACGGTTGAGCTGACTCTGCCTGCGATTGTTACCACTGACCTGCGCTTGAATGAACCACGTTACGCATCCCTGCCTAACATCATGAAAGCCAAGAAAAAGCCTCTGGACACTACCACCCCAGCCGATCTGGGTGTTGATACTGCTCCTCGCGTTCAGACCCTGAAAGTTGAGCCACCTGCCGAGCGTCAAGCTGGCATCAAGGTAGCTGACGTTGCTGAACTGGTCGACAAACTGAAAAACGAGGCGAAGGTAATCTCATGAGCATCTTAGTAATTGCTGAACACGACAACGCCAGCCTCAACGGCGCTACTCTGAACGTTGTTGCTGCTGCTAAAGCCATTGGTGGTGACATTGAAGTACTGGTTGCTGGTTCTGATTGTGCCGCTGCCGGTGAAGCTGCTGCTAAAGTAGACGGTGTAGCCAAAGTATTGGTTGCTGACAACGCTGCTTTCGCACACCAGTTGGCTGAAAACGTTTCTTTGCTGGTTGCTGAAATCGGCAAAAACTACACCCACATTTTGTTCCCTGCGACCACTAACGGTAAGAACGTTGCGCCTCGTGCTGCCGCTCTGCTGGATGTACAAGCTATCTCCGACATCATTTCCGTAGAAAGCGCTGACACCTTCAAGCGTCCAGTTTACGCAGGTAACGTGATTGCTACCGTTCAGAGCTCTGACGCCGTTAAAGTTCTGACTGTTCGTGGTACTGCATTTGATCCTGTACCCGCTGAAGGCGGCTCTGCTGCTGTTGAAGCCCTGTCCTCTGCAGACGATGCTGGCACCTCCAGTTTTGTTGGTGAAGAGCTGGCTGTTAGCGATCGTCCAGACCTGACTGCTGCAAGCATTGTGATTTCTGGTGGCCGCGGCATGCAGAACGGCGACAACTTTGAAATGCTGTACAAAGTTGCTGACAAGCTGGGTGCAGCTGTTGGTGCTTCCCGTGCTGCAGTAGACGCTGGTTTCGTACCCAATGACATGCAAGTTGGTCAGACCGGTAAGATTGTTGCTCCTGACCTGTACGTTGCCGTTGGTATCTCCGGTGCCATCCAGCACTTGGCAGGCATGAAGGACAGTAAAGTAATCGTTGCAATCAACAAAGACGAAGAGGCTCCTATTTTCCAGGTTGCTGATTACGGTCTGGTTGCCGATCTGTTCGACGCTGTTCCTGAACTGGAAAGCAGCCTGTAATCGATCTTGCGATTGATTCCCAAAAAGCCGGCATTATTGCCGGCTTTTTTGTCACTAATTCGTTAAATTGTCAGATTAACGAACAACTACAGAATTATCAGCCTGATACAGTGTCTCACCCAGAGGCAGTGAAAGGCACGTTATGCATGGTTCATAGAGGTATAAATGGACATAGATACATTTGAGCAATGGTCTCTGATTCTTGGGGTAGGCGGCCTGATTGCCTTTATGGTTTTCATCATGTGGGACTTGGCTAAAAAATCTAAAGCGGGACGATTCGGGACGTTTATTTTATTTGTTGCCCTTGGCTTGGGTTTACTCGGTTTTATCATCAAAACCGTGCTCGTCGAAGTGGTCGAGAAATAGCTTTATATTTACCAAGTAACTAATTGATTTTTAAATAAAAAGCACAAACTTTTAAAGTCGTTTCGAGATTGCATTTTGAGTCTATACTCTTAGAAGAGAATGATCTCAGCAGTTGAACGGGTAAAACGTGATTTTATTTAAACCTCAAAGCAAGGTTCAGAAAGACCGAAAGGTCATGCACGACACCGACTCCCGCCTGGCGAAATTCAGCGGTCGGGGGCTTATCGTCAATGTCTTTACGTATTTTCTCTGTCTGTCGATAGGCGATCTCACCAGTATTGCTCCAACAACGACGGTGGCACTGACGACAGGCTTGATCATTACCGCCCTGATCAGAGGTTTTTTTCTCGCCCGGTTCGAGCAGATTTATTCAACCGGACCCTCCCGCTGGAGAACGATGTTCTTCATTGCCACGCTGATTGGTGCAAGCTGGTGGAGCGTTATATTGGTTGTTTCAACTCTGACCCTGGGCATGAGTGGCGAAACACCTCTTCTGTGGTTTTATACCATTATCTTCTTCGCAACGACCATTCATGCGACTTCCCCTTATCGCGTTTTTAGCCAGGTGTACCTGCTGATAACACTGTTACCGCCTGTGTTTGCCGCTTTTTATGTCGGTGGCGTTCAGAGCTATACGTACAGTGTGATGATGCTAATCTTCCTCGGACTGCTTTTGCATCTGGTCAATTCTTTGTGCCACGGTTACTGGGAACGCCTGGAAGCGAATTACGCACTAAAGCAAAAAACCATCAGTCTTGAAGTTGAGAAAAGAGGCATTGACGCCTCTGTTGACCTTAACTCTCAGTTTTTAGTCAATCTGGGGCACGAATTTCGAACCTCGCTTAACGATATCCTCGGCGGTTTATCGTTGCTGACAGACAGCAAACTGGACTCTCATCAACACGAGCTGTTACAACTCGCACAGAAAGCTGGTGAGCGGCAGCTGGATCTGGTAAACAATATTGTCGATTTTTCGAGAATCACCAATCGAACGTTGATTCTGGACCACAGTGTGTTCAATCTACGCTCACAGCTGGAGCTTTGGATTACAGATATTGCAGTCAACGCACATCAGCAAGCCGTCGAAATCGATTACGACATGCACTATGAAGTACCACTGCGAGTTCATGGAGACGCCAAGCGTATTGGGCAGATTTTCAAAAACCTTCTCAATAATGCCGTGCAGTTTTCAGAGCATGGCAACGTGTTCATTGACATCGATTTTAAGCGAGAAAGCGAGAAGGGGGGATGTCTCGAAGTACTTATAGTTGATCGATCCAGCTCGGTCCGAACCGTTAACCAAGATGCTACAGAAGCAGATAACGGGGCTCGCACCAAAGGCTTGTGGTTTACGATCTGTAAGGGCCTGTCTGAGTGCATGAACGGCTCAATTGATGTGGACAGTGCTCCAGGTAAAGAAACTCAATACCGTCTTCGCCTGCCCCTGGTAGCCGCTCAGCAATCCATCAGCATAAACAGTCAACCAAAGTTACGTGACAAAAAGGTGTTGGTGATCGCGCCTGAACTTCCCGTGGGTCGCTTTCATCTGGAGGAAATGCAAGAGTGGGGGATGATTCTCAATCATGCACCTGACTATGAAGCGGCCTATCAGAAATTGCTCGATGCGCATGAGAAAGGCACACCATACAACATGGTGCTTGTTAATCTTTTTCAGAATGTTGATGCACCCCTGTCTTTCTCCCAAAGACTGCTAACGCAGTTTCATGAGCACCCGATCCCGCAGGTTTACTTGCTGTCTTATAATCATTTGAACGAGAGGTCTGTTCGGCTCCTGGTAGACGAGAACGAGAGCGTCTCTTTTCACTATCGACCCATTTCACCTCAGAGTTTTCACGACCTGATCGCATTTAATCTGCTCGGCAAGCCTATAGCCGATGAACAAGTACTCAATCAGGAACATTTAGGGGCCGAGGATTTTAGTGTGCTCGTGGTTGATGATCACCGCGTCAACCAAATGGTAGCGCAGGGCATGCTAAAAAAGCTGGGATATCATGTCAGGCTGGCGGGAAATGGGCTGGAAGCTCTTCAGGAGTTTCAGAATCGTCAGATTGATCTAATATTGATGGATTGTCAGATGCCAGAAATGGATGGCTTTGAAACCACACGGCGTATTCGTCAAATAGAAAGTGAAAATGCCAGCAATCAACGTACACCAATCATAGCCATGACCGCTCACGTAGGAGATGAAGACCAATCTCAGTGTTTTGCCTGTGGCATGGATGATTACATTGCTAAACCTGTGAAATACGATACTTTGCAGGGCCACCTTTTGCGATGGCTGGGAAACAGTATCAATGACGAAGAACTGACCTGATAGCGTTAGCTAACCTTTCATTTTTGCAAGCTTCCTTTCAGATCAGTTAGCTTCTCATTTGTAAACAACCCGGGAAGAATCGTCCGTCGACGCAGATACAAGAGGAAGAGGGCGAGGGATAAATAAATGGCGGGTTCGATCCATCCACTTTTCACTGACCACCAAAAATGGATGCTGGCCAATACAACAATTAAATAAATTGTACGGTGGAGTTTCTTCCAGTTTTTACCCATTGAACGGAGTATCTTTGGGATAGAAGTGACTGCCAGTGCTAACAATAAAAACAGAGCCACAAAACCCACGACAATGTACGTTCTGGTTACCAGTTCTTCGCCAATCAGAGACCAGTCAAACCCCAGATCCAGCGCCAACCAAGTTACAAAATGAAGGCTGGCCCACACAAAGCACCACAACCCAAGTGGTCTTCGCAACCGCACCAACAAACCAAACTTTAAAGCTTTGGCTAGCGGTGAGACGCACAAGGTCAACAGCAAAAGGCGCAGGGCACCCATTCCAAGAAAATGAATGAGCTCTTTGACAGGGTCTGCCCCAAGTGCCCCTTGAGGAACTGCCCAGAATAACCAAAGCAAAGGAAGAAAAGCGCCAACGTGAACTACGATACGCAAAGTCAGAGACGTTTTCTTGCCCGGCCTGAACCCTTTCACCAGTGTGACTCCCATACCCTCATAGTATTCTTCATACTAATAGTATTTTTTCAAATCCATACCTGAATATAATGAAGCTACCTGTTCAGCGTAGCCATTAAACATCAGTGTCTTTTGTCGAGTAGAGGAGAACGGGCCGCCTTCACCAATAAAACGCTCACTGGCTTGTGACCAACGTGGATGATCAACCTCAGGGTTAACATTGGCATAAAAACCATACTCATGGGGTGCCAACAGGTTCCAGGATGTTGGAGGTTGCTTTTCCGTAAGACGAATTTTGACAATTGACTTGATCCCTTTGAAGCCGTACTTCCAGGGTACAACCAAACGTACTGGAGCCCCATTCTGAGTCGGTAATGTTTTACCGTAGAGACCTACAGCCAGGATAGTTAGAGGGTGCATCGCTTCATCTATGCGCAAGCCTTCAACATACGGGTAGGCGATGCCACCGCCGAAGTGACGAGATCTTTGACCCGGCATTTGTTTTGGGTCATAGAGTGTTTCGAATGCTACGTACTTGGCTCGACTTGTGGGCTTGAATTTTTTAAGCAGAGTGTTCAATTCCAAGCCTAACCAGGGGATAACCATTGACCAGGCTTCTACGCAACGCATGCGATAGATACGCTCCTCCAGATTGGATTGTTGCATCAATTCCCACACATCAACCACGCCGGGGTTTTCAACTTCCCCTTCAATGGTTAATGTCCAAGGCTCTGTTTTAAGGTGTTGGCTATTTTCTGCCGGATCTGTTTTGGACGTACCGAACTCATAAAAATTATTGTGGTTAATAACTTTCGGCTCGGGTGTTAACGATAAATCTGTTGGTTTATCTGGACGGTATTCCAAAGGCTTTCTGGGAGCCTGAGGCACTTCAGAAGCAGAGCCCCCCAAAAGATTATCCAGAAAGCCGGCCTGGGAAGGCATGGCCAGGCCCGATGCTGTCACTATGCCGAAACTTTTTAAAATGGAACGGCGGTTAAGATAGATATTTTCAGGCGTTACGCTGTTTTCAGCAATTTCATGTGAAACTCGTTTTTTGATCAGCATTCTGTCACCACTTCCATCCATGATACGTTAAGCAAGCGTGTCTCTCGTACTGCTACGAGAAGCACGACTTGGATATTTAAGGATTAGACGTCAGTTATGCTGATTTGTTACGCTTTCAATTAAAATAAAGATCAATCAACTGAAAATTCAGCCCAAATTGGGGCATGATCGGAGGGCTTTTCCATAGCTCTTACATCATAATCGACACCAGCTGACTTACAGCGTGACAACAGGCTGTCAGACGTCAGAATCATATCGATGCGAAGCCCCCTGCGAGGTTCACGCTCAAAGCCTTTACTGCGATAGTCAAACCAGCTGAATACCTGATTCTCTTCGGGATGCAGATATCTGAATGTGTCACTCAGCCCCCAACTGCAAAGCCGAGAGAACCACTGACGTTCTTCGGGTTGAAAACTGCATTTGCCGGTTCTCAGCCAACGCTTGCGATTGTCCTCGCCAATACCAATATCAAGATCTGTTGGGGAGATGTTCAGGTCTCCCATAACGACGACCTGTTCGTTCGCGTTGCAATATTCCTCCAGGAAAATCTGTAAATCTGCGTAAAACGCTCTCTTGTTTGGATACTTTACAGGGTGATCAATTGATTCACCCTGAGGGAAATACCCGTTGATAACGGTCAAAGTACCCCCCATGGGGGATTCGACTTTGGCAGCGACAAAACGCTTCTGTGCTTCCTCTGTGTCAGTGGGATAGCCTTTATGTGTCTCGATAAAGGGTAAACGAGAGAGTAGAGCGACGCCGTAATGTGTTTTTTGACCGTGAAAGAGGACCTCGTAACCCATTTGACGAATCTCTTCGACAGGGAATTCAGAGTCCTGAACCTTGGTTTCCTGAAGACCGATCAGTGCCGGTGCATGGCGATCGATAATAGCCTGCAACTGATGCAGACGCATTCGAATACTGTTTACATTAAACGACACAATTTTCATCGGGTGTTAAAAGTCCTTAGCGAATAAACAAAAAAAAGCCAGCCCATGGCTGGCTTTTTACAAAGGGGCCAACTAGAAATTGGCGACTTGATCTGGTGTCTGTTTACCAAGTAGATTGATGACATCAATCAAGATATATCCAGCTTCAGAGAGAAGGGCATCATCATCAGTGTTTAAATCATTCACCGAGTTGGCCTCTTCGATACGTTCCTCATTTTCGGCCTTTTGCTCTTCTTCCAATTCTTTTTCGGTCTTCAATAGCTCAAGACCTTTTGCCTCACGACGTTCATTCTCAAGAGCGAGTGACCTTGCCTCACGAGCCTTCTGCTCTTCGATACGCTCCTGTTCATTCAGCGACAATTCGGTACGAGCTTTATTTTCGTTCATGGTTTCGACCTGTTTATTGAGATAAACAAAGTCGGGATCTTTCAGCTTTCGAACATCGTATCGCTTAATGACATCCCCCAGAATGGAGTCGAAGTTGTAGTAAGACTCGTGTGGAACTGGGTGAATCTGATCCCAGGGGAGGGCAGTATCATAGGAGCTTTCACCCACCTGATCGGCATCAACAAGGAAGGGGAATGTAACATCAGGTATAACACCTCTGTGTTGCGTGCTTCCGCCAGATACCCGATAAAACTTTGACTCGGTAATCTTGAGTTGACCTGAGTAGACAGGGGTCAGGGACTGCACGGTACCCTTGCCGAAAGTCTGCGTGCCCACAATCAAGCCACGCTTGTAGTCCTGAATTGCTCCAGCAAAAATCTCTGATGCTGATGCACTCAGACGATTGGTCAGAACCACCAAAGGCCCTCGATAAACCGCTCGATGACGTGAGCGGTAATTACGTGAAATGGTTTGACTGGTTTGACGAATCTGAACCACAGGTCCTTGATCGATAAACAGGTCAGTTAACGTTGTGGCTTCCTGTAGGGAGCCGCCGCCATTATTTCGTAAATCAATGACCAGTCCGTCGATGTTTTCCTGCTCGAGTTCTTTGAGCAGGCGGTATACATCTTTTGTGGTGCTTTTATAGCTGGGATCACGCCGACGATAAGCTTCAAAGTCGATATAAAATGCAGGCACATTAATCACGCCGACCTTGTAGACTTTATCGCCATCAGTCAGTTCCATTATGCCTTTTTTGGCAGCCTGTTCTTCAAGCTTTACCTTGTCGCGGCTGATACGTATTTCTTTATTGGGGGTATTGCCGGCAGTTTCTCCGGGAATGACCTTCAGCCTCACCACAGTATTCTGCGGGCCACGAATCAACTTTACGACGTCATCCAGTCGCCATCCGACGACATCTACCATATCGCCATCATCCCCCTGGCCGACGGCAACAATTTTATCTGCCGGTTTCAATTCACCCTGTTTTGCAGCAGGGCCTCCGGTGATCAAACGAACAACCTTGGTGTATTCGTCTTCTGCCTGCAGTACTGCGCCAATTCCCTCAAGGGAAAGCGACATGGAAATGTTGAAGTTTTCCAGGGTGCGTGGAGACAGATAGCTGGTATGAGGATCGTAGAGCAGGGTGAGGGCGTTGATCATGGCCTCAAACACATCGGAAGAGTCTTCTTGTTCAAGACGCGTCAGCTGACTTTTATAGCGGTGAAGGAGCGTTTCCCGGGCCTTTTCAGTTGATTCGTCTGCCAGTTTGAGGCTTAAAATGCTCGCCTTGATTCGTTTACGCCACATTTCATCAGCGTCTTTTTCGGATTTCGCCCATTGCTGAGAATCACGACCAATGGCAATCGACTCGTCTTTAGAAAAGTCAAATTGGAAGCCGTCAGGGTCTTCGAGGTTTTTGATCACCCAATTCAGGCGATCATTTGCACGGTTGTAGTACTTTACAAATATGGTGTACCCGGGCTTCAAATCACCCTTGGGCAAGGTATCGTCCAGGGTTTTGCCGTACTGTTTATGAAATCGGTCGACGTCAGATTGCAGAAAAAACGCTTTGGCAGGATCCAGGCTTTCAAGGTATTTATCCAACATTTCTTCTGACATCTGGTCATCAAAAGACTTGTTGCGGTAATGGCGCGTGGCCAGCTTATCGATAATATCAACTGCTGTTTTGGATTGTTCTTCAGTAAATTGAAAGTCGACGGCTTTTCCGTAGCTGGTAAAGGATAACGACAATAAAACGGAAGTTATCAATGGCAGCAGGATACGACGAGGGGCCTGGAGCATACACATTCTCTATCAATCGTGGGATGGGTCAGCAGAGCTGACTTAATTCTTATATACCTAAACATCTGATGGACAGGACAACTATAGCATAGAGCTTACCCCGAGAAACGGGTAATCCATCCAGATTCACAGGCAGAGAAGCTCAAAATACACATAAAATCAGTCAGTTGCGGTGGTACAAACAGAATCACACGCAATTTAACATAATATACATTATGCGAAATCATGTAATATAAGTTGTACGGCTTCAACTTAATTTAAGACCTGACTGGGATTTAAAGGTTCCAACGATAACAACCTTCTTTAGACGACCATTTAGATGCTTAAGCCTGTAAGACATACTGGTATTCGCCAGTTAGGCACTAATTATTTCCATTGGGAGCTGTGATGATTGCGTTTTCTCTGGATAATAACGGCACGATGACCACAACTAACCACTGAATAAGGACTTAACGAGGACAATGCAGATCTTAGATACGCCAGGGACTATGGGAGCCACTAAGTGGGCAGTTGTCTTGATCGATTTAGTGTTGTTAGTGGGCCTTTTGAATTGGCTGCCTTTTGATAAGCCTTTGAATTACGGCATCAGTCTGTTGGTGAGGTCCGGCCGGCAAAAGTGTTGGATTTAGCCACTTCGCCTGTAACTAATTGATTTAGTTAATAATATTCTTCATTTATCTTTTGCAGATTGATAACCATTTTCCTTGTCAGTTGGTTCACCAGTATTTCTATTTTTCTCACTCATTAGCCGGTCAATCATATCTGTTTTGAAGGCTACTTCCGCTTCGAGTTTTGCACGGTTGACTTGCTCGACCTCCTTCCATGACCTTAGTTTTTCGATATTTTCCTTCAGGCTTTCCAGCTCAATACATTGGGCCTTCATTTTGGTTACCTGCTCTTCTAACGAGCTTTCCGTTAATGCTAGTGAATCAAATTGCCCTTGGAGTTTGCTGTGTGCGGACTCAAGTGTTACTGCTGTTTTTTGTGCACTCCCAAGCTCCGCTACCAATCGTCCATTGTCCTTATTTAACTGAGTAATATCAGTTTGTTTGACTGATATCGTTTGGTTAAGTGTACGAATCTCAGCTTGTAGCTGCTGCACTTGTTGTTCGTGTCTCCGTTGGTCTTGTTCGCGTTGCTCTTTCACTGATTGACGATAGTGTTCCATCGCATCGCGGTTATGACGGTGTTTTTCTTCCAGTGAGTCAATATGCACCTGCTTTTCGTCCAGGACTGATTTAAGTCTAGCTTCCGCTTGTTGAGTTTCAATTACTTGAGCTTTTAATGCATTTTCGGAAGCTTGGCGATCGCTCAGCTCGGCTAAAACGTTTGATAGCTCGTGGTCTTTATTCTGTATCTCTGTTTGCGATTTGGCGAGCATATTCTCCAGCTCACCAACTTTAGAGATTAGAGTTTTTACCTGTTGATCGTAACGATTTTGGTTCTCGGTAATGATGGTCTGCGCCTCCTCTTTTAAGCAGGAGGCCAGGCGCCCAACTAGTTCCTTAATGGGCTGACTTAAGAGTACTTCATCGTCCAATCTGGCCGAACTTTCTTCTTCAACTTCCCGTAAGTAACGATGAATTGTGGATTTGGAGCCTGTGTTACCAAGTTCTACGCGAACGGCATCAATTGAAGGATTCTGCCCTTTATTTAAAACCGCTTCACGCGCCTGTTTTACTAGTGCTTTATTGATCCCACCTCTTGCCATAACGACCTCTAGCTATTATTTCGTACCGTATTACATACCATGTATATACGTACAATTTTATATGGCCGATTCATACCTGTATAGCTATTTTATAACATAAGATAATCATGACTTATTTAGTGTTAGACTAATTGTTGTTCTGAATTTTCTCGAAGGCGGGGTACTGGGGATTTTCCCTCGTAAACGGACATAAATCTCTACAGTCCCCGCGATTCCTGGCCTCTGAGAGGGGGTTACTTTGTATTTTTCTGTTTTTTCTGGATGTTTTGTTACTATCGATGCCT
>NZ_JAHKRS010000007.1 GCF_018863235.1 Pseudomaricurvus albidus
ATCCCATCCCGAACTCAGAAGTGAAACGAAGTATCGCCGATGGTAGTGTGGGGCTTCCCCATGTGAGAGTAGGTCATCGTCAGCCTTTAAATCTAAAACCCCTGATCGGTAACGGTCAGGGGTTTTTTTATGCGTGTAACAAGCGTGAGTGGATTGTGAGCCGCCAGTGCAAGGCCCTGAGATGCGCTGTTGGGGGCTTTTCTTCCCCTGGGCGAAAGCCTTGGATTAGTAGCGGCCTGTAAGTCAAGAAATCGGGAGGCATTAAAAAAGCAAGCCGTAGCTTGCTTTTTGGAGGGCGCAAAGGAGAGAGGTTTACCGGATGTTGGAAAGCTTCAGATTGGGCTTCTTGGCTTCGCGGAATATCAGCGCGACCTTACCAATCTCCTGTATGATTTCCGCTCTCGTTTTCTTGGCCATCTCGGCAATGACCTGCTTGCGCAGATCCCGGTCAGCAATAACCAGTTTGACTTTGATCAGCTCGTGATCATCCAGGGCCCGATTAAGTTCTTCAATGACGTTATCGCTTAAGCCATTGCCGGCTACGGTGACCACGGGGTTCAGGCTATGGCCCAAAGAGCGATATTGTTTTTTACGGTCAGGGCTTAAAGGCATACAATGTCTCATCTATAAACGGTTTACTGGCTGCATCGGCAATGCCGGGCAGCAAACGCATATTGTAACTCAAGATTGGGCACTTGGTGGTATGGCAAGGTCAAAAACAAGTAAAGGCTGGCTTAAAGAGCATTTTAATGACCAATACGTAAAACAGTCCCAGCAGGATGGTTACCGTTCGAGAGCCAGTTACAAGCTGGTTGAGTTGGATGAAAAGGACAAGCTGTTTCGCAAGGGAATGACGGTGGTGGATCTTGGCGCTGCCCCAGGAGGCTGGTGCCAGGTGGCTGCAAGGCATGTAGGGGATGACGGCAGGGTCATTGCGTCAGATATCCTGCCTATGGACTCGCTGGCAGGCGTGGAGTTTGTTCGGGGTGATTTCACGGAAAATGAGGTCTTTGAACAGATTCTTGAAGCTATGGGCCCGGGAAAGGCAGACCTTGTAATATCCGACATGGCCCCCAATATGAGTGGTATGGCCGATGTGGATCAGCCGCGCGCCATGTATTTGGTTGAGTTAGCGCTGGATATGGCACGGGAAACCCTGAAGAAAGACGGGGTGTTTGTGGCCAAGGTCTTCCAGGGAGAGGGATTTGATGCCTATGTGAAGGATGCAAAACAATCCTTCAAGTCAGTCGTTATTCGCAAACCCGGTGCTTCCAGGGCTCGGTCCAGGGAGGTTTATGTCGTGGCCAAAGGGTTTAAGGGCTGAATTAACGAATATTTACGTGCCGCTGAATTGTGTGGCACACCGATATGGCGTCGGTGGCGCTATACTGTAGTCTATAAGCTGTTAGCATGGGTGCTGAGAAAACAGGTGATGCATGCGCCAGCTCATGGGGATACTCCAGCTAAATAGTGTGGGTACCCCGGATCAATTGCTGAAATGAGGATGTCTTTTTGAACGATATGGTGAAAAACCTAGTATTGTGGTTAGTAATCGCTGCGGTTCTGCTGGCGGTTTTCCAGAACTTCAACCCCAAGGCATCCCAAGAGCCCTTGACCTATAGCGAGTTTGTTAAAGAGGTCCAGGCCGATCAGGTGCGAGAAGTCACTGTCGATGGCTTGACGATTATTGGCGTTAGAAACGACAACTCCCGTTTTGAAGCGATTCGCCCACAGATTGCTGATGACAAGCTGATGGATGACCTGCTGAATCACAATGTGGAAGTTAAGGGGCGTAAGCCGGAGCAGCCGAGCCTGTGGCAGCAGCTGTTGGTGGCCAGCTTTCCAATCCTGCTGATTATTGTGGTGTTTATGTTCTTTATGCGCCAAATGCAGGGCGGTGCCGGCGGTAAAGGCGGCCCAATGAGCTTTGGCAAGAGCAAGGCTCGTCTTTTGGGCGAAGACCAGATTAAGACCACCTTTGCCGATGTGGCGGGTGTGGATGAAGCCAAAGAAGATGTGCAGGAGCTGGTTGAGTTTCTGCGTGATCCTTCCAAATTTCAACGTCTCGGCGGTCAGATTCCCCGTGGCGTATTGATGGCAGGCCCTCCCGGTACCGGTAAAACATTGCTGGCAAAAGCCATCGCCGGTGAAGCGAAAGTGCCGTTTTTCTCAATTTCAGGCTCGGATTTTGTGGAAATGTTTGTGGGTGTGGGTGCTTCCCGTGTCCGTGACATGTTTGATCAGGCCAAGAAACAGTCTCCCTGTATTATCTTCATTGATGAGATCGATGCGGTCGGACGTCATCGTGGGGGCGGTCACGGTGGTGGTCATGACGAGCGTGAGCAGACTCTTAACCAGTTGTTGGTTGAGATGGATGGTTTTGAAGGCAATGAAGGTATTATCGTCATCGCCGCAACCAACCGCCCTGATGTGCTGGATAAAGCGCTATTGCGCCCAGGCCGTTTTGACCGCCAGGTGTTTGTTGGTTTACCGGACATTCGCGGCCGTGAGCAAATCCTGAAGGTTCATATGCGCAAAGTGCCTCTGGATGACAAGGTCCAGGCTTCAATCATTGCCCGTGGGACTCCAGGCTTTTCCGGTGCCGATCTGGCTAACCTGGTGAATGAGGCGGCCCTCTTCGCCGCTCGCTCCAACAAACGCCTGGTTACCATGGAAGAGTTTGAAAAGGCTCGCGACAAGATCATGATGGGCGCTGAGCGCAAGTCGATGGTGATGAGCGAGAAAGAAAAGGAAAATACTGCCTACCACGAGGCTGGACATGCGATCGTTGGCCGCTTGGTACCTGAGCACGATCCGGTTCACAAGGTCACCATTATCCCGCGTGGCCGAGCATTGGGTGTGACGCAGTTTTTGCCTGAAGATGACAAGTACAGCCTCAGCAAGCGCGCAATTGAATCCCAGTTGTGCACGTTGTTCGGCGGACGCATAGCCGAAGAAATGACCCTGGGTTTTGAGGGGGTCACAACGGGTGCGCAAAACGATATTGAACGCGCTACCAGTTTGGCTCGCAGTATGGTGACCAAATGGGGGTTGTCTGAAAAACTGGGGCCTCTTCACTACGGTGAGGATGAGGGGGGCATGCCCGGTACCGGTGGTGCGCCCAACTATTCGGGCGCGACGTCCAAGACGATTGACGAAGAAGTGCGTCGTATCGTTGACCAGTGCTACAGCACGGCTGAAAAACTTTTGAATGAGAATCGAGACATTCTTGAGGCCATGAAAGACGCGTTGATGGAGTATGAAACCATCGATGCGGAGCAAGTGGATGATTTGATGGCTCGCAAGAAAGTTCGTCCGCCTCGGGATTGGCACGACGGTGACTTCAATGGCCATGTGAAAGACGATGATCTTGGTGGTTCTGAAAAGGATGAAACCAAGACTTCCAGTCCTATCGGTGGCCCGGCCAAACACCACTAACGTGAAGTTTGAAAACGGGGCCCAGTTTTCTGGGCCCCGTTTTTTTATGGCTGATTCTTATTCGAATTCGGCCAGGTTAACAATGTAAGGTAAACAATGACGGTACTGACTTGCGGCGATCGCATTCTGGATCTCTCAGAACCCGTTGTGATGGGTATTTTGAATGCCACCCCGGATTCGTTCTCCGATGGCGGACAATTGTTGCAACAGGGGCGGGTGAATATTGATGCCGTTTTGGCCCGTGCGGAACAAATGATCAGGGCCGGGGCGCAGATTCTGGATGTCGGTGGAGAATCCACTCGTCCTGGAGCGACGCCAGTAGTGGTGGATGAGGAATTGCAGCGGGTTATTCCTGTGGTAGAAGCCATTGCTCGAGAGTTCGATGTGGTCATTTCGGTGGATACCAGTTCTCCTGAAGTCATGACGGCATCCGCAGAAGCAGGAGCGGGATTGCTGAATGATGTTCGCTCTTTTCACCGTGAAGGGGCTTTGTTGGCGGCGGTATCTTCAGGACTGCCGGTTTGCATCATGCATATGCAGGGTGACCCTCAAACCATGCAAAATAAACCGGCTTATGAGTCGGTGGTGGATGAGGTGATGGATTTCCTGTTGACGCGATCTGATGAGTTGCAAGCGGCTGGCATCCCGAAAGACCAGATTCTGTTTGACCCCGGATATGGGTTTGGCAAGACTCCAGAGCACAATCTGCAATTGATCAGGAGGCTGCCGGAAATAGTGGCTGCTGGTTACCCCGTGCTGGCAGGGTTGTCCCGCAAGTCAGTGATAGGTCATGTTCTCAACCGCAAGGTTGATGAGCGTTTGGCTGGAAGTGTGTCGGCGTCCCTGCTGGCGGCTCAGAGTGGTGCTAAAATCCTGCGCGTCCACGATGTGGAAGAAACAGTGGATGTGCTGAAGTTCTGGCAGGCTGTGGCAGCCGCAGAGTGAGGAAAAGACTAATGGTTAAGGAGCGAAAGACACGTGGCGCGTAAATATTTTGGTACAGACGGTATTCGTGGCCGTGTGGGTGAGGGCGCCATTACGCCGGACTTTGTTTTGCGCCTGGGTTGGGCCGCAGGCCGGGTACTGGGTCGTCATTACGAGGGCAGGAAGCGTATTTTAATGGGCAAGGATACCCGTATTTCCGGCTATATGTTTGAGTCTGCATTACAGGCCGGGTTGATTAATGCCGGAATCGATGTGGGGCTGTTGGGGCCTATGCCGACTCCCGCTATCGCCTATCTGACGCGTACCTTTCAGGCACAGGCAGGGATTGTGATCAGTGCTTCACACAACCCGTATTATGATAATGGCATCAAGTTTTTCAGTGGTAAGGGTACCAAGCTTCCGGATGACATCGAGCTGGAGATTGAAGCAGAACTTGATAAGCCTATGGTCACGGCGGAGCGATTGGGCAAGGCCAAGCGTATTGATGATGCTGCCGGTCGTTATATTGAATTTTGTAAAGGCACTTTGCCATGGGGATTCAGTCTTTCTGGTTTGAAAATTGTGCTCGACTGCGCCAATGGTGCCACCTATCACATCGCTCCGAATGTGTTTCAGGAGTTGGGGGCCAATGTTGAGGTTATTGCCGCAGAGCCCGACGGTGAGAACATTAACCATGAATGTGGTTCTACCAAACCGGGGCGTTTACAGGCGCGGGTGCTGGAGTCCGGTGCGGATTTGGGTATTGCCTTTGACGGTGATGGTGATCGTCTGGTGTTTGTGGATCACAAGGGTGAGTTGGTGGATGGGGATGAAATCCTGTATCTCATCGCCTCTTATCGCAAGCGCTCCGGAGCTGGTTGCCAAGGCGTTGTAGGAACCCTGATGAGCAACTTTGGTTTTGAGTTGGCCTTGCAAAAGCTGGATATTCCTTTTGTTCGGGCAAATGTGGGTGACCGTTATGTGCTGGAGCAGATGCATCAGCGCGGTTGGGTTCTGGGAGGAGAGAACTCCGGTCATATTGTGTGCGGCGATGTCACCACAACGGGTGATGGTATTGTTGCTGCGTTACAGGTGTTGTTGGCCCTGTCGGAAGATGGTGCAACATTGAATGAGTTGAAGCAGGGAATGCGCAAATTGCCCCAGCATATGATTAATGTGCGAACCAGTGGCAAGGTGACCCTGAAAGGCAATGAGGTAATCGACAGTGCGGTACAGGCTGCCGAGGCTGAGTTGGCCGGTCGCGGTCGGGTGCTGTTACGACCTTCTGGCACCGAGCCGGTGGTTCGGGTCATGGTGGAAGGCGAAGAGCCGCCTCTGGTTGCCCGGCTGTCCGAAGAGTTGGCTGACGTCGTAAAAAAGGCTCTGTCATAGAATAGGGCATCAAAAAAGCCGGGCAGTCTTAAAAACTGTAAAAAAAGTTTTGGATGTGCCCTGCGAATGACGGATAAAGCGTTGTATCTTATAGACTTATCCGCTAACATTTGCGCCCGTTTTGCCGAGAGGCAGTCAGCGTATAGCTTGATGGAATAGGATTGATGCGACGACCACTGGTGGTAGCTAACTGGAAGATGAACGGAAGTCTCGCGAGTAACAGCGAGAGGCTTCAATCGTTTTTAGCCCGGTGGAAAGGTGTACATCAGGCAGAAGTGGCTGTGTGCCCTCCTGCTGTTTATCTGCCCCAGGCTGCTGAGCTGCTGGCCCAAAGCAACGTGGGTATTGGTGCTCAGGATGTGAGTGCAGCCGATGAGGGTGCATACACTGGTGAGGTGTCCGGAGGCATGCTGGCCGATATCGGGTGTCAGTATGCATTGGTTGGTCACTCAGAGCGTCGCGAATACCATGGTGAAACCGATGCTTTGGTTGCGAAGAAATTTGTCGCTGCGCAGCGTCATAATTTGACCCCGGTCTTGTGTGTGGGGGAAACTCTGGCTCAAAGAGAGGCCGATGAGACGCTGGTGGTTGTGGGTGAGCAGCTAAAAGCCGTTGTTGATCTCGCAGGTCGCAACGCAGTTGCCTCGGCCGTTGTTGCCTATGAGCCTGTCTGGGCTATAGGAACTGGCCTGACCGCTACCCCTGAGCAGGCTCAGGAGGTTCACGCGTACATTCGGGAGCAGCTGGGTTCCATTGGTGCGGGTGTCAGAATTTTATATGGCGGCAGTGTCAAGCCGGCCAATGCTGAAGAGTTATTCTCTCAGAATGATATTGACGGAGCTCTGGTTGGCGGAGCCTCTCTCAATAGTGACGATTTTTACAGTATCTGCCAGGCGGCAGAATAAAAGGCGAGATGATGGAAAAAATCATTTTAGTGGTGCATGTGCTGACAGCGTTGTCGATCATTGCCCTGATTTTATTGCAACAGGGTAAGGGCGCTGAGGCGGGTGCTTCATTCGGTGCCGGTGCATCGCAAACTGTCTTTGGCAGCGCGGGTGGCGGAAACTTCTTTACACGCGCCACTGCGTTATTGGCCACTGTGTTTTTTGTGACCAGCTTTGGTTTGGCTGTAGTTGCCAAGCAGCAGGCGACCTCCGGTTTGGTTGATGGTATTCCTGTCGTTGAAGAGGCGGCGGATATTCCTGCTGCTGTTGAGATGAATACCGATGTGCCTGAGGTGAATGCTCCGGCAAGTGATTCTCCGGCGGCTGATGTGCCTGAATTTGGTGGCGAAGATGCTTCTGCATCAGAGTTGCCGGCAGAGCAGGAAGAGGGTGTTTCTAACCCGTAGTATTGAGAAAAAATTTGCCCAGGTGGTGGAATTGGTAGACACGCTATCTTGAGGGGGTAGTGACTTCGGTCGTGCGGGTTCAAGTCCCGCCCTGGGCACCATTTTAAAAAGGTCTGACAAGTGTCAGGCCTTTTTTTATGTCAGTGTTGGCCTGTTTTCAGGTGGGGGCATGAGCTTCCCGTGGGGCTCTTGAAGGGGGCTTGCTGGTGGTTTGAGTTGTCGGGGGTGGGAGGTTGTTTGCGTGCTGGTTGCTTTTTGTCCGGCATTCCTCCGGCGAAGTCTTTGGCGCGAGGGTCTTTTTTCCATTATTTCCAACTTATTGAAAAATAAAAGCAAATACCTGTTGACCAGCCCAGATGTCGTCCCTATAATGCGCGGCCTTGGTTAGGGAAACAGGCCTAAACAAGTTGTTGATGCGGGGTGGAGCAGTCTGGTAGCTCGTCGGGCTCATAACCCGAAGGTCGTAGGTTCAAATCCTGCCCCCGCTACCAAATTCAAGGGTTTGGTGTTCATAGCCGGACTCATGCGCTACAATTAGCGCAGCAGGAAAGCCCCTTTTAAGGGGCTTTTTCGTATCTGGCTTTCAGGGTCAGGTCGAAAGGCACGCCAGTGGTTGTGGATGATCTGGCAGCTGGCCTGTTGTTCAGGAATGTTGTTGATGGGCTTCGAGCCCATTTTTTGTTTCTACCTTTGTTCACAAGTGGTTGAGTTTTATGGCATCCAAGCATGACCAGTTAACCGAGCTGCTGACGCCGGTGGTTGAATCCATGGGCTGTGAGTTGTGGGGGCTGGAATATTTCTCTCAGGGGCGGCACAGTACTTTGCGGCTCTACATTGAGCATCCAGACGGTATTGGTCTGGAGGAGTGTGAAAAGGTCAGTCGTCAGGTCAGCAGCGTTATGGATGTTGAAGACCCGATTGCCGGCGAGTACACCCTGGAGGTTTCTTCTCCGGGAATGGACAGGCCTCTGTACACTCTGGAGCATTTCACACGCTATGCCGGTGAGCAGGTAGCGATTAAGTTGCGCTCCGCGTTTGAAGGTCGTAGAAAGTTCAGTGGTTTATTGCGCGGCGTCGATGGTGACGACGTGCTGGTGGTGGTGGACGAGCATGAGTATATGCTGCCCATCGAAATGATCGAAAAAGCTAACATTATTCCCCGTTTTTAGGGATGCACCTGGTGCAGGTAAACGAGGCATACTCATGAGTAAAGAAATATTGCTGGTTGCGGATGCGGTATCAAACGAAAAAGGTGTTGATAAAGGCATCATTTTTGAAGCTATCGAGTTGGCTTTGGCCGCTGCGACAAAAAAACGCTACGACGAAGATGCTGATATCGAAGTCGTGATCGATCGCAAAACCGGTGACTATGTAACTACCCGTCGCTGGGAAGTTGTTGACGACGAGACGCTGGCTCTGCTGGGAACTCAGTTCACCACCGAAGAAGCGCGTGAAAAAGACGAAAATCTGAAAGTTGGCGACATTTACGAAGAAGTGGTCGAGAACGTTGAGTTTGGCCGTATTGCTGCCCAGACCGCCAAGCAGGTTATTGTGCAGAAGGTTCGTGAAGCCGAGCGTCAACAGATTGTAGAGCAGTACCGCGACCGAGTAGGTGAGCTCATCAGTGGTACCGTTAAGAAAGTCACTCGTGACAGTATCATAGTGGATATGGGCAACAACGCCGAGGGCTTGCTGCCTCGCGATCAGCTGGTTGGCCGCGAGGTCTTCCGTATGGGGGATCGCGTTCGTGCCTTGCTGCTGGATGTGCGCACTGAATTGCGCGGTCCTCAGTTGTACCTGAGTCGCTCCTGCCCGGAAATGCTGATCGAATTGTTCAAGATCGAAGTACCGGAAATTTCCGAGCAGGTAATTGAGTTGAAAGCCGCTGCCCGTGATCCTGGATCGCGCGCCAAGATTGCGGTTTACACCAACGACGGTCGTATCGATCCGGTTGGTGCCTGTGTCGGCATGCGTGGCTCTCGCGTTCAGGCGGTTTCCAACGAGTTGGGCGGTGAGCGTATCGATATCATTCTCTGGGATCACAACGTGGCCCAGTTTGTGATCAATGCGATGGCCCCTGCCGAAATCGAATCCATTGTGGTTGATGAAGATGCCGGTTCCATGGATGTGGCAGTCGACGAAGACAATCTGGCTCAGGCGATTGGCCGCAGTGGTCAGAACGTTCGTTTGGCCAGTGAGCTGACCCAGTGGGAAATCAACGTGATGAGCGTTGAGGACTGGCAGGCCAAGCAGGAAGAAGAGTCTGGCAGCTACATGGAAGTCTTTATGGATGCTCTCGACATCGATGAAGACGTTGCCGGAGTGCTGGTGGACGAAGGTTTCACCTCTCTGGAAGAAATTGCTTACGTACCCCTCGAAGAGATGTTGGGTATTGATGGTTTTGATGAAGAGATTGCCGAGGAGTTGCGGTCACGTGCTAAAGACGCACTGTTGACCCAGGCGCTGGCTTCAGAAGAACAGTTGGAAAATGCAGAGCCCGCAGATGATCTGCTGACGATGGAAGGCATGGACAAGCATTTGGCTTTCCTGCTGGCCAGTCGTGGAATCATCACAATGGATGATCTGGCTGAACAAGCTGTAGATGATCTGCTGGATGTGGAAGGTCTCGACGAGACGCGTGCCGCTGCATTGATTATGAAGGCTCGCGAGCCGTGGTTTGCTGAAGAGCAACACGAGGCTGGTGAGTAACACGAGGATTGGGGAGATATCATGGCAGAAGTAACAGTTAGCGAACTCGCTAAATCGGTAGGCACGTCGGAAGACCGTTTGCTTAAGCAGATGGCTGAAGCCGGCTTGGCACACACCAGCGTCGATGCCGTTGTATCCGATGAAGAAAAGCAGAAGTTGTTGGCCTTTCTGAAGACCAGCCACGGCGAATCCAGCGAAGCACCCAAGAAGATTACGCTTAAGCGCAAAACCACAACCACGCTGAAAACCGGCAGTGGCAGTGGACGTAAAACCGTAAACGTTGAAGTGCGCAAAAAACGCACTTACGTCAAGCGTGATGCTGAAGAAGTCGTAGCAGAAGCTCCTAAGACCGAAGCGCCGAAAGTGGAAGCTCCTGAAGAGCCGGAAGCGGTCGCCAAGCCTGAAGTTGTAGAAGTGCCTGCAGAAGAAGTCACTGCACCAGTGGCTGAAGTAGCCGAAGAGAAAGCCGCTGCGGTCGAAGAGGTTACTGAAACCCCTGAGCCAGAACCTGTTGCCGAAGCACCCAAGACGACTCCAAGTAGCCTGGTAGACGATGCCGAAGAGAAACGCATTGCCGCTATGACAGCTCGCCGCAAGGCCGAGGAAGAAGAGCGTCAGGCCAAGCGTAAGAAGGCTGAGTCCAAGGCGAAAGCTGACACGGCCAAGCCTGAATTGAGCGAAGCTGAAATGCGTGCCGAGGCTGAAGCAAATGCCTTGAAAGCACAGCAGGAAGAAGAAAAAGGCAAACACGGCAAGAAGAAAGAAAAGCATGTCGCTGCAGACGATGTTGAAGAATTGCCGCGTAAGAAAGCCGCTAAAGCAATCAAAGGCGTTGGGCCGAAGAAAACAAACAAAGTTGCTCTGTTGAGTGAGTTGGACGAGGAAGAAACAGAAGGCGGCGGAAGACGCCGCAAAGGTTCTCGTCCTTCCATTAAATTGACCAACAAACACGGTTTTAAACGGCCGACAGGAAAAATTGTGCATGATGTCCCCGTTCCCGAAAGCATAACCGTCTCTGATCTCGCCCAGCGTATGAACGTCAAGGGCGGTGAAGTGGTCAAAACCCTGATGAAGATGGGCATTATGGCAACCATCAATCAGGTGCTGGATCAGGAGACGTCTCAGTTACTGGTGGAAGAGTTGGGTCACAACCCGGTTCTGGTTACCGGTAACGAGAAAGAAGAAGCACTGGAAGAGTCCATCGTGAGTGAAGGTGAAATGAAGTCCCGTGCTCCGGTAGTGACTGTCATGGGTCACGTTGACCACGGTAAAACTTCTCTGCTGGACTACATCCGTAACACCAAAGTGGTCAGCGGAGAAGCCGGCGGTATTACCCAGCACATCGGTGCTTACCGGGTGAAAACTGACAAGGGCGAAATTGCTTTCCTGGATACTCCTGGACACGCCGCATTCACCTCCATGCGTGCCCGCGGTGCTCAGTGTACCGATGTTGTAATTCTGGTTGTTGCCGCCGATGATGGCGTTATGCCTCAGACCGAAGAAGCCGTTCAGCACGCTCGTGCAGCCGGTGTTCCTCTGGTGGTTGCGGTCAACAAATGTGATAAAGAATCGGCTGATCCCGATCGTGTGAAGAACGAGCTGGCCGCGAAAGATGTTATCCCTGAAGATTGGGGTGGCGATGTTCAGTTTGTGAATGTGTCGGCCCACACTGGCGAAGGTATTGATGAGCTGCTGGAAGCAGTGTCTCTGCAAGCCGAACTGCTGGAACTGGAAGCACCTGTGGGTGTTCCTGCTCGCGGGGTTGTGATTGAGTCCCGTATGGATAAAGGCCGCGGTGTGGTTGCCACGGTTCTGGTTCAGGCGGGTGAGCTGAAGAAAGGCGATATCATTCTGGCCGGTCAAAGTTATGGTCGTGTTCGTGCCATGACCAATGAGCTGGGCAAGCAGATTGCCGAGGCTGGCCCTTCCACTCCGGTAGAGATTCTGGGTCTGGATGCAGCGCCGGATGCCGGTGACGAATTTGTTGTAGCGCCAAACGAGCGTAAGGCTCGTGAAGTGGCTGAGCACCGTGCCGACCGTGCACGTCAGCAACGTCAGGAGCGTCAGCAGGCGGCCAAGCTGGAAAACATGTTCGCCAACATGGGCGCCAACGAGCAGAAGATTCTGCCAATCGTACTGAAGACCGATGTGCGTGGTTCTCTGGAAGCGATTCAATCTGCATTGATGGATATCGGTAACGAAGAAGTTCAGGTCAACGTGATCGTATCCGGTGTCGGTGGCATCACCGAAAACGACGTCAACCTGGCGCTGTCTTCCGGTGCGATCGTCATTGGCTTTAACGTTCGTGCTGATGGCTCTGCCCGTAAGCTGGCCGAGGCCGAGTCTGTTGAGATTCGCTACTACAGCATCATTTATCAGCTGCTGGATGAAGTGAAAGACGCTCTGGCGGGTATGCTGGATCCAGAACGCGTAGAAGAGATTGTCGGTATTGCCGATGTGCGTGAAGTGTTCCGTTCACCGAAGTTTGGTCAGGTTGCAGGCTGTATGGTTGTTGAAGGTACTGTGTATCGCAGCAAGCCTATCCGCGTACTGCGCGACAACGTCGTAATCTACGAAGGCGAACTGGAATCACTGCGTCGTTTCAAAGACGATGTGAACGAAGTCCGCAACGGTGTCGAGTGTGGTATCGGTGTTAAAGACTATGACGTAAAAGTCGGCGATCAAATCGAAGTCTTTGATGTCAAAGAGGTTGCTCGCGAGTTGTAAGAGTCGCGTCGCTTCTGATTTTCGGATAAGCGAGTCGTCCTGGGGCGCCTCGCTTTTCTGCACTGTGTAAGGTTGATTTAGGCGCATGTCGCCAAGGTAAAAGCAGATTGTATGGCAAGAGAATTTAAGCGTACTGACCGTCTCGGAGACGCCGTCCAGCGTATTCTGGCTCAGCTGATTCAGGTGGAGGTTCGTGATCCGCGCATTGGAATGGTCAACATCAACGATGTTGTGGTCAGTCGCGATCTGTCTTTTGCGCGTGTCTACGTCACGTTTGTGGGCAAGGATACGGAAGAAGCCTGCCTGGAAGCTGCTGAAGCGCTGAACAAGGCCAGTGGTTTCCTGCGTTCCCAGCTGGCGAAAGAGCTGGATATCCGCACCACGCCCCGCCTGCAGTTTATTTATGACAAGACCTCTGTTCAGGGGCAGCACTTGTCACAACTGATCGACAAGGCTGTCCGACAGGATCAGAGCACAAAAGGTCAGGATGACTCTCAAGAGAATCACAGAGCGTCAGACGACGACTCCGGAGAGTAAACCTTGGGTCGCAGAAGAAAAGGCCGCCCCGTCAGCGGCGTGCTGTTGTTGAATAAGCCCTCTGGCATGACCTCCAATGATGCCTTGCAACAGGCCAAGCGCTTGTTTTACGTGGCCAAAGCGGGTCATACCGGCAGCCTGGATCCCCTGGCGACCGGTGTCTTGCCGCTGTGTTTCGGTGAAGCCACCAAATTCTCCCAATTTTTGCTGGATGCAGACAAACGCTACCGCACCACCTACCGGTTGGGAGCTTTTACCACCACCGGAGACGTGGATGGTGAGTTGCTGGAGCAGGTGAGTGCCGCGCACATCACCCGCGAGCAGATTCTCCAGGAGCTGGAAGTCTTTAAGGGTGATATCGAGCAGGTGCCGCCAATGTATTCGGCACTCAAGCACAATGGTGAGCCCCTGTATAAGCTGGCCCGTCAGGGGATCGAAATCGAACGTCCCGCCAGGCCTGTGACCATCTACAGCATCGAGCTTCTGGATTTCCGCGCCGGTGAGCAGGCCGAGGTGGATCTGGATATCCGTTGCAGCAAGGGTACTTACATTCGCTCCATCGCTGAAGATTTGGGCAAAGCCCTCGGGTGTGGTGCCCATGTGGCGGTGCTTCACCGCTCAGAATCTGGCCCGTTTGAGGAGTCGGCGACAGTCTCTCTGGATGAGTTGCGTGAAGAGCGTGGTGAGGGGCTGGCAGAGCTGCTGGATCATCATCTGCTGCCCACCGATGCCCCGGTACAGGAGCTGCCGTCAATGGCGCTTGAAGACACATCTGCCTACTACTTTCGCCTTGGAAACCCCGTGATGGACCCTCAGGTCTATCGTATTGGCGACGAAGGTGATATGGTGCGCGTCTTCGCCGAAAATGGTGATTTTTTAGGCATTGGTGTCCTGGACGACGAAGGTCGTGTGGCACCAAAGCGTTTGGTGGTTCAGCCTGCCGCGGACTGATGGCGATTGCGTCGTCTCGGAGGTTCTGGTTACCACCCAGAATTAGTCCATAGACGCTGTTTATCAGTGTTTTTGGGTTGATAGCTAGCCGGTCTGTAAATATGCACGGGCCTGGCTGGATTCTTTTATAGGCATATTATTATGAGGAAAAGACTATGGCACTGAGTGCTGCGCAAAAAGCTGAAATCGTAAAAGACTTTCAACAAGCCGAAGGTGATACCGGATCTCCTGAAGTACAAGTAGCTTTGTTGACTTTCAACATCAACAAGCTGCAAGGTCACTTCGCTGATCACAAGCAGGATCACCACTCACGCCGCGGCCTGATCCGCATGGTAAACCAGCGTCGTAAGCTGCTGGACTACCTGAAGGGTAAGGACGTTAATCGCTATGCTGCTCTGATCCAGAAACTGGGTCTGCGTCGCTAAGTGACAGAAGTGCCCGCTGATGCGGGCACTTTTTTATTTTTCCAACAGTATTTGCCGGTCAGATGGGCTTTTGGGCCGATCGGTTCCTGCAACTACTGGGCAGAATTCTCTAGGTGCCTGGCTCGCTGATAAACAGCTTGTTTCGATACGAACCAGCCCTGTTGAAACTGTGTTAATGCGTAGATATCGATGTTGATACCGGTGACCATCATTGCTGGTCACTCTGTTAAAGGGCGAAGCATCGGATTGGCGGCAACACAGTGCACTAAACTCCGGATGGGCCTCAGTCTGACGAATAGTCAGCATCGGTTTCGGATCAGGGTTTAGGCCAAGAAAGTTTGAACGAAAAAACACATAGAAAGTAAACGTAAGTTAAGAAAACATAAGGAAAATGTCGTGAATCCCGTCATTAAAACCTTTCAATACGGAAGCGATACCGTCACTCTGGAGACTGGCCGCATAGCGCGTCAGGCTACCGGTGCTGTGATGGTTACCATCGGCGATACTCAAGTACTGACTACTGTAGTAGGTGCCAAAAGTGCAAAAGAAGGTCAGGATTTCTTCCCCCTGTCTGTGCATTACATCGAAAAAGCCTACGCTGCGGGTAAAATTCCCGGTGGCTTCTTCAAGCGTGAAGGCCGTCCGAGCGAAAAAGAAACTCTGACTTCCCGTCTGATCGACCGTCCAATTCGTCCACTGTTTCCTAACGGTTACATGAACGAAGTTCAGGTAGTTTGTACCGTAATGTCCGCCGACAAGAACGTCGATCCGGATATTGCTGCCATGATCGGTACTTCTGCCGCTCTGGCGATTTCCGGTATTCCATTCAACGGCCCAATCGGTGCTGCCCGTGTTGGTTACACTCAGCAAGACGGTTACCTGTTGAACCCGGGTTACGATGTTCTGGCCGAGTCTGAGCTGGACATGGTGGTTGCCGGTACCCAGGACGCTGTCCTGATGGTTGAATCCGAAGCCAGCGAGCTGCCGGAAGACATCATGCTGGGCGCTGTACTCTATGCTCACCAGGAGCTGCAAGCGGTTGTTCAGGCAGTGAATGAGCTGGCCAAAGACGCCGGTAAGCCAGCCTGGGAGTGGACTCCTGAGCCAGAGAAGACCGAGCTTAAAGCGGCGGTAGCCGAAGCTTTCGGTGCACAAATTAAAGAAGCCTACAAAATCACTGACAAAATGCAGCGTTACACCCGTCTGGGTGAGTTGCGCGATGCGGCCGTTGAACAATTGTCCAGCGACACCGTTAGCAGTGATGACGTGAAAGGCGTATTCAGCAAGCTGGAGAAGCAGACCGTTCGTCAGAGCGTGGTTGCCGGCGAGCCGCGTATTGATGGTCGCGATACCAAAACCGTACGTCCGATCCAGGTTGAAGTTGGAACCTTGCCAAAGACTCACGGTTCTGCTCTGTTTACCCGTGGTGAAACTCAGGCCATCGTTGTTGCCACTCTGGGTTCTGCCCGTGATGCACAGATGATCGATGCACTGGAAGGTTCTCGTCGCGATCCGTTCATGCTGCACTACAACTTCCCTCCTTACTCTGTAGGTGAAGCGGGTCGTATGGGTGGTACCGGTCGTCGTGAGATTGGTCACGGTCGTCTGGCCCGTCGCGGTGTAGCGGCTGTTCTGCCAAAAGAAGAGGAATTCCCTTACTCCATCCGTGTGGTGAGTGAGATTACTGAATCCAACGGTTCATCCTCCATGGCTTCTGTATGTGGTTCTTCACTGGCTCTGATGGACGCTGGTGTACCTCTGAAAGCACCTGTAGCCGGTATTGCCATGGGTCTGGTGAAAGAAGACAACGGCTTCGCAGTTCTGACCGATATCCTGGGTGACGAAGACCACCTGGGTGACATGGACTTTAAAGTAGCCGGTACTGCCGACGGCATCACTGCCCTGCAGATGGATATCAAAATCGAAGGTATCACCGAAGAGATCATGGAAATTGCTCTGGCACAGGCGCTGCAGGCTCGTCTGCACATCCTCGCCGAGATGAACAAAGTGATCGACAAGTCTCGCGATGGCGTGGCTTCGACTGCTCCTCAGTTTGAAACCATCAAGGTTCATCCTGACAAGATCCGTGACATCATCGGTAAAGGCGGCGCCACTATTCGTTCCATTACTGAAGAGACTGGCGCGTCTGTAGACATTGATGACGATGGCACTGTGAAGATTTACGGTGAAAGCACTGAATCGCTGCAAGCGGCTCTGGATCGCATCGGTGAAATCACTGCAGAAGCTGAGATCGGTGAGATCTACGAAGGTAAAGTGGTTCGCATTGTGGACTTCGGTGCATTCGTTAACTTCCTGCCCGGCAAAGATGGTCTGGTCCACATTTCACAAATCGCTGAAGAGCGTGTGAACAGCGTCACTGACTACCTGAGTGAAGGTCAGATGGTGCGTGTGAAGTGTCTGGATGTGGATCAGCGCGGTCGCATCAAGCTGTCCATCAAAGAGGCTCTTCGCGATGAAGCGCCTGCGGAAGAGGCCCCTGCAGAAGCACCTGCTGAGGCCCCGGCCGACGATTCAGCTGAGAAGTAATTCTCCGCAGGATAGAAAAAGCCCGCTTTATGCGGGCTTTTTTGTGCCTGCCGTTTAGGCAGACATTCTGAGTTAATTTAAAAGACTGGCTTAGAAGAGGGCTTATCGACGGAAAACCACCGTGCGATGTCCGTTTAACAGGACTCTCTGTTCGGCATGCCAGCGCACGGCGCGAAACAGGACAACACTTTCGATGTCGTGGCCGATCTCTACCAGTTCTTCCGGGGTATTGTTGTGCGAGACACGTTCCACTTCCTGCTCGATGATAGGCCCCTCATCCAGGTCTGAGGTGACAAAGTGGGCTGTGGCTCCAATCAGCTTCACGCCGCGGTCATAGGCCTGATGATAGGGCTTGGCGCCTTTGAAGCCGGGCAGGAACGAGTGGTGAATGTTGATGGCTCGTCCCGAGAGTTTCTCACACATGTCATTCGACAGAATTTGCATGTAGCGCGCCAGGATCAGCAGGTCAGCATCGGTATCGCTGATCACTTTCAGTATCTGGGCTTCCTGAGCCGCTTTGGTGTCGGGTGTCACCGGAAGGTGGTGGTAGGGCACGTTATACCATTCCACCAGATCCCGCATGTCGTTATGGTTAGAAACCACCGCGACGATATCCACCGGCAGGGTACCCGCCTTCCACTTGTGTAACAGGGTGTTCAGGCAGTGCCCCCAGCGGGAGACCGCGATCACGACCTTGGGCTTGACGCCAAGATCCCTCAGTTCCCAACACATTTGATCCGTGCCTTTGAGCTGGCTGAATATCTCTTTCAGTTGATCCAGCGGCGTGGCCTTATCACTGACCGGCGCCAGTTCCGTGCGCATAAAAAAGCGCTTCTCCTGGCGGTCTTCAAATTGGGAGGATTCTTCAATGTTGTAGTTGTGTTGAGCCAGAAAAGCCGTGACATCGGCAACAATGCCGTGCCGATCAGGGCAGCTCAAGGTGAGAACCAGGCGTTGTGTCATGGAAAAGTAGTCTTAATCAGATGGTTCAATAGGGAGACGGGTCGTTAATGGCTGAGCCGTAGTTAACGAGCGCAGTCTGCAAGACCGCTACCTTAGCACGGCTGCCATATTTCATCATAATCTTTCGCTGCATTGTCTTTTTTCATCCCTTGGGGTGCCTTAATCAGAGCGTTTAATAACACTCAAGCAAAGGCGGTTCTGGGCGCAAGCGCAGAAAAATTGTATTAATACCTACAAGGAACCAAGTCAATGAAAAAAATGATTGTAATGACCGTAGTGTGTGCAGTTTCTTCAATAGGCACATTGGCCCGTGCCGACGATCCAACTACCCCCTATACTGAATTCAAGCAGGGAACTGCCTTTACCGTGTCCGCAGTAGCGGGAGCAGTATTGGGTGGCCCCGTCGGGATGATGTTGGGAGCGTTGGGCGGTGCCTATGTAGGTGACCAGCTAAAACAAGCGGATGAGGTTACGGATATGAGTGAATCATTGGCAACAGCCCAGGCAGAAGTAGAGCGGCTGCATCAGCAGCTGGCGTTCAGTCAGCAGCAGAGCGAAGATTTACAACAGCTGGCGATGGAAGCCATGGATCTGAAGATCCTGTTTCGTACGGGATCAGATACCTTGACCGAACATGGGCAGCAGCGGGTCAAGGAATTGGCCGGTATGTTGAACAACTATCCAAAACTGAAAGTGCGTCTGGATGGCTATGCTGATCCCAGAGGCACGGACGAGTACAACAATGTACTGTCGTATTATCGGGCTGAAGCCGTCAAGGAAGCGCTGATTGAAGCGGGTGTGAAAGAAGCCCGAATTGAGGCCTACAGTCACGGCTCCAGTAATTCCAAGGCCAAACGAGGGGATCTGCAGGCTTATGCCGCCGAGCGCAGAGTGGTCATCGAGGTGATGGTGGCTGGTGAAGCTCAAACCTTTGTGATGTCGGATGCCGTTAACACTCAGTAAAAGACCGACTCACTGGGAATCCAGAACCCGGCACCCAGCCGGGTTTTTACGTTTGGCCAGCTGGAGTTCCCGGTGTCTGAAGCGGGGCAAAATACACGGAATTTCGTGTTTAAAGCGCCATTGTTGACGGTTTGATTTATACTGCGGTTTTAGCATTACCCTCAAAACTGACCCCACGAGATCGAAAAATGGAACCGCTGTCGGATAACGTCGAAGAAAATCTGGATCGCTTTATTGTAGAGGCAATGGAGACCGGCTGTGTTTGGGCTCTCGAAGGCCCGGAAGGCTTTGCCTTGTGCCCCTCGGAAAACAGTGACGATATCGATGTCATGCCGTTCTGGTCTCAGCCCGAGTTTGCTCAGGCTGTGTGTGTCGAAGAATGGTCTATATACAAGCCGGTACCGGTAGCACTGGAAGAGTTCCTGGACGAGTGGGTGGATGGCATGCACGCCGATGTGGTTCTGGTGGGGGTCAACTGGACCGAAGAGCTGGATGGTATCGAAATGGAACCCCTGGATCTGGCGGAAGAATTCGACAGTGAAATGGGCTGATCGACACATCGACGCGCTCTGGTCTGCCAATGTGGGGTCACAGGAGTTCCACGATCAGAGGTTGAGGCCACGACGTTTGCATAACTAATGGTAATCGTGATTACAAACTTATTTTGATGTACAAGCGCTGGTGCGAGTTGCATATTCCGCTTCACAACAACCCCAAAGTGGAGTGAAGAAGGTGTCAAAAACTCGCAGTAGCCTTGATGATGATCTGTTTGAATCCGATGGTGACTTTGAGTGCGAATTTCGTGAAACCCAGTACGAAAAACGAGAAAAGAATCGCCGTCAGACGGAAATTCGCCGCAGAATGGAAGATAAGCTGGAGCGTCGTCGCATGTCTGAGCAGTTGGGCATGTACCTGGACGATCTGGATCTCGATGACTACCCGGAGGAAGTTTTTTACGAACGTCCTGCCCGCGGTCACGAGTATCGAGGCTGATAACAGAGTTCTATGATTCCAGCGTCAGTAATCCCAGAACCCCCGCGAGGGGCTGGGATTTTTCAGTGCCTGTGCGGTATACCGCATAGATGTCTCTTGAAAAATGTGGGCTGTCGCTTACCGAGTAGAGTAAATCCGCAGCTTGTCCGGTGAGTATGGTCTGCGGCAGGTAGGCCGAACCTCCCTGCCGCAGAATAAACGATTCGGCAATGCTGGCCATATTGGTATGCAGTGCCGGAGAGGGAGCGTCGGCAAACTTTTTATCGTGAAACAGGCCGAAGGCGGTTCCCCAGTCCACGTACACGTAATTAGTCTGCAAGGCGTCTTTGGTGGTGATTCCTGAGTTTGTAGAAACCAGCTGTAAGGTCAGTTTCCCCATTGGGGTGGCGGTAAAATCCGTGAGTTCCGCTGGCTCAAACAGCAGTGCCACATCAATAATTCCTTCCTGCAACAGTCTGATCAGTTCCTGAGTTGAATGAGCTTCCGCCCTGAGGGCCAGTTCCGGTTCCTGCTGTTGTATCCGGGCGAGCTTGCCCTGTAGCAAAAATCGCCAAAGTCCTGCGGTGGTTCCAACACTCAGTTGACGTTTCTGTTCTTGCTTCAAGGCGACTTCCTGACGGGCACGAGCCCAGGCCGTGAGCATGGTCTCTGCGTGAGGCAGCAGGCGTTCACCTTCGGGGGTCAGTTGGATGTTATTTCTCGCCCGAATAAAGAGATTAACGCCCAGTGACTCCTCCAGCTGCTTGATACGGGCACTGACGGCTGCCTGGGTCAGGTAGAGGTTCTCGGAGGCCTTGCCGAAATGGCGGGTTTTATTGACCTCAAGGAAGGTTTTGAATAACTCAATATCCATGTCGAGACTGACCTTAATGTGTGGTTGGCTATCATGTCCAGGCAATGTCTGAAATACTGGGACGATTGTATCTCTGAAGACAGACCATCGAAACAGAAATTAAGCGCAGTTCCATTATGTTGCCAACAGATACCCGAGTTTCACGGCTTTTCCGGCTGTTTATCCCGGTTCAGCTCAGCGTATTGTGATCGATGTTGTCTGTGAGGCGGCTATAGTTGTCCTAGTGGTGGTTGCAGAAAAGGATGCCGGCTGGCCCAATGGGGATCTGCAAAAGGATATTGTCCAAGCCTGATACTGAACAGATTTTAATTTAAAGAGGAGAAAATAATGAGAGTGGCAGTACTGTCCAGAAACCCCAATTTGTATTCTACCCGTCGATTAAAAGAGGCCGGTGAGGAGCGCGGTCACCAGGTAGACATTATTGATACCTTGCACTGCTATATGGATATTACTCAAAGCCGGCCGGCAGTCCGCTATCTGGGTGAAGAGCTACCGTACTACGACGCCGTGATCCCAAGAATAGGCGCTTCGATTACATTCTATGGCGCTGCGGTTGTGCGTCAGTTTGAAATGATGGGTACTTTTACGGTTAATGAATCCGTAGCCATCAGTCGCTCTCGTGACAAGTTGCGCTCACTGCAGTTGCTGTCGCGTAAAGGCGTTGGCTTGCCTCGTACCGGTTTTGCGAATAGACCGGATAACATCAAAGATTTGATCAAAAATGTTGGCGGTGCACCTTTGGTGATCAAATTGTTGGAAGGCACGCAGGGCATTGGTGTGGTGCTGGCGGATACCAATAAAAACGCGGAAAGTATCATCGAAGCGTTCATGGGATTGAAAGCCAACATTCTGGTTCAGGAGTTTATTAAAGAAGCCGGTGGTGCAGACATCCGTTGCTTTGTGGTCGGTGGCAAGGTGGTTGCAGCAATGAAGCGCCAGGGGGCTGAGGGCGAGTTTCGTTCCAATCTGCATCGTGGCGGGTCGGCAACGCTGGTTAAACTGTCAAAGGAAGAGCGGGCAACTGCGGTGAATGCGGCAAAAGTGATGGGACTGAATGTGTGTGGTGTTGATATTCTTCAGTCTAATAACGGTCCTGTTGTGATGGAGGTGAATTCATCCCCTGGATTGGAAGGCATTGAAACCGCGACCAACAAAGACGTGGCCGCATTGATTTACAGCTTTATTGAAAAACAGGCCAAGCCCAATAATACAAGAACAAAAGGTAAAGGTTAGAGTTCATGGAAAAACTGGTTATTGGCGGTACGGAAATCAAGCCGGGCACCTGGGTTCAAATTGAAATGCCGGTTGCCAAACTCTATACGGACACCGATATATCCATGCCGATTCAGGTGATGCGCGCAAAGAAGGATGGGCCAACCGTGTTTGTGTCCGCTGCAGTGCATGGTGATGAATTGAATGGAATCGAAATTATACGTCGCCTGATCAAGTTGAAGGCCCTGAAGTTGACCCGAGGCACTCTGATTCTGGTGCCTATGGTGAATGTCTATGGTGTACTGAATCAAAGCCGCTATATGCCGGATCGGCGAGACTTGAATCGCACCTTTCCTGGGTCTGCCCAGGGGTCTTTGGCTGGGCGGGTTGCAGACAAGTTTTTGACTGAAATTGTCAATCACTGTGACTATGGGATTGATCTGCACACGGGAGCCATCCATCGCTCCAACTTGCCGCAGATTCGCGCCGATCTGAATGACGAGGTGACACGGGGTTTGGCGGACGTATTTGGTGTGCCGGTGCTGCTGAATTCCAATCTTCGTGATGGATCCCTGCGTCAATCGGCGCTGGAGTCCGGTGTGCGGATTTTGTTGTATGAAGCGGGTGAGGCGCTGCGGTTTGATGAGCTGTCTATCAGGGCCGGTGTGAAAGGCGTCATGAATGTGTTGTCCCATCTGGAAATGATACGCAAGCGTTCTGGTGGCCGTTCCAAAAAAGTGTTGCGTCCCTATGAAGCGAACAACAGTGCCTGGGTCCGGGCCTCTTGCAGCGGTATTGTGTTGAATAAAAAGAGGTTGGGCGATGCAGTGCAAAAGGGAGATGTACTGGCTGAAATTGGCAGTCCGTTTGGTGATGTAATGGGGGAAGTGATCGCTATTCGTTCCGGTATTATTATTGGCCAGCAAAACATTCCGCTGGTTCAGGAGGGCGATGCCATGTTCCACATTGCTTATTTTTCAGAAGATGGCGAGATGATCGCAGAGCGTATTGAAAATATGCAGGACAGTTTGTTGCCGGAGTCCGGTGACATTGGGTGACCAGTCACTCCTGCTGAGAGGCATGTGCGCCTGCGGTGTTTGGTTGCTCCAGCCGCAGACTCAATGTTGAGTCTGCGAAATTTTAAAACAGCAGCCAGTGCCCAATGTGTGTTGGTTCAGAACCATTGTTTACGCTTGAAGAAAGTAATCAGTCCTGTGGAGATTAGAAGCATTGCGCCGATTAAAACAAAGTAGGCGTACTTGTAGTGTAGCTCAGGCATGTGTTCGAAATTCATGCCGTAAATACCTGCGAGAAAACTCAGTGGTACAAACACCGCGGTAATCACGGTCAGTACTCGCATGGTGTTGTTCAGCTGGTGTGAGGTGATTGATATATAGCTGTCAATCAGGTCGCTGCAGATGTCATAGTGCATTTGGGTCAAACTGTGCAGGCGCTCGAAGCGATCATCAACATCAACAATCAGGTGTTTGCTTTCTTCAACAGAGAATGGGATTGGATTGCCTTCGTAATTTTTCAGCTGTTGAGAGACGCTGACATGATAGTTAAAAACCCGTTTGATTTTGATTAAACGGGATTTGTACAGAGCCAGCTCGGTCAGTGCTTTTTCCCCGAAGCCGTCCCGAATCTGATCTTCCTTGTTACTGATGTCGTTTTCAAATTCCAGCACATGTTCCAGATAAATACCCGCCGAGGTGTGCATGATTTTCAGGGCCAGAGCCATCGGTGAGGTGTGCAGAAAGCGTAAATCATTACTTTTGATCACTTTGTTGATGCCCATTGATGCTTGGGGGTGAACGGTGATCAAACAGCGCTCACTGATAAAAAAGCCCATGGTCTGATGATCGAAGACAAGGTCGTCCAAAACCTGACTGATACCGCGATAAAGAACAAATATGTGGTCCTCAAAATATTCGATTTTGGGCGGGTGGCGCTTTCGGAAGGTATCCTGAATCGTCAGCGGGTGGCAGTTTAATTCAGTTAAAAAAGCCTCTATGTCACTGAAGTTGTCGTCATGATGGTGAATGTCGACCCAAATTTTGCTGTCCGATGAATTGCGCCACAGAGCAATCTGGTTCTCATCGCCTTCGACAATCGTGTTGTCTTTACTGGTTAGGTAAGTTTTGATCATTCTCAGCTGCCTGACATACGTGTTTGCACTCAATGATAGTATAATGGTGGTCTTGAATATAGAAACCGATTGGTTTGAATTGGCCAATGTTGTTTTACCTTGAATTGTCTGCACAGGTTCCTGTTTATGTATCCGCTTGATTATATTGATCCGGTTTTTCGTCCTCCCAGTGAAGCCCGTTCGTTAATTTTGCAGGTGACCAACGGCTGCTCCTGGAATAAGTGCACCTTTTGTGAAATGTACACGCAGGAACAAAAGCGTTTTCGTCCACAGCCCGTGGAAGCACTTGAAGAGCAACTGAGAAGCTTAAGCTCGGCGGGCTATCCGGTTCGGCGTATTTTCCTGGCCGATGGTGATGCGATGACCTTGTCCACCCGACGTCTGAAAGAAATCCTGCAGCTGATCCAGCGTTACTATCCGAATGTACAGCGGGTTTCTTCTTACTGTTTGCCGCGCAATCTGAAAAAGAAAACCGTGGAAGAGCTGGCTGAGTTGCGAGAGATGGGGTTAAGCCTGATGTACGTCGGCTGTGAAAGCGGAGATGATGAAGTCCTGCAGCTGGTTGAAAAAGGCGAGAGCTTTGAGTCTTCTTTACAGGCTTTGGAAAAAATAAAAGCCGCAGGCATGAAAAGTTCCGTGATGATTCTTAATGGACTGGGGGGCGAGGCCCTGTCAGAACAGCATGCGCTCAATTCAGCGCGACTGATGAACGCAGCACAACCGGATTACCTGTCGACCCTGGTGGTGTCTTTTCCAACCGGAGATGAGCGCTATCAAAAGAACTTTAAGGGGCAATTTCAGCCTTTGAGTCAAACGGGTTTGTTTACTGAGATGAAAACTCTGCTGACGACACTGGAATTGGAGCAAACCATTTTCCGAAGCGATCACGCGTCAAATTATCTGGTTTTGAAAGGCGTATTGGGCAAAGACAAATCCGCCATGCTGGCACAGGTGGATATGGCTCTTGAGGGACGTATTGCCCTGCGTCAGGAGTGGCAAAGGGGGCTCTGAGAACTGCCGGTGTGACTCACAAGCCATGCCGGAATCAGGCGAAATTAGGCTCAGGTTGGGCGTCTTCTTCCTGAACACCAAAAAGGTAGTCGTGCAAAATATCGACCATGGCTTCGCCGACATGCTGGTTGAGTTCTTTGAGGCTGTCGAAAGCAGGGGTGACGACATTGTTATCATTGAAAAAATCATCAACTGCCAGAATGTATTGCTTAACCCCTGTCGGTGACTTTTTAAGCAGCTCCAGCACATGGAAGTTAAAGTCCAGAGACAATCGCAAAAGATGAGGAAACATGGATTCCTGGCGATTCAGAAACTGTACTTTTCGGCTGCCGATAATGTCGTTCGGGAGCGTTGCAGATGTTGCCATAAAAACCTCAGCAAATTGTTGTTATTGTTCCTTCCGGTATCGGATTAGAACACAATAGCAGACGACAAAAGTGTGATGAAGTTAACATTTGGGTTTTATCGTACAGGCTGAAAGGAGTCCTTCGTCACTGATTTGTCAATATTCTTATGGGGTCGGACTCTACCGGGGCATGATGACACTTATATGTCACGTATATGTTTTTAATGCCTTTAAGAGGGCTTCGCTGCCAGTGCTGACAGCGGCCTTCCAGACCCCGTTTGTGGGGTGTTATTCCTCCCTGATCACCATGTTCTGGGCGAAGGACTTTCCATTTTCCACATAGTGCTGAGCCCCCATGCGGAGAATCTCTTTTTCCTCTTCAGTGAGTGGACGTTTTACTTTGGCGGGCGACCCCATGACGAGGGAGCCTTCGGGGATTTCCATACCCTCCGTGACCAGAGCATTACTGCCGATCAGGCAGTATTTACCGACTTTAGCGCCGTTTAAAACCACTGCGTTAATGCCTATAAGTGAACACTCACCCACATGGCAGCCGTGAACGGTCGCGTTGTGACCTATGGTGACATCACGCTCAATGATCAGTGGCTGGCCGGTATCGGCGTGCAGGACAGCGCCATCCTGTACATTGCTGCCTTCACCGATACTGATTTCCTCGCAATCCCCGCGGACGGTGGCATTGAACCAGACGCTGGTGTCTTTATGCAGGGTTACAGAGCCTACCACCATGGCGTTGAGGGCGACGAAACTGCTGGGGTCTTTTTTTACTTTGCGGTTTTTTAAATCGGCAATCACGGGGGAATCCTGTTATCTGGGAATGCTTTGAAAGTGACTTGATGCACGAATGCAGTCAGCAGGTCCTAGAGTAACGGATCGACCGTGTTTTTGCAGTGTTTCCCGCTCGCGGGTTAATCGCCAGACTGTCGGATCCACTCGAAAGCCGCATCCAGCTGATCATGATTGAACTGGCGGATATCCGCAGCCACAAAGTGCTGAGCAATGGTCGGCAGTATCTTGATCAGTGAGTCGTCAGAGACGGCGGCGACTTTGCGCACCTTTCTGTGGTGGTCGCGGATAAATTTGAGGTGTGAGATCAGCGCGGAAAAGTCCTCCCAACCGGGAAATTTGTCCGTGTTGATGACAATGCCGTTGAGGTGGTCATTACTGGCCAGATAGCGGTCAACCACCTCGCTGAGTTGAGCGAAATCACGGACCAGCATGGGAGAAGTCGGTGACACTCGCAAAATGCCTTCGCTGGGGAAAAGCTCAAAATCCAACATAGAGTTTAATTTGCCTGTTCCAATGGTCGGTTTCGATAAGTGTTTTTTGCTTTGAACGTTATGGGGGGCCAGCTTCAAACTTTCTCTTGATTGCAAAACTGGCCGGTTTATTGCCTAAGCTTAGACTAGGTATGTCCGCTATGCTTATCTGGTTGATGACATTTTCAGGGCATGCTGGTCTTTTAGACGCAGTTCTGTCAAGGTTTTCGACAGCCGTCACAAGTTGAGGAACAGCTATGGATTCAATTAAGGTTTCAGAATGTATGAGTCACCAATTCGTGTCTTTTTCACCGTTGACTCCCGTGGTCGAGGCGGCAATTGCGCTGGTGAAAAACGAGCTGTTGGGAGGCCCGGTGGTGGATGAATCTGGTCATTTGATTGGTTGGATTTCCGAACAGGATTGTATCGGTGCCGTAAGTCAGGTGGCGTATTACGCTCAGAGGGTGTCTGTCGTTGAAGATGTGATGAGCCGTGAAGTGACCTCGGTGGATGGTGAGCGTAACGCCATGGATCTGGCAGAAGACATGAAAAAACAGCGTCGAAAGGTGTATCCGGTGGTGGATGGCTCCAACCGGGTATTGGGTGTCATTTCCCGGCGACATATCCTGCGGGCCATGTGTTCCCTGATTACCAAGTTCGAGCGAGAAGCTCACCCGCCGTTGTCCGGTAAACAGGTGTCTGGCAAGCCGGTCGCTCACTGATTTCCTGTCTCCCATCCCGGGACGTACGGGCTGTATTTCGCACTGGCTGAAACTGTCGTGACGGCCAGGTACGGAGTGTCAGTTAATCGAACGTCCCCCGTCCACGGGCAGCACCTGCCCGGTCACATAATCGTTCTGTAGCAGATACAGAACCGCCTGGGCAATGTTCCTGGGGGCTCCGTTCCGGCCAAGAGGAATTCGCTCAAGAATGGATTGCTTGCCGCTTGCGTCCAGTTCGGATTTGTCTTCTGGCCATAAAATGGCGCCTGGTGCCACGCTGTTGACCCGAACATGAGGAGCCAGCTCCCGGGCCAGCGATTGAGTGAGCATGACATTGGCGGCTTTTGCCATGCAGTAGAGGGTGTATTCTTTGAGGGGTTTGCTCGCGTGAATGTCGGCGATGTTGATGATGCAGCCGGTGCGCTGTTTCAGTTCCGGAGCCAGTGCCTGGCTGAGAAAAAAGGGCGCCTTGGCGTTGCTGCTCATCAGTTCGTCCCATTGTTTCGGTGTCGCAGTTCCTACTGGGGTGGGATAAAAGCTTGAGGCGTTGTTGACCAGGACATCCACCCGTCCGAATACCTCCGGCGCGGTTCTGGCCAGAGCTTCTACTTCTTCATCCCGCCCAAGATCGGCCTGAACCAGTGCTACGGAATTGGCACGAAGCTGGTTGAGACTGTCAGCCAGTTGCTGTGCTTCATCCTGTGAGTGCCGGTAGTGAATCAGAACCCGATAGTTCTGCTGATGAAGCTGTCGGATAATTTCTGCGCCAATGCGTCTCGCGCCGCCGGTGATTAAGGCAACCGGGGTATTGTGCTCGGTGGTGTTGCTCAACATGATTTTCCTGAATGATGGTGAGTCGGACTAGGCGTCGCTGATATGTGAGTAGTTATCTTTAAACGTCTGCAGCGCCTGAATGCGTTTGCTCTGCAGAGCCTCGCCAATGGCTTTGCCGGTGACTCCTTCGGCAATCACGTCTTTGGCCTGAATGTCATTGCAGACTTCCAGAGCCTGGCGCACGTAGTCCGCCTGAGGATAGGGGCGTTGTTCGAATCCCTTTCGGCCGCGGGAATCCGCTTCACAACACAGCAGAAAATCTTCCAGTTGCCGGGGCCGGCGAAAGCAGTCCAGTCGTTGCATCATGGTCAGCAGGGTTTTGGCTTTCAGTTCAAAGACGCGATGGCAATTGGTGTGGTCGCGAGCCACGGCAATGGCCAGTTCCCGGTGGCGTTTGGGGATCGCCAGTCGATCACAGAGATCTTCGATCAGTGGCAGACTGCGTTGCTCATGGGCGATATGACGAGGCAGTACGTCGGCGGGTGTTGTGGCTTTGCCGAGGTCATGAATCAGGGTGGCCAGCAAGACCGCGCTGTCTTCACTGAGCTTGCGGGCTTCTGTCAGAGCCATCAGGCAGTGGATGCCACAGTCTATCTCGGGATGATGCTCCGCCCGTTGGGGGACACCAAACAGGGCGTCCACTTCGGGCATGATGACGTTAAGCGCCCCGCATTGGCGCAGAACCTGTATAAAGACCTCCGGCGAGCGTTCGCAGAGGGCACGTTCCAGCTCTTTCCAAACCCGTTCGGCAACCAGATGGCCCACTTCGCCGGAGTTCACCATTTCAGACATCAGCTGCATGGTTTCCTCGGCGACCTGAAACCCCAGATGGTGGTAGCGGGCGGCAAAGCGAGCGACACGGAGAACCCGAACCGGGTCTTCACTGAAAGCCGGACTGACATGACGGAGCAGTTTGTTTTCCAGGTCATCGAGGCCGTGGAAGGGGTCGGTTACCTTTCCGCTCTCGTCTTCGGCGATGGCGTTGATTGTCAGATCGCGGCGTGCTAGATCCTCTTCCAGCGTGATGTCCTTTGATGTGTGGAAGGTAAAGCCGCCGTAGCCTGGAGCGGTTTTACGCTCAGTACGGGCCAGGGCGTATTCCTCGCCGGTGTCCGGGTGTAAAAAGACCGGAAAGTCTTTGCCCACAGGACGGAAGCCCTCAGCCAGCATGTCGTCGGGGGTGGAGCCCACAACGACCCAGTCGCGTTCGTGAAAGGGGTAGCCCATGTGTTTGTCGCGAACGGCGCCGCCGACCAAATAAACCTGTTTCATCGTTGCTGGGTCTGCCTGAAAAGTCAGTGGGTGGAAGTCTGGCTGCTCACAGCGCATTGAGGGTTAATGTAAAAGCCTTAACACGGGTGACACGCTGTCAGTATACACGGGATGATAAGGGTGTTTGCAGACCTGACAGGGCACAACCGGTTGGCACCAGGGTTGGCCGCAGGGCGATTAACCGTGGGTCAGTTAACCGAGAGTCTGTTGCAAAGGCAGCTGGATGGAAAACTCACAGCCGGTTCCGGGATCGCTGCTAACCTGAACGGTGCCCTGATGGCCCTCAATAATCCGATAGCTGACGTAGAGCCCCAGTCCGGTGCCCTGACCAACCCCTTTGGTGGTAAAGAACGGGTCGAAAATCCGCCCAATGACTTCAGGATCAATACCGCTTCCAGTGTCGCGAATAATGATTTCAATGCGATCCACCCGACTGTGGGTCTCGACATAAATATCACCGCGGCCCTCGATGGCCTGGGCGGCGTTCACCAGCAGGTTGGTTATGACCTGATAGATCTGCGTGGGAACGCATTCAATCACTGGCAGTTGCTCATCCAGGGCGAGATGAACATCGGCCTTGTATTTGACTTCAGCCTTGACGATGTTGAGCACACTGGCAATGCAGTCGTTAATCTGCAGGGGTTCCCATCGGCTGTTGCTCTGGTCACCCTGCGGGTGATGGGAGAAGGATTTCAGGTCCGCAATGATTTGTTTGACTTGTCGGGCGCCCTGCAGTGAATCGCCAATCAGCTGTTGTACGTCACCTTTCAGAAATGGCAGGTTGATGTCCCTTTGCAGCCTTAGCAGCTGATCGCGGGCACTGGGGTCTGAAATATAAGCTTCTGCCTGTTGGTAGAGTCCCAGCAAGTTGATCAGATCGGCAATGTAATCCTTGAGTGAATCCAGATTCGAATGGATATAGCCAATGGGGTTGTTGATCTCGTGGGCAATGCCTGCAGACAAGCTACCGAGGGAAGCCATCTTTTCGGCGAGAATCAGCTGGTTCTGGGCAGCTTGAAGCTCCCGGTTGGAGGCTTCGAGTTCGGCGGTGCGCTGTTGCACTCTGGCCTCAAGCTCCTGTTCGCGATTGTGCAGGGCCAGCTGTGTGCCGACCCGGGCGAGCAACTCATCGGGATTAAAGGGCGTGGTGACATAATCAGACGCGCCCAGTTGCAGGGCTTTGCTGATCGTAGACGACTGGTTGTCTGCGGAAACTACGACAAATGCCGGACGCTGACTGAAGTCCATCTCGTTGGCTTGTGTCAGCACTTCAAACCCGCTGAGGTAGGGCATATTAAGATCCAGCAGCACCAGATCATAAGACTGCTCAATCAGTGCATCCAGGCACTGTTGGCCATTCTCTACCAGGGTCAGGTGGCGATAATGTCCTTTCAGAATGCCGCTCAGCACCTGTCGATTGACAGGATTGTCGTCAACAATCAGCAGCGTGGATTGATCATCAATTGAGCCGGTGGTGTCTTCGTCCATTGCGACAGCTCCTCCATAGCGATGCAAGGCACCCGTAAGGGCAGGCGCCTGCGATTGATCTGCCTGTGGGCGATCGAAATTGGCGCGTGTAAGCACAATGCATTATGGCGCACTGAGAGACTGAATCAAATTGGGGGAGTAAAAAAAGAGCCCCCACTACATCTAGGGGCGAAGGGTCTTAGGGTGTTCTGTTACGGGGACTCAGTCTTAATGCGCCTTTAAGCTGGTGCCTTTGCGCTGCTGGGTCAGCCTCTGTCTGGTGAATGATGGAGGCGATAGTCTGTAATGGGCGTAATGATATCCCTTACATGCCTAACCTGTCAATTGTGACATTGCTAACATTTGTAAATTTCTTGTACGATATGGTGACATTAAAGTCATGTAAGGCAGGTCTGAATTTGGGTATGCTTACGGCCAACAATAACAACGAGCACGAAAGTGCGGTAAAAGTGATTTATTTATGGGGACAGTAAAAGTACTGACGACTGGTGAGGCGGCGAAATACTGTGGGGTGAACTTCCGCACGGTGATTCGCTGGATTGAGCGTGGCAAACTGAAAGCTTATAAGCTGCCGGGGCGCGGAGATCACCGAATTCAGGTAGAAGACTTTGTCACGTTTTTACAGAGCAATGCCATGCCTGTGCCTGACGAGCTGGGAGCCCAGAGGCGCTCTGTACTGGTCATTGAAGATCAGCCGGAAATGGCCAGTGCAATCCGACGGGTACTGATCCGTCAGGGGTTTGAGGTACAGGTGGCTCACGATGGATTCAGCGCGGGTACCCTGTTGGCCGGCATGAAGCCCGGGCTGGTAACTCTGGATCTGAAAATGCCCGGCATGGATGGTTACGAGGTGTTGCGCTTTATCCGGAGCCACGAAGAGCATGCGCAAACACGCGTACTGGTCATCTCCGCCGAGACCAGCGCTGGCCTGGAGCGGGCGGTTGCTCTTGGAGCCTCCGATATTCTGCCCAAGCCTTTCGAAAATGAGGAATTGCTGAACCGTGTAGAGGCGCTATTCGAAACGGCGTAATGCCAACCCGCCAGCCTCTCTGGCGGGATGTTTTAATGTTTCTCCCTGCTTTACCAATTTCCAGATTGATTAATTAATGACGGGTAGCGCCATTTCCAAATCGGTTGTCGAGTCGTCCGGTTTTGGCGGGCAGTGATAAGTGGCGGTTATTTCGTCTCCCTGGACGGAGTGAAGGTGCACATCGAATCCCCAGAGCTGGTGAACGTGTTTTAACACCTCCTCGGTCGAATCGCCCAGTGGTTTGCGGTTGTGCTGTACGTGCTGCAGGGTCAGTGAACGGTCACCGCGAATATCGACCTGATAGACCTGTATATTGGGTTCACGATTGCCCAGATTGTACTGTCCGGCCAGCTCTTCCCTGACCTGTTGATAACCGCTGTCATCGTGAATGGCACTGACTTCAATCTCTCGCGATTTGTCATCGTCGATGATGCAGAAGAGTTTCATATCGCGCATGACCTTTGGCGACAGGTATTGAAGAATAAAGCTCTCGTCCTTGAAGTTACGCATGGCGAAATGCAGGGTCTCAAGCCAGTCACTCCCGGCGATGTCAGGAAACCAGCGACGGTCTTCTTCAGTGGGGTTTTCACAGATGCGGCGGATGTCGGTCATCATGTTGAAACCCAGAGCATAGGGGTTGATGCCGTTGTAATAGGGGCTGTCATAGGATGGTTGATAAATCACACTGGTGTGAGACTGAAGAAACTCAAAGATGAAGCCTTCCGTGACCATTCCGCGGTCATACAGAGTGTTCAGCAGGGTGTAGTGCCAGAAGGTGGCCCAGCCCTCATTCATGACCTGGGTTTGGCGTTGCGGGTAAAAATACTGGGCAATTTTGCGCACAATCCGCACGATTTCCCGCTGCCAGGGTTCCAGCAAGGGCGCGTTTTTCTCGATGAAGTAGAGCAGGTTCTCTTGGGGCTCTTCAGGAAAACGGGTTTTGGCCTTGGCTTTCTCCGGGTCGGCCTGTCCGGGAATCGTACGCCATAAATCATTGACCTGCCGTTGCAGGTGAGCCTCTCGCTCTTCCTGACGGGCTCGCTCCTGTTCTGCTGAAATGGGGTAGGGGCGCTTGTAACGATCCACACCGTAGTTCATCAGCGCGTGGCAGGAGTCAATCAGACTTTCAACTTCGGCAATGCCGTGGCGGGATTCGCACTTGGCAATGTAATTCTTGGCAAACAGCAGATAGTCGATAATGGAATCCGCGTCCGTCCAGGTGCGGAACAGGTAGTTGCCTTTAAAAAAAGAGTTGTGACCATAGCAGGCGTGGGCTATCACCAGCGCCTGCATGGTCATGGTGTTCTCTTCCATCAAATAGGCGATGCAGGGGTTGGAGTTGATGACAATTTCGTACGCCAGCCCCATCTGGCCGCGGTTGTAGGAATGTTCAATATTGAGAAACTGCTTGCCGTAGGACCAGTGGTGATAGCCCAGAGGCATGCCCACAGAGGCATAGGCATCCATCATTTGTTCGGAGCTGATCACCTCGATTTGATTGGGGTAGGTGTCAAGCTTGTATTCTTCTGCGATCGCGGCAATGGCGCGATCGTACTCTTCAATCAGCTCAAAAGACCATTCGGACGTCTCCGAGATGGGGTTTTTCTTTAATTTGCTTTCCAGATCATTCATGGGCAATCCTGAAAACGGTCTAACTGGGGCCGGTAAACTTATTTGCTGGTGGCGGTTCGCTTGTGGAACAGCTCCCGGAATACCGGATAAATATCACTCACATCGACAATCTGCTGCATGGCAAAGACATCGCCATAGTTGGCCTGGACTTCCTGATATTCCCGCCACAATGCCTGATGGTCTCTGGGGGTGATTTCAATGTAGGAGTAATACTGCAATTTGGGTAACAAATCCTGCATCAAAATGCGGGAACAGGTGGAAGAGTCGTCGTTCCAGTTGTCGCCATCCGACGCCTGAGCGCCGTAGATGTTCCATTCGGACAGCGGGTAGCGCTCGTCGAGGATTTCTTTCATTAATTTCAGTGCACTGGATACAATGGTGCCACCGGTCTCGCGGGAATAGAAAAATTCCTGCTCATCCACTTCTTTGGCGCTGGTGTGGTGACGAATAAAGACGACTTCGGTGTGCTCATAGTTTCTCTGCAGGAACAAATACAGAAGGATAAAGAACCGCTTGGCAATGTCTTTTGTCGCCTGATTCATTGAGCCGGACACATCCATCAGGCAAAACATGACGGCTTTGGAGCGGGGGACGGGGTCCTTTACGTGCAGGTTGTATTTGAGGTCGAAAGTGTCGAGCCAGGGCACCCGGTTAATACGACTGCGCAAGGCTTCGATTTCTTCCTGCAGGGCGGTAATACGAAGTTGATTTCTCAGCGCGGGGTCGAGTTTTTCCTGTTGCTCCAGTTCGGCTTCCAGTTCCCGCAGTTTTTTGCGTTTGCCGGCAGTCAAGGCGATACGGCGGGCGTTGGCCGAGCGCAGCGAGCGAACGATATTGAGGCGTCCCGGATTGCCTTCGTTGGCAATGCCCGCACGACGCATCTTGAATTCTTCATTACCGGCCAGTTGTCTCTTGACCAGATTGGGCAGCTCGAGATCCTCAAACATAAAGTCGAGGAACTCTTCCTGAGTAATCTGGAAGACAAAATCGTCCATGCCTTCGCCCTGATCACTGGCGCCTGAGCCTGCCCCTGAGCCACCTTCACCGGCAGGCGGGCGTGGAATCCGGTCACCACGGACGAACTCTTTATTACCGGGCAGGACATTGCTGTTGCGGCCACCCTTGCCGTGATGAAAAATCGGTTCACTGATGTCCTTGCTGGGAATGCTGATCTGTTCACCTTTATCAATTTCAGTGATAGACCTCTGTCCTACAGCGTCGGATACGGCTTTCTGGATGTGCTTGCGGTAGCGCCTCAAAAAGCGCTGTCGGTTCACAGTGCTTTTGTTTTTGCTGTTGAGGCGTCGATCTATAATGTAGCTCATGGCGGCCTCGCTGGTGTTGTTGTAAGTCGTCAGTCAGGAGATTGATGTCAGGCTCACGCAGGTCAGCCTGACATTGATCCGATTACGTTACTGAGACTTTCTGACACGTAAATACCATTCTGACAGCAGGCGCACCTGTTTCTCGGTATAGCCACGCTCCACCATACGGGCGACAAAGTCCTGATGTTTCTTCTTGTCAGAAGCCGAAGCTTTGGCATTGAAGGAAATAACTGGCAGCAGGTCCTCGGTATTCGAGAACATTTTTTTCTCGATTACGGTGCGCAGTTTTTCGTAGCTGTTCCAAACCGGGTTCATGCCATTGTTGTTAGCCCGGGCGCGCAGGACGAAGTTGACGATCTCGTTACGGAAATCTTTCGGATTGCTGATGCCAGCCGGTTTTTCAATTTTTTCCAGTTCTTCGTTGAGCGCTACCCGGTTGAGGATTTCACCGGTTTCCGGATCGCGGAATTCCTGATCCTGAATCCAGAAGTCGGCGTAAGTGACATAGCGGTCAAAGATGTTTTGGCCATATTCGGTGTAGGACTCCAGATAGGCGGTCTGGATTTCCTTGCCGATGAATTCCACATAGCGGGGCGCCAGGTGTTCTTTGATAAAGGTCAGGTATTTTTCCTGCAATTCGGGCTGGTATTGTTCCTGCTCGATTTGCTGTTCGAGCACATAGAGTAAATGAACCGGGTTGGCGGCAATCTCGGTGGGATCGAAGTTAAAAACTTTTGACAGAATCTTAAAGGCAAACCGGGTTGAAAGACCGGACATACCCTCATCGACACCCGCGGCATCCTTGTATTCCTGCAGGGATTTTGCTTTGGGATCCGTATCCTTGAGGTTTTCCCCGTCGTAGATCCGCATTTTGGAATAGAGGTTTGAATTTTCCGGTTCTTTGATGCGTGACAGGATGGAGAACTGAGCCAGCATCTTCAGGGTGTCAGGTGCGCAGGGCGCGGATGCCAGCGAACTGTTTTCAAGCAGTTTGTTGTAAATACGCACTTCTTCGGAAACACGCAGACAATAAGGAACCTTGACGATATAGACCCGATCGATAAAGGCTTCGTTGTTTTTGTTGTTTTTGAAGGTTTGCCACTCTGATTCATTGGAGTGCGCGAGAATGATGCCTTCAAAAGGAATTGCCCCCAGGCCCTCGGTACTGTTGTAGTTACCTTCCTGCGTGGCCGTCAACAACGGGTGCAGAACTTTAATGGGAGCCTTGAACATCTCCACAAATTCCATCAGTCCCTGGTTGGCACGACACAGGCCGCCAGAGAAGCTGTAGGCATCCGGATCATTTTGAGGGAAATCTTCCAGCTTGCGGATGTCCACTTTACCCACCAGTGAGGAAATGTCCTGATTGTTTTCATCGCCGGGTTCGGTTTTGGTGATGGCAATCTGATCGAGAATGGAGGGGTACATCTTGACGACTTTGAACTGGCTGATGTCACCGTTGTATTCATGCAGGCGTTTGACAGCCCAGGGTGACATGATGGATTTTACATAGCGTCGGGGAATGCCGTAATCCTCTTCCAGGATTTGACCATCCTCATCTTCATCAAACAAGGCCAATGGCGATTCGAATACGGGTGAACCCTTGATGCAGTAAATGGGTTCTTTTTCCATCAGCGATTTGAGTTTTTCAGCGAGGGAAGATTTGCCGCCGCCAACGGGACCCAGCAGGTAGAGAATCTGTTTCTTTTCTTCCAGCCCCTGAGCGGCGTGTTTGAAAAAAGAGACGATTTGTTCAATGCATTCTTCCATGCCGTAAAAGTCGGTGAAGGCTTTATAGCGTTTGATGACTTTATTGGAAAAGATACGACTAAGCCTGGGGTCTGTGGAGGTGTCGATGACCTCCGGTTCGCCAATCGCCATTAGCATTCTTTCAGCCGCTGACGCGTAAACTCCGGGATCGCTCTTGCAGAGATCCAGGTACTCCTGAATGGTCAGTTCTTCCTGTTGAGTGGCTTCGTAGCGTTCACGATAGTGGTTAAAAATGCTCATGGCTAAATCTCCTTTGACGGGAGGCCTACTTAGGTTAGACCGCGGGAAAGTAACAATACTCCCTCGATATAGGCCAAGCGTATATAACGTTATACCTCTTCGCGTAAAAACTGTTATTCCCTACTTGAAGCATAGTCGGAAAAAACAAAGTGTTAGCCAGAACTTATATTTTTTTTATGTAAATTTTTGTGTTTTTGCGAAGTCGTGGCCTGTGCCTGTTTTTGCCCCAATGCCTGTGGGATAATCGCCGAATCGTTTTTTGCCTGTTTGAATATTTGGCTTAACGCTGAAAACGTAAAAAACTGAACATAGCCGATCTGAAGTCGGGTCAGGAAACCGGATTGCAAAAATCAAAACGGCAACCCAACATAACGTACTTTTACGTTGTGGGGTAGTGAAAAGATCAGAAGGATAGCAAAAACTATGGCTGAACAAGCGTTTTCCAACAAGGCAAAAAGTAACAGGGTTCTGGTCACCGGAGGCGCTGGCTATATTGGCAGCCACACCTGTATCGAGCTGGTCGAGGCGGGCTACGAGCCAGTGATTGTGGATAACTTTTCCAACAGCAAGCCCAAAGCGATTGAGAGATTGTGCAGCATTTTGGGGCGTGAACTCACCGTCATTGACGCAGACATTAACGACCGCGGGGCCATGGATAAAGTCTTTCAGGAATATCCGGTATTGGCGGTGCTTCACTTTGCAGGTTTCAAGGCGGTCGGAGAATCCTGTGAGTTGCCGTTAAAGTATTTTCACAATAACGTCGCCGGCACCGTGGTGCTTTGTGAAGCGATGGCGGCAGCGGGTGTACATAATTTGATCTTCAGCTCTTCGGCCACGGTTTACGGTGATCCGGCCAGTGTTCCCATCGATGAATCTTTTCCGATTTCAGCCACCAATCCCTATGGTCGTAGCAAATTAATGGTTGAAGAGATGATGCGCGATGTCTGCCGAACACCGAACAGCCCCTGGCGAGTCAGCCTGTTGCGCTACTTCAATCCGGTGGGGGCACACGAGAGTGGTTTGATTGGGGAGGATCCTCAGGGTATCCCCAACAACCTGTTGCCTTATGTGGCGCAGGTTGCAGTGGGCAAGTTATCGCAATTGAGCGTTTTTGGAGGTGACTATCCCACATCAGACGGCACTGGAGTACGTGATTACATTCATGTCGTGGATTTGGCCAAAGGGCATGTAAAGGCACTGAATTTTCTGCTGAGCGCTGACGAGGGATGCTATACCCATAACCTTGGGACCGGTCAGGGTTACAGTGTGCTGGAAATTGTGAAGGCTTTTGAGAAAGCCTCTGGCAAGCCGGTGCCTTATCAAATTCAGCCTCGTCGTGCCGGTGATGTGGCGGAATGCTTTGCCGATCCCCGTAAAGCCAGCGAGGAACTGGGCTGGAAGGCCGAATTTGGTGTTGAGCGGATGATGGAGGATACCTGGCGCTGGCAGTCAGCTAACCCCAATGGCTTTGAGTGAGTGCCCCAATGGTTTTGAGTGAGTGCTCCGGCACTCGTTCAGCGAATTTCCTGTTCCCAGACAACCGTTTGAGGCAGGCTCGAAAGTAAGTACTTGCTATAGCGCTGCTCCAGTTTGTCACGCTTGATTTTCAGGGTCGGCGTCAGCAGGTCGTTCTCAATAGTCCAGGGATCGTCGCTGATGATGATGTGATCCAGCCGTTGATGCGACTCCAGTTCGGCATTAACCATTTCCAGAGTGGATTGCAGCTGCTTGCGGGTGCTTTCCGACAGACCTCTCGCCTGTTCACTGAGTACCGCAATGGCCAGTGGTTGTTTGCGCCCTGATCCCAGCACACACACCTGTTCGATGTCCGAATTGCGCGACAGCAGGCTCTCGATGGGCACCGGTGCCACGTATTTCCCCTTGGCGGTTTTGAACTGCTCTTTGACCCGCCCGATAATGCTCCAGGTACCATTGCTGTCCAGTTTGGCCCGATCGCCCGTGTGAAACCAGCCATCGGTAAACGCCTCGGCTGTGGCTTCGGGATTTTTGTAGTACTCCTTGAACACCGCATCTCCCCGTATCAACACCTCCCCTTCTTCAGAGAGTTTCATCTCCACGCAGGGCACTGGCACACCGATGGTGCCCAGGCGTGATCGATCAAACGGGTTGTTGCCGCAGGATAAACCGGATGTTTCGGTCATGCCCCAGCCTTCGGAGATGTTGATGCCCAGTCGTGAATACCATTCCAGTGTGCTCGGTGAGATGGGGGCCGAGCCTGAGCCGTACATCCGCACCTTATCAAACCCCAGCTCATGGCGAATCTTGCGTGCCACAAAATGGCCGACCAGTGGAATTTTCAACAGCGTCTGAAGTTTCTTGTCGGGGATTTTGGCCAGGATCTGGGCCTGAAACTTGGTCCAAAGCCTGGGTACGGAGATAAAAATGGTTGGCTGTGCGTGCCGCACGTCCTCAACAAAGGTATCCAGTGATTCGACAAAGAATATTTCCATTGAAATATAAAGGGTAACCAGCTCGACAACGCAGCGTTCAGTAATGTGTGCCAGCGGCAGATAGGACATGCAGCGTTCCTGATCGGTGCGGGGCTGGATATGTGCCGCCTCGTAGCTGGAAGAGGCCACATTCTGATAGCTCAATACCACACCCTTGGGCTGGCCCGTGCTGCCGGAGGTATAAACCAGTGTGACGGTGTCTTCCGGCAGGGGTTGGTGAGCGTCCTGCAGGGGTTCGTATTCTTCGAGCCACTGGGTGAATTGGACCTGCCCGCGGATGGTGGGGTAGGGATAAGTGATGATCAGGATGCTGTCGTCAAAAGCCTGCTCTGCGGCTCGGGTGTCGTCCAGCTTACCCACAAACACCGCCCGGGCACCACTGTGATCCATGATGTATCGAATGGTGTCGACCCCCGCGGTAGCGTAGATGGGCACACTGATCATGCCTGCCATCATGATGGCAAAATCCGTGATAAACCACTCGGCGCTGTTTTTGGCCAAAATGGCGATGCGGTCACCGGGACTAAAGCCCTGAGTCAGTAAGGCAGTTGCAATGATTCGGGCCTGATTATCCACCTCTGCCCAGGTTAACGTGTGCCATTCCCGGTCTACGGGCTGGTGAAGGTAGGGTTTGTCGGGATGGGCTGCGACATTCGCTGCCAGTTGTTCCAGGGGCAGTGTGTATTTCATCGTTTCTCTGCTGTTGTGTTGTCCAGAGCGAGTGGAGGGCTGCAGGGCGTGGCGTCGGACGAGTTCACTTTATATATTGAGACACTACAGTTCGCATGGTTATTGTGGTTCGCTGGTGCAAACTGTGAAAACTCACTTTCCACGGCTGCATCGTTATTTTGACTAAGTAGTTATTTAGTATAGAAAAACGATTGGCGCCAACTCTTGTCGCAGTTGCAGGGGGAGGGCTTCAGGCTGGTGTTTCGAGTTTTGTGCTGTGAAAGCGATTCAGGCTCAGGTGCATCAGGTAGATCAGGCAAAGTGTTATAAGCACCGCCACACTCAGGGAACTGAAACGATAGAGTGCGCTGTAAACCATATCGTGATCGGGAGCCAGGTACTGGGCAAACAGCACGATCACTGTGGTGATGGCGCTGAACCCGCCGGCAGAGACGCCACCTTCAAGCATGTGGTAGCGGGCAAAGAGCATGAGACTCAGCCACAGCGCAAAAGCTACAAATACCAGCTGGTTGGAATAGTTCATCAATACCAGCTGGATGATCAGCCCCAGATTGCAGCCCAGCAGTGTTCCCAGCGCCCGGTTCCAGCCAGCGGGTGCCGCACCTCGCCAGTTCATCGGAAACAGGATCAGTAACGTTGCCAGTTGCGCAGACAGGGAATCCCTTAAATCAAGGCACTGAAAGACGACAAACGACAGGGTCGCAATCATGGTCGACAAAAGGGTTTCGTGGCGAATGGCGCTGTGGCTTTTTTCAGTCTGCGGGCGGGCAGCCCGGGGCTCGACGTCAGGAAACACGGTGTGCATCAGTAAGCCTATGCCAATCGCCAAAAACGTGGCCACCCCATTGGTCATCAGCAGGTCGTCGATGGAAATGTCGGCATAGCTGGCAAAGTGCAGCGTGATGGAGGTGTTGACGACGCCCATGGCTCCAAACAGGAACAGCGGGCCTTTGGACATTTCCCGAAACATGAGAGCGAACAGTCCGGCGACCAGCAGGGTCATGGGTACCGGGTGATGGCCAAAAATACCATACACTACTGCGACAAAGACGGTGACAACCAGGGTGCTGCCAATAAACTGCAAAATAATGTGGCGATTGATGATGGGCACCAATCCGAGCAGTAGTGCCGGGGTTATGGAAAAAAACACCCCATTTTGCCAGCCCATCCATTTGCTGATGAAAAACCCCAGTGCGGTGCCAAAGGCGATACGCAAACACTGACGTAAGTCATTTTGACTCATGCTGTGCTTCTTTATGGTGAGGTGTGTTTTAAATCGACTCACAAGTGACGCGCCTAGTAAATGTAGTGCAGCAAGCTGAGTGTGTGGATTTGCAGTTTTCCGAGCCAGGCCATGGGGCCGCCGACGTGGTAGAGCTGAACCGTGGCGCGGGCTCCCGTGGGCAGTTTAAACAGATCGTCATCAGACTGATCCAGAGTCAGGTGGATGCGTTGTCTCTGCGCATCGCGCACCCAGCGGTCACTGGTCTCGGGAGAGGTCAGGTCGCCGGATGGACTCAGTTGTCCCGCGTAGGTTCCCGCGTCCATATCCATCACCCGAGCGCTAAAGGTTTTGCCGGGTAAGGCGTCAAACGTGACGGTCGCGGGTTCGTTAATCGTCATGTGTGAGAGGGATTTTTCCCGGAAGTCGGCGATCACATTGGGCGTGCCACCCACCAGCGCAGCCAGAGAGACCGACGCGCTGGCGTAGGCTCCCGGTCTCAGATGGAAGTTGGAAATGATGCCGTCCTGTTCGGCGCGAACCTGGGTATATTCCAGATTCAGCTCTGCCTGCTCCAGAGCGTTGCGAGCCCTGCGCAAGGCCAGATTGTCTTCGCCTGTGGCACCCCGTTGTACCTGCAGCTGATGTCTCTCGGCTTTCGCTACCTCGACTTGTGCCTGGGCGGTTTGGTAACTGGCGGCAACTTCTTCGTAGCTTTGCACCGAGACAGAGTGCTTTTCCAGCAGTGCATGAAGCCGTTTTTGTTCCAGCGACAATTGATGGGCGTTAACCCTGGCCGCCTCGATATTGGCTGTGGCTGCGGCTATGGAGGCATCCAGCTGCTGGTTGGCTTGCTGGACATTTTCCAGCTCCAGTCGGGCAGCCTGAACAGCGAGCTCGAAGGGCTTGGGATCCAGGGTGAATAACACATCACCGGCTTGGACGGACTGGTTGTTGCGCACGCGTACATCAATGACCTGCCCGCTGACCCGCGGTGCAACCTGTACAACGGGAAACATAATCCGCGCGTGGGGCGTCGCCGGTACCACAAGATCTGCAATCAGAAAGTAGACAAAGACGACAGCAAAACCCGCCAGTGAAATCTTCACCCAGCGGGCAAAAACCTGATCGGGAGTCATGGTTGTTGCTCCTCTCCAGCCGGCTTGCCTGTGTTGCGCAGGGCCTTGGCATTGCGTTCAATCACGATTAACACCTCGGCGAAGTTATTCAGTTGTTCATCCGTCAGACCGTGGGTCACGGCTTTGCGCACTTCGTTGACCTGAAGCTCAAGCTGGCGGGATACCTGATGTCCATGTTCCGTCAGCCACAGACTGTGGCTGCGTTTATCCGTGGGTGAGGGGCGCCGTTCCACTAAGCCCTGCTGCTCCAATTGGTTCAGCGTTCGGGTGAGGGATGGCATTTCAATGCACAGCTCCGCGGCCAGTTTTTGCTGGGTGGCACCTTCACCGATCTTCTCCAGGTTGACCATGACCTGCCAGCGGCTCTCACTGAGATTGTGGTTTTTGGCCAGTTCGTTGATGACATCCCGCCAAAGCCGTTGGGCTCGACCCATGGCTGCGCCGAGAGACGGTTTGAGTGTGGTGTGCAAATGAGGTTGGGTCATAATTTTATGTCGACTGGATAAAGTTGTTAGCTTGCTAACTATTATACAGGCCGATTTATAGTTAGCAAGCTAACTATATGTTCATGGTGAAGATGGCGAGATGTGTTTTCGGTGTGCGATGGTTGATTTTTATACAATTTGGGCTGGGGTTTGCTCATGCTTCGGGTATAATCCGCCGCTTAAATGACACACCAATATTGAGACGTACATGACCGTAGAAAGCTTTGATCCCAAGCACGTTGCCGATTCGCAAACCACAACGCTGGATTCGCCCGCCAAAATTCTGGAGGGGCAGCCCATGGGGGCGGGGCAGGCAGGCTCAAAAGTCGGTTTTGTCAGTCTGGGTTGCCCGAAGGCGCTGGTGGATTCCGAGCGCATCCTGACCAAATTACGGCTGGATGGTTATGAGGTGGTGCCCAGCTATCAGGATGCTGATGTGGTGGTGGTCAATACCTGTGGTTTCATCGACAGCGCCAAGCAGGAGTCTATGGACGCCATTGGCGAGGCCATGCGGGAAAATGGCAAGGTCATTGTCACCGGCTGTATGGGGAAAGGCAGTGATGCAGAAGCGATTAAGGCTGCCAACCCGGGTGTTATCAGTGTCAGTGGGCCTGCCGACTATGACCAGGTACTGGACTCGGTTCATAAAATCATTCCACCCTCGCCGGAGCAGCACAACCCGCTGATTGATCTTGTGCCGCCACAAGGGGTGAAGTTAACCCCGAAACATTACTCCTATTTGAAAATTTCCGAAGGCTGTAACCACCGCTGCAGCTTTTGCATTATTCCGGCCATGCGCGGCGACCTGGTCAGTCGTCCATTGACCGATGTTGTCACAGAGGCCAAAAAACTGGTGGCGGGCGGTACGCAGGAGCTGCTGGTGATCTCGCAGGACACCAGTGCCTACGGTATTGATGTGAAGTTCAAGCTCGACCTGGCTGAGGGACGTGAAACCCGCATGCAGGATCTGGCGGTGGCTCTGGGAGAGCTGGGTGTGTGGGTGCGCATGCACTATGTGTATCCCTATCCCCATGTGGACAAGATGATTCCGCTGATGGCCGAAGGCAAAATTCTGCCTTATCTGGATATTCCCTTTCAGCACGCCAGTCCGCGTATCCTGAAATTGATGAAACGTCCCGCTCACAGTGAAAAAGTGCTTGGTCGAATTAAAAAGTGGCGGGAGATTTGTCCTGACCTGGCGATTCGGTCAACGTTTATTGTGGGCTTCCCCGGCGAGACCGAAGAAGAGTTTCAAATGCTGTTGGACTTTCTGGAAGAGGCTCAGCTGGATCGCGTGGGTTGCTTCAAGTATTCCCCGGTCGATGGCGCTACTGCCAACGATTTGCCGGATCATGTGCCGGAAGACGTCCAGCAAGAGCGCTGGGAGCGATTCATGGAAACCCAGCAGCGAATCAGTACCGCCCGCCTGCAGCAAAAAATTGGTCGCACTCTGGAAGTGTTGATCGATGAAGTGGACGACGAAGGCGCCATTGGACGCACCTATGCAGATGCCCCGGAGATTGATGGGGTGGTCTATCTTAACGAAGAGTTTGATGTGAATGTGGGCGACCGGGTGCCGGTCATCATTGAGCATGCTGACGAATACGATCTGTGGGGAACGGTCGTCCGATAAGTCTGACTTTATACCGTCTCCGGCGAGGTGACGCATTGATCGATAGCCATTGCCATTTTGATTTTGAAGTCTTTGATGATGGGCGTAGCGAAACTCTGCAGCAGTGTGCTGCCGCCGGAGTGGATGGCGTCCTGATTCCCGGAACCCATCCCGGTCAGTGGGCCTCTCTGTTGGCGTTGGTGGCACAGCCCGATCTTCCCTGTAAGCTATGGGCCGCTGTCGGCTGGCATCCCTGGTGGGTCGCCGACAGTAATGCCGATGTAGAGCGGGAAGATCATCTGAATGAACACGGTTTCAAGGAACGTCTGGCACATCACCTGGGCAGCTCCAGTGTTGTGGCCATTGGTGAATGCGGTCTGGATGGCAGCCTTGACACGCCCGTTGATAAACAGCTGCCGGTTTTTGAATGGCAGTTACAGTTGGCAGAGGCATTCAATTTGCCGCTGATCTTGCACGCTCACAAGGCTCACAATGAGGTTTTGCAACAGCTCAGCCGCTTTAAACCTGCCGCTGGCGGAGTGATTCACGGTTTCTCAGGCAGTCTGGAGCTGGCACAACAGTACTGGCGGTTGGGGTTTTATCTGGGCGTTGGTGGTACCATCACCTACGAGCGGGCAAAGAAAACCCGCCGGGCGATTGCCGGTATGCCTCTGGACAGTTTGCTGTTGGAGACCGACGCCCCGGATATGCCACTCAGTGGTTTTCAGGGACAACCCAATACACCATTGCGTCTGCCTCTTGTCGCTCAGTGTCTGGCGGATTTAAAAGAACTGCCGCTGACTGAAATCCAGAAACAGACAGATCAAAATACTCGCCAGATTTTTGCGCTGTCTTGAGCTTTGAAATTATTGAATCACACTCTATGACGTTTAACAGTACTGCGTTTAAACAACAGTTTCCGTTATTTTCCCACGCTGAAAACGCTCAGCTGGTGTATCTCGATAATGCCGCCACCACCCAGCGGCCGCAGTGTGTTATCGATGCCATGAGTGACTTTTACAGCCGCTACAACGCCAATACCCATCGCTCCAGTCATCGCCTTGCACGCGCCGCTACCAGTATGGTGGAAATGGTTCGCGGGCAGGCGGCAGACTTTCTCAATGCCAGAGCCCACGACGAAATTATTTTTACCCGCGGTGCCACGGAAGCGTTGAATCTGTTGTCGCAGAGTCTGGCAAAAAACCTAAGGCCCGGTGATCAGATTGTGTTGTCAGCGGCCGAACACCACGCCAATTTGGTGCCCTGGCAAATGGTGGCGAATCAATACCAGCTGGAGTTGCGTTTTTTGCCGGATGTACAGGGCGAGCCGCAACTGGACAAACTACCTCAGCTGTTAAACGAAAAAACCAAAGTGGTGGCGCTGTCGGCTGCGTCCAACGCGCTGGGTTTCAGAATTGCGGTGGAGTGGATCAAGCCGCTGTTGCCAGATGCCTGTCAGCTGGTGGTGGATGCTTCCCAGCGATTAGCTCACGATGTGGTGGATGTGCAGGCCTGGGATTGTGATTTTTTGGTCGGCTCGGCACACAAGTTTTATGGCCCCACCGGTATTGGCTTGCTGTACGGGCGTGCCGAAAGCCTCGCCAAACTGCCGCCGTGGCAAGGTGGCGGTGAAATGATTTCACGGGTCACTCTCGAGAGCAGTGAATACGCAGCCGCTCCTCATCGCTTCGAAGCGGGTACATCGTCGTTGGCAGCCATTGCCGGACTTGGTGCCGCATTAACGTTTTTGCAGTCCCAAAACCGCGAGGCCATGGCTACTTACGAGTCGCATTTGAACCGCTATCTTCACAGCGAACTGACCCGTCTGACACAAACGCTGCCGATTAAATTGCTGACATCTCACAACAACAATGTGGGTATTGCCGCTTTGGTCTGCCGACCGGAGAGTTCCCTGTCGGTCAGTGATATCGCCGATTGGCTCGATCAGCACGACATTGCGGTGCGGGTCGGGCATCACTGTGCACAGCCGTTGATGGACAGTCTGGGACAAGCCGGCAGTTTGCGGGTATCTCTGGCGGCCTACAACAATCGGGATGATGTGGATGCACTGATCCATGCTCTGGAACGACTGCCGTTTGAATCCCGGGAAATCCCAGCTTCGTCTACAGAAGGAGGCGAATGGCTGGGTGATGACCTGAGCAGTGTGTCGTTGGATGAACTGGCAAATCAGCCCAGTTGGCAAAAGCGCTATCGGCAACTGACTCGCTGGGCCAATCTGTTACAGCCCAAACCCGAGATTCGCAATGAAACCAATCGGGTACACGGCTGTGAATCGGAAGTGTGGATGGTGCATCAGCAGCAGGGCGATCGTCACTGCTTTGCCATTGATACCGACTCTCGCGTCATCCAGGGCTTGTCAGTTTTGTTGTTGGTGTTGTTGGATAACCGGACGGCCGAGGAGATCCGGTCTGTGGATGTGAATCAAACGTTTGTCGAGCTGGGGTTGGAGAAATACCTCAGCGAGTCGCGCAGCAACGGTTTTCGCGCGCTGCTGGATCAGATGCTGGGGTATCTGAGCTGAGGTTTACGCTTCCGGTTGTTTTTCTCTGGCTTTCTTTTGAGCAAACCGCTCCAGTGCCCGGGAGACGGCGACAAAACCAAAGGTGGCTGTCACCATGGTGGCGGCGCCAAAGCCGCCGCTGCAATCCAGTTTGGTGCCCGCTTCCAGTCCGCTTTTGGCCTGACAGGTTCCGCCGTCCTGCGCCGGGTAGGTCATCTGTTCCGTGGAATACACGGCTTCGATGGAAAAGACGCGTTTGGGGTTACGGGAAAAATTGTGCCAGCGCCGCAGGGTGTTGCGGGTTTTGGCCAGCAGGGGATCATTGGTGGTGCGACTGAGGTCGCCGCTGATGATCTGACGAGGGTCGAGCTTGCCGCCGGCAGAGCCCACGGTGAGGATGATTTTTTTCTTGCGTTTGCAGTGGTTGATCAGGGCGGCTTTGACGTAAGCGGCATCAATGGCATCGATGACGGCATCGGCTGACGCTGGAATTAGCTCATCCAGATTGTCTGTCTCTAAAAATTCATCAACAGCGTGAACTTTCAGCTCGGGGTTGATGTCCCTGAGGCGCTCGGCCATAACGTCAATCTTCTGCTTGCCGATGGTGCTGCTCATGGCGTGGATTTGACGATTGGTGTTGGTGATGCAGATGTCGTCCATATCAATCAGTGTGATTTCACCGATGCCTGAGCGCGCCAAAGCCTCTGCGACCCAGGTGCCGACACCGCCAATGCCAGCCACCACAAAATGAGCCCCGTGAAACGCCCTCAAGGCAGTTTCGCCATAGAGGCGCGCAATACCTCCAAAACGCTGGAGGTAGGCCTCAGAAGGGCCGGAGAGGGCTGGAGACATGGCTGTTTCATTCATCGTATGTCGGTGGCTCGGTTGAAGATCTGGACAGGGCGCTGGCGCGGGATTCTATCAAAACCCACCGTGAACCCCTAGTCGGAATCTTGATGCCCCAATGGGTCATAAGAATCCATTCTTTAGAATGACTTGGTTGATCAGAATTGCTTGTTTTTCACGAGTTCAACGCTAGTATGGGCGGACCACAACAGCCTGTTGCGTCAGGGATGAGAATCCGTGCCGCTATACAGAGACTGTGACAGAATGACAGGAATTAACAGAAAAGCGATGAAAAACCACCGAAATACCCCCGCCCCCTTGTTTGAACGAATCCGGGATGTGTTCAAGCACGGGTTTACCATTGACTGGGTGACCGCCAGTTTTATCTCCATCACCCATGTGATTTGCCTGATTGCGACCCCTGTAGCTTATGTCTACGCGCCGGAAGGGTTCTGGAAAATCATGCTGGGCTGGACCCTGATCCATGCCTTGGTCGGCAGCTTGTCAACGACGGTTTATTCACATCGTCTGGTGTCCCACGGGGCGGCCAAGTATGTCAGCTGGCCTGTGCATATTGTGTTTGGTTTTATTGGCCAGGTGATGGCCATGCAAGGCAGTGTTCGTCGCTGGGCCGCGATGCATGTTATCCACCACGGGGTGGATCGCAGCGGCAAGCATGAGTTGGATCCCTACAGCGCGACCTGGTTCAAGAGCACTTGGCGTAATTTTGTCTGGTCGCACATGCTGACCTACTTCTTCCATCACCCGGATACCGCAGCTCGAGAGAAGGCTTACGCGGTGAAGAATTCAGCACCGCTGGTGTGGCAGGACAAACTGTACCTGCCGTTACTGGTGATCCTGAACTTCCTGCTGCCGCTGGTGCTGGGCTACTTTTTGACAGATTCTGTGGTGGGCGCACTGTGCCTGATGGTTGCCTCCATTGGCGGCTTTATCCTGGCACAGCATAATACCTGGACGGTCAACAGTGTGACCCATATGTGGGGTGTGACCAAAGGGGCGTTCAGTTCAGCCAAGAACAACTACATCTGGATGGGGCCTCTGGGTGAGGGTAATCATCACGCCGATCACCATGATTTTGCCCGCGATTACCGCAACGGCTTTGGCTGGAGCGGCTGGCTGTTGGATCCTACCCGTTACGTGATCCTGATGTTGCGGGGGTTGGGGCTGGTCAAAGGCCTGCAGCGTGCCACCAAGCGTCAGGAGGCTGAAATTATTGCCCGTCGCGAGTTGTATTACGCTCAGGTGAAGACCCAGCCGACTCGTTGGGAAACCTGGGAGGCCAGGCTGGAGACCTTGAAGGCAGAGTGGCTGGAAGCGACTCACCAGTGGGAGGCGTTCAAGGCCAAGCGCATGACTTTGAAGAGTATGTCATTGCCTAAATTTGAACTGCAGGAAAAACTCGATGTTCTGAAGGCCGAGATGGAAGTGGCTCGTCGAGCGATGAAAGCGCGCAAGCAGGCTTTCTTTGACGGTATTCACGAAATGCTGGTGATGCCCTGCCAGACATCGGCACAGGTTTAAGCTTCCTCCCAGGCTGCTTGCGGGGAGTTGCAGAGAGCCGGTGCCAACTGGGCAAAATCGAAAACAAAAAAAGAGCGGTAATCACCGCTCTTTTTTTAGCTGTCAAAGACTTAATGGCCTTTACGCAGCATCCATGGCTCCTTTGTACAGAGACTTGCGAGGTTGGGCAAAGACTTTTTCGATCATCGGGATAAAGAATTCCAGAGGCTCGCTCTGGTAGTCAGGGTCAAAGCTGTTCTGATCGTACATATGGCAGAAGTGCGCGCAGGCCTGGTAGTAGGGGCTGTCTTTAAATTGGTCGCGCAGGTTGGGGTCCAGACCCAGGTGCTCAAAGAAGTAGTAACCCTGGAAGATGCCGTGGTGCTTGATGATCCAGTGGTTTTCTTCTGAGACGTACGGCTCCAGCAATACGGCTGCAACATCCGCGTGGTTGGTTGGTCCCAAGGTATCGCCAATATCGTGCAGCAGGGCGCAGACGACGTATTCGTCATCGCGGCCATCGCGGTGGGCACGGGTGGCGGTCTGCAGGCAGTGTTCAAGACGGTCTACGGTAAAGCCGCCGTAGTCGCCGCGCAGCAGCTCCAGGTGGGCAACGATACGCTTGGGCAGTTCCTTGGCGTGATCGATCATATGTTCGGCAATGGCCTGCCAGTCTTCAGCAGTACCTTCAGTCATAGCGGTAAAATGCGCTTGTTTTGTAGTCATTATTATCTCCTCGACAAACAGGGCAAATGCATCGGCGGTTAATGCCGATGTTGAGGACACAGATTAGATCAACTGTACCAGCGAAACTGTCAGGTTGGAGACAGTTTGGCACTTTTCTGCAATTCAGAAGGTTTCCGGCCGTTACAACCGGAACCGAACTCTGAATACTCGTGCCGCAGGTCCCGCGGTCAGTGCTCCACGACCTGAATTTCCCGAAAGCCAATATCGTGTGCAGCCTCTGACGCGGCATCCAGCGAGGGGAAGTGACAGGCTTCGCCTTTGGCTGTGGTCAGGTGAAGGGTGCGCCCCCAGAGGTCGTGGCAGTCAAGATGCCAGCTGCCGTCCTGATTGTTGGGAATGGCCATCACATCACTCAGGCGGCCGATTTCGTAAAGGGTGCGCATATGTGGCAAATCCATAGATTCTCTCCTGTGGGTCAAAGGCCCGTGGCTATTATTGTCAGATGCCTGGTCGGTCATCTGGCAATAAGTATAGAAAGAAAATACGGAGTTGGCAGAACCTCTGGCACCCGGGGGGCGCAGAGGTCAAAGAAGGGATAATTCCAGGGTAATCAGGAAGTTACAGCGCCTGTCAGGCGAAGCGTTGCTCGAGATAGCTGATAATGTCCCCGGATTCGTACATCCAGCGGACTTTCCCTTCCTCTTCAATACGCAGGCAGGGCACTTTTACTGCACCGCCGCCTTGTTGCAGCTCTTCGCGATGCTGGCTGCCGGGCTTGGCGTCACGGACTTCAATTGGCAGATTCAGACGATGGATCGCCCGGCGTGTCTTGACGCAGAACGGACAGGCGTAAAACTGATACAGCGACAGCCCCTGGGTGGCTTGCTCTACCTGCTTTTGGGCATCTGGCGTACGTTTGAGTTTACGGGGGCGTGTGAGCCAGTCGATCAGGACAATAAGACGCCCCAATCCTTCACGTAACAGTTTCAGCAGCTTCATGAGCTTTCCTTTCAGGTGATTCTTGTGGGAGCGCATTATAACGGCCGTGGTTTTGACGACAAGTAAGAGGCGTTAATTCCGGATCAGCGTACAATAGGCCCAGGTAGCCCGGCATTGTGCCTGTGTGGGTGACCGCTCTGCCCCTGTCAGTAGGTGTGCCTAGCTAACTTATTGATTTACATGAATTATTAGATTTTAGACAAGTGTCCGTTGTAATACGGCACTCGCCTTGAAACCGTTGTATAGAGGAGTTCTTAGCCGTTATGCCTACAGCCTGCGCACGCCATATTCTGGTGAAATCCAAAGCCGAAGCGGAAAAACTGAAACAGAGAATTGCCCGCGGAGAGGATTTTGGCCAATTGGCAAAAAAACATTCCCTGTGTAATTCAGCCAAACAGGGAGGCAACCTCGGAGAGTTTCGTCCGGGTGAAATGGTCAAAGCGTTCGATAACGTGGTCTTCAAAAAACCGGTGCTGACGGTGCATGGCCCTATCAAGACCCAGTTTGGGTTTCACTTGATTGAGACCATCTACCGTGACTGAACCTCTGGTTGCGCTTACCAAACCCTGGTCACGGTTGTGTCTGCGTTTAGCCGGCGGCCCTTTTCCAGTGGTTGCTGCTTTTCAGTCGCCAGCTCACCTGGTGCTCCGGTGACGTTTCTTCCCGATCAAACTCACAGTTGATAATCCAGTTGTCTGAATCCGGGAATACACTGAATACCGCGAAGCCATCGCCTGGGAAAAAGCGACTGCGAACCTGGCATTCAATCTCGGCGGGGCTGTTCAGCAAGAACTCTTCATCGCCGGCAAACAGCTCCGGTGTTGAATTGACAAAGGTGAACGGGGAATAGAGGCCGGAGCTGTGAACCGAATAGATATTGGTTTCGGTGTCGTTCTCCTTGTGTCGCAGAGTGATTTCGACGGCACTGGAGAGGTGCTCGTCACCGGAGAGAAACACCAGATTGCCAATGTTGTGATTGGCAATAAAGCTCAGCAGTTCATGCAGCGTGCTGGGATAACCGTCCCAGGCATCAGAGTGAATGCTGCTATCACGGCAGGGCTGTGTACTGCACAGGCGTCTGGGCAGCAGCATGGATGGCGAGAGGATAAATCTTGGGCGTCCATCTGTGGGCTTAAGCAGCCAGTCTTTTAAATCATCCATCTGCGCTTTGGATATCAACTGAGCTTTTTCTGTAGTGGCGATCTCATTTTCAGCGGCATCTTTCAGCAGTTTTGTGGACACCGTACGCCCCTGTCTGTCCGAGCGACTGTCGAGCATAAAGAAATCAAAACCCTGTTGTTCAAACGTGTACCAGAGCGGCATGTCTCTCAGGTTTTTGCCTTTTGGGGTCTGGTGCAGGTTGCGCTGGAAGTTCAGGTAAGCGCGTTTACCGTTGGCATACAGTTGAGGATTGCCGAGATGACGTTCACTCTGATCCCAGTCGTTAAGGATTTCGTGATCGTCCAGCATGGTAAAGGTGGGCAGGCGTCTGAGGACAGATTTCACCGGCGGTTGTTGCAGCCACTTGTGATACGCCGCTGCAAATCGGTCATAACGATCTGTAGGGTCATAGAGCCCTGCGCTGGCGTCGGTGTAAACCTGATCGCCACCGAGTATCAAAAACTGCGGTGCTTCTATTGTGTTTGTTGCAGCATCGGCTTTATCCAGACGTGCAGCCAACCGACGATAAGAATTGTAGGCAGGGATTCGGTCCAGCATGCCCGGTGCGTACTGGCAGGCGGCCATAACAAATTGTGTTTGATCCGGCACAGAAGGTTTGGGAATTCGAATCAGGCCATTTTGCAGTTTGGCCAATGGCATTTGCAAAGTTTTGCTGAACAGCTCCATAAAAGTTTCGCTGAACAAGTGTTGTTGCAAATACTGGGATAGTTGCTGGTGTGAATCATTGCCGGCACTTGAAGGACGATCAATAACGTCCAGTAAATTATCGGGCAAGTGGGAGCTGTAGGTCAGTTCATCCAGATCCAGGTTTAAGTCATCGAGCACCAGTACCAAAACTTCATCGGCCTTTTCGAACGGGGCAGTGACAGGCAGCTCTGTTTTCAGCCAGCGGTCACGCAATGGGCGAGCCATTTTTACGCACAGGTTCTCACGCAATTGTTCGGTAGTCAGATTCTGAAGACTGTCTTCAGGGCCGTTGGCGAGCACCAGTTGGGGGGGACGCTCTGGATTGCGTGACCCTGGTTGATGTTTTACGGCCACAAACAACACAAATTCGGGCTGTGGTGTCTGGGTGCAAACGCCCAGACTGACAGGCAGTTTTGGTGTGGTGTCTATGTTCAGCTTGCCAATCACCGGTCCAGAGAACGGCAGCTGCAAGTCGTAACGGGGGATGGGGGTGTGCTGCTTGACGATCACCGGTTGCTGCAGGAATCGATCAATCTTGGCAAAGTTGACCTTGGCGTTTTTACCAATAAGCGCATCCTGATGCCCAAAGCCGGGCAGAACCTCGGTGTGGTAGTCGCAGCCCGCCGCCGACATGGTTTTTTCCATCCGGCCCAGTGTTGAAATATCAGCCAGTCCATTTTCATCACCGTGAATGCTGAGTGTCGGGAATTTCCAGAATTTCTGCAGTCGTTCATTGGTGACAAACTCGTTCTCACCGTGGCGATTGGTGACGCGCTCATGAATGGCAAAGCGGATCACCTGAGACAGGGTGACCATATTCAATGGACCAAAAATGTCATCGATGTGGTCGAGGGTTTTTTTAGACAGATTGGCCAGACTGAACGTGCGTCCATAAAGACCGTCCATGCGATGTCTTGTGCCGACGTAAGCTGTCTTGGCCCATGGCAGGCCGGGGTTTTCCAGATCAAATTCACCGTCGGGATAGGGCAGGGCACTCAACAGCCGGTCCAGCAGTGCTTCCATCGTCGAAGGTGCGTCAGATCGTTTGAATGAGTAAAACATAAACGGCATCATCTGCTGCAAGTAACTCAGACCGTAGGCGCGGAAAATATTCTCCGGGCTGAACACCACTCTCGGACCCACCTGCGACAGTACCGCCTTGTTGATTCTCTGTGGCAACAGTTGCCGTTCGCGGAAGTAGGGGGCATCGTTTTCAGGCGGAGCCAGCACCGCCATGCTGAACATGGCAGAACCCATGCAATGAGCAATGATGTCGACTTTTTCCCGTTTGGTCTTTTGGCAGATGTGTTCGATGGCTACCGGGATATCAGCAAAGGCGACATCCTCAAATGACCATGGCAGCATGGCCGTGGGCATACCACTGCTGGTTCGCAAGTCCAGTACCCAGACATCGCGCCCCCGTTTCCAGAAATATTGCGCCATGTTCGGGTTGATCGACGGGTGTGTGTAAGTCGTGCCACTGGCGCTGTAGCCATGAATCATCACCAGTGGGGGTTCTGTGGAATTGGGTTGACGATAACGGGTCAGGCGAACTTTCACCGGCAGATCCACGGCCAGACCTATCCCGCGAGAGTCCACGGTTAACTCTGTGATTTCCGGTTTGACCACGCCCTTGATTCTGCCCGGCAAGCGATTGGGGGCACCGGGTAGTTGTTCATCGGGTTTGCGGAAACTCCACAGATGGATATTCAGAAGAATTCGCAGGAAAAAAGCAAAGAAGCTGCCAATGTCTGCCAGTGCGGTTGCCTGGTCCTGTTGATCCACAATGCGGATCAGGGGTTTGCGGTAATGGGTGATAAACCTAGAATCGAACCGTAAAAAAGCTTCTTTTTTTCCTGGCTGGCGCCGACGGGGTTGCAGTCCCGGAAACTCTTCCAGATACATATCTTCAAACTGGCGCATGGGGTTGGCGGCACGGGTATAGCGAATGCGCTTGTGTCCCTTGATGTCGAGGGAAGACCGCTCGGGGTCAAACCCCGCGAGCGCACTCGGCCAGCCGGATTCGGGACGTTCGATGGTCAGCTGATAGTCGAACATGCGTTGTTCGCCGCCTCTGGAGGCCAGTGCCAGAACATTCCTGATTTTTTGGAGAACGGTGTTTTCTTTGTTCGCGTTTGAATCTTTACTGATGTTGCCCTTCGACGTGATGTTGGTCAGTTGCAGCCAATGGCGTCGTACGGCTTTGGCAATCCCCTGATAAGTATCGCGAGCACCGCGGTTACGCAACCATGGCCACAAGGTACGGGTAATACGCTCACAGGATGTGGAATTTTCCCGTCCCATAATTTCCATGGTGCCAAATACCGGGGCGGTAAACAGGGCGTTGCGATCGAAGGTTTCATCGCTGGCGCCTTCATGGATCAGTGATTGCCACTGCTCCCGTCGGAAAATCCGCATCTGACAGACGGGTTCATCTTCCCGGTGTCGGCGATCCACCGTCAGTGTGCGTTTGGTGTTGCGAACAAAGTCCAGAACCGGTTTGGGTTCAAAGCGGAGGGTGATATCGACCACGCAATCCACCGGTCGATGGTTGCGATCGGTCAGGGTGACATTTCCGCAGATTCGTTCCGTGATCTCGATACGAGTGGGCTTCACTGGCGGTACGACTGACTTGTCGGCGAATTGAGGCCGCTTCAATGCCGCGGTGTTCGCGGGTTGTTGCCCGGCAGCTGAGACGGCTGTGTCAAAGCCCCATACTTGTCGCAGCTGACGAATTGCCCGAAGGGAAACCGCGGCAATAGTCAGTGCCGGATTGGCACCCAGAGCGGATGGAATCATGGCTCCGTCCATAACGACAAGATTGTCGTATACCGCATCACAGCGGGAATGGTCAGCGGGGTTAAACACCCGGCCAAATTGATCGACAACACCTTCGTGGTGGTTGTCGGCCATGGCACAGCCGCCAAGAGGATGTACAGTGAGCTGTGGCCCTTTGCCATCACCAAACAATCCTTCCATCGATTTTGGCAGGGGGCGCCATGCCGGATTACCCTGAGCCTGGCCACCGCTTTGTGAGCGTTTCACCAGGTCTTCAAGGACCTCAATCTGATGGGTAAACAGTGGGTTTTCCGGCAGTCCGGACCACTGCACGGTAATGCCGCCGTCACCGGGCAAATCATCGGCCGATGTCGATGCGACAATAAACGGATCCTGTTCGCAATTGTCATTGCCCACCGAATCGTAGCTGTGATCGACCACCAGTTGCAGAGAGCCCTTGCTGCCATCATCCCCCATGATGGCGAAGATACCGGTGCGATTGATTTTGTTCACATCCACGTTGCAGGGGTCGTTTTCGGGTTGTCCGTCGAGGTGGATGCTTTTATCCCGCTCCATCAACTGAGACAGGCTGTTTGTGGTCGTGACCACCTCTTCATAAAAACGGCGCAGGGCTCCGGGAACCGCCATTTCTTCGATCAGGATACCTTCAGGCTGGCGGCGTAAATCAATCACGCCGGTAATGGTTGGCCCTATGTCACGTTCATGGGGTTGGCTGTTCTCATCAGCAATCGCGTTGACCCGATCATTCTGGTTGAACACGGTGGCCAGCATGTCACCATTGGATGAAAAGCGCTGACCGAGTTGCTGAGACAATGGCAGTCGTTCGGATTGAGAGCGCAACAGGATTTCAGTGGAGCCGAAACTGCCGGCGGCAAGAATGACCTTGGCGGCGGTGAGCTTGAAGGGTTTGCGCTGCTGTCTGCGAAGCTTGGATTTGGTGTGAACCAGATTCAGTGTCCAGCCGGGTTCGGCATCGCTGTCATCGGCAGTAATGTCCTCGGTCGGCGCCAGAGACAGAACGGTAGCTCCGGTATACAGTTCGACGCCTTTTTGCGAGGCCTGAACCAACAGGTTGGTATCAAGAGATTCCTTGGCGTTGTGATTACAACCGGTGGCACAATCGCCACAGAGGTTGCAGGCAGTCAGTGCGACACCAGCGGCATTGATCTTATCTTCCATGGCCATGGTGATGGAGGCCTGGTGAAAGTGCGAAGACTGTTGCGGGTTGGCTTTATCGGTTGCGAGCAACTGCATTTGCTGGTTTTTGCTGAGCGGATTTTGCTGATGGCGTTTGTGCCGCAGAATGGTATTGGCGCCCTGATTGTCCTCAGCCCCCAGCAGTTGTTTTGTCTCAGCGTAATAGTGAGTGAACAGTTCCTGTTTGTCGCTGTACTGCAGGCCGGCAGGCCAGCGCTGATCAAAGGTTTCAGGCGTCGGTTCAATCATGACTCCGGCGTTGATCAGTGAGCCTCCACCCAGGCCGTTCGCCAACACGGTGTTCAGATGTGGACCGACCCGAATATCGAATAAACCGTCCCTGTTGCCTGAGGGGTGAGGGTTGTTGGGGGTATTAAAGCGAACGTGCTCGGGCAGGTCGGCCAGTCGCGAGGGAAACATGCCGGGCAGGTATTCATTGCCCCTTTCCAGAACACAGACTTTGAGTGGTCTGGGGGTGCCGTTAGTCGTTGACGGGACGGAGAGGCCGGCCAATTGTGATGCAGCGATGGCACCGCCGTAGCCGCTGCCAATAATGACCACATCGTAATCGTGACCCTCATCCGGAGAGGATTCAACAGATGCAATGAGTTGTTCCAGTCCTTGAGAAATCCAGGCAGTTACACGGCGTTCCATGGCTATCGTCCCTAATATGAGTGTCGTTATTGCTTTGAGATGCCGGACCCTATCTGTCAAAACTGATCCTCAGTCATGAGCAGATAACGCAAAATTAATCAACAGACTATATAGCAAAACTGCAAAGAAATGTACGAATTAAAGGGTTTGGGTGCCGATAATTCATACTTTAGTTTGTCTATCGCTGAATGCAGTTTTAAAAATGTGTATTGGTGGTTACACAGGTTGATCCATGCGGCAGAAGCACGACGAATCGTAAGTGTTGGTCGTCGTGTTTCCGGGCAGGAATGGGGGAGGGGTCAGGCGGTGGCGATCAGGTCACAGGCTTCGGCAATGGCCACTTCCAGATCGTCGACGAGAACCGGTTTGTGCAGCAGGGGAATGCTGGCGTCCTCGGCTTCTCTGAGGCGTTCAGGCGCTGTATCTCCACTGATGAGGATGGCCGGTATATCGCGGTAGATTTCGCGTATGGAGCGAATGGTAAGAATGCCATTATCCTCACCTCGCAGGCGGAAATCGGCCAGAACGATGTCGGGGCGTTCAGCTTTTGCCTGACGCAGGGCGTCCAGCGTGCCATCGGCGAGCAGAACTTTACAGCCCATGCTTTCCAGCAGGGCTTTCATGCCCAGCCCGACTTCCTGTTCGTCGTCAATCACCAGGGCGCACAGCGTATCCCAGGAAAGATGCAACTTGGCGGGCGCCTGACTGGCAATCGGAACAACCTGAGATTGAGGCAGGCCGAGCGTAAAGGATGTGCCTGAACCAATCATGGAATCCATGCTGAGACTGACACCGAGAAGATCGGCCAGGCGTTTGACAATCGCGAGTCCGAGACCGAGTCCTTTGGTGTGATCTCGCTCGGGGTTGTTGAGCTGATAAAACTCCTCGAACACGTGTTCCTGTTCTTCAAAAGGGATGCCTCGTCCTGAATCGATGATTTTCAGCTCAATGTTGTCATCCCGGTTTACAACGCTCAGTTCGATACGACCGGTTTCAGTGTATTTGATGGCGTTGGCCAGCAGGTTTCTGACAATTCGTTCGAGCAAAATTTCATCTGTGTTGACGTAAGCATCCGACGGGCAATCCAGCCAGACTTTCAGGTCCTTGTTGCGGGCTGCCGGCATGAATTCATCCTGCAGTCGCTCTACCATCAGGCGCAGATTAAATGGCGCCTTGTTGGCCTGCACAATACCGGCATCCAGCTTGGAAATGTCGAGCAGGGAATCCAGTCGTGATGCCAGTGACTGCAGTGCGATATCCATATGATCGGCAATTTCACGACTCTGTTTATCCAGGGGGCGCTTGGCCAGAGCACCACCGAACAGTGACAGCGCGTGAATGGGCTGCCGCAAGTCGTGGCTGGCCGAGGCGAGAAAGCGGGTTTTGGCGCGGCTGGCGTTTTCGGCTTCCTGCAGGGCGCCTTTCAGCTGCTGGTTCATGTTGGTCTGGCGCTGACGAATGGAGAAGGACTCTTCGAACAAGCTGAAGGTGTCCCTGGACAGCATAACCATGATCCCGCTTGACCAGAAGATCATGGCGCCGACGGCAAAACCTATCCAGCTGCCGCCTTCCAGGATGGTATAGGCCACCCAGAGACATATGGCCGGCAGCAGTGTCGGGATCAGATACGCCAGGGAAATGGGCAGGTAACCGGCGGTGGTGACCACACTGATAGAGCCAATGCCGGTCAGAATCATGGTCTGAACCGCGCGCTCGTATTCGCTGAGTAATGGAAAAATGCTCAGGGACAGGGCGTGAGTCATGCCATTGATGATACTCAGCGACATGGCCACTTTCATGCGTGAGGACTCGGGGTACTGAGTGAGGTTGGGCAGCTTGATCAGGATGGCGGAGCGCCCAAACAAGACAATCGCACACAGCGCCATCCAGCCACCCCAGATCCAGGGAGAAACATGACTGGAGGCAAAGGCAGCGATGACTCCAAGCGATATCAGCGTCGGTACAGGCCCCATCCAGCCCTGGCGGGCCAACAGGCGCAGCAGTTCGGATTCGATGCTGGCAGAGGGTGACAGTGTGTGTTTCAAGGGAACCATTAGGCACTTCCGTGTTGTAACTGTATTACTGGCTTTCGCACCTTGAAAGCCATGACGTTAAAAGTTCGGTTTTCTGAACCGTTGTTATATCCAGCTGTTATGTCTGGCTAGACCCATAAGCCTTCTGCCGGAATGCCCGCAGAATGGTTATTTGAGTATAGACCCCAGATCAATAATCCAATCAGCTAAACAACCTAGTGTTGTGCTTTTTTGTGCCAAATGCAAATGCCCCACCATTTTAAATGATGAATTTGTGGGATGGTCGTGTTCGCCGACCAGCCCGCTTGCAAGGTAACTGCCCATAATGGAGTCAGAATGCGGGCTGGTTAAAAAGTGAACGGATTCTGTGAGGCGTTGATAACAGGGGATTACCGTCAGTTATCCACACTTTGTTCGACCACTGTTCCAAGTTATCTGTGGGTAATCCTGGACGTCGAAGCCCGTCACCGTTTTTGACTGCGTAGAATGACGAATTTCCGGTTAGACGCTACCGTTTCACAGTGCCCAAATAGTCGTTTTAACTTAAGGTGGTAATCCAGATGGCGGTTACCCACAACCCATAGCTCACCTCCCTGCCGCAAAACATGCTTTGCATCCGTAAACATTTGCCACGCAATGTGATCGCCAATGACAGACTGTTGATGGAAAGGAGGGTTATTCACAATCAGATCTGCGCTGGCATCAGCGGTATCGGCCAGACTGTTGTTGACCTCAAAAGTCATCTCGCAGGGTTCGCCATGAATAAATCCACAAGACTTTGCCGCCTCCGTATTCAGTCGCGCGCTTTCGACAGCCATATAGGATTCGTCAACGCAGTGGATGTGTGCGTCTGGGTGAAGGTGTTTGGCGTGAATTCCCAGCAAGCCGTTACCACAACCAAGATCGATAATCGACTGAGCGTTGGGGCGCTGGGGGAAATGTTCCAGCAGGAAGCGGGTTCCAATATCCAGTCCGTTTCGGGAAAAGACGTTCGCGAGGTTGTGAACGGTAAACGGGAATTCCGGCAGCGTGTAACAGCTGGGATAGGGGGATACGCCCTGCCAGCTATCAACCTGGGGCTTACAGAAAATCAATCGGGCTTTCTTTTTGGCCAGTGAGGTGGTTGTGGTGCCCAGTATTTTCTCAAACAAAGATAGTGTGCTGTTGTGGATGTTTTTGGTCATCGCCGCGGCAACCACAACGGTTTCACTGTGGATAACGTTGCGCAGATGAAACAGCTGGTCTTCCAGCAGCGCCAGCGTCTTGGGGATTTTAATGACCACCAAATCGATGGGTTGCTCAGGCCATTGCAGGCTGGTGAGTAATTCTGGTTTGCGGGATGTAGTGTCTGAAGTGAGCGAATTGCCGGGATTATCAAGGTTAGTCATAACCCCCTGCTGCGCCAGAAACGAGTCACTTTGAACCCAGCAGGGCCATTGCTGAAGCGCCACTGCCAGCGCCCCAAAGCTGTCGTTGAGAATCAGGGTCTTGGGTGAGGCATTTGTCAGAACCGGCTGTTCGCTGATCCATTGCAAGAGGTACTCATCGGCCGCATCCCACGCACGCAATGGTTGCTGTTTGCCTCGGGTCATTTTCGGTTTGGGAAATCGATCCAGTTCAAAGCTGCCAAACGGAGTGTCTAGCTGATGGCTATCGCCGTTACCGTTTCGGTTTGAATCTGAAGGGGGGGTACCTGAATCTGAATCGATGGGCATGAGGTTTCCGGCGTGTGCGATAAGAGAACAGAAACCGCGAGCAGAAGCCTGCGGATGAGAGGCTTTATTATACGTGGATTGACAGGATTTGTGTCACGGAAGGTGAATGGTTAAAGACTGAACAAGTTTCGCCAGCCTTTGAGTCCCGTGGCTGGTGGGCGGTTATCCACAGCTTGTACGAAGGCTTGCTCAGTCATTCTGTGGGTTAATTTGGCTGACAGTTTTTGTCTGTGAATTATTGGGATTGCATGACTTTGTGTAACTGTTGGGTGAGGGTTTTTAAGGCGCGTCCTTTATGGCTGAGATTCCAGGCCAGATAGAGTTCGGAGTTATTACCTGCGAATTTGCGATTGGGACCTTCATCGGCCGATGCGACGTACAAGTGCAGCTCTGTCAGTGTGCCGTTGTCCAGCAGTGGTTGGATGCGTTTGCGAGGCAGGTGTCCTACCCCAAGGCCACTGCTGATGGCAGCGATTTTCTGATCCATGGTCTGCACGTACAAACGTTCACGTCCATCCACAAGCCCGGAAGTGCGAGCCACATTGGTGGAGGTGGTGTCGTGAGTAATGATTCGCCGCACATCGACGATGGCTTGCTGCAGGGCGTCCGGGTCTTTGGCAATGGCCGCCAATGGGTGAGAGCTGGCAATAACCGGGGTCATGTCGCCAATCCCGATGGGCAGGGTGCGGAAGCCTTTCTGCTGAGGAACGGGGCCGGGAGCGCCCACCACCAGATCCACGCGCCCATGCTCCAGGGCATCCCAGCCGCCTTCAAGGACACTCTCAACAATATCAATTTCGATGCTCGGATGCTGTTGCAAAAACAGATTCAGCTGCTCGAAAAAAGCGGGATAATCCATGATCGATTCGATGGCAATGCGCAATCGGGGCTCCCAACCGGTGGCGATCTCACGGGTCTTGTCCGCCAGCAGTGCGGTGGCGTGCAAAATTTCCCTGCCTTCATCCAGCAGTAAAGTGCCGGCCTGAGTTAATACCGACCGTCGTCCCTGGCGCTGAAACAGTGTGACATCCAGTTGTTCTTCAAGTTTTTGCACCGTATAAGAGAGTGCCGATGTGGCCTTATTCAGTTCTTCGGCGGCTTTGGCAAAGCTGCCGCGACGGTCAATAGCGTCGATGACTTCCAGTGCTTCCAGAGTTATAGGATTGCGATGCATGAGGTGGCCTGTGACTGTTAATGCAGATTATTCAAATTTTCTGAACATTCTAGACAGTGAATGGGGCTTATTGCCAGCGGTGAAAGGCGTAAACTGAGCCCATATCGAAACACATTTTTTGAAAGACACAATGGAGTAAGCCTCAATGACCGTTTTAAAAATCGACAGCAGCGCCCGTCTGGATAATTCCAACAGTCGTCAACTGACGGACTATCTGGTTGACCAACTGGAAGACAAAAATGTCATAGTGCGGGATCTGGTGCGTCAACCTCTGCCTCAGATCAGTGCCGAAGACCTGATGGGCGTCCATGGTTCATTGGCCGATGAGCGTGACAGTCTGCAGCAGCATTTGGCGTTGTCGGAAGAGTTGATTGACGAGCTGAAGACCGCCGACACAGTAGTGTTTGGGTTGTCCATGTACAACTTCGGCGTTCCGGCAGTCCTGAAGCAGTGGATTGACTATGTGTGTCGTGCCGGAATCACCTTCCGCTACGGTTCTGACGGCCCTGAGGGATTGACCGGCATCAAGCGCGCTTACATTGTGACCGCAACAGGCGGGACTCCCGTGGGCAGCCCGGTTGATTTTGCCAGCGGTTATCTGGAGTGGGTGTGCAAGTTTATTGGTGTTGAAGAGGTCATTCACATCGACGCCAGCGGCTCCAAAGGAACACCAGAGCAGGTAATTGCTCAGGGGCAGCAACAGATCGATGAAGCTCTGAACAATACTGTGGAAGCGGTGTGAGCTTTTTGAAATCCGTTTGCGGCACTCTTGTTTTGATTAACAGTTTTGATTAGTCCTGAGTAATATTTTGGTGCGCCGGATAATTTTTTTCGGTGCACTGTCGTCTTTTGGTGCAAAGAATAACTATTGGGAATTAAAAGGGGGTTAAATTAGAACGAATTTGGGCGAGTTTAGCTGTGATTGTCTTCAAGTTGTGGGAATTTTGTACAGTGGGCACGCTATATGCAAGCACCAAAGTTCTTGGGGAAGAATGGCGTGTTCTGTTCTCTATTATCTCTAGATATTCCTGTGGTGCACAGGTGAGGATACACCGTGAATTTCAACAAACAGATGATCGACCTGGTCAGAGAAATTCGTCGTCGCGTGCCCAGTGATGACAAGCCCGGTATTAAGCTTGCTAATCCCGAACTGCTCAACGAATTGATCCCGGTCTATCAGATGTCCACCGATACCGTGACTAAAACGTTGATCAAGGAGTTGTTTCAAGTCGCTGGGGATGGCTGGCCGGATCGCCTGCTGTCAAAGTCGGTTGATGTGAATGGCGACCAGTACGGCAATGGGGAGCCGAAAAAGAAATACATCACCAAAACCTACCGCGGTCAGACAGAATTGGTTGAGGTCAAACCGATGATGGAAGACAAGCCGCAGGTGCAGCGGATTTATCGTGGCCAGTTGGTGACATCCTGACCCCTTCGAACTCCACACCGCAGCAAACTGTGCCTTTCAGCAAGTTGTAACGGTTAGCTGGCACACCCGCTTAGACGACACCCTCGATAGTTTCTGCGCCGTCTTTTGTCTGTGACAGGGCTGTGTTGCCCTCGTTTTTTTCCAGCCAGAGCTGCAGCTGAGTTAACAGCCATTCACTGTCATCCAGAGGTATGTCGTGGCCAGCGCTCTTGTGCATGCGTAAATCCGCAGACCAGAAGTCGGCCAGTGTCTCTGAGCATTTGGGGTTGACGACTCTATCCTGTCGGGACGCCAGCAACAGTAGCGGTTGCGATATCGCCTGAGGTTGAAACTGTGAGGCTGCGAATAATTGCTTGACGATGGTGCTGGCCGAGACCGGCTGTTGTTGCTGATAAATTCTCCAGCGATTGGTGAGATCGGCATTGTCGGTGTGGCGGTTGCTGGTGCGCTCAACAATGATTTGTTCCCGCTTGGTCACCGATGACAGCAGCCCCTTTAAAAATGCCCAGAGTGTGCCGGACCGCATGCGTTCACTTAAGGGACTTAATTGGCTGCTGGTGTTGATCATCACGCTGGCAGCAACTTCTTCCGGAAAGCGGTGCATCCAGTCCGCTGCCAGCATCCCTCCCATGGAAATGGTCAGCAAATGCAGCGGCTGCTGCTTGAGGCTGGCGGCGTAGTGTTCGCGCAACCAATCAACCATCTGGCTGATCCTGGCCGGGCTCTTGAATTGATGATTGGGGCCGGTGCCGGGCAAATTCAGACAGGTGACGCGATCCTCAGGAAATGCCTGCTGCAACTGTTCGGGAAACGCTTCCCAGTGACGAGTGTCCCGGCTCAAACCGCGCAACAGCACCCAGTGGCGTGACTGCCGCCGGTTTTTCGGCGAAGACACAGTGTCAGCCGGTTCGGATTGTGGGGGCGCTTCCGGGCGAGGGGCAGAAGAGGCTGTTGATGCTACGGCTTGCGAATGAGTGTCGCTTTCAATGGGTTCCGGGGGTGTCGTATTCATCATAGCGCGGCTTGTCATCTTCTCTGCGAGAGTTCGTCGGTTGCGGTTGCTGGCCGTACCAGTGTTCCATAGCCTGTTGATAACTGAGTTGCCTATTTTGCCCGGTTGGCAGCCACTTTTCCCAGGCACGTGTCGCACGAATTAAAAATTCCATCAACACAATATGACGGCGCAGCACTCTCTGCAAACGGTGGGGCATAACCGGGTTAAACAGCCCCATCATTGAGGTGATCTGTCTGGGGTTTTTTTTAACCCAGCGCCATGAGCCCATTTCCATGGTCAGGGGTAAAAACGTCGATTGAGTGTTCAAGGATTCCAGATACAAGTGATCCCAGAGGTCGCCGTGGGCCGTGTAGCTTTTTGATTGTGGCTCAAATTCATAGTCCAGATGGGGATACGTATGGTTGAGCAGTTTTTTCAGGGCATAGGCTTCACCGAGGTGGTCGATCGGTTTCTGACTGTATGCATAGGGAAACCACAGCCGGTCTTTGAAGCCAAATCCCGAGTGACAGTCCAGTACCATGCTGAAAGGCCGTGAAAAACACTCGCTGCGAATCAGCTGCATCAGGGCCTGTGCTTCTGTTTCCATGGGCGCGTTCTTTTTGCCGCGATACCAGGGCAGGCTGGAGTGAAGTCGATGACCACCGGCGAGCCAGGGAGGACGGGACTCGGCGTCAATAGGTGCATTGCGCATCAAATCGACCCCGTTGCCATTGCCGCGAGTGTTGCGCATCAATCCCACGGGATTGAGGGCTGGTACAAAAATAAGGCTCAGTTGCTCCAGCCCACTGATCAGGGAGTCATCCCATTGCAGTCGCTCAATCAAGGTATGAAGAAACGATAACACCACTTCGGTGCCAATCCGCTCCAGTCCATGAACACCGCCTACATACATCAAGCAGGGGGCTTGCGGTGCCTGGCTGCCCAGACTGATGGCGTGCACTGGCAGGAACTGACCCTTGTAGGGAATCTGTACCAGTCGCGTCACACGCAAATGCTCGTGTTGTTGCTGTTCCAGTTGGGTCAGCTGATCGAGAAACGGGGACTGGGTTATGATACTTTCTCCCTGGAGCTTGGTTTAGGCGTGGCATGTAGAACACCTCCTAATATAACAAACTCCGCTTTTTAACTGTGGTCTGCCAGATGAAATTCATCAAGAGTTCATAATTGATTTGTGCCATCGAGTATTAGGGGTTCAGTTTCGAGATCAGGTGTTGTTTCACGCCGGGCCACTCATGCCGGGTGATGCTGAAGATCACGGAGTCTCGTACCCGGCCATCGGGCATCACCATATGGCTGCGCAGAATGCCCTCCATTTTGGCGCCGAGTCTCAGGATCGCATTTCTGGAGGTTTGATTCAGAAAGTCGGTCAGAAACTCGACCCGATTAAGCTTCAGGCTCTCAAATGCATGAGTGAGCATCAGCAGTTTGGCCTCCGTGTTGAAGGGGGTGCGTTGATAGCGTTTGGCCAAAAATGTTGAGCCGATTTCCACCCGCTGATGTTGGGGATGCGCGTTCATAAAACGGCTGGATCCCACGATTTGACCGCTGGCCTTGTCGATGGTGACAAAAGTGAGGCCTTCGCCATTGCGGTGTGAGTGAAAGGCTTTTTCCATGTAAGCATCAATATGATCAGGGTGCGGAATAAGAGTCACAAACAGCTTCCACAGCTCTCCATCACAGATCGCTCTGATGAGGCCATCTCTGTGCTGAGTTTGCAGAGGCTCCAGGCGCAGGTGGGAACCTTCCAGTGTCACTTCCTTGTACATGTGTTGTCCTGTCATCGTGTGTTTAAGAGGTTTTAGTGGGCGCTGAGTGTCGTGATCCCCAGACCTTGACCACTAGAATACCGCATAAAATCAATACGGCAGAGGTAATCAGTCTCAGTGTCAGAACTTCCGAGACGAATAGGACGCCTCCCGCTGCGGCGATCAAAGGTATCGTCAGTTGAACAATCGCTGCCTGAGTGGTGGTTAAATCTCTGAGTGCGGTGTACCAGATTGTGTAACCGAGTCCTGACGCGAGTGCACCTGAGGCAATCGCTAACAGTATTCCGGTCGTAGACAGCTGGACGTAATTGAGCGTCAACAACGTCAGCAGGACCACCAGTGGCACGGACCTCACAAAATTAGCTGTGGTGTCGGCGAGAGGATTTGTGGAGCCTTTGCCTTCCAGTGTGTACACCCCCCATGCGATACCGGCAATCGCCATTAGCACGCAGCCGAACAGAGAGGGGGTTCGTATTTCCGGCCAGATTAATACGACAAACCCTGTAAAAGAAATAGCGATGCCCATCCACTCAAACCCATTGAGGTGTTGGCCTTTGCCATAGGCAATCAGGATCATAGTGAACTGCACCGAACCGAATAAAACCAAAGCGCCAGTGCCGGTTTCAAGAGTAATGTATGCGTAAGAGAATGTGACTGCGTAGAGAAAAAGCATGCTGCTGGCAAACCAGCTGCCAGCGGTGAGGACTGAGTTGTTCGCTTTAGTGCTGTGAAGGTTGCGAATAAACAGGATGAGCACAAGCATTAATGCGCCCGAGAGCAGACGAATGGCCGTAAAGCTTGCTGCGTCAAGGGTCTCTGCCCCAAGCGCCAGTCTGCATAAAACAGAATTAGACGCCAGAGCGATCATGGCCAGAGTGGTATAACAAAAGGCCTTGAGAGAATGTTTAATCGATCGACTCAGTGTGGGCTTATTGATAGAGCTTACCTGCGTGTTTTAGCCAGCCATCTTCGTGCCTTCGGTCGGGATCCTTGTGGGTCCAATGCAATACGCCGCCTTTGGGATTCCACTCGTATTCGCCATTGAAGTCGATTCGGTCACCGACTTTCAAAGAGAGTATCTTATCTGCCAGATCGATATTGTGAGCCACCAGTAGTGTGTGTGCACGTTGAGATGGGGCTCCGCTTAAGGTCAAAATAAAGCGCTGGTGTCTCGATCCTTTCAGGTCATCCGGTAACAGGCGAGTGACTGTGCCGCTTCCCTGAACCTGCACATCGCTTCGCTGGTGTTGAAATGCGTCGAATATTTTCTGGTTTTGCAGTTCGGTGTTTTGAACCGCAGGAGCTGAGTCGGAAGGATTCTTTTCAGGATCAAAGTATTGTGCGGCACCGTAGGCCAACAGGGCCAAAAATAGCACCGGCAGTAGTGATTTCATAACATTCAATAGTGTTTTTAGCACGACGTCAGTCTTTTAATATAGGTATCAATCAAACCACTCGGTCAATTTTGCCTTGGCCCTATCGGTATGTTCCTGTTTGATATAAGCCGCAATGGCAGCGGTAGCGGCAACCAGAACACCGAGATCGTCAGAGTAGCCAACGAAGGGGGAAATGTCAGGAATGGCATCAATAGGCGTTATAAAGTACCCCAGCGCACCATAAACGGTAGTTCTTGCCCAGGCCGGTGTGTCCGGGTCCTGTGCGGCGTAATACATTTTTAACGCGGGTTCGAGCACGGACTCACCGGCAACGCGGGCGTATTTTTTTGCCTTGTTCCAGAACCCCTCATCAGAAAACTCGTTTTCAAATATATTGTCTGACATTTTTATTCCTTATCAGGGATATCCCCGATGCTGGAGTGTGTCTGTTTCAGACGAGCATACACCTGTGATAGTAAAGAAATGCTCAGTAATCAATAACAGAGGAACGGCAAGCCTGAAAGCCACTACTTCACCAGATCCCCGCAGTGATTGCGGGCATCTGGCAGCAATGGGGCTTCACTTAGTGAAGCTTGAAGCGGGGGCGGATAAAGTGATTGATCTTGTCAGCCAATGCGACCACCGCGGTCCGGGTCCAGCCGTGAATAGCGACCTGATGCATTCGGTAGAGTGACACATAAGCCATGCGGGCAACCTTGCCTTCAAGGCTTAAGCCTCCGCGGGCCAAACCTCCCATGAGGCGACCGAAAGCCGTATATTGACTGAGAGAAACCAGTGAGCCCAGGTCCTTGTACTGGAAATTCTCCAGTGACTTGCCCTTGATGATGGCGCAGAGGTTGTGCTCTACCGTGGAGGCCATCTGGTGAGCCGATTGTGCTCTGGGCGGTACCCAGCGCTGCTGCCCATCTGGTGTGGTGATTGGGCAGCCTGCACAATCGCCCAGGGCGAAGATGCTGGGGTCTCCTTTGGCCTGTAGTGTGGGCTCAACCACAATCTGGTTGGCCCGATTGTGTTCGAGACCGTCAATGCGGGTTAAAAACTCAGGGGCCTTAACCCCGGCGGCCCAGACCATCAGGTCCGCGGAGATCACTTCGCCCTCTTTGGTATTCAGTCGACGGGGTTCGGCAGAGGTGATGGCGGTATTAACCCTGACACTAACGCCGAGCTTGACCAGTTCCTGGTGTGCACCTGATGAAATCCTGTCATTTAGAGCCGGCAGCAATCGCGGGCCAGCCTCGATAAGTGAGACTTCAAGGTGTTCGGGGGTGATGTTGCTCAGCCCATAGGTGGAGAACCACTCCTGTGCCTTGTACAGCTCGGCAGAGAGTTCTACTCCGGTTGCGCCGGCACCAATAATGGCAACGCGAAGTTTACGATCGGCTTTGCCATCGGTCAGCTCCCGGTTGAGGCGGATAAAACGATCAACCAGACGTTGGTGAAAGCGGCGCGCCTGAGAAGGGCTGTCCAGGAAAATACAGTTTTGCGCTACGCCTTGAACGCCAAAATCGTTAGAAACACTGCCAATGGCGAGAACCAGATAATCGTAGGGCTCTTCACGTTGTGGCAGGATTTCTTCGCCTTCCTCGTCGGCAAGGGCATCCAGAAGAATCACTTTGCGGTCGCGATCCACACCGCCGAGTGTACCCAGCTTGAATTCAAAATGATTTTTATGTGCGTGCGCGCGATAGCTGACAGCATCAAGGTCGGCGTCCAGTGAGCCCGAAGCGACTTCGTGCAGCAGGGGTTTCCATATGTGGGTTTGATTGCGGTCGATCAGAACGATCTCTGCTTTTTTCTTGCGGCCAAGCTTGCGACCTAAAGCGGTTGCCAGTTCAAGGCCCCCGGCGCCACCACCAACGATAACGATTTTCATGGGATACACTCATTTTAAGAAACATACCTGTGCCATTCGGCCGAGCTGGCACAGGTATGTCTCCTGAGCCGCCAAGATACGCGCCTTTGAGTGTGTTTTCAATCTAATGATGTGCCCGGTTTTGAGTCCGGGCTAGGTGTGTTCGAGGAGGCAATGTCTGAGAAACTAACCTTTCTAGCAGCAGTGTTGGCTGGCGGCTGATCTCTTAAGGTAATTATTTTTTTTGAATCGCAAGCTGAATGCTACCCACAACAAAACCCCATTTTGTCAGCGTTGATTGATTAATAACGGTGTCCTGGCTGACCCGCCACATCCAGTCATCAACGTTAAGTTGCAGCGGTTTGCGGTTATAGGTAATTTCCAGAACGTAGTTCAGGTGAAGTGCGTTGCCGGAAACTTCGCCGCTGCCGGTACCAATCACATCGCCAGCTGTGGCCTCAAATTGGTATTCGCTGGTTGGTGTCAGAGTCCAGGTACGATACTGGATCTCACCGTCATCAAACTCAAAACGCTCTGCCAGTGTACCGATGCCTTCTTGCCAGCTCGCTTCTATGGTTGCCGTAAAATAACGGGTCACTTCTCCCGAGCGGTTTTTCAATACTCCGCTGGCGATCAACTCGCCCTGGAAAAATTCTTCAGGATTAAACGGGGGCAGATTGCCCTGGTATCGATCAATGTTGTGCCGGGCGCAACTGCTGAGCAGCATCATGACACTGGTGATGAGAATAATGAGAGAGGTGCGTTTTAGCATAGTGAATCCGGTTCAGAGTCGAGGTGGTTTGAAGTACTCGTCTGGTGAGTACGCAGGCAAACCGGTTTTGGATTGACCGGGATTTGAAATGTCTGGCAACAGGCAAAAAAAAGGGAGGGCGATGGCATCCATCACCCTCCCTTTCAGGAGTAAACTGACGTCTGAACTCAGGATTCGTTCAGGTGTTTGGTCAGTTCCAAAATGGCCGTCTTACCATCGCCAAACAGCATCAGGGTGTTGTCTTTGGCGAACAGTGGGTTAGGCAGACCGGCGAAACCGGCAGACAGGGAACGCTTAACCACAACCACGGTTTTGGCTTTGTCGACGTTCAGAATTGGCATGCCGTAAATCGGGCTGCCTTTGTCTTCACGAGCCATTGGGTTGGTCACGTCGTTGGCGCCGATAACAATAACCACATCGGTTTGCTCGAAGGTCGGGTTGATCTCATCCATTTCCTTCAGCTTGTCGTAAGACACTTCCGCTTCGGCCAGCAGTACGTTCATGTGACCAGGCATACGACCGGCAACCGGGTGAATAGCGTATTCGACTTCGATGCCCATGGCTTCCATGGAGTCTGCCAGATCACGTACAGCGTGTTGAGCCTGCGCCATGGCCAGACCAAAGCCTGGTACGATCACTACGCGACGTGCAGTATCGAGCATCATGGCCACTTCTTCAGGCGAGCTGGCTTTAACCTTGCCGGCGTAGACTTCATCGGCATCCATAGCCTCGCCCGCTTCAGCCATTACACCGAACAGGACGTTGGTCAGTGAGCGGTTCATGGCCACACACATGATTTGCGTCAGGATGATACCGGATGCACCAACCAGAGAGCCGGCGATAATCAGCACGCTGTTGCCCATGACAAAACCCGCAGCTGCGGCAGCAATACCGGAGTAGGAGTTCAGCAGGGAGATAACCACAGGCATGTCCGCACCGCCAATTGGCATAACCAGCAGAATACCCATGATGCAGGCTGCGCCAACCAGACCCCAGAACAGGGTGGTGTTGGTCGGGTCAACGGTCAGGTAGCCAATGGTGATCAGAGAACCAATCAACAGCAGGGCGTTAAGGGCTTTCATGCCCGGGAAGCCTTTAGGCTGACCGTCAATCAATTCCTGCAGCTTGGCAAAAGCAACGAAGGAACCGGTCAGGGTAACTGAACCGATGAACACCGCCAGACCGGTTGCGATCATGGCAAAAGTACCCATGCCGCCGGTAACGTGGTCGGTCATTTGGGCAACGGTATTCATGACATCGGTCGGCTGGCTCTTGGTGAACTCAGCTGCGGCAACGGTCAAGGACGCGCCGCCACCAAAGCCGTTCAGAACAGCAATCAGCTGAGGCATGGCCGTCATCTGGATTTTAACGGCCAGCGTTGCGCCGACGATGGCGCCGACGATAGCACCGGCAACGATCCACTCGTAGCTGACAACGCTACTGTTGACCAGGGTAACCACGATGGCAACCAGCATACCGACGGCAGCCAATTGGTTGCCGCGAACCGCGGTCTTGGGTTTGCTCAGGCCTTTGATGCCGAGGATAAACAGCGCAGCGGCAACAATGTAGGCGATTTCAATAATATTCTGACTCACAGTGAAGCCTCCTTAATCTTTGCGCTTGAACATGGCGAGCATACGGTTGGTCACCATAAAGCCGCCAACGACATTGATGGTTGCCAGAGCAACAGCCAGGAATCCCAGTACGTTAACCAGGGTCTGGTCGCCACCGTGACCGGCTGCCAGAATGGCACCTACCAGGGTAATGCCGGAAATGGCGTTAGAACCTGACATCAAGGGCGTGTGCAAAGTAGGGGGGACTTTGGTAATCAGTTCAAAGCCCAGGAAAATCGCCAGCACGAACAGTGTGACGTGAATGATAGAAATATCCATGATGTTCTCCTTAGCTGTTGGCCGCTTCGTCGTTGTTGGTCTCGGGCACTGGCAGTGCTTCCATACCTAACAGGTCGCGCATGCGAGCGTTAGTCACATCACCATCATTGGAGACGACAGTTTCACGAACGATCTCGTCTTCAAAGTCGAGGTTCAGATTGCCGTCTTCGGTGATCAACAGGTTCAGCAAGTTTTCAATGTTCTTGCCGTACATTTGGCTGGCGTGAGTTGGCACAGTTGCGGTGAGGTTGTTCGGGCCAATAATCTTGACGCCGTTTTCGATCACCACTTCGCCCAGCTTGGTAAGTTCGCAGTTGCCGCCTTTCTCAGCTGCAAGATCGATGATCACAGAGCCAGGCTTCATGCTTTTCACCATCTCGGCAGTAACCAGGATGGGTGACTTTTTGCCTGGAACTGCAGCGGTGGTGATAACCACATCCTGCTGAGCCAGTACATCAGCCATGGCAGCCTGTTGGGCTTTAATGAACTCGGCGGATTGCTCTTTGGCGTAACCGCCGGAGCTTTCGGTGTCTTCTGCCTGGATGTTCAGCTCGACCGGCTTGGCACCAACGGACAGAATCTGTTCGCGGGCAGCGGGACGCACGTCATAGGCTTCAACAACACCACCCAGACGTTTGGCGGTAGCACAGGCTTGCAGACCGGCTACACCCACACCCATGATGAATACCCGCGCTGGGTTGAGCGTGCCGGCTGCAGTCATGTTCATGGGGAACATGGAGGGCAGTTCGCTGGCGCCAATCAAAACGGCTTTGTAGCCGGCGATCATGGCATTGGAAGACAGTACGTCCATTGCCTGAGCGCGAGTGATACGAGGAATCAGCTCCATGGCAATACCGGTGACTTTCTTGTCTGCCAGAGTTTTTGCGAATTCAGGATTGGCCAGTGGATCCATCATGCCAACCAGGACTTTACCGCTGGCCAGATCCGCCAGGTCGTCCTCGCCGGTTTTTTTGTTCAGACCAGGGGTTTGAACCTGAATAATGATGTCAGCCTTTTCAAACACTTGTTTGCGGTCGGCAATGGTCGCTCCGGCGTCTTGGTACGCCTGGTCGGTATGACCGGCTGCTTCACCAGCGCCGCTTTCAATAATAATGGAGCGGCCTTTCTTGACGAGCGCGCTGACATTCTGTGGGACAAGACTGACCCGGGATTCTCCGGGACAGGTTTCTCTGGGTATTCCAATGATCACTGGGTGCCCTCCGTTCTCTGTTATAACCGTGTAGGTCTCAATTTATATTCCATTCCCATCTGGGCGCAGTTTCATAAACCGCTGACAGATCCTAGGGCATGGAGGTTAATTTAATAAATTAATTGTAGTAATCATTATTATTGTTACCGCTTATTGGGTCCGAAGCTGCCTAAAACCGGCAGAGTCGTATTTTTTAGCGGCCGACAAATGTAAAGCAATTTAAAGATGATGTCTTCTATTGATGCGTGGTATTCATGCCATTTCATGTAAAAACGGATGATTTATGCCATTTGAATGTTTATTTTTGATCATTTTGGACAAATAAAAATGAATGTGTCTCGAGAATATCTACAAAAAAATACAAAGGGCTGGATTGTCTATAAGTGTTTTTTTGCCGATCTATTAGTGTGAGGTTATAGCTGGAATAAGTTGACTCTAATGGCTGGGGATTTTTATTTACACCAACAGGTTGGAAATTGTTTTTGTGTATGGATTTTATGCCATCGAAAATGAATGTTGGGCGGAGTTACATTATTTTTTCCAATTTTTCTTTGTGGGAGAGTTACTGGTTTTTTACAAAATTAAATCGTGCCAAAGAAAAACGATTTTTTATTTAACTCAGTTGTGATCTGTTTTCTTGTATCGATTGGACGCACTTGTAAACAGAGTGACGTGTTGGCGATGATTTTGAATTGTCGGATGCTCAATGAAGGGTCGGCTTTTGCTGTCAGTTTTCTAACTGACAGCAAAAAGTTGGGAAGTGCTTTTGAATTAATTTTTGTAATAGTTCAAATATTTCTTTGCGTATTTTTTCAGTTGTCGATTGTTTGCGCCGTCAGCGACTTTCGATACCGTGAGTTTGTATTGAGGTAAGGCTGATCCTGCCAGGGCTTTGGTAACCCAGGCCCAGGTGTCGACAAAGAGTTTGTCGTTGGAGGCTGTTTGGTAGTTGGCCAGCAGTTGTTGTTGGTATGTCTCCAGGAGTTTGGGCGAATAGTTGTGAGAGTAATGTGAGCGTTTTGCCGATAGGCGTTTAAGAGACAGGTCATTGCTGTTGATCATGGAAATCAAACGGTTGGTTTCCACATCAAGAGCAGGGTCCCACAGAGTTTCATTAATGATTTGTGGATTCCAGTTTGTATACCTGGGCAGGGTTTGAAGTGCAGTGCCAGCATGTTTCTTTAGCTTGCTGGAGTGCGAGTCTTTTGAAACTTTTTCCAAGGTGTCGACATATTTTGTTTGGCCTGAAAAGCTCAGAGCCTTGCTGAGCCATGCATAATAATCCACATCGTCTTTGTTGTGCGCTGTTTTGTAACCAGCGAGCAGTTTGACTTCAATCCGGTCAAATAAACGAGGGTCGGTAAAGCCTGCCCACTCGAGTGTTTGTGCTGCTTTCTTTTGTTGGAGAGTGTCTGCAGAGTTAAAAATTTTAATGTAGCGCTCGAGATCTTTTTCTGCAGATGAAGGCAGTGCGTGTACGCTGCTTGCGAGCAGGGTCAGCAGGATAATGTTGATGACGTTCCCTATCATTATGAAGTTCCTTGTTGTCGTTTATTTATAAGGTGTTTTTAAAAGTAACAATCTCTTCCATTAAAGTCGGTTGTCATTACGGGCCTGTTATTGCCAGCGTTTAAAAATCAATGAGGTATTAATGCCGCCGAAAGCAAAGTTATTGCTCATTACGTATTCTGAGTTGAGTTTGCGGGACTCTCCCATGATGTAATCCAGGTCGGCACATTCACTGTCAATGTTTTCCAGATTGGCGGTGGCGTGAGCCCAGCCTTCGTTCATCATGTGGATGCTGCTCCAGGCTTCCAGTGCTCCACAGGCCCCCAGTGTATGACCGGTAAAACTCTTTAAACTGCTGATAGGGGTACGGTTGCCGAAGATGTTGTAGGTCGCGTTGGACTCAGCCACATCGCCACGGTCAGTTGCGGTGCCATGGGCGCTTATGTAACCAATGTCGGAGGCTGACAAGCCCGCGCTGTCGAGAGCCAGTTGCATGGCGGATTGCATAGTGTCGGCCTGAGGTTGTGTCACGTGGGTGCCGTCGCAGTTGGTGCCGTAGCCGACAATCTCGGCATAGATGGTCGCGCCGCGAGCCAGAGCGGAATCCAGATCCTCAAGAATCAGACTGCCAGCACCTTCTCCAATAACCAGTCCGTCGCGGTCCTGATCGAATGGGCGAGGTGAGGAGCCCGGCTGATCATTGCGGGTGCTGGTCGCGTAGAGTGTGTCAAAAACAGCAGCTTCTGTCGGACAGAGTTCTTCGGCACCGCCGGCAATCATATACTGTTGGTGGCCATAGCGGATGGTCTCGTATGCGTAACCAATTCCCTGGCTGCCAGAGGTACAGGCGCTGGACGTGGTGTGAACCCGCCCCTTGAGATTGAAGAACACACTGATGTTTACCGGTGCGGTATGGGCCATCATTTTGATGTAGGAGTTGGCGTTGAGGCCATCGGTGCTTTGATTGATCAGCATGCGGCCAAAATCCTTAAACGCCGCAGTGGAACCCGCCGAGGAGCCAAAAGCCACACCCATACGGCCATCTTTGATACTTTCATCGTCCAGCAGTCCGGCATCAGCCAGGGCCTGTTCTGTTGCGCATGTGGCCAGCAATGCAATACGGCCCATACTGCGCACCGATTTGCGGTTGTAGTGAGCGGGGCGTTCAAAATCGGTAATCGGGGCGGCCAGGCGGGTATTCAGGCCATCGTAAACATCCCATTCATCCATGCGACGAATGCCGGTGTTCATGCGGTTGAGGTTGTCTGCCACTGATTTCCAGTCCAGACCGATGGGGGAAAGACCGGCCATGCCGGTAATAACTACACGTTTCATCAAAACAATACTCGTTTCATCAACACATTCCGCCGTTGACCGAGATCACCTGGCGGGTGATGTAGCCAGCGTCTTCAGACATCAAAAAGCTGATGGTTGCAGCCACTTCCTCGGGTTTGCCCATGCGGCGTGCCGGGATCATCTTCATGGCTTCTTCTACGGGAACTTCGTCTACCATGTCGGTCTCAATCAGGCCTGGGGCGACACAGTTGACGGTAATAGCGCGTTTGGCGAGTTCCAGGGCCAGTGCTTTACAGGCACCGATCAAGCCGGCTTTTGATGCGCTGTAATTCACCTGGCCGCGGTTGCCCATCACTCCGGAGACTGAAGACAGCACCACAATGCGTCCGGGCTTGCGGCGGCGTACCATGGGCATGGTCAGTGGGTTCAGAACATTAAAAAAACCATCAAGATTGGTGTGCACTACCAGATCCCAGTCTTCTCCGCTCATGGCCGGGAAGGCGTTGTCACGGGCAATGCCGGCGTTGCAGACGACACCGTAGTAGGCGCCGTGCTCTTCTACGTCGTTGAGCAGCACCTTGGCGGCTGTGTCACGGTCGGCAATATCAAACTGCAGAACACGGGCGTGGCGCCCGAGGGCTTCAATCTCTTGCTTGGTCTGTTGGGCTTGTTCCAGGCCGCTGCGACAATGCAGAACGATGTCGTACCCATCCCGGGCAAGCCGCAGGGCAGCCGCTTTACCAATGCCGCGACTGGAGCCTGTGACAAAGATTGTTTTGTCCATAATTAACCTTCAGATATTTCGTTTTTCAAAAATTCCGCCGCGTCGTCCGGTTGGAACACGTTGAGGTTCGCTTCGGCGACGATCATGTTAGCGGAATCCGTTTCAGAGGTAATCCGGCAGATAAACACACCGAGTCCGTTTTCCCCCTGCAGTTCGCGGGCGACATGGATGGTCAGGGTCGAGCCAATGGGAAAATAAGGCGCATCGCAGGTGTATTTACGTGAGCCGACCAGAAAGCCGATGCGGATGTCTTCGCCGGCCAGCCTGGCCTGCACTCCGGCAAAGGCAGCAATAGCCTGAGCCATATATTCGATGCCTACCCAGGCGGGAACCCCTTGTTCGGTGGCAAATAAACTGTCCGGGCGAATGCCTACCGTGGCTGTCAGGGAGTTTTCATCGCTGCTGAGGGTGTCATCCAGCAAGGACATGGTACCTGAATGGGGCACCAGGTCGGCTATGTCATAGGGCGGTTTGTCTGTTTTGGCCGCAATGCTCACAGGGCGCGCTCCAGTACCAGTGAAATATTGTTGCCGCCAAAGGCAAATGAATTGCTCATGGCTGCGGTGATTTTGTGTTTCAGGGGCTGATCCACCAGCCAGATGTCACTCAGTTCATTGTCGGTCTCGCCATCCCAGGCTTGCAGTGGAATGCGGTGCTCAGGGTCGGTCAGTGTCAGCCAGCAAAATGCGGCTTCAATGGCGCCCGCAGCTCCAAGAGTGTGGCCAGTGTGGGACTTGGTTGAGCTGCAGGGCGTTTCAATTCCGAGTACCCGTGCTACAGCCCGGCTTTCCATTTTATCGTTTTGCGGTGTCGCGGTGCCATGGAGATTCAGGTAACCAATGTCCGAGGCTGTCAGATTTGCATTGGTCAAAGCGGTTGCCATGACCCGCTCTGCCCCCAGGCCGTCCGGATGAGGCGCCGAGATATGATGGGCGTCGGAGCCTTCCCCCACGCCACTCAGACACACCGGCCCTTTGTCCCGACTGACGATAAACAGGGCGGCGCCTTCGCCAATATTGATGCCGTTGCGATTGCGGCTGAAGGGGTTGCAGGGTTGTTCACTGACGGATTCCAGGGCGGAAAACCCATTCACCGTCAGCTTGCCGAGGGAATCCACACCGCCGGCTATGACCAGATCACAAACCCCCATGCGCAGCAAACGGCGGGCGCTGGCGAGTGCCTTGGCCCCGGAGGAACAGGCGGTGGAGACCACGTAAGCCGGGCCCAGTACGTCCAGCCAGCGGGCCAGGGTTGTGGCGGGATTTTCCATTTCCTGTTGTTGGTAATCGAAAGTGTCCGGCATGGACTGGTGTTTCAGATGATCGCTGATGGCAGCTTCGCCTTCGGCAATACCACTGGTGCTGGTGCCCAGAACAATACCGATACGCAGCGGGTCGATATTCTCTTTGGCCTGTTCGATGGCGGGCTGAATTTGCTCAAGTGCGGCGGCCATCAACTGATTGGTTCGGGTTTGTTCTGTGACGGGAAAGGAACTCAAATCCGGCAGTGGATCATTAACCGCGCCAACAGGCAGTGCCCGACCCGGGGTAAATTGATCGGTGGTGGTCAGGCAGCGCTCGCCGTTATTAAACAGCTTGTGCCGAATGGTCTCAGGATTATTGCCCATGGCACAAATCAGGCCAAGGTGATTGAGGTAAACGGGTGGCTGGTTCATGTCAGGGGCTCTCTGCGTATTCGAGCTTTTCTCGCGTCAGCGTCTGGATTTCCAGTTGATAATGCATCAGGTGATTTGTAATGGAGATGAATTCTAATGCGGTATCGGTCTGGTTTCCATGCGAGATGGCAATGGTCATTGCGGGGCGTTGTCTGAAGTACAGGATTCGGTCTCCCGCATCCTCCAGCTGCCAGTCACTGCCTGCCAGCACTTGCTGAATGGTACTGACTGGCCAGTAGGCCATCTGTATCTGGTTGAGAATGTCTCTCCCCGAGACTGCTTCCGGTAACAGTGGGGAGGTGAATTCCGATAGCTCCATCCCGTCGTAGCCCAGAGTCAGCAGCGTCTGGCCCATGGGCGTTAATCCCGCAAGATTCAGTCGCTCGGGAGTCACTGACCAGGCGGCCAGCAGGGTTTGTGTGTGTGTGTCACTGCCTGCCGGGGCTGACAACGGACGAAGTGTGACGCTCTGGGTAACTTGCCATTGCTCCCCCAGACTGGCTGGCGACAGCAGCGGCAAATCCGGTAGCCGATGGTGTGGTGTCCAGCTGCTGCATGCTGCCAAAAGCAGCGACAGCAATGCGATATTCAGACGGGTGGTTAAGCGCATCATGCGAGTTGGCAAAGTTCGGCCAGCACGTTGATGCGGTGCTCGCTGTCTTTTACATAAGGGTTGTTGGTGTCCCAGGCGTATCCGGCCAGAATGGAGCTGATCATGGCTCTTACCTCGCTGGACTGTTTGGGGGCGAAGATGATGTCCTGGAAACGACCGTCGTACCAGGCTTCAACAAACGCCCGGAAAGTGTCTACCCCGGCGCGCAGCGGCGTCGCGTATTCTGCTTCCCAGTCAACTTCTTCGCCTTGCAGTTGTCTGTCCAGAGCGCTCGCCGCCAGGCTGGCAGATTTCATGGCAATGGTCACGCCGGAGGAAAATACCGGGTCGAGGAACTCGCCGGCATTGCCCAGCAGGGCGAATCCCGGCCCCCAGAGTTGGGACACATTGCTGGCATAACCGCTGATTTCCCGGGCGGGCGTGTCAAAGTTGGCATTGGACAGCAGTTTTTTGAGCGTGGGTTCGCTGTCGAGAATCTGGGCCAGACGCTCGTCAAGATCATCGCTGAATTGATCAAAGAAATCACTGCGAGCAACCACACCAAATGAACAGCGACCGTGGGCAAACGGGATCAGCCAAAACCAAACATCCTTGTGTTGATGGTGAACCGTAATCAGGATTTTTTCACGATCAAAATCACCTTCCGGGATATTGTCTTCGACGTGAGTAAACAGAGACGTCCGTGCAGGAAAATCACTGGGGCGATCCAGTTCCAGCAAGCGCGGCAACACCCGGCCGAAACCGCTGGCATCGAGAACAAAGCGGGTTTTGATGGTGTAGTTGTTTTGATTTTCATCTGCAACGGTCAGTGTCGAATCGCTGCCATCAAATTCAATATTGACCAGAGTGTGTCCCCAGGTGATTTCTACGCCCTGACGTTCCGCCTCGCGGGCAAGCACATTGTCAAAGGGAGCCCGTTGGACCTGATAGGTGGTTCCTCGTCCCTCTGAGAATTTTTGTCGGAAGTCAAAAGCTGATTGGCTGTCCCCCCGTACAAATGCGGCGCCGTTTTTGTACTGGAAGTGGTGTTCCTGGACGTGCTGCTCTACCGCATCCAGCATGTTGGCCTCGGCTAGGAATTCCATGCATTGCGGCAGCAGGCTTTCACCGATCGAGAAACGCGGAAAATGTTGACGTTCCAGTATGCGAACCCGGTAGCCTTTGGCATTCAGCAAGGTAGCAACGACTGCCCCTGCAGGGCCAGCTCCGATAATCACGATGTCTTCCGTCGCTGTCGAGTTGTTCACGGTATTGTCCGCAGTGTTGTCAGTTAGGATATCTTCCATAATTTCAATCTCAGTTCATAAACCATTTTTTGTTTTCAGCTTGTTCATTGAGAACTTTGCGATGAAAGCGGTTGTAAATTCCGTCCGGTAAAAACCGGAGCCAGTAACCAGACGCTGATGATGCCAATTAATACCGTCTGACCAAAAAAGTGCAGCACAGGAGTAGCGCTTAACGTCAGCAAACCGAACGCCAGTAGAGTCGTCATGGATGAAAGTGTTACCGCCAGCCAGGTGTGCGGACTGTTGTTGCTGTCAAACATAAAGATGCTGGCGTCCAGTCCAATGCCCAAAACCAGTAATAAAGCCAGTGAGTGGAAAATGGTTATGGGGGTGTTCAACCCATGCAGGGTGGCCAGGGTGATCAAACTGGCCAGTGCCGGTGCCGCGATCAGTCGCCATGTATGTCGGCGATAACGTACTGCCAGCATCAGTGCCACCAGTCCGTAGGCCAGTAACAGCCACTGTCCCAATTGCAATCGATAGTCCCTGAGCATATTGGAAATGCTGTGAACACGGTCTGAAAACTCTGCCTGTCGATGGTTGTCCGCCAGTGATTGCAAATGTGAAAGGCTGTTTGCCCCAGAGATGCCTGTCAGACTAATAATGGAATAGTAGGTGCCGTGATGTTCACCCAGCCACAAATGCCGAGCCAGATCGCTGGTGGCGCTCTGCTGCCAGCTCTGTAGCGAAAGACGTTCGGTCGTGGATTGGGCAAATTTGTCACGGGCCTGATCGGCGACGGGGTCGAGTTGCCCTTGCTGAGCCCAGGTATGGATCAGACCGGTATCAGAAAAAACCTGATTGGCGTAAAGGCGGCGATTTTCTTCTTGGCGCTGATTGGAAGGAACAAATTGTGACGTGGCCTGATAGTTGCGAATGTGTCCCTGTTGAATGGCTGCATCCAGCAAAGGTTTAAACGCTTCTTCAGCCTGTAGCAGTGCCTGTTCAGTGTCTGCGTGAATAATAAAATACTGGCCGGGGTTAGGCGCTGACAACAGCTGTTGAACAGCCGCGTCTTCCTTCAATAACCCTGGCGGGGAGGTTTGCAATAAGTGCAGATTGTCATTGCCGCGAATGTTGCTCACCGTGACCAGTAACAGCGCGATGGCAAAGCCCAGGATCAACAGATTGCGACGTGAATTTATTGTCGGCCAGTGTTCACGTCCACGACTTAATTGTTGCAGCAACCAGGGCTGAAAACCTTTTCGCACAGTTTGCTCGCGGACTGGGTTGTTTTTTGACGTGGACGACAGGAGTGGCAGCCAGCAAACGACGGTCATCCAGGCCCCAATCAACCCCAATACCGAAAAGATCGCCATTTGTCGCAGGCCGGGGAAGGGGGCGGCTGCTTGTGCGGCGTATGCCATTACACTGGACAGCAATCCCAAAGCCAGCCCGGGAAAGATCCGTCGAAGAGGCGATGGCGAACTGTCAGGATTGGTACTGCGCTTATGAGCAGAATCTTCTCTGGCGCATAGATAGTGCAGTGAGTAATCAATGGCTACGCCTATCAGGCTGGCGCCGAAGGCCAGGGTGATAAGGTGCAGGCGATGAAAAATCAACAGGCTCAGGCTCAGGGCGATCAGGCAACCAACCAGCAGGGGTAAAAACGCCAAAAGAACGTAAGTCGATTTCCGGAAGCAGGCAAAGAGCAGCAGCAAGATACCGATGGCCGAGCCGACTCCGATGGTCGAGATTTCCTGCTTAGCCTGTTTGGCACCGTGAGCGGCGTGAATGATCAGGCCGGACATTAACATCCGGGATCCATCCGGCAGTTGCTGTTTGGCCGATTGAAGGGTGTCCATGACTTTTGTTTGATAAGCCATGTCGTAAGCATCGCCAAGCAGGTTGGCTGTGATCAAGCGGTAATAAGATTGATCCTTTTGCAGGGTGAGCCAATTGTTTTGCAAGTCAAAACCGGAACGTGGTAGCACCGATTGTTGCCACTGCATAAAAAGTTGCATGGGGTCATCGGTCAGCGTGGGAGCAATCGCCGCTGCCAGTGGGCTGAACAGTTTGCTGAGGCTGTCAGTGACCAGGCGCTCATCATGTTGTTCCAGTCTCTGGATACTGTCATCAGTGAGCAACTGATAGCGCCAGGGGTAAAAAAATTGTTGCCACTCCCCATCCACTGAATCCTGAATTTCACCGGTGACGGACGCGAATTGCCCGCTGTCTGACAAATGTTGGTAAACACGGCGAGCGGCTCCAAGGCTTTCAGAGCGGCTTGGTGCTGCGACCAGAAAAACCAGCCGGTCATCGGCTGTAGCCATAAACCGTTCCTGAGCCAGTTGTTCACCTTCACTGTGTTGAGTGTCTGGCAGCAGCGCCATGATGCTGGTATCAAAACTTCGATTCTTGCGAAGCTCGGTTACAGCGAGTATCGCGCACAGCAGAACCACTGCGGTCCAGGCGATAAAGCGCCAGGTCTCCGCAGGTTTTCTTTGGTTGTGCCGGACGATATTCATAAGCATGTTGTCTGTTATTGGCCTGGGTGTCGATCGCTAACCGTTTATTTGAGGTCAGGGAGTTTCAGATGCTGAAAAGAATTCAATTTCTGTTCGGTCGCCACTGTGTTCATACAGCGTGATTCGTTGCAGTTGGCGATCGCCGGTGAGTTCAATGCGTTCCATCACTGATGCCAGGGTTGCCTGGTTTGGGACAAGTTGCAGCTGCCATTGTTGCGCGTTGTTATCCGGTTTCACCGTGATGCTGAAAAAGTCTTTCAGGGTTTGCCAGTCATTGGTAAATATTGCCGCCATGATTTTGCCGATAACGGCAACGCCGGGCTGATCGGACTGGGCCAGCCAGACCTGTTGGCCATCCTGTTCCTGTGAGATGCCTTCGGGGCTGAACGTCAGGCGGCTGTGCAGGGGTTTGATGGTTTCCCACATAAGACCGGAATTTGGTCCAAAGGAAAAGTTGCCGCTGGAACGCAGAGGGTTCGGCAAAATACTGAGATATTTTAGCTGTACAAACTCTCCGTGAAGCTGTTCGCTGATGTCGATGCGATCGGTAATGTCGTCCAGTGTGACAGTGGATGCGTTTGCCAAGCTGGTTAACAGACTTGCGATCAGCAACAGCAGATAAGCGAGTGCTGTGGGCGTCCGTGGCATTATGGTGTAACTCCCAGCTTTTCGAACAGAATCGCAGGGGATTCCATGCGCATTTCACGGGTTTCAATGTCGACCGCTACGTGAACCGTATGACCTCGGGTCAGGCGTTTGCCGGAGGTTTTGTCACGAATCTCATAATCAATTTTCAAACGGTTTTCCCATTCGCTGATTTTCGCTCTGGCAATGACCGTTTGACCAAAGACCGTGGGTTGGGGGTAGCGAATCCGCAGATCGATAACAGGCCAGGCGTAGCCTGATTCCTTCATCTGCAGATAGTTATAATCGATGCTGTCCAGAACGGCGCAGCGAGCCAGCTCGAAATATTTGGCGTAGTGGCCGTGCCAGGCCACTTCCATCATATCGACATCGTGGAACGGAATGGTAATTTCAACTTCAGCTTCATGCATAACAACATTCACCTTTTTAGGACTTGCCTGTATCGCTCCGGAGAGTTGCAAGCTTAATAGAGCGTCCAGGATTGATTCTGAATGGCGCTAACAGTCTGACGCAATTCCTTGTCCAGTGCTCGATCTTCATTCAGAAACGGACTGATCTGGCGTACCTGCTCTATGGTGTTGGCAAGTGCGGGAGCCAGGGAGTCAGCTGACAGTTCCTGTTGGCGAATTCTCAATTCAACGCCCTGACAAGTCGCTAACAATGCGGCACTGGCGACCTGTTCGGTCAGTTGTAACGCGCGCAGGCAGTCCCGGGCGGCAATGGTGCCCATGCTGACCTTGTCCTGATTGTGGCATTCTGTGGAGCGGGAAAAGACACTGGCAGGCATGGTTTGTTTTAACGCTTCAGCCGTCCAGGCGGAGGCTCCAATCTGAACCGCTTTAAAACCGTGGTTGATGGCACAGCGCGACCCCTGAGCGCCGGACAGGTTCGCTGGCAGTCCATGATTGAACTTGGTGTCTACGAGCATGGCCAGTTGCCGGTCCAAAAGGTCTGCAATGTTGGCCACGGTATTTTTCAGGGTGTCCATGGCCAGTGCGATGTGACCGCCATAGAAGTGCCCGCCGTGTAACACGTGTTCACCCTCGGCATCGATAATCGGGTTGTCGTTACTGCTGTTGAGTTCATTTTCGATAAGTTGACGCAACCAGGGCAGGGCGTCTTCCTGTACACCAATTACGTGTGGTGCACAGCGCAGGGAGTAACGGTCCTGCAAACGTTTGGGATTTCTAGGCGGCTCGCCGGCGTGCAGGTCTTCGCGCAACCAGCTGGCGACACGCTGTTGTCCAGGGTGGGGTTTAACGCTGAATAAAGTTTCGTCGAAGTGGTGTGCGTTGCCTTTCGAGGCCAATGTGCACAGCGCAGTAATTCGGGTGGCGAGTTTTGAAAGGTACTGAGCGCGGGAGTAGGCCATGCATGCAAGACCGGTCATGACGGCAGTGCCATTCATGATCGCCAACCCTTCTTTCGGGCGCAGGGTGATGGGTTGGATGCCCAGCTGTGCAAACACCTCGGCAGTGGGTTTGATTTCATCGTTGAAATACACTTCCCGCTCACCGCAGAGTACCGCCGCGACATAGGACAGTGGTGTGAGATCGCCGCTGGCTCCCACTGAACCCTCTTCCGGAATGACCGGCATGATGTCGTGTTTGAACAGGGTTTCAAGTTGTTCAAGCAATGTCAGACTGACACCTGAGTATCCCTGGCATAACGAAGTCATGCGTGCAGCCAAAACCGCTCTTGCCATCGTGGGTGTCAGCATATTCCCCATGCCACAACCGTGAAAGGTGAAGAGATGTTTCGGCAGTTCCGCAACCAGTTCGGAGGGAATGGTGACGGTACAGGAATCACCGTAGCCGGTCGTGACTCCGTAAATCTCACCGTCTTCGGCCAGCAGGCGGTCGAGGAATTCGCTGCCTTTGGCGATGCGCTGGCGAAAATCTTCCGACTGATTGAGTTGAACCGACTGTTGTTGCAGGGCAATGGCAACAACATCCTCAATGGTTAATGGGGTGTTATCAAAGGTAATCATACTAACGACATCTTATTCCTGGTGGGTGACAGTTTCATCGGCAGTCGCCCAGAATGGATAGAAATTATTCCACTGCAAAGGAAATTGCAGGGTGTAGTGGGCCAGACGATCAGCATATCGTTGCACCCAGTAACGCAAGTCTTCTTCACGCTGTTTACGGGACAGGCGAATGCGTTCGGCAAAAGCCTCAAAAAAGACTTCGTAACCTTTTTCGGTTCGATTGCAAAACATCAGGTAAACCGGACAGCGCAATACGGAAGCGAGAATATAAGGCCCCTGGGGAAACCAGGCCGGGGCGCCAAGGAAGTTGGCGGTTGTCTGGCGTCCACCGGTTACCGGTGTCCGATCGCCGGCGATGACGACCACTTCCCCGGCATTGAGTTTTTCCTGCAGTATGATGGCCGTGGCAGGCGACAGGTCCGTAACCTGAATCAAATTGAGATGATTGTCGGCGTCAAGCTTGTTCATCATCCGATTGAAATTCTCGGCGTGTTTGGTATGAACCAGGATGTTCAGTTTGACGTGCTGGCTCTGTTCGGCGAGAGATCGGCACACTTCAATGTTGCCCAGATGGGAGACAATGGCCAGCGCACCGGAGCCCTGCTTGACCATGTTCAGAAAATCATCGCGATTATGAAAACCGACATCTTTATATTGAAAGGCTCCCGTCCAGGCCGCCAGCTTGTCGAGCAGGCCGCGACCAAACTGAAGAAAGTGACGGAAGCTTTGACGCTGAATGGACTCAGTAACGGGCAGTGCCCCCTGTTGACGTACCCGGGTCAAATAATCTTCCGATGCCTGTCGGGCTGTTTTTTTGGTCAGATAGAAATAACTGATGACCGGATAAAGCAGCAGTGTGAATGCCCAGCGCCCAATCCAGCGATAGGTAAAAAACATAATGCGGATGCCGATTAATGCACCCGATTCCTGAACCTGGGACCAATGCTTTGCCATAAATTACTCCGACAGCCCTTGGTGTGCAGGTTTTCTGTTTCGCAGCCTGAGCCCGAGGATTTTTGGAAGTCGAAACAACATGCCAAAAAACAAAGTCGCGTGCATCTTGCTGATCAGGTAATTATCTCTCCATGGAGCAAAGTGCGAGATGCCATCTATCGGATAAGAGACTTTTGTCGGCTGGTTTATCACGGGCAAGTTGCGCCAGACCCAGTGCACCATGATTTCCGAATCGAAATCCATTCGATCGCCAGTAGATTCGGTATCGATAATGTTCACGGCATCCAGTAAGGGATAGACGCGATAGCCACACATGGAGTCTTTTACGGCAAATGACAGGGAATTAATCCATATCCATACGTGAGTCAGGTAGCGGGCGTAGAAGCGCAGGGCGGGCACGCTGGCATCATAAATGGGGCAGCCACAAATGATCGCCTGCGGGTGTTCCTCACCCTGTCGTAAAAATATCTCAGCGTCTTCGGTGTTGTGTTGTCCATCGGCATCAATTTGCAGCGCATGGGTAAAACCCTGCTGCAGGGCATAGCGGAACCCCGCTTTCATTGCACCGCCTTTACCCTGATTGACGGGCAGGCGAAGCAAGTCTACGGAGTCATGTTGCCGGGCAATAGACTCCAGACGCTTTTGGCAGTTTGCGCTGCTGCCGTCATCCACTAACAGGATTGGGGCAATATCCAGCAAGCGTTCCGCAATGCTGCCTACAGCCTCTTCATGGTTGTAGACGGGTATCAAAATGCAGGGTTTAAACACCTGTGTTGTGGATGTCCTTTCCGGGGTGTTGATGTTCATGCTGCCGGACTCGTTGCCGGGGCAGCCAAAACAATCCGGCCGCTTGAATGTTGTTCGCGTGGAGAATGGTAGGCAAAGAGGATTTTGTTTTTTACCGAATCGTAGGACAGATCCAGCGTAACTTCATCGCCGGGCGTGATGACTTTCTGGAATTTAATCACTTCCAGTCTGAGAAACTCACCGTCGGGTGAAAAGGCATTACGGGCAAAGTGTTCCGCCCAATGTATTTGTACGACACCGGGGAGGATGGGGGCCTGTTCAAAATGTCCGTCAAAATAAAGTAAGTCTTCCGGTATCCGAAGTTGCAGGGTCTGTTGCCCTTCAGTTTCATTGGAGGACAGGGTCGTTGGCAACGAAGGCCGGGTGTTGTTTGAGCCGTCCACGGGTGTTGGGGTTTCCTTTTTAAATAATTCCTGAAGCGCCAGACGCTGCAGCTTTCCCTGTGAGTTAACGGGAAGAGCATCTACATATCGCCACTTGCGCGGCAGTGTGGGGCGCTCAAAATATGACAGCAGTTTATCCCGAAGTACTACATTGATTGCACGCTTGCCGCGGGTTTCCAGTGCAGTCTGGCCTTCGCGGGAGAGCACCACGACCGCTGCCATTTCTGTGCGCGCGCCCTCTAGTTGAAGCAGATGGGCGTGTTCAACCCAGGGCAGCTGTATCAGGTGCTTTTCCATTTCATCCAGTGATACCCGCTTGCCCTCGGCTTTCACAATGCGGTCGGCACGTCCAAGCAGTATAAAGCGCCCTTGTTCATCGATACGAACCCTGTCGGAAGTGCGATACCATTGGTGTTCGTCAGGCAGGTGAGACGAGCGAACTTCCAGACAGTCGGAAATGTCCGTATCGTTTTCTGTCAGTCGAACTTCAATTCCCGGAACCGGTTGCCATTTGGCTTCTGCCGCATGGTCTTCTTGTTGTCGCCAGGCGATACCGCCGGTTTCAGAACTGCCAAAAATCTCCAGCACCCCTGTGCCCAGATGTTTTTTTGCGTGTAAGCTGTTTTCCCTCATCAGTGGTGCGCCAGAGCTGAAAATTTCAGCCAACCCATGGCTCACCGCACTATCCAGATTCTCAGGCACCCGGGACAGATGGGTAGGGCTGGAAACCAGCAGTCTGGGCCACTCAGAATTGGACGGTGAGGGGTAGTGGCGCAGAGCCAGCTCTTCAAAGTATTCGCAGGGCTGGCTGTCAGAACACCAGCCTGCTGCCAGGGGCCAGAGTACCCGAAACAGCAGTCCGTAAATGTGCTGATGGCTTACGGTGCCCGTCACCAGCGCGTTGCGATGATGCCCCCACAAGCTGTGCAGGTGCATGACTTCCTGGCTCATCTGGCGCAGGGTTTTGGGAATGGCCTGAGGCTCTCCGGATGACCCTGAGGTAAACACTTGCAGCAGTGGCTCATGATTGTTCAGAGTAATATCAGCCAGTTCGGTGATGGCGGATTCAACAGGTGCGTCTGAAGAGCGCGAGAGTGTAGGCACCAGATTTTCAAAGTCGCCAACAAAACCGTCGACTCTTTGCGATAGCTGTTTGACAAATTCCGGCTGGCGATTGCCGGGCAGGCACGCGGTCTTGTTGAGTGACAGCAGAGCAAACAAGCCTGCTGAAAACTCACCTGCACAGGGATGGTAAAGTGCCCAGCGCTGTCCTGTTTGTGCTTTCAGAGCCTGTCGCCATTGAGCGACCCGGTTAAGCCACTCCTGCCAATCCATTGTGTTTCTCTGTGGTGTGAGAAACATAGGCTGTGTCTGAGAGCGTTGGGCGGCAAACAGGGTTTCCAGCGGAGTGAAATACAGCATATTGGATTCAGTCATGATGAGCCTTCATTACCCGCTGGCGAATCAGCCATTCACCCGCGAATAAGGTTCCCATGGCAATGTAAGCAATAAAACCATTGTACGCTGCCCACAACGCATCTGAGGCGTAGAGTGCGGTCAGTAAGGCAATGGTGCCGTTAATGATAAAAAAGCCACACCACACTGCGGTCACCTGACGCGTGTAGTGTATACCTCGCTCGGGCAAGTCAGGGTCTTTGAGGCGGGCAAAACGTTCGATCATTGAGGGTGGAACTTTGAGTGACCAGGCGAAAAAAATCAGCAGGCAAGCGTTTACCAATACGGGATAGAATTTGAGCCCCAGTGCGCTGTTCGTCAGCCACGACCAGATGGCCAGCAATAGCAGCAGGGGCAGCCAGAGCCAGTGATTCAGTGGCGACTTTGAATCCAGGGTAAACAGACGAGCTGCGGCAACCACCAGTAATAAAACAACCAGGTAGCGTGCATCAAATGTCTGCAGACCTAAATAGACAGCGATCGGATAGAGCAGGGTCAGTAACCCGATGACAATGCGCAGTAACATCAGCAATAGCTTTTGGTTGTGGACGGGGCATTTCTGTGCCGAGGGGTTATTGCCCGGCCATTAACTCATCGACGGCATTAACGATGTCGCCAACGCTGCGTACGCTTTTGAAATCTTCCGGTTTGATCTTCTTGCCGGTCATTTTTTTCAGTTCAACCACAAGATCAACAGCGTCAATGCTGTCAATGTCGAGATCGTCGTACAATTGTGCGTCGAGGGTGATGTCGTCAGGTTCCAGTTCAAACAGTTCTACCAGAATCTCTCTGACTTTTGCTTCAATAGCGTCTTTGGTAATCATTGCTTTCACCCTTATCCGTTAGTGTGTGAATTAACCAGCAGTGCCAGGTTGTGAACACTGGCGAAGTGCTTCTTGGTTTCTTCTGAATCGGCATCAACCTTGACGCCGTAGCGTTTCTGTAAAGCCAGGCCCAGCTCAAGTGCATCGATGGAATCGAGGCCGAGACCTTCTACAAAGAGAGCTTCCTGACTGTCGATGTCGTCAACGGTAATGTCCTCAAGATCCAGTGTGTCGATAATCAGTTGCTTGAGTTCCTGTTCTAGTTCGGTCATGGCTGACGAGTTCCTGAGTAAAGTAGTCTTCAAAATAACGGGTTAATTTACGTGCGGCTAATGATACCGCTTTCTCTTGTTGAAAGGGCAGTTTGGATATCGCCGGTTTCAGCGTCAGGGCTATATGAAACGGGCGTTCCGGGATTTGATACCAGCGCAGTTCCTTGGTCAAGGTGCTGGGCTCACAGGTAATGACCACCGGAGTCACTTCACAGTCACAGCGCAGGGCGATATTGGCTGCGCCCCGTTGCATTTTCAGGGCCTGCCCCTGTGTTGTGCGGGTGCCTTCAGGGAAGACAATCAAACTGTTGCCCCGCTGAAAGGACTGTTCAGCCAGTTCGAGAACTTCTTCAGAGCTGTCATTGGCGATGTAGTTGGCCACCCCGATGGGGCCACGGGTAAACGGGTTGCGAAGCAGGCTGCTTTTTACCACGCAGTCTGCACGTTTGATAAAGGCAATTAAAAAGACAATATCAATGAGTGTCGGATGGTTGGCGACAATCAATAAGCCCGGGCGATTCAGGGCTTGCCGCTGTTCGACGCTGTAGGTGAGGATCCCCAGAAAGCGCATCAGTTCCATAAACCCCCGGAAAGTGTAGTGGATCAGCGCTTTTGCCCGGCGTTCGCGGCGCAGAGGGCCACCGGGCAACAGGTAGAGCACAGGTACAGCCACCAGTGGCAGGATCAGACCGCCCAGGCCAAACGTGAGAAAACAGAAGCCTGTGGCGAGTACTCGCCAGTATGTGTTCAGGGTTTTCAGCATGCCAAAGACCAGTGCCAGCAGTTGCGCTGACCGGGCAGCTCTAAAGTGTTTTCGGTGCGAGAGGCAGACAATATCCAGCGCAGAAAGGTCAGGGTTTGTGGACTCCCGTCATTAAGGTCGCCAGATGCCGAAGTCCCCCTGCGACGCAGCTCCAGCTGGAGACGAATTGCCCCCGGGGAGGTGGACTTGGATGCGTCTTCCAGCAAAAAGGCAGTCGCGTAGGGGTGGCTCGGCAGGACGATGTTCTGGTTGCGGTAAACGTCCGGAATGGGTTCATCGTAGATCAGGCACAGAACCTGTTCACAACTCTGCTCGGTCAAAATGGCCTGGGCTTCCAGCAAGGCTGTTGAAATGTCCTCGGCCCCACAGGCAAGAGCGGTCATGCTGCTGGTGTCTTTGCGGGTAATGGAAAGCAGGCCACCAATGGCATTGTGAACGGACAGGCTGAAATGTGTTGGAGACAGGTCTTCGCCGTTGGCCAGATCGGTCAGCAGTGCCAGAGTGCGGTTCAGGTCGCCGTGACGACTCACCAGCACGCTGGGGATATTCTGTTCGGCATCATCGAGCAGAGGCAAAGCGGTCGCGAGCGCCATTTTACCCAGTGGACTCAGGCGTCTGCGCAACATGGCCGGGATGGCTTTTACATCGGGTTGAGTGTCACCACCTATAGTCTTTTGGCCTGCAGCCCATTGTTGCCAGTCCTCCGGCGTGTGTAGCCCCGGAGCCCATGCAGACCAGTCTTTTATCGTTATTGTCAGGGGGCTCATGCAACCTCAGTATGCGTGTGCAGGCGAAGAAAGACACCATTCAGCCTGGGACCTGCTGCTTAATTCAGGTCTTTGCTGGTGTGGACGATTCCATTTGTCGGCAACCGCCGGCTTTTTGTCACAAACTATGCACATCTGTCCGGAAAAGGAGGGTATTTTACCGTGTGATTAAGTCGAGGCAAGCGTCATTTATTGCCGGGCGCTGGTTTTCCCCTGAGAATGAAATGACTATACTGACCTGGACTGTTTTTTCTTAACTAATCACTGGAATCCCAGTAAGGATGCTGCCATGTTTACTCGTTTGATGATCGTATTTCTTTCTTTCCTGGCCATATCAGACGTTGCTTTGGCCCGTGATGACGCTCTGTTTCTCTCAGTGCAGGACGCCATGAATACACCGGCGGCCAAAGAGCAGCTTAACCAGGGGGTGAAGTTCTATTTTGGTGATAAAGCGCCTGGATACGTCAATGCCAAAGGCAGCTTTGTGGCCAATCGCAAAACCAATGCCTTTAATAAGTCTGACGAAGAGGCCTGTAAATGGGTATTTTTGTCTGCACTGGTTGCTTTGCGTGATCGCGCGCTGGCCGAAGGCGGCAATGCGGTGGTGAATATTCACAGCTTTTACAAGCAAAACAAATACATGAGTGATTCCGACTACGAGTGCCATGCGGGTGCCATTATGGCGGGTGTGGCCCTGAAGGGAACTGTGGTCACTCTGAAGTAACCCAGCCGCTATTATGAGTAAGCCACATCTATCGCCGGCGTTGTGGATGTGGCGTGTTCCCCCTTTGGGCGATTCCGCCCTGCCGGTATGCTTGCCGACCTTGTCGACCGCGGAACAAGCCCTCTACCACACCATCAAATCGCCCCGTCGGCAGCGCGAATATCTGGCAGGTCACTATCTGCTGCGCAGGGTGTTAGACCATGTTTTGCCCGAGTGGCACGAGCAGCACCATTTTGACCTGAATGATGACAACTGGTTGACCCTGATCGGGCCGCAGGCGGCTCGGTTGGATTTTAATCTTTCCCACAGTGGTGAGTGGGTGGCCTGTGCGGTGGGGCTCGATTGCCAGCTGGGTGTGGATATTGAGTCGCCTCGCAGGCGCCGTTCGTACAGGGCTTTGGCGGCGGAATACTTTGCGGAATCTGAAAGCCGGCAATTGGCCGGGTTGCCAGAAGAGCAGTGTCGCCAAAGGTTTTACGAGTTGTGGACGCTAAAAGAAAGTTACCTTAAAGCCCGCAAACTGGGAATTTCCGCGAAGGAGCTGGGGACAGGCTTTGTGCCTGTGGCTGACCCGACCGTGGCTTGGTGTTGTTATCCCTTTCAGTGGCCCGATGGTCAGGGACAAAGGGTGTTTGGTGCGCTCACTGTATCGGAGCCCTTGGCGTTGACATTGGAAATACAGCAATTTTCTATGGACAAGGTTGAGCCTTTGCTGGTTTTGGCTCGGGAACCGTTGACGCCAGACCGTTGACTGGCCTTGCTACAGCGTCGCATCGGGGTTCAAGAGGGACTGAGTGTGATCACTTTGGCAACACACTCGCGCTGCAGCGGTTCGTAGTCGGCTTCGATTTCTACTGCGACTCCCAATGCATTTTGGGCCAGGTGAAAGGCCCCCGGGTAATTCGGCTTCACCAGAATTTCTTGACGGGATGCTGCGCGACATTCCGGCGGGACACCGGAATCCAGACGCAGGCGGATTCCGATGTCATCGCCGGTCAGGGAGATGACCTTTCCCCGAATGGAGCGGTCATCGCCATGGCTGGCAGCGGAGATCAGGAGTAACACGAGAATACTGAGTTGTTTCATCCGAATCTCCGGTTAGATGTCACCGTCTATTTTTTCGACTTTTTCGGGGCAGGTTTCTTCTTCAGCAGGGGCTTCAGGAACCGTCCGGTGTGTGAGGCCTTGTTGTTGGCCACATCTTCAGGCGTCCCGGTGGCGATGATCTGACCACCGCCACTGCCGCCTTCAGGGCCGAGATCCACCAGCCAGTCTGCAGTTTTAATGACATCCAGATTGTGCTCAATCACCACCACGGTATTGCCGTGATCACGCAGTCGATGCAGAACATTCAACAGCTGCTGGATGTCATGAAAGTGTAGACCAGTAGTGGGTTCATCGAGAATGTAGAGTGTCTGACCGGTATCCCGTTTGGACAGTTCCTTGGCCAGTTTGACTCGCTGGGCTTCACCGCCGGACAGGGTCGTTGCTGCCTGTCCGAGACGGATATAGGACAGACCCACATCAATCAGAGTTTGAAGTTTTTTCGCGACGGATGGAATGGCGTCGAAAAACTCCCGGGCGTCTTCAACCGTCAGATCCAGCGCTTCGTGGATGTTTTTCCCTTTGTACTGGATCTCCAGCGTTTCGCGGTTGTAACGTTTGCCCTTACACACGTCACAGGGGACATAGACATCCGGCAGGAAATGCATTTCCACCTTGACCACACCGTCGCCCTGACAGGCTTCACAGCGTCCGCCTTTGACGTTGAAGCTAAAACGTCCGGGCTTGTAGCCACGGGAGCGGGCTTCCTGAGTGCCGGCAAACAGTTCCCGAATCGGGGTGAAAATACCGGTGTAGGTGGCGGGGTTGGAGCGAGGCGTACGACCAATGGGACTCTGGTCAATATCCACACACTTGTCGAACAAATCCATATTGTGGATGGCTTTGTGCGGCGCAGGGGTCAGGGTGGTGGCGCCATTCAAAGCGGTAGCGGCCAGTGGATACAGGGTGGTATTCACCAGAGTGGACTTGCCTGAACCGGATACGCCGGTGACGCAGGTCATCAGGCCCGCAGGGATTTTCAGTGTCACATCCTGCAGGTTGTTGCCGGTGGCGCCCTCCAGAATCAGTTCCTTGTCCTCGTTGTAGGGCGTGCGCTTGGCGGGAACTTCGATTTCCACTTCACCGGACAGGTATTTTCCGGTCAGCGATTTGGGGTTGGACATCACCTCGTTGAGGGTGCCCTGGGCCACAACTTCGCCACCGTGTACGCCGGCACCCGGGCCGATATCGAGAATGTAATCTGCCTGCCGAATGGCGTCTTCATCGTGCTCTACCACGATCACCGTGTTGCCGATGTCCCGCAAGTGAAGCAGGGTTTTCAGCAGACGATCGTTGTCCCGCTGGTGCAGACCAATGGACGGTTCGTCGAGAATATACATCACGCCCACCAGGCCGGCACCGATCTGGCTGGCGAGACGAATGCGCTGGGCTTCGCCGCCGGAGAGGGTTTCGGCACTGCGGCTCAAGGTCAGGTAGTTCAGTCCCACATCCACCAAAAAGCTGAAACGGTCGCGCAGTTCTTTCAGAATTTTGTCGGCAATTTTGCCTCGGGCACCGGGCAGTTTCAGGTGGTTGAAATAATCGTATGCCTCGCCCACCGGCAGCTCGGTAATCTGGGGCAGGGTGCGCTCGTCAATAAACACATTGCGGGCGTCCCGACGCAGACGGGTGCCTTCACATTCCGGACAGTTCTGGCTGGAAACGTATTTGGCCAGTTCATCACGAACGCTCTGGGAGTCGGTCTCTTTATAGCGGCGATTCATGTTGTTAATCACACCTTCAAAGGTGTGATTGCGTTGATGCACATCGCCGCGGTCGTTGGTGTAACTGAAGTTAATGACTTCCTTGCCGGAGCCAAACAGAATCGCGTCCTGATGTTTTTTGCTCAGTTTCTGCCAGGGGGTATCAATGGAGAAACCGTAGTGGTCTGACAGGGAGTTGAGCAGATGGAAGTAGTAAAAGTTGCGTCTGTCCCAGCCCCGGATGGCACCTTCTGCCAGAGAGGCCTCGGGAAATTGAATGACTTTCTTGATGTCGAAAAACTGGCTCACACCCAGACCGTCACAGCTGGGGCAGGCGCCTGCGGGATTGTTAAAGGAAAACAGGCGCGGTTCCAGTTCGGTCAGGGAGTAATCACACACGGGACAGGCGTGCTTCGCAGAGAAGGTGCGGTCGTCTTCTTCGCCGTCCATAAAGCTGATGGCGGCGGTACCATCGGTGAGATGCAGGGCAGTCTCAAACGACTCCGCCAGCCGAATTTGCAGGTCGTCGCGGACTTTGAATCGGTCAACGACCACTTCAATGGTGTGCTTTTTCTTTTTATCCAGCTCGGGCGTGTCGTCAAGGTCGACCACAACACCGTCGATACGGGCACGGATAAAACCATCCCGGCGCAGCTGTTCAAAGGTGTGCAGGTGTTCGCCTTTACGGTCTCTGACAACGGGGGCCAGCAGCATGATCTTGGTGCCTTCCGGCAGAGCCAGGACATGATCCACCATTTCGCTGATGGTCTGGGCCGCCAGAGGCTCTCCGTGGATTGGGCAGCGCGGTTCACCGACGCGGGCATACAGCAGTCGCAGGTAATCGTAGATCTCGGTGATGGTGCCCACGGTAGAGCGGGGGTTGTGCGAGGTGGACTTCTGTTCGATGGAAATGGCCGGGCTCAGGCCTTCGACGTGATCCACATCGGGCTTTTCCATCATGGACAGGAACTGGCGGGCGTAAGTAGAAAGAGACTCCACATAGCGACGCTGACCCTCGGCGTAGAGCGTATCAAACGCCAGAGATGACTTGCCAGAACCCGACAGGCCGGTAATGACGATCAGCTTGTCACGGGGAAGGTCGATATCCAGGTTTTTCAGGTTGTGGGTGCGCGCACCGCGAACGTAAATCGTATCCACAGAAAATCCAGTCCAGTTTATGAGGGCAAATGCCTAAGAGCAGAAGCCACAGGGCAAAAGTTGCAAACGGTCAAGTATACGCGTTTTTCGGGTTTTTGGGTCAGCTTGTTAAGTAACTACTTGTGAAGCGGGTGGTGAGATGGACTGCCAGACTGTCGCAATTACCACTTGTCCCGGTGGCGCATATTTCTTTTTCTGGTTCAGGCCATTTGTAACAAAAAGTTCATTTTAGATTGCCAAACTCTGCCGAAATAGATACTGGCTCGTCCCTGTCCCGGTTTGATTCCGCCCCGATATAAGGTAGTTCTGCATGACGTTAAGAGTGCGTACAAAGCTTATCCTGCTGACAGTCATTCCCCTGTTGGCAGCGCTGTTTATTGCTGTGTTGGGAGTGACATCTCTTTCTACAGTGACCAAAACAACCACCGCAATGAAGGACGAGAGGCTGGTGCCGGTCTGGCGCCTGCATAGAATCTCCCGTCAGTACACAGAAGGCGTGGTAGATCTGGCACAGAAAACCCGTGCCCAAATGATGTTTTGGGGGGAGGCAAAAGCGGGGTTGAATAAAGCGGCAGCGATCATTGAACAGGAATGGGCCGTATATCTCGCCGGACCGCTGACCGAGCAGGAACAGGCCATTCTGGCTTCGAATCCACAGGCCATCGAGAATGCCAGGGCCAGTATCCTTCGTCTGCAGGGGTTTATCGAAGAACAATCCCGCTATGGCATGGGAAATTATGTGGATCTGGAGTTGTATAAAGCCGTTGACCCTGTGCTGAACATGATCGAAGCCCTGGTCCGTGAGCAGGAGAGTCTGGCAGAACAGGCCAGTAATCATGCCGAGAGCGTCTCTGAGGCGAGTATCCAGCAGCTCATGGGCGCAGTCGCCGGTTTGATGTTGCTGGCGCTCGCGCTGGGCTGGTGGCTGAATTCAGGCATCACCCGCCGGATGAATCGCATGTTGTCGGTGATTACGGATATCGAGAACAGCAAGGATCTGTCGATTCGTGCTGACTTGCCGCAAGGTGATGAGTTCGGTGATATGGGGCGCCGCTTTGACCGGATGATGGCAGAGATTGGCCAGCTCATGGGCCAGTTGCAACAGATGGGACTGAACCTGACACAGGCGGCTGAAAACCTGTTGCAGGTTAACGAACAAAATAAACGTCAGGCTCAGGATCAGTCTGGTGAAATTGCCACCATGGTTGAAGGTATGAGTCAGATGCAGGCCGCCGCCGACGTGGTGCTGCAAAATGTCGGTGCTGCCGATGAAGTGAGTCGCGGGGCTCAGGAAATGGCAGAAACCGGCGATCAAACCGTTCAGGATACGGTTGCAGCGATTAAGCATGTGGCTGATGTGGTCAATAAAGCGGCTGAAGGAATGGACACGCTCAAGCGCGATAGCGATAACATCGGTACGGTACTCGAAGTAATTAAGTCCATTGCGGAACAGACCAATTTACTCGCCTTGAATGCTGCCATTGAAGCGGCCCGGGCGGGAGAGCAGGGGCGGGGGTTTGCCGTGGTGGCGGATGAGGTTCGTCAGTTGGCCAGTCGCACGTCTTCATCCACCCAGGAGATTCAGGAAATCATCAGCAATATTCAGCAGGGAACGTCCCGGGCTTCCCAGCAGATGCTGGAAGGCTCTCGGGCAACCGACCATGCGGTGTTGCAGGCGCAAAGAGCCGGTGAGTCCCTGGATGCCATTATGCAGGGCTTCAGGACCATCAGTGCTCGTTCAGGTGATATCAGGGCTGCCAGTGATGGGCAGCGGGATCTGGTGGTGCGGGTCGGTTCGGGTGCCGAGCGGATTGATGAGCTGGCTCAACAGGGGGCGTCCTTGTCCCATGACGCGCTCGATACCAGTCGTCTGGTTTCGGATATGGCCGTTGAACTGGGTGCAAAATTGCGGGCCTTTAACGTATAACCATCCTTCAATTTGTTGCAGTTATTGTCGCTACCCGTTGTGGCTGTCTGTTACTGTAGGCGCTTGTATTTTTTACACAGGGACAGGGAGCAGAATGTATACCGATGAAGATTTAAACCGTGCCGTAGATCAGGGGATTTTTACCACAGATTCCGTTAACAGTTTTCGGCAGATGGTCACGCAGGGGAGACATTCTTCCGTCGCAGACGAAGAAAACTTTCGTTTGATTGGCGGTTTCAACGATATTTTTGTGGTGATTGCCTGTCTGATCCTGACGTATTCTGCCTCCTGGGTTGCCAAGACCATAGCGCCGGTTCTGGGACCTCTGGTGATGGCTGTGATGGCCTGGGGTTTGGCCGAGTTCTTTGTTTTGCGACGCAAGATGGCGCTGCCGGCGATCGTGTTGTTGCTGTTGTTTGTCTGGGGTGTGTTCTCGGCTTGTATCACGGCTCTGGGCAGTGAAAGCTCCTCTACCCTGGTGGTGGCGATGGCTGTGTCTGCATTGGCCACGGCCGTCCATTGGTGGCGTTTTCAGGTGCCGATTACCGTTGCCGCCGGTATGGCGACAGTGGTTGGATTTGCCTTCTACGGGATCTTGTCGGCATTTCCTCAATCCAGAGACTGGTTAACCGCAATTATTTTTCTCGGTGGTCTGATTACCTTTGTTATCGCCATGCGCTGGGATATGTCTGACCGCGAGCGAGTGACCCGGCGTTCGGATGTGGCCTTTTGGTTGCACTTGCTCTCCGCTCCGTTGATTGTTCACCCTGTGTTTTACAGTCTGGGGGTTTTGAGAGGAGACGACAGTGCTGGAAACGTTCTCGCCATTGTCCTGGTCTATTTGGTGATGACGCTGGTTTCACTGGTGATTGATCGACGTGCGTTTATGGTGTCTTCACTGGCCTATGTGCTCTATGCAGTCTCTTCCCTGTTTGAGCATTATGGCGGTGTTGGTGGCAATCTGGCGATTACCGGTATCATCATCGGTGGGGCGCTGATTTTATTGGCTGGTTTTTGGCACAATGCCCGCGGCGTTTTGGTTGCCCGGTTGCCGCGGTCGATCCAGAGTCGCGTGCCGGTTTTAAACCAATAAAACAGGACGTTATACAGGCAGGGGACGGTATGTAGCCTATTTGTTTTTTGAGGGTGGGCTTTTTTCCGTTTCCATTGAGGGATCGGTATGCCCGCCCCAAACCTCACTGACGACATGATCACGGATATTGCCGTCCAAAAAGCGGTAATACCCTTCTTTAAAGGTGGTGTTCCAATCGTGTGAAACATCACCCCCGTGTTTCAGAATGATATTTTCCAATCCCTCCAGATTGCACTCCATGGCATCGTAGGCAATATGAAGTGTGTTTGAGGTGGCTTCATAGGATGCACTGTCAACGCCATAGGTGGTTTCGATTTCATTGAGCATCGCGCGTTCGTTACTGCTGTCGATGCCTTCAAGTTTTAGGTGTCTGACCACAAGATGAACTGCGCGGGTTTCGGGTGTGTTTTTTGAACTCTCTGAGCTATCTGAAGTATCCATAACGGTTTATCCAACACCATTTTGGCTGTTGCAATATGGTGTTATTCAAGATGTTATTTGTGGGCGATGGGTTTGTCCGTGAAGAGATAATCTTTCAGCTCGCTGTCAAACCTTGGGTCTTTGCGTCGAATCCATTCCAGCACCATGGCCGCGTGTTCTTTCTCTTCATCCCGGTTATGTTCGAGTATGGCTTTGAGTTCATCGTCTTTGCAGGCATCGACCCTCTGGTTGTACCAGTCCACGGCTTCTAACTCTTCCATAAGTGAGACGATAGCCCGGTGCATATCGCGGGTGGCGTCGCTCAGTTCACTGATCGGCTCGTGATAACCTTCATTAGACATAAGGCTCCTCCCTTGATGTGTTGATTTGAATAATCATCAGTCTGAACTAACAATATAGACCCAGAGGCATAAAACACAACGTGGCCTGTGCAGGTCCGGATACAGGCACGAAAACGATGGCGGGACCTACACGGATGATGATGCATGAGTGAGTTGCAGGGCGTCTGGACGGTAATTGTATTGACGTTAATTGCTGGTTTGGCGATGCCTGCCGGGGCCTTGTTGGCGCAAATTGAACGTATCCAGCCACAATGGCTTGAGGAGGAGTTGCGTCATACCGTTACCGCCTTTGGCGGTGGGGCGTTATTTTCAGCAGTGGCACTGGTACTGGTGACCGATGGCGTAGAACACCTCTCGGTGATTCACGCGGTGAGTATGCTTGTGGTGGGTGGATTGGCTTTTATGGGGCTGGATATTTGGCTCTATAAAGTGAATACCCCGGCTACTCAGTTGGCCGCCATGTTGTCCGACTTTATTCCCGAGTCACTGGCATTGGGCGCAGCACTGGCTTTTGGCAAGGACACGGCGTTTTTACTGGCTGCGTTGATTACCCTGCAGAATCTGCCTGAGGGGTTTAATGCTTATCGTGAGCTGTGTCGCAGGCTTCCGGCTGGTCGTATTATCTTTCTCTTTGCGCTGATGGCCGCCTTGGGTCCTGTGGCAGGTGTGACGGGTTACGTGTGGCTGGTAGAAGAGCATCAACTACTGGCCAGTATCATGTTGTTTGCCGCAGGAGGCATTCTTTATTCCGTTTTTCAGGACATTGCTCCACAGGTGAAGCTGGAAAAACACTGGTGGCCACCCATGGGGGCGGTACTGGGGTTTGGTTTGGGGTTGGTTGGCTATATGTTGACTGCCTGATTGGTGATGACATCAGGCTGACGTTTGTCAGTGGACATCATGGTATGATAGCCGCTGCTTTCTCTCTTCACGCCCTTACCTGTAGGTTACATTGTGCAAAATCCTTCGTTTGACCAGCTGCAACTCCCCGTCGATCTTTATGAAAACCTGAAATCGCTGGACTATCACACAATGACGCCGGTGCAGGCGCAAAGCTTGCCCCTGGTGCTGGAGGGCAAGGATGTGATTGCCCAGGCGAAAACCGGTTCTGGCAAGACGGTGGCCTTTGGGCTCGGTTTGCTGGCTCAGCTGGATGTCAAAAAATTCCGTGTTCAGGCTCTGGTGCTATGCCCCACACGCGAGTTGGCGGATCAGGTGGCCCGTGAGATCCGCAAGCTGGCGCGTGGTATTCACAATGTCAAAGTGCTGACCCTGTGTGGTGGCATGCCTTTCGGCCCCCAGATTGGCTCGCTGGAACATGGTGCCCATATCGTAGTCGGAACTCCGGGACGAATTGAGGAACATCTGCGCAAAGAGCGCTTGAATGTGGATCATGTACAAACGCTGGTGCTCGACGAAGCGGATCGCATGTTGGATATGGGCTTCCAGGCCAGCCTTGAAGCCATTGTGGCTCCCATCCCGAAACAGCGTCAGACTCTGTTGTTCAGCGCGACCTTTCCGGAGGCAATAGAAAGTATTGCCCGCAATGTTATGCGCGAGCCGGAGCGGGTGACGGTAGAAAGCCCTACTGAAGAGTCCACCATCACTCAATTCTTCTACCCCGTTGACAGCGAAGATCACCGACGTCAGGCGGTCGGGTTGTTGCTGATGCAGGATAAGGCCGCTTCGGCGATTGTGTTCTGTAATACCAAACGCGAATGTCAGGAGGTGGCCACGGAGCTGTCGAATCAAGGCTTCTCTGCGCTGGCTTTGCACGGTGATCTGGAGCAGCGGGAACGTGATCAGGTGCTGGTGCGTTTTGCCAACAAAAGTGTTTCCGTACTGGTGGCCACCGACGTGGCGGCACGAGGACTGGACATTGAAGATCTGGATACGGTGATTAACTATCACATTGCCCGCGACCCGGAAGTGCATGTGCATCGCGTAGGTCGTACTGGCCGCGCCGGCAGTCACGGTCGCGCTCATACCCTCTACAGTGACAAGGAAAACTTCAAATTACGGTTGCTGGAAGAAGAGCAGGGGATTGCGGTTGAGCGGGAAATTCTGCCTCCGGCGTCTCTGCTGAACGACCAGCCCCGCCGGCCGGCAATGGTGACATTGCAGATCGACGGTGGAAAAAAGAACAAGGTGCGGCCAGGGGATATTCTGGGAGCCTTGACCGGTGATGGTGGCGTGCAGGGAAGTGACGTAGGCAAGATTCAGGTGTTTCCCATGAGTTCTTATGTGGCGGTAAAGCGGGAAGTGGTCAAAACGGCTCTCCAGAAGCTGGGCGCCGGCAAATTAAAAGGCCGGAATTTCCGGGTCAGAAAGCTCGGTCGTTAAGTCAAAGATTACTGATCAATGTTGCATTTGGTATTGCATGCCGTGGTTCCGCTGCTGATTGCGTTGACCTTCTCACGCAAGGAGTGGCTCAAGATATGGTTGATCCTGATGGCCACCATGCTGGTCGATCTGGATCACCTGCTGGCGTCCCCAATTTATGACCCCAATCGCTGTAGCATCGGTTTTCATCCGCTGCATCAGTGGTTCGCGATTGTGCTGTATGGGGTGCTCTGTGTTCTACCAGTCGGGCGGTGGGCACATGTTTCAAACCCCTATGTGAATGCCATTTTGCGCAATTTGCGATGGATTGGTCTGGGGCTCATCATCCACATGGTGCTCGATTCCATCGATTGCCAGGTCACCAATGGAGTCTGGTATCAGTCTTAGGCTGAGCGGGCTGTTTCAGCAGTGGCGGCCCTGTATTTTCTTAAATTTGACCCTGTGATAGTCTTGGCGGGTCGCAAACATCACGACGTAAAACTCTGACGTCCGTTGCAGGTACAGGGCCTGTGGCGAGAGCACTTCCTTGTGCATTCCTGTTTGACGGGGGTTCTCGGGTTTTACCTTCAGTATTTTCTCTGACTGTTAGGCTCGCGCTGCCCTATTTGACGGCAATTTGAGGAGACGTTCGTGCCAACTTCAAACCTATTTGGAGCTGAAAGCAATACTTTCAGTAATATCTTTACCTATATGGGACTGCCATTGTCCCGTGAACTTTGCGATGAATTGGATGCCGTGGTGATGGGGGTGCCCTATGACCTGGCCACCACCGGTCGTTCCGGAACCCGCTATGGTCCCACGGCCATTCGTCAGGCTTCGGCTCAGCTGCGCTGGGAAGAAAAGCGTTTTCCCTGGCGGTTTGTGCTGGGTGACCGATTGAACGTTCAGGATTACGGTGATATTGATTATCAGGAAGGCAACAGCGAAGAGATGTTGTCTCTGGTGCAAGCCCATGCCCATCGCATTATTTCGGCCGGCAAAACCCTGATGACATTGGGTGGAGATCACTTCATTTCTCTGCCGTTATTACGAGCGGTCAATCAGACTCATGGCAAGGTGGCACTGTTGCATTTCGATGCCCACACCGACACTGAAGCCACTGACGCCAAGTACAATCATGGCGCCATGTTTTACCACGCCGACAAAGAGGGACTCTACGATCCCGAGCACAGCGTGCAGGTGGGAATCCGCACCGAGTACGATTACGACACCCACAGCATGACGGTGCTGGACGGCAGCTGGGTCAATAATCACAGCGTCGATCAGGTTGTTGAGCGCATCAATTCGGTCATAGGTGACCGTCCGGTGTATCTGAGTTTTGATATTGACTGTCTTGATCCTGCCTTTGCACCGGGAACCGGTACGCCAGTGGCGGGGGGGCTGACCAGTGATCGAGCATTGCAAATTATCCGCGGCCTTGGACAACTGAATATCGTTGGCATGGATTTAATGGAGGTTTCTCCCGCTTACGATCATGCTGATGTCACGTCATTGGCTGCGGCGACGTTGGTTCTGGATATGTTGTATCTATTGGCCAGCAGGAAACCGGACAAGGCGTGATGCGGAAACGTCGCCCGCTCTAAACGGGTATGCCTTTAAATCAAAAAGCCCTGCCAATCGATCGTTGGCGGGGCTTTTTTGTTTATCATTCCTACACTTTTCTGCAATGGCTGGTTGTGGTCATTGCGCCGGGAGGCTTTGCGCGATGGCGCTGGCCAGATTGGTCAGCAGTTGTTTTTCTGCGGCAACCAATGCGTCATAGCCGTCTTCGGCCAACGGCAGCGTATCGTTAAAAGCAAACACTTGCGGTGTGGTTGAGCGACCGCTGGGGAGCACAGATGGGCGGAGCGACCAGGAGGCTTCCAGTATGACATCGCCGTTTTCCTGCCCGTGGAGTTGCTCAATGTGTATGTCGATTGTCGTGTGGGCGTTGGACAATGAGAGTGCGGGGCCGGTGATCTCGGCACCATAGAGATCTGAGATAGAGCGGCTTAAAAAGCGCGGTATGCTGTTGTTCAGCGGTTCCGACCATTGATGGTAGCGAGCAGCAACGATACGCTGATTGTCGGTTTCCATGATCAGTCCGCTCTGGTTTAAATAGGGCGCGACCTGAACGGAAGCCAGATGAATCGGAGCCAGTTGTCTGGGTGTTACTTTGGCGGCCGAGCTGTCGTTGGTGAACGTGGACGATTCGGTACGCAGCAAATAGTACTGAGTTGCTTGAGGTTTGGCTCCGCCGAAACAGGCGCTCAACAGGCAGCAGGACAAAACCAGAGCACACGCGCGAAAAGTGGATGCAGGCAGTGAACGGTTCATTCTTTTTTGGCCTCGGGAAGTAAGTCTTCATGCTCAGCGACGGGCAGCAATTGAGCCGAATTGTTGAGTGAATTGGACAGGTCCTGAATGTTTTTTAGGGTGGTATCCAGTTCGATCAGGCTGGAATTCACTTTCTCTGGCAGGGATTGCATTTGCGGAGAACCCAGGAGGGTGTCAACTCTTAACAGGGTCTGATCGAGTTGGTTGAGGGCGTGGTTGGCATTGCCCACGGTTTGTTCCAGTGGCAGTTGATTGAATTTGTTCAGCAGTTGCGTCAGAGAATCCTGCAACTGGGCGATGCCACCAGCAATGGTGGGAATCTGGCGGTATTGATTGAAATCTTCAACATCGACGTCTGGATCGTTGGGGTAAAAATCCAGATCAATGAGTTGGTTTCCGGTAATCAAATTGCCGGTTTTAAGAGAAGCCCGAAGACCATTTTTCACACTCGACTGCATGGTGCTTTTGAGTTCTTCCGCAGACTCAGGGCGATCTTCCATGCCGAGGCGTGCGGGTTCGACATAAAATAATACTGGAATGGGCTCACCACTGTCGTGAGAGCTGCGGGCGGACATTTCTTTGAGCAGAACTTTTTCCACTTGCCCCACGGGAATACCTCGGTAGGTGACAGGAGCGCCGGGGGACAGGCCTCCGATGGGCTGTCTAAATGAGGCAACGTAATAGAGTTTTTGTCTGTAATGTCGTTCCAGGGTTTTTTCTTTGGAGTCGTAGAGCCGGAAAAGGGTGTTGTCTTTCACCGGTTCGCCGGGTTGTAAGTGGGGAGGCAAACTGAAGGCCAAACCGCCGGTCAGCAGGGTATCCAGTGAGCCCAAACTGACATCGAAGCCTCGGGCGGACGCTTTCATGGAAACACCGCTGATATCCCAGAAGCGCACGTTTTCTGTCACCAGGTGATGAAAGGGGGCTTTGATAAAAATGTCGTACTTGATGGTTTGACTTTTTTCGTCGAGCTTCATGCTCTCCACGCCACCAACCTGGTACCCATTAAACACTACGGCATCGCCGGTACTGATCGATGAAGTGTTTTTGCTTTCCAGTACCAGTCGGACGCCGGGGGCGTTGACATCGGTCAGGGGCGGGGTCTCCAGTCCAGTGAAAGAGCGTTCTTCCTTGTTGCTGCTGCCCGGCAGCACTTTGATGTAAGCACCGGACAGCAGGGTATTCAATCCGCTCACGCCACTGGCGCCAACACGGGCCCGCTCTACCCAAAACTGGGTGTCTTGTTTCAACAGATTCGAGTATTGCTTTTCCAGCGAGGCATTGACGATCACGCCTGAGACGTCGGAGGCGAGCTCAATGGAGTTCACCACACCAATGTCGACGCTCAGAAGTTTGATTTTGGTTTTCCCGGCGACAAGATCGTCGGCATTATCAAAGTGAATCTGAAAACTGGGTCCTTGGTGCGTGTAGTTGTAAAACAGCATCCATAGGCCCAGCCCCAGTGCCACCAGAGGGATTATCCAGATTTTGGATATTCCATGTCTGCGGTGAACGTTTGCTTGGGTTTCACTCATGTAGTTCTCCGAGGGGGTGTGTCATGGGCGTTGTCTGTATTGTGGCGGGGTTCACTGCCGGTGCCGTGATCCGCAGGAGGTAAGGGGTTTGCTGTGTTGGGCGGTTGTCTTTGATCCCAGATCAGACGGGAGTCAAAGCTTTCGGCTGCAATCATAGTGATGATCACCACCGCGCAAAAAGAGACCCCGGCGATACCGGGTTCCACGGTCATTAATCCCTGAATTTGCACCAGGGCCACCAGAATGGACACCACGAAAACATCCACCATGGACCACTTCCCCATAAATTCGGCGATGCGGAACAGTTGTGTTTGCCTTTTCAGGTTGGAGGCATCACACAACCCCTGAGCATCAATGGTGCTCACCGCCCAGCACAGGTAAAAAAAGGCGAGTAATTTGGCCAGAGGCACAATCACACTGGCCAGAAAAATAATCGTCGCGACGGGGTAGGCACCCATATCGATGAGAGTCATGATGCCTCCCAAAATGGTGCTGGGTTCAGATTGCCCGACATAGCTGGTGATCATGATGGGGTAGATGTTTGCGGGTATGTACAGCACGCTGGCTGTGATCAACAGCGCCAGTGTGCGTTGAATACTGCTTCTTTTGCGAGGGTGCAGAGATGAGTGGCAGCGGGGGCAGTGGGTCATTTCAATGGGACTGACCTTGTAACAGGTATGGCAGGCGGCTTTTTCCTGCGATATGGCGGAAGCGTGGCTCATGAGGCTCTATCGCCTGCGGAGTCTGTGTGGTCATGCTTGATGCCGCTCTGCTGCACAGTATCGGATTCGGTACTGGTCAGCGTCTCAATGGCTCTCCAGCATTCCAGTCTGTCCATGGCGGACTGCATCAGGGTAAAACAGATGGCAAAGGCAACGTAGGCCCAGAAGGCGATGCCGAGACCAATGGAAGCCATGGTCATGAGCTTGACCAGACTGACCACCAGAGCAATCAGAAACACGTCCACCATGCACCAGCTCTGGAGAGTAAAAACCAGTCGTCCGGAGGAAATCAACCAGGGCGCGGGTTTGGCGAGTTTTAACGGAATATACAGCATCAGTACCAGCACCAATTGCGTCATGGGCAAAAGGAGAATGAAGGAACAAACCAGCAGAGCCAGAATCGGCATGCCGTCGTGGAGCAGTGAGATCGACGTGCTGGGCAGGGTGATGACGTTTTCGGCTCCGGCAGCTCGCAGCGACAAAAAAGGCAGCAGGTTGGCGGCGATCAACAGCACGAACGCGGTGATGGCATAGGCAATAACCTTATCGAGGCTATTGGGCAGGCATTGGCTGAGTGGTAGTCCACACTCGGAGCAATAGGCCGTGTCGCCCGGCTGTAATACCGGAACTCGGGTCAGGCCATCGCAGGATGGGCAACCAATCAGCTCTGCTTTATGGTTGTGAGGCGTGGCGATGAACTGCATCTGGCTCTTTGATTGTGGTTGAGTGGTTATTGAGAGATTTGATGTAAACGTAGGGACAGTTCTGCCCGAAGTATAGCTTTTACCTTACCAGAGGGCGAACACAGGCTTTTCCCGGTGCCCTAGTATGCAATACAGGTGTCTCTGAGTCAGGAATGACTCAAAAGTTCATCAATATGGGTAAGTAAGTTGATCAATGCCTGGCCGTTTTGGGAGGTGTGTCGGAAATACTCTTCAGCGATGGGTGCAATACCGCATTTTTTCGGCAGCGGCTGCTCGTGAATAATCATCATATGCAGGCGAGGCAGGAAAATAAATTGCAGCCACTGAGGCAGTCTCAGTGTGTCGATACAAAATGGCTGGGTGCTGGCCAGGGCTTCAGCGGAGGGCGGCGTGCTGTCCCATTCATCGAGAATCTTGAGTTCGTGTTCTATATCGGCCAGGGCCTGTAGCAATTGGGTTCTCATGGGGTTCTCAGACTGAGGTGCCGCGCTCAGGACAGATCCCGGCTGAACGGCGGCAGGGAATTTAAAATAGCGGTGCCATAACGCCTAGTCACCACGCGCCGGTCCAGCAGTGTGATGGTGCCTGTGTCGCTTTCTGTCCGCAGCAGTCGGCCGCAGGCCTGTACCAGTTTGATGGCTGCATCCGGCACGCTGATTTCCATAAACGGGTTGCCGCCGCGGGTTTCAATCCATTCCGCAAGAGAGGCCTCGACAGGATCGTCGGGAACGGAAAAAGGTATCTTGGCGATCACCACGTGGCGGCAGTAATCGCCGGGCAGATCCACACCCTCTGCAAAGCTGGCAAGACCAAAGATAACGCTGCCTTCGCCGCTGTCGATGCGCTGTTTGTGTTCATCGATCAATGCCTGCTTGGAGCGGTCACCCTGTACCAGAATGATGTCTTGCCAGTCGCCGGGCAGGGCGTCGTAGACATCCAGCATTTGCCGGCGGGAGGAAAACAGCACCAGACTGCCCTCGTTGATGTCCAGAATTTCCGGCAGTGAATCAACAATGGAAAGCGTGTGGGCACTGGCATTGCTGGCATCTGAGGCCTGAGAGGGCACGCGCAAGACTCCGGCCTTGGTAAAGTCGAACGGGCTGGGCACCACGTGGTACTGACTGTCCTGTGGTGTGCCGGCTCGCATCTGAAAGCGACCGAAGTGTCCGAGGGCTGTGAGTGTGGCTGAGGTGACGACCGCTCCGCAGCACTGATTCCAGAGGCCGTATTCGAGGGTGCGCGAAGCGAGAATCGGGCTGGAGCAGACTTCAAAATCCAGGTTGCCACCCTGTTCGACCAGCGTGAACCAGCGGGCCTTGGGCACTGAGCCTTGAGGGTCCGGCGAGGCGTAGCTGGCCCAGAGATCTTTGTTGGCCTCCGCGCGGGACTGCCAGATTCCGACGGTGGGGAAGGCATTTTCCAGATCCACTTTGGGGACCGGACAGTGGGCGTCTTCCATGGCCTCGTTGATTTCATTGGCCATCTTGCCCAGCAGTTCGGCGAGACGGTCGAAAGAACGTTTGATGTCGACACAGGCCATCTGCATTTCGGGATGGATAAGGCCTCCCTCAAAGCGGTGGCGGGGCGTGTGATCGTTGGGATCAATGGTGTCGGCCAGTGACTGGAACATGGGGATGACTTTATCCAGTTCCTGTTTGGCATCCAGCATGGCGGCCGGCAGCTGTTCCCCAAAGCGGTCTACATTACCTGCGCCACTGACTTGGGCCAGCAGGTTGGCTACCGGCTTCTGGCTCTGTTCCAGCCATTTGCTGGTGCTGATCAGACGGCTGTGCTGAGCAAAGTGATTGAGGGCTTTGTCTGGCAGGTGGTGCCCTTCGTCGAACACATAGATGGCGTCTTCCGGCGCGGGCAGGATGGCTCCACCGCCAAGGGCCAGATCCGCCAGCACCAGGTCGTGATTGGTAACGATGCAGTCCACACTGCCGAGGTTATCCCGCGCCTTCATAAAACTGCAGGCGGACACATTCGCGCAGCGGCGGCCGGTGCACTGACGGTGGTCGGTGGTGACCCTTTGCCAGTCCTCGTCCTGCACACCGTCTTTCCATTCGTCGCGGTCGCCGTTCCACTTATTGGCGGCCATGGCGTCCATCATGGATTGATAGATCTGAACACTCTGTTCGCCCATCTGCGGCAGTTCGTCTTCGTACAGCGCTTGAGTGGGATTGCTGGCCATATCGACGTTATTCAGCAGGGCATCCAGCTTGGACAGGCACAGATAGCGTCCGCGTCCCTTCGCCAGTGACACTTTGAAATTCAGGCCGCTGTGTCGCAGGACTTCAGGGATGTCCTTGTTCACGATCTGTTCCTGCAGTGCCACGGTGGCGGTGGAGACAATGACCTTTTTGCCCAGGGCCTTGGCAATGGGCAGGGTCGCCAGCAGGTAAGCGACTGTCTTGCCAGTACCGGTTCCCGCTTCCACAACACAGATGTGGCCCTCGTTGTCCCGGACGTTCTCGTCATCCAGATGAATGTTGCCGAGGGTTTTGGCGATTTCGGCAATCATCAGTTTCTGACCATAGCGGGCCTTGAGTTCCTTGTTATTGAGAAACTCGGTGTAGGCAGTCTGGATGGTTTTTTTCAGTTCGGGAGTGAGCATGGATTTGGGGTGTCAGAATTTCCGGCAAAGACGGCAATTCTACTGTGTTATGGACTTCGAGGGTATGAGAAATACGGTTGAGATTGTTGGCAGGCATAAAGGCACTGTCCGAGGTGAGGAGATGGGGGCAGGCATGGCTCTGCCCCTGTGGTGTGGGTGCGAAAGAGGGTTCAGCGATCCAGAATGCGTTTTGCCAGCGCACGGGTTGAGCTGTCCCAGTCTTCCGGCAGTTTACCGCTGTGCAATGCGCCGGCAATGGTGGTGCCCAGCTGTTTGCCCAGTTCGACCCCCCACTGGTCAAAAGCGTTGATGTTGAGCAGGACACTGAGCGCATAAACTTTGTGTTCGTACAGGGCGATCAGGCTGCCCAGTGAGCGGGGTGTGAGCTGATCGAGGACCAGTGTGTTGCTGGGGCGATTGCCCGGGATGACTTTGTGAGGGGCGAGCTGCTCTGCTTCGGCTTTGGACTTGCCGCTATCCATCAGCTCCTGTTTGGCCCGGGCCAGTGACTTGCCTTCCAGCAGGGCCTGACTCTGGCTCAGACAGCAGGCGAGCAGCTGCTGGTGTTGTCCGGTGTAAGGATGATTGGGCCTCAGGCTGGTGATGAAATCCACAGGAATCATTTGCGTGCCCTGATGGAACAGTTGGTGAAAAGAGTGCTGGCCGTTGCTTTCTTCCGTACCCCAGATGGCAATACCCGTAGGGTAATCCACGGCCTCGCCGTCGATATTGACGGATTTGCCGAGGCTTTCCATGTCCAGTTGCTGCAAAAAATCCGGGAAGCGTTGCAGCTGGTGGCAGTAGGGCAGTGCCGCCTGACTTTTGGCTCCCCAACACTGGCTGTACCAGAAAGTGATAAATGCCAGGATGACGGGCATGTTGTGTTTCAGGTCTGCGGTGGCAAAGTGCTCATCCATGCTGGATGCGCCTTCGAGCAATTCCTCAAAAGCCTGCCAGCCGACGGCAATGGCAATGGGCAGGCCGATAGCTGACCAGAGGGAATAGCGGCCGCCCACCCAATCCCACATGGGGAAGATGTTTTCTTCATCAATGCCGAATTCGATGGCGTTTTTCAGGTTGGTGCTGATGCCGACAAAGTGATGCTTCAGATGATCAATGCTGCAACCGCTGCTGATGATCCATTGCCGCGCGGCTTTGGCGTTTTCCAGGGTTTCCAAAGTGGTGAAAGACTTTGATGCCACAATAAACAGCGTGGTTTCGGGCTTCAGTTTCTTCAGCGTGTGGTGTATTTCGGCGCCATCAATGTTGGCGACAAAATGGACGTTAATCTGAGGCAAATGGAAGTCCGACAGCGCCTTGCAGGCCATGCGTGGCCCCAGATCTGAGCCGCCAATGCCGATGTTAACCACGTCGGTGATGGTCTGGCCGGAGTGTCCCTGCCATTGGCCTTCGTGGAGCCTGGTGACAAACGAACACATTTTGTCCTTGGCTGCGCGGATTTCATCCTGCACCGAGGCCTGAGGAAGGGCGGAACCCGGTTGCTGTCGCAGGGCGCTGTGCCAGGCTGGGCGATCTTCGGTGTTGTTGACGTGTTGTCCAGTGAGCAGTTTCTCAATGGCCTGCGGCAGTTGGCAATCGTCAGCCAGTGCCAGCAAATGCTTGATGGTGGTTTCGTTCAGATGGTTCTTGGAATAGTCCAGAAACAAGGGCCCTACCTGCAGTGAGTAGTGCTCCGCTCTGTGGGGATCCAGCTGGAACAGCTCGTTCAGGTCACTGTTCCAGGCTTGTTTGTGTGCCAGGAGGGTTTCCCAGTGGGGGAGGTGCTGTGACAAGGTGGCGCGAGCGTCAGTAGCTTCCATGAAATGACTTTGCCTCAAAAAAAGATTGTAGGTCAATGATAGCCCCGCAGTAGCCAGTTGTGCAGTGGACGGTTCAAACTGCAGGGTCTCTGGAAAATCAGGGGCGTTTTATTGTGGCGGGCTGGTCGGCAGGCTTGTCGAGTTGGTTGCGATCAAGGTTCTGTGCTCAGCCCGAATGTAATCCCAAGCAAGTATCATGCGCGAAAATGCTCTCATCCGGCGAGAGTAGGGTGTGGGGCTTACTTTTTGTCGCAGAGGGGCGGAGCTGGCCGCCCACTGAGGTTAATGATCCCGTCCGACCGAGAAATCCGCCAGTTGGCTCATGGCCTGTTTGAAGCGGCTTTCTGGCAGGTGAGAAAGCTGGGCAATGGCCAGATCTGCCTGCTGGCGGGCGCTGTCCGCGGTGTACTTGAGGGCGCCGGTAGAGTTGACGATGGCAACGATCTCGTCCAGTTGCTCAATGCCGCCTTCGCGGATGGCGTTGGCGATGAGTTCGGCCTGTTCTTCTGAGCCTTCACGCATGGCGTAAATCAGGGGCAGTGTGGGTTTGCCCTCTGCCAGATCGTCGCCGACATTTTTGCCCAGTGCCTCGGCGTCGCCTTCGTAATCCAGAGCGTCATCGACCAGTTGAAAGGCCAGCCCAAGATGGTAGCCGTAACGCTTCAGGGCATGCCGTTGCTCGTCGCTGGCGTCGGACAGCACGGCGCCGACTTCACAGGCGGCTTCAAACAGGGCGCCGGTCTTTTTGTAGATCACTTCCAGGTAGTTTTCTTCGCTGACACTGGGGTCTTTGGCGTTCACCAGTTGCTGCACTTCGCCTTCAGAAATGGTATTGGTGGTATCGGACAAAATTTGCATGATGTCCATATTGCCGATGGCCACCATCATTTGAAACGCGCGGGAATAGAGGAAGTCACCCACCAGCACGCTGGGGGCGTTGCCCCATTTTGCGTTGGCGGTCAGGCGGCCGCGGCGCATGTCGGAGATGTCGACGACATCGTCGTGAAGCAGGGTGGCAGTGTGAATAAACTCGATGATCGCTGCCAGATCCAGGTGCCTGGTATTGCCCTCTTTTTCGGTGTAGCCCAGCGCATTGGCGGTTAAAAGCACCAAAAGGGGGCGCAAACGCTTGCCGCCGGCTTCCACGAGGTAGTGGCCAATGTTCTCTACCAGATCAACGTTGGAGTGTAATTGGTCAATAATCAGTTGATTGACGGCGCTGAAATCACCTTCAACAGCTTTATGAAAAGGCAGCATGGGGGGTTAATATCCAGAAAAGCACAATGGGGAGCGTAAACGGGCATGCTATGGGCGTGGCGGAAAGCTGTCAAGAGACGGGGCAGACGCCGGCTGCCAAAACCGGTGCCATTAAATTGCTCTGTGGCAGTGGTTATCAGGCTTGCGGCGGATCCCCGTTTGCCGTAGAATCTGCGCCCCTGCCGCTTGCTGTCTTTAATTTGGGTGCTATATGGACTCGGGTTGGATGCAAAGAGCAGAAATATTGAACTGAGTTAGGTATACGACGCAAGCTCTCCCTTTAAAGCGAACCAGGTGTCTGGCGCTGCTTCGTGTCGTCCAATGTCTAATTGGAGCATGTAAATGTACGCAGTATTTAAAAGTGGTGGCAAGCAACACCGCGTAGTGGAAGGCGAAACCCTGAAACTGGAAAAAATTGAAGTAGCTACTGGTGAAACCATCGACTTCGACGAAGTTCTGCTGGTTGCCAATGGTGAAGACATCAAAATCGGAGCTCCGGTTGTTGATGGCGCTAAAGTAACTGCCGAAGTGGTTAGCCACGGTCGCGGCGAGAAAGTGAAAATCATCAAGTTCCGTCGTCGTAAGCACTCCATGAAGCGCCAAGGTCACCGTCAGTGGTACACCGAGGTGAAAATCACGGGTATCAAAGGTTAATCGGGTTAATAGCGTTTTATATTAACTCATAGCATTCATTGAAGGAGTTTGACTCATGGCTCACAAAAAAGCTGGTGGTAGTACTCGTAACGGTCGCGACTCAGAGAGTAAGCGACTCGGTGTAAAGCGTTTCGGTGGACAAGCCGTTATCGCTGGTAACATTCTGGTACGTCAGCGCGGAACCAAGTTCCACGCCGGTGAGAATGTTGGCATTGGTAAAGACCACACTCTGTTCGCAAAAGCCGATGGCGTTGTGAAGTTTGAAGTGAAAGGCGACAAAAACCGTAAGTTTGTCAGCATCGTTGCCGCGTAAGTCGCAGCAATCATTCTGACTAACGGGTTTGGGGGTGTAGCCTCCTGCCTTAACAAAAGCCCCGTCATCCATGATGGGGCTTTTGCGTTTTGAAAACGTGAATTTTTTATTCCGAAGGCGGGTACCGTGAGGTGCGGGCTTTCGGGGTGGGTGGCGCGAATGTCATCTCATATTGGCTGTATACTGGGTGTATCCCAGTCGAGTACCGGAGAAGTCTCATGAAATTTGTTGATGAAGCGCCAATTTATGTGGCCGCGGGTAATGGTGGCAACGGCTGCATGAGCTTCTGGCGGGAAAAGTTTGTAGCCAAGGGTGGCCCGGACGGTGGTGACGGCGGCGATGGCGGCAGTGTCTATCTGGAAGCGGATAGTGAGCTGAATACCCTGGTGGATTATCGTTATCAGCCCAAGTATCGCGCCGAGCACGGTCAGTCCGGACGCGGTGCCAACTGTACCGGCGCAAAAGGCGCTGACCTGATTCTGAAGGTGCCTGTGGGAACCACGGTGCTGGATACGGACACTGAAGAAAAGCTGGGTGATTTGACTGAAGCAGGTCAGCGGTTGATGGTGGCTCGCGGAGGATTCCACGGCATCGGCAATGCGCGTTTCAAATCCTCGGTGAATCGCGCTCCGCGGCAAACCAAGCCGGGTCAGCCAGGCGAAGAGCGAAATTTAAAGCTGGAATTGAAAGTGCTGGCAGACGTAGGGCTGCTGGGCTTGCCCAATGCCGGCAAGAGCACATTCATTCGGGCGGTATCGTCTGCCAAGCCAAAAGTGGCGGATTATCCGTTTACCACGCTGGTGCCTAACCTGGGTGTGGTCAAGGTTCAGTCCCATCGCAGCTTTGTGGTGGCAGATATTCCCGGTGTTATTGAAGGGGCGGCCGAGGGTGCAGGGTTGGGAATTCGTTTTCTCAAGCATTTGACCCGCTGTCGCGTGTTGCTGCATTTGGTGGATATGTCCCCGTTTGATGGCTCCAGTCCTGCCGGTAATGCCCAGGCGATTATTGATGAGCTGGGTGAGTTTTCGCCGACACTGGCCAAGCGTGACCGCTGGTTGTTGCTGAACAAGGTGGACTTGTTGCCGCCGGATGAGGTTGAGGCTCGCTGTCAGGACGTGATCGATCAGCTGGGCTGGGAAGGGCCGGTGTTCCGTATCTCTGCCATCAACAAGCAGGGAACTCAGGAGTTGTGTGGTCAGGTTCTGGATTATCTGGAAGAGCGCTGGGAGGCTGAAAAGGCCGATCCGGAGCTGGCAGAAGCAGAGTTCGCCATGCAGGAAGCCATGCAGGACGAGGCTCGCGAGCGTATTGAAGAGTTGCGGGCACGCCATCGGGCGCAGCGTCAGGCTGCCAAAGACGATGATGATTTTGATGACGACGATTACGATGTCGATTTTGAGTATGTGCCTTAAGGCTTGAGGGCAGGAAACAGTCAGGATGAGTATTCGAGAACAATTGCCCACGGCCCAGCGCTGGGTGGTCAAAATTGGCAGTGCGTTATTGACCAACAATGGTCAGGGTCTGGATGCGCCGGCCATAGCGGGCTGGGTTGAACAGCTGGCCCAATTGCAAAAGTCCGGCGTTGAGTTGGTGTTGGTGTCTTCTGGTGCTGTGGCAGCCGGGATGACGCATTTGGGTTGGAGCGAGCGACCGGATGCCATTCATGAGCTGCAGGCTGCAGCCGCTGTGGGTCAGACCCGTCTGGTGCAGACTTACGAGCAGGAATTTCAGAAATACGGTCTCAATACCGCGCAGGTGCTGCTGGATCATGATGATTTATCCAATCGTCAGCGCTATCTCAATGCCCGCTCAACCTTGCGAGCATTGACGGGACTTGGAATTATTCCGATCGTCAATGAAAACGATACGGTTGTTACGGATGAGATTCGGTTTGGCGATAACGACACCCTGGGGGCTCTGGTGGCCAATCTGGTGGTGGCGGATGTCCTGGTGATACTGACGGATCAGGATGGCATGTATACGGCGGATCCCCGCTCAAACCCGGATGCTCAACTGATCGGTGAGACGGATGCAAACGATGTCACCCTGGATGCCAAGGCGGGTGATGGCGGCAAGCTGGGTCGTGGCGGCATGATTACCAAGGTGCGTGCGGCTCGTCTGGCAGCGCGCTCTGGGGCGCATACGGTCATTGTCGGCGGGCGTATCGAGAATGTTGTCACCCGGCTGCGAGCGGGTGAATCTCTGGGCACCCTGTTGACGGCCGATCAGCGTCCGCAGGCTGCCCGCAAGCGCTGGCTGGCGGGCCAGTTGCAGGTCAGGGGATGTCTGGTGCTGGATGACGGTGCTGTGCGTGTTCTGAAGCAGCAGGGTAAAAGCCTGTTGCCGGTGGGTGTACGCAGTGCAGAAGGCGATTTCAATCGCGGTGATATGGTGTCCTGTGTGGATTCTGAGGGTAGCGAAGTTGCCCGCGGGCTGGTGAATTACAGTGTGCAGGAGTCCCGACGTATTATTGGACGTCCCAGCGAGGAAATCGAATCCCGTCTGGGTTATGTGGACGAGCCGGAGCTGATCCATCGGGACAATCTGGTTGTTCTTTGATGTGGGTGTTGTTTGATTTTGATGTAGTGCTTTTCGGTACTCTTCCTTTGTTTTATTCCGTTCCGTTTAAGAGTCTGCCTCTATGAGTATTTTTAAAGACCATATTGATGCCATGTCGGCTTACAAGCCTCCTTTGGAGGGGCGTGACCCGGTGGAATACACCCTGCTGGATTTTAATGAGCGCACCATTGAGGTGGTGGAACCTATCCGTGAAGCATTGCATGGGTTGATTGATAGTGGTCGTCTGCATATGTATCCCTCCTATGGGGATATTGCTGAGCAGATAGCAGATTATGCAGGTGTTGGAGCGGATCAGGTGATGATCACCAACGGTTCTGATCATGGGATCGATTTGATCATTCGCTCGGCCTGTCAGGTGGGGGACGAAATTATCATTCCGGGGCCCAGCTTTGCCATGTATTCGCAGTGTGCAAAGTTTGAAGGGTTGCACATGGTTGAGCCGCAATACACCCGTGAAGGCGGGTATCCGGTAGATGAGGTTATTTCCTCGGTGACGGACAAGACGCGGGTGGTTGTGGTGTCCAATCCGAACAACCCTTGTGGCACGATAGTCAGTCCGGACGATATTGTGCGCATTGCCAAGGCGGCGCCGGGCGCCGCGATTTTGGTGGATGAATGCTATTTTGAGTACAGTCAGGTGACCGTGGCGGATCGTCTGCACGAGAGCCCTAATATCCTCATTACCCGCACTTTTTCCAAAACCTGGGGCTTGCCCTCCATTCGTCTGGGTTATGTGCTGAGTGTGGCCGATAATATCAATGCGTTGCTGAATGTGCGCGGACCCTACGATATTAATCAGTTTGCGGTGGTCGCGGTCAGTGCGGGGCTCAAATGTCGTGATTTGACGCTGGCGTATGTGAAAGAGGTTATGGAGGTGTCCAAGCCCTTGCTGGAGGCTTTTCTGGAGCAGAGAGGTGTCGAGTTTTGGCCCAGTGCGGCCAACTACCTGTGGGTTTTTCCTCAGAACCCTGAAGCTATTGAGCTGGCTTTGAGGGATGAGAAAATACTGGTGCGTCCCAAAGCCAATGCCGAAGGGCAGTTGGGTTTGAGGATGACCATTGGTACTGAAGAGCAGACCCGTCATTTGATCGACGTGCTGGGGCGAGCCCTGCCATAGGCGTCTTCATTCCATGAGTCCCCGGTTTTTTGGGGGGGGCTCCTGCAGTATTCTGCAGACACAAAAAAGCCGACTCTGAAGTCGGCTTTTTTGTGTCTGACCCGAAATTGCCTGGCTTAAGCAGCCAGGGCCTTAATTTGGGCGTTCAGACGGCTCTTGTGACGAGCGGCTTTATTCTTGTGAATAATGCCTTTGTCAGCAACGCGGTCGATGACTGGAACTGCTGCATTGTAAGCAGCTTTGGCTTGTTCAGCATCACCAGCTTCAATGGCTGCAATTACTTTTTTCAGGTAAGTGCGCGCCATGGAGCGCAGGCTAGCGTTGTGCTTGCGTGCCTTTTCGTTTTGGCGCGCACGTTTTTTTGCTTGGGGTGAATTGGCCACCGTATTGCTCCTGTTAAAATTCGGGTACAAATCAAGGACGCGACATTATGCCTATTTATCGCCCTGTGTCAACATGGGTGGGCGATTAAAACCTCCGGGTTTTGAGGTGTGAGGGGAGTATCGCGCCAGCGGCACGTTACTTGGTTCCTGCGGCAATGGGTGTCACGTTATTGCTGTCGTCGGTGTCTTCCAGCAGGATCTCCGGCTTGCCCTTGCAGGCTTTGGCCAGTGCGTCACGGCGCTTGGCCAGAAGCAGGCCAATGGCTTCGCTGAGTTCTTCGTCTATTTGCACTTCCTGCTCGATCAGGCTGGTGATATTGGCAGCCAGCTCCAGCATTTTATCGTGTTCTTCGGCGTCTTTTTTGTTGTCGAACATACTTCCGTCTCTATCGCATTTCCAAACGGCAATGACAGCCATGGTGGGGCTCCTGTTGATTTTCTCTTGTCGCTTTAGATTTAACTGGTTTTTTGTACAGTATTCTTGTTGGCGGGGATTGTCAACTCCGCAAAATCTGAAGCCCGCAGATCAGATTCTGGCTCTGACGATGGGCATTCAGTACACTGCGTCTCTTTTGTTCTCTCTCCTGAAGGAGCAGTGGGGGCGAGGTTTCCGGTGGGGTTTGTTGTGCAGGGTAGTGCAAGAGACCATGCCAGCAGAGTGTCTAGAAGCAGGATGATGCGTTAGTGACAAAGCCAGAAGACAGTCAGGAAGTAGGACCAGCAGACGTAAAGCCGGCAGCGGGGTTATTGCGGTCCAGTGCACTGGTAGGAATGATGACCATGCTGTCGCGGGTTTTGGGGCTGGTCAGGGATGTGGTTTTTGCCCGTTTTATTGGTGCCGAGGCCGGTGCTGATGCCTTCTTTGTGGCCTTCAAGATCCCTAACTTCCTGCGTCGTCTGTTTGCCGAGGGTGCTTTTGCACAGGCGTTTGTTCCGGTGTTGTCCGAATATCGGGCTCAGGGCAGCATAGCAGCCGTAAGGGGGTTGCTGGATCGGGTGGCGGGGTGCCTGGGGCTGACTTTGGTGATGCTCACGGGGGTGGCGATGCTTGGGGCACCGGTGCTCACAGCGGTGTTTGCGCCTGGCTTTCTGGATGATCCGGTTCGTTTTCCTCTGGCGTCGGACATGATCCGCGTGACTTTCCCCTATCTGCTGCTGATTTCCATGACCGGCTTCGCCGGAGCCATTCTCAACAGTTATGACCGCTTTGCCATCCCGGCGTTTACGCCGGTGCTGTTGAATGTTGTGTTGATCTCGTCGGCGATATTGGCTGCCCCCTACTTTGATCCCCCGGTGATGGCGCTCGCCTGGGGGGTGCTGGCTGCGGGTGTGATTCAGCTGCTGTTCCAGCTGCCGTTTTTGGCTCGGCTGGGCTTGATGCCCCGGCCCAAGGTGGATTGGCAGGATGAAGGCGTGCGCAGAATTCTGAAGCTGATGGCTCCGGCGATCTTTGGTGTGTCGGTGAGTCAGATCAATTTGCTGCTGGATACCGTGCTGGCTTCGTTCCTGCCGACTGGCAGTGTGTCCTGGTTGTACTACTCGGATCGCTTGTCAGAGCTGCCTCTCGGAGTGTTTGCGATTGCCATTGCCACTGTGATCCTGCCGGGGCTGTCCCGTCAGCACGCCAGTGAAGATCCACAAAAATTTGCCCAGACGCTGGATTGGGCCGTCAGGCTGGTATTGCTGATTGCTCTGCCTGCCGCTGTGGCGCTGGTGATCCTGTCGCAGCCTATTCTGATGACGCTGTTTCAGTACGGTAAAACCACACCCGCCGATATCGCCATGTCGGCACTCAGCCTGAAGGCTTATGCTGTGGGGTTGGTGGCGTTTATGTTGATCAAGGTGTTGGCGCCTGGCTTTTATGCGCGTCAGGACATGAAAACCCCCGTTAAGATTGGGGTTATTGCCATGGTCAGCAATATGTTGCTCAACCTGCTGTTTGTGTTGCCTTTCTATTTCCTCTGGAATATCGGTCATGTGGGCCTGGCGCTGGCCACCTCCGTGTCTGCATTCATTAATATGGGGTTGTTGTGGCGCGGGCTCGCTAAAGAAGGGGTTTACCGTTCGGTGTCGCCGTGGGGCAAAACACTGATGCAGCTGGTCTTTGCCAATCTGTCCATGGCAGCCGTGTTGTTGATATTGATGACCCGGCTGAACGGTTGGGCGGAATGGCTGTGGACAGAGCGGGTTATGGCGCTGGCGCTGCTCTGTGTGGCCGGCCTGGTGGTCTATGGGGTGGCCTTGTTGGCTACCGGTTTGCGCCCCAGGCATATCCGCGGTGTTCATTAATCAGGTGACCAGCTGATTCTTGAGATTTTGAGGTTGGGTTTCTTCGCTGAGGAGCCTTTCTCTCAAGGGGATCTATCAGCAAGGCGAGCCACTTAACCCGGAGGATGTATCTAAGGTATACTCCGGCGTCTGTATATCGGGGTTTGGCTGATTTATGATCGATTGAGAGTCGTTCTTAAATGTTGGTCGGTGGCGGTAATTACGTCCGGCGGCAACATTTCTGATCACCCCCCGGAAAGTGAATTCAATTTGAGCCAGCCAGTGACCCAGATTCAGCAGCATTTTATTCGCGGCATGCACAACCTGCGCCCCATTCACCATGGCAGTGTAGTGACCATTGGCTCTTTTGACGGGGTGCATCTGGGACACCAGGCCATTATCCGTCAGGTGACGGCCAAGGCTGCAGAGCTGGAGGTGCCCTCGGTGGCTGTGGTATTTGAACCCCAGCCACATGAGTTCTTCTCTGGAGAGCAGGCGCCTGCAAGGTTGATGCGTCTGCGGGAAAAAGCACTTGCCCTGTATGAAGCGGGTATCGATCGGGTGTGTTGCCTGCAGTTTAACCAGACGTTGCGTTCATTGTCCGCAGAGCAATTTGTGCAGCAAATCCTGGTGGATGGGCTGGGTGTTAAATACCTGATTGTTGGCGATGACTTCCGGTTTGGTATGGACCGCAGCGGCGGCTACGGTTATCTCAGCAAGGCGGGGAAGACATACGGCTTTGAGGTGTGTGATACCGACACTTTTGAAGTCGATGGCGAGCGGGTCAGCAGCACGCGGATTCGCAGAGAGCTGGAACAGGGGAATTTTGACAAGGCCGCAGAGCTTTTGGGTAAGCCCTATACCATCAGTGGGCATGTGGGCTACGGGCAGCAATTGGGACGTACTTTGGGAGTTCCTACCGCCAATGTGCATCTGCATCGCTACCGCTCACCGTTGCAGGGGGTGTTTGCAGTTCGCGCCACCTTGCCCGATGGCAGTACTTATAACGGCGCGGCCAATGTGGGAGTGCGACCGACCATCGGTGAAAAGATCAAGCCGATACTGGAAGTTCACCTGCTGGATTTTAAGGGCTCGCTGTACGGCGAAATTATGACCGTCGAGTTTTTGCACAAGCTTCGCGAAGAGCAAAAATTTGATTCGCTGGATCTTTTGAAGGCGCAAATATATCGGGACATTGATGAGGCGAAAGCGTTTTTCGCTGGCTAGTCGATTACCTGATTAATCAATGTATCAATAGATGGCTGGTGTCTGCCGGCCAAACGAACATCAAACGACAGTTGTTGGAAATATGACCGATTACAAACCGACGTTAAATCTTCCCAAAACAGGGTTCGCCATGAAGGCCAATCTGGCTCAGCGCGAACCTGGCATGTTGAAACAGTGGCAGGATGGAAAACTCTACGAGTCTATTCGTGCTGCTCGTGCCGGCCGGGATCAGTTTATTCTTCACGATGGCCCTCCGTATGCCAATGGTGATATTCACATCGGTCACTCGGTTAACAAAATTCTGAAAGACATTATCATCAAATCGAAAACCATGAGCGGCTTTGATGCCCCTTATGTTCCCGGTTGGGATTGTCACGGTCTGCCGATCGAGCACAACGTTGAGAAAAAAGTCGGTAAAGCCGGTGCCAAGGTCGATTTCAAAACCTTCCGTCAGAAGTGTCGTGACTATGCTGCCCGTCAGGTCGAAGGGCAGAAGAAAGATTTCGTCCGTCTCGGTGTGTTGGGTGAGTGGGACAATCCCTATCTGACCATGGATTATGGCTTTGAGGCCGATATTATCCGGGCACTTGGCAAGATTGTTGAAAACGGACATCTTCACAAAGGTTTCAAACCGGTCTACTGGAGTGTCGTGGGTGGTTCTGCCCTGGCCGAGGCCGAAGTGGAATATCAGGACAAGGTTTCCAGTTCAATCGACGTGCGCTACAAGGTAGCCGATCTGGATGTCCTGTCTCAGGCCATTCCGGAGCTGAGTGGAGACGGTGATGTTTCTGTGGTCATCTGGACCACGACCCCCTGGACCTTGCCATCCAGTCAGGCGGTCAGCCTGAATGCAGACCTGGATTACGTCGTGGTGCAGGCGGGTAATGAGCGTCTGCTGATGGCTGAAGCGCTGTATGAGTCCGTGTTGTCACGCTCAGGCATTGAAGACTACCGTGTGGTAGGTCGTGTTCAGGGACAGGCGTTGGAAAGTCTGGCGTTGCAACATCCATTTTATGATAAGCAGGTTCCGGTTCTGCTTGGTGACCACGTAACCACTGATGCCGGTACCGGTTGTGTGCATACTGCACCGGATCACGGTGTCGACGATTTTAATGTGGGCGCCAAATATGGCATCGGTACTTTGAATTATGTCGACGATAACGGTGTTTACCGCGATGGTGTCGAGCTGTTTGCCGGCGATCATGTCTATAAGGTTGACGAGAAAGTTCTGTCCACTCTGGAAGAGCACGGCGCACTGTTGCATCAAACCAAATTGACCCACAGTTACCCGCACTGCTGGCGGACCAAAACGCCTCTGATTTATCGAGCGACGCCGCAGTGGTTTGTCAGTATGACCAAAAACAACCTGCTGGGTGATGTGAAAAACGCTGTTGAAGGGGTTCAGTGGATTCCCGATTGGGGTCGTGCCCGTATCGACAGCATGCTCGATTCCAGTCCGGACTGGTGTATCTCCCGTCAGCGCACCTGGGGTGTTCCCATTGCGTTGTTTGTCCATAAAGAGACTCAGGAGCTGCATCCGGATACCGCTCGCCTGATCGAAGAGGTCGCGAAAAAAGTTGAGCAGGAAGGGATGGATGCCTGGTTTGAGCTGGATGCCGCAGAGCTGTTGGGTGATGAGGCCGAACAGTATTCCAAAGTGACTGACACGCTGGATGTCTGGTTTGATTCCGGTGTGACCCACTACGCGGTTTTGGAAAAGCGTGACTATCTGCGTTTCCCGGCCGATTTGTATCTGGAAGGCTCTGACCAGCATCGCGGCTGGTTCCAGTCTTCTCTAAAAACGTCCATGGCCATGAATGGCGTGCCGCCTTACAGGCAGGTTCTGACCCACGGTTTTACTGTGGACGAGAAGGGCCACAAGATGTCCAAGTCACTGGGCAACGTCATGTCTCCACAAAAAGTGGTGAATGAGCTGGGTGCGGATGTGTTGCGTCTGTGGGTGGCGGCAACGGATTTCAGTGGCGAGATGAAAGTCTCTGATGAAATTCTCAAGCGTACTGCGGATTCCTATCGTCGTATCCGCAATACCGCACGTTTCCTGCTGTCCAACCTGAATGGGTTTGATCCTGCTTCCGATGCCCTGCAGCCAGAAGATATGCTGGCTCTGGATCGTTATGCTATGGAGCGTGCGGCACAGCTGCAGGAAGAAATTATTGCGGCGTACAATAGTTATAACTTCCACAGCATCTACCAGAAGTTGCACAACTACTGTGTCGTGGATCTGGGTGGTTTCTATCTGGATATCATCAAGGATCGTCAGTACACCACCAAGTCTGACAGTGTGGCGCGTCGGTCAGCGCAGACTGCGCTTTACCATATCATTGAGGCGTTCACCCGCTGGATTACCCCCATCCTGAGCTTTACCGCCGATGAGTTGTGGGGGCAGATTCCGGGCGACCGTTCCGGTAATGCCTTTATCGCAGAGTGGTATGAATTGCCGAGATTGCCGGAAGGTGTGGCGATGTCTGGCGAGTACTGGTCTTTTGTTGCCGAGGTCAAAGACGCTGTCAATAAAGTAATCGAGTCCAAGCGTGGTGAAGGGGTGATTGGTGGTTCGTTGGAAGCGGCCATTACTCTGTGTTGTGACGGAGAGCTGGCTGAGCAATTGAGCGCCTTGCAGGACGAGTTGCGCTTTGTGTTAATTGCTTCTGCTGCCAAGGTGTCTACCACGGTAGTAGACGGCGCTGAAACTACTGAAGTGGAAGGCCTGTCGGTTTTGGTGACCAAGGCGGATGGCGAAAAATGTGCACGTTGCTGGCATGTGCGTGAGGACGTCGGTTCACAACCTGAGCATGAAGACATTTGTGGTCGCTGTGTCGAAAACGTTGCTGGTGACGGTGAACAGCGTCAATTTGCCTGATTAGGCTGACTCTTCAAACGATGTAAGGTGGGAAGATAACGCTTATGAAGGTAAAGACATCGGTGTGGAAATGGTACGGTCTGGCCGTTCTGGTGATTGTACTGGATCAGCTGACCAAAAATTGGGTCAGTGCGAATTTTACCTACGGTCAGCCGTTGGTGATTACCGATTTTTTTAATCTGACCTTACTGCATAACAAAGGCGCAGCGTTCAGCTTTCTGAGTGATGCGGGAGGCTGGCAGCGCTGGTTTTTCGGCGTCATTGCCGCTGCGGTCAGTGTTGTGCTGGTTGTGTGGATGGCGCGGGTTGAATCGGCGCAACGTTGGGTGTTGACCGCATTGGCGTTGGTGCTTGGTGGGGCGATCGGTAATTTGTACGACCGGGTTGTGCTCGGGTATGTAGTGGATTTTATCGTCGTGCATTACCAACACCACTACTGGCCAGCGTTTAATATTGCAGACAGCGCTATTTGTGTGGGCGCTGGGATGCTGATTATTGATTCGTTCCGCTCACCCAATGGTGATGAATTGTCGGCCGGATCAAAATGATAAACAGATGTAAATGAAGTATGACTATGACGAATTTAGCCATTGATGAAGGTACTGAAGTAACCCTGCATTTTGCCTTAAAACTCGAAAATGGGGATGTCATTGACTCCAATTTCAACGGTAAGCCAGCGACATTTGTTGTGGGCGACGGCAATTTGCTGCCAGGCTTCGAACGAGCTTTGGCGGGCATGGTAGCGGGTGAGAAAAACACCTTTGTGATTAAACCTGAGGATGGCTTTGGGCAGTCTAACCCAAACAATATGCAGGTGATGCCCCGCTCCCAGTTTGATGACAGTGTAGAGCTGGTCGAAGGCCTGATGCTGTCGTTTGCGGATGCCCAAAAAGCAGAACTGCCCGGAATTGTCGCCGCCTTTGATGATGAGACGGTAACCATTGACTTCAATCATCCGCTGGCAGGGCGGGATATTCTTTTTGAAGTCGAGATTTTGGGGGTTTCCCCGGCGGTGACCCATTAATCCCCGTTATCAATTAAACGAAGGATTGATTAAATACAACAGTACAGGAAGTGCAAACAGAGGTCTGAATCCTATGGCAGCCGAAGTAGAGATCAATCTAGCCAATCCCCGTGGATTCTGTGCCGGGGTTGATCGCGCCATTGATATCGTCAATCGCGCTCTGGACGTGTTTGGTGCGCCCATTTATGTGCGGCACGAAGTGGTACACAACAAATTTGTTGTCGACAGCCTGCGGGATCGGGGTGCCATTTTTGTTGAAGAGCTGGAAGAGGTGCCGGATGACGTCATCGTTATTTTCAGTGCCCATGGCGTTTCCCAGGCGGTACGTAAAGAAGCTGAGCGTCGCAGTCTGAAAGTGTTCGATGCGACCTGTCCGCTGGTCACAAAAGTACACATGGAGGTCACCCGTTTTTCTCAGGAAGGGTCTGAATGCGTTTTGATTGGGCATCAGGGGCATCCCGAGGTAGAAGGTACCATGGGACAGTATGATCACTCCCACGGTGGTGAAATCTACCTAGTAGAAAACGAGGCGGATGTGGCGAAACTGGATGTTAAAAACCCGGACAAGCTCAGTTTTGTCACTCAGACCACCTTGTCTATGGATGATACTGCCAAGGTCATTGATGCACTGCGGGAGCGTTTTCCAAAAATTGCCGGGCCGCGTAAAGACGATATCTGTTATGCCACCCAAAACCGTCAGGATGCGGTCAAGCAGCTGGCTCTCGAAAATGATCTGGTTCTGGTGGTTGGTTCTCCCAACAGCTCCAACTCCAATCGCCTGAAGGAACTGGCGGAACGCTGCGGCGCTACCTCATACCTTATCGATGGTGCCGAAGACATACAGCCGGAATGGCTGAAAGACAAGAAGGCCGTGGGGATCACTGCCGGTGCATCGGCTCCGGAAGTCCTGGTGCAGGCGGTTATTCAGCGTTTGCGGGACTGCGGTGCAACTCCCGCCGTCGAATTGCACGGTATTGAAGAGAACGTTCGTTTCTCTTTGCCAAAAGAGCTGCGTTAGGCAAAAGCCCCTCCAAATTCGCTCTCATTAGAAAGTGTGACTAATATCACAAGGCTGCTTATTATAAGCAGCCTTTTTTATATAACTCGTCCGCTCGTCGGGTAACATGAGCTTTTATCCCTTTGTGAGCGATTCTTTTACCGTCGTTTGGTATATCTGACACTATGAAAAAGATAAACGTTGGTTTTACCCTCATCGAACTGCTGGTTGTGTTAGCCATTGCGGCGATTCTGCTGCTCGTCGCGGTACCTTCCTATCAGGGCATGATTGAGAAAAATAATGTTGAGTCTGCTCAGGAGGGGCTCGCGCGAAGTATTGCGTTTGCAAGGCAAGAAGCAATTAGTCGAAATGCGACAGTATCCATTTGCCGCAGTGCTGACGGGGCAACTTGTGCCGCATCAGGAGAGTGGAATCAGGGCTGGATTGTTTTCCTTGATAATGACAGTAGTGGTGCAGCAGGTGTTGTTAATACCGATGATGAGGTGCTGCGGGTAAATCAGAGCATCTCTGCCAATTATGGTCTTCAAGGCAGCGTGGCTTTTGTCCAGTTTGGCAATAAAGGCGCAGTGCAGCTGCCTGCTGCAGGCACGCCACTTTTTGAAGTATGTTCACCCTCCGGTGATCATCTAAGAGGGATCATGCTTCTGCGTTCCGGTCGGGGTGTTACTTCAAGACCGACCGCCTCCGGTGATTATTACATTCAAGTAGATGCTAATGGCGACCCGGTTGCCATCTCCTGCTCTTGAGGAATCTTTGTATGGACTATGGCAAGCAAAGCGGTTACGCGCTGCTGGAAGCTATGATTGGCTTGTTTGTATTGGGCGTGGGCCTGCTGGGTATGGCAAGCTTGCAGAATCAGGCAGTTCGTATAAGCAACAGTGCTCACCTGTATAGTCAAGCTTCCTATCTTGCGTCTGATATGGTGGAGCGTATCAGGGCAAACCGAGAAAAGCGGGACGACTATAACCTTCTTTATAGTGACACGATTACTGCTACAACCGATTGCGGGACGAGCGGATGTACGTCTGCACAGCTGATTAAGTGGGATCAATCGGAGTGGCTGGATGATCTGGCTAATCAACTTCCGCAAGGGGACGGAGCGATAGTAATTAACGGGAATACGGTAACCATTCAGGTTCGTTTTGATGATGATATGGGTGGGCAGTCTGCTGCTCAGTCTTCACAGGCCAGCGTGAAAGATGGACTGGTTCAATTGCAACTAGATAGTCAGATATAAAAATATGAGAACCCATTTTGCGATTTCGCGTATTCGCCAGCAAGGCTTGTCACTGGTTGAGTTACTGGTGTCTATGGTAGTGGTTGCCATTGTTTTGGCGGGTGTTGTACAGCTGTTATTGGATAACCGTTCAAAGTTTCGTTTAAACAATGAAATTGCCTATATCCAGGAGAATGTTCGTTTTGCCATGGATGAGTTGGGTTATGAATTGAAAATGGCGGGATTCAATGGGTGTGGAGCCTCCGCTAACGTAGCCAATGTTGTGAATGGGACGGATACATTTTATAACGGCTTTGGTGTGGAAGGTTGGGATGGCAGTGAAACCCAGGCTAACTTTCCATCAGCATTTTCGGGTGAATTGTGGGCAACTGGCAATGCAACAGCTCCGGATGCGATCATCATTCGGCGGGTAGATAGTGATAATGCTTACACGACGACAGAGTCTCCGACGAATTGTAATGCTGCAGCTACATTGAAAATTGCTGTGTCTCATCCTGTTCCAAAGGGCACCATAATGGTGGTGCAAACTCCTGAATGTAGCCAAGTAGCTGTATTTCAGAACTCACAGCAAAATACCAATAGTAATGCTGATCAATTCATATCCAACACAGGCAATTCAACATCTCCGGGTAATTGCACTAAGGATATGGGCGGCAATGGAACGTGCAGTGATGTTTCAAGCCTTACTGGCAAGTGTTTTAACAAAGGCTCGACAGTCATGGAATTTGTAGGGCAGGCCTTTTATATCGGTGCTTCATCCATCGATCCAACGATACCGGCTTTATATCGAGTAAAACTTCGAGCGGATGAAGCTACGGGGAGTTTGGATACAGAGGCTGAGGAACTTCTGGTCGGCGTTGAAAACATGCAAGTCAAGTATGGGGTTGATACTGATAACTTATTCGATGGAGAAGCAAATCGCTATTTAGACGCTGATGAAATAACGGGCGTTGGCACCCTCGAATGGGATCGGGTTGTTTCGGTGCGTCTTAGTCTGTTGATGCGTTCTTTGTCCCCGGTTTGGGCCAGCAATACCGAATTTACATTCGAAGGTATAACCTATGATGATCGATTGCTCAGACAGAAGGTGAATTCCACCGTACAGCTGCGGAATCTGGGTCTGGTCAAATAATAATCGGAGAATCTGATGGTTTCTGTGCAAAAGCAATCTGGTGTTGTTCTGATCATTTGTTTGGTCATGCTGTTGGTGGTGACAATCTTGGGTTTGGCTTCCATGAGTGGGACTAGCAGTGAGATGAAAATGGCATCGGCTTTTCGTGATCGAGCCGTGGCTATGGAAGTGGCAGAAGAGACTTTAGTCGTTGCGGAAAATTGGATTTCCAATACAAATCTTCATCAGTCCAATTTTATTGATGGTTGCACCGGGTCGAATTGTTTCAGTGCAGCTTGTAATAATGGCCTATGTGCATTTTACAATCCCAGTGATCCTTTTCTGAGCTCTACAGATCTTGCTGCCTGTAAAGATCGAATGGAATTGCCTGAAACTTCAGTCTGGAAGTGGAGTGGCGCTACGGGTGAGCCTAATTTATGGAAAAATGATTCAAAAAGTGTACAGGTTGTCCCCAGTAATCCGGGTGCTACAGTGAATGCTCGTTATATTATTGAATTCATGTGCTATGTGGACAAAACCGCGGCCAATGACTGTGAAGTGGCCAGTGATGAAAATTGTGCGCCGCAGTTCCGTATTACTGCTTTGGCGAAAGGTTTGACAAATAACTCTGTTGTAATGCTGCAAAGCATGTACAAAAAAGTGAACTGATAATGAACAGAGCGAGCATTATGAACAATATATCCATGAAAGCTAATGTGCCTGCCGTGATGGTGGGATTCACTCTGCTGATTGCATCGCTACTGGCTTGGGGACAGCAGACCGCTAGCGATTATGAATCTCAACCACCTATTTTGAGCGTCGGAGGGTCTTCAAAAGTATTATTGGCATTGTCCAATGACCACCAGCTTTATTTTAAATCCTATTCTGATTATGACGATTTGGATTTTGATGGAACAGTCGAAACCACATACACACACTCAATCGATTATGTGGGTTATTTTGACCCTTACAAGTGCTATACCTACAACAATGCTCGGTTTGAACCTGTTTCTGAATCAAGTTCCAAATACTGTTCGGGTAACTGGAGTGGTAATTTTTTAAACTGGGCATCCATGACTCGTATAGATCAGATTCGCAAGGTGCTCTATGGCGGGTTCCGTAGAGTGGATACGGATTCTTTGACAGTGCTTGAACGTACTTTTCTTACAAATGATGCCCACAGCTTTGCGAAATATTACGATGGTAACGATATAGCGAGATTAACGCCTTATACCCCGGCAAACCTGGGGTTGGGGACCCAGTCCAGCGGTTTGACATTTTGTAATACCACCGTTGTTAGCTCAGGAGAGTCTCAAAAGATCGACGCGAATGTTCATCCACCGTTATTAAGGGTTGTCAGAGGCAACTATTCTTTATGGGCTTCGGGTGAACGTTTCCAGTGCCGTTTTCGGGATGAAATTACTAATAGTACATACGGTCTAAATAAGAATACAGCAGATTTATCAGGTATTAATGCTTACTCTGACAGTCCTTCCAAAGCTACTGCTCAAGTGGCAGATTTGAATGTCAGGGTGTCTGTGTGTGTCAATGGACTGGAAGAAGATAATTGTAAAGCATATCCCACAAGCACACACCAGAAGCCGGTAGGTGTTTTACAAAAATTTGGCGATGAGGAAGAAATTGAGTTTGGTCTGTTGACGGGAAGCTATACAAAGAATAAATCTGGTGGCGTGCTGCGAAAAAATGTTAGTAGTTTTACCGACGAAGTTAATGTAACCACTGATGGAACATTCAAAAGCACTCCAGCTAATGGTGGTATTGTTAATACCTTAAATAAATTCAGGTTGGCTCGATATAGATTTGGTCCAGGGGCTGATACTGATGGACGGTATAACGATGATGATTCCTGTCCTTGGGGGCAATCAGAATTTGATAATGGTAAATGTACTAACTGGGGGAATCCTTTTTCTGAAATAATGCTGGAATGTTATCGCTATTTTGCTGGTAAGGATGCATCTCCAGAATACAATACCAGCGATGCCGATATCATTTCCGGATTGACTACCGCTACTTGGAACGATCCAGTTAATAGTGATTCAGCATGTTCGGAATTAAGCATTATCGCATTTAATGCCAGTACATCTTCTTATGATACTGATCAGTTGGATAGAGTAACTGATTTGCAGACTACTGAGACGGCTGCAGCGTTGACTAATAAGGTAGGTGATCTGGAAGGCATCACCGGAAATGATTATTTTGTGGGTGAGGTTGTAGGGGGAGAAACAAACCAGCTGTGTACGGCGAAAACTGTATCAGGGTTAGGTGCGGTAAAAGGTACTTGCCCGGATGCGCCAAGGCTTGAAGGTGGTTATCACTCTGCCGGTATTGCCTACCATGTCTACCAAACTGATATTCGTCCAGATTTACCAGGCACACAAGGTGTAAATACATACGCGGTTTCCCTTGCCCCTTCTGTTCCCGTTATGGAAGTGCCTGTACCTTCCTCCGATTCAGTGGTGACAATTTTACCGGCTTGTCGTAATGCAACTACCAATCCTAATACCAACTGTGCCTTGGTGGACTTCAAAATAATCAGTCTACCTGAAGAAGTGTCCGGGACAGTAACGGCAAAATATTATGTGAATTGGGAAGATAGTGAGCAAGGCGGTGACTTCGATCAGGATATGCACGGTGTCATTGATGTCTCTGTCACATCAACGAAAGTAATAGTCAAGACCACAATTATCGGTGTGTCAACTCCTGATACGATGCAATTCGGATACGTGATCAGTGGTACTGACATGGATGGGTATCATGCTCATTCAGGAACCAGCGGTCAAGTGATCAGTAACTCACCGTCAAGTCAAGAGTATGACATTAGTGCATCAACGGCATCCTTGCTCAAAGATCCTCTGTTCTATACGGCTAAATACGGCAAGTTTAATGACATCGATGGGGACGGAGTACCCGACAGTAATGATGAGTGGGATGTTAAAAATGTCAGTGGTGAACTTGTATCAGGTGGTGACGGTTTGCCCGATAACTATTTTCCAGTGACGAACCCTCTTCAATTAGAAGCCTCACTTGACGCGGTATTTAATGAGATTGGGATCAATGTGGTGAGTAGCTCCGCAGCAGCGGTAGTGGCCAATACCGGCTCGGGGTCCGGTGCGATCTATCAAAGTTCTTATTATCCAAAATATCAGGCCTCGGCAACTGACTATATTTCCTGGCCTGGAATGCTACATGCACTATTTCGGGATGAGAATGGCTATTTTCGTGAAGACACAGATGGTGATAAGACCCTTGATGGGTACGCCACGGATTACCGGGTAGAGTTTTTCTACGATCAGAGTGAGCAGCAAACCAAAGTCAACCGCTATTCCTCAGCCAATGGTGGTGATACGTTCACTTTAGTCGATACGATTGATTTTGAAGATTTTGTTGCTATCTGGAACGCTCGTGATGAGTTGGCGAAGCTTTCTAATGCACAAGCCAGAACGCAAAGGACTTATACATCGTCGGCTAATACAGGTCGTTTTATAAAAACTGGAATTGATGTTGATGGGGATGGGACTGTCCAGCCGGATGAGGTTGTCGATTTTGACACTTCTGCTTTAGATCCGGATGTTAATCAGTTGTATCGTTACTTTGGATTAAAATCTACCAACAAAGATGAAGTCGATAATATCGTTAATTATATTAGAGGCGATGACTCCATCTCGGGTTACCGTACTAGATCTGTAGACTTCGATAGTGATGGTGCCGAAGAAGTATGGCGAATCGGAGATCTGATTCATTCGGCACCTGCTTCGGTGAGTAGTCCGGGAGCTTCTTTTGACTCTTTGTACAATGACGATACTTATACCCAATATCGGATAGACTACAGGAATCGTCGTCAGGTTATTTATGTCGGTGGCAACGATGGTATGTTGCACGCGTTTAACGCAGGTTTTTATCGTTCGTCGGACAACTCCTTTCAAACACAATCCAGTGCTGGCTCAGAAACGGCACATCCCCTGGGGGCGGAGTTGTGGTCTTATGTTCCGATGGCAGTTTTGCCTCATCTGCAATGGTTAACATCCCCGGATTACAGCCATGTGTACTATGTCGATGGTTCTGCACGGGTTTATGACGTTAACATCTTTCCTGATGACGACGATCATACGAATGGTTGGGGAACCATTCTTGTGGTTGGTATGCGCTTTGGCGGCGGGGATTTCGAAATTGATCCCAACTCGGATGAAACCGGACCAGATGCCGACAATGATAATGTAACGATTCGTTCTTCTTACCTCATTTTCGATATCACCAATCCAGAGACTGAGCCCAGACTGTTGGCCGAGTTACAGGCTCCACCTGCTGACCTGATGTCATTGTCTTTAACTGAAGGTGGTGACAGCTACACCAGCCCTCCAACCGTGACAGTGTCTGGTGACGGTGTTGGTGCTGAAGCTGTAGCGACCTTAGCTCCTACTGGAAGTTTGTTGTCTTTAACTATTGAAAGTGGTGGTAAGGGATACAGTGTTGGAGATTCACTGTCGATATCCGGTGACGGTGCGGGTGCTTCTGTAGTCGTAACATCGGTGGGAGCAGGAGGAGAAATTACAGGGGTTTCGATAAATGATACCGGTTCCGGTTATACCCAGTTGTCTGTTACTGCCGAGCAAAGTGATTCGGAAGCAACCTTTAGTTATTCTTTAGGGAATGGATCAAATAGCGACAAACTGAAGGCGTTAAATGTTATCGATGGAGGTGTAGGCTACTCTGTTGGCGATGTAATTGCTTTCTCTGGAGATGGCTCCGGTGCATCCGCATCCGTGGCCACTGTTGATGCCAGTGGAGCTATCACATCGGTCACAATCGATAACGAGGGTAGTGGGTACTCTTCAATCTCGATCGATTCTGTGACACGTTCCGATACCAGCTTCACTGCGGTAATATCTGCAACCTTGGGTTATTCTGTTGCCTCAGTTGATATTGTTGATCAAGGGGCTGGTTACACCTCAGCTACGGTGGATATTGAGTCAAGTACAGGAACTTCTGCGACAGCATCTGTTTCTTTTGATTCCATTACCTGGGGGTTTACCACTTCCAAACCTGTAGTGGTAAAACGAAGAACACCAGGTGATACTGGGAGCTATTCGAACCCTGGTGATAATGACTGGTATCTGGTGTTCGCATCAGGCCCTAAAGGCCCCGATGCATTGTCCAACGCTGTAAGTAACGATACAGGCAGGCTGCTGTTTTACGATTTGAATGATATGGAATTTATTGCCAGCGTTCCTTTTGATTCAAACAGTTTTGGTGGGGATTTGGCGACCATTGATTGGGATGGTGACTATCAGGACGATGCTGTGTATTTTGGCGCTGTACAAGATAATGCTGGAACCCAGTCTGGAGCCCTGAAACGTTTGGATTTGTCCTTTAGTCCGATCAGTGGTTCCAGTATGACAAATCTCATCAACACCAATAATCCGGTTGTTGAGACTCCAAGACTTGAAAGGGATTCATTCCAAAATAAGTGGATTTATGCCGGTACGGGACGCTATTTGGTCCCTGATGATAATACTACGACACAGACTCAGTATTATTACGGCATTATTGAGCCAGATCCCGCCGCTGGGGTAAGTGTAAATAATATGGTGGATGTCACAGACATTCAGGTATTTACAGAAGATGCGACCAGTTTTACCACAGTGAATTCTGTCAGATCATGTGAAGCGCCTTGTGCTGATGGCGGCAGTGATGTCGTAGTTAATGGCGTGACTGTTGGCACTTGGCAAGAGCTCCGAACAGAGATTCTGAAAACTGAAGGTTGGTATCGTGAGTTGACTTTGTCACCTACAAACTCTGGTGCAGCTCGTCAGGTCGGAGCGTCAAACCTAGTGGGAACAACCTTGTTATTCAGCGAATATGCGCCGTCTATGGATCAGTGTTCTCCTATCGGTTATTCACGTATAAATGCCTATCATTTCCAGACTGGCACGGCCTCACCCTATGCACCTGTTGGTGTAAACACTAATTACACTCATAATGATGGGGATCTGGTTCTGACAGATACAGGTATCAATCAAGGGCTCGCTTTATTGGGTGGTGATGGTCAAGGCGTTTCCGATGATGCTCAGGGTAGCGGCGTTTCTGTGGATGATAAAAGCGTCTTGAGTGATCCAAACCTTCAGGGCGAACCGGCTGCCTATGGTCGCCAGTCCTGGAGGGAGGTCAAGGTCGATTGGGATGGCGATTTTTAAAAATGATAAAAGAGTAACGAGATGACTCATAATTTACAGAAAGGCTTTACGTTGATCGAATTGATGATTGTGGTTGTCATCATCTCGATCTTGGCGTCGATCGCAGTGCCTGCTTATCAAGACAGTGTGAAAAAATCCCGCAGGGCAGACGCAAAGGCAGCCTTGTCTGCAGCAGTACTGGCGCAGGAAAAAAGATTTTTTCAATTCAGTGGCTACGCCAATGATGTGGATGAAATTGGTGGCGATGGTTCGGATAAATTACTTTCACCTGAAGGGTATTATCAGATAACTCTGAATATGAATTCAGGTACTGGCAGTTGTGTAGGTGGCGGTTCAGTTAAATATAATTGTTATACTCTCACAGCGACGCCTGTGGCCGGAGGGCCGCAGGCAGATGATACCGCTTGTACAACATTATCCATCACTCATCTAGGTGTTAAGTCGGCTACGGGAACTGATGCAGCTTCTTGTTGGTAATTGCAGTAATGTGCCTTCGTCAGTTAACTGGGGCAGTGGATGGTTGAGTTTCCTTTATGGTGACTGTGGTTGCCAGTTAGGTAGAGTCTGCCAGCCATGTTCCAGCTGATTTTCCTTTCCAGTGATGGTTCATCAGGATTACACAATAAAAAGCTTCCCGTTAATGGAGCTTTTCCCAGAGGATCAATAATTACGTAGTTTTTGCCAAATCCAACTCTGGTCTGCAGGTTTCCACGTGAATGATTAAATTCATATCGTTGTAGTGTCTCATCGTTATCTGGTTGGTAGTTGTTATTATTATCGACAAATAAAATTAACTGGTCTTTCCATTGCTTTTTGCAATGTAAACCATCATCGCTACCACATAGCAGCACTCGTTGTGACCGGGTGGCGGCAAGGCTGCGAGCATGTTGCCAGGCTCTGAATACTGTACTGATACTGCTGTCAGCTTCATTTTTGTTTAGTAAATGACTCATGCCTGGCAGAGCTGAAAGCAAAAGGATGCTGATGATCGTCAGACTGACCAAAAGCTCAAGTAACGTAAATCCCCGCGAATTTTGCTGTGCAAAGTAGTTTGCCGAACAGCAAGAGACCAGGCCTGGTTGATCGGACATGGAATTCCCTCCTTGGAATTATGTCATGTCCAGATAAGTTTACGGTGTTAGATGTGCAACGTCTTCAGCCAGAAGACTGAAAGTCACTCCTCATCCACATCCAGCCCCAGCTTTTTCAATCGATACCGAAATGACCTGAAGGTGATGCCCAGTTTTTTCGCAGCGGCTGTGCGGTTCCATTTGGTCTTCTCGAGAGTTGCACAAATCACTTCTTTTTCGATTTCTTCGAGATAGTCATCCAGTGAATCGATGGCATCAGTCGGGTGGTCGTTTCGCTGTGTGAGACTGGTGGACGGTTGGGTTTCGGCGCGAGGCAGTTGCAGGTCTTCAAGCTGAATGGTGTCTTCATCACATAGGGTGAAGGCGCGCTCGAGAATGTTTTCCAGCTCTCTGACGTTTCCGGGGAAGGGGTATTGTTTGAGGGCCGCGAGGGTGTTTTTCGCCAAGGTCGGTGTGGGTAACCCGGCTTCTTCGGCAAAGCTTTTCAGGAAGTGATTGGCCAGCAGTTCGATATCTTCCTGGCGGTCTCTCAAGGGCGGTATGTTTATCTGGATCACGTTAATGCGGTAATAGAGATCGTTGCGGAAGTGTTCACGCTGGACTTCCTGTGCCAGATCTTTGTGGGTGGCGCTCAGCACCCTTATATCTACCGGGATTTCGTGGTCGCAGCCAATAGGTCGAACGGCCTTTTCCTGAATTGCACGCAACAGTTTCACTTGCATATCCAGTGGCAGGTCGGCGACTTCATCCAGAAATAATGTGCCGCCGTTCGCGGCTTGAAACAGCCCTTGTTTGTCTCCGGATGCACCGGTGAAACTGCCCTTTTTGTGCCCGAAAAACTCACTTTCCATCAGGTCTTTGGGAATGGCGCCACAGTTGACCGGGATAAAGGGACCGTCGGAACGCCCGCCTTGATAGTGAATGGCACGGGCTACCAGCTCTTTACCCGTGCCGGATTCACCACTGATATAAACGGGGGCCTGACTGCGGGAAACCTTGAGGATCTTTTTTCTGAGACTGTCGATGCTCTGAGTTTTACCAAGCAGTGGAGGACTGTTTTCAGAGTGGGTTTCCTGATGCGTGGTTTGACGCAGCGCTGTATTAATGAGGCTGCGCAAGTGCTCCAGTTCAACCGGTTTAGAAATAAAATCAAATGCACCGGCTTTCAGGGCGGCAATGGCGGTGTCCATGTTGCCATGGGCTGTGAATACGGCAACCGGCAGGTTGGCGTGATGCTTTTGCATCCACTTGACCAGTTCAATGCCGTCTCCATCAGGCAGGCGCAAATCCGTTAAACAAACGCTGTAGCTGTTATTGCTCAGGTATTCCATGCCTTCTTTGACGGTTGCCGCACAATCGACGTCGATGCCCATCCGAGACAGGGTGATGTCCAGCAATTCACGAATATCCGGTTCGTCATCAATAATAAGGGCTTGGGTCTTCGGCGTACTCATGGGTAATTAAAACATCCTGTCCGGGTGGGCAAAATCTATACGGAAACAGCTTTTCTTATCGCTGTCGCGGCAATAGCTGATGGCCGCATGATTGGCTTCGCACAATTCTCTGGAGAGATAAAGTCCCAGCCCGGAGCCTGTGGCTTCTGTGGTGTAAAAAGGTTCAAAAATATGCGATTGGCCATCTTCCGGTATCCCGTCGCCATCGTCAATAACCAGCAGGAAGGGCAGTTCTGTGATGGTGTCGATACCCAGCTTGAGTGTGACATGGGCCTGCCCGGTTGCCTGTTGACTATAACGCAGGCCATTGTCGACGAGGTTGGTCAAAACCTGGCTCAGATGGCTGATATCAATACGGGTGTGCACATTACTCTTAAGCAGGTCCAGGTCAATTTTGACGCTATCAGGACTGTTTTCCTGAAAATCGTTGATAAAACTCTGCAGCCATTGGCTAAGATTGATTTGCTCGGGCTTGGTGGGGCGCCTGCGAGACAGTTGCAGTACGTTTTCAATAATTTGATTTACCCGTTGTGCATTGGTGTCGATGATTTCAGTCAACCGGCGATCGGCGCGATCCAGATTGGGGGATTCGGCCAGAAGTTGTCCGGCGTGGCTGATGGCTCCCAGTGGATTGCGGATTTCGTGGGCAATGCTGGCGGTAAGACGCCCGAGGGAAGCCAGTTTGATACTTTGGGCTTCGCGGTTAAGACTTCGGGCATCTTCTACAAAAATCAGCGTCTTGGCGGGATGGTCCTTGTCGGTCGCGAGATCGGCAAAGCGCAAACGGACTTCGGCGTTGGTCGTGCTGGGCTTTAAATTCGGAATCGTGGTCTGCGGGTGTTGTTGCCACTGATTTAGCTGATCTTCCAGCTCTGCGATATCGCTGAGCTGAAGGGACTGGCCGAACTGGGGCCAATTGAGCAGCTGTGTGGCCGATCGATTGATCAGATCCACCGAGCCGGATGGGTCCGTCACCACAATGCCGGTCTGCATTCGCTCGACAATCAGTTGTGCCAGACGCTGCAGATAGGCGGCATGTTCTGCCTGGGCCGTGGCCTCGGCCGCACTTGCCCGTAATTTCCCACTCAGATAATTAAACAACAGTGAGCAGGCGAACAGGATAATGCCCAGTGTTCCTGCGGCAAACAGACTGCGTTCATCACTGGTGGATGTCTGCATCATGTAAAGAGCCTGGGTTAACACCAACAGCGAACTCAGAGCCGCGAGAGCTGTACTGGCCTGGGTGTTCAGGCAGATACCACCGGTAGCGGCGGTTACCAGCAATAAGAAACCAAGTCCGCTGATCAGGCCCCCGCTGGCATGCATCAGCAGAACCAGGGCAACGATGTCGATAAAGAGAATGACAAAAATCTGCTCATTTGTGGGGGTAAAGCGTCGGCGCCAGAGAATTGCCAGAGTAAAGACATTCACCAATGCGTAAGTGGCGGAGGTGGCCAAAAATAACTCTGGATTTTGATCCCCGAGGATATTGGGAGCCAGACGGGAAAAGAACATCAACAGCAGCAGCAAGCTCAATCCGACCCGGTAATAGGTGTAGATTTTCAGCAGAGGGTAGTTGATATCATTTGAAGAGCTTTCAGGAGCAGAGTAACCGCTGTCAGCGTGTGTGTTTGTCATGTTTATTTTGCTTAATCCGTTGGATTATCCGAAAATAGCCCATCCTCGCCGATGGCTACCCCAGGTAACTGCTTGCAGAATACAGATTCTGCCACATTGTCAGTCAATGGTCTGGCAAATTGGGCCGACATGCGTGAGTTTTTGCGTGTGCCAGGTCTGTTGGCCGCTGGGAAAAGCTGGTGAAAAAGAGTCATTCCGGAGTTAGAAAATATGCCAACCCTAAAGATTGTCATGGCCCAGGTAAACCCTTTAGTCGGGGACATTCAGGGAAATACCGAGCTGGTGATCGATACTGTCCGTCAGGCTGAATCCGAGCACAGCGCTGACATCGTTATTTTCCCTGAGCTGACATTGACGGGGTATCCGCCTGAAGACTTGCTGTTGCGTGAAAGTCTCGAACTTCGGATTGATCGTGCTCTGGAGTCAATTTGCAGTGCATCACTGCAAGCCGCTGTGGTTGTTGGTTATCCGAGGGTGATGGCCGGTCGTGTGTTTAATATGGCTGGTGTGATTGACGGTGGTGAAATTACTGCCGAATACGCCAAGCAGCATCTCCCAAATTATAAAGTGTTTGACGAAAAACGTTATTTTGTCTCTGGTGACAGCCCTTGTATTGTGCGTTTAAAAGGCATCAAGGCGGCCGTCACGATCTGTGAAGATATCTGGCAAGTTGAGCCCATGCATCAAGCCAAACAGGCCGGTGCTCAATTAATGCTCAACATCAATGCCTCCCCCTTCCATATCGGCAAAATCAATGAACGACGCAAGCTGTTGCATGAGCGTGCCCGTGAGGGGCAGATGCCGATTCTGTATGTCAACCAGGTCGGCGCTCAGGATGAATTAATATTTGATGGGGCGTCCATGGTGGTGGATGCCGAAGGTGAGGTCCGGGTGCAGGCGCCCAGCTACGAAGAGTTGCTGTTGCCGGTAACCATGGATGTCAGTGGCGGTGAATGTACTGTTCGCGATGGCAGTGTCACCCCTGAGCCCGAGCGTCTCGCCAGTGTCTACGAGGCGTTGGTGTTGTGCGTTCGGGACTACGTCAATAAAAACGGTTTCAAAGGTGTTGTACTGGGGCTGTCCGGTGGGATTGATTCCGCCCTGACCCTGGCCATTGCGGTTGATGCCCTGGGCAAAGACCGGGTGGAAGCAATCATGATGCCGTTTCGTTACACCTCTGATCTGAGTAAAAACGATGCCGCGGACGAGGCCCAGCGTCTGGGTGTGGCCTATCAGTCCATTTCCATCGAGCCCATGTTTGAGTCGTTTATGACGGCTCTTGAAGATGAGTTTGCCGGAACCTTGCGGGACACCACCGAAGAGAACCTGCAGGCTCGCTGTCGCGGTGTCGTGTTGATGGCCATTTCCAATAAAAAAGGCTATTTGGTGCTGACGACCGGCAACAAGAGCGAAATGGCTGTAGGTTATTCGACCCTGTACGGCGATATGGCCGGCGGGTTTGATGTACTGAAGGATGTGCCGAAAGTTCTGGTGTTCGAATTGGCTCGCTATCGCAATACCATTGAAGAAGTGATCCCGGTCAGTGTGATCGAGCGTCCGCCTTCGGCGGAGCTTGCTCCGGATCAGAAAGACGAAGACAGCCTGCCTCCCTATGAGGATCTGGATCGCATTCTGGAGCTGTATGTTGAGCGTGACTGCAGTGCCACAGCAATCATCGCTGAAGGCTTTGAGCCGGATGTGGTGCACCGTGTATTGCGTTTAGTGGACGTCAACGAATACAAGCGGCGTCAGGCGCCTGTCGGGCCGAGAATTACTGAGCGTGGCTTTGGTCGCGACCGTCGCTACCCGATCACAAACGGTTGGAAGATCGGGGATTGATGCCCTTTCGGTAGATTCTCGTGATAGAACTACAGACACAAAAAAGCGCCTTTCGGCGCTTTTTTGATTTTGGCGGGAATCGTTGGCAGGTAATCAGCCCAAGGGTGTCGCTAGAGTGCACCCTATCTACATCGTCATTGCGAGCGTAGCGCGGCAATCCATCTACGTGTGGCAGAATGCACGTTACAATGTGCCAAACATGGATCGCCGCGCTACGCTCGCAATGACGGGGTTCTAGAGTCGGTAGTTAATCCAGCTGTGATTACTGACCCGCAGCAGTCGCCTGTGCATTGCTCATGCCGCTGATGATGGAGCTTGCCACCATGTCTTCCTGCATTCCGGCGTTAAGCGCCAGGGTCTGCACGTCGGCGGCCAACGTGGGGCGTTCTGATACGACGGCACTGATCAGTTCGGGATGGTTTTCACCCGCGTTATTGTTCAACAGACCATTCAGCTCAGCCAACATTTGCGCATCTGAGACACCACTGATGCTGTCGTGAGCATTGACCAGGGCAATGGTCAGATCCGCCTGAGCGACACTGGCGGAGAGCTGATTGATGGCTTGCTCTGCCTGCACTGCACGGATGGCTTGGTTGGCGCCGGCAACGGACAAAGCCAGCTCCGCGCTGGCTACACTGCCATGGAGAGTGTTCAGTACCTGTTGTGCGTCGGAACGGGTGTCTGCGTGAGCCGCTGTCAATGGCAGGGCCAGGGCGATACCCATGGCAATCAGGGAAGATTTTACATTCATCATGGTCGAACCTCTTCTACGCAAGAATTATTGTGATTGATTTTTGAGCGTTTGGCAGATTCTAGCCGGTTGGTGAGAATGTTGCAATTCGTGCCATTCGTAGTGTCATTCGTAGTGCCGTCAATAGTGCCATCAATAGTGTCGTAAATAGCGCCACCCGTTCGTCTGGCAAATACCCCTCTCGAATCGTAGTGGCACTTCGCCGACTACACTTACCTTATCTCGAGTTGAATGTTCCAACACCGTCGTGACTTTTCAAACGCGGAACACCTTGACGACAGTACATGACAACGAAAATCAATAATCAGGTGAAATCAGGAGAGAGTTATGGCTATAACCCTGGACTTTACAAATAAAACGGTCGTGGTTGTGGGAGGTACCAGCGGTATTAACCGCGGTGTCGCTGAAGAATTTGCCCGTCAGGGCGCCAGAGTGGCTGTTGCGAGCCGGTCGCAGGATAAGGTGGATGACACAGTGGCAAGTCTCAAGGCGTTGGGGGCAGAGGCGATGGGATTCTGCGCTGATGTTCGCAGCCCGGAGGCTGTTGTAGCCGGCTTGGCCGAAGTCCATGAGGCCTTTGGCGACTTTGATGTCTTGGTGTCAGGTGCTGCAGGCAACTTTCCGGCAACCGCGAAAGGGATGTCGACCAATGCCTTCAAGGCGGTGGTGGAGATTGATCTGCTGGGCACCTTCCACGTGATGAAAGGCGCGTATCAATACCTGAAAAAGCCGGGTGCCAGCATCATCAACATCTCGGCTCCACAGGCTTTTCTGCCAATGATGGCGCAAAGCCACGTCTGTGCTGCCAAAGCCGGGGTCGATATGGTGACTCGCACATTGGCCATGGAGTGGGGGCCGGAGGGCATTCGCATCAATTCGGTGGTGCCGGGCCCCATTGATAAAACGGAAGGCATGGATCGATTGGCGCCGACGGAAGAGTTGCGTCAGCTTACCGTGGAATCGGTACCGATGAAGCGCATGGGCGAAACTACCGATATTGCCAACGCCTGCCTGTTCCTAAGCTCAGATCTGGCCGCTTACGTCAGTGGGGTTATTTTGCCGGTGGATGGAGGCTGGTCGCAGGGTGGTTGCGGTGGTATGAGCCATGCGTTGATGGGATTTGCATCTCTCTGACATCGCAAAGGGGTGTAAAAGCGTTAAGGAAAAGTCGCATAAAAAAACCGGCCATGGGAGGCCGGTTTTTTTGTCGGATCCAAATTTGACCCTTAGAAGCGATAGGTCAAATCCAGGCCGTACATGCGTGGCAGACGACGCGCCACCGTATAAGAGCCAATGGCGCCGCCGGGGCCAACGAAGTCACGAATGTCTTCCTCGTCCGTCACGTTGTTAACCCATAACGAGGCCGACCAGTTATCGCTGGCACTGTTATAGGTAGCGCGGGCGTTGGCGCGATAGAAAGAATCCAGTCGATCACGAGCTTGACCATCGGCTTCGTCAACCCAGCTGTAGTCTGCACGCAGTACCAGTTCACCGGTGGAATCAAACGGAATGGTGTATTCCGTCATCACGTAAAACGTGTTTTCCGGAGTGTTAACCAGAGATTTACCGGTATCGTCGTCTTCATCAAGAATGACATCGTAATCGGTGATCTCGGTTTTGATGTAGCTGTAGTTGGCAGAGACAAACCACTGATCGGTAACTGACCAGTAGAGTTCCATGTCCACACCTTTACCTTCTGCATCGAGGGTGGTGATGTTGTAGCTTGGAATGGGGGTACCAATCAGGTTCAGATCCTGCTTATTGTCGTACTCATAATAGTAGGCAGAAGCATTAAAGCGCATCTTGCCATCCAGGAACTCGCCCTTATAGCCCAGCTCATAGTTGGTCACTTCTTCCTGATCGAAAGAAGGCTCAACACCGGGGCCAAAACTCAGGCTGTTGAAGCCGCCGGATTTAAAACCGGTAGCAACAGAACCATAGACCATGGAACCGTCGTTAAAGGTGTAATCCATCACAAAACGGCCGGACAGTGCGCCCCAGTCATCGCTGTATTTCTGGGCTACATTGCCACCATCAATCCCGTTGTTGTAGAAAAACAGGCCCAGTGGCTGGGGTTGACTGGTCAACGGATTAATAAACAGAGAGTTACCAGGGTTGTAGCCTGTCTTAACGGTAAATTCTTTCTCGTCGTAGGTGTAGCGAAGACCAGCGGTAATATTCAGGTTTTCAGTTACCGAATAGGTCGCATCGCCGTAAATCGCCGTACTTTCGTATGTGCCGGTGTTATGGACTGATTCCACCCAATTAGGATCTTCACTGATATTACCTGCAACTTGCGGCTGTAAATAGTTCAGAGGCAGCCCGGTGAGTTGATTGAGGAAGGTGGCAAGGGACAAGCCTGTTTGCGCATAAGCATCCTCAATAGCACGTACACCATTCACGACTTCAGCGATTTCTTTATCGTTGGAATTGCTGTCCAGTCCAAGAGCAGCGCCTGGTAGCCCGAGACCTTGATAGGCATCAACATCGTTCAGCAAGGCTGTGTAGATCGCGAAGTTTTCCAGCATACTGGTCGTGGCGATGGCATCGGTGGTGTGATCCACATGCTCGCGGCTATAGGTGGCACCCAGAGTCCATTTCAGACGATCCGTTTCGCCGGTGAGGCGGAATTCCTGACTGAACTGATCCTGATCGTCAATGTTTTCTGATGCGAAGTAGTGACCGGGGTCGGAAGAACCATCTTCATCGTTGATGAAGTTGACGTTCATGCTGCGCCAGGCCGTCAAAGAGGTGAAGGTGGCGTTATCGAAGAAATAGTTAAATTCCAGTGACGTACCAAACAGATCGCGTTCTTCCAGCGATTGCACGTCGGTACTGATATCGCCGTACAAGTCATAGGGCTCATCGAAGACGCCCGCGTTATAGACACTCTCGGTAGTGGTATATACCGTACCGGAACCCTGACTCATATCACTGTATTCACCGCGCCAGAGTAGCTGAGCCTTGTCATTGGGCTCCCACAAAATGGACGCGCGGAAAGATTGGCTGTCTGTGTCATTCAGATCGCGGCCATTGGCATTTTCCAAATAACCGTCCCGACGGTTTACCGAGCCGCCGAAGCGAATCGCCACGGTCTCAGAAACGGGCGTATTGTAAGTAAAGTCCAGCTTGGTGCGGCTGTAGTCGCCAACACTGCCGGTTACCGAACCTTCCTGCCCTTCGAGAGACGGCTTCTTGGTAATGTAGTTGATGGCACCACCGGTGGCGTTACGGCCGAACAGGGTTCCCTGTGGACCTTTCAGAATCTCGATACGCTCAACATCATCCAGTGGAATCTCTGCACCGGCACCACGAGCGGCGTACACACCATCCACGTACAGCGCGACGGCGGGGTCGGAACCTACGGTGAAGTCGTCCGTCTGAATACCGCGAACGTTGTAGGCAGGCTGGGTTACGCTTTCGTTGTTCATCGAAACGCCAGCGGTGGCCCGGCCCAGATCGCTGACGGATTCAGCACCCATTTCCTTGAGGGCATCACCGCTGAATGCCGAGATGGAAATGGGAACACTCTGGAGGTTTTCTTCACGTTTCTGAGCGGTTACAACCACCTCTTCCATCAACGAGGAGGCGTTCACCTGTAACGCGCTGAAGGGAGATACAGCAGCAATGGCAATGGCGAGGGGCAAAGTTTTAAGGGTGCTTTTGGTTATCGCAACACGGTTGGTTGCGCCAGGAATTCTAGTATCACTCATGAGTGGTGCTCTTTTTGGTGTCATTAGATTTATTGTTGAGACAGCGCTATAAACTTTATTTTGAATTGCTGTTTGTTGTATAGCGTAGCTCGATCCTATCTTTTCAAACAGATGATTTAAAGAACAAAAGGTGAACGGTTGGTCACCTTTTTGGCAGATATCTTTTTGTCGACATCTTGCTTGAAAAACGATCAGTTTTGCGGGGTGAAGTAGGTATTGATTCATCCATATATACAGCTTCGTTCTTAAGCGCTTTGTTTTGCAGGTCATCCTAAAGGGGCTTTATAAACAGCACATGACAGGAATCGCCAAACGGGTAATGAATTGTGGCCAGTTGCCGGTATTGGGGATAACCCAACCCGTTAATCGCGAGGCAACTGAATCTGAAATTCAGCCCCGCCCAGAGCTGTACTGTTACCAACCTGAATACTGCCGCCATAGGCACTGACGATATCGGTAGAAACGGCCAGACCAATGCCCTGACCCGGTTTCGCGGTATCCGCCCGGGCGCCGCGCTGAAGAATAATATCCAGCTCCTGATCTTTGATCCCGGGTCCGTTATCGGCAACCATTATCAACAGATCCCTGTTCTTGTCCAGAGCGGTAATCTCAACCCGGTCGTGTCCATATTTGCAGGCGTTTTCAATCAGGTTACCCAGTAATTCGAACAGATCCTGGTTTTCGATGGGGTAGCGCAGGTCGCTGGCGATATGGAGTTCAAAGTGAATGTTTTTATCCTGATACACCTTGCCCATGGCTTTGGTTAATCGTTCAGCGACGGGCAGTATGGGTTGGGGCGTGTGACGCTTCTGACTGGTTTGCAATACCGCACGCTGGAGTTGGTGACGGATGATGTTGCCCATATGCTCCAGTTGTTCTTTGGCAAGCTGGGTATTCACTTGCGGGTTTTGCAACTCTCCCTGCACGATGGCCAGAGGCGTTTTCAGGCTGTGGGCGAGATCCCCCAGCGTGTTGCGGTATCGTTCACGCTGTTGCTGTTCGTGGTGGAGAACCTCATTCAGGCTGTCGGTGACCGGGGTGATCTCGTCAGGGTAATCGCCGGTCAGCCGCGATTGTTCACCGCCAGACAGTCGCTTCAGTTCCTTGGCCAGACGTTTTAACGGGATGAGCCCCCAGCGCATGATGATCACCTGGATGGTCAGCAGCCCCATGGCCAGAAAGCTCAGCCCGTACCAAAGCTGTTGACGATACTTTTTAACCTGCTGTTTATAGGCCTGTTGACTGTGGTAGACCTGAAACCGCAAGGGGAGCACGTTCTGGTCGTCGTCGACCCAGGTGAGATCATAGGTCAGGCGGAAATAGTCACCGGCGGCCTCCATAACCCGCTGGTCCGTTCTGAAACTCATGGCGTTGTAAGGCAGGGTGATGTTCAGGATGCTGATGGATTCAGATTGCCATAGCTGTTTCCAATTGGTGATTTGTTCCGGAGCCAACAGGGAGGGTGTACTGACGGTGGCATAGAGCCCGGAATCCACCACATTGTAGCGTGGCTCGTGCAGCTGTTCCGGAAGATACAGTTGGCCATTCTGTACTTCGGCGGCACCGAGCAGTATGTACATCTGGCTGTTGAGTTGTTCCTGCTCGCTGGTGATGAGGCTGTCTTTAAAAGCCCGTTCCAGCAGCAGGCCACTGGCGCCGATAAACAACGGCAAACAGAGGAGGCTTGCGATAATAAAGCGTCCCTGCAGCGAGTTGAGTATCCGCACCTGATTGGCCAGCGGGTAGGGCTCACCGGAGGGAGGCGCGTCCCCGGATTGGGGGTGATCAGCGTTTGTGTTCAACCTAGCCTTGGTATTCAAAGCGATAACCCTGACCGCGCACTGTGTGAATAAATTTCAGATCGGATTCAATCTTCTTGCGCAGGCGGCCGACAAACACTTCGATGGTGTTGCTGTCCCGGTCAAAGTCCTGGGCATACAGGTACTCGGTCAGCTCGGATTTTGAAATCACTTTGCCCTGGTGGCGGGCGAGGTATTCCAGTGTGTTGAATTCATAGCTGGTTAACTCGATGGTTTTGTCGTTCAGTTGTACCAGCTTCTTCTCGTAGTCGATTGACAGAGGCCCGAACGTCCAGGTGTTGGTGGCCTGACCGGCGGAGCGGCGAACCAGTGCCTGCACCCGTGCCCGCAGTTCTTCGTGATGGAAGGGTTTGGTCAGATAGTCATCGGCACCGGCTTCCAGACCTTCGACCTTATCCTGCCAGTCGCCCCGGGCGGTGAGAATCAGAATGGGAAAATCTTTACCGGCAGCCCGAATGCGTTTGATCACTTCGATGCCGTCCAGTTGCGGCAATCCCAGATCGATAATCGCCAGGTCATAGCGGAACTCTTCGCCGAAATACAGACCCTCGCGGCCATCAGAAGCGCTGTCGACCGTGAAGTTGAGCGCTTCCATTTGCTGGCGGATTTGCAATTGCAGTTGGGTTTCATCTTCAACAATCAGCAAATGCATGTGTTAACTCCTTTGAAATCGGATGGTCATCCTGCGTTCAGCGTTTCACGCTCAGTTGGCATTGACCTTGACGTAGCGAACCTTACCTTCATGCAGCATCTTGACCTTGTAGTAGCCATTGCTGCGTTTCACACTCAGGACTTTGCCGGGCTGACGTTGCCGGGCAATGGAAACGGCCTGCTGCGGGCTGATGTCATGGGTTTTCTGTTGTGCTTTCGATTGGGCTTTCTGTTGTACATTTGGCTGTACTTTGTGCTGTGCTTTATGGGGCTGCTGGGGGTTTTTGAACTCCCGACCGCGCTCAGAGTCCTTCGGAGCCGCAGTGGCCGACAAGCTGACACACAGTACGGCTGTCAGCAGGGCCAGAGCCGAAGGACGGCACAAGCGGCTGACGGATTTGAGGCTATTCTGCAGGCAAAAAGTTGCCTTGGTCTTCATGAGCTCACTCCATGTTTTGATCGACTGTCTGGCAGTCTACACGGGGACGCGCAATTTTGCAGGTCGTTCGTCCCCGAATGGAACCGGTCATGGGATTCGTCGTCCCGACTCAGTAACGCAGCGGTCTGACATTCACCGCCACCTCAATATGCTTGCCCGGATGCTGATGTGCGCGCGTGTGGTAGGTTTCACCACGGTAGCGATAGGTGACATCGTAACCGACAATACGGTCCTCGTACTCGGTGCGGTAATTCACTTCACAGACTTCCTGATTCACCGGGCGTGATGTGTAGTTGTGGTCGCGATTGCGGTTGCCCAGATCGCGACCCACGGTCGCCCCCAAAACACCGCCTACGACAGTGCCGACTTTCTTGTTGGTATTGCTGTGTCCGACCGCGTTACCGATTGCGCCGCCGATGACGGTGCCCAGAATGGCCGGCGTGTAGGATTGATAACCACTGTCTCGATGTTCATAGTGGGTTTCGGTCCAGCAGGAACGCTCCGGGATATCACGGCTAACGGTTTGGTAAATGGGATCCACGCGCGTGACCTTGGCTTTGGCGGTGCGCTGCTTGCCTCTGTGGTGGCCGTCGTTGATATAGCGGTAATTGCCATTATCGTAACTGGCATGTCGGTACTGATCGCCCTGATGGTTTTGGTATCGGTCGGCCCATGAGACGGTGGCAAACAGGCCGGCACACAGTGCGGTTGCCAGTAATAAGGGTTTGATTGCGGGTGATGTTTTTGCGGTGTTCATTCTCACTCTCCATCAATGCTGTCAGTCAGCTAATCTCTATAGGAATCAGATTAGCTCGGGTAAACTGAACCCTGCCTGAAGCCAAATTGAAATCGTCATGACTGTGAACAACGTCTGATTGACGCGAGTCTTTTGAAGAGAGTCTTGTCCCTATGTCTGAAATAGCCCTGTTTCCCCTGTCGAACCCACTGTTCCCCGAACAGAAGATGACCCTGCAAATCTTTGAGCCACGCTATGTGTCGCTGGTCAGCCGTTGCATGAAAAATGACGAGGGCTTTGGCGTGGTGCAGATTCGTGAAGGGCGCGAGGTGGGACGCGCGCCGCAGGTCTTCCAGTTCGGGGTTGAAGCGCGCATCGTCGATTGGGAGCAGCTCGAAAACGGGCTGTTGGGGATTACCATTCAGGGCTGCCGCAAGTTTACCCTGAGCAGTACCCGTGTCGAGGCGGATCAACTGATGATGGCCGAGGTGAACTGGCTGCCCGAAGAGCCCTGTGAGCCAATACCGGATCACTACGACGGACTGCTGGATTTGGCTGCCCAGCTGCGGCAGCATCCGGTCGTCTCACAGCTCAATTTGCCGGAAATCCGCAACAGTCGCGATCTGGGGTGGCAGCTCTGCCAGCTTCTGCCCCTGAGCTCACCGGACAAGGTTGCACTCCTGTCACTGAGCGATCCCGGTCTTCGGCTTGAGCATCTGGCCGAGCGGGTGTCGAGGCTCAGCTCCGGTGATGACGAACAAGAATGTTAATAGCCCCTAATTCAGCGAGGCCGCCAGGCTTTTTAATTCAGCGATGCTGCTAAATATTCGGCCAGCCGATCCACCGCCTGCCCCCCAGAGGGCTGGGGCTTGACCAGGCTGATGGCCATCTTGCCCAGTGGCGGGTAGCGGTCGCTGCTTTTCAGAACTTTCAGGTTATCGGGCACCGTGCTTTTGGCCAGCACCGTGACCCCAAGGCCTTCTTCAATCGCAGAGCGTATGCCGGAAAGGTCCGGATTGGTGTAGACCAGTCGCCAGGGAATGCCGGATTCGGTCAATTGCTCCACGGCTCTGGCCCGATAGATACAACCCTCCGGAGCCACAATCAGCGGGCAGGGTGCCTGCTGGTGGGTGTCGTGATCGGCGCTGGTCACCCAGACCAGTTCATCCAGCCGCACAATGTCATTGCTGTTTACCGAGGAGGGGTCCGGGTGCAGGCCGAGAATCAGGTCAAACTCCAGACGCCGACGCTCGTGCAGCAGGTTTTTGCTCAGATCACTGGTGACTTCCAGCGTAACATTGGGGTGTGATTGGGAAAACAGCCCCACAATCTTCGGCAACAGGGTCGAGGCAAACTCGCTGGGAATGCCCAGCCTGACCTTACCGGCCAGCATCTCCTGACTGAACAGCTCCACGGCCTCGTCGTTCAGCGCCAGAATCTGGCGGGCATAGGGGCGAAACGCCTCACCGGCTTTGGTCAGTTCCACTGACTGGCCACGCCGGATCAGCAAGCTTTTGCCGATGGTCTGCTCCAGTTTCTTGATTTGCATGCTGATGGCCGGTTGCGTCCGGCCCAGGTATTCCCCGGCATGAGTGAAGCCGCCCAGTTCCAGTACAGTAATAAAAGCCCTCAGGGCATCGGTGGACAGATTTTTCATCGGCTTTCAGAGTCACGTGTTGTTGAAGTCACAAGATCGCTTCTAGCCCCTTGAGGCCGGAATTTGAGGCTATAGTTGATCTATGCGCGCGCTATGAATCTATCAAAATATCTTATAGCTGGATAATCACTATTAATTTTACTGATTATAAGGTGAGTCGTATCATTCGCAACCTTATTACTCCTAATTGGGTAATCTCTTTCAGCACAGACTTTGAGTACAGGGCCGACTATGACTGATTTGCTGCAGACTCCTTTCCATGCCATGCACGTCGATGCAGGTGCCAAAATGGTGCCTTTCGCCGGTTACGATATGCCGGTGCAATACCCGGACGGTATTAAAACTGAGCACTTACACACCCGTGAACACGCCGGGTTGTTCGATGTGTCCCACATGGGGCAGGCGCTGATCAAAGGCGAAGCCGCCAAGAGTGATCTGGAGTCGATCCTGCCACTGGATCTGGACACCCTGAAGCCCGGTCATCAGGTGTACACCTTCATGCCCAACGCACAGGGCGGTATCGTCGATGACCTGATCGTCACCTGCTGGGACGAGACAACCTACTTCGTCGTCTTTAACGCTGCCTGTAAAGAGAAGGATGTTGCTCATTTCACTGGCTTGTTGTCGGCCTCCACTTCACTGGAGCTGCTGGACGACCGTGCTCTGGTTGCCCTGCAGGGGCCCAAAGCGGTTACCGTATTGCAGCAGCTGGCACCGGAGTGCGCGTCCCTCGTATTCATGACCGGCAAGCACATGAGCATTGATGGCATCGAGTGCTATGTCACCCGTTCCGGCTACACCGGCGAAGACGGTTTCGAAATTTCAGTGCCCGCCGCTCAGGCCGAGGCGCTGGCAGCAAGCCTGTTGGCCTCACCCGAGGTCAAGTGGATCGGTCTGGGTGCGCGCGACTCGCTACGACTGGAAGCTGGCCTGTGTCTCTACGGCCATGATATGGACGATGAACGCTCCCCCGCAGAAGCTGCGTTGGGTTGGGCCGTGGCCAAAAGCCGCCGCGTCGGCGGTGACAAAGAAGGCGGCTTTGTTGGCGCCGATCTGTTGTTCGCCAAGCAGCGCGATGGCGTGGCGGAAATACGTGCAGGCTTTTTGATCGACGGCAAAGCGCCGGTCAGAGAAGGCGCCGAGATTGTGGATGAAGATGGTGAAATCATCGGACGCGTCACCAGCGGCGGATTTGCTCCCTCGTTGAATGCACCGATTGCTATGGGTTATGTCAGCGCCCCATTCGCGATTATTGGCACTAAGGTTTCTGCGCTGGTACGTGGCAAGCCCCGCCCGATGACTGTGGCTAAAATGCCGTTTGTGCCGCAGCGGTACTATAGGGGTTAAAACCGCCGCGGGCGCTCGAGGTTAAACCCGCCGCAGGCGCCAACCGTCATTGCGAGCATAGCGAAGCAATCCATGTCTGGCACGATCTACGCTACAGCGTGCTAATAATGGATTGCCGCGTCGCTTCGCTCCTCGCAATGACGGAGTACAAAGACTCAATGACGGAATCTAGACGCGCAGCGACAAACAGAATTTATTAAACGTATTCACCTACACATACACACACCGAGTGAGACTATGAGTAACCCAGCCAACTTCGAATCCCGCCACATTGGTCCCGACGCCAATGATCAGCAAACCATGCTCAATGCACTGGGCTACAACACCCTGTCCGATTTCATTGGTACGGTGATTCCCGGCAACATTCGTCTGCCCAATCCTCTGGCGCTGGAAGATGCGGTCAGTGAAACCGAAGCTCTGAAAATGATGAAGGCCGTGGCCGAAAAGAATCAGGTGCTGCGCTCGTTCATTGGCCAGGGTTACTACAACACCCACACCCCAAAAGTGATTCTTCGCAATGTGATGGAAAACCCTGCCTGGTACACCGCGTACACGCCGTACCAGCCTGAAATTTCCCAGGGCCGTCTCGAAGCCCTGTTGAACTACCAAACCATGATCTGCGATCTCACCGGTATGGAACTGGCCAACGCCTCCATGCTGGATGAAGCCACCGCCGCCGCAGAAGCCATGACCCTGTGTCAGCGCATGTCGAAATCCAAATCCATGAACTTCTTTGTGGATCAGGACTGCATGCCGCAAACTCTGGATGTGATTCTGACCCGTGCCGAGCCTCTGAACATTCAGGTGATCGTCGGTGATCCCAAAACCGATCTGCAAGCGGACGATGTGTTTGGTGTGCTGCTGCAATACCCGGGCGTCAGTGGTCAGATTAATGACTACCGCGATGTGATCGATGCCGTTCACGCCCACAAGGGGCTGGTGGCCATGGCGGCCGATATTCTGGCGCTGACCCTGCTGACCTCACCGGGTGAACTGGGAGCGGATGTGGCGATTGGTTCTTCCCAGCGTTTTGGTGTGCCTCTCGGTTACGGTGGTCCACACGCTGCCTATATGGCAACCAAAGAAGCCTACAAGCGTTCGCTGCCAGGCCGTCTGGTGGGCAGCTCCATCGACAGTCAGGGTAACCCTGCGTTGCGTCTGGCACTGCAAACCCGCGAACAGCACATTCGCCGCGAGAAGGCGACTTCCAATATCTGTACCGCTCAGGTACTGCTTGCCGTAATGGCCAGCATGTACGCCGTCTACCACGGCCCGCAGGGTTTGAAGGCGATTGCCGAAAGCGTCCACGCCAAAACCAGCACCGTTGCCAGCGAACTGGCCGCCGCCGGTTTTGAACTGGAAAACACCACCTGGTTCGATACCCTGACCGTAAAAACCGGTGATAAAACCGCCGCCATTCACGAGCGCGCTCTGGCCAAAGGCCTCAACCTGCGTGTGATCGATGACGCCCGCGTTGGCCTGTCCATCGACGAGACGGTAGAAGCCGAAGACCTGCAAGCCATTCTGTCCAGCTTTGGTATCGATGCCATCAACGGCGACGAAGCCGAGCTGGTCATCCCGGCTGAATTACAACGCAGCAGCGACTACCTGACCCATCCGGTGTTCAATAGCTACCACTCCGAAACCGAAATGCTGCGTTACCTGCGCGGTCTGGCGGACAAGGATCTGGCGCTGGACCGTGCCATGATTCCGCTGGGTTCCTGCACCATGAAACTGAACGCCACATCAGAAATGATTCCGGTGACCTGGCCAGAGTTTTCCACCATGCACCCGTTTGCACCTGCGGATCAGGCGGAAGGTTACAGAATTCTGGATGAACAGCTGAACCGCATGCTGTGCGAAGCCACCGGCTACGACGACATCTCGTTCCAGCCCAACGCCGGTTCCCAGGGCGAGTACGCGGGCCTGCTGGCCATTCGTGGTTACCACGAGTCCCGCGGCGAAGGGCACCGCAACATCTGTCTGATCCCAAGCTCCGCTCACGGGACCAACCCGGCGTCCGCACAAATGTGTGGTATGAAGGTGGTCGTGACTGCTTGTGACGCCAAGGGCGAAGTGGACATGAACGATCTGCGTGCGAAAGCCGAGCTGCACAGCGACAACCTGGCTGCCATCATGATCACCTACCCATCCACCCACGGTGTGTTTGAAGAAAACATCCGCGATATCTGCACCCTGATTCACGATCACGGTGGTCAGGTCTACGTGGACGGCGCCAACTTTAACGCTATGGTTGGCCTGTGTAAGCCCGGTGAGTTTGGCGGTGACGTATCTCACCTTAATCTGCACAAAACCTTCTGTATTCCACACGGTGGCGGCGGCCCCGGTGTTGGCCCTGTAGCGGTGAAATCCCATCTGGCACCTTACCTGCCGGGTCACCGCATCATGGAAAACCAGAAGAGTGCAGTCTCTGCCGCTCATCTGGGCAGCGCCAGTATCCTGCCAATCACCTGGATGTACATCACCATGATGGGCGCTTCCGGTCTGCAATCTGCCACCGAGATCGCCATCCTCAATGCCAACTACGTGGCCAAGCGTCTGTCAGCGGCTTATCCGATTCTGTACACCGGTAACGCCGACCTGATCGCCCACGAATGTATCGTTGACCTGCGACCCATCAAAGACGAAACCGGCGTCGACGTAGAAGACGTGGCCAAGCGTTTGATCGACTACGGCTTCCACGCACCGACCATGTCCTTCCCGGTGGCCGGCACCCTGATGATCGAGCCAACCGAAAGTGAAAGCCTGTACGAGTTGGATCGTTTCTGCGATGCCTTGCTGAAAATCGCCGAAGAGATCGACGCGGTTCGCAACGGCAGCGTAGAGCTGGCCAACAGCCCACTGGTCAATGCACCACACACGGTGGAAATGGTTTCCGCCGATGAGTGGACTTACGCCTATCCTCGATCCGAAGGCGGCTTCCCGCTGGAAAGCCTGCGCAAAAACAAATACTGGCCACCGGTCGGACGTATCGACAACGTCTTCGGTGATCGGAATCTGGTGTGCAGCTGCTTGCCGATTGAGGCCTATGCCGAGTAATCCATCGGTTGGATAGCGACAATCAGATCCAGTAAAAACGGGCCTTATGGCCCGTTTTTATTTTCTCTTAAGCACAAATGGCCTGAGTCATGACTCATTGGATAAGGGATTGGCTGAATGGATACCTGTGCTACATGAAATCATCAATCATGCCTGCTGTTGCTACTGCTGCTGAAAAAGTGTTCTGCCAGCCTGCGCAGGCTGGTCGATAGCGAGGCTGCATCAGTGGTGGCCAATTCCGTTTGATGGATGTTACTGCGTAAATCCTGAGACGAACTGGCCACTGCGTTGATACTTTTATTAATGTCGTTGGCAGCTGAGCTTTGCTGCTCGGTGGCAGCGGCTATTTGCTGACTGATATGATGGATGTCTTCTGCGGCGCTTAGACTGTTGGTGATAGCCGCTTCTGTGCTATGGGTTAGCTCGACGCAGTGGCGAGTTGTACTTTCCGCTTGTGTCATATGGTCAACGGCTTCCTGAGTGGACGATTGAAGGTTGCCTATCATCGCCGTGATTTCCTGAGTCGAGCTGTGTGTTTGATGAGCCAGTTCTCTCACCTGATCCGCGACTACGGCAAACCCTTTACCGTGTTCTCCTGCTCGAGCGGCTTCTATGGCCGCGTTGAGAGCCAGCAGATTAATTTCTTTGGCCACCGATTCAATGACATCGACAATGGAGCCAATCGAGTCGCAACGACTTGCCAGCTGTTGCACAGCGGACGAAGCCTGCTGAATTTTGTGTGACAGATCGTCAATGCCCTGTGTCGTTTGTTCTACCAGTTGTTTACCCTGATTTGAGTTTGCCAGTGCCTGCTGAGCGGATTCTGCCGCGTGACTGCAATTCTGTGACATCTCCTGAATGGTCATGGACATCTCATGCATGGCTGCTGCGACTTGTTCGCTTTGTTGATTGAGGCTATTGATGCTGTGGTTGCTGTCCTGAATTTGTTGGCTGAGTGAGGCATTGCTGACGTCAAGTCGCTGGGCGTCATTACTGATACGACCCACCAGTGCCTGGCTTTCGGTTTTCAGACATTCCAACGCCAGTGCCAATTGACCAATATCGTCCGTCCTGCCAGTGAATACATAGCAGGCCAAAAGATCATCGGAAACCTCTCGCGCCTGTTGAACTACCTTGTGCAAGGGATGGAGTTGCCATGCCAGCAGAGCGCAACTAATCAGGGCAATGGCGCTGGCCCACAGCAAGGCGATTGACGGTTGAAGGCTGAACATCAGTAATGGTGCACTGACAAGTATCAGACTCCCGAGCATAAGAATTTGTAGTTTAACAAACAGGCTGGTGGACCGGATTCTGTGTCCCATCGGATTGCGCTTGCCGGCTTTGATTTTTCGATAGAGGCGCGAGGCACGCATTTTACTGAGAGGGTCGAGTTGGGTACGAACGGATTGAAACTCTGCAGTTTGGCTGCCGTTTTTGATGGGGGTGGCATACGCTTTGACCCAGTAATAATCACCGTTTTTGCAGCGATTCTTTACCGCGCCAATCCAGGAGCGCCCAGACTTCAATCTCTGCCACAGCATCTTAAAGGCTTCTGCGGGCATGTCAGGGTGACGCACCATGTTGTGAGGTTGGCCTATCAATTCCTCCTGACTAAAGCCGGCAATCTCACAGAAGTCTGTGTTGGCATAGGTGATGGTGCCAGAAGGATTGGTTGTGGAAAGCAGGTTATGGGTTGCCTCCAGTGGTTGTTCTCGATCTGTAACGGGTTGGTTGTTGCGCATGGGGAGTGACTCTTTAGGCGTTCAAAAGGGAAGTGGTTGAGAGTTGGAGGCGTGCATGGATGCGAGCCAAAAAGGTGGTGGTGGGAGTATCGCTGTCAACAATCTCATCCACACCGTACCTGTAGAGTGTTGATTTCTCCGCTGGGCTGGCGGGACAGCCCCAGGCTATCAGGTGGTCGGGCATTAGCTCTCGCTGGGAATCCAATAATTGGAGTACCCGTTGAATCTCTTCGCGACCCAGTTGCAGACTCAATATGATCAGCTCTGCCTTTGTGTTAGACAGCTCCAGCAATAGCTCTGAGGCTGATGTAACGCTGCGGATGTCAGGAAAATGTTGGTGCAATACATCCTGTAAATGACACTGCTGGTCATTGGGAATGGCGATTAATATGGATGTGAGTCTTGTGTCCGGCACAGTAACATTCCTCTTCCGTGAGTTGCCTGATGCTCAGCCTGTAACTGTCAGAGCGGTTAGATCGGTATGTCAGGCACTCAGAAAATCAGTTGACGTAAAGTGAAGTTTCTTTATATTCTAATAACCACACTTTTTGCAAGGTTAATGCGCCAGCTGCTATGGAATCAAGATGTTTTTTTGACTATTAGCAATAATCCTGGAAGCCCAACTTGGTATTTGTTCTTGACCATATACATGCTTTTTCTCTGTATGTGTAAGGCGAGTGGCAGAGATGGTTGGCAACTAACAAAACTAACAACAATAAAAACTGTTCTGCCCGCCCAGCTGTCATGGTGGGTTACTCGTCATGCTCAAGCAAAGTGGAACACGGTCTCAATTGGGGCGCTTCGCTGATGTGGTATTGATGCAAGGATGTTGACGACTTAAGGAGCTATAGTGGATCTCTCGCTATATCGAGTACTCTTCGAGAACTCTGCGCAAGCCATGCTTGTACTGGAAAATAATGTCTTTGTGGCTTGCAATCGAGCTGCGATGGATCTGTTAAAAGTTGACCGCAAGTCCAAGGTTCGTCGACTGCATCCCGCCAACTTGTCGCCCCCGGTGCAGCCTGATGGTGTGATGTCTGAGGTGAAAGCTGAGCACATGATTACCCTGGCCTGCGAGCGGGGGCGGCATACATTTGACTGGGTGCATCGCAATGCCAACGGCCTGGATTTTACTGTTGAGGTAGAGTTGACTTCGTTGAAATACCGCACCAGGGATCTGATTCTGGTGCGCTGGCGAGACCTTGCCGAGTGCGATGAAGTCTACAAACAACTGCAGTTCTGCAGCGTGTTGTTTCAAGGGATGACCGATGCAATCGTCGTGGCTGATGAAAACAATCGCATTGTGGACGTCAATGCCGCGTTTACGTCGTTGACTGGATATGAGCGAGTCGAGGCGCTGGGGCAGCCGACCGGATTCATGAAGTCCGGCCGTCACCCCAAGCCGTTTTATCAGCGTATGTGGCACATGCTCAATCAGGATGGTGGTTGGGAAGGAGAGGTTTGGGATCGTCATAAAAACGGTCACGTTTATCCTAAGAACCTGAAGATTAACGTGATCCGCAACTTGCAGGGTGAGGTCTGCCACTATTTAGGAATATTCCGTGACAGCAGCCAGCAGAAGAAACATGAACGCAAACTGCAGGAGCTGGCTTACTATGATCCATTGACCAAGCTTGCCAATCGTCGATTGCTGTTGGAACGGCTTGAGCAACGCCTGCTCGCCAATGACAGAACTCACAGCCGCACGGCACTGCTAAGCATTGATGTCAATGAGTTCAAATCCATCAATGACACTTATGGCCATCCGGTTGGGGATGAACTGCTGGTGGAAATTGCCAGGCGTTTGAGCAGTGTGATTCGAGCTTGTGATACTTTGGGGCGCATGAGTGGCGATGAGTTTTTGGTCATCAGTGATGTCACTCGTGATGAAGAAGATATGGCTGTGCTGGCAGAAAAGTTGTTGGCTGAAGTTGATCGCCCCTTCCATATATCCGGCAAGCAACTGAGCTCCAGCCTCAGTATCGGGATCGCCTTTTACCCGAGAGATGCCGACAGCAGTAGTGAATTAATCTCTAATGCGGATATGGCGATGTATCAAGCCAAACGCAAAAAAAACGGAGGCTACTGCTTTTATGATCAGTCGATTGGTGATTACCACCACTTAAAATTGAATATGGAAAAAGGCATTAAAGAAGCGATCCTGTCGGAGTCCTTTACCGCCTATTTTCAGCCGATTGTCGATCTTTCCAGCCACAGTGTGTGTGCCTATGAGGCCTTGGCCCGTTGGTTCGATCCTGAGCGTGGCTCAGTCAGCCCTGAAGAGTTTATTCCGCTGGCGGAAGAGACAGGCATGATCCAGTCTCTCTCGGAACAGGTTTTTCGTCGCTGTTGTGAGTTTCTTCGCCATATGGGTGATGCAGCAGAGTTCAAACTCGCCTTGAACCTGTCCGCCCAGCAGTTGAAATCCAAGACACTGGTTGAATGGTTAAAAGGATTGTCAGAAGAAAATGGAGTGTCACTGTCCAGGTTCAAAGTTGAATTGACGGAGTCGACACTGATTTCCAATCTGGATATGGTCACCCGTAATCTTCGCGCCCTTAAAGCTCTGGGAGTGGATATCGTGCTCGATGATTTCGGGACGGGTTACTCCTCGCTAACGCACTTGAAAAGTTTTCCGATCGATTGCATCAAAATAGATAAGTCGTTTGTTCGGGATTTAAGCGAGTGCCAAGCATCGGATAATTACTTAATCGTCAAGGCGATTATCAAAATGGCGCAGAGCCTCCGTTTGACAGTGGTCGCCGAGGGCGTGGAAACAGAAGGCCAACTGGATTTACTGCGACGATTGGGGTGTGATCAGGCTCAGGGCTATTTGTTTAGCCGCCCAAAGCCATGGGAGGAGTGTATTGGATAAGGTGACAGAGGGATTAAATAAATGGGGTCAGATAAACATTATGACACTTGCATCAATATTTTTTTGCGATTAATTCTCCGAGTAAATGCCAATACATTAAGGTGAGCGATATTTTAGGAAAAGGCTTTGGGGACCAAAATTTATTCTTTCCAGTCCTTAAATTGCTGCAATAAGTAATCAATGGCCAGTCGCGCACGCATGGGTAAAAAACGTCGATTTTGATAGACGATCCAACTGGTAATACCGTGGCTCCAGTAATCCCGTAAAATCGGTTTTAACTTACCGTTACTAATCGATTGTTCAAAACTACTGGCTGGCATATAGGCTATCCCCATACCTTGCTCACAGGCTTGCAAAACCACATTGCCATTATTTGAACGCCAGGCACTCGCCACTTTTACCTCAAAGCTTTGCTGATTTTCTTCAAATAACCAATGGTCGTTATTGGTTAGTAAGCACTTGTGGTGTTTTAACTCCTTTGGGTGCATGGGCTCGCCAAATTGATTGAGATACTCCGGACTGGCCGCCGCCATTAAATGGCGCTGCACGAGACGCCGCGCGACCAAACCAGAATCTTTCAAGCGGCCATAGCGAATCGCAAAGTCAAAACCTTCTTCCACAAAATTCACCATACGGCTATTAAAATCCATTTCGATGGATAGCTCTGGGTGAGATTTGGCAAACTGCATCAGGCACGGTGCAATAAACTGCTCCGCAAAGGTGCCCGCAGCGCTCACTTTTAATGTGCCGGTTAACTTGATGCTCTCATCGGATACCGATTCATCGGCTTGCAGTAAACCGTCAATCAGCTCGCGGCATTGGGTGTAATAGCGCTCGCCGGCATCAGTCAGGCTCACCTTGCGAGTGGTGCGGGCCAATAACTGCACGCCCAGGCGTTCTTCCAGGCGCGCAACCTGACGGCTCACATGGCTGGTGGATGCGTCTAATTGCTTGGCTGCAGCCGAAAATCCCTGGGCTTCGGCAACCGCTACAAATTCCTGAATACCTTCAAAGTTGCTCATGGTGCGGGTTTTACCTTGTTGAGGTCTCAATGGGTAATTATTGCAGTATAGCAATAGTCATTTGATAAATTCAGGGATTATTATCAGTTCAGCCATAAACTAAACTGCTCATGTGTTTGAAACGAGAGCGGCTGTAGCACCTACAGCGCCTTTAAATATCACTGAGAAAGGAGGTTTCTCATGAGCAAGATACTCATTCTGGTAACCAACCACGCAACACTGGGCGAAACGGACGAAGCGAACGGTACCTTCGCCCCCGAGCTAACCCATGCCCTGCACGAAATCATCAACGCAGGTCATGACTACGATCTTGTCTCCATTAAAGGTGGTGAAGCCCCCCTGTATGGCACCGACATGGAAGGGGACGAGATCAACAACAAAATCCTTGCGGATGAGACCTTCCAGAATCGTATCAACAACACGATCCCGGTCAGCCAAATTAACGTCGATGACTACGCTGGCATCTTCTATCCCGGTGGCTTTGGTCTGCTGACCGATCTGGCAAGTAACGATGACGTCGCCAGGCTAACGGCCAAACATTACGAAGGCGGTGGTGTGTTGTCAGCGGTATGTCACGGCCCCGCGGGTCTGTTGCCCGTGAAGCTGAGCGATGGCGAACCACTGCTTTCAAAAATCAAGGTCACAGGCTTCACTCGTGAAGAAGAAGTGGACTATGGCACCATTGATAAAATCCCTTTCTTATTGGAAGAATCCTTGGCGCGTACCGCGAGAAACTACAGCAAAACCCAACCATGGGGTGAATACGTAGTTCAAGACAGTCGCGTGATTACGGGTCAAAACCCGGCCAGCGCCGGAGCCGTGGGTAAAGCCTTGGTAGAAGCACTAAAGGAAAAGCAAACTGCGTAAACTTACGTGTTTAAACCTTGGCGTATAAACCCAAGACTGGCATGCTCTGGATATTTGCCAGAATGAAAAAAGCCCGCTAACAATAGCGGGCTTTTTTTATGCTTGATTTAATGATCATTAATAGAGGGCGTGCCTGTTTAATGCATAGCTGCCATTTGCATTGTCAATTTTATTTACACTTGTGTGGTTCCGATTGTTTATGCTGTGACAGTACGATTGGTTGCATACTTACAGTTATATGCAGGCTCCCATTAAGTCTCAGTGTTTATTAATAATTTAAAATAACTATATGCATTCTTTTGCTTAATGTCTTTCAGTTGTAAAAACTTTTAAACACAGCTCTAGTTAGTACCATGGTCTGAAACTTGCCTGTCCATCGATTGTTTAAATTTTGCGTGTCTGCAATTCATCATTGGCAATGACTGGCTTGTGGTTGCGTAAGTTCAATTTACTGTTCAGAGGTAACTGAATTTTCACAGCAATCGAGAGTGGTTACGTATGAAACCAATAACATCGGCAACAAAGAGACTAAAATTTCTATGGTTAAGTGTTTTGTGGGTAGGGTGTGTTATCAGTGGTCCGGCAAAAGCGGGGATTATTATTGACTCCATTACCGCATCTTTTGAGGGGGGAGCCGCGTTTTTCAGGTTAAACTTTGATGATACAGAGTATGGTCCATTGCCCTACGGCCCTGGAGACATTGATCTGAATACCGTTACCAGTATTGACTGGCGCTTTCCTGCATCTGCAGCGTCATCTCTTGATATCAGCATGAGTTATTTCACCAGTGGTTATGTTGGTGCATTCATTGACGAGACAGGAGAGGTATCTATTACCAGTTTTTTTCTGAGATTCGAGAAAGGCGATTTCACGTCCCCGTTTGATTATTTTCTCGATATCACCAATGACGACTTGTATGTGAGTTACTGTGGACCATTTGACTGTGATCTTCCAACAACACGAAGATGGGGTGCCGTATCCGAAGATAATACGATTGTGAGCAAGTATTCAGTGGTTTCTCGAGAGGCGCCGCCACCGACTTCAGAAGTCCCAGAGCCTGCAACCCTGGCCATCTTACTGCTGGGATTGCTGGGGATGATGTCCATTAGCCGCATGCAAAAAGACGGTGTAGCCGCTGGGACAGTCGTCCATCAAGGATAAAAGGCGACGATTAAAATAACACGGTAAAGGTGACCACAGTAAAAGGTGACGGAGGGATTCAGTGTTAACCCGTCCTGTCCGTCACCTCAATCGCCTCGCGCTCTATCACCTCGTCGATCACCCTGCGCCTGTCGAAGGGCAATAGCTCACAATTCACACCCCACCGCTCGCCCTGAGCCTGTCGAAGGGCCACTCCCAAACAAGCAACATGCAGCTCCCACCCAGCCCGCTCACCCTGAGCCCGTCGAAGGGCCACTCCCAAACAAGCAACATGCAGCTCCCACCCAGCCCGCTCGCCCTGAGCCTGTCGAAGGGCCTCTCCCAAACAAGGATAACCCAGCTCAAACCCTCGGCAGTGGATATCAAACACCCGACAACGCATATCAAACACTCAACGTCGGATCCCACACAGAGGATTGTGGGATACCAAACACCCGATCACCCATACGCGCAATGCAATACCGGGTCTTCCGAATGCGACATCGAGTCTTTCATAACCCGACATTGGGTCTCACGGATGGGGTCAGGGGATTCAAAAGACCCAATGCCGGGTCTTTTGAATGGAACATCCTCTCTCGCACAACCGACATCGAGACTCTGCAATGGACGATCGAGTCTTTTATAGGGAACAGGGGATACGCGGTATGGAATGGGGGATACGCTGTATAGGGCAGGGGATACGTTGTATAGGCTGGGGGATACGCTGTATAGGCTGGGGGATACGCTGTATGGGATAGCGGATACGCAGGATAGGCTGATGGATACGCCCTATGCGACCACGCTATGCCGAAGGCCAATGCTCGACAACCCACAACCCCCCGTTCACCCTGAGCCTGTCGAAGGGCCTCTCCCCAACGAGCAACACGCAGCCCCCACCCAGCCCGATCATCCTGAGCTTGTCGAAGGGCCTCTCCCAAGCGAGGACGCCGCAGCTCAAGCTCTCGACAGCGAGTGATTTCAGGAGGCTCACCTCACTCAGAGCTTCGAACGCGGGTCTTCGGAATAGCCCGCCGAGCAAACATTCGGAGGATGCCGAGACTTTTTGCGAGGTGATCGAGTGATTTTTGGAGGCTGCCGAGTGTTTTTGCAAGCCCGCCGAAGAATTGAGCGAGGTGATCGAAGCTTTTTGGGAGCCCGTCGAAACTTTTAGCAAGGCCTTCGAGAGTTTTTGCTTCAATGCGGAGCGTTTGATATGCAAGGCCGACGCTCTGATCCCCGAAACCGACTCTTTAAAACCCACCTCCGGAGCTAACAAAGCCATTCACTTATCTGATCAATAAGTGATCGAAGCTCTACCGTGCGTTGTCTCATCCCGCAAACAGGACAGTGCTTATTGTGGATAGCACAGTGGAAATTTTGGATGGTGGCAATGTATTCCCTCACAGTATTCTGTGCATGGAGTAACAACCTTAACCACTCAGAATTGCGTATTTAACGACAGATGACGGTTATTGGGATAAACGACCATGAAAATATTTTAAATTCAGTTGGTTGCAGGTGTATTAACCTAATAAAATTGTTGTCAATTATTGGGGTTACGAGATTGGGTCGCTTTTTCCAAGAAAAATAGTTAGTGTATCTACAGTTTAAGGAGTTGATGTATATGGATATTTCCTGCCTGCCAGTTGTATTTATCCTTCGAAAATTATAGCCAGCTGCTATTTGTAGATTTGCATCAGGTCGTTTATTAAACTGTTATATCTAAGGATGGATAATGAAAAATTTCGTAAGATTTGTTGTTGCAACATTGATTATTGCAATAGTGTGGGTGGCTCTCGACTTTGCTTCCTGGTTCGGACTCGAAGCAATTTTTCGTGAATTTAAGATAAGGCCAACACTTTATTATGAAATTACCGAGGCTCTACGGCAGGGGCGGGCATCTCAACTTGATCATGTTTTCGGGCAGCTAATTACTGCAGGAATTTTTGTTGCTATCTATCAAGGGTTAATAAGCCCTAAAAAAATCATTATTGCGATTGCGTATGGGTTTCTATTTGGCCTTATAGGGAAAATTGATGAAGGATCTTTTGCGTACACCTATGGAGCACTTAATGATCCACTATTGCTTCTTCGTGTGGTAGTCGCAGGTATCGAAGGTATTGTAGCAGGTATACTTATATCGCTAGTAATTAAGGAGTAGCACATGGTTGTTCTGTATAGATATAACAAGGTAGTGTTGTCGCCTTCGGCTGGGACAGCCATTCCGCTGGCGCTCCATGTCAGCCCCAAACTGCGGTGTTAGGAGTCTATGGTGTGGATCGGTCTAATGGTAATGTCACCAATTTTAGGTTTTTGTTCTTTGGTTTTCTTGATTGCAAAGGCCTTCGGTAAATTTCCGCCGGGAAAAGGGGCGGTAAGATACTCATTACATTACTTAGGTGTTGTTATGTTAGTTGTCCCGTTCATTGCAGGAGTTGTAGTCTTTAGTAAGTTGTTTAGTATGTCGGGGGCCGGAGTTGGGGATACGCAAGCATGGGGTACTTTTATTGTACTGGGCGTATCAACTCCTCTATTTTTTGTGGGTCTTATATTGGCGGTAAGTTGTTCTGCTAGTGCCAGTCTTCACTCCTGAAATTAAAGAAATTAAAATTAAAGGGGTCAGAGCCCTTTTAGAGGCTTTCCCGTCGAGCTTGCCCGACTTTGCCTTGTGGTTGAGCCTCGGTTTGGTCTTTAAAATAATCATTTTCCAGAGGTGTTCCTGTTACCCAGAATTCGTAGATTTTTTTTATATCGTCTTCGGTGGATCGGCTGTTAAAAAATTCGAGATAAGAGATTGCTGCGGCAGAGCCTTTGCTGAGAGCTATTAAGTTACACCGTGCTATAAATGGATTGCCGCGTCACTATCGTTCCTCGCAATGACGCGTAAAAGAGGACGGAGGGATTCAATTTTAACCAGTCTTGCCTGTTCAGTTTAATTACGTAACTTTCATTTTCAGATATTATTAGCAAAAGGATCTTGCCATGCCCGGACGGCCCAGAACGTATACCTCTGACATGCCTTATCATGTTGTGTGTAAATCTGAACCAACGGTAATGACCAGGTAGGTCAGAATAAAAGGGGGACGTCCCATACAGCAATGTGTTCATATGGAGTATGACGTGAAGAAAATTCTAATATTTGGAAATTCAGGATCTGGAAAGTCAACTCTGTACCGAGAAATATCAATTGCTGATGATTTGCCTCATCTGGATTTAGATACTTTGGCTTGGCAGCCTACGAATCCGCCAGAGAGGAAGTCTCTGGCTGAGTCTGGAAAGGCGATAAAGGAATTTATATCGAATCACGAGAGTTGGGTTATAGAAGGTTGCTATACCGATCTGCTTGAAATTGCAGCTCCATATTCTAATGAAATTATTTACCTCAATTTACCAATTGAGCTATGCATTAGAAATGCGAAAAATCGACCTTGGGAACCTCATAAATATGAATCAAAAGAGGCTCAGGACGCTAATCTTGAAATGTTGATCGAGTGGATAGGCCAGTATAATCAAAGGCAGGATTGTTTCTCACAGTCCGCTCATGAAGGTTTTTATACTCATTACGCTGGTAAAAAGACTGAGTATACGAGCAATGAAAGACACACATAAGAATTAAAGGGGTCAGGGCTTTTATCTCGCAGGTCCGTTTTAATAAACCGTAAATGAAAGATTTTTTAATTTTCATCGTGACTTAATTAAATTCATGGGCTCAATCAGGGAGAGTAATTGATAAGTAAAAGAGGAAGGGTGGGGTTAATTTTTAACCATCCTTTTAGGAGAAGAGTATTTGAAGGGGATTCCGTGAGGTTGCGAATTATTATCAGCCAATAGGCCGAGCAGATTGAAGAAAAGTTGGGTAAGCTGGTTGGTGATGTGAGGCGCGGTAGATCGCAGTTTGTTAAACGTTAATCCCTCCGTCCTCTTTGACATTACAGTTGGACACCCTGGCAAGCTACACCGTGCTATAAATGGATAGCCCAGGCTACCCTCTCTTACCCTTGGGGTAATTCACCTTGTTGCCGCGTGGCCTAAAGCCCCTACTGTTGGCACTATCGTTCCTCGCAATGACGTGCTAATGAGGAATAAGTGGGGGTCAGTGAACATTTGAGCACCTATTACTTTAGCCTAAGCTTTCGCTCGCCCTGACTGCAAAATTGAGAGCCCGCATGGGCAACGGTTTGGAAAATACATCCAGTGATCATTAAAGAGATACCCGCAAGAGATACCTTACAGCTCAGAAGTAAAGTGCTGCGTTCTGGAAAGCCGATTTCAGAATGTGTATTTGAAGGCGATGACTCAGTGGGTACGCGGCATTTCGGAGCCGTGGATAGCAACAATAATGTTGTAGGTATTGTGTCTGTCTATTCTAAAAAGACTCCACTCATTGACGGGGGCACTTGTTTTCAGCTTAGAGCAATGGCCACAAGTGAAAGTTGTCGAGGTCAAGGTGTAGGTAATAGGCTTTTGAGTGCTGCAGAAGAATACGCAAGTCAGTCAGGAGCTTCATTTGTCTGGGCTAATGCTAGAAGTTCCGCTATTGAATTCTATATCAAAGCGGGCTACGAGATTAAATCTGATGAGTTTATGATTGATGGAATAGGGCCTCATTACCTTGTGAGTAAATCATTTGTATAACCAGTGAAGAATAGGGTTCTGACTCCCTTTTCTCGAATAAAGAACGGGCCCGGGTAGTTTCCGGTTTCGTTTTTGATCCCAATTCGCTACCCTTTGATAGGAAGATAGTACATCCGCGTTTTTGGACTATAAACTATTACTAATGTATCGAAACTGCTCGGCATCGCCATTAGCCCTTAATGGCCTTTGGGTGAGTGGTTTTTTGGCCAGTACTGCTAAAGGTAACAATCTATGTCAATAAGTCGTTGGTTTCTCGGTTCTTTGTTGGTGGTGGTTCTGGCAGGTTGCCAGTCTATGTATTATGGCGCGATGGAGAAGGTGGGCGTTCACAAGCGTGACATCATGATCGATCGGGTGGAGTCGGCTCAGGATGCGCAAACCGATGCCAAAGAGCAATTCGAATCCGCGCTGGAGCAATACCAATCCATCATCACCATTAAAGACCAGGATCTGGCGGATCGTTACGATAAACTGAACGACGAATACGAAGACAGTAAAGCCGCCGCTTTACGGGTGTCTGAGCGTATTGATGCGGTCGAAGATGTGTCAGAGGCATTGTTCGATGAGTGGGAAGACGAAATTGACCTGTACAGCAGTGCTGAACTCAAGAGAAAAAGTCAAGCCAAGCTGGGCCAGACCAAAAGGCAATACCAAAAACTCATCAAGGCGATGCGTAGCGCAGAAGCACGCATGCAGCCCGTATTGCTGGCCTTTCAGGATCAAGTCCTGTATTTAAAGCATAATTTGAATGCGCGAGCCATTGACTCACTACAAGGCGAGCTGGGTAGTATAGAAACGAATGTTGCTCAGCTGATTGCAGAAATGGAAAAGTCCATTGCTGAATCAGAGGCGTTTATCAGTAGCCTCCAGTAGTCGTGAAACGCTTGCGACAGGTCGCAGATAATATTTTAAGAGTGACTGTTGCTGCTCTGGGATGAGCAGAAATTAAAGGGCTCTGATTACTTTTCTCCATGGGGATGTATGTCAGGGCGATGTGTTTAAACGCGTCGTTGTGACGTAGAAAAATCTGTTGGGCGAAAAATATTTAGATGCATGTTTTAGAGCAGATTATATGGGCTTTGTGGTTTTTAACTATAGGACTGTTTTTCGTAAGTATAATTATAGATCAGTCATTAAGAGGACATATATCAAAAGAGTACAACGAGAAGACTTGGTGGCTGGCCAAAGGAGCCTTTCTATTTCTCTTACCTAACAGTGCATTTGTTGATGATGTATCAAAAAGGAAAAAATTAGTGTTCGTATTCTTTTGGTGGAGTGTGAGGTTCTCAGTTTTTACTCTTATTACTGGTCTGTGTTTTTCTATTTTTATTGAGCCGAATTAAAATATGCGGGAGATAAAAGGTATTCGTAATTAGTGTAGTGAGAAAATGTTGCCTAATAATGAGTGGGATCAGATAAGCATTATGACACTTGTATGAATATTTTTTTGAGATTAATCCTTCGATTAAGTGCCAATGCATTAAGATGAGCGATGTTTTAGGAGAATGCTTTGGTCGCCAAAATGTTAATCTGATCCCGCTTGTTCACAACCCGTATTGCTGGCCTTTCAGGATCAGGTCCTGTATTTAAAACATAATTTGAATGCGCGAGCCATTGACTCACTACAAGGTGAGTTGAGTAGTATAGAAACGAATGTTGCCCAGTTGATTGCAGAAATGGAAAAGTCCATTGCTGAATCAGAGGCGTTTATTAGTAGTCTCCAATAGTCGTGAAACGCTTAAGCTGTTCGCACATAATATTCATGAGTGGCTGTTGCTGCCCAGGAGGGGTAGAAATTAAATGGACGAATCAAAACAGAAAATTGCGTTATTTATAGATGCAGACAATGCACCGGCAAACAAGTTTGAGGATGTGCTTAGTGAAGTCGCTAAATATGGCGTAGTGACAATCAGAAAAGCCTATGGCAACTGGAAAAAGCCATCTATCAAACCTTGGGAGGATCTGCTGCATGAGTATGCTATCCAACCAGTACAGCAATACGACCTCTCAAAAGGGAAAAATGCATCAGACATTGCACTTGTCATTGATGCGATGGATGTGATGTATACGAAGGACATTGATGTAATGTGCTTTGTATCATCCGATTGTGATTTCACACCCATGGTCACTAGAGCCCTGGCAGAGGGTAAGGTGGTCTTGGGATTCGGTGAGCGCAAGACTCCCTCGCCATTTGTTAATGCATGCTCCAAGTTTTTGTTTTTGGATCAGGAGTCTAACAATGGTGAAACGACCCAAGCAAAGATAACAAACATCAAGTCCAACACCAAACTGATCAATTTACTGCGTCAGGCAGTCGAAGCAACAGCTGAAGATAATGGGTGGGCTGGTTTAGGGCCTGTTGGCTCACATATATCAAATAAGACTTCTTTTGATACCAGAAACTACGGTTATAAGAATTTAAGCAGCCTCATTAAGGCTATAGATTTGTTTGAACTCAAACGTGGCCCTGGCAATTCCTATCTGGTAAAAGATGTACGTAAGAAGAAGGCAACATAATCAGTGACTGTAACCCCAATTTCCGACTAGACCTCCCCACCTCGCCAACAAAAATCACACCTCACAACAGTAATGCTAAGGTGATATAAATAGCCCCTGCCGATTGATCCGTCCCCGGCACCGCCAACAGATGATGCAAAAGGAGTATTTGATGTCAGCCTCACAAGGTTACAGTCGTTTGGAGCAGGGCAGTTTTCTGCTGATGCTGGTGCTTGTCTCTGTGCTGTTCTTTTTTCTGCTCAAGCCGTTTTTCAGTCCGGTGTTTTGGGCGTGTGTGATTACCATTTTGTTTTATCCGTTGTATCAGCTGCTGCAGGACCGCTGGAACAGCCGCAATCTGGCGGCGCTGGCGACGTTAGCGGTATGCATTGTGGTCGGTGTGGCGCCGATGCTATTTCTGATCAAGGCCATGGTGGGCGAGGGGCAGGAAGTGTATCAGCTGGTGCAGAGCGGCGAGCTGGACCCCGCGAAGTATCTGGACAAGGTGCGTGAGGGGTTCCCGTTTGTGCAGGGGTTTCTGGACCGCTTTAATATCGACCTGTCGCTGATCAAGGAAACACTCACCAAGAGTGCTGGCACGGTGAGTCGCTGGGCGGCGCAGAATACCTTGTCCATCGGGCAGAATATGTTGCAGTTCTTTGTCAGTCTGGCACTGATGCTGTATCTGGTGTTTTTCCTGTTTCGCGACGGCCCCATGTTGATCGATCTGCTGATCCGGGCGTTGCCGATGGGGGACGAGCGGGAGCGGCATCTGTTCAACAAGTTTGCCGAGGTGACCCGGGCGACGGTGAAGGGCAATCTGGTGGTGGCCATTATTCAGGGGAGTCTGGGGGGTATTATCTTTGCCTTGCTGGGCATCAAGGGCGCTGTCTTCTGGGGGGCGGTCATGGTGTTGTTGTCGCTGATCCCTGTGGTGGGGGCCAGTCTTATCTGGGGGCCGGTGGCGATCTATTTGTTTGCCGTGGGCAGCTGGGAGAAGGGATTGATCCTGACAGCCTTTGGCGCCGGGATTATTGGTTTGGTGGACAACCTGTTGCGCCCCATTTTGGTGGGCAGGGATACCAAGCTGCCGGATTATCTGGTGCTGTTGTCGACCCTGGGCGGATTTGCGCTGTTCGGTATGAATGGCTTTGTCATCGGCCCCTTGGTGGCGGTCTTGTTTATCGCCTTCTGGCAGATCTTTATTCTGGATTTTAACAGTGAGTCAGAAAGCTCTGAGTCTGTGGACCCTGACTCCGAAAACAGCGAGGCGAAAGCCGGGGGGGAGTCACCACAGGACAAGTCCGACTGACGAGTTGACCCTGTTTGGAGGCTGCTTTATAAAGGCAGCTCGCCCTGTATTCATGTCGTATTAAGGGATAGTCCGTGAAAATAGCAGTTTGAGACAATCGTACCCTACGACAACCGTAATCTGATGAGTGATTTTTTTATGTTAACTGTACAAGCCAAAAACACCGCCGCGACACTTTTGGGTGTGATTTCAAAGCTGATGTTGATGATCAGCCTGTCCGTGGGCTCGGGCGTTGCCCTGGCTGAAACCGATATCTCGGTGTTCAAGAGCCCAAATTGCGGCTGCTGCCAGAAGTGGGTTGATCATCTGGAGAGTAACGGCTTTCAGGCACAGGTCACCGATACCGACCGCATGAACGTGATCAAGCACGAGCACGGTATCTCGTCTCAGTACCAGTCTTGCCATACCGGCGTGGTGGATGGTTATGTCTTTGAAGGCCATGTGCCTGCCGCGGTGATGCAGAAGTTTCTGAAAGAAAAGCCTGAAAATGCCATCGGTCTGGCGGTTCCGGGTATGCCGATGGGCAGCCCGGGTATGGAAATGGGCAATCGCCACGACGATTATGATGTCCTGTTACTGAAGAAGGATGGCAGCAGCGAGGTGTACGAGCATATCAGCGCGCCAGTGGCGTCTTCTCATGACCATAACCATTAAGGCCTGTTTTGAAGGACAGTCGCCTTTCTTGGCCCTCCTGGAAAACTCTTTGACCTGAAAGTCATTCGCTTCTAGTATAGGCGCCTTCTGTAAAAGGGTGCCTGTCGGCGATCGCTGTGTTGATCGTCTGGAACAGGTTAAACGGGAAGTGTGGTGTTTGGTGTTCTGCGGAACCCAATTGATTCCACCGCTGCCCCCGCAACGGTAATCCGCCTGAATGAACTCTGGTGGTGAGCCCGAAACCGGCCCTTTGCAGCATTTTGCAACGATGAAGCGGAGGGCTTTATCCTGGGCAGTTTCTTTTCATTGCTGATTTGTTATCGCCTCAAGACTTAACCCCAAAGGTTCGAAGGTTTTTGGCAACCGCAAACAGCACGCCTTATTGATCTCTCCTCCTGTCTGAATTGTCTGTCGTTGTCTGCGTAGGCGACACATAGACTTACAGACCCATTGCTTTGTCGTTCAATTGTTTTTGGTGGCCTCAGGGCCGACCCGATTCTTTTGGAGACAGTATGGCCTTTTTCTCAGCATCGTCGAACCTCCGTGGTTTGTTTGGCTTTCCATTAACTTTCATCAGCAAAGCTTGCCGACATGGTGCACACATGGCTGTGTTGCTGCTGTTGTGTCTGGGGAGCGTGACGCTGTCTGCCGAGGAAAAGACCCTGCTGGGTATTGTCACGCCTCGCAACAGTGCCGATGTGATGAGCGGGGCTCAGGCGTTTCATCAGGCGTACCCACAGCATCAGCTGTTGCTCCGAACCACCGATCAATTCAGTGATATGACCGAGGCCGACCGTCGTCAGCTGCTCGACAGCGCCGATGTGGTGTTTGCCGGCGGTGTGTTTGGTGATGCCTCGGCACTGTTGAACGGTTATCTGGCGGATCGCCAGCTCATGAGTGACTTTATTGCCGTGCACAGTGATCGTCGGTTGGTGAACGCATCACGCATAGCGGGGCAGAATCTGCTCGACGGTGCAGATCTGGATGTGCTGATGGAAGATCCGCCGCTGGCCCCCGATATGGATCTCGAAGGCTGGCTGGCGCAAAGACTGGAGCAGTACCCTGAGTATCGCGACTGGCTGTTGGCCAAGACCTTCTGGGCCGATCGCAATACTCACAATATCGACGGACTCTTTCGCTTACTGGTGCAACTGACCGGTGAACCCATGGAGATACCGGCACCGGAGCTGCACCAGCCGTTGCGTTTCTTTTTGGGCAATCAGCAGCTGACGATTCAGAAAGACACCTTGCTACTGCCAGCATCTGCAGACGAGCCGCAACGCTGGGTGGTTGTGCTGGATTATGATCATGGCGATCGTCCGGGCGAGAAAGCACTGACCGAACAACTCTGTGCGCAGCTGCTGCAAAAGGGTCAGCAGTGTCTGAACGTGCTCGCCAAATGGGGCGAGGCCAGTGTGCGGGCGGTGGAAATTTTGCGCAATCACAGCGATCGGGTCGGTGTGATTATCTCGCTGCAAAATTTTGTCGTGGGCGGCGGTGAAGGCCGCGAGACGGTTACCGAACATTTGGCTTCGCTGAATGTTCCGGTTCTGAACGCCATACGCCTGAGTGATGCGACGGAAAAAGAGTGGCGTCTGTCAGAAGAGGGCATACGCTGGGACAGCGTCCACTATCGAATTGCCATGCCAGAGTTGCAGGGCGTGTCACAGCCCATGGTGGTTGCCGCCATGACACCACCCAGTATTGATCAAGTGACAGGCTTGCGGGTGGAGTTGTCGCAGCCGGTGGATACTCAGGTATCACTGTTGGCGCAACGGGCAGACCGATGGTTGACCTTACAGAACAAGGGCAATGCCGATAAAAAAGTGGCCATTATTTATTACAACCACCCGCCGGGGCGCCACAACATTGGTGCAGATAACCTGAATGTGCCGGATTCACTGTTTCACATTCTGAACGAAATGAAAAAGGCCGGTTTTGACACGGGAGTACTCCCGGAATCCAAAGAAGCCCTGCTGGATTTGATGCAGGAAAAAGGCGTCAATCTGCCGGAAGATCGTAAAGCCTTGCAGGCCATGTCAACCAAAGTCGAAACGGTTTCGGTGAAGCAGTATTCCCAGTGGTTTGAGACCTTGCCCCAATCCCTGCAGCAGGAAATGGTGAACGGGCCTCTGGGGTATCTGCACCAGATGTTGCAGCAGGCGGTAGAACTCAAGGATCGTGAAGTTGGCAAGCATCTGGTGATGCGGGTGGTGGAAGATCTGCGGCACGCCGTGGAAGGCGCCGATCACCCTGCGCGTGAACGGGTTCTGCGATTGTTGCAACAGCTACAGAGTTCCTACACGGAAAACGACGACAGCCAGATTGACTGGGCCGCGGCACAGCAATTGGTGAAAGCCATTGCCGAAAGCGGCATTGAAGGTGTTCGTGGTTGGGGCAAGTTACCTAGCAAGGTGATGGTTAATGACCAGAAGATACTGATTCCCGGTATTCAGTTTGGCAATGTGTTCGTTGGCCCTCAGCCGCCACGGGGGTGGGAGCTGAATGAAGAGCTGCTGCACGCGAATATGTCTTTCCCGCCGCCGCATCAGTACATGGCCTTTTATCAGTGGTTGCGCCACGATTTTCATGCGGATGCCGTGGTGCATTTGGGGCGGCACTCCACCTATGAATTCCTGCCGCGTCATCGTGTGGGGTTGAGTGATGAAGATTACTCCCAGGCTCTGTTGGGCGACCTGCCCAGTGTCTATCCGTACATCGTCGATGGCGTTGGTGAAGGCATTCAGGCCAAGCGCCGTGGACTGGCGGTGATGGTGGATCACCTCACACCTCCGCTGGACAGCACCGAACTTTACGATCAGTTGCTGGAACTGCGTCATCTGGTCGAAAGCTTTGAAGCGGCACCCGAAGCTGCCGGTGCCATGCGGCAGCGTGCCATTGTAGCCATCAAGGAAAAAGTCAACGAACTCAAATTGCAGGATGAGTTACTGGCCAGTATGGAAGGCGAACTGGCTGTGCGCGGCATTACAGATTTTGATCAGGTGGAAGATGAGTTGCTGGTGCATGAGGTTGGCCATTACCTGACCAAGCTGCAGGAAGACTTTATGCCCCTGGGGCTGCATGTGTTCGGTCGTGACTGGTCGGATGATGCGATCAATACCATGTTGAATTCCATGGCGCAGGGCAGCGACATTGAGCCGGAATGGAAAGATCGCCTCAGCCAATCGCCGGCCCTTGAAATGACAGGGCTGCTGGGCGGTTTAAGTGGCCAGTATGTGGCGCCGGGCAAAGGCAATGACCCAATCCGCACGCCGGAAGCCTTGCCCACCGGACGCAACTTTTATGCGCTGGATGGCAGTCTGATTCCTTCAAAACTCGGGTATCAGGTTGGTGTGGAGCTCGCCAGGACGGCTCGTGAATCGGATAAGCACACTGCGGTTCAGGGTAACAACTCTAGTCACGGTAATGCCGCTGGCGATTCGCAAGACTCCGAAGCCATCGTACTTTGGGCGTCGGATGTGGTGCGCGATGAAGGCGCCATGATCGCGTTCGGTATGGATATGCTGGGGGTAAAACCCGTCTGGAGCAGCCGGGGCATTGTGAAGGATCTCGAACTGCTGGATATCGCGAGCATGACCGAGAACGGCCAGCCGCGAATCCGTCGCGATACGGTCTACACCACCTCGGGACTGTTCCGCGATTTGTACGGCGCACATCTGGTGCTGTTGGAGAAGGCGGTGTTGATGGCCTTGAATGCTTCTGCCGATCTGATCCGGGAGCAGTACCCCGCATTAACCTTCGCGCTCAACTCGGCACTGGTCCCTCTGGGTTCGCAGTATCCATCGGGCAAGGAACCGCTGGCCATCAATCAGGTGGCGGCCAGCTGGGTACAGGATGCCCGCGATGCGTTAAAACTGGGTATTCCCGGTGAGCAGGCGGGCAAGCAATCGGCTTACCGTATTTTTGGTGATGCCCCCGGAACCTACGGTGCCGGCGTGAACCGTCTGGTTGAACGCTCGGGCAGTTGGCAAGAGCGCTCTGAAGTGGCTGCGGTTTATATGCAGCGCATGGGACACGCCTACGGTGCGCAATTGCAAGGTGAGCCCATGCAGGAGCTGTTCAAGAAACGTCTGGCGACTGTGACACAAACCTACCTTGGCCGCTCCAGTAATCTCTATGGTTTGCTGGATAATAATGATGCGTTTGATTATCTGGGTGGTTTGAGTCTGGCGGTGGAAACGCTGACCGGCGAAGCTCCGGATAACTACATTTTGTTTCATCCGGACGCCAACAGCCTGTCTATGGAACCCTTGCAAACGGCGCTACTGTCGGAATTGCGCGGACGCTTTTTAAACCCGCAATGGCTAACGCCTTTGATGAAAGAAGGCTATGCCGGTGCCAGAACCATGGGCAGTGAGTTTCTCGAATACCTGTGGGGCTGGCAGGTGACCAACCCCGGGATAGTGAAGAGTTGGGTGTGGGATGAAGTCAAAGCCGTTTACGTGGATGACCGGTTGGATATCGGCCTCGATGAGTTTCTGGAGAGCGGCCAAAACGTGCATGTAAAAGCCAATATGTTGGCCATCATGTTGGTCGCTGCGCAAAAAGGTTTTTGGCAGGCCGACGAAGAAACCCTCAGCGCTGTGGCACAGAAGTTTACCGAACTGGTGCTGGAGAACGGCTTGCCCGGCAGTGGTCATACGACCCAGAGTCATCCCATGTATGACTTTATAAAAGACTACCTTGATGCAGAGCAGTACCAACAGCTGCAAACATTGTTAAACGAGACACGGGTTGACGCCCGTGTGGAGAGTGCACCTTCCGTGGTTGCTGAAATCTCCATGGCTTCCGAGGCTGAGCCGTCGACCAAAACGGCAGACGCTCAAAACAAACAGCGTGAGCAGGCAGACGACAAAAAGATTGATGAGCAGTCGTCAGAAAAATCCCAGTCGGGAGATAATTTTCAGTATTACTGGTTGGCAGCACTGCTGGGATTGCTGTTGGCCATTGGGTGGGTGCGAGGCAGTCGTGCCCCATCTCACAATCATTTAAAGAGATAAGGGGTCATCATGTTAACGTCATCGTCCATCGGGATTTTGCATCTGCTGGTCAGTTACTTGCTGGAGCCCGTCCTCTGGCTGCTGATGTTGCTGGCTGCGTTAGCCGTGCTGGATATCGGCACCCTGATTGCCGAGCGGGTGAAAGGACTGTCTGCCTGGCGTCGCAGTGAAGACATTGCCGGCTTTGAGCAGCTGGCGAAGAAACGCATTGAGCGCAGTGATTTTATGGCACGCATTGCTCCCATGCTGGGTTTAATGGGAACCCTGATCCCACTGGGGCCCGGTCTCGCCGCATTGGGGGAAGGTGAGTTGAGCATTCTCACGACCGCCATGAGTGTGGCTTTTGATACCACCGTCATGGGTTTGCTGGTCGGGATTATTGGTTTTGTTATCGGTCGCACACGTCGTCGCTGGTACGATCAGTTGCTGAATCATATGGAGGCGGAAGCGAAGGCTCGTGCAACCACCGGCGTTTTCCCGAAGCGGGTTAATGTCCCGGTTGCCAGCAACCATGCGGCTCGTCATAAGGCGGAGGAGTCTGACCATGTCTAGCCGATGGAACTCAGATCGGTTCAGCCCTGCCGATGAAGAGCCTCTGGGGCCGATGGCCAATTTGTTGGATCTGATGCTGGTGTTTGCCTGCGGTTTGATTGCGGCGCTGATTGCCATGAGTGAGCAGCTGCAGGAACACTTTCAATCAGAGTTACAGGATACTCAGGCCAAGACCGTTATCGAACGAGGCAAGGAGCTGCCCAACTTGCCGGGCGACGGGGCTGTAGGCGGTGATGGCTACGAGTCCGTCGGGCAGGTCTATCGGGACCCTAAAACCGGCAAGCTCATCCTGATTGCCCCCTGAGGTGACACTGTAATCCTTCCCCAATAGCCGTCGCAGGCGGCTTTACATACCCCCCCCAAAAAAAAACCAAAGCAATAGCCCACAGCAGTTATTTCTGCATTTCAGATCATTAATTTCTGTCTTAAGTCTTTCTTAAGAAACGCTCACTACTATGCGTATATCAGGAGTTGATTCAGTGATCTGGATGTAGGAGCTGTGTCCATGCATTCTTCAAAATGCAGTATAAAACCACGATTTTTGACGCAATCTGAGCCAAAAAACGACGAAAACCGATCGTCTTTTGCGCTTCAGGGGCTTTCTGATTCTCAGCGTCAGGAGACGGAAGCGTATATTGCCAGGCAATACCTTAAGGTTTACGACGCACATATCCGCGCATTTCTCCCGCTGTTGTTATCGATGTCACGCCAGTCAAATACGTCTCGCAATCGGGAACTGTCTGGTGTGGTTGGGCTGCGTCCTGCGCTGGTGTCAAGGCTGTTCCTGGAGGCCTATCTGGATCAGCCGGTTGAACAGGCCGTGGCAAAAGCGGCCTCAGCTCCTGTGGATCGCGGCAGCATCGTGGAGGTTGGCAATCTGGTCGCCACTCAGCGAGGCAGCAGTCTGGTCCTGTTTTTGGTGATGGCGGCGATTGTCGAGCGGGCGGGGTTTTCCTGGCTGGTGTTTACCGCGACTCCGGAAGTGGAAAAACTGATCAAGCGTCTTACCAAATCACCTACCGTTTTGGCGCCTGCACCAGCCTGTCGATTGGGCAGTCATCAGGACGACTGGGGACGCTATTACCAACAATGCCCCAAAGTCATGGCTCTGGATGTGGTTGAGGCAATAAAAAACGTTCGCGAAGTGCCCTTGTTGCAACAGGTGCTACTGGAGCATGAGGACGCGATCGATGATCTGGCAAGTCAGGTCCTGCGACATCGCCGTCAGGAGGATTGCCGCGCGGGGAGTGTAGCGGAATGAGCCTTGAGCACTTTCTGGAAATGGCTCGCGAATATTCAGCGGATATTGCGCTGGAAGATGAGCAGGGCAGCTTAAGTTATCGACAGCTGATGGAAAAGGTGGAAGCCCTGGCCTTATGGCTCAGTGGCCAGCCAGTGTCAGTGGTGGGTTTGATTGCTGACAACAGCCGTGACTGGGTGCTGGTGGATCTTGCGAGTCAGATGGCGGGTCGTGTCTGTTTGCCCATTCCGGCATTTTTCTCTGAGGAACAGACACGTCATTGTCTCACTGGGGTAGATCTTTTAATCAGTGATCAGCAGTCTGTTATTGAAACGCCTGTATCGGCCGAGTCTGTTTCCGTCCCCGGTACCCGCTTGTTTGCTCAGCGGATCAGTCAGTCTGACGACCAGACTTGTCATGGTGAAACCGCCCTGCCGGACGAAACCCAAAAGATCACGTTTACATCTGGTTCCACAGGAACCCCCAAAGGGGTTTGCCTGAGTCTTAAGCATCAGTGGCAAGTCGCGCAATCCTTGGCCGAGGTGATTGATGTCGCCAAGCCCAGACATCTGTGTTTGTTACCTCTGGCGACCTTGCTGGAAAACATTGCCGGCATCTATGTACCGCTGTTGTGTGGTGGACGGATCATTTTGCCCGACGCCAGTCAGCGTGGTCTCAGCGGCAGTTCGGGATTGAATCTTCGGGCCTTGCTGGCGTGTATAGAGCAGCACAAACCCAACACCCTGATTTTATTGCCGCAGTTGTTGCAGGCTCTGGTGGTTGCTTGCCAGCAAGGTTGGCAGCCGCCGGAATCGCTGACCTTTATGGCCGTGGGTGGGGGCAAGGTTGCGCCATCATTAATTGAGCAGGCCAGACGTGCCGGGCTGCCTGTCTATGAAGGCTATGGTTTGTCTGAATGTGCATCGGTAGTTGCTCTGAATACACCGGGTAATGATCAGCCCGGCAGTGTGGGCAAGTGTTTGCCTCACTGTCAGGTCACGGTAGAAGACGATGAGATCGTCGTCAGAGGTGCGTCGTTTCTGGGGTATATGGGGCAACCTGAGAGTTGGAATCCGCAGACGGTTCGCACTGGCGATCTGGGGAGTATCGATGGCTCTTGGTTGACCATCAACGGACGCAAGAAAAACCTTTTGATCAGCAGCTTTGGGCGCAATATCAGCCCGGAGTGGGTTGAGAGTGCAGTGTTGGCCATGCCCTTAATGAGCCAGTGTGTGGTGCTGGGCGATGGCAAACCCAATCTGATTGCACTGGTGAGTGCTGTAGAGGCCGTTAGCGATGAAGCCATTCGGGATTGGATCGAAACCGTTAATACCTCTTTGCCGGATTATGCTCGCATTAAAAACTGGTCTCGTTTGGAGACACCCGTTTGGCAGCCATACCTGACGGCCAATGGCCGACCCAGGCGGGATTTAATTACCAAAGACTTTGCCGGGTTAATTGAAGCTCTTTATTCCGAACACAAAACGTTGAACGTTAATTAAGTAACAGGTAGACGATTATGAATTTTTACGATCGATTGCAACAGGAAACCAAAGCAGAAAGAGAAGAGCTGTTGTCTGCTCCTATTATCGGACGGTGCCTGAATGGTGATATTACGACGGCTGAATATGTCGCATTTTTGAGTCAGGCTTATCATCACGTCAAGCACACAACCCCTTTGCTGATGGCAACCGGAGCGCGGCTTCCAGAATCCAAAGAGTGGTTACGTAATGCCGTTGCCGAATACATTGAAGAAGAACTTGGTCATCAGGAATGGATTCTCAATGACATCGAAGCCTGTGGTTTTGATAAAGAAAAAGTGCGCTCCAGCCGGCCCAACAGCTCAACGGAACTCTGGGTGGCCTATGCCTACGATACCGTCCAGCGGGTGAACCCTTTAGGTTTTTTCGGGTCCGTTCAGGTGCTGGAAGGCACCAGTATCAAAATCGCGGATTTGGCGGCAGATAAAATCCAGAGTGCACTGCATCTTCCTGATACTGCTTTCAGTTATTTGCGTTCACATGGTGCTATTGATCAAGAACATATTGTGTTTTTTGAGAATCTGATGAATCGCATTGACGATGTGGATGAGCAAAACCAGATTATCCACAGTGCACGCATGTTTTATCAGTTGTATAGCAATATGTATCGTCAATTAAGCCCGGAACAGGCGTTGCCCTTTGCAGCCTGACGGTAAAAGTAGCGGGTTCTGAAATGATGAGGTTAAGCAATGAATGTGAACGATAAGACCGTTTTGCTGACTGGAGCATCGGGCGGTATAGGGCAGGAAATAGCCAGGGTTTTGGCAGCTGCAGGCGCGAAGCTGATACTGACCGGACGTACATCTGGTCGGCTCGCAGAGCTCAAACAAGAGCTGCCGGGCGAAGGGCATATTGCTGTCGCACTGGATGTTGCCAGTGATGAGGGAGTGAACGAGCTGGCATCCATCGCAGAAGAGCATGCCGTGGATATTCTGATCAATAATGCCGGCGTGAATCAGCTGGCGACACACGAACATATGTCATCCGAAGCCATATCGCGCATGATGACGGTAAATCTCTGCGCACCAATGATTCTCTGCAGTCGGTTGATTCCTGTATTGATGCAGCGTCCCGAGGCCTTGATTGTCAATGTGGGATCCATCATGGGCAGCATCGGCATGGCGGGATCAGCGACCTATTGTGCCAGTAAATTTGGACTGCGCGGGTTTACCGAATCACTGAGAAGAGAGTTGGCGGACAGCAATATTCGTGTGGTGTATTTTGCTCCAAGAATGACGTCAACATCCATAAACAGCGAACAGATGATGGCGATGAATCAAGCTCTGGGTACCGCGATGGATAACCCAGGGGAAGTGGCCAATCAGCTGTTGTCTGTTATTTCAAAATCCAATTGCACTGAGCAATATCTGGGTTGGCCGGAAAAACTCTTTGTCCGCATTAATGCGGTATTGCCCGGTGTGGTGGATAGAGCGCTAAAGAAGCAGCTGCCAACGGTATTGTCCTATGCTCGTTAACCGGTTTAATTATCAAACAACACAATCGATCAGTCAGAGAGGGTTAAAGTGATGAGTGTGGAAAAGCTTGTATCATCAAACCGCCTGCAAAATAATTCCCTTAACCATATGCGCAACCGAAAACAATGGAGTAAAGGTCTACTCGTTATTGTTGCACCATTGTGGCTGCTCAGCAGTATCTGTCTGGCAAGCCCTTCCGATACCGTGCACACACTGCAGCAACAGTGGGCAATCGCCAATTATCAGTTAGAGGGTAAGGCTCAGTTAGAAGCCTACGAGACATTGCTGAATACAGTAGAGCAAGCCAAAAAAGACTACCCGGCCGATGCCGCGGTACTTATCTGGAGCGGTATTGTTGAATCCAGTTATGCAGGTGTAAAAGGTGGTTTGGGCGCTTTAAAATACGCCAAGGCCTCAAAGAAAGATCTTGAGCAAGCCATGAAGATTGATGCGAATGCACTGGATGGTTCGGCTTATACAAGCCTTGGTACACTGTATTTCAAAGTCCCCGGTTGGCCGCTTGGGTTCGGAGATGACGATAAGGCTGAAGAGCTTCTCACTCAGGCCTTAAAGGTCAATCCTGAAGGCATCGACCCTAACTACTTCTACGCCGAATACCTTCGGGATCAGGGGAAGTATCAGGATGCAGACCGCTATTATCAGAAAGCGCTCAACGCTCCTGCAAGATCCGATCGGCCGTTAGCGGATGAAGGCCGCAGGGCGGAAATCCACAAGGCTCTGGGGGAGATACAAAATAAGCTAAACTAGGATAGGTTTAGCTTTGGTCGGTCAATGCTGGGCTAAGAGGCAGAAGACTCTATGAGTGGTCTTCTGCTATTCTGTTTTTCCCGGAAAATGAATTGATAGAAAAGGATCTTGAGTGAATGTCCTGTTGGTAGAAGACGATCTGGATTTGGCCGCCGGATTGGTTAAAGCCCTGCGCAGGGAGGGGTTTACCGTTAATCATGTTCCTTATGGGCGCGAGGCAGTTCTCTCGGTAAAAACGGAAGCACCCGATATGGTGATATTGGACCTGGGGTTACCTGATATTGATGGGTTGCAGGTACTTCAAGGTATCCGCAGCAGTCATCGTTCGCTACCGGTTCTGATTCTGACTGCCCGGGACGGCCTTGATGATAAAGTCATGGCATTGGATACCGGAGCGGATGACTATCTTTCCAAACCCTTTGAAATGGATGAGTTGCTGGCCAGGCTGAGAGTGGTTGCCCGCCGCCTTGGGACTTCTCAAAACAGCAAAATTGAATTGCATGGGGTGTCATTGGATACACGTCATCACGAGGTGTTGGTAGACAATATCCCTGTCAAAGTTTCACGGCGAGAATATATGTTGTTGATGGCGCTGATGGAAAATTCCGGTCGGGTGCAAACCAAAGAAATGCTGGAGCAGAAGCTGTATGGTTGGGGAGAAGAAGTGGTGAGCAATGCCATAGAGGTGCATGTGAGTAATCTTCGAAAAAAATTACCCGCTGACTTTATCAAAACGGTGCGCGGTGTCGGTTACAGTATCAGTAAACCTACTAACTGATATCGACGGTTGTTGACGTGCGATCCATTAGAACGTTTTTGGTTGTTGTCTTGTTGTCGACCATTTGTCTGGTCACTTTTGTGGCTGTAATGCATGGTTACCGCAGCAGTCTGGTTGAGGCCGAAGATCTTATTGATCGTCATTTGGTTGATCTGGGGAAGCTGGCTGCAGTCATCGAGAAGACCCATGATGCGCGTATTCTGGATCATTACTCTTCAGATATATGGTTTCAGCTTTGGTCGGAAGATAACACTCTCCGTTTCCGCTCCGAAAACGCTCCGGACAAAGAACTTCTGCCTTTAAGTCCACTCAGTGATCAGCAATTGCATCGGGTCAGTTATCAGGGCCATAGCTGGCGTGTGATTTCCAGGGAGTTTGATGATACGACGGGCAACTCGGTTCGTGTCGTGGTAGGTGTACAGGAAAGCAGCTACTCGGCGCTAACAGAAGGGATTATTCTTGAATCCGTATTGCCCATTATTTGGGTTTTGCCGTTGCTTGGCATTTTGATCTGGGTCATTGTCGGTGTTGGTCTCAAGCCCCTGCATCGATTGGCAGGTTTGCTGGGGCATAGAAAGTCGGATGATTTTACTGTGTTGAACCGCGAAGGTTACCCTTCAGAGTTGTTGGTACTGGTAGATTCTACCAATGAATTGTTAAATGGTTTGTCGGATGCGTTTGAAAGGGAAAAGCGTTTTACAGCCGATGCTGCGCATGAATTAAGAACTCCTTTGTCTGTCTTGAAAATCAATTTACACAATCTGGCGCGTAACAGTCATATTGATGCGGAAGATTATCAGGCATTGATTAACAGTGCCGATAGAATTGGAAGCTCTATTGAGCAGTTGTTGTCCCTTTATCGGACGGCTTCACAAGAGCACAGTTCGAATATCGAGGTGGTTAATGTAACTAAGATTGCCCGTGAAGTGGTCGCCAGTTTCTATGAAAGCTGTCTGGCTAAAGATCAAAAAATCGAACTGGATGCTGATTCGGTCAGTATAAAGAGTGATCCGATAGCGATGACGACTTTGCTGAGAAATCTGGTAGACAATGCGGTCAAATACACTCCTGAAAAGGGGGATATTTTGATAACGCTGCAACCATTGAGTGATAAGACAGCAGAAATGGATGGCATTGTATTACGGGTGGAGGATTCAGGCCCAGGGATACCAGAAGACAGCCATAAGCGAGTATTTGACCGGTTTTACCGTCTCGGAGGCGACCAGCATGATTCCAACATTATCGGGAGTGGGTTGGGGCTGTCGATAGTCGAGCATATTGTCCGTTTGCATAAGGGATCGATTACACTGGGTCAGTCTGAAGCGCTTGGCGGACTTTGTGTCACCATTAACCTACCTGCTCGAGAGAATCCGGTTCATTAGAATGATTAAAAATAAAGTTATTTTACAAAGCAGGTGGGTTTCAACGTTACGGTTTTGTGTGTTTACTGTTTTGATGAATGCCGTGTCTATCGGGGCTGTTTGGGCTGCCCCTACGTTCACTCTCGAAATCAAGAATCATCTTTTTTATCCCGCAGAAATTGTTATTCCAGCGAATACCAAAGTGCGTCTGAGGGTTATTAACCGTGATGACACCCCGGAAGAGTTTGAAAGTTATGAGCTGAATCGGGAAAAGGTCATTCTGGGAAACAGCCAAACGGTTATTTTTGTTGGACCTTTGCCTCCGGGTGAATATCCCTTTTTTGGTGAGTTTAATATTTCCACCGCTCAGGGAAAAATCATAGCCCGGTAGGAGTGTGCTGAGTGCTGTTAAATGCAATTGTTATCGTGTTACGTGAAACTCTGGAGGCCGGCATACTGATGAGTGTGTTGCTCACAGTAGGGCGGCAGCTGGAAATACAAGGCCGTTGGTTTGCGGTAGCCCTGATCGCCGGTATTGCAGGATCGTTCTTGTATGCTCGCTATCTGGGGGCAATATCTCAGTGGTTTGATTATGCTGGCCAAGAGGTTGTTAATGCACTTTTGCAGTATTCGCTGTATTGGTGTTTGGTGGTCATTTGTGTGCTGAGTTTCAATTGGCAAAAATTACCATTGCCCTCATCCCGACATGTTATGGCCACCTTTCTGGGCATATCGGTGGTCTTGGCCTGTGTCAGGGAGGGATCAGAAATAATGATCTTTTTCCTCGGGTACCTGACAGACCGGGATGTCATGGTGAAAGCGATGACCAGCGGCTTTGTGGGATTGATGATTGGTGTCAGTGTGGGTGCTCTCTGTTACTACATCATCATGATGCAGAGAAAACCAATATCTCGCATTATTCAATTGAGTTTAATGATGCTGGTGGCCGGTGGAATGGTTATTCAGGCGACTCAGCTTCTGGTACAGGTTGATTGGCTGCCATCTACGGAGCCAGTTTGGAATACCAGTTTCTTTTTGTCTGAATCTTCCATTATCGGACAGTTGGTGTATGCCATATTTGGTTATGAGGCCTCACCGACTCAGATAGAAGCCCTGATGTATATAGGGTCATTATTGTTGATTCCAGTCATTGTGATTGGTGTCCATTATTTTTTGAAATCTCGCAGAGTCTCTTCTGAGTTAACATGAAAATACCTCACATCAAACGGTTACTTTCCAGAAGCAAAAGCTATGTTCTGATTGTCTCTTTGGTGCCTTTGCAGGTGCTGGCTGACAGTTCTACCATTGATAAGGTGTATGACCCGTACGTCAATCAATTGGAAAAAGAACTTGAATATCGGCTTTTGCATCAGAATGACGAAGATAAAGCCAAAGATAATGTGCAAACCCATAAGTTTGGTGCAGGCATGTCCTGGTCCGATCGCCTGTTTACGGAGTTGTATTTTATTGGAGACAAAACTCCGGATGATGATTTTGATCTGTCTGCTATTGAGGCTGAATTCAAGTGGCAGCTGACCGAGCAAGGCGAATACAGCAGTGATTGGGGACTGATGTTTGAACTTGAAGCTGAACGGGATCAACATATTCGCGAAGCCAGCTCTACATTGATCATGCTTCATCAATGGTCGCGCTGGGTTGGAACGGCAAACCTGACGCTGGCATACGAGTGGGGCAATGATATCGAGAACGAATTTGAAACCGCTTTTTCAGGTCAGTTGCGGTATCGGTATCGGGCGACTCTTGAACCAGCCCTGGAGGTCTATTGGAGTGATGCTACTCAAGGGGTAGGGCCGGTTGTTTCCGGGACTCAAAGGTTGGGTGGTCGAAAACAGCTGATGTGGGAGTTTGGTGTGATACTGGGTGTCGATAGTGAAACGGCCGATCAGACCTGGAAGTTCTCACTTGAGTATGAGTTCTGAGCAACACTGGGAAAATAAACAAGTTTAAAGCCCTCCCGTGTAAATCGGGAGGGCCATTCCAGCGTTTAGTAATTCGGGCTGTTCAATTTGCTGCTTGGCCAATACTTGGTTCCTTGCAGGGTTGCCTGAATGGTCAGTCCTGCTTCTGTCAGCTGATATACGGTGACATTGGGTACAGCGGTTGCTGCCACACTGGTTTCATTGCCCTTGCCTGTGGATTTTGCAGCGGCGTCAGCCTGGCCTGAAAAGTCCCAGCCGCTTTCAATGAATTTTTGGTAAGCTTCGGCGGTATGGAAGATAAACACCGCACGGAAATCTTTCACGCCCAGACCCAAGCCAACACCGGCCGCAGCCATGTTCATATAAGTGTCTTTACCGTTGCTGTTGTTGTGAGCAATGCCTGTGCCGCCAGCACCGGAGAGAAAAACGAAGTTGATGCCAACGTTTGAGAAAACGGCATAACCAGCAGCATTTTTAATATCCTCTTCTGTGCCGGGCTCTTCTTTATAGAGTCGTTGCAGAACCTCGGCGCGCATTTTTTGAGCTTTTTCTCTTTCAATATCGGCAGTTCCTGCAACGGCACCTGCCGTGAATAGTAAAGCCAAAATAAACGAACTGATTCGGTACATCATAGAAACTCCAAAGAGATTGCTTAAGTCCAGTTTAGTAGATCACAAAAAAAATGAACGGACTGTGAACCGAAATGAACAAGCGATAGAAGAGGGCGCGGTAATCATTAAAACTGTGATCTGTTGCGGAAAACTGCGCTGTTGGCAACGGCTCGTGACGACCCCGGCCCCGTGGGAGCTGGTTGACTTTAAACCACCGTATGAATACAGTACCTGCCACATTTAGGGCGCGAAGTACTTGCCTGTACCTCGCTAAATGGGAAGTTTGGTTAAAGTCCAACGCTGCCCCCGCAACGGTAACTGGTTAATCTTTGGTCATTTTTAATGGCTGCCTTTGACACCAGAAGCCCGATACCAGCCCTGATCATTCCTGAAAACAGTCCTTGACTACTTTTTTGGTTCACACGCTGTGTTTAGCCGGATCAGACAAGAACTCATTTCGGGGATGCTTTAAACTGACGACAGCGCGGAGGGCCTCGTCGAAGTGGATTCCTTTTTATGCCGGTTTTCACGGGCATCTATCCTCTTTGATTTTCCCTTTGTATACATCGATGAATTGCCCTCTCAGGTTTTGGGTTGGCACTGATCAGGGGACAGTCATGTCTGAGCAAGATAAAAAAGATCAAAAACACAAAGCGGCCATGGAAAAACAGAAGGCCAAAGTAGATGCCAATATCGAAGAGGCGTCACTGGAGCGCGGTGTCGCTTTGCTGTTGACCGGTAATGGCAAGGGCAAGTCCAGCTCTGCATTCGGTATCGTCATGCGTGCGCTGGGTTATGGTCACAAGGTGGCTGTGGTTCAGTTTATCAAGGGCCAGCAATTATCCGGTGAAGAGATTTACCTGCGCGATCATTGCCCGGAAGTTACCTTTCATCAAATGGGAACAGGCTTTACCTGGGATACACAGGATCGCAGCGGTGATATCGCAGCCGCAGAAGAAACCTGGGCATTTGTCGAGCCCTTGTTGAAAGATGACAGCTACGATCTGGTTGTCATGGATGAGCTGACCTATATGCTGGCCTACAAATACCTCGATGAAGAGCGTGTAATTAACGCCATCAAAAACAGACCCTACGAGCAAAGTGTGGTGGTCACGGGTCGTGGTGGTGGCGCTGCCTTAAAAGACATCATGGATACCGTTTCCGAAGTCAAAGAAATCAAGCATGCCTTTAAAGCCGGCATTAAAGCGCGTAAAGGCGTCGACTACTGATCCCCGTTTGAGATATTGAGTACACGCGATGACTGACATAAGTAATGAATCTCAGGCAGCTCACCAGAAACGGATGGCCAAACGCAAAGCGATTGTGGATGAGCGTATTGCGAAAGCCACGGAAGAACGTGGTGTTTTAATTCTGCTAAAGGGAAATGGCAAAGGTAAGAGCAGCTCGGCCTTTGGCACCATGGCGCGTTCGGTCGGGCATGGTCAGAAAGCGGGGGTGGTTCAGTTTATTAAGGGTCGTTTGCAAACGGGCGAATACAAGCTGTTTCAGGACCATCCCCAAATTGACTGGCATGTTATGGGGCACGGTTTTACCTGGGAAACACAGGACAAAGCCAAGGATATCGAGGCCGCTCAGCAAGCCTGGGCTGTGGCTGAGAAGTTGTTGCAGGACGACAGTTACAACATCCTGATTTTTGATGAGATGAGCTACATGTTCAAGTATGGCTATCTTGAGGTGGAGCCAGTGGTGGCGGCGCTCAAGGCGAGACCTAAAATGCAAAACGTGATTATAACCGGCCGCACCATGGCCACACCCTTGCAGGACATCGCCGATACCATCAGTGTTATTCAGGATGAACGCCATGCCTTTCGGCTTGGCGTGAAAGCTCAGCAAGGCATTGAGTTCTGATGACTGCGGCGTCTTCAACCGCTTTTTGCCCAGCGCTCTTTATTGCGGCTCCTTCTTCGGGTCAGGGAAAAACCACCGTGACAGCGGCTATGGCTCGCCTGTTTAAGAGACAGGGTTACAAGGTCCGGGTGTTTAAAACCGGACCGGATTATCTGGACCCGCAAATCCTCGAGCAGGCATCAGGGAACCCGGTTGAACCGTTGGACCTGTGGATGTCCGGAGAAGCTTTCTGTCGTCAGGCTTTATATGAAGCTGCAGTCATCTCCGATCTGATCCTGATTGAAGGCGCGATGGGCTTGTTTGATGGTGAGCCCTCCAGCGCCGATCTGGCTGTGACCTTTGGTGTGCCAGTGGCGCTGTTGATGGATGTTAAAGGCATGGCGCAAACCGCGGCGGCGATTGCGGTTGGACTGGCGGGTTACCGGGACGATTTACAGATCGCCGGTCTGATTGCCAATGGCTGCGGGACAGAAAGGCACGCTCAGTTAATTCAGGAGGCGCTTCCCGATGATCTGCCTCTGTTGGCAACCCTGGGTCGGGATGATGCCGTGGCATTGCCTGAACGTCATCTGGGGTTGGTTCAGCCCAGTGAAGTCGAAACTGAAATTGAAGAGCGTTTAGAGCGTGGCGCAGACTGGCTACAAACCAGTGGATTAACCCAGTTGCCTGACGCGGTTGCGTTTTCACCGGTTGCGCCAGCACTGCAAGAAGATCGTCTGAAGGCGTACGCCAACACCAAAGATGTTCTGCAGGGCAAAATCATCGCTGTGGCCCGGGATGCCGCATTTACGTTTATTTATCGCGCCAATCTGGAGTTGCTACAACACTTTGGCGCAGAGGTGGTGTTCTTTTCTCCGTTGACTGATTCGTCGTTACCGGATGCTGATGCACTCTGGTTACCGGGAGGGTATCCCGAGCTGCATGTCGAACAGTTGTCCGCAAATGGCCGAATGCGTGACGCCATTCAGGCATTTTATCAGTCAGGAAAATTGATACTGGCAGAGTGCGGCGGGTTTATGTATTGCCTGGATCATTTGGTTGATCTGGCGGGACAATCTTTCCCGATGCTTGGATTGCTGTCAGGCGAGGCGGTGATGCGCAACAAAGGCGGTTGCCAGGGAATGCAAACAGCACCCTTGCCGGAAGGTGATGTTCGTGGTCACTCTCACCATCGGTCACTCAGTCGCTCAACCCCTGAGCCGCTGGCGTATGGGCGTCGCCAGCGTCATCCCGCACCGGGAGAATCAGTCTATCGTCAGCAAGGGCTGACAGCCAGTTACCTGCATTTGTTTTTTCCGTCGAACCCGGAAGCCATTGCCAGACTATTTGGCTCGATGTCTAAAGCTTAGCGCACCCTTTCATAGTGGGTTGTTGAAAAATGGGCGAACATTTTTCTGTTGGTTGTGAGTGGCTCATTTTCTTCTATATTCTAAAAGCAATGGATCTAATCTGATTTAAGGAAAGCTCTATGACGGTATCTCGTTATGTATTAAAAACTTTTTGTCCTCTACTTGCCGCTTTGGCTTTGAGTTCTGCTGCTCAAGCTTTTGACCTGGGTGGTCTGCTTGGCGGCACGGATTCGGATGTCCAGAAGGCGGCCAGCTCAGCGGCGGAAGCCGTCTCCGGCACTCAGGAGGCTACCGCCACCACAGGCTCGGCAATGGCAGATGGCTTGGTGGGTATGGTGAGCAACCAGTTGGGAATTTCCAAAAATCAGGCGATTGGAGGTCTGGGCGCTCTGGTGGGATATGCCAGCTCCAGTCTCCCTCCGGAATACGCTGATCAGCTAAATCAAATGTTCCCGGCCTTTAATAAGAGTGGCAGCGAAACGGGCTCCGGCAGTCTGATGGGCAGCCTTATGAGCAATGTCAGCAGCATGGATTCCGTGAAAACAGCCTTCAGTGGACTGGGGATGGATCCGTCCATGGTGGATCAGTTTACCCCGCTGATTGAGTCCTACGTGGGCGACAATGGTGGTGGTGAATTGGTTGGAGCGCTGCAAGAGTTATGGTGATATCAATGAGAAAATCTTATCTATTGTCTGTTGTCCTGGGCTTCACACTGGTCGCAGGAGGGTGTGCGGTGAACGAATCTGATAACGCAGCGCCGTTAGCGGGTAAATGGCATGTAGACTATATCGAGGGGCGTGGCGTCATGGATTACAGCCCCGCCCACTACCAGTTCGGGGACGATATGACCCTGAGCGGCAACGCCAGCTGTAACCGGTTTAACGGTACCTACCGTATCGAAGAAGGAGCCATCGTAGTCGGTGAGCTGGCGACTACCCGCAAATTATGTCCACGGGCCTTGATGGAGCAGGAAAGTCGATTTCTTGCTGCCTTGAAGCGGGCTCACAGCTGGAAGTCGGATAAGGGACTGATGTATCTCTATGATGACCAGGGCGTTGAGCTGTTTCGGGGGGGGCGCTGGAACGATGGCGGTGACAAGGCTCCCTGAAACCACGCTTTCAGAGGTTTCGAGCCACGCTAGCAAAGGTTTATAGTGCAGATATCCAGAGCCGGATTGGTTATTCTGTCTGGCTCGCGTAAATTCATGAAAATCAGTTGCTTAGAGCCTTGACAAGCAACAGGCAAATAAGCAGAATAGCGCACCTCGAAACGATGGCTAGGTAGCTCAGCTGGTTAGAGCACAGCACTCATAATGCTGGGGTCGGCGGTTCAAGTCCGCCCCTAGCTACCATTTTTCGATAGAAACCCCGCCCTATGCGGGTTTTCTTGTTTTTGGGGGATCAAAAATTTCCCCCGTACCTTTCTTCCTTCTGTTTGTCCTCACAATACCTTTAATGGTTTATTTTCTGTCGCAGCCTGCGTGTCACGAATTGACCTCTATCTGGCCGTATTGGTCATTGCGCCGCTTATCCTCTGGGCATACATTGTTCTCACTATAATAAGTTGACCGGGTTGTCCGTTGCGGTCATACAAAAGAGAGTCTGTATGAAAGATCTGATTTTGCTCCTGGCGACGCCTTTGTTTCTGTTGGCTATTGCGCTGGAGTTGTGGGTGGATCGTCGTCGCGGTACAGGCTATTACCGTTTTAACGATGCCTTTGGCAGCCTGTCTCTGGGGATTCTCAGTCGTTCCAGCACTCTGGTGATATTCAGTCTGGGTGGTCTGGTGATCGATCGCTTGCTGCCCCAGGTTCGGTTGATGGAGTGGGACAGTTCCAGTCTGTGGACGTGGGTGTTCACGTTTGTCGCCTACGATTTTATGTATTACTGGCTACACCGCACGGGCCATTCCCTGAATGTGTTCTGGGCGGGCCACGCCATTCACCATCAGAGTGAAGATTACAATCTCACCACCGCATTACGGCAAACCAGCAGTGAAATCTGGGGCTGGGTGTTTGGCGTGCCTCTGTTGATGCTGGGTATTCCGCTTGAGGTGTACTTAACGTGTGGTGCGCTTAATCTGATTTACCAATTCTGGGTGCACACACAGCATATCGATAAGTTGGGGTGGATGGAGCATGTGATGGTGACGCCATCCAATCATCGGGTGCATCACGGACAGAACCCTGAGTACATCGATAAAAATCACGGTGGTGTGTTCATTGTATGGGACCGGCTGTTTGGCACCTTTCAGCCTGAGCTGGATCATGTGGAAACGATCTATGGTGCCCGCTCGCCGTTGCATTCGCTAAACCCTGTGTGGGCCAATTGCCAGGTGTGGTTCTCTTTGGTTCGCGATGCGTGGCATACCGCGAGTTGGTGGGACAAGTGTCGAATCTGGTTTATGCCAACAGGCTGGCGGCCTGCTGATGTGCAGCAGGCGTATCCCTCACAGCTCAGTGATCTGGATAACTTCCACAAATACAACCCTTCTGCCCCCAGGGTTGCCCAGTGGTATTGTCTGTTTCAGTTGGCGGCGGCAGTGCCTTTGCTGGTGTTCTTTCTGGAGCACTATAAAGCGCTGAGTTACAGTCAGGTGCTGCTGGGGTTTGTTCTGATCACATTGCCTTTAATTACAACCGCATGGTTGCTGGAGGGGCGAAGAGAGGGGTGGGAGAGTACCCGGTTAATCGTGTCGTGGGTCGTCCTGGCGTTGGCCTGGAACCTTATGTCACCAGACAGTGCGATGGTGTTTGGTGGTTATCTGTTGCTGAACTCGATAGTGTATTTGGTGCTTTTCAAAAGCGACAGGTTTGTGCTCAAAGAACGACGTGCGGAGAATGGTTAGCGGGGTTGTACTGTAGGCAGGAAATCGCGGCAGGATTTGGGCGAGGGGAAATATCCCCCCGCCCGGGTTTCATCGTAAGGATGCGTTATACGTTGAAACGGAAGTGGATAACATCGCCGTCGGCAACGATATAGTCCTTACCTTCCAGTCGCCATTTGCCGGCGTCTTTTGCACCCTGTTCACCATTGTTGGCAACAAAGTCTTCATAGCCTACGATCTCGGCGCGGATGAAACCTTTCTCGAAGTCGGTGTGGATCTTGCCGGCTGCCTGCGGAGCAGTAGCACCTACAGGGATGGTCCAGGCGCGCACTTCTTTTACGCCAGCGGTGAAGTAGGTGTGCAGGTTCAGCAGGTTATAGCCACCGCGAATCACCCGGTTAAGACCGGGTTCGTCCATGCCCAGATCTTCCAGGAACTCAGCCTTTTCGTCGTCGTCCAGCTCGGCAATTTCGGCTTCCAGCTTGTTGCAGATGGGTACAACGACGGCGTTTTCTTTCGCCGCAATTTCGCGCACGATATCCAGAAACGGATTGTCTTCAAAGCCGTCTTCATCGACGTTGGCGATGTACATGGTGGGCTTGAGGGTCAGGAGGTTCAGGTCGCGAAGCAGTTTTAATTCGTCATCGTTCAGGCCAAAGCTGCGCAGAGGTTGTGCTTCGTTCAGGTGCGGCAGGATCTTTTCGATCAGTGCCTTCATCTTCATGGCGTCTTTGTCTTGCCCTTTGGCCAGCTTGGTAAAGCGGGTAAGTGCTTTCTCGCAGGTTTCCAGGTCGGCCAGTGCCAGCTCGGTGTTGATGACATCGATGTCATCGGCAGGATTGATCTTGCCTTCCACGTGAATGACGTTTTCATCTTCAAAGCAGCGAACCACGTGAGCGATGGCGTCGGTCTCGCGAATGTTGGCGAGGAACTTGTTGCCCAGGCCCTCACCTTTGGAGGCGCCTGCTACCAGACCGGCAATGTCGACGAATTCCATGGTGGTGGGTATCACACGCTCTGGCTTGACGATCTCCGCCAGCTTGTCCTGGCGTGGATCCGGTACGGTGACGGTGCCTTCATTGGGTTCAATGGTACAGAAGGGAAAGTTTTCCGCAGCGATGCCGTTCTTGGTCAAGGCGTTGAACAGTGTGGATTTGCCGACGTTGGGCAGGCCGACGATGCCGCAATTAAAACCCATGATGGAATCTCGTCTCAGTAGTGTCTGTTTGTGCCCGGAGTGCCATAAGCAAAGGCTGCCAAGCCCCGGAGCGCAATGGTTAAAGGCGCACATTCTACACCAGAGGTGGTGAATGTGCTGAGGCTTTTTGTCTGCCGTCGCAGGGTATAAGCCCGTCTCAGCCAATCAGGAGGAGTGAAGTTCCTTCATGGCGGCATTCCACTCACCGCGTGTGAGTTGAGGCATGACTTTGCAGGCGGCGTAAATGCTGTCTTCGGTCTTGTTAAACTCGTCTGCGGGGGCTTTTTTGAGTACGTAGCTGGCCACCTGTTTGGCGTTGCCGGGGTGGCCAATACCAATGCGCAGACGGGCAAAGCCGTTGTTGTTGCCCAGCGAGCTGATGATATCGCGCAGACCGTTGTGGCCGCCGTGGCCGCCGCCAATTTTCAGTTTGGCCACGCCGGGAGGCATGTCCAGCTCGTCGTGAGCGACCAGTATCGCTTCCGGCGGGATCTTGTAGAAGTTGGCCAGTGCGCTCACCGACTGACCGCTGCGGTTCATGTAAGTGGCCGGAATCAGCAGGCGGATGGGGCGGTTGTCGATAGACACCTGGGCGATATTGCCAAAAAACTTCTTTTCAGGCGTCAGGCTGGCTCCGCATTGGCGGGCAAGTTCAGTGACAAAGTCGGCGCCAGCGTTGTGGCGTGTCTGGTCGTATTCGCTGCCGGGGTTTCCCAGCCCGACGATCAGCTGAATGGGCGTGTCCATAAACTAGAATTCCAGTGTAAACAAACAAAAACGGCCGGGAGTGTCTCCACTCGCCGGCCGTTCGTCAAGGGCTGCATAGTCGCCAGCCCCAGAGGCTTGTGCCGAATATTACTCGGCGCCGCCTTCCTCACCTTCTTCGGTGGATTCGTCAGCTTCTGCCATGCCTTTAGGCTTGATGATAGAAACTACCGCACCGTCGTGATCTTCACCGTGAGACAGGGCAACAGAAGTTACACCTTTTGGCAGGGTCAGCTCAGAGATGTGGATGGTTTGACCCAGTTCAACACCGGCCAGATCAACTTCAATGAACTCTGGCAGATTGGCTGGCAGACATTCAATTTCCAGCTCAGTCATGGTGTGGATGGCTTTACCGCCTTGCTCTTTAATACCTTTGCTGGTTTCTTCGTTCAGGAAGTGCAGAGGTACTTTAACGGTAACTTTCTTGGTCTTGGAGACGCGCAGGAAGTCAGCGTGCAGGATCAGCGCTTTGGAAGGGTGACGCTGCAGGTCTTTCAGCAGAACGTCTTCGCTCTTGTCACCGATGTTAATGGTGATAATGTGCGAGTAAAACGCTTCGTTTTCCAGTTGCTTAACCAGATCTTTGTGTGGGATCTGGATGTTGGCTGGGTTTTTCTTGCCGCCGTAAACGATGGCAGGAACCTGGCCTTCCAGACGACGCAGGCGGCGGCTCGCACCTTTCCCCGCATCCTCACGGACTGTGGCATTCAATACAAAATCTTCAGACATGTGTCTTTCCTCAAAAAGTTCTGTTCAGGTTCCGCGACCAGAAACCTGGCAGATTTAAAAACACTAAAGCCTGCGTCTTGCCCCGGATCGGGGATGGGCAGGCTTTAGCGGCGTTTTCCAAGTGAAATGCTAACTAAATCAGGAGGTTAGTAAACCTTTTGCCCGATTTTAGCGGAACATGGCACTCAGAGATTCTTCGTTGCTCAAGCGGCGTACCGCTTCGGCCAGCATGACCGACAATGTGAGCTGGCGGATTCTACCACAATTTTTCGCTGCGTCACTCAAAGGAATGGAATCGGTGACAACTAATTCGTCGAGAACGGAATTGGTGATGTTGTCCATTGCTTTGCCTGACAGGACAGGGTGCGTACAGTAAGCGATGACTTTCTTGGCGCCGAAATCTTTCAGGGCTTTGGCGGCACCACAAAGGGTGCCCGCGGTATCAACCATGTCATCGACCAGCAGGCAGGTGCGACCTTCTACGTCACCGATGAGGTTCATGACCTCAGCCACATTGGCTTTCGGGCGACGTTTGTCGATGATTGCCAGCTCGATGCCCAGTTGTTTGGCCAGTGCGCGTGCGCGAACCACGCCGCCGATGTCTGGAGAGACAATAATCAGGTCTTCGTAGCCCTGTTTGTTGATGTCATCGAGCAGTACCGGGGAGCCGTAAACGTTGTCGACAGGTACGTCGAAGAAGCCCTGGATTTGTTCGGCGTGCAGGTCAACGGTCAAAACGCGGTCAATGCCTGCGCCAACCATCATGTCGGCAACCACTTTCGCAGTGATGGGTACTCGTGAAGAGCGAACCCGACGATCCTGGCGGGCGTAGCCGAAGTAGGGTACCACGACGGTAATGCGGGCAGCAGAGGCACGACGCAGTGCGTCGACCATCACGATCAGCTCCATCAGGTTGTCGTTGGTCGGTGCGCAGGTAGATTGCACCACGAAGACATCCCGTCCGCGAACGTTTTCATTCAGTTCGATGTTGATCTCGCCGTCTGAGAATTTGCTGACGGTGGCGTCTCCCATGGGGATGCCCAGGCGATCCACGATCAGATTGGCCAGTTCGGGGTTAGCGTTGCCGGTGAAGACCATTAAATCAGACACGAGCGGTACCTTTTCTTGGTTTGAACAAATCTGTAATGAGAGGTTAGCAGTTTTTTGAAAATTGAGGCCACGTGTCGACATTGAGTAGTCTGCTTGTTGTGAGCGCCCATCACGGCTGCTAATACAAAAACAGCCGACCTTCTCAGATCAGCTGTCCTTGTTTGGCTCTGTACTTGGCGACAGAGTTCATAAAAATGGCTGGGGTGGAAGGATTCGAACCTTCGCATGACGGGATCAAAACCCGCTGCCTTACCGCTTGGCTACACCCCAGTAGTGTTGTCTAGCAACTTAACTTACCGGTTTAACAGTTGATGTACTTGTGATTGGTTTACTCCGCGAGCAACAAACCCTTGCAGGCTGTCTGGCGCTTTGGCCAGTACTGCCTCAGCTGAGGCTTTGTTGTCGAACGGGGCAAAAACACAGGCACCTGTTCCGGTCATCTTGGCATCGCCATATTGGCTTAACCATTCCAGTGCTTTTTTGACCTCGGGGTAGAGGTTTAGCACCAGTGGCTGGCAGTCATTGTGGCCACCCTGCTCAAGAAAGGCCGCTACTGTAATGTTCGAAGTGTCTCTTGTCAAATCTTTGTGTGAAAAAATTTCAGCGGTGGAAACGTGGCAGTTTGGCGTTAGCACCAGAAACCAATATTCAGGCATTTCAACAGCTTGCAGTTGTTCGCCGATACCTTCGGCCCAGGCGGTTTGTCCCCGGACAAAGACGGGAACGTCGGCTCCCAGTTGTCTGCCCAGGTTGGCCAGGGTGTCAAGGTCCAGTTGCAGCTGCCAAAGGGTATTCAGTGCCAGCAGTGTGGTGGCGGCGTTGCTGCTGCCTCCGCCAATACCGCCCCCCATTGGCAGTCGTTTGTTCAGCTGTATGTCGACCCCCAGAGGTGTGTCGGGTTTCTGGTTTTGCAGGATGCGTGCTGCCTTGACGATCAGGTTGTCCTCTGTGGCAACGCCTTCAATATCAGGTTGCAGGGTGATAATACCGTCGTTACGTGTCTGAAAACTGAGTTCGTCGCCAAAATCCAGCAGTTGAAACAGGGTCTGCAGGGTGTGGTAACCATCTTCCCGCTGCCCGGTAATGTGCAAAAACAGGTTGAGTTTGGCTGGGGAAGGCAGAGTGAGAGAGTCCATCGGGCTGTAATCGTCTTGGTCTATTGGTGATTCATGGTTGTGGCTTAATCCAGCGGAAATCCGTTAAGTTGCCAGTCCTTAATGATCAGGGTGAGCTTGATGGCATCCTCCTGTCCGGCGGGGAAGTGCTGGGCGATGACCTTGGTGGGCAGGTACCAGCCTTTTGACTGCTGGTAGCGGGAGTAGCTCAGTTGCCACTGGTTTTGGGTCAGGCTCATGAGCGTTCCGTCGTCATTGCGTTGCTGTTCTTCAATCGGGGTGTCCGGAGCGGGAATTCCCTTGACCCAGTAGTGCAGATCACTGACGGGCAACCACCAGCCCATGGCATTGTACATCAGTTGTTCGGGGGTGGTGGCGTAGAGTGTTTCCTCTCCCGAGCGTTCGAGTGATACCTGTGTATCGTCGCCGCGAATCCAGATAGAGCCCTGCCCAAGCGGCCCGCTCAGGTGGATTGCAAATTGCTCGGGTCGTTGCTTCCAGTTGAGGTGGGCGCTGCCGGAATCGTTGGGCGTGCGGATGCCGAGTTTGCCCTCTAGATTCCAGAACTCAAGGCTGCCAAGCAGTTGCTGGTATTCCTGCCACTGGGATTGAATGGAGGGGGCGGCCGGAATGGGTGGCAACTGGGAAGACTGGTCCGGCATCTGGCTGGCACAGGCGGAGAGTAACAGCGCGATGCAGGCCAGCAGGGGCAGACGCAGGCTGACAGGTGAGCCGAAAGTGCAGGTTTGGGCAGAAATCATAGGGTTGCCGGGCATCAGGTTGTCAGGAAAATCTCAGAATCTTGCGGGTGCACCGTACTCTAAGGATTGGAAGTGGTGCTTTCAATGGCTTTCAACCGGTTTATGGCTTCAGTGATAACACGGCTGTTGGGCTTCAGTTTCAGACCCTCGGACCAGACCTCTTCCGCTTTCTCTCGCTGACCACTTACCCAATAGACTTCGCCCAGGTGTGCGGCGATTTCGTGATCGGGGTAAGCTTTCATGGCCTCCTGCAATTTCATTATGGCTTCCGGATAATTCCCCAGGCGATACTGAACCCAGCCCATGCTGTCCAGGATGGCGGGGTCATCGGGTTTCAGTTCCAGTGCCTGAGCGATCAGTACGTAGGCCTCGTCGTAGCGGGTGGTGCGATCAGCCAGCGTATAACCCAGAGCATTGAGCGCTGTGGCGTTATCCGGGTCGGTTTTAATAATCAGTCGCAGATCATCTTCCATCTCGTCCAGGCGATCGAGTTGTTCATTGATCATGGCGCGGCTGTACAGCAGCGGAGGACTGTTGGGGAAGCGGGTAAGCCCTTCCGACAGCACTTTCTGAGCGTCCGTCAATTGCAGATGATTGCTCAGTACCTCGCCTTCCAGCAGATAAAAGCGTTCTGCCTGCTCGGGAAATTGCTCGCGCAGAACGTCCATGCGCTTGTTGGCGGCACTGGCCTGACCGCCGCGAACCAGAATGTCGGTGGACTGATAGGTTGCTCGCAAAAAATCAGGGCCGGGTTCTACTTGCAGAAAGTATTGCAGTGCCAGATCCCATTGCTGATCTTTTTCGGCAATCTGCCCCAGATAGTAATAGGCCGACGAGCGATGATGCTCGAAAGCGGTCAGTTCGAGGAAATAACCCTTGGCGTCTTCCAGATCGCCGCGTTCATTGTTGATCAGTGCCAGGGCGTAGATGAGCTCGGGGTCATTGGGGCTGTTTTTCAGTAGCTCATCAAATTGCTGTTCGGCTTTTTCCAGATCCGTAGAGGCCAGCAACCTTGCATATTGAAGGCGCAGGCGTTCGTTGTCCGGGTGTTTTTTAAGCAGCGAGGAAACCCGCTCGATGGCCTCATCCTGTCGGTCCAGTATGGTCAGTAATCGGGTTTCGAGAATGACCGCGGGCATCAGTTGGTCATCAATGTCGAGCGCCTTGTCGGCCATTGTCAGGGCGTCATCCAGTTGGTTTTGCTGTTGGTACAGCAAGCCGAGGCCGATCAGGAGTTCGGTATTTTTGGGGTGCTGCTTGTGGAGGTCCAGGTACTGCTGGATCAATTGCTCGCGTTGATTGTTGCTGAGTGACTCCGCCCGGGCTGCGATTGGCTGATAAATGCCTTCGCCGCGGTGCTCCAGCAGATAATTGGAGTGCGTCATGGCTTCTTCAAGTCGGCCGCTCAGAGCCAGTTCGGTACCGGCGGTGAACCGGGCTTCAAGATCATCGGGGCTGAGTTCTGCCCACAACAGGGCCGTGTTCAATGCAGCTTGACGGGCATTGAGGTAGCGAGCAATGCGAGTGGCGCGGGCGGCAACTCCGGGGTCCCGAGTTTTGTGGGCCTGCTGTATGTAGTTGCCCAGTGCGATGTCGTAGCGTTCACGGCTGCCCGCCATTTCGGCCACCAGCAGTGCATACAGGGTTTCAGCGGGAAATGGCCGCTCTGGCGCCTTGGGCTGCTCCTGTGGGCTGATTGCCGCGGTAGTTTCAGTGCTGGCTTGAGAGGTCAGATAAGAGCACCCCTGTAGAAACAGGGCGGCGATGGCCAGAATGGATGTGGCTGTCGTCGTGAAGGGACGTCGGATCATGGGTTGACTGCTATTCTGGTTGGGCAAAGGATTCTCGTCTGCATTGTCTGGGGGTTCGTACCTGGCTTGTTGGCCGGTGTTTCCCGTTCCGGCCGGGGTGTGTTGGCAAGTGGATGGGGTGAAGTCTGTGTCAGTCTTCTCCACAGACCGGTGCCGTAGGTTTCAACTCATAAACATTAGGACAACCATATCCCTGAAAGGTTGCTCTACTCAATAGCCAGTATAGGTTTGATTTTGCAGGAAAGGGAAAAAGCAGCCGATGAGGCCGGTTTTTGACCTGATTTCGTGCAGGATCTGCGAGTAATCCGGCGTTATCTTTGTAATAATAGGCGCCTGTTTGGGCTGGCCACTTGTCAGATGGTCGCTGTAACCGGAAAATCACGCCGCCCGAGTGGCGCATACCGACATGACTCCCGTGAACTCTATTACTCTATGACGCTTCTGGCTTTTGGCATTAATCACAATACCGCTTCTCTGGATATACGGGAGCGGGTGGCGTTTGCGCCGGAGCAGATGCGTGAGGCCCTGCTGCAGGCATGCAATTGTCCGGAACTGGACGAGATTGCCATCCTTTCAACCTGCAATCGCACTGAAGTGTATGCCCAGCTGTCGGCAGGCGCGACTGCGTCTCCGGACCAGGTGCAAAGCTGGCTGGCCAGTTATCACCAGCTGGAGCGCGAGGATCTGGATGCCTGTCATTACTGGTACTGCGATGGTGAGGCGATCGGTCATATGATGAAGGTCGCCAGTGGTCTGGACTCTCTTGTGCTGGGCGAGCCACAGATTCTGGGGCAGATGAAATCGGCTTATTCCGTGGCCTGTGATGCCGGAACGGTTGGCCGTTCCCTGCATAATGCCTTTCATCAGGTGTTTGGAATTGCCAAGCGCGTTCGCACCGAAACCGCGATTGGTGAAAACCCGGTTTCGGTTGCCTATGCCGCTGTGGCGTTGGCACAACAAATCTTTTCCGATCTCAAGCGTGATACCGCGCTGTTGGTTGGGGCCGGCGAGACCATTGAGCTGGTAGCCCAGCACTTATCGCAACAGGGAATCGGCCAAATCATCGTCGCCAACCGAACGCTGGAGCGAGCCAGCCAGTTGGCCGAAAGATTTAACGCCGAAGCTGTTTTGCTGGCGGACATCCCGGAACATTTGCACCGGGCTGATATTGTGATTACCTCGACTGCAAGTCAGTTGCCGTTATTGGGCAAAGGCGCTGTCGAGTCTGCCCTGAAAAAGCGTCGCCACAAGCCCATGTTTATGGTGGATATAGCGGTGCCCCGCGATATTGAAGCGGAAGTGGGCGAGCTGGATGATGTCTACCTTTACAGCGTTGATGATTTGCGTGAAGTGATCGATGAGGGCATGCGCTCCCGTCAACAGGCCGCTGAAAAAGCCTCGTCGATAGTGGCCGATGGCGTTGAGCAATACCTGCGTGAGCAGCGGGCTCTCGACTCGGTGTCCACCATCCGTGCCTATCGCCAGAAAGCGGAAGAGCTGCGCGATCAGGAATTGAGCAAAGCCCTAAAATCCCTTGAGGCCGGCACGGCACCGGAGCAAGTGCTTAACCAGTTGGCGCGCGGCTTGACCAACAAGCTCCTGCATGCCCCTACTACCCGCTTGAAGCAGGCTGGCGCCTCCGGCGACAATCACTTGCTTGACCTGACTCACGAACTGTTTGATTTGTCCCGCGGCGATAGCAAAGAGCGGGATTTGTAGCGACGCTACGGTTTCTTTCATCTCTACGCTGGTGACTCTGTTGGCAACGACGCGGCGCCATGCCAACATTTTCTTTTGAAATCGAATACCTGAGAACCACACTATGAAAGCTTCAATACTGGAAAAACTCGACAACCTGCAGGATCGCTATGACGAAGTCAGCGCGTTGCTCAGCGATGCGGGTATTATCTCGGATCAAAACAAGTTTCGGGAATTATCCAAAGAGTATGCCGAACTGGAACCGGTGGTGAAGTGCTTCAAGGAATACCGTCAGGTACTCGAAGATATTGAAGAGGCCAAAGGGCTGCTGAAAGACGGCGATGCGGACATGCGTGAAATGGCACAGGAAGAACTCAAGGACAGCGAAGAGCGTCTGGAGCCGTTAGAGGAAGAGTTGCAAAAACTGCTGCTGCCCAAAGATCCCAATGACGAAAAGAATGTGTTCCTCGAAATCAGGGCCGGTACCGGTGGCGACGAAGCGGCCATCTTTTCCGGCGATCTGTTCCGCATGTATTCCAAATACGCCGAGAGCCAAAAGTGGAAAATTGAAATTCTCAGTGAAAGCGAAGGCGATCACGGTGGCTATAAGGAAATCATTACCCGCGTGGTGGGGCAGGGCGTGTACTCCAAACTGAAATTCGAATCCGGTGCTCACCGCGTGCAACGTGTGCCGGAGACCGAATCTCAGGGACGTATCCATACTTCGGCCTGTACCGTTGCCATCATGCCTGAAGCCGATGAAATGGAAGAGGTGAACATCAACAAGGCGGATTTGCGTATCGATACCTTCCGGGCCAGCGGCGCCGGCGGTCAGCACGTGAACAAAACCGACTCGGCGATTCGCATTACCCACATTCCAACCGGTGTTGTGGTGGAGTGTCAGGATGAGCGTTCGCAACACAAAAACCGTGCGCGCGCCATGTCATTGCTGGCAGCTCGTCTGAAAAACGCACAGGAAGAAGTGGCGGCGAAAAGCATTGCTGACGAGCGGCGCAATCTGGTGGGCAGCGGTGATCGGTCAGAGCGAATCCGAACCTACAATTTCCCTCAGGGGCGTGTCACCGACCACCGTATTAACCTGACGCTCTACAAACTGGGTGAGGTCATGGAAGGGGATCTGGATGAAGTGGTGCAACCTCTGGTGAATGAATACCAGGCGGATCAACTGGCGGCTCTGGCGGAATAACCCCGACGGTCGGGCAGGGATCATCATGACAGACGTCTCGCAACCAATGACCATTCAGCAGTGCCTACTGCGCGCCCGGGAATTACCGGACAGTGACTCGGCCCGTCTCGATGTCGAACTGCTGCTTGCGTCGGTTCTGGAGCGTGATCGCTCTTACCTTTACACCTGGCCGGAAAAAATTCTGACTGAGCCTCAGCTCTCGGCCTTTGAAGCATTGCTGCTGGCCCGACGAGAGGGGCAGCCAGTGGCACACCTGCTCGGAGAGCGAGAGTTTTGGGGATTACCCCTCGCAGTGAATGATTCCACCCTGATACCCAGGCCAGATACAGAAACCCTGGTGGAGTCAGTACTGGATTTGGGGTTGCCCGATAACGCCAGGGTTCTGGATTTGGGAACCGGGACAGGAGCCATTGCCCTGGCCCTGGCCAGTGAGTACCCCGAATGGGTTGTGGTAGCCGTGGATTTTTCCTCGGCCGCCGTCGCACTGGCAGAGCGTAACCGGCGTGCTCTGGCTCTGGACAATGTTGAAATCTTCGCCAGCGACTGGTTTTCTCAGCTGACAGACCGCCGTTTTCATCTTATTGTCAGCAATCCGCCTTATATTGATGAGGATGACCCGCATCTGTCTCAGGGTGACGTGCGTTTTGAACCACTGTCTGCACTGGTAGCGAAGAATCAGGGATTGGCCGATTTACAACATATTATCGAGGCTGGACGGGATCATTTACTGCCCGGCGGTTGGCTCTTTCTTGAGCATGGATATACTCAGGGGGGCGCAGTCCGCGGTCTGATGGAGCAAGCGGGCTACGAAGGTGTTGAGACCCTGAGGGACTTCGGCGATAACGATCGGGTCACTCGCGGGCGCTCCCCGAACACAGGCTCTGCTGAGTGGTAGAAAAAGAGTAGCAGGGAAAAGAATCAAGTGACGGTGAATTTTCAGCCATGAACGATGAACAGCTCTTACGCTACAGCCGGCAGATCATGTTGCCCCAGTGGGACATTGGTGGGCAGGAAAAAATTCTAAACAGCCGGGTTTTGATCGTAGGGCTGGGTGGTCTGGGTTGTCCTGTAGCCATGTATTTGGCTGCGGCGGGAGTTGGGCAATTGGTGCTTGCCGATTTTGATGAGGTGGATCTGTCCAATTTGCAGCGTCAGATCGCTCATGGCAGCGCCGATATCGGGACTTTGAAAGCGGTGTCGGCCCAGAAAACCCTGAAAACACTTAATGACACGGTAGAGACCGTCGTAATTACAGAGCGATTGGACGAAATGAGACTTCATGAAGAAGCGAAATCGGCCGATGTAGTAGTGGATTGCAGTGATAACTTTTCTACCCGGCACGCCATTAACCGGGCCTGTGTAAGCAGTGGAACACCGTTGGTGTCGGGGGCTGCGATTCGGTTTGAAGGGCAGGTGGCGGTGTTCGACCCCAGAGATGAAGAGGCACCTTGTTATCGCTGCCTCTATGCCGAAGAGTCGGATGAGAATCTGAGCTGCTCCGAGAGTGGGGTGATTTCACCTCTGGTGGGGGTGATAGGCTCCATGCAGGCACTGGAAACGTTGAAAGTTCTGGCGCAGGTAGGCGAGACATTGACCGGAAAATTATTGATGTTTGATGGCCTGAGTGCCGATTGGCGAACACTTAAGCTTCCTCGTGATCCGGCTTGTCCAGTGTGCCATAAAAGCTGAAGTTAGATGGGGATTAGCTGGTGCAGGAAGTTGGGATGAGTCTCTTGCGTTGGTTGATTATTGAAATGGCGGTTATAAGTTGACAGATATGCAGTCGAAACCCGAGGCGAAGCACACGGCCGTTGAACTGATTCGCAAGTTCCAGCAGCTGTTCAAGGACCTGGACCACAAGCAAATTGCCGAGCGTTTGGTGACGTTGGTTGTGACTCAGCCGTTGATTCACCGCTGTGTGCTGGTCGTCTGTCGTGACAATAAGTTGCATGTTGAGTCGGTGGCCGAGAGCGGCTCATCAGTGAGCTTGTCAGCCCCGCTGGAAAGTTTTCAGAATCTACCGCAGGGTCTGATTCGCCAGGTGTTCCAATCCGGAGAGGCTGCGGACTTTTCAATTTCTACGGGTGCTGAACTGCCCCCGTCACTGAATCTCAGTGCCATCAAGTCGGAAGTAAACAGTGTGGCGGTTCAGCCTGTCGGTGATCAGGACAGCCCGGTGGCAGTATATTACTGTGAATCCAGAGAGGATCTGGCGCAGTTGCAAGTGGCTATGAAACGTCTGGAGAGCTTGTGGGCATTCAGTGGCCTGATGATTTATCAGGTCATACAGATGCGCCACTATGCCGATCAGGCTGATAAATTCAGAATTGCCGAGCAGGCACTCTGGGCCAGCGAAACCTATCTGAATGCGATCCTGTATTACTCCCCGGCATTGATTTCTGTGAAGGATCTCGATGGCAATGTGGTTTTGGCCAGCGACCATTTCAAATACATCGACGGAGTCTCGGACGAGGGTTATGTGGGCCGAAACATTCAGGATGTTTATTCTCCCGAGCTCGCCAGTAAAATCAATGCGGCGGATATGCAGGTCCTTGAGACGCTTGAACCCCTTGAGCTCGAGGAAGAAATCCGTCACAAAGATGGCTCCATGCATTCCTATTGGATGGTGCGTTTCCCTCTGAGGGACAAAAAGGGCAAAGTCTTTGGCCTCTGTAGCATCAGTACCGATATCACAGAGCGTAAAAACGCCCAGGACGCTCTGCGTGACCAGCAATCGCGTCTTAATTACATGGCGTTCCACGACTCGCTGACGTCTCTGCCCAACCGGGCACTGTTTTACGATCGCATCAACCACGGTTTGGCCAGAGCCCGACGCAGTGGCAATCGCCTGGCGTTGATGCTTCTGGATCTGGATCGCTTCAAGTACATCAATGACAGTCTTGGCCACGATGCCGGAGACTTGTTTCTGAAAGCACTTTCCAAACGCCTGGAAGAAAATGTACGCGATATGGACACGGTCGCGCGTCTTGGCGGGGACGAATTTGTACTGGTGCTTGAAGGGGTTCACTCTGACGATGATATTGCCTTTGTCGCTCGCAAGGTTCTGGCGAGCGTGGCAAATCCCATCAACGTCATGGAGCATGAAATCTCGACGACCGCCAGTATTGGTATCAGTGTCTTTCCGCAGGATGGTGATGAGGCGGACAGCTTGCTCAAACACGCTGATATTGCCATGTACAAAGCCAAAGAAGCGGGTAAAGACAATTTCAAATTCTATGCCGATGGTATGAGTGCGTCGGCCGTGAACTTCCTGCTGTTGGAAAACGATCTGCGACGTGCCATCGATACCGATCAGTTGCTGCTTTATTACCAGCCGCAGTTTGATCTGCAAACCGGCAGTCTGTTGGGGATGGAAGCACTTGTACGTTGGGAGCATCCCGAGCGAGGCCTGGTTTCTCCGGCCCACTTTATACCGCTGGCGGAAGAGACGGATTTAATTGTTCATCTCGGTGACTGGGTCTTGAGAGCCGCCTGTCAGCAGCAAAAGATTTGGTTGCGAGAGGGAAAATACAGCCAAAAGGTCTCTGTAAACCTCTCACCCAGGCAGTTGCGCGAGCGCAGTTTTACCAAGCGAGTGGCGGAAATTCTCAGAGAGACTGGACTGCCTGCCCGCTACCTTGAACTCGAAATTACGGAAAGCTCTGCAATGGAGCATGCAGGCCAAACCATCAACATGATGAATGAGCTCAATGCCATGGGAGTTTCCCTGGCGATTGATGATTTTGGCACCGGTTATTCATCTCTGGCGTACCTGAAGCGTTTCCCGATACAAAAGCTGAAAATCGATCGCAGCTTTATCAATGACATTGCCACTGATCAAAATGATGCCGCGATTGCAAAATCCATCATCAATCTCGCTCACAATATGGCCCTGAATGTGGTTGCCGAAGGGGTTGAGTATGAAGATCAGGCGGAATGGTTGCGCCAGCAAGGTTGCGATATGGTTCAGGGCTTTTTGTACGCCAAGCCCATGTCCGCTGCGTTGCTGGGACAGCATTTGCGGGGTGGTGAGTTTTATTCATCGGCGAATGTGGTGCCGCTCAATCAGCTGGCATAGAGGTAGGGGTATTGGCTGGTGCTGAAGTTCTGGTTTGCAGCGGCTGAGCTTGAAGGCTTCTTGGGTTAATTGATAGCCAAAGACAGCTTTTGTACCTGAGGTGACAAGCTGAAAGTGCCGCTCAGGTTCAGGGTTAAATCCATGAGTTCATCCCAGGCATCGGCACTGCGCAAACCCTTAATGGCCTTGTCGATTCCGTTTGCCTTGCGCAATAGCATTTGTAACTGAGACAACTTCAAGCGGCGCAGGGCGTTGGATACCAATGCTTTGCGCTTGTCCCAGACGCCGGCGCTTTTGGCAGCCCTGTCCAGCGGTTGTCCCTGTTGCATGGCGTGTGCAACCTGAGACAGCGTGCGAATTTCTCTGGCCAGTGCCCACAGGACAACGGTGGCGTCTGTTCCTTCCCCTTTGAGACCTTGCAGTGTGCGTACCGCCGCCCGGGCATCGCCGTGCAGGGCTTTGTCGATCAGGGTAAATACATCGTAGCGAGCGCTGTCGGCCACCGAGCCGGCAATCATTTCGGCGCTGATCTGGCCGTCGGCTGCCAACAGTTTGAGCTTTTCAATTTCCTGGGCGGCGGCGAGCAGATTACCTTCAATGCGTGCGGCCAGCATTTCAATCGCGTCGTGACTGGCAGTCATGCCTGCCTGCTGGATACGCTGATCAATCCAGCGCGGCAGTTGTTGCGGTGCAATAGGCCAGATCTGCACAAAGGCGGCGACCTTTTCAACGGCTTTGAACCACTTGCTGCGTTGGCTGCTGCCGTCCAGTTTGGGCATCACAATCAGCAGCAGTGTGTCTTCGGGAGGATTTTCACAATAGCTGATCAGGGCCTTGCCACCCTTATCGCCGGGTTTGCCATTGTCGATACGCAGCTCGATGATCTTGCGCTCGGCAAAGAGAGACAGGCTGTTGGCTGAGGTCAGCAGTTGATCCCAGTCGAAACTGGCTTCGGCATGATGCAGTTCGCGCTCGTTAAAGCCCGCTTTGCGTGCGGCCTGCCGAATCTGGTCGCAGCTTTCCTGCACCAGCAGGGGTTCATCCCCGCTGATCAGGTAGACAGGAGCCAGTTGCTTGCGCAGGGCTCCGTTCAGTTGATCAGGGCGCAGTTTGGCCATTGTTTTCAGTGTCGGCAGGAGCGTCAGTTGAAGGGCCCGAAGTGGATTGTTCCTGGGTGACAAAACGCAGACGACGCAGAATCTGTTGAACCAGGTTGTTGCGCATCTCCTGCTCAATCAGACGTTCTTCTTCAGCCTTGGCGACAACCGCATCTCGGTCAAACGTGTAAGAGCGGTAAGTTGTCGCATTGTTTGAAGCGATCACTTCACCAGCCTGATTAGTGATTTGGTAGTCGACACTCATATTGAGTTCGTATTCTGCTGCCAGCGCATCGTTGCCGACCGAGACCGTGCGGCGTTCGCGCTCCTCATTACCCAGGGCAATGCTGTATTGAGCTTCGGCGGAACTGTCGGTGGTAGCGACATGGTTGGATACCAGAGTGCGTTTCAGATCGGTGATCAGGGCACCGTGACTGTCTTCGGCAGTCACGTACACGCTCTCAAGGTCCATTGGCATACTCATGGAGCCCCTCAGGTGCCAGCCACAGGCGCTCAGCAGGGTCGCTGTTAATACCGTAGTTACGAGGGTGGTGAGCAATTTCTTCATAAAATATCCATTTTCTGATTATCTGTATAAGTCGGATAACGTCATCGCGAGGGGCAAAGCCATGTGACGAGCCATTAAGGCAATTCACCTTGTTGCTGTGCACGCTCGCGATGAACTCATCTTTCTGTGCTATTTCACGGCAAAAGTGACGAGCTTGCCGGGGATAACCTTGCACATTTTGATCTCTTTCCCTTCCAGGAATTTCTGCACATTGGCGTCGCTTTTGGCGAGTTCGATGATGCTGTCTTCGCTGGCATCGGCGGCAACGTCGAGCTTGGCCCGTACTTTACCATTAATTTGTACCACCAGTTGAATCGAGGTTTTGACCAGCGCTGCTTCATCGACCTGAGGCCACGGAGCATCGATCACCTGATCGCCGTTACCCAGCGTCTGCCAAAGGGCATGGGCAATGTGTGGCACGATTGGGGCCAGCAGTAAGGTCGCGGATTCCAGAGCTTCACGCTCAACCGCACGGGTTTCCGGTGTGGCGCGATCGGCATTGCGGTTGATTTCGTTCAGCAATTCCATCACTGCAGCAACGGCGGTGTTGAAGGTCTGGCGGCGACCGTAATCGTCGCTGACCTTGGCGATGGTCTCGTGTACCTTGCGGCGCAGGTCTTTCTGGCTGTCGTTCAGTGACTCGACAACGTCGGTGGACAGCTCGGCAACATCGCCGGCAGCCAGGTGGCCGTGAACCGCTTTCCACAGGCGGCGCAGGAAGCGGCTGGCGCCTTCAACGCCGGAGTCGCTCCACTCCAGAGTCTGCTCCGGGGGTGCGGCAAACATGGTGAACAAACGAACGGTGTCCGCGCCGTATTGGTCAACGGCGGTCTGCGGATCGATACCGTTGTTCTTGGACTTGGACATCTTGGTCATGCCACCCATTTCCAGCTCGCCGGCTTCCGGGTGAGTGGCCTTGATGACTTTACCCTTGTCGTCGCGTTCCAGTTCAACATCGGCCGGGTTGTACCAGGTTTTGCTGCCGTCGTCGTTTTGCTTGAAGAAGGAGTCGGCAAGCACCATGCCCTGACACAACAGTTGCTTGAAGGGTTCGTCAGAGTTAACCAGGCCTTCGTCGCGCATCAGTTTATGGAAGAAACGGGCGTACAGAAGGTGCAGGATTGCGTGCTCAATACCGCCCACATACTGATCTACCGGCAACCAGTAGTTGGCGCGCTCTGGATCCAGCATGCCCTGTTCGAAATCCGGACAGGTGTAGCGGGCGTAGTACCAGGAAGACTCCATAAAGGTGTCGAAGGTGTCGGTTTCGTGTTCCGTACCGGCACTGTGCCAGTCGGCTTTGCGCCACTCGGTATCCGATTTGATGGGGCTGTTGGTGCCATCCATGATCACGTCTTCAGGCAGTAAAACCGGCAGTTTTTCCATCGGAACCGGAATTTCGCCGCCCTCAGGCAGGTTCAGCATGGGAATAGGGGCACCCCAGTAACGCTGACGGGATACTCCCCAGTCGCGCAGACGGAAATTGGTTTTCACCGACCCTTTGCCGGCATCGTAGAGCGCTTTGGCAATGGCGTCGAAGGCCTTTTTAAAGGTCAGGCCATCGAACTGGCTGGAGTTGACCAGCTGAATATCGGTCTTGCGGGCGTACCACTCTTGCCATTCGGTACCCGAGAAATCGTTATCGCCCTTGGCCGTGCTGGCAATCACTTGTTTGATGGGCAGGTCGTACTTGTTGGCGAAGGCGAAATCCCGCTCGTCGTGAGCAGGCACGGCCATCACGGCACCTGAGCCGTAATCCATCAGTACATAGTTGGCGACCCATACCGGGACTTCTTCGCCGGTCAGCGGGTGAATGGCTTTCAGTCCGGTATCCAATCCCTTTTTGTCCATGGTGGCCATGTCGGCTTCAGCCACAGAGTTGGTTTTGCATTCCTGAATAAAGGCGGCCAGCTCGGCATTGTCTTCGGCCAGCTTCAGGCTGATGGGGTGCTCGGCAGCCAGGCTGACATAAGTCACACCCATCAAGGTGTCCGGGCGGGTGGTGTAGACATCAAAACTGCTGTGGCCGGCAACCGGAGTGGCCAGGTCAAAGGTCATCTCGACGCCTTTTGACTTGCCGATCCAGTTCTTCTGCATGGTTTTGACCTGCTCGGGCCAATCCGGCAGACCGTCGAGGCTGGTCAATAGCTCGTCGGCGTAATCGGTAATCTTGATAAACCACTGGGGGATTTCCTTGCGCTCTACCAGAGCACCGGAGCGCCAGCCACGACCGTCGATGACCTGTTCGTTGGCGAGTACCGTTTGATCCACGGGATCCCAGTTAACGGTGGCCATTTTCTTGTAAACCAGCCCTTTTTCGTACAGGCGGGTAAAGAACCATTGTTCCCACTTGTAATAGCTCGGCTGGCAGGTGGCCAGTTCGCGACTCCAGTCAAACCCAAAGCCCAGGCTTTTCAGCTGGCCTTTCATGTACTCAACGTTGCTGTAGGTCCATTTGGCCGGTGCGGTCTTGTTGGCAATAGCAGCATTCTCAGCTGGTAGGCCGAAGGCGTCCCATCCCATGGGGTGCAGAACATTTTTGCCCTGCATGCGCTGATAGCGGGAGATCACATCGGTAATGGTGTAGTTGCGCACGTGTCCCATATGCAGCTTGCCGCTGGGGTAGGGGAACATGGCCAGACAATAGAATTTTTCTTTGGATGCGTCTTCGGTTACTTCAAAACACTGTTGTGTGTCCCAGTCTTGCTGGGCCTGGGCTTCAATCGCCGATGGTTGGTATTGCTCTTCCATTGTCTCCGTGGACCTGTCTGTGAACCTGCAATTGGACGATCAGAGGGTAAATAAAGGACGTCTGATGTCGCGGGAATAAATGATACGTGAGAGCGTCGCACCTGTGTGGCCGGTGGAACGCCGCAAAGCGCAACATTATAGGCGCTGTCGAGTGAGAAAGCGATGCGGCATTACTGCCCGCTGCGACCTGTGACGCATGCGAGGGTTGTCATTACGAAAGTGGTTGCTCAAAAACTGAGCGAGTCGGGAGTGGGCCGCTGGAATTTTCAAGAAACCCAGACAGATCAAGTGGTTACAGCTGGTGCACCGTGCGAGGTTTGCGCACTCCACGAAGGCGCGGAATGCGGGTGCAGAGAGTTTACATGGATAATTGTTAAATATTGTTGACAACGTTGTCTTTAGGGGTGTAGTTTTGTTTTTAAGACAACGTTGTCCTCCTGCTCAAGGGTTAAAGAGGCGGGGAGTTGTTTTCCTAAATAACGATATTGCTAAAAGTTAAGAGCAAATGAACTCCAGGTCTGAGGAGACTAAATCATGGCGATAAATCTACGGGGTGCGATCCGGGCTATTAATAGTGCGGTTTTGGTTGGCGGTTCTTTAAGTGCGATGGCTTTGTCAGGTGCTGTTTTTGCGGCTGATGAAGACAAGCTGGAACGGATTGAAGAGATTGAGGTTTTGGGAATTCGCCAAAGCCTTCAGAAGAGTATGGACATCAAGCGCTTTTCAAGCTCTGTCGTTGATGCCATTACATCAGAAGATATTGGCAAGTTCCCAGACAAGAACGTCGCAGAATCTCTTGCGCGTATTCCTGGTGTTGCTATCTCCCGAGACTTCGGTGAAGGCCAGGGGGTGACCATTCGTGGTATGGAGCCTTCTCGTAACCTGACCCTGGTCAATGGACAGGCGGTTGGTACTTCCCAGTGGTTCGTTTTGGCTGATGCAACCCGTAACTTTAACTATGAATTGCTGTCTCCCGAGATGATTGGCTCGGTGGAAGTATACAAGTCCGCACAGGCGGATATTGATGAAGGTGGTCTGGGCGGCACGGTTATTCTGAACACCCGTAAACCTCTGGACTTGGATGCTAACACCATCAATTTGTCAGTGGATGCACAGTACAGTGATCTTTCTGAAGAGACCGATCCATCATTCTCTGGCTTGTACAGCTGGAAAAATGAAAGCGAAACGTTTGGTGCGATGATTGCGGTATCTCGTCAGGAGCGAACTGTACGACGTGAAACCACCGAGTTATTCACGCCTGCATACTTTACTCAGTACGATCGCGATTGGGATGCATCAACGAATCCTGCGACACCTTTCAATCCGCCTGCTGGTGAAACTGAGCAAGGTATGGTGCCTTGGGGTGTGGGTTCTGCATTATTTGAGCAGGAGCGTGAGCGCACCGGTGTTGATATCAACCTGCAGTGGGCTCCAACCGATGCTTTCACGACAGGGCTGCACTATTTCAATTCAGAAATGGAGGCTGATAACACCAACTCCAACCTGATTGGTATTCCTTTCCGCGGCGTGTTCGGGCCAAACAATGTTTCTGAGGGTACCGTTGAAAACGGTGTTATTACTGAGTTGGCTGTGGATGGTGGTGATCCGGCTGGTTGGGCAAACCATGTGGCTTTCGATAATATTTATCGTGATGGCTCGACCATGGAGACAGAAATCCTTGATCTGGAATTTGACTTCCAGGGTGATTCTTATGCTATCAGCGCGCAAGTGGGTACTACTTCTGGTAAGGGCGTGAACAACGATTTCTTTACGGAATTCTTCGCTTATTCCCAAGATCCACGCGTTAACTTTGATTTCTATAATCCGGGTGGTGATGCGCCATCGATCGACTATTCTCGCAGTCCATGGTTAAGCAATCCAACAGATCAAATGGCTCTTACTGGAGTATTTGATCAGACCAACAAGACCGATGATACTGAAGATTATGCTCAGGTTGATGTTAATTTTGACGTAGCTCTGGGGCCTGTGAATGAATTAAAGTTCGGGGCGAAAGCTCGTTCTCGTAGCTTTGAGCAAGAGCGTTACAAATCAGAAATGATGAACGGAGCCCCAGGTACTGAATCTCTGGGTTGGGCGGGCGATTTCGCTGCAGGAAGCTTTACTGTGGATCATGACGAGACCAGTATGGGCTCAACAACAGTATTTCTGCCGAACGAAGGCGCTATGCGAGATGCATTTTTTGGTCTCTCCACCTGTACCTCTGGCTCCACAACCCTGTGCCGTACAAAGTATTCTATCGAGCGAGCTTCTTCGTATGAGATTGATGAAGACATCAACTCAGTCTACGCCATGGCAAAGTTTGAAGGTAATCGTTTCCGCGGTAATGTGGGCCTTCGCTACGTAGAAACCGATACCACGTCCAGTGGCTGGGATCTGGCTAATGACAAAGCCATTTCAGCTGACGGCTCTTACGATAATGTACTCCCAAGCCTGAACTTTGTTTATGATCTGACAGATGACTTGCTGCTGCGTTTTGCTGCCGGTAAATCGATCTCTCGCCCCGCGCCGTTTGCTTTGTCTTACGCGGTTAACCTGACTCCGGAAACCAGTTCTGGTACTGCGGGTAATCCAGCATTGGAACCGGAGGAGGCAACGCAGTTCGAATTTGGTGCCGAGTGGTACTTATCTGATGCATCTTTGCTCAGTGCCACCATGTTCAAAAAAGATATTGAAGGTTATATCTACACGACTACCAAGTCAGGCACGATTAATGGTACCTACATTAATGCGTTAACTACCTTTGAAAACGGTGATAATGCAGGTCTGGAAGGGGTCGAGTTGAGTGCACAATACAGTTTCGACAACGGCTTTGGTCTGGGTGCTAACTATACCTATACCAATCAAACTGAGGGTGATGTTGCCTTCCCAATGTTGTCTGAAGATGTATTCAACGCAACAGCCTACTATGAAGGCAACAACTTCACAGCTCGCCTGAACTACAGCTATCGTTCCGAGTTTTTCAAGACTTTACAGGAAAACGGAGAGTTGCTGGGTGATGAGCAAGTCCAGTGGGATGCACAGATCTCGTATGCCATTACTGACAATATTACCTTGCGTGCGGAATTGCTGAATATTACCGATGAAACCATCGATGATATCTACCGTGCAGGCAATGGTCAGGAAGTCACCGGTACTCAAATCTATAACGGACGCCGTTTCTTTGTGGGCGCCAGTTTCAAGTTCTAAGCTTGAAGTTGGAGCGTTAAATACAGGATGGGCATTGATTGGTAGTATTTAAAGCAATGTCCTGACGGTCTGGTGCGAGTCACTTACCAGCATCAGATCCCGATCCAGGGATGGATCGGGTGTATAGCAAAAGGCTTATCATGCCTGCGTAACCTGTAAGTTAAAGAATTTAATTGATTGCCTGGTTTAAAACTTTAACGGGCGGTCAAGAGGTTTGGAAATGTCTTCCACAGTAATAACAGATGACACTTTATATTTGGGTGTGGATGGCGGTGGCACAAAGTGCCGTGCCTGTCTGGTGTCATCCTCAGGAGAGATACTGGGTGTAGGGCTGTCCGGGCCTGCTAACCCATTGCATGGTTTAACCCGGACTTTGGCCTCGATAACTGAAGCTGCTGAGCAAGCCCTGGAATCAGCGGCCGTTTCGCCTGCAAAGATGAATGAAATCATCGCAGGTGTAGCACTTGCCGGTATTAATTTGCCGGGTATGTTTGCTGCAATGAAAGAATGGCAGCATCCGTTTGCCGAGATGTATTTAACCACTGATCTTCATGCCGCCTGTTTGGGAGCTCATCGCGGTGGTGATGGCGCTGTCATTGTTGCTGGAACCGGGTCCTGTGGTTTTGCCTCGGTAAAAGGTGAAAGTGTGACCCTGGGTGGCCATGGCTTTTTACTGGGAGATATGGGGAGTGGAGCCTGGATGGGACTGGAAGCCATCAAAGCCGTTTTGATGGCAGAGGACGGTTTATCCGGGTCGACGGAGCTGGTCGATAAAGTCACAGATATCTATGGCGTTGATGGCTTAAAGATCGTCGAAACTATGAGCAAAGCGTCTTCTTCTGAGTTCGCCAGGTTAGCGCCATCTGTCTTGGCAGCTGCCGTTGCCGGTGATGAGGTGGCGACGACCATTGTGAAGCAGGGCGCTGGCTATATTGATCGTCTGGCTAAAAAACTGCTTTTACTGGAACCGCCCCGACTGTCAATGTTAGGGGGGATTTCCGCTCCTTTACAAAAATGGTTGTCAGCGGAAGTTGCTGAGAAAGTAGAGCAGCCTTTGGATCAGCCTGAAATGGGAGCAGTGTACTTTGCCCGGGAGCGTCATAAAGAACGTATTTCTCAGGTGAGTGCGGTAGTCTGAGCTGCCATGTGAGAATTGAAAGAAATAACGTTAAAGGCTCACCTTGTAGGTGAGCTGTAAAATAATATTTATAAAGGTGAGCAGATGGATACAGTAATGAGTCAAACGGAGAAGCAGGGAGCGAGCTTTATGCCTATGTTTATTGTAGGCACATTGTTCTTTATCTTTGGCTTTGTAACCTGGTTGAATGGCTCTCTGATTCCATTCTTGCAAATTGCCTGTGAACTGACTCACATGGAGGCCTATCTGGTCACCATGGCTTTCTATATATCCTACACGGTGATGGCACTGCCAATGTCGGTGATTCTTCGCCGTACGGGTTACCGTAAGGGAATGATGCTGGGTTTGATCATCATGGCTGTGGGGTCGTTGATCTTCATTCCTGCAGCAGAAGCGCGGATGTTCAGTATTTTTCTCGTTGCTTTATTTGTTCTTGGAACTGGATTAACGATCCTTCAAACCGCTTCAAATCCCTACATTGTACATATTGGTCCACACGAAACCGCTGCGGTTCGAATCAGTATTATGGGGCTGATGAATAAAGGTGCGGGTATCGTTGCACCCCTGGTGTTTACCGCTTTTATCCTTAGTGACATGTCCCAGTTCACTGAAGAACATCTGGCGACGCTGGATCCAGCTCATAAGATTGCAGAGCTGGAAGCGTTGTCATCCAGACTGGTTATGCCTTATCTGGTCATGGCGGGTATGTTGTTGGTGCTGGCTGGATTGGTCCATTTCTCTCCACTTCCTGAGATTGCAACTGAAGAAGATGGCGACAATGTACCGTCTCGTAAAGTGACTCAGCATCCAAACCTGATTCTTGGTGTGGTTGCCCTGTTTTTCTATGTCGGCGTTGAAGTTATTGCCGGCGATACCATCGGTTTGTTTGGTAAAGAGATGGGCGTGACCAATTTCGGTCAGTTAACCTCCTACACCATGGTGTTTATGGTGACGGCCTATATCGTGGGCATGATGGTCATCCCTCGCTGGATCAAACAGGAAACAGCATTGGTAATCTCCGCAATTTTGGGGCTGCTGCTTTCTATCCTGGTGATGTTTGGCAGCGGTGAGAGTTATGCGGTCTGGAATGCGCTTTTCGCCTGGACGGGTGTACCTGGGATTCCAAACGTTGTGCTTTTTATTGCACTTTTGGGCTTTGCAAATGCCTTGGTTTGGCCAGCAATCTGGCCGATGGCGCTGGCTGGCCTGGGCTCCTTGACCAGTACCGGTTCTGCGCTGCTGATTATGGCAATCTCAGGTGGTGCCATATTCCCGTTTCTTTATGGCGCCATCGCGGATACCACAGGTGATTCACAGAGCGCCTACTGGATTATGATTCCGTGTTATCTGTTTATTCTCTTTTATGCACTTAAAGGACATAAGCTGAAAAGCTGGGGCCGTTAACAGGTATCGGATCGATGAGCAAACCGGAACATATAGTTGTTGTTGGTGGTGGCACTGCGGGTTGGATGGCCGCCTGCTTGTTAAATCATGCCTGGGGTGAGGGTGAGCAGCCAACGAGGGTCACGCTTATCGAATCAGCTGATATTGATACCATAGGTGTGGGCGAGGGCTCCACGCCTTATATGAGAGAGTTTTTCAAGCGCTTGGGCCTTGCTGAAAAAGATTGGATGCCGGCATGTAGTGCCACCTACAAGTGCGGCATCAGCTTTCCAGAATGGTCCACCAAGCCTGGGTTTGAAAGCTATTTTCATCCGTTTTTCTCCCGTATGGATTTGGAACCCGCTGCAGATTTCTTCCGGAATTGTAATTTACGTCGGCGTGGGCAACGTGTGTCAGCCCACCCGGATGACTATTTCGTGGCTGCAGAGCTGGCCCGACAGAAGAAATCACCGATACCTCGTCAGGCATTTGCTTATGAACATGACTATGCTTATCACTTTGATGCGGGTCGTCTTGCGACTTTTTTAAAGAATTATGCCCGCGAACGTAATGTGCATCATGTTATTGATAACGTGTTGGAAGTCATCACAGCGGAAGCTGGTAATATCTCTCATCTGGTCACTCAGAATCACGGAGAGCTAGCGGCAGATTTGTTTTTTGATTGCACAGGTTTTGCTTCCTTGTTGATGGGTAAGACACTGGATGAGCCGTTTATTTCTTATTCAGATGTTTTGTTTAATGATCGGGCAGTAGCCATGCCTACACCTTTGGATACGAGTAAACCTATACCCTCTGAAACTGTCTCCAAAGCTGCCAGTGCCGGTTGGATGTGGCGTATTCCTCTGACTACGCGATACGGCAACGGGTATGTGTATTCTTCACAGTACTTGTCTGAAGACGAGGCCGAGTCGGAACTGAGGAATAAACTTGGTGCCGAAGCTGAAGGCATTGAGGCGCGGCATTTGAAAATGCGTGTTGGCCGGGTCTCTCAGCACTGGAAGGGTAATTGTGTCGCTGCAGGTTTGTCGCAGGGGTTTATAGAGCCTTTGGAAGCGACGGCTATCGGTCTTATCCAATTTACCATTGAGCAATTTATTGCCAATTTTGAGAAGGGTGAATTCACTGATGCCCAACGACAAGGCTTTAATGATAGTGTCAATAAGGCGTTTGATGGGACCAGGGATTATGTCTCACTGCATTATCGCTTGAATTCACGTGAGGATTCGCAGTATTGGAAGGATAATCGAGAAATTGCCAAAACCTCTGCCAGTCTCACGCATTTGATCGAGGCCTGGAAGCAAGGTGAGGATTTTGATGCAGCACTGGCTGTAGAAAAGTCTTATCAAATTTATATGCGCCCATCCTGGTATTCGATTTTTTCCGGAATGGGCTGCTATCCCGATTTTGAAGAGAGTGTCCCGGAATACACTCTGTCGGCTGAAAGAGCAAGACGCCTGTGTCATCGGACGGCTAAAAAATTCGAAACTCATCAAGCCAGTTGGCTTATGGCTATGGGAAATTAGATCTTTTTTTGTTCTCCTGTCTGTAAGGTCTTAGGGTAAATATACATTTACCCTTTTTTTTTACCTGGTTTCTTGTCGGGTATTGTCAGGTTTTTCTTGAGAAGAGAAGGGTTTAGTTCTCGCCAATATGGGAGTTGATAAATTCAATGGTTTGCTGCAAGGCTCTTTGTCTACCTGCTTCGCTCATTAAGTTATGATTTTCGTTATCCAATTCAATGAATGTGACTTCTTTTTGGGCTCGTTTTAGGCTTTTATACATTTCTTCTGATTGACGGGATCTAACAACTTCATCGTTTTCCCCATGAATCAGAAGAACAGGAGCCTGAAACTTCTCTGAGAGATTTACGGGGGATATACTTTCAAGTTGTTCCTCGGTCAGATTGTTGTTGGTAATGATGTTTTGCCAATAGTTGTGATTGATAGAGTCTTTTCCGTGCTTGAATTCTTCTGTATCCAATAGCTTCACTAAATTGCCAATGCCATTTATGGACACAATACACTGATATAGCTCGGGAGTGAGGGCGCCACCTGCCAGAGCGGCATATCCGCCGTAGCTTGCGCCAACGATACAGACTCTTTGTGGGTCAATAATGCTTTGTCTGGATAAAAATTGGACACCATCGGTAATGTCATCCTGTATCTTTTTCCCCCATTCTCCATATCCTGCTTTGGCAAAACCTGCCCCAAAACCGCTGGAGCCACGGTATTGTGGCTGGAGAACCAGATAACCCTGATTGGCGAAAGCCTGTGCGATCCAGTCAAACTGAATCGGATCGTAAGCTTCAGGACCACCGTGGGGAAGTATGATGGCAGGCAAGTTTTTTAAGGTTTGAATCTTGTCTCTGGGAACTGTAAGCAGGGCCGGAATGTTAAGGCCGTCCCGAGACTGATACTGGATCGGGGTTACAGGATGAATGGCATTTTCAGCAATGTTGGGGCGTGTGGATCCCAGGTGCACGGGATTCCTGGATTTTGAAAACAGAAAATAATCACCGGAATAGCTTGGTCCTTCTACATAGATCAAGACTTGTCCCAGATTTTGATTGAAGTCTTCCAAATGTACAGATTGCTGAGGAAACTGTTCCACAATCTGATCGATCTGTGTTTGAAGTTCTGGATCAAACATGTGATAGCTGGGGTTAAACCCAGTGTATTTGATACCCTGAGCCACACGATTGAAGTCCGTGATGATACTTTCAATATCGGCATGGGCTTTACCATATGCTGTTTTTTGCACCTTGCCATCTTGCAGTGACATTTCATAGTAAGAGTCATGTCCTGTTTGGGGATCTTTGCGGATGGCAATAATTGATTTCAGTGTAGGAGTGAGAGCAACAAACTGATAGCTGGGTAGAGGGGTCTGTTCTTCAAAAATAACTTTTTCGGTTTCTTCATGGTGGACGATAACAGAGTGCTGACCTTTAAGTCTGTTATAGATAATTTCGACAATGACTTCCCCATCCGTATTGATAAAATAATCTTTTGTGTGATCGCTTCCTTTTTCATGGATTTTAGGGCCTTTGGGGCTCGATAGATCCACTCTGAGCAATGAGTATTTGGGCGTCGGATCAGAATTTGATTTGCCTACATACGCCGGCATGTAGATTTCATCTTTCTCTATGTTGATACCGATAATGCGCCCGGATCCGGTTTGACCCTTATAGATAACATCGCCGGGCGTGAGAAGTTGTAGAGGCTTGCTGTTGTGCTTGTCCAACAGGAATGCGGTTTGTAAGCTGAATGCTCTGCGATAGCCTGGTAATTTCTTATAGTGTGAACCGATCAGAACAAGTCGCTGCTCATCAAGAAAAGAGAGTTTGTAAGGCAATACGGCAGAAATGTCGTACGCAGCCTCCATTTTTTTCTTCTCCCGGGAATAGATAACGACTACATCCGAGTCGCCCTTGGTATTCCTGAATGCGATATGTTTACCACTGGGGGACAGCGTCATTAGTTGTAGAGCCGGCAGTGAACCATAGTCGCTTATCGATGGTCCAGTGGTACTGGCTGCGTCCAGATAGCTGGGCGAAAGAATCATAAGCGCCAGCAGGCACTTGGCTTTTGTTGTGACTTTCTGTCTAAACATCCTTGCTCCTTCCCAAGTGGATACCGTTCTTATTTTCTCGAAGCGTTACTGTTGTTTGAAATCGCTCCCTGTGGACAGTGCACGACCATTACGCTTGTTATCCGCCGATTGAGCTCTTATTAAAGGGGTTCCGGTTGCACTGATCGGGGCGTGATAGGAGTGCCAGTTTTTAAACGTGTCCTGATATTGAAGTGGTAACCCTGGCAATGGAGATTTCAGTTGCAGTTTGCCGTCGATGATCTTTGCTCCCACTGTTGGGATGCGATAGGCCACTCGATACAGATCGAGTTTGGGTAATTCCTTTTGTGCGAGTGTATTGGCAAACAGGTTCCATTGCTGATCCCGTAGTTCTTTGGCTTCAGCGCTAAAATGGTTGCTGTCCGGCGAATAGGTTTGTCCACTGTAGTTGTAATTCAGTTCCCACTCTGCTTTATGCCAGGCACGCTCGGCAAGCGCGGTCAGTCGTGGGAAGATCATGTAATCTGCCTGTTGATCGGTGCGGGTCACTTCGGTCCACAGGTGCCCTTGTAGTCCATAAAATTCTGCCCCTTTGCTTAAATGGCTGTCGGTATCATCCAGAACCATTGGGTTGCCCAGCCGGTCTGGCCACAGTTCGGCATGAGCGGGAAGGTTGTCTGGCATAAAATCAAAAACCTGTTCGACACTGGTGGCACGGCTGCCCCAGTAATAACCCCTTTCCATCGGGTCAGCAGTGTAAGGAAAATCAAAGTAGGTGACATCGGGTGTGGAAATCACCACTTGCCACTGACGATTGGCTTGTTCGTGGGCGCTGTTATGGCCATCCCAAAACAGAGGTGTCCAAGCGTTGGATTGTACGGTTGAGGGCATGTTCTCAGCCCGTGTCGCTGACATGCCGTCGTTCCAGCCAGCGGGCACAATGCCCTTGTCAGCGACCATGTTGGAAACTCTTTCGATAAAGTAACCGGTCAGGTCATGGGACGTTTTCAGATTGAGAGAAGGATCGTTCAGCAAGGCCTGACACGCAGGAGACTCTATCCATGCACCTGCAGTTTCATCCGCCCCGATATGGTAACGAGTTAATGAAACTCCAGCCTCTTGATAGACCGCTTGAACATCGTTGAGTACTTTATCGATAAACCGATAGCTGGAATCCAGACAAACATTAATGGTGTTGTCGTGATAAAACTGAACCGATTCGTATTGTGTTGTATCTTCAGGATCAATTAACCGGTATTCAGCGGCTTCAGACGCTTTTTCTTCAGACATCAGTCGTTGGTAGCGGGCTTCCATGGATACTACGGCGGCACGGGAATGGCCGGGCATATCGAAAGAAGGAATGACTTCAATGTGCCTTGCCCGTGCTGCCTGCAGTATTTCTATAAAGTCTTCCCGAGTGTAATAACCGTTGGCTTGATTGTCAGGATTGGGACCACTGCCCAGTTGTGGTATCAGGCACCGGGTTTCGGCGGGATCGTGGCAGCGGCGACTGCCGATGTCAGTCAGTTCTGGCAGACCATTAATGGCCAGTCGCCAGCCTTCATCATCACCCAGATGCAGGTGTAAACGATTCAGTTTGTAACGAGCCATTTGCTCCAGCAGATGGACGACGTAGTCTTTGTCCCGAAAATTGCGTGCCACGTCCAGATGCATTCCGCGAAACGGGTAGCGTGGGCTGTCTTCAATACTCAGTTGTGGCACGTGTGTGCTGTCAGAAAACAATAAGCTGGCCAGTGATCGTAACGCGTAGACAGCCCCCGTGGTGTGGTTCATCTGGATTTCAATACCCTGATTGTTGATGTCCAGCCGATACCACTCCGGGGAGTCATGTGCTTCGCTGACTTGTGTGAACGAGACTGTGATACCTGCGTCTTGTTGTTTTACTCCGTAGCGTTGAAGTTCGGCAAGAGGTGGCGCAAGGCTGGCGTCATCCGGAATGTCGCCGGTCAGTTTAATGCCGTCTGCCAGTGACAGCTGCTCATCGGTGAAGGTAACCTTGGCCGGTGTTGGAATGATCACGCGGGAAAGTTGTTGTCTGGGCAGGGTGTGTGTGGTGATACTGTCAAACAGATGATGGCTGGTTGCCAGTTCTGTTTGATCCTGAGGGGTGCGTTTCAGATGCTTTTCGTGATTGACGAATTTGCCGGCATGGGGAAGTATCTCCAGTCCGGTATCGGGATCCTGTTGTGGTATCGTGCTTGCAACAATTTCGGGTTTCAGCTCGCCGCTGACGAGATAATAGTTGGGCATGATATCGGTTTTGGATAAATGCCAATAGCTGCCGTAAAACGGAACCGAGATCGCTTGTCCCGGTGATATGCCTTTAAAATCCGGTCCGGGTTCCAGCCTGTGCAAATCACCATTCACGTGAGTCACAGTAAATTCAGTACTTTCAATAGACTGAATAGGGGTCATGTCTGAAAAGTACATGGCCCAGTCTTTTGAGAAGATACCTTCGTCGGTGCTCAGTTGGAGCTCTCCTCGAAAACAGAAACCATCAGCTCGTTGCGGGTCGCATTTTTTTTCGGTGGTATTGTCGATCACTTGATATTGCACCTGCAGTGTATCCGCCATGGCTGCCAGTTGCTGCTGATTCAATGACTGAGGCTGTTGAATCGATGGCTCAGGAAGGCAGCCAGTAATACCGGCGCTGATGAATATGACCAGGGTGGTTTTACGGAATAACGTGCTTACAGTACGAATCGACATGATGATCTTCTCAATGGCAGAGCGGTTCAAATCACTGGTTGTTCATTGCGGGTAAGGGCGTGGTGCTGACAACGAGTCAGAACCTGTTAAGTGGTCAGTTACCCAGCTGTGCCAGCAGTTTTTGGTTTTCGCGTTCAATGTGTTTGTAAAACTCCCTGTGCTCCAGATTGGCCGCGGCGGCTTCGTCAATAACAATGACCGCGTTTTGATGCATCTGCAAAGCTGAGGCCGGGCATGAGGCGGACATCGGGCCTTCAACTGCACGATAGATCGCATCGGCCTTACTGCTGCCCGTCGCCAGCAGGACGACCTGTTGGCTGTCCAGAATAGTGCCTATGCCCATGGTGATTGACAGGTGAGGCTGGTATTCGTCTTCGCTGAAAAAACGGGCGTTATCGTCAATGGTTTCCTGAGTGAGAGTTTTCACACGGGTGCGAGACAGCAGGCCGGAGGAGGGTTCGTTAAACCCTATGTGCCCATTGCGACCAATGCCAAGCAATTGGATATTGATGCCGCCACTGGCAGCGATCATTTGCTCGTACTCGTCACAGGCCTGTATGGGATTGCTGGCGCTACCAGGCGGCACATAAGTACGGGTTTTATCGATGTCGATGTGATCGAACAGTTGTTGATTCATGAAGTGGCGATAACTTTGAGGGTGATCACCTTCCAGTCCAAGGTACTCATCCAGGTTGTAGGTGGTGACATCACGGAATGAAATTTCGTTTTTCTGATTGGCATCGATCAACTTTTGGTAAAGCGCAACCGGTGTCGAGCCCGTGGCCAATCCGAGCACAGAATGTGGCTGCTTTTTCAGCTGACGGATGAAAATCTGTGCTCCGTATTCTGCTACGGCTTCCGGTGAGTCTAAAATAACAACTTGCATGATGAGATCCTGAATTCGCCCAGCGAAGTAATTGTGTCTGCGGTTAAATATGTGTTTGTGATTGCCCGGCTAACCAGGTTTGGGTGACCTTGAATGCGTCAGTGAAATGAACCAGATCAGCACGATAGCCACTGCGAATACGCCCTAGGGTGTCGGAGTGACGAATCATTTGCGCGGGATAAAGCGAAGCCATTCTCAAGGCTTCTTCCAGTGAGATACCGACCTTCTCGACACAGATTCTTACACCGTCAATCATGCCAATAGCACTGCCTGCCAGGCGTCCTTCGGCATTGATGAGGCGCCCGCCCTGTTCGGTGATGGTTTCGCCGTAGATGTCGAAACTTTTTTTCTCGCTGCCGACGGTGGCCATGGCGTCGGTCACCAAAAAGAGTTTGCCGGCCGGTTTGGCTGCGAGGGCGACGGCTATGGAGAGCGGATGCACATGGTGTCCATCGGCAATGATTCCGCACCAGCTTTCGCGGTCCGCCAGTGCTGCGCCTACCACACCGGGATCGCGCCCGGTCAGCGGACGCATGGCGTTGTATAGGTGGGTAAAGCCTGTCAGACCTTCCGAAAGGGCTTTCTGGATGGTTTCGGTATCGGCATCGGTGTGACCGGCACAGACTAAAATGCCAGCGTTATTGAGTTGTGCTATTTGTCCTGCCTGAGTGGTTTCAGGAGCCAGAGTGAGGACAATCGTCATTTCGGGATTGTTTTTGCTGGCGTCGATAATCCAGTTTAAGTCCCGGGCCTTTGGGGCGTGGATGTATTCCGCTTTGTGCGTGCCGCGTCTGTCGGGATTAAAGAACGGGCCTTCGATGTGGACGCCGAGAATCCCTTTCATTGAATGGGCAATGGCTTGTTGCACCGCCTTTACACCGGCCTGTAACTGCTCAGGAGTATCGCTGATCAATGTCGGCAGCATACTGGTCGTGCCCGTTGCCCGGTGGCCTTTTAGCATTGTCTCAATGGTTTCGGTGTCGGGTGCGTTATTGAACAGTACGCCACCACCACCGTTGACTTGCAGATCAATGAAGCCTGGCGCCAGTACGCCGCCATCCAGTTCAATGCAGTCGATATCATCAGGCAGTTGATCGCAGGGCAGCAGGTGTTCTATGCACTCGCCATTGAGGACAACAGCATAGTTGTCGAGGCATTGATAGCCATCAAAGATACGGGCACCAGTCAGGGCTTTTAGCATCGATTTTTGCTCTCGGAATGTTGTTTGAGTATTTATGACCAAGCATTGATCACCACTGTAACAGACTATTGTTTTTGGGACAACGTTGTCTTTTGTGGCTTTGAGTGTGGCGGAATTATCCGGTTCTGAGGATAAGAATAGCCGCTGTCCTGGAAGGATTTAACCGGGTTTGGCTGTAGAGTCGCGCACCACCAGTTGGGGGAGAAACGCGCTTTCGATGTTCTGATCCGGGTTTTCACCGCTTCGTGTCGTGCGGGTAGACTGGATCAGCAGAGCCGTGGCGCTGGCGGCAATGTCACTGTTTGGCTGGCGAGCCGTGGTGAGTTTGGGCCAGGTCTGGCGGGAGAAAGGGCTGTCTTCGAAGCCGACAATGAATAGCTGGCTGGGCACTTCAACACCTTGGAGACGTGCCGCAAACAGAGTACCCGCGGCAATTTCATCGTTACAGGCAAAGATGGCACTGGGGGGATTGTCCTGATCCAGCAATTTTTGAGTTCGCTC
>NZ_JAHKRS010000008.1 GCF_018863235.1 Pseudomaricurvus albidus
GTATCGTTCACCTTCGGTCAGCTGCTTATAGCTCATTGTGTTATTTCCTTTGGCGAGAAAATGGCACCGAACTATATCAGCTGGCCGTCCTCACTAGGAAATTGCACTCATTATCCGAAACCGCGTTCTATCGATAAGTACAAAAAAGAACTTATTGCAGTCGAAGAGGAAATTGTTCCTAAAGAAGATTACAAAAGGCAGCTTCTGGAATTGACCTCGCAGAAAATCGAACAGGATTATTCTGACCGACAAGCCCAGATCTCATTGGAAAACAACGAGCAAACATCAGTTATTCAAGATCGAATCAATAATCTTAGGGCCTCAATACAATCTGAATACACCCTGAGCCTTAAACAGCAAATCTCAGACATCAAGTCACAAATTGAATCGTTGAAGTCACAGCGTGATACAGAGATAGATAGACTCTACCAGGAATTACAGGATGCTCGAAAGGGAAGCAGTGAAGAGATTTCTATTCGTAGACGATCTCTACAAGGCCAGCTCCAGAAAGCAGAAGCTAACCTTCAAAGAGCCAGAGGTGAGCGATCAAAGGCAATTGAAGAGGCAAACATATTTACTCGGGCTAATGTTACTGAAACTCATAACCTTGAAGTAAAAGAAGCTGAGCGTGAAGTGGAGGCAACCCGTAATGCACTCAATAGCATTAACGCAGTTGAACAATCAAATCATATTTCTCAAAGATATTCAGAAAATATTGCTGCGGTAAAGAGTCAATACCAATCAAAGATAAATGGCCTGAATGGAGAGATTCGTAAGCTGTCTTTATCTGTCAGTAAAAGTGTCGGTGTTCGTGAAAAAGACATTGAGACACAAATTAATCAGCACCTTGATGAAATGAAAGCCGTTAACGCAAAATTTTCTGAGCAACGCTCTGAAAATGACGGAATTCGGGACCAGCAACTAGAACGGCTCAATAGGAATGAAGAGCTAGTAGAAGGTGTCGAGCAAGAAATCTTGACACTAAAGGAACGCCGTGTCGATCTAAGAAATAAAATCAATATCAAAGTGGGCGACAATCAGGTCTATAGAATGGCCCAATGGTGGTTTGGCAAAGAATCAGCAGCAGACCTGGATAGATCTGATGTGATGATCATTGCAGCGATATGGTTTGGTAGCTTAGCAGTTCTTATTGCGTTTACTGGCATTCTCTTGGCCTTAGGCTCATATGTTATCCGGGATCGTAGTATAAAAGACCAACGTACAAAGAGTAGTGCTCGCCATGCATTCACTAAAGCGATAGATAGCGCTAGAAGGTATTACGTTCACAAGAGAAAGGTTGTGAGAAAGCCAATTATTAATGAGGTGCCCGTCGAAGTTGTACGTGAAGTCCCAGTTGATAAAGTCGTACAAAGAGAAGTGCCTGTTGAAATTATCAAAAAAGAGCTGGTGCATGTACCATTTTATACAAACGACGAAAGGCTTCTGAAAACACAAGCTGATGTGGACTTATCCAGCAAACCTTCAAAAAGGCCTATGGCGGAAGCCTGATTATGGATCGCGAGCATTACACAACAAATGATTTCACGGCGTTGAATCTAGCAATTGATACGGAGTCTACTCGTCATCGTGAATTGCTAGCTCTATACAAGTCAAAATCCAATTTAAATCGAGCTCAAACATTTCTCTATGTATGTGGTGCAATCGCAGTGTTGATGTTGACTGCAGGCCTTCTATATTGGTTGTTTGGCTATAACAGCAATGGGTTTATCTCAACTGGCAATCTTAAAAGTGAAGTGCAGTCTTCAAATCTCAAAGAGCTTTCCAGTACCTCATCTATTACCGATGATAATGCGATGTACACACATTCGATATACACGGTATTTCATCGCACAGTAACGGAGAATGGAGAAACATTTGTTACTGGTCAGGAATATGCTGGAAGCAACCTGGATTCCCCTGAGCAGCAATACTGCTATCTTGAGTTGTTAGCAGGAGGTGGAGTAAGGTCAGTTAATGTAGCCTCAGTAAATGAAGCTGGTGAGCTTACCTTTGAAACAGATGATCCTGAGCTAATTCAAAGCACAGAACAATATTGTAACTTCTTAAAGTCACCTTAGATTGCGGTTGAAACCGTACAGGCTTTCAAGGCTAGTTTGCACGACCCTGATAAGCTATGAAACGACTCGATAACGAAGCACTAAAACCACACAAAACTATGACGAAATCTGCCTTATCTAATACCTTACCTGCGAACAGTAAAAATAGGCTCAGAATAATCATTGTAAATAATCGCCATACAAATGATGGTGAAGTTTACATGGGTGTTGTGCTACATGGCCGGTCGAACAGAAATCCAAAGTCGAACTCTAATTGGAAGACTGCCAGGCTAGTAAAGGCTGACGAGCAGTCACATGATGACAAGATTGCGTATTACCGCTTTGTTGCCAAGGAAAAGTTACTCCAAACTGGCGCGATCCTTGCTGCTTACAAGAACGAAGGTAAATGGGTCTTGCCTGATTACACGTACTCTAAAGCACCCCCACCCCACTGTTGTCCCAGTTATTCACTCCGAAGGGAGCCTAAACCACTATTGTTTGTATAATGAATGTGCGACCAAACACTAACAAACAAAGGGTTAAGGCTCATGGCACATTCTAGCACCTTACTTTCTCACATACTTCGATTGGTTCCGAGACATGAATTTCACGATTAAAGGGGTCAGAGCCCTTTTCGTAATCGATCTTTGACTGCCACCTATTGATGCTGAGTACCTTGAGTATCAATTTCCCATATGCGCAATGGAAGATCGGGTCTTTTGTATTCCCCAAGCCTATCCCCGAGCCCCAATATTGCTTATCAAAGGCCCAATCAATTTCCTATATAAAAGACCCAATAGCGAGTATCCAGAATCTGTCTTCCCATTAAATACACCCGATGTTCCATTTAAAAGACTAGATATTAGATTTAAAAGACTCGGCAGGCTCATGCTGAACGAGGTGCGGCTTAGGATCAGCGAGGTTGGGCTTAGGCTGAACGACGAGGTGTGGCTTAGGATCAGCGAGGTTGGGCTCAGGCTGAATGCGGCGGGGCTCTTAAAATAAGTGGGGTAAGGCACGGAATAGCAGTACGTTCGCCCTGAGCCTGTCGAAGGGCAGGGGTTAGATGCTATTGGTTGGGCATCCTCCACAGGCTCTGGCTTATGGCCGCCTGTTTTAATGTTTCGCTGTGCACCCCGCGCCAACCCGGCCAGTCCGAGACGAGTCCCCCCGCCCCGGACTTGCTGTCACACCCGCTCAAGTGTGACTTGGACGGGGCGGCACACCGTGTTGCACACGGGTGAATGGTCCTTGGCGAACGACAACAGCTCGTTCAGCTCTGCGTCGCTGCAGTCGGCCTCGATATCCATCAGGATGCGGATGCTTTCGTAGCCGACGGTCGCTTCGTCATTCAGCGCCAGCAACCCCTCCAGGTTGATATTGCCGGACAGCCTGGTCGATAACTTCCGGACAGTGATGCCCCGTGCTGCCGCATGCAATACCGTGGTGGTGGTGACACAGCCGGCCAGCGCGTGCAGCAGGAATTCCACCGGGTTTGCACCTTCGTTTTTGCCCAGCAGAACCGGCGGTTCACCATTGGTGAAGACAAAGTCCGCGTGGCGGGATTCATCTTCGGCGCCGGCGCCGTAGAAGCCTCGGATGGTTGATTGGTTTTCACCGCCGTTGATCCACTGGTTGCTTGCCCGGAATTCAAATTGCGCAAGACTCGGGTCGTTTTTGAGGGCTGCGACCGTCTGGCTCATCTGGTTCAGGTCAAGACCGTTGCGATTTTGTATATCCACATGTGCGTTCATCGTTGTTACCTCACTTCTTCATTTGTCCAAGGGAACCCGGGAACCGGGAGATGCTTTTCTGTAGCGTCTGGGTGTAAAGTAAGGCAATTCAACGGATATGATCAGATGGATATTTGACAAAAAGGGGGCATTCGTGCCATCAATTTCAAGGGGATGGAAGATGGGGCTCCCGCAGAAGAAAGTCCTGATCCTGGCATTGCCAGAAACGGCCGGTTCGGCGCTCTACGGGATGGTGGATGTGCTCAGTGCCACGGGTAATATTTGGCAAACGCTGGTGGGACAGGCGAGTCCGTCGCAACCCTTCGATGTGCAGATTGTGTCGGTGGATTCGAAGCCATTTCGGTGCGGCCATGGGATTCCGGTGGAGCCCGCATATGCCATCGCTGATGCGCCCACCTCTGACATCCTGATCCTTCCGGAGATCTGGCTCGGTCCCCAGGAAGCCATCAGTGAACGCTATGATGGGCTGATGGACTGGATCAAGCTCAGGTTCCGCTCGGGCACCACGATCTATTCAGCCTGCTCCGGGTCAATCTTGCTGGCAGAGAGCGGTTTGCTGGATAACTGCGAAGCAACTTCTCATTGGGGTTATCAGGAGCTGTTTCGGATGCACTACCCGAAGGTGCACTTCCGGCCCGAAAGCAATCTGGTCTATGCCCATCCTGATGGTCGGCTGGTGACAGCGGGTGGCACGACCTCATGGCATGACCTGGCACTGCATATCATCGCCCGTCATGTCGGCGTCGGTGAGGCGCTTCGCATTGCCAAAGTGTACCTGCTGAAATGGCATCAGGAAGGCCAGTTGCCATTTACTCATCTGGTGCGGCAAACCCATCATGCTGACTCGGCGGTGCGCAAGTGCGAGGAGTGGCTCAAGTTGCACTACCGTGATTCCGCGGCCATCTCTCTGTTGGTGGAGGCCTCATCTCTGCCAGAGAGAACACTCAAGCGACGCTTCAAAGCGGCCACCGGCTCTTCCATGATCGAGTATTTACAAAACCTTCGAATCGAAGCGGCCAAGCGTCAATTGGAAGAAGGCAAGCTGTCCATAGAAGAAGTGAGTTTGGAGGTCGGTTACGAGGACCTGTCCTTCTTCCGTCGCCTGTTCAAACGGTTGACGGGGCTGACGCCTGGCGAGTACCGGCGCCTGTTTCGGCCATTGATCGAAGAGTTGTCGGGGCCGGCCGGGCTCTAACCTGTTTCCACGAATGATTTTACAATGGCGGTTAACCTCAGGCCCTGAAGGTAAAGCGCGGCGGAGGTGTTAATTCTCAATCAAACGACAGGCTCAGGGTGAGCGGGGTGGGGCGCAGAATTTATCCTTCACTGCAAAACGCGATTACACTACCCATACAACAATAACATCCAGACATCTACGAGAGGGTCACACCGTGTTTACCCGTCCCTGCATATCCACCCCTCCAGCATCAGCCAACCGGACGTTAGGGTTTCTGATGGTACTGCTGGTGACTGGTTTTTTAGTTTCTCCCAAATCACTGTCGGCTTCTGATCTTCAGCAGCCTGCTTATATTCTTACGCCCGATGTTGTCTACGGCCAGGGTGATGTAAAAACAGAGGACGGTATTAAGCAGCGCGCCCTGTGGATGGATGTCTACCAGCCGGCGGCTTCAGCAGCGAAAGATCGCCCGGCGGTGATTATGACTTTTGGTGGGTCTTTTCATCGCGGTGGTCCGCGTTATCGATTCCAGTTGGACGGTGTGCGTGATGATTCCATGGGAGATTACTGTCGTCGTTTGGCGGAGCAGGGCTATGTCTGCTTTGCCATTGATTACCGTTTGGCGCCGGAAAATCCTGTGCCTGCGCGACAGAGTTATGAGGATGAAGACCTGGATCTGACCGCGATTGGCTTTATGTTGCCTCACGTCAATAAGGTTCGGTGGCAGATGGAGCTTGCACCGTTTGATCTGAATAACGAGCGTGATGTCGATGCGATGTTGGACGCGGTGCTCGCCGCTGCGGAGGATTTACAACAGGCCATTCGGCATGTGCGTGCACACGCGGATCGCTATGGTATTGATCCAGAGCGTCTGGTTTTGGGTGGCTTCTCCGCTGGTGCCATTACCAGTATGAACGTGGCTCACGTTTTGAAAGAGCCGGTAGCGGGGGTGTTCTCCCTGTCCGGTGGTTATGCCGGCTTTCAGATTGCGGATCGCCTGACGCCGGACAGCGCACCGGTGTTGTTGTTTGTCGGTGAAAACGACTTGCCGGGTATACAACAGTTTCTGCCGGCGCTGTTATACATTTACGATAAGAGGGGTGTTCCGCACGAGCTGGCCTGGGTGCCGGGCTTTGGCCATTTCTACCCGGCGGCGGTGCCGAGCTTGTCAGCCGATGGTCGCAAGCAGTCGGTGGATGGGCGTATCGTGGAGTTTCTGCAATGGGTTATTGGCACACCGTAGATAATCAATGCCAAACATGGATGGTTCCTCTGCACTACGTTTCGATTGCAATGACGGAATTTGGGGACGTGCCAGTGGACGGGTGTCCATCGACAGGCTCAGGATGAGCGGAGTAAGGTTCAGAAAAAACGCAATGCGCCCTTGCGAGATCGTCTCAACAAGGGCAACAAGCGCTTTACGATTCCACCTGAAAGGTGAGGCCGGCGTTGTTCTGCAGACGGTCGATCAGCAGTGATCCCATGGCCGAAGCCGGTGTCCAGATGCCGCCGCTGGCCGCTTCGGGATTTTTCAGCAGGCAGACCGCGCTCTCGGCAATCATTTTACTGGTCGAGCCATAGCCCGGGTCTTTATCCCCCTTGACGCTGGCGCGAATGCTGTCGCCCTGTGCGGTGGTTCCGGCAAACAGTACATCGTAGAAGCCGGTTTCACGCTCTTCCTTGGAGGGGCCTTCGCCGGGTTTGAGGTCGTTGTCTGCCATGGAAGTGTCCTTCGCCACGGCGTTGGCGATGGTTTCGCCCTGTTCGCCGGGGCCGGTCAACATCATCTCGTCGTAGACAAAGTCATTCCCGTAGTCGTGACCCAGCAAAAAGTTGGAGCGATGGATGTTCTTGGTGTTAATGGTCGCCATCACAAACGGTGCCGACCAGCTGCCCAGGTCTTCATCGTATATTGGCTGCAAACCCGGAGGTTGCTCGGGGCCGGTAAACCCTTCGGTCAGGGCAAAGGGATTCATTAACACCTGTCCCAGTTTTGGGTCTTTGGCTGCTGCGGCTACGGTGGCTTTGAAGCTGGCCAGGGTACCGCCAGAGAAGGTGCCTTTCATGGCGCGCACGCGACCTTTGACTCTGGAAACGGGTGAGCCAAGTTTTTCTTTGGCGGCCTGTTGCAAAAAGTAAACGCCCAAATCAAAAGGCACAGAATCAAACCCGCAGGAAAACACAATGCGTGCTCCACTGGCTTTGGCTGTGGCACCGTGGGCGGCAATCATCTCGTGCATCCAGGCGGGTTCACCGCACAGGTCTACGTAGTCGGTTCCGGCTTCGGCGCAGGCTTTGACCACATCCGAGCCGTACAGTTGATAAGGGCCCACGGTGGTCAGCAACACCTGAGTGCTTTCGACCAGTTTCCTGATGGAGTCACTGGAACCGGAGTCAGCGACAACGAGCGGCACATCAGCGGGAATGCCCATCTCGTCACGCACCGCTTCGAGTTTGTCCTGACTGCGACCCGCCATGGCCCATTTGACGTCACCGTTGACGCCGTATTGATTGTTCAGGTATTCGCACACCAGACGACCGGTGTAGCCCGTCGCCCCGTAGACGACAATTCCGTACTCTCTGTTTTTAGACATAATCATTTTCTCTTATGAGCGTGCTCTAAGGATAGTTCGATCTGAGGATAGTTCGATGTAGGGCGCCGTGTGCCTCAACCCTTCATAAAACCGTCGATTTCTTCGTCCAGCAGATGGGAGACCAGCGGGCTGGCAGCGGCACGTTCGAACGCCTGATCAACGGCCTGAAAACGCTTTTGCAACACGGCGCGATAATTGGGGTGCGTGAAAATGTACAGCTCGTTGGCGCGAATCGCTTCTATGACACGCTCGCCGACGACTTCCACGGCCAGGCCGCGATCAATCACCTTCTGCATGTGCTCTGCCATGGCTGCGCGACCCGGACTCATCTCTTTCTCGTTGTCTGCGGCCGTCTGGTACTCGCTGGGTTTGTTGCGCGAGGAGTGGTTAATACGCGTTTGAACAAACGCCGGGCACAACACCGATACCTGAATGTTTTGGGGCGTCAGTTCGGCGCGCCAGCTCTCGGACATGCCGACCACGGCCACCTTGGAGGCGGTATAGGCTTGCCCCATGGGTACGCCGATCATCCCGGCCATGGAGGCAACATTGATCAGCCAGCCACCTTCGCCGTGTTGTTTTATCAGGGGGATCATCGTCTGGGTGCCGTAGATAACCCCCATGAGGTTGACGTCCATCACCCAGTTCCAGTCTTTGATGTTGGTGTGTTCGATTGGCCCCGGTGCTCCACTGACACCGGCGTTATTCACCAGCATGTGAACCTTGCCGAAGCACTCCTGTGCCGCCTTTGCTATTTGCTGCCACTGCTCGGGTTTGGTCACATCCAGCGGCAGCGCCAGCACCTCAATGCCTTCATCACGGAGCGATTGCTCGGCCAGTTGCAGCTGCGCCTCGTCAATATCACCGAGTACGACCTTCATACCCTGCTTGCCCACCGCGCGCGCAATGCTCAGACCAATGCCTTCAGCACCACCGCTGATAACCGCTGTCTTACCCAGAAACTCACTCATACCCTAACCCTTGATCCATGACGGTAAACGTTGACGGGCCACTCTAGCGGAAGAGAGAAAGTTTTGACCAGCATGACCTGCCAGTCGAGAGCGTGCTTGTCACTTTTGAAAGGGCTTTTGTCCGTTATGAAACACGGCCATTCGGACGCTGAATAACGCCTAATAAACCCAAAGAATGATGCAGTAGATTTTGCAGTACTTAAGCTGCTAAAGCCTCAGTGTGCCGGACGTTTTCATATTGCTAATAGATCTTTTGAGCCAGAAAAACGTCCATGTAGTCTGATTCTATTTCCCCTGGTGTTGGCGGGTCAGTCTCAAGCCGAGCAAGCCGCCAAGCAACAGCATCAGACTGCTGGGCAGGGGCACCGTACCGTCGACATCTGATATCACTTCCGACGCTACGGCATAGGTGTATTGGCGTGAAAAGCAGTCGCCGGCAATGCAGCTATAAAAATCGGAGACACCATCTTGTATCCAATTGAGAAATTGGTGTTCTTGTATCTGCCCCGTTGGGCTAAGGACTTTTTGGGTGAGCGATTTAAACAGAAAGAATGGACCCGGATCACCCAGTAAGGGGGTGACTGCAGTGGAAAACTCCAGGGCCAGAGTTTCATTGTTCATCCAGGCGGTATTCTCGAGTTCGGTTATGTAGGTGTTAAAGCTACCGGTAATGGTACTGACTTCGTAATCGCCAATGCTGGTCGTGATCAGCAGAGCATGGGATTGCAGCGGCAAAAGCATTAACAGGGTAAGCAGGTATTTTTTCATTTGTCAGCTTCCAATAAGTCTTTAAGGTGCTTGAAGGTGTAGCCGTGGTCAGCGAAGTCCAAGCGGGCTGATCACTACAGCCAGACGCGTTTGGTGAAAAATGAAGGGGCTAAATGCAGCTTTAAGCAGCTTTTGTACCAGTTAGCGAAAAATGAACAATATCAGTGGGTTGGGGCAGGGCAGACTGACGTCCGGGATCGAAGGTTGTAAAGTATTTTGACAGTATGAGCGGTGTGGGATCAGCTCTTGATGTTCGTTGGCCCTGAGCCTGTGGCAGGGCTGTGGTTTCAAATAGCCAGGCTTCCAGACAACGCAGTTTTCAAATGACATACTCTACGGCTGGCTCGTTTTCCTGAACCTGCCGGGCAAGGTCTGTTAGTTTCATAGGCTTGCCAAACAAATACCCTTGCAGGTGTGAAACGCCAAGTTCAGCCAGCTGCTCGGCCTGCTCGTGTTTTTCCACACCCTCGGCTACCGTATTCATGTCCAGCTGTGTGGCGATTTCCATGATATGGGGGATTAACGTCGAGCGAATGCTTTTTTCTTCCATTTCCATGACAAATGACCGATCGATTTTCAAAATATCGCACTGGACTTCTTTTAGCATTCTCAGGTTGGAGAAACCTGTACCAAAGTCATCGATCGCGATGATAAATCCGGCATTGCGCAAGCGTCGCAGGTTGTTCTGAACCTCTGCGAGTTCCAGGGATTCATCTTCCACAATTTCCAGAACGATCGTAAACCGGGTGTTTTGAACACAAGAGCAAGCCAGCAGGCGATTAATAGATTCGTCATCTTTAAAGTCTCTGGGGAAAATATTAAAGCTCACCCTAAAACCCTCTGGAAGATCAGGTATCGCCTCCATATCTTCAATCACGCTGCAGATCATTTTCTCTGTGTACTGCCAATTAAGCCCTTGTTCTTTGAGCAGTGGAATAAACTTAAAGGGTGGCAGTGGACCGTACTGATCTTCGAATCTTCCTAAAATCTCACAGCCAACGACCTGATTGCCTCCTGTGCGAACAATCGGCTGTGCCAACCAATAATACCCTTCATGTTTTAAGGCATGTTTAATACGGAACCCATTGGAGTGAAGTCGGCGAATCCGGTTTTGATGCATGGTGAAGCAGGCTATGGCTACTGCCAGACAAAACGTAATGGCAACCCCATAAAGGGGTAAATTGATAAGCGCAAACGCTTCTCTGTCGTAGGCCACTGCCACACAGTGATAAATATATTTTTTGCTGCAACCATAAAAACGGGGGTCAGGTAGATAACCAAGTAATTTAGAGCTGTTTATATTGACCTGCTCATAGATGCCTTTTGTTCCAGTTGCGTATTGGACGCTGCCTTCAAATTCAAAAACGTGTTCCCAGACATAAGGTGGTCTCGAGACGTTTTCTATGCGCTCTATGCTCAACACCAGAGCATGCTTGCCGTTGGATACTGCCAGCGCCTTGTAATGCCCTTCAAATAACCGGATGGGTAAATCGACAAAATATTCCAGTCCGTTTCGATCCGTATACGTGGGTGTAGCCCAGGTGGTAGGTTCTTTTAACCGCCCCAGTCCGGTTGTGCAGGCCAATTGACCGTCTTTAATAAGACCTATGTTTCTTACTGAGCTGGAGAGGAATTCCAGCTGCCGCATCATTAACAGGTCCTTGTCAGTGCATTGATTTATGCCCCGATTTTCAATTTTGCTAAAAACGTCTTCCACCTCATTGCCCACGACATCCAGTTCGTAGAGCAGGTGCTCACCAAATTCTATAAGATTTTTCTTCAGATAAAACAGATGAGAAAACGCCAATAGATTGATGGCTATGATCACGCCGATTATGGCGACACCAAAGGAATACCACTTTTGTGGGGTGCGTGACCTCATGTTATGTCCGTTTTCGCTCAATTAAGTCGTCAGTGTGTTGATTAATCGCAGAAGACCCTGCATGCGTCCTGCCCCACAAAGTGGGGTGCATCATAGATGGAGTCAGATTAACATCATAGTGCCTTTGACTGCATTTCAATGTTTTCTGGAGTGCCTGGGTAATTAAAGGGGCGCGATCATGCCAAGGGTCTCTTGAGGATGATTTGCGGTAAATCAATATAGTGACACTTAATTAACTTTTAAGGACAAAACCTGCCACCTTTTCATGGTGTTCCCTGGCAAGTATCCTTCGACAAGCTCAGGATGAACGCTGAAGTCAGACGGCGGCTCTCAGGATGGTTATGACTATGGACAATCTCTTCATCTGCAACCCCAATTGCAGTCTTGCCGATTTAACGCTCCTGGATTGGAGTGTGGCTTTTGGCTTCCTGCTTGTGGTTTTTGCTATAACCACCTTGCTGCGCAAGTGGGCATTTAGCAGCAACCAGGCTGCTGTCTCATCTCTTAAGTGGCATCTTCCCCGATTTCTGTTTGTGGCTATGGTGCTGGCGGTAGTGACTGTGCCGATGATCTGGATGATCTTCGGTTACACCGGCGCCCGCCTGTATGGGCAGTTTGTCTATCCTGGACTGGCGTTTGTGGTTTATATGTTGTGGGGGCTGGGGTAATGGCATGTCTGCATCGGGGTGATAAGCCGGCCCTGTATCTGCTACCTTTTGGATGACTTTCGATGAACAAGCTAACTCTTCAGGGGCATATCACCGTCCCCGCGAAAGACCTCAGCGCGGTTATGGCCGAGTTGCCAGCGCATATCGCGCGCACTCGCGCTGAAGAGGGCTGCTTGCTTTTTGAGGTGACACAAAGCCCAGATGATCCCTGTGTGTTTAATGTGTACGAAGAGTTTGTCGATCGCACAGCGTTTGAGCTTCACCGGCAGCGGGTTCGTGCATCCGCGTGGGGGACGGTGACCGAGGACGTGGAAAGGCATTATTCCATTAGCGAGTAGAGAAGAGTGAACCCAAAACTCACCAGTGAACTGGTCGGCATGATGGCCGCAGACCAGACAGCATTACACAAGCTCTTCGATTCCGGCGAGTTGCCGACCGATGCTTATCACCCCGAAATGAAGGCCCTTCACGAAAAACACGCTGCACGTCTGAAAGCGATCATTCAGGACCATGGCTGGCCCGGCATCTCTCTGGTCGGCAAAGAGGGCGCCAGGGCGGCTTGGCTGATTGCCCAGCACTCGGTGTCCGACACGGATTTTATGGCCGCGTGTGTCTCTCTGTTAGAGGCGGCGGTGGCTGCGGGTGATGCGGAAGGCTGGCAGTTGGCATTTCTTCAGGACCGGGTGCTGACATTCGAAGGCAAGCCTCAGCTGTACGGCACTCAGTTTGATGTGGATGACGAGGGCTGGCCGGTATCCTTCCCGATTCAGGATGCGACTGGGGTGAATCAGCGACGGGTGGCGCTAGGCTTGAATACCCTCGAAGAGCGTCTGGCGGAAATGATCGAGCGGGAGCGTTTGCGAAGGGCCAATATTGAATCGACGCCACCCGACTGATTTTCCCGGGTAGGTTAGAATTAGCGGATGATTTGATTTTTCGGTTCTAAATCGCAAATCCCCAATAGGTAAACCCCATGGTCTTGGGTGTCTTGGGCACATACAGGGTTTCCAGTTCTTTCAATTGAAAGCCGCCTTCTTGCAGCATAAGAGGGATGTCGCGGTTGAGATGGCAGCCGCCGGCGATCTTGTTCCAGTAGGGATTGATACGATTCTGCCAGCGTCTTACGGCTTCGTCCGGGGCTTTTCCGTGCTCACTGAACAGCAATTTGCCGCCGGGTTTGAGTACCCGTCGCATCTGTTGAACGGCCTTGAGCCAGTCGGGAATGGTACAGAGGGTGTAAGTCAGTACGACGGTGTCGGCGCTGTTGTCATCCAGGGGGATTTCCTCGCCCGGCAGGTCGAGCCATTCCAGCTCAAAAGGTGCGGCTTCTACCCGGGGACGAGCCTTTTCCCGCATTCCTTCGGAGGGCTCTAGCCCCCAGACTTTGTCGACCTTTTCGGGCTGGTAAAAGGGGATGTTGAGCCCTGAGCCCATGCCTATCTCCAGAATTCGTCCCTCGGCTTGGGGAACGATTTTTTCCCGTTGTTTCAAGACCGGTTTCGTGCCGCAGGCGAAGTTGATCAAATGGGGGAGGATTCGGTCATCGTAGAAGCTCATATGTGGTTCCAGCTAGAGGGAGGTGTACAGGCAGAACGGCTGATAGCAATGCCCCCTGTTCGATAAGAATAGGTTATTTGCGAGAGTTTTGGATGTCTACACTGGCTGAGGCTGAGTTGTGAGCTATTCTCTAATAGATTATTCGTTAGAGAGGAAAAATAATGAAAAAATTCATCACGATCCTGATTGGAGTAGGCCTGTTTTCTTCTATGGCGGTGCTGGCAGAGCCCAACAAAAACGCCAACGAGCGCGCCAAGGACAATTGGGATGAGCATCATGATAAGAGGCACGACAGGGATCACGATCGGGATCGCGATTGGTTTCGTGACAGAGATGATGACCGGGATCACGACAAGGATAAAAAACACGACAAGGATAAGAAACACGATAAAGACAAAGATCGTGATGACTACAAAGACCGTGATTGGGATCGGGACAGAGATCGTGACAGGGACAGGGATCACCACAAAGATCGTGACCGGGATCGCGATTGATCGGGCGCTGGATTATTCATCCAGTAAATGACATGGAAGGATGCATCCCAGGCATCCTTCCATAAGTTTATGCTGTTCCTGTCGAGGTGTGTTTTTAGATCGATAACAGCCTCATTTCACCACCGGCAAATCTGACCAGCGCGTGGTATAGGCGGGCGAGGTGAAGGACTGCCGCATTTTCCATTTCTTCTGAATCCCCTCTGCTCCCAGAAACAGGCTGCCGCGACCAAAGGTGGCATTCGCCTGATCCACAACCTGCATCAAACGATCGGACTTCGGTGCCTGACCTGGGTGGAACAGGTCGTATTGCTGATGCTCCTTGGCAGACAGACCCAGTAAGCCCACACCGGCTTTGAGAAAACGGTAGTGGGGGCGGAACAACTGACCGATGGTGTCCTTGGCCAGTGAGGTAATGACCCGGCTGTCGTTGGTGGGATAGGGCAGTTGCACCGTGGTGCTGTTGCTGTAGTAGCCCTCTTCGAAGGGCGAGGTGTGCAGGAACACGTGCATCGAGGACGCCAGGGATTGTTGCTGGCGCAGTTTTTCCGCAGCCCGGCTGGCGTAGAGGGTGATGGCCTGCTGAATCGGTTCCAGCTCGGTGAGCTTTTCGCCAAACGAGCGGGTGCAGTAAATCTGTTGCCTGGCCGGTGGCAGCTCCTCAAACGGAATGCAGGGCACGCCGTTGAGTTCTTCAATGGTGCGCTCGATGTTGACGCTGAGCTTGCGCCGCAACACCTTGGGATCGGCGGTGGCCAGATCGTAGGCGGTGGTGATGTTGAACTCTGCCAGCCGCCGTGCCAGTCGTCCGGCAATGCCCCAGAGCTGGGTGATGGGGGTGCGTCGTTGCAGCCACTCCCATTTGTGCGGGGTATCCAGCACGCATACGCCCTGGCACTGGGGGATGTTCTTGGCTGCGCGGTTGGCGAGCTTGGTCAGGGTCTTGCTGGGGGCGATGCCCACCCCGACCGGCATGCGCACATGACGCCAGACGGTTTCCCGAATGGTCTGGCCGTAGACTTTCCAGTCTTCACGCATGCCGTCAAAGTCGAGGAACATCTCATCAATGGAGTAGACCTCGACCGAGGGCGCAAACGTACTGAGGGTGTTCATCACGCGGTGGGAGATGTCGCCGTAGAGCGGGTAGTTGCTGCTGAAGATGGCCACTCCGTGACGCCGCAGCACCGGCTCGACCTTGAAGAAGGCCTGCAGGTCGCCAATGCCCAGTGCTTTGGCCTCTTTAGACCGTGCCACCACAAAGCCGTCGTTGTTGGACAGCACCACCACCGGCTTGCCGCGCAGGTCGGGTCGAAAAATCTGCTCGCAGGAGGCGTAGCACGAGTTGCAGTCCACCAGTGCTAGCATGGCTGTTTCCGGTGGTAGCGGATGGAGGCCTTGACCACGCCCTCAATCACCAGACTCTGCTCATTCAGAATGGGGATCGGCCGGAAGTCCGGGTTGGCGGCCAGCAGGCGCTGGTGTTTCTTGTCCAGTATTTTGCAGGTCAGCTCGCCATCCAGTGCCACCACGATGACATCTCCCTGGACGGGCTCCAGCGCCCGGTCTATAACCAGCAGATCACGGTCAAAAATACCAACGCCTTCCATGGAATCCCCCGCCGCACGGGCGAGGTAGGTGGCAGCGGGGTGTTCGATCAGGTGGTCATCCAGACTCAGTGCTCCTTCCTTGTAGTCGTCGGCAGGCGACGGGAAGCCAGCCTGTACCGCATGGCTGTATAGTATGAGCTTCATGGTTTTCTCGAAAAATACTGTATGGATAGACAGTATAATTTCACCGTCGGTTTTTTGCCAAGTGCTTCTTGGTTATAAGAGGATCTTCAGTTACCCAACGGGTTTTGCAGGAGCAGTGTATGTGTGGTCGCTTTAATATCTCGATGACCAAAGGCATGGTGGATTTGGTGGACGATCTGGGTGTTTCGGTCACACTGGCAGAGCAGTACAACATCGCTCCCACCGAGCCGGTGCCCATCTTCTACGAGCAGGACGGGCAGCGCGAGTGCCACCTGGCCCGCTGGTGGTTGACCCCCAGCTGGTCGTCTGGCCCGGACACCCAATTCGCTATGTTCAACGCGCGGTCTGAAAATCTGGAAACCAGTCGGGCCTACAAGGGGCTGTTTCATCACAAGCGCTGCGTGATTCCCTGCAGCTCGTTCATCGAGTGGCAGAAAGGGCCTTCTGGGAAACAACCCATTGAGCTGTTCCGCGAAGACGGCGCCATTGCCTTTGCCGGACTGTGGGATTGCTGGAACGATGAAATTATCTCCTGCACGATCATCACCACCGAAGCGGCACCGGAGATTGAGGCGATTCACAATCGCATGCCGGTGATGCTGGACCATGATGCCCGTAATCGCTGGCTGGATATGAGCCAGCCTTCCGACGATCTGAAAGACCTGTTCGAACCCAGATTGCCCTATCCCATCGCACACCGGCCGGTTGATCCGGTGATCAACAACAGTCGACACAAGGTGTTGCCCGCGGCCATTTGAGGTGGGTTGGGTGAGCTGTTGTGGAGACTTTCACATGTCTCTTCTATGCTTTTGCCAGCAACAATACTTAACAGTACAACTAAAGGGAATTGCCCATGCGAAACTTTAGGAACCTCGGCCTGACTTTGTGTGTGGGCTTGCTTCAACTTTATTGTCTCTGTTCTGTTGCAGAGGCTGAAACGCAGGCCGACATCATTTATCACAATGGCACGGTGATCACGATCAATGATGATCAGCCCGAAGCGGAGGCCGTTGCGGTAAAGGACGGCAAGATTGTTGCCGTGGGTGATGACGATGAAGTCATGAAGACGGTTGGTGCGAACACCGCTAAAGTCAATTTGGGCGGTAAGACGCTATTGCCCGGTTTTGTGGATGCCCACGGACACGCTTATCTGATTGGCATACAGGCGACCAGTGCCAATCTGCTGCCGCCGCCTGATGGTTCCGGTAAGGATATCGCGTCTCTACAGGGTCTGTTGAAAGACTGGGTGGCTAACCATGAGGATCGGGTGAAGCGTGTCGGCTGGATCGTAGGTTTTGGTTATGATGATTCACAGCTGGCCGAAAGTCGGCACCCGACGCGGGAGGATCTCGACAAGGTGTCCACAGAGTTGCCGGTGCTGATCATTCATCAGTCGGGACATTTGGGGGTGGCCAACAGCAAGGCGCTGGAACTGGCCGGGGTCACCGCGGAGACACCAAACCCCAAGGGCGGGGTGTTTCGTCGCAAACCGCAATCGCAAGAGCCGAATGGCGTGATGGAAGAGTACGCCTTTTTCTATCTGGTGAGTAAGCTGGTGGCCAACTTCGACAACAACATCAATGAAGTACTTGTGGAAGAGGGCACCCGGTTAGCAGCTTCTTTTGGCTATACCACGGTGCAGGAAGGGCGTGCCAGTGGAGATGGGCTGGCAGCCATGAAGCGAGTGGCTGCTGCAGACAAGTTGCTGGTCGATCTGGTGGCCTATCCGGACATATTGGCTGTGGAGGATATCCAGCCCTCGTTAACCTACCGTAACCGCTATCGTGTCGGTGGTGCCAAGCTCACTATCGATGGCTCGCCTCAGGGTAAGACGGCCTGGCTGACTCAGCCTTATTTTGTGCCTCCGGATGGACAGTCAAAAGACTACCGTGGTTATGGCGCCATTGATGAACAAACTGCTTATGCTGCCGTCGAAAAAGCCTTTTCCAATGGTTGGCAAATCCTGACCCATGCCAATGGTGATGCGGCCAGTGACGTGTTGATTGAAGCCGTACGTCGCGCCAGAGAAAAATATCCCGATGTGAATAATCGTCCAGTGCTGATTCATGGTCAGGTGCTGCGTGAAGAGCAGGTGGATCAGTTGAAAGAACTCGATATTTTTCCTTCGCTGTTTCCCATGCACACGTTTTACTGGGGCGATTGGCACAGGGAGTCGGTACTGGGGCCTGAGAGGGCTGAAAATATTTCTCCCACGGGCTGGGTGTTGGCACGAGACATGAAGTTCAGTACCCACCACGATGCACCGGTGGCGCTGCCTAATTCCATGCGCATCCTGTCTGCGACGGTTACGCGCACCACGCGTACGGGGCGGGTGTTGGGCGCCGATCACCGTGTGCCGGTGGCGACAGCACTTAAGGCCATGACACTGTGGCCCGCCTGGCAGCATTTTGAAGAGCAATCCAAGGGATCGATTGAAGTTGGCAAACTCGCTGATTTTGTCATCCTTTCTGACAACCCTCTTACTGTAGCTCCGGAGAAGTTGTCAGCACTCAAAGTGCTGGAGACTGTCAAAGAAGGACGTTCTGTCTTCCGGCGGGAGGAGCAATCCGCCTCCATCTCGTCGCCGGCGCTGTTCGGGGTATCGCCTGCCTCTGCGGATGATTGGGAGCAAGGTATTGCCGGTGTTCCTCATGTTCATGGGGACGGATGTTTTAACCCTGGTCTGGAGGTGCTGGTGAAGGCTTTGGAAGGGGCTGGTTCGGCTCGGTAATGGTCTTTGCCCAGAGCCTTAAAATTTCTCTTAAGGCTCTTCCTGTTGATTGTGTCTGCGGTTCATTCTGCTGCCGGTTCTGATGCGGTTTTTGCGATAGACCTCCCATCTGTTAATCAATTTATGACAGACCGGTGTTTATTGGCTATAACTTGTGTTACAAGTTTGTTGAATTGAGTGACGGCAGCGGCAGGATAATTCCTTATGGTATTGAGGTGGATTGGGAACCGTGTAGGGGGGTGAAGTCTGCGGTTACTTACTTCATGGGGTCGGTTGTATAGGGGGCGGTCAGACAAGCTCATAGGAATAACGACGTCTCGAACACTACGCCTCGAATAACTAGGTCTTGAATAACTACGCCTCGAATAACTACGTCTCGATGACAGGCTCATGCATGGGAAGCACATTTTTTAAATTGATTTTACCGATTGTTCTGGGGCTCTGGTCTTTTCCGTTAATCGCAGAAGAAAAACCCACCATTCGGGTGGCAATGGCTGAAAACTTCTATCCCTTCTATGGCATGGATGCAGAGGGGGTGGCGACCGGTGCCTCTATCGAAATTGCCGAAGCGGTGCTGGAGCGTCTGGGGTATGACGTGCGAGTGACGCAATATTCGGATATGCGTTCCGTATTGGAAGCTTTGGCGTCCGGTCGTCAGGATCTGGTGGTGAACCTGACGAAAACACCGGAGCGGAGCAAAATTGCCTTGTTTACCTCGACCCCTCATCTGCATGAAACCCAGGACATGATCGTGCGGGCCGACAGTCGCATAACGCTCAGTCATCGCCTGCTGGATCTGGCCAGATACCGCATTGGGGTGGTGTTTGGCTGGACCTACGGGCCGGAATTTGACGCAGCCCATTTTCTTCATAAAGAACCGGTACTGGATTCGACGGCCCAGTTAAAAGGATTGCTTGCCGGGCGTTTTGACCTGGCCGTGAATAATCGGCAATTCTTCATGAGCCGTGCCGAGTCCCTCGGCATTGACAATGCCTTCAAGGTGCTCGAGCCTGCGGTGTACTCGTTGCCCGTCAACATCGCTGTCTCACGCAAGTTTGAACGTTCCTCCGAGCTTCGCGATCGACTCGAACAGGCGGTGAGTGATTTTATCCAGACGGAAGACTATACCCGCATCCAGAAACAGTATGGTTTCAAGGTTTCACCGCTGACAGGGGTGAGACCATGATGAACGTGCGATGGAAAAACCTGGCGGTGGTATTGCTGGTCACCCTGGGGGTTTGGTGTGTAATCAATACACCCATGACGATGGCGTCTGAAGACCCGGTTCCCCATGAGCAGTACAATCAGGCCCGTCTTGCACAGCTGACTGAGTCGCTACGCTATCAGGACGAACTTCTGACCAGTGCAATGACCACCTATGTCTATTCGGAAAACCGTGAGTGGCTGGAGCGTTACAATCTCGCCGTCACCCGGTTTGAGGATACGCTGAGTGAGATTCGTGCGCAGGCGCCCCAAGACGCGGAAGAACACATCGACCTGATCAGCGCATTTAATGAATCCCTGGTTGAGCTGGAGCTGCGTGCCGGTGAGTATATGGCGCAGGGCGAAGTTGAAAAAGCCCGACAGGTGATGGAGTCTCCGGACTATACACAAAATAAACAGTCGCTGATTGATGCCATTGGTCGTTTGGGGGAAGCCGTGGCGACCCTGGAAAAAACCCAGCTGGTGAGTGTGCTGACCCCCGTCATCTCAGCGGAAAGATCGGTTCGTTTGACCGATCAGGAGAAAGCCTGGATTGAGGCCAACCCTCTGGTGCTGGTGGGCAAGGAGGCAGAGTGGCCACCGTTTAATTTCGTCAATCGGGATGGATCTTATGTAGGGATCTCGGTTGATGTACTGAATCTGATTTCCGAGAAGACCGGGCTGCAGTTCACCTTCTCGGAAGCCGCCAGCTACGCAGATCTTCACACGATGCTGCGTGACCATAAAATCGATCTGGTCGCTGCGGCTTATTTTTCATCCGAACGCAGTCGTTATGCACTTCATACCCCCAGCTATCTGACATTGAAAGAATTTGTATTTTCCCGAGAGGGCAGCAACATCACTCGAATGGAAGACCTGTACGGAAAACGACTGGCGATTCCCACAGGCTATGCAACCATCGACCTCGTTAAATCGCGCATGCCCGAAATTGACATTGTTGAGTCCGAATCCATTCTGGATGCCATCGAAATGGTGCTGGCTGGTGAGGCGGAAGCGACCATGGATTCGCAGAGTGTGGTTGAATATTATCTGCAGGAAAACGCACTCTCAGGCTTTTATTCGTTTCCCAGTAATCTGGGGCAAAACCCGCTCAGAATGTTGGTGACGGGACAGAAGCCGATACTTCACTCTATTCTCACCAAAGCGATTGCGTCCATCACGCCAGATGAACGACTGGCTATATTGTCAAATTGGTTGACGTTCAGTCAGGATATGACCAGCAACCGGGAAACCGAACTGACCTCGGAAGAGAAAAGCTGGTTGCTGGAACACCCAGTGATTCGGACGGGGGCGGATCCGGATTGGGCACCGTTTGAATTTATTGACTCCGAAGGGCAGTACTCCGGGATTGTTGCCGATTATGCCGGTTTGATCAGCGAACAACTGGGTCTTCAGCTCGAGCCAGCAGACGTAGAAACCTGGGCTGAAGTCATCGACAAAGCGAGAAACAAAGAGATCGACATTCTGCCGGGATTGTCAGCCACCGACAGCCGGCGGGAGTTTCTGTTATTTACCGATACGTATTTGCGCATACCCACGGTGGTGATTTCCCGTGAGAACTCCATGGCCTCGCTGGTGAACATGGCAACCATCGAGACCTTGCCCGGTGTCACCCTGGGTGTAGTGGAAGGCTATTCGAGTACCGAGTGGGCGAAAGCCAATTACCCCGGCATTTCTTTTGTGCCGGTGGAATCTTTGAAACAGGGTCTGATACAGGTATCCGAAGGCAAGCTGGATGCAATGCTGGCCAATCAGTATTCGGCGTTGAATCTCGTCAGTGATTACGGTCTTACCGATTTGCAGATCGTGTTTCGTACCGATTACCAGTATGAGTTAAGTGTTGGTGTCAGAAACGACTGGCCTGAACTGGTGACGATCCTTAATAAAATCATCGCCACCATCACTCCTGCTCAACGTGATGATATCCGCAATCGCTGGATCAGTATTGAATTGGGTGATGTGGTACAGGCGGATGCTGTGTCTCAAACGGAACAGCTCCCAATCATTCAGTTTGTTGTGATTACGGTAGGCTTGGCGATTCTGTTTATCGGAGTTGTCTGGATTCTCGCGCGCAAAGCGGAAGGGGCTTTTTCGCTGTATCAATCCAGACGTTTGCGATTGTTTGGCATTTTGGCGCTGTCTTCAATATTGATTGTTATTCTGGGTCTGACCTGGTATTCGCTGGAAAAAGAAGAAAACGTTGCACGTCAAAGGGCGGGGCAATCACTGGTGACGGTGCTTCATGCCACTCACGAGATGTTGCAATATTGGATTAAGGGAAGACAACGACTGGTGACCCTGATTGCCAGGGAGCAAGGACTGGAAACCCTGTTATCTTCGCAGCATGCGGACTCATCCACGGGGCATCGACCGTCGCAGCGCAGTATGGCTGCTCTTTTGGATCAGCACGATCTGGGAGCCAGCGACTGGCAGTTGTCCATGGTGTTGACCGATGGCACACCGGTCTTCAAGTCTGCACCGTCAGTCAGTCATTTAATGGATCGCTTGCGGGAAAAAGTCTTTGCCGGAGAGGTGATCTTTATTCCGCCGACGTTCAACCCGATTACGAAAAAAGTAGAGATTTACTTTGCGGCTCCAGTTGTCGATTACAACGGCAAGGCCATTGGGGCTGTGGTGGCCAGTGCCGATCCGGCTGAAGTCTTTTCTGAAATCTTGTCCCGTGGAAACACAGGAAAGTCTGGAGAAGTTTACGCGGTAGATGCCCGCGGTGTCATGCTGAGTGAAAGCCGGTTTACCGAGAGCCTGATTGATCAGGGCGTTATTCCTGTCGGTGGCCGCACCGCACTGACTTTGCGAGTGTCCAACCCCGCACACATTGTATCGCCAGATGATAACCGTGTTTATGATGAATCGACGTTAACGCCTGCGGCACTGGCAATGACCCGTGGTGAAACGGGGCTGAATACCCGGGGCTTTTTGGATTACCGAGATCAAAAAGTGTTGGGCGCCTGGTATTGGTCGCCGGAGCTTGGTCTGGGATTGGTGTCGGAAATCGACGAGGCCGAAGCACTCGAAGCTTACATTATTTCCAGAAACACTCTCTATGCGTTACTGGGAGCGACATTGTTTTTGTCTCTCAGTTTGATGGGTATTAATAACTGGATTGGTGATCGTGCGACGCGCTCTCTGGTGAAAGCCCGGGACGAACTGGAAGACAAGGTTGAAGAGCGCACATTAGAACTCAGCAAGAGCAAGGATCAGTTCCAGAACCTGCTGGAGTCTTCACCTGATCCGATGATTGTGGCAGACGCCGGCGGCGGCATCATGATGGTGAACAAACGGGCTCAGGAATTGTTTGGCCATGAGGCGAGCGAGTTACTGGGGCAGTCCGTGGAAATGCTGGTATCGCCCGGATATCGGGACAGCTATCGACGCTACTGTGAGGCCTACATTGAGTCCCCGGAGATTCAATCCACAAATATAGAGCACGAGTTAGTCACCCTGACGAAATCCGGAGAGCACGTTCCGGTAGAGATCAGTCTGAGCCCGATAGAATCTGAAGCGGGTACATTGATCGCAACCTCCTTGCGGGATACCTCTGAGCGTCGCAAGGCGGAACGGGCGTTGGCCGAGTCGAGAAAACTGTTGCAGGCGGTATTGGATAACTCCCCGGCACTGATCAACATGAAGGATCCCGACGGGCGTTACATGCTGGTCAACAATGTCTGGGAGCGGGTCAACCAGTGCGAGCATGACGCAGCACTGGGAAAAACCGATTATGAACTACTGCCAAAAGAGACGGCTGACAGTGTCAGGAAGAGTGACCTTCAGGCTATGGAACAGGGCGATACACTGCAGCTGGAAGAGACGTTGCGCAATCCTGATGACAGCATCAGTACGTATATCTCGTTCAAGTTTCCGGTCTTTGATGCCGACGGTGAACTGATGGCGTTGGGGGGCATCTCAACCGATATTACCGAGCTGGTTAAAGCCCGGGAAGAAGCCAACGATGCCAATCGTGCCAAGAGCGAATTTTTGGCCAACATGTCTCATGAAATTCGAACCCCCATGAACGCCATCATCGGCATGAGCTACCTCGCGTTACAAACGGAGCTGACGCCACGGCAGGAAGATTACGTCAACAAGATCAATTCGGCGGCCAATTCGTTGCTGGGTATCATCAACGACATTCTCGACTTCTCAAAGATTGAAGCGGGCAAGCTGGAGCTGGAGACTATTCCATTCAACCTCGATGAGACCATCAGTAACCTCGCCAGTTTAATGCACGTCAAGGTACAGGAAAGAGGGCTGGAACTGTTGATCGCCATGGATCCCAAAGTACCGCTGGGCCTGGATGGTGATCCGCTCAGGCTGGGACAGATTCTGATTAACCTGGTCAATAACGCGGTCAAGTTCACCGAGTCCGGTGAAATTGTTGTCAGGATTGGCGTTCAGTCTTTAGAGGACAACAAGGTGACCCTGTTGTTTGAAGTGTCCGATACCGGGATTGGTATGACGCCCGATCAGGTCGCCAGCCTGTTCCAGTCGTTCAGTCAGGCCGATGCCTCCACGACACGGAAATACGGTGGCACCGGGCTGGGGCTGAGTATTTGTAAACAGCTGACCCAGATGATGAACGGCGACATCTGGGTAGAAAGTGCTGAAGGTGAGGGCAGTACTTTTTCTTTCACCGTGCAAATGGGGGTCAATCCCGAGGCGGATATCGTCAAGCCGTTGCCGGATCCGGATTTGCGGGGATTGCCGGTTCTTATTGTGGATGACAGCCCGGCAGCCAGAGAAATTCTGCAGCAAGCGGCAGAGTCCCTGACATTTGAGCCTGTGACTGCGGCTTCCGGTCCTGAAGCTCTGGAACTGCTGCGTAAACATGATGAACGTGGCTACCCGTTCAGAATCGTCTTTCTGGATTGGAAAATGCCACGTATGGATGGCATCGAGTTCAATAATATCCTGCGCAATAGCCTGACTCTCAGATCGCAGCCGAAAGTGATCATGGTCACTTCCTACGACACCAATGACATGCTGCGCAAGGTTGGAAAGTCCGTTGAGGGTGTGTTGAGCAAACCGGTTTCTGCCTCGTCCATGCTGGATGCGGCCATGCTGGCTCTGGGGAGAGAAACCCGTATAGAAACTGCTGGTCAGGATAAAGTCAGTGACGAGTCCATTGCGGCTCAAGTATCCGGTGCTCAGGTGTTGCTGGTGGAAGACAACGAAATTAATCAGCAAGTCGCCACGGAGTTGCTTGAGCGAGCCGGTTTGCAGGTAGATATTGCTGACAACGGCCAGATTGCTGTCGATAAAGTCCGCGAGCGTCCTTACGACATTGTATTGATGGATTTGCAAATGCCGGTCATGGATGGCTTTGAAGCGTCGCGGGAAATCCGGCAGGACGATCGTTTTACTTCTCTGCCCATTGTCGCCATGACGGCAAATGCCATGGCAGGTGATAAAGACCGTTGCATCGAAGCGGGGATGCAGGATCATGTCGCGAAACCGGTTAACCCCGTCGAGCTTTACAAGGCATTGGTACGCTGGATACAGCCACGGGAAGGGCTGGGAGAGGCTAAACTGCGTGTAAGGGATACCGGTCACGACGAACAACCGTTGCAATTACCAGAGGTTGAAGGACTGGATACGGTCGCAGGACTGGGGCGCTTGGGTGGCAACCGTAAACTCTATCGGGATTTGATTCACCGTTTTGCCAAAGATCAGGCGAACGCCGCGGCAGAGATAGCAGAAGCGTTGAATGCTGGCGACCTTGAATTGGCAGAGCGCACCGCGCATACCGCCAAGGGCGTGGCGGGTAATATCGGTGCCACGGCCATACAGGACGTCGCCCAGGCTTTGGAAAATGCCATCGCACAGCAGCAGACGGAGCAGATTGAAATTCTGTTGCCGTCCTTTAGAAACGTGATGGAGAGCATGGTATCGGCGCTGCAACTATTTGAAGCAGAGGTGTTGGCCTCTGAACCCAGTAATCCATCTGCTTTGCAAAGTGCGGCGGTCGCTCAGGCGAATGATGTCCTGGCGGAACTCAAATCCCTGCTCGCCAGCGATGATGGCGCGGCTGAAGATTGCTTTCTCGATAATCGTTCGCTGATTCAGAGGGCTGTGCCGAGGGAGTTGTCAGCCGAGCTGGCTGATCATATTGAAAATTTTGATTACGAGGCCGCACTGGAAGTACTGGCACTGATTGAAATTGAGCCGGCACCATCAGTGACAATGCCGGACCTGGCAGCTTTGCTGGCTCTTTTGGAAAATGACGATGGCGAAGCTGCCGATGTCTTCGATGAACTCAAAGCTGATCTGGTGCGTGTGCTGGACAAGTCGATCTTTGAATCGCTCGAAGATGCTATCGAAAACTATGACTTTGAACTGGCGGCGAAAGTGGTCAGTGATTCATGTTTGGCAAATGTGGAATCTGAGGAGTAAGCGATGAGTGATGATGATCAGAAAACGGTGCTGTTGGTGGATGATACTCCTGCCAGCATCAAAGTATTAAACAGTGCCTTGAAAGAAAAATACCGGACACTGGTGGCGACCAGCGGTGCAAAGGCATTGGAAATCGCCGCGCGTGTGCCTCATCCGGATTTGATCTTGCTCGATATCATGATGCCCGGCATGGATGGTTTCGAAGTCTGTGAGCGCTTAAAGGCAGAGCCGGAAACCCGAGATATTCCGATTATTTTTCTGAGCGGAAAAAACAATATTGATGATCGCTCCCGTGGCCTGGCCCTGGGCGCCATTGATTTTTTGGATAAGCCGATAGATGTTTCCATGGTCTGTACCTGGGTGACTCAGCACTTGAAAAGCCTGGATTCCATAGAGGATTAATGATCAACAATCAGCAAAGGAGTTTGACATGAATAACAAAAGGACTGTTTTGATCGTTGATGACACTCCAGCGAATGTATCGCTGTTGAATAATATTCTCAAAGACCAGTACAAGACCAAGATTGCCACCAATGGTGAAAAGGCTTTGAAACTTGCCAGTTCCGACACTGCACCGGACCTGATCCTGCTGGATATCATGATGCCTGAAATGGACGGCTATGAAGTCTGCGAAAAGCTCAAGGCCAATCCGGATACTGCAGATATCCCGGTGGTTTTTCTCACCGCAAAAGTGAGTGAAGAAGACGAAACTCGAGGTCTGGCCATGGGCGCAGTGGACTATATCACCAAGCCGATCAGTCCTCCTATTGTTCTCGAGCGCGTAAAAAATCATCTGACGTTAAAAGAAGCCAGGGATTTGCTACAGCATCAGAACCAGATTCTGGAAGACAAGGTCCGCGAGCGCACCAAGCAGCTCGGAGAACTGCAGGATGTAGCCATGGAGGCGATGGGAGCGCTGGCGGAGACCCGTGACCCCGAAACCGGTAACCATATCCGTCGTACGCAATTGTATGTACAGCTTCTGGCTGAGAAGTTAAGTGAACAGGCCAGGTTTAAAGACTATCTCACTCCCGAGCGTATCACTCTGTTATTTAAAGCCGCACCGCTGCACGATATCGGTAAAGTCGGTGTGCCGGATGCCATTTTATTAAAACCCGGCAAGCTGACTGACGCTGAGTTTGAAATTATGAAACGTCATACCGTCTACGGACGCGACGCAATCGCAGCTGCCGAAACCAAGCTCTCTGAACCCAGTGAGTTTTTGACCATCGCCAAAGAAATTGCCTATTCCCATCAGGAGAAGTGGGACGGCTCTGGCTATCCGGAAAGTCTGTCAGGTGACGGGATTCCCATCTCCGCACGACTGATGGCCATTGCGGATGTGTATGACGCGCTGATCAGTCGTCGGGTCTACAAGCCGTCATTTCCTCATGAAAAAGCCATTCAAATTATGAGCGAGGGCCGCGGGACGCACTTCGATCCGGATATGCTGGATGCGTTTTTGGAAATTGCGGATGAATGGAAAGCGGTGGCAGAAACCTACATAGATGCTGAAGAAGGCCTTAAAGAGGAAACGGGCTGAGATGCCCTTGGCCGGTCAAGGGTGCATCAGCGTGAACGCACTAACTTACAATATTCCCTCGGTGACATTCCTGTCCACTGTCGAAACGCTCGCGTAAAGGATCGCGCTTCTGAAAAACCCACCAGTTCGGCGACTTCGTTGATGGTGCGGTTTTCTTTCACCATTTTTTGCAACGCGATTTCCCGGCGCACGTTGTCTTTGATCTGCTGATAGCTGGTGCCTTCCTGTTTCAGTCGTCGATGTAGAGTTTGCGGAGACAGGTGCAGTTGTCGGGCCAGAGTTTTCAGTGCCGGAAATTCCAGTCGGGCAAGATGGTTGAGAGAACCGGTGACTTGCCGACTGATGATTCTTTGCAGGCTGTTGTCGTCACCGGGAATGGTGAGCAGGTCAGCAGGAGCCTGCTGTAAAAACTGATCCAGCTCGGTCTGGTCGCGGACGATGGGGCGCTGCAAATAATCGGCATGAAAGGTGAGTTGATTGATGTTGCAGCCAAACAGCAGCTGGCCGGGAAACATGATGTGCAGCTCGCGGGCGTGCGGGGGGGATCGGTGGATCAGTTGGGTCTCCTGCAAAGGAATTTTGGTGTCGATCAGCCAGCTGGCAAAACGGTGCCAGATGATCAGCCAGAACTCGAGCAGGAAGTGATCCGGATCCAGTTCGGGACGGGCAAAACGGATCTGAATGCGGGCGCTTTTGTCCTGTTCCAGAAGCCTGGAGTGAATATCGGAAGTCAGCAGCTGGTAAAACGTCATCCCGGTTTGCAGGGCTTCGCGCAGGGTGCTACATCGCTGTGCTGCCTGAGCCATAAAAGCAAAGGCGCCGCGCTTGCAGGGTGTGGCTGTAAAGCCCATGAATTCGTCCCCCATGGTGTCCCAGACGGCCTGCACAAGGGTTGTCATCTGCTGTTCATCGGTGCGCAGATGTGCCTGTTTCAGCAGTTGAGGATGGATGCCTGCCTGGGCCAGCAGGGGCGTACTGTCGTACCCCTGTTGCAGTAGCCCACGGAGAGCTGCCTGTGCGTGATGGTTGGCGATGGTGGCCATAGGGAAGAATCTTTCGGTATTTTTAGTGATTTATTTGGGTCAAATAAAGCCAAAAATAACAAAATATGGCACTTATTGTGAGTTTATTTGGAGGTGGCCGTCCTGTCGTCCCTGAGCGTTAGCTTCTATCATTGTGGCAAGGGTGCTTTATGCACAGACCCCAATGACAGCGCCTGTCGCATGTGTGAGGAATTTCCATGGACTTATCGTTAACTGAAGAGCAGAGCCTGATTCAGGATATGGCTCGTAAATTCGCCCAGACCGAACTGGCGCCTGTGGCTGCGGAACTGGACAAGACCGGCAACCGCGAGATTTTGCTGAAGCACCTGAAACAACTGGCTGAGCTGGGGTTTATGGGACTGAATATCTCCGCTGAGTACGGCGGTAGTGAAGCGGGCGTGGTGGCATTCAGTCTGGCGATTACCGAGGTGGCTCGCGGCTGTGCCTCGACGGCGGTGACCATGTCGGTGACCAATATGGTGGCAGAGGTCATTCAGACCCTGGCAAACGACGAGCAGAAGCAGAAGTATCTGCCCAGGCTGTGTTCCGGTGAATACCCGGCCGGTGGGTTCTGTCTGTCGGAGGCCGGCGCGGGTTCCGATCCGGCCGGCATGAAGACCCGGGCGGTGAAAGACGGTGACCAGTGGGTGCTTAATGGCACCAAAATGTGGATCTCCAGTGCCGAGTACGCCGGTGTGTTTGTGGTGTGGGCGGTGACGGATCCGGATGCGAAAAAAGGTCGTGGTATTTCCTGTTTCCTGGTCGAGGCCGGTACCCCGGGTATGACCATTGGCAAAGCCGAAGAGAAAATGGGACAGCATGCCTCCAGCACCAACTGCGTGATTTTTGAAGATTGCCGGATTCCGGCAGGCGCCTTGATGGGCAAGCTGAACGATGGTTTCCGTATCGCTGTGGCCGAGTTGGCCGGCGGTCGTATTGGTATTGGTTCTCTGGCTTTGGGTGTGGGTTTGGCGGCGATGGATTATGCGCGTCAGTACACAACGGAGCGCGAGCAGTTTGGTGCCAGTATTTCCAGTTTACAGGGCCCCCAATGGATGATGGCTGACGCTTACACAGAACTGGAAGCGGCGCGACTGCTGTTGATGAGTGCGGCGGATCAGAAGCAAAAAGGACTGCCGTTTTCCAAGCAGGCGGCCATGGCAAAACTCTATGCGTCCGAGAAAGCCAATCAGGCCTGCTACACGGCTCTGCAATTGATGGGCGGCATCGGTTATACCCGGGAGTGTCCACTGGAGCGTCACGCGCGGGATGTGCGTATTACTTCAATTTATGAAGGTACCAGTGAGATTCAGCGCGTGATCATTGCACGGGAACTGCTGAACGAAGTCAGCCGATAAGCCGCGGCAAACCCTGAAATCCATTTAGACTTAACCGATTGAGAGAAGAATTATGGAATTAAAAGATAAAGTGGCCGTTATTACCGGCGGTGCATCCGGACTGGGTGAAGCGACTGTCCGCCGCTATGTAGCAAACGCTGCAAAAGTTGCCATCTTCGATATGAATCAGGAGCGCGGCGAGGCCATAGCCAGTGAGCTGGGTGATGCAGTGATCTATCAGAATGTGAACGTGACCAGCGAAGAATCCGTGCAAGCGGGTATCGAGGCAACACTGGCAGCGTTCGGTGCGATTCACCTGTGTTCCAACTACGCCGGTGTGGCTGATGCAGCGAAAACCATTGGCAAGAAGGGCGCTTTCCCGCTGGATATCTTCAACAAGGTGATTTCCATTAACCTGGTAGGGACCTTTAATGTGCTGCGTCTTGTGGCGGAAGTGATGAGCAAGCAGGATCCGGTCACAGCCGATGGGTGTCGTGGTGTGATCATCAACACGGCATCTGTGGCCGCTTACGAAGGGCAAATGGGGCAGGCGGCTTACAGTGCGTCGAAGGGCGGTATTGTGGGGATGACTTTGCCAATTGCCCGTGATCTGGCGAGCTTCGGTATTCGTGTCAACACCATTGCTCCGGGCCTGATTCACACCCCAATGTGTGATTCCCTGCCGGAAGAAACGGTACAGGCGCTGGCTGCCAATGTCCCTTTCCCGGCGCGTCTGGGGAATCCTGACGAGATTGCACGTCTGGCGCAAAACATTGTAGAAAACGATTACCTGAACGGTGAAGTCATTCGATGTGACGGTGCGATCCGGATGCAGCCGCGTTAAGTTTGTAGAACACCACTATCGTCATTGCGAGGAGTTTTGTTAGACGGTGTGCAGTTATTCAAGAGCGACTACGTTTTTGCAATGACGCAAACAAAAAATCCCCGGTCAGTTACCTGGCCGGGGATTTTTTGGCAGAGACTTTTTACCGCATTAAGCAGGCACCAGATCCTTCGGTTTGATGCTTTCGTCAGCCAGACGCTCCGGATCCACTTCGGCACCGGTAGAGATCAACCGCTTGCTGATCATAAATTCCTGCGGACGGTTTACACAGTCGGCGGAGATCAGTTTGCCTTCTTTCAGGTAGAAGGCCACAAAGCTGCGCGTGTTGTCCTTGTCGCCGCGGATGACCACTTGATCGTAGCCCTGACTCAGGCCCGCAATCTGCAATTTCAGGTCATACTGATCGGACCAGAACCATGGCAGAGCGTGGTAGGCGGTTTCCTTGCCGCAAATGCTGGCGGCAGCGGACTTGGCCTGTTCGGTGGCGTTTGGCACAGATTCCAGACGCAGACGCTCGCCATAGAGCGCGTTGGGGTGGTTGGCACAGTCGCCGGCCGCGACAATGTCGGGGTCATTGGTGCGGGCAAACTCATCCACCACAATGCCATTTTCGACGGTAAGACCGGCCGCTTCTGCCAGTTCTACGTTGGGCACAATGCCTACGCCGATGACGACGAGATCTGCCGGGAGGCTGGTGCCGTCACCACAGGTTACTTTTTCAACCCGGCCATTGCTGCCTTCGAAGCCGGAGACGGCAATGCCGGTTTTGATGATCACGCCCTCGTCACTGTGTACGCGAGTGTAAAATTCGGACAGCGCCGGTGCCGTGACACGAGCGAGAACGCGCGGTGCCATTTCCAGTACGGTGACGTTCATGCCCATCTTTTTCAGAGACGCGGCAGTTTCGAGGCCGATGTAACCACCGCCCACGATGACGGCGTTTTTACCGGCGGCAATTTCCTGTTGAATGGACTCGGTATCTTTCATGTCCCGCAGGTAATGAATGCCATCCAGATCGACGCCTGGCAGAGACACAGTGCGAACACGAGAACCGGTACACAGTGCCAGTTTGTCGTAGTTGAGCACTTCACCGTTGGTCAGGGTCAGGGACTTGTGGGCACGGTTGATGTTGGCCACACGGGTGTTGAGTTTGAACTCGATGTCGTTCTTGTCGTAAAGGGCCTGGGCGCGAATCAGCAGATCGTCAATTTTCTTTTCCCCGGACAATACCGCTTTTGACAGCGGCGGGCGGTGGTAGGGCATGTACGGCTCGTCGCCGATAACCAGGATTTTACCTTCCCAGCCTTCTTGTCTCAGAGAGGGGGCCAATTGAGCGGCGGCGTGGCTGGCACCAATGATAATGCAGGTTTTAGACATGATTACATCTCGTGATTGGGTCGTTATTCGTATTTATCCAGAGTGTCTGGAGATTCCTTGTACTATTGAGACTAAGGTTACTCTCGGTGTTTGTGGTTGTGGATATCATTTAAGGCCATATGAGTAGCATTATCGTCCTTTGTTGGATATCATTTCCGTCCAGGCAGATTCTATTCTATAAATCATTTCCGGGTTGGTTTGATGCGTAAGCCTCAACAACAAGAAAAACAGCAGTTTGTCGACAAGCAGCTTCAGGTACTGGATCAGGTGTTGCGGGAAGAGTGCGCCTATGTGGATCGTGAAGCCCTGGGGCACTGGTGCGGATTGAGTGTGCGCTGGTGGGAACCGGGCCACAAGCTCACTCTGGATGACTTTATGCGCTTGCTCCGTCAGCTGCATGACAATGAGGTGCCCAATATTGCCGTGCGGATGGCGCAGCGTCGCAGTCTGGAGGATATGGGGGTACTGGGTTATGCACTCTTGGCGAGTCCTACCCTGCAACAGGGGCTGCAGTTGTCTGCCCATCTGGTGGAGAGCAATTTCCCGTTTTTAAAAGTGTCCCTCACGACCGACAACGAACATGCCCTGGTCTCCTGCGAGGTGATGGCGGGCGGTTCGGAGTATTTTCAGTTGTTGCTGGAAGAGTGGATTTTCTCTCTCTGGGTGTATATTCAGGCGCTGTTGCCAGAGGGACTGGCGGCCTGCGCCAGCTACGCGACCCTGAATTACCACGCGCCCACTTACCACTGGCAGTACCAGCAAATCCTGGGCTGTCGGGTGGATTTTGATCAGCCGCGGGCGGTGTTGGCGATCCCCAAACAATGGCTGTATATCGCGGTGAAAGGCCGCAGTGGCCAGACGCAACAATTGTACGACACTCAGGTAAAGCGTCTGCTAAAAGAGCAGGAACACAGCGGCGACATTGTCAGCCGGGTGAAGCGACTGCTATTGGAGAAGCCGGTAGAGTGTGATTACCGGCTGGAGACCACCGCGCCATACTTGTCTCTGTCACCACGGACTCTGAGGCGTTATCTGGCTGAGGCTGGCACCAGCTTTCGCGCTGTCAGTCTTGAGGTCCGGATGGATCTGGCGAAGGATTATCTCCTCAATACTCAGCTTACCGCGCAAGAAATTGCCTATCAATTGGGATATTCACAGCCCAATAATTTCTATCGTGCGTTTAAAAGTTTTTACCATTTGCCGCCGGAGCAGTATCGCTTGCGGCACTCTTGATCTTGCGGATCCCGTTCGCCCTATGCCAGTTGAAGGACTAAGCTTGGATTAACGAAGTCAGTTAAGCAGGTACCGACATGGGTGATTTATTTGACAACCCCATGGGGTTGGATGGTTTTGAATTTGTCGAGTTTGCTGCCCCCAAAAAAGGGGTACTGGAGCCTGTGTTTGAAACACTGGGTTTTACCCGGCTGGCGACCCATCGTTCCAAAGATGCAGTGCTGTATCGGCAAGGCGACATCAATTTTATCATCAATTACGAACCCAAAAGCGAAGCCCAGTATTTTGCCGAAGAGCACGGCCCTTCGGCCTGTGGCATGGCGTTTCGGGTGAAGAATGCCCACAAGGCCTATCAGCGGGCTCTGGATCTTGGCGCTCAGCCGATCAATATTCCCACCGGGCCGATGGAGTTGCGCCTGCCCGCCATTAAAGGCATTGGTGGCGCTCCACTGTATCTGATTGATCGCTATCAGGAAGACTTGTCCATCTACGATATCGATTTTGAATTCATCGAAGGGGTCGATCGTCATCCGCCGGGCTGTGGCTTTAAGGTCATCGACCATCTGACTCACAATGTCTATCGCGGGCGGATGGAATTCTGGGCAAAGTTTTACGAGCGCATCTTTAATTTTCGCGAGATTCGCTACTTTGATATCAAGGGTGAATACACCGGCCTGCTGTCAAAAGCCATGACTGCACCCGACGGTCGCATACGTATACCGCTCAACGAAGAGGCCTCACAGGGGGGGCAGATCGAAGAGTTTTTGATGGCCTACAACGGTGAGGGCATTCAGCATATTGCGTTTTCCTGCGACAACCTCTACGAAGCGTGGGATAAACTCAAGGCCCGGGGGGTGGTGTTTATGAAACCGCCGCCGGAGACCTATTACGAAATGCTGGAAGAACGCTTGCCGAACCACGGGGAACCCGTGGAGGAATTAAAACAGCGGGGCTTGTTGCTTGATGGCAGTACCGAGGGCGGCCAACCCAAACTGCTGTTGCAGATTTTTTCCGACACACTGGTTGGCCCGATGTTTTTTGAATTTATCCAGCGCAAACAGGATGAGGGCTTTGGCGAAGGTAATTTCAAAGCCCTGTTTGAATCCATCGAGCGGGATCAGGTTGAGCGCGGCGTGATTCAAAAGTGACAGGGGCTAACTGACCAAAGATCCCAGATACTCGGGCACTATCTTGCTGGCGGGGCCATAGTGGGTTTCGTCGAAGAGGGAGCCGTGATTGGAGGGCTCCAGATTCAGTTCCACCGTATGGGCGCCGGCCTGCTTGGCCATTTGAAAAAAGCCCGCTGCCGGATACACATTGCCCGAGGTGCCGATAGAGATAAACAGATCGCACTGGCTCAAAGCCTGATCGATCTCGTTCATGTACAGTGGCATTTCCCCAAACCACACCACGTGAGGACGCAGCTGTCCGGGCATCTGACAACAGGGGCAGGCGCGGTCCACGTCGATGGCTTCGTGGCAGGGGAAAAGTTGTTCTGTGGTTGAGCAGCGGACCTTCAGCAGCTCGCCATGCATGTGCAGCAGATTTTCAGAACCAGCCTGTTCGTGCAGGTTATCGATGTTTTGCGTGATCAATGTGAACTGACCGTTTGGGGTCTGCTGGCGGTGGGCTTTTTCAAAGTCCGCCAGCGCCTGATGGCCTGCATTGGGTTGAATGCCGTCAAGTAACTGTGCGCGGCGGGCGTTGTAAAATCGCTGCACCAGTTCCGGGTCGCGGGCAAAGGCTTCCGGCGTGGCCACATCCTCGACCCGGTGCTCCTCCCACAATCCATCCGCAGCCCGAAACGTGCGAATGCCGGATTCGGCCGAGATGCCGGCACCCGTCAGTACTACGACATTTTTAAAGCGGTTGATCTCTTTAAAAGGGTTTGAGGTTTGAAGCGGCGCGTCGGTCTTAGGGGGCATCGTTGGCAGGTTCCTGTTCTGAGGTGGCTTGCTGTTCATCACCGGAGTCCGGACCGTTGTAATAGGGCGGCGAATACCCCTGAAAATTGTTGTGCCAAAATTCATCCATGGTGCCGTCGTCGATCATGTCTTGCACCACTCTGTTCAGTTCGGGAAGGTGGTTTCTCAAGGGAGAGTCCTTACTGATGGCCAGCAATGCGGTCTCACTGAATTTGTGAGTGTAGGGCGCGGTCGTGATTTCGGGGTATTCCTGTTCGAGGTTTTCCTTGCCGATATTAAATCCCACGTAGGCGTCAATTCGGTTTGCACTCAGCATTTTGGGAAGTTGTGCTTCTTTGAGTACGACGGTTTTTTGGATTCGTTCATCATTGTCGAACCGGTCAAAATAGGAGTAGCCGTTGACGACACCCACATTGAGCTTGTAGAAGTCTTCGTAGCGTTGCAGCCGATCTTCCTCGCCAAGGCGTACGTGAAAGGGGATGGTGTAAGGCACTGGCCAGGGATGAAGAAAGTCCAGATAGTGGCTGCGGGAAGGTGTCACAGCGATGAACACCATGATGTTCACTATGCCGCTTTTCATATCGCGCAGGCAGCGTTGGAACGGGCAGACCACGTGGTTGGTGGGCAAGTTCAGGCGTCGGCCCATCTCTTCTATGAGATCGTACTTGAAGCCACCGATGACTTCGCCGTTTCGGAGATTGCTGAGCTTGTCGAGTCCTATGGCACCGTGTGTAAGAGTCAGGGGCCTGTCTGGTTGGTCTGTGCTTGCCAATGACGCGGCATTTCCCCACAACAACAAACCCAGCAATAGCATTGCCTGAAAAAGGTACTTTGGAAAAACGCCTGATCCGCGCAAGGTTATTGTCCTTATTATTGACTCTTGCAGTGTGCCGTTAAGCGGTGGCCATTAGTATAGTGGTCACAGATAACGCATCAGCATAGCGTAACCGCCGTCTTCCGGTAGTGCAATATCCGCCGGCATAGGGATTTTGACCTGATGGCCGGAGCCTGGCGCGGCGTCGACAGACTGCCCTTTTTGGTTCTCTATGGCATCCAGCGTAAAGCGCAGATTGCCCTGTGGAGTGATCAGTTCCAACTGGCTGCCGGTTTCGAAGCGATTTTTCACGTCGATGGACAGCCAGCCGTTGGCGGCGTCGTAGGCGGTGGCCTCGCCGACAAACTGCTGGTGGTTGTTGGGGTTGCCGGAGTCGTAATTCTGGTACTCGCTGGGTACATGACGACGGTAGAAACCCTCGGTGTAACCGCGGTTGGCGAGATGCTCCAGCTCTGTCATCAGGTTCATGTCGAAGGGCTTGTTGGCCATCGCGTTGTCGATGGCCTGACGATAAACCTGAGCGGTGCGTCCCACGTAGTAATGGGACTTGGTGCGGCCTTCAATCTTGAGCGAGTGAATGCCCATTTTCACCAGACGGTCCACGTGCTGAACAGCGCGCAGGTCCTTGGAGTTCATGATGTAGGTACCGTGCTCGTCTTCGTAGGCGGGCATGTATTCACCGGGGCGGCTGCGTTCCTGCAGCAGCATGGCAATTTCACTGCTGTCGGAGTTGGCGCCGGCGGCTTTGGGATCATAGACACTGGCTTTGGGACCTGAGTCCACGGCAATCAGGTTGCCGGTTTCGTCCTCTTTCGCTTCGTGGGTGTTGTACTCCCAGCGGCAGGAGTTGGTACAGGCACCCTGATTGGAGTCGCGGTGGGTCATGTAACCGGACAGCAGGCAGCGGCCGGAGTAGGCAATACACAACGCACCGTGGACGAAGACTTCCAGCTCCATTTCCGGACAGCGCTGGCGAATCTCCTCAATCTCGTCGAGTGACAGCTCGCGGGACAGGATCACTCGCTCAATGCCCTGACGGTGCCAAAACTTCACGGTGGCGTAATTGACCGCGTTGGCCTGTACCGAGAGGTGGATTGGCATGTCTGGCCATTTGTCGCGAACCAGCATGATCAGGCCGGGATCGGACATGATCAGGGCGTCGGGCTGCATCTCGATGACCGGTTCCAGATCGCGCAAATAGGTGCGGATCTTGTCGTTGTGAGGGGAGAGATTGCTGGCCAGGTAGAACTGTTTGCCTTGGCCGTGCGCCTCTTTGACCGCTTCGGCGAGCACTTCCATGCGATTGAACTCGTTATTGCGAACCCGCAAGCTGTAGCGTGGCTGGCCGGCATAGACTGCGTCGGCACCGTAGGCAAAGGCGTAGCGCATGCTTTTGAGGGTGCCTGCGGGGGAGAGGAGTTCAGTGCTCATGGGGTAAATCTCGACAGAGTGGTTGTACAAAGAGGGAGTGACTGGCGAGTCACAAAAAATGACGGCCAATTAGTAAAAGTTCTTAATCAGCGCGCAATTTTACCGGATGTCGGCCGATATTGCAGGGTATCAACAGATTGAAAGGTCGAAAAATACGTGCCTAAGATTGATTTAGAACAAGCAAGTGACTTAAAGCAGGAGAATTCCAGGCTGAAACGGTCGGTTCAGACTTTGTTGACCCGAATCGAAGAGAACCAGCGCATTGATCGGCATTTTCAGGGATTCGAGTTCCAGCTGCTGGGCTGTTATCGCCTGAAAGACATACTGGAGATTCTTCTGGTCGATGCCATGCATCACTTCAACCTCGATGACATCGGTCTGGTACTTGTTGATCGCGACTATACCCTCGTTGAACTGATGGAAACACTGGGTATTGATCGCTACAAGAACCGTTTACAGCTGCGCAACAGTGACGACTTTGCCCTGACCCTCTATCGGGGCGATTATCGAGTCATGTTGGGCGAGCAGGACGCCCTGACCGCCAGCCGTCTGTTTCCCAATCTGGATCAATTGGGGTCGGCCGCACTGTTGCCGCTGGTGCGACACAATCAGCTGATTGGCAGCCTGCACTTTGCCAGTCGCTCGCGAGAGCGTTTCTCCGTCGATAAGGCGGCAGACTTTCTGCATCATTTGGCCTGTATCAGCGCGGTATGCCTGGACAACAGTCTCGGACATGAACTGTTCCAGCATCAGAGTTTTCAGGATCGCCTGACCCAGGTCAGCAATCGCATGCATTTTGAGCAGGAATACGCCAAGGAGCTGGAGCGTGCCGAGCGCAACCGCCAGCCTCTCACCTGCCTGTTTCTGGACCTGGATCATTTCAAGGAGGTCAACGACCAGCATGGACATCAATTTGGTGATGCCTGCCTGAAAGAAGTGGCGGCGACCATCAGGCAAGAACTGCGTAAAACCGATTTGTTGGCGCGCTATGGCGGTGAAGAGTTTGTCGTGGTGCTGACGGATTGTGATCAAGCCGAAGGTCTCAGAATTGCCGAGCGTATCCGCACGGCAACGGCAGGATTGAAAGTGGCTGGAAAGGGCGTCATCAAACCAACGGTGTCGATCGGTCTGTCCTGCTGGCACCCGGTTGAAGAGCGGGCTCAGGATCTTGCCGGACTGGGGGAAATGTTGCTGAAGTGCGCGGATGAAGCCATGTACGATGCCAAGCGCAAGGGGCGCAACCAGGTAGTCTCCAGAGTGTTTTGCCGAATTATTTCTTGACTGTTGGTGTCGGATGCCTGGACGGTGGGGTGTCCAGTTGAATCAGATAACGCTTGTTCCAGCGCTTGCCGGTTACCCAGAACCCTTGCCGTTGTTCATCCCATGCGATGCCATTGAGCACGTTGTCTCTGTCATAACTGCGGTGACGCCGGGTCAGGTTTTGGCAATCGATTTTCGCCACAACCTGACCGCTGTCCGGATCAATGGCGGCGATATAGGACTCGTGCCAGACGTTGGCCCAGATCAGTCCGTAGGCAGCACTGAGGTCATTCAGGTTGCTGACCGGCTCCTGATTGTCGTAGACATCCAGAGTGCGGTTGATGGAAAAATCATCGGGATTTCTGAAGGTGAGCTGGTGGCTGCCGTTGCTCATGACCAGTTGATGGTTCAGGCGTGTCAGCCCCCAACCCTCGCCCTGATAGGTCAGTGTTTTCCTTACGCTCAGAGTGTCTGGGTCCAGCACCAGTGCCCGTCCGCTTTTCCAGGTCAGCAAAAATAATTGACCGTTCATCAGTGTGAGGCTTTCTGCAAACAAGCTTTCAGGGAGTGGTTTATAATACCCGGCTTCGTCACCGGAGATGGGGTAGCGGTGGATGAATGACTTGCCGTAGAGACCACTGCTTTCGATCAGATCGTCTCCATCGACAACCAGTCCCTGAGTAAAACTGCGACGTGAGTGGGGTAACGTCTTGGCAATCTCACAGTCATAGAGTGTCGGCACGGGAGTGCGATGGAGTGAACTGTTGGCCAGCGATGGCTCAGCGGATAATCGCGTACAGCTATTCAGCGACAGCAGCAGTAAGGTGACTGTTACTAGCGGCCACAGTCGGTGGCCAAAAGCTCTGTGAGCATAGAATCTTGGGAAGAATTGCATGCAACGTTTAAAGTCTTTTATCGGATTGACGCTTTTGGGGGGCATTACGGTCGTTCTTCCCATCGCAATTCTGATGCTGTTGTTTCAGTGGTTGTTCGATCTTATCACCGATTTTATTCAACCCCTGAGTGATATGCTAACCAGCCGTGCCGATATTGCGGATATGATGGCAGACGTGGTGGTGATTTTAATCGTACTGGCCCTGTGTTTTACCGTCGGCTTGTTGGTCAAAACCAGCGTAGGACGTTGGGTGCATCACTGGATGGACACCGGTCTGGCCAAGTTCGCACCGGGTTACAGTACCATTCGGGATATCGTTGTACAGTTTGTGGGGGGGAATGAAGAGCACTCCTTGCTGAACGGGCAGGTGGCGTTAGTCAGACTGTATGGCGATACCTGTGACTTGCAGGTGACGGGGATTGTCACTTCAAAATACGATGGCGGTTATACGGTGTTTGTACCCACCGCACCGGTGCCGACGTCGGGTATGGTTTACCACGTGCCGGTGAAATTTGTGACCTTGCTGCCGGATGTCAGTGTGGAGCAGGCATTGCGAACAGTGATTGCCTGTGGTGCCGGATCACAGCCGTTTCTGCAGGAGCAGGAGCGTATCAATCGTGGAGAGTCGAAACCGGTGGAATCGCTTTAGCAATTACGGACTCTAGCGTTTTTTTCGCATCAGGTCGCGAATCCAGAAGCGTCCGGGATGCAGTGCAGTCTGCATCTGCTGGCCTACCGGTGAAGGCTCTCCCTCTAATTGTGCGGCCAGTATTTCCGCGCACAGCGGAGTGTAAGCCAGACCGCGTGAACCGTGTCCCAAATTGATAAACAAGCCATCCCGGTAGCGGCCAGCGTGAGGAATGTTGGCCCGCGCATTTTTTCTTAGCAGAGCGTAGTCTTCCAGCAGCTCCTCGTATTTGGGCACAGGGCCTACCATCGGCAGATAATCGGGGGTGGTGCAGCGCAATGCCGCCCGACCTCCGGTAATTCCCTCTTCAACAAAGGTTTCTGACAGTGACGGAGTTTGAGCCGTCATGGTATCCAGATTGCGACGGTGGTCTTCGTCGTTGGTGCTGAGGTCTGTGTTGCGGGGGTTGAAGGTGGCTCCCAGGCAGTGTTGCCCTTCCGTTGCCGGAGGAAGATAGCCGTCGCCACAAAGTACCGTTTTTAATCCCAGGCTTTCTTGCGTAGCTTTAACGTAGCTGACTTGTCCGCGGATCGGCTTCAGCGGTAATTCCTGCAGTGTGTCGCTCTTTTCGAATGCGAGATTGAGTGCGTGACTGGCGGTGGTGATGATCAATGTCGGAGCACTGTAAGTGTCGTTGCCAGTGCGCACCTGCCAATGTTGTGTGTCTGTTTTGTAACTCAGATTTTCTGCCGTGCTGTTCAGAGCGACTTCAATATTTGGGTGGTTGGTCAGCCACTGGCAGAGTGTGCCCGGATTGATCCAGCCGGCTTGAGGGAAAAACAGGCCGCCACAGGAAATATCAATGCCACTGCGCTCGCGGGCTTGCTCTGCGTTCACGGGGGTAAACAGACCTTGTTCGCCGTGACGTTGTGTCAGCAGCTGATGCAGCCGGGCGGCTTTTTCCTGAGTGGCCAGTTGCAGCACGCCACACTGTTCACCGGCCGCTTGATTGCCATTTCGCCGCGCATCATTCCAGTAGTTCTGGTAGCTGCGCTGGGCGAATTGCAGTGCCTGCAAATTAAAATCTGACAGGGTTTCCGCCCGATGGGAAAGCTTGGCATACAGCACGCCCTGCGGGTTGCCGGAGCCTTCCCGGGCGAGTTGGTCGTGCCTTTCCAACAGTGTGATACGCCAGCCCCGGTAGGCCAGGGCTCTGGCCGTGTGGCATCCGGCAATGCCGCCGCCGATGATGATGGCGTGACGGTTTTCTCGCGTCAGTGTACGAGGGTGTCTTGCGATCTGCCAGGGAGCAGGGTGCTCGGTATTAAAGCTGTTACAGGGGAGGTCCTCAGGCGACTCGATGGCGGCTGGTTCGATCAGCTGGCCATAGACCATTTCCCGTTTGCGACCAAAACCCTTGCCGGTTTTGATCTGAAAGCCGTGCTGTTTCAGTCCGCGCTTGACGATGGTCGCCGCAGCAAAGGTGGCAACTGTTGCCTCAGGGGCGCTCAATTCCTGTACCAGTGCAAACAGCTCGGGTCGCCACATGTCCGGGTTCTTGGCCGGAGAAAACCCGTCCAGAAACCAGGCATCGACACCGCGCTGTGGACGTCGATGAGCCGGGTGTGAGGATTGCAGCAATTGCTCCAGTCCTTCACAGGCTTCACCAACGATCAGGGTCAGGCGCACCCGGCCTTCGGCAAAGATCAGGTGGTGAAAGCCCGGATGCAAAACCGGTGGGTACTGCTGGATGAGTTCATCAGCCAGTTGTTTCAGTTCTGGCCACAGTGCCAGTGAGCGAGCCAGATCGGCAGGATGCAGTGGGGCTTTTTCTACAGAGAGGTAGTGAAGACAGGCATCCTCTGGGGCATTCTGCTGCCACAGTTGCCAGCTGCTGAGAAAGCTCAGGCCCGTACCAAACCCGGTTTCGCCAATGACAAAGTGAGTACCTGACGCCAGATTTTGCCAGCGGGATTCGAGAAAATTGTGTTGCAGGTACAGGTAGCGGGTCTCTGCCAGGCCATCGAGTTTGGAGAAGTAATAATCGTCAAACTCGTCGGAGAGGGGGAGTCCTTCAGCATCCCAGCGCAAACTGGCGTGCGTCGGAACATCCGGATTGGCAGGTGTATCTGACATGGTTGTGTAACCGGTAGGGATCTGTAGTGAATCCGATTCAGTGGATCAGGGCGAACTCGCGCATGATCTGATCGCACCATTTCGCCAGTCGTTCTTCGGTCTGGTCAAATTGATTCTCGTCGTCCAGGGCGAGGCCGACAAAGTATTTTTGGTCTGGTGTCAGGGCCTTGGAGGCTTCAAAGTCATAGCCTTCGTTGGGCCAATAGCCCACTGGCTGTGCGCCCAGTTTGACCAGTTTGAAGTGCAAGTAGCCCATGGCATCCAGAAACCACTCCGGGTAACCCACCTGGTCACCGAGTCCGTACAGAGCGACTTTGCGACCTTTAAAGTTCACCAGATCCAGCTCATCCCAGATCTCTTCCCAGTCTTCCTGCAGTTCACCGTAATCCCAGGTAGGTATGCCCATGATTAAAAAATCGTAGTTCTCCGCGGTGAGCATGGACTCATCAGTGATGTTGTAAACATCAACCACTTCATCAGTCAGAATGTCACAGATTTTGTCGGCCACAATTTCGGTATAGCACGTGGAGCTGCCGTAAAAGAGGCCTACGGGGGCTTTACTCATGGGATCTATCCTAATTTCGAGGGCGTCATTCTAGGGGTAAGGCTAGAAAAATGCACGAATTGCGGACGATTCAATGGGGGTTTTGCGGGCTTTATACCGAACCGGGAAAACCCATTTGACGCCAGGCCTCATAAACAATGACTGAGACGGCATTAGACAGGTTCATGCTGCGGCTGTGTGGCTGCATTGGAATACGCAGTACATTTTCAGGAGGTTGTTGCTGCAGAATTTCGGCGGGTAATCCACGGGTTTCAGGGCCAAAAACCACATAGTCGCCGTGGGCAAAGGGCGCGTCTGTGTAGGAGCGGGTTCCTTTGGTGCTAATGGCGTAGAGGTTTTCGGGCTGACAGGTGGCCAGAAAGCTTTCCCAGTCTTCGTGAACCTGCATATCCTTCCACTCCCCGTAATCCAGTCCTGCGCGTCGCAAACGCTTGTCATCCAGCTCAAATGCGATCGGTTTGATCAGGTGGAGCTGGGCGCCGGTATTGGCCGCCAACCGGATGATGTTGCCGGTATTGGGGGGGATTTCGGGTTGGAAAAGGACAAGGTTCAGTCGGGGAGAGGTGTCAGTCATGGGGGTGTGATCGGGCTCTTGTCGGTAAATGTCTGTGAAATAGGGCGGGCGGGAGTATAAAGCAGAGTCGCCCAGGATTCATATAAGCGTCATCACCCTGTCATCTGGGGCGCTTACCCTGCACGCAGATGAAAACAAGACTGCACGGATGCGGACTCTCCACACCTTACTCAGGGGCGTTCTGCCCCTTTCTCTTCTCTCATTTGGACCCTCTTATTGCTGGGTGACAGAATCCTCGGGTTCTCCCAGTTCAATATCGACACCCAGTTCGTCCGAAATGTCGTTAAGCTGATCCATCAGCTGCTCCATATTCACATTGACAGGCAGGCTGATGATGCCCTCTGCGGTAAACATGGGGTCGCCGGACCAGGGCATGCTGGTGCAGTGGGTTTGCAGGTCGTCCAGATTGATTTGATGGCTGGCAAAGGCCTGGGAAAGCTCGCGGATAATGCCGGGCCGGTCATTGCCCATCAGGTTAAAATGCAGATTTTGCAGGGGTTCGCCGGTTTCCGCTTCCAGAGTTTCGGAGGCGACAACTTCAATACCGCGCCGGGCCTGCAATTCGCTTAATGCTTGCCGTAAAGCCGGCAGCTGATCGGCCGGTACGCTGATTTGGAGAATTCCTGCGAATTTGCCCGCCAGATGGCTCATGCGGCTTTCCAGCCAATTGCCCTGATGGGCGGCAATAGTGCTGGCCAGGGCTTCTACCACGCCGGGTTTGTCGTCACTGAGGATGCTGAGTACGAGGGAGCGGTTCATAAGTCAGTCGCCTTCCTGTTTTGTGCGTCTTCGTATCCGGTGGACAAGCACTCAGAAACGAAATCGCGATCTTTGTTATTGAATTGAATGCAGTATAGTGACTGTTAGGCTTTACTGACAGTGTCGTAAATAATGTCCTTTAAAGGAAGAAATGTATGTTGAATCAATTGTATCGACGAGTAACCGGGTGTTTGTGGGGGGTGGCTGGCATGAGTGTTCTGGCAGCCAATGGTGTTTGGGCCGACAACATGACCATTGAGCAGGCGGTGGCCAATCCGCTGCGCACCGAAGCCAATGTCAGCCGCGATAGCTATCGCCATCCAGCTGAGACTCTGACGTTTTTTGAAGTGACTGGTGACAGCACGGTGGTAGAGATCTGGCCTGGCCGGGGGTGGTATACCGAAATCCTGGCACCGCTGCTGGCGGAGAACGGCACCTTCTATGCCGCCCATTTTGCCAAAGAAACCCCTGTGGCTTACTTTCAGAAAAGCCGACAGGCGTTTGAAGAGATGGTGAAAGACAAGCCGGAGCTCTATAAAGGCGTGGTGGTAACCGAGTTTGAACCTGCGCAGGATGTTCTGCCCGGACCTGTGGCAAAAGTGGATCATGTGCTGACGTTTCGCAATGTGCACAATTGGCTCAAAGCTGACACAGCAGAAAAAGCCTTTGCCGAGTTCTATCAGGTGCTGAAGCCCGGTGGAATCCTGGGGGTGGTGGAACACCGGGCCAAACCGGGCACGTCACTCAATGATATGGTTCGATCGGGTTACGTAACCGAGGAGAAAGTGATCGAGCTGGCCGAGCAGGCGGGTTTTGTGTTCGCGGGACGCTCAGAAGTGAATGCCAATGAAAAAGACTCTGCCGATCACCCAAAAGGTGTCTGGACCTTACCGCCAACGCTGCGTCTCGGTGATCAGGATCGGGATAAATACACAGCCATTGGTGAAAGCGATCGAATGACTTTAAAATTCCGCAAGCCCGAGTAACCCGGGCACTGGGTATTGATTCTGTGTTAAGGCGGTTCTGTTGATTATTCCTGTAGAAAAGCTATCCACCGATGCGGTGCACGGCTTGATTGAAGAGTTTATTACCCGTGAAGGTACGGATTATGGGGAAGTAGAGTTTTCCCTGTCGGACAAGGTTGAGCAGGTAAAAACTCAACTGGCCAACGGCGAAGTGGTGGTTGTGTTTGATGCGGTACTGGAAAGTGTGAGTATCAAAACCCGACGTGATGCCGACAAGGCCGAGCGGGAATATCAGCAGATGCTCGATGGTGACTTTACCACCGGGCAGGCCGCTGAACCCGATGACTTCGGCTTTAATCAGGATGTGTACCACGATGACTGAGAGGATCGCAGATCTGTCCGAATGGCTTCACACTGGACCTGAATCACCCTGTCTGGTGCTGGCTCATGGTGCCGGTGCGCCAATGGACAGTGACTTTATGGAGACCATGGCAACACTGCTGGCAGAGCGGGGTGTTGGAGTCATCCGCTTTGAATTTCCTTATATGCAGCAGCGTCGCAATGGCGGCAAGAAACGTCCGCCGGACCGACAGCCGGTATTGTTGGATCACTGGCGGCGGGTGATTGAGCAGCTGGGCAATAGAGAGTCCTTGTTTATTGGTGGCAAATCCATGGGTGGGCGTATGGCGTCGATGCTGGTGGATGAGCTTCCGGTTCAGGGCTGTGTTTGCCTTGGGTACCCGTTTCATCCGCCCTCAAAACCGGAAAAAACCCGCACCGAGCATTTGCAGTCTCTGGAGGCACCGGTGCTGATTGTACAGGGCACGCGCGATGCACTGGGTAAACAGGAAGAGGTGGCAGGTTATGAACTGTCGGACTCTATCCGTTTGTGCTGGCTGGAAGATGGTGATCACGACCTGAAGCCGAGAGTCCGTTCCGGCTTTACTCATGACCAACACCTGAAACAGGCGGCGGATGCCATTGCGGAATTTATCCGTACTCGATCCTTCTAGATCGGATTAGAAATTCTTGCGGTCAGAGTTAATGGCAGCTCTGGCTGGGTGGTGTATCCACCTGCAATATGATCCACTCCGCCAGATTGATCCAGTCTCTCATCAACGTTTTGATGACCAGCAATTTGCCATTGCCCCGGCAAGAACTCTCCAGAAGCTCCTGTCCCAGCCGGGTAAGGGTATCTACGACTTTGCCTACGCTCTGGGGGCTGAGTGTCACGTAAAAGTGATCGGCTGCCGGGTCTGATGGAAAGCGACGGGCTTTGTAAAATGGATCATCGGTAGAATAGGTTTGCCGGATCGCTTGCGGCTCTGCTTTTTGTCCCTGGAGTAAGTTTTGCACTTCAAGAGCCAGTTGTGCGTTTTGATCTCTCAACAGGCGAAAAGTCAGTTCCAGTGATCCGCGACTGAACAGATCCGGTCTGGCTTTACCGTTATTATTGACAACCATCATCATGCATATCCCCTACCGCCAACATTCAAGGGTTGTGTGTTTGTGAGTGGTTTGCACCGAAAATTTCGGAAGAAATGGCTTTCCGAGTTGCCTTAAGTGTAGCAATTGGGTTTTTATATGCTGGTTAAATTTATACAGACTTTACCACTATGACACAGACCTTTGACCATAACCTCGATACCACCGGGCTGACCTGCCCTGAGCCTGTAATGCTTTTACACAAAGCAATACGAGATGCAAAAAGCGGGGAGGTGGTTAAAGTGGTTGCTACAGATCCTTCGACAGAACGAGACATTCCGAAGTTTTGCCAGTTCTTAGGACACGAGTTGCTCGAAGCAGAAGTGGTTGATGGCGAGGCGATGAACTACTGCTATTGGATTCGCAAAAAATAGCGACCTGAGATTAAGCGGGGTTTTTTTGCCCGTGACACAGGTTTCAGTTGACCAAAGTTTCAGGCGACCGAAAGCCCGGCAGCGTAATCCCGTATTGATAGAGTTCTGAATTCATTACGGCGTCGGCAGGGCACGCCAGAGAGGGGGCTCCCTGGCGGCCTGGGTTTTGTTGCCTGCAGCGGCCGGAGCTTTTCAGCTCACGGGTTACACTTCATCCACAAGGGTTGAAATGGCGGCCAGGGCTTCCGGGTCTTCTGCTTTCAGCTTGTTGGCGATCTGGTGCTGAAAGAAATAACGGAATTCCTCACGGCTTTGTGCAGGGTAAAGGCAGCTGTCACCGGGTAATACGGGCGTATTCTCGATTTTCTGAGGATCCGCAAGCATACCGCAGACGGTACCGTCGTGGTGAAGGCGCCAGCTGACAACTTCTGTGAGTGTGATGCTGTGAAAACCGTTATCGGACAGAACCGCGTGAGTGCCGATGGTATCGGGGACTTCCTGCAGTACATCGTTGGGGTTTTCACACTGGAAGTCGTAGTACTCGGCAGCGGTTTCGAGTTCGACAACCTTGTGGATTGGGCCTTCGTAGAAGATCTCATCAATACCCGGGTCGTAATAGCCTTCCCACTTACCGTTTAGCGGGTCTTGAATCTCCGGTGCGGCGACTATATCGTCCAACCAGGGAACCAGACCTACGACTTCGCCATTGGCGCGCAGGGCCCAGCAGAGGATCTTCAGACTGAAGAGTTTATCGGGGCTTGCTTCGTTGGAGTAAAGCATCTCCAAACCGTCGAGCTCCGGAGAAAGGCGGATAATGCGTGAATTTTGCAGTTCCGAAAAGGGCTGCCCGGTGAAAAAATCGACCACGTTATCCATGTTGTGGCCAGATACTGAGGTCTTCATAATACCACCTCCATGATAAGCCTCTGGTAGAATTGCCCCTTAAACACTGGCCAAGGCGCCTGCTTAAGGGAGATCGTTGAGGCGGATGTATCTTTACTACACCTTCACTACATAAGGTATATGCTGTTTTTCAAAAGCACAATACTTGGAGGTGAATTTATTTTGCGTTTTTATAATCTTTATCGATAACAGGGGTGTCAGCTTGTCTGAGTATTATTTCGCGTACGGATCCAATATGAACGCCGAACGGATGAATGATCGCGGCCTGCGCTTCAAGCGGGCTCTGTCAGGCACCATTGAGGGGCTGGGGTTGGCCTTCAACAAGCGCGCTGCCGACGCTCCTCACAGGTCCTACGCCAATGTGGTGTATGCGCCACAGAGCCGTGTCGAGGGAGTGCTTTATCAATTGGACTGCCCGCGTGAGATCATAAAGATGGATCCGTTTGAGGGCTCTCCAAGGCTCTACAGTCGTGAAATTTACTCGGTGTCTACCGCAGAGGGACCGATTGCGGCCTGGGTTTACGTGGCCAACCGGGCGATGATCAGCGATAACCTGATGCCTGAGCGCTGGTACCTTGAGCATCTGCTCGCCGGAAAGCCCTACTTAACAGAGGGGTATTACAACGAACTCCTGCAAACACTGTGCTGTGACGAGGTCGAAAATATTGATCAACTTATTAAAGGCTCTCAGGAAGCTGTCGGGAGTCTGAGCGAAGTATGAGTGCGTTTGAAAAGCCCCTGAATCGGGTGGGGTTAAACCACCTTGAACTGGAGGCCGTTTTTCATCAGGTATTTGAGTCCTCACATCGCACCCGACTGGTGGGAGGTGCGGCTGAACCGCTTTATTCTCCTGCATCAAGTGCCGAGTCGTTTCATCGGATCATCTACACCCGCGATTATGCCGCCAGTGCCCTGCATGAAATTGCTCACTGGTGTGTGGCAGGGCGGCAAAGGCGTCTTCAGGAAGATTACGGTTACTGGTATGCGCCGGATGGACGCAGTGAGGAACAACAGGCTTTGTTCGAAAAGGTGGAAGTCAAACCTCAGGCTCTGGAGTGGATTTTCTCTGTTGCTGCCGGACGCGGGTTTCGGGTCAGTGCCGATAATCTGGAAGCGGAGCTGGGCGCGAGTGAGGGCTTCAAAGATGCCATTTTTCAGCAAGTGCAGCGCTATTGTGCAGAGGGATTGCCGGATCGAGCCCATCGATTCACTCAGGCGCTGGCTGAACGCTCTGGCTTGTGCGCGCCATTGACGGCGGAATACTACCCGCGAGAGGTGCTTTAACGTTGGACAGGTTGCCACAAACTTCCGAAATCTGTTTGCTGGATGCGTCCATCTATATTTTTCGTTACTACTTTTCCCTGCCGGATAACTGGTTCTCTGAGGAGGATTACCCTACCGCCGCGGTGTATGGTTATACGGCCTTCCTTCTTAACTTTCTGACCCGGCAGCGACCGTCGCAGATGGCGGCCTGTTTTGATGAAAGTCTCGGCAGTTGTTTTCGCAACGAACTCTATCCCGATTACAAATGCAGCCGGGCTCTGCCTGACGACGCGCTGGCTTTCCAGTTGTACGCCTGCCGTGAAGTGACCGAACTGTTGGGTATCGCGAGCTTTGCCAGTGATACCTATGAAGCTGATGACCTTTTGGGAACCCTGCTGGAAGATATCAAGCGCAGTGGTGAACAGCGGGGCGTTGGCATTCTGACCAGAGACAAGGATCTGGGACAGTTGTTGCTCCGGCCGCAGGATTACCTCTGGGATTACGTGAACGAACGACAGCACCAGAAATTGTATCGCGACGACATCTTTCAAAAGTTTGGTGTCTGGCCAGAACAGCTGTCCGATTACCTGGCATTGGTCGGCGATACGTCGGATGATATTCCAGGTGTGCCAGGCATCGGACAGAAAACTGCGCAGACACTTTTACAGTGGCAACCTTCCATTGAGGCTCTGTTTGAACATATCGAACTGCTCCCACAGTTGCCGATTCGTGGAGCTAAAGGGTTGCCCGAAAAACTCGTGAATCATTCCGAGCAGATTGTGCTGTCTCGCTGTTTGGCGGACATAGTCACCGATGTCGACTGGGTCACTGAAGGTGGTGGTTACTCCAGCCTGGCGATGAATTTTGGCAAACTTGATGTAGCAGCCTTTGAAGACTTTTGTTTGCGAATGGGGTTCGGAGCCGGTTTGATGAAAAAGTTTAACCAGTTGACCGCTGTTGATGAGCCGGTTGAATTGAATGCAGTGGATATCCTATGACCCGTTTACAGATTGTTGCCGATGAGAATATTCCTTTGGTTTCAGAGTTCTTTGCCACCCTTGGGGATGTGAGCACCTACCCGGGGCGCACTCTGACGGCCGAGCAGGTAAAAAATGCCGATGTGCTGCTGGTGCGTTCTGTGACTCCGGTGAATGAAACATTGCTGGCCGGAAGCAGAGTGCAATTTGTAGGTACCTGTACCATCGGCATTGATCATCTGGATGTAGAGTATTTAGAGCAAAAGGGCATTGCCTATCACAGTGCTCCCGGTTGTAATGCCAATTCGGTGGTGGAATATATATTCAGTGTTCTTGCCAAGGTGAAAACCGACTGGTTGCAGGCGAGTTTTGGCATAATTGGCTGTGGGAATGTAGGGGGGCATTTGTACAGACGCCTGAAGGCGTTGAATCTTCCTGTCGTTTGTTATGACCCGTTCTTAACCACAGAAGACAACCCCGATCTTTGCGGGCTGGATGAAGTGCTCAATGCAGAAGTGATTTGCATGCACACACCGTTGACCCACGGTGGTGAATTTCCCAGTCATCATCTGTTGGACGAAGCCCGCATCCAACAACTAAAGCCGGGCTGTCTGTTGATTAATGCCGGCCGTGGCCCGGTTGTCGATAACCAGGCACTCAAGCGTGTTCTGCAGCAGCGTGATGATCTGACGGTGGTGCTGGATGTCTGGGAGCCAGAACCAAATCTGGATATCGAATTAATGCAGCAGGTCGCTTTGGCCAGTCCACATATTGCCGGTTACAGCTATGACGGCAAGGTCGAGGGCACAGCCATGATCTATCGTGCGTTGTGCCGTCAGCTGAACTGTGAAGAAACTGTTTTATCGTCACAGTTGTTGCAGGACGATAACGCAGATTTTAAAAAGATACTGCCCAATGAAATGCCCAACTCTGGCGATATCTTGCAAAGCACCGTCAATCAAATCATTTTGCAAGCTTACGACGTGGGAGAAGATGATCGTCGCATGCGAAGCAAACTGCTTGGCGACGAATGCCAGCAATCTTCCCAAGCATTTGCTCAGGGGTTTGATGAGCTGCGAAAGCATTATCCCAAGCGCCGGGAGTTTCCCTGTTTTCAAGTCGATTTATCTTCCGAAAATTTTCCGGCAGACAAAAAAAAGTCGCTCAACAAGTTGCTGGCGACTTTAGGTTTTGACCTAACAATATGAGAGGAGAGTTTAACGAAAACCTTGCAACATCAGAGACTGCTATCTGCAGCCGTCCCTACTGAGCCCTGAGGATGTGATAGAGCCTGTTCTATCATTTCCTCCGTGATTGGTATTTCAGCCCCGTCATCGTCAACGATAGCCGCACCGTAGAAGTTAACTTCTTTAGCATCAGAGATGTCTTGCGTGTCTGAGTGTGGGGTACGGTTCAACATGAGATACCTGCGTTTTCATTGGGGGCCACTATAAAGTTGCGCCGTGACAGTTTTATTACATATAGCCAAATAGCATTAGCCGGCTGGCTAAGTATTGTCAGGCGCATCCCGTTCATCTGTTATTCAGTATAGCCATCAAAACTCGAGCAGGGCTGTGACTCAAGTCGACTCCCTAGAAATAATACGCATAAGAATTTGTGAGCTATAACAGAATCTTTTCTGTGGGACAGAACGGTGCATTACAGGCACAGTTAGGGGGCTGGCTGGTTAAGATTGATTCTTAATTACTGCTTTGGGATCCATTTTTTGTTCTATTGTTGTGCGTTTTTGGGGTTGGTAGAGTCAGGCGAAACACGTCCAAAAAGCGCCGTGTCGGTACTGAGCGCCGACAGAACAAGTGAGATTTGTTAGAATGCGCGCCGGCCTTATGACGGGATTCAGCGGGCGATATCTTATTCAATTTCCATATTTCTGGCCGGTGGTAAGGCTGGCTAGTGAAGGCTGCAGTGATGACTAACCCTTTAACACTCGGTTTGATAGTAAACCCCTGGTCGGGCATTGGCGGACCGGCAGGTCTGAAAGGCAGTGACGATCGCGCATTGGTCGAGCAGGCTTTGGCCGGCGGAGCAGAGCGTCGGGCTTCCGGACGTGCCCAACGTTGCCTCAAGCAGTTGCACCTTACCGGGGGTGACATGCTGACGGTGCTCACTTGCGGCGGCTCTATGGGAGAGGATGAAGTTCGCGCGGCAGGGTTTGATCCGCAGGTGGTGTTTTCCTGCAGCGAGACTGACAGTCTGGCAACCGATACACAGCACGCGGCTCGCCTGCTGATGGAAGCCGGAGTTGATCTGCTGTTGTTTGTGGGGGGGGATGGTACGGCCCGGGATATTTGTGCCGCCGTTGGTGAAAACCTGCCCGTCCTGGGTATTCCTTCGGGTGTGAAGATGCATTCCGGTGTCTTTGCGATCTCGCCGGAGGGGGCGGCTGAAGTGGTATTGTCCATGATGTCCGGTGATCTGGTGGATCTGCGATTGCAGGAAGTGCGTGACATTGATGAGTCTGCCTTTCGCCAGGGTGTGGTGAAAAGTCGTTTCTATGGTGAGATGCAGGTGCCGGAGTGTGGTCATTTTGTGCAGAGCACCAAAGACGGTGGACGCGAGGTAGAAGAGCTGGTGCTGGATGATATCGCCGCAGATTTGCGCGAAAGACTGGAACCCGATGTTTATTATTTGGTGGGTGCAGGCACAACGCCAAGAGCCTTGATGGACGAGCTGCAGCTGCCCAACACCCTGTTAGGGATCGATGTGATTTGCAATGAGGCATTGGTTGCTGCAGATCTGTCCGGTCAGCAACTGGAAGCATTGCTGCAGGACTTTGAGGGGCAGGTGGTGATTATCTTGTCCATTACCGGTGGCCAGGGTTCATTGATTGGCCGCGGCAATCAGCAATTAACCCCGAATGTGTTGATGCGGGCCGGAAGGGAAAACGTTTGGGTGTTAGCCACCAAAAGTAAAATCAAGGCCTTGTCGGGTCGACCGCTGCTGATGGACAGCAATGATCTTGAGTTGGATAAGGCCTGGCGAGGTTATATTCCGGTAATCACCGGTTATCACGATCAAATACTCTACCCGCTGGGAACGCATTTTGAGGATTCGGACTCCGCAGGGGAGTTGACCCAGTGAGTATACTGAAAGAAAAAGTGCAACAGGCTTTAGCTGCGGCAACGGAAAAACAGGAGTCGGGGTCATCCACAGGTTTGGATTCCCAGCGTTTGTTTCATGGCCGGGGCTGTGTTTATCCCGGTTATGAGCAGGTAACAGTAGATCTCTATGCCCCGGTTCTGTGGGTGACTTTTTTCAAGCCAAACGAAGACGTTGAATTTGAAGAACAGGTGACTGCTGAGGTGACTGCTCTGGCTCAGGTTTATGGGCTTGAGGCGGTCTTGGTGCAGCGTCGTTACCTGCAGGATTCACCGTCGGAATGTGTGTGGGGTGTGTTGCCGGAGAACATTTGCGCTCAGCGAGGTTCAGCCAGATTCACCATTCAGTTGGGCGGGCGTCAGAACACCGGATTCTTTTTGGATATGGAGCCCGGCCGAGAATGGTTGGAGCAGCGGGCAGCGGGTAAGCGAGTGCTCAATCTGTTTGCTTATACCTGTGCCTTTTCAGTCGTGGCGCAGCAGGCCGGTGCCAGTATGGTCGTCAATGTTGATATGAGTCGTGGCGCGCTGAATCAGGGACGGGAAAATCATCGCTTGAACAATTTGCCGACCGACCCGATTCGCTTTTTACAGGAAAACATACTCAAGTCCTGGGGGCGCATTCGTCGCCCGGGGCCCTACGATATTGCGATCATTGATCCGCCCAGTTTTCAGCGAGGCAGCTTTGTTGCCAGTCAGGACTATCGCAAGCTGGTGCGTCGCTTGCCGGAATTTATGGCTCGCGACGGGGATGTACTGCTGTGTCTCAATGCGCCAGAGCTGGGAGAGGATTTTCTGCGGCAGCTGGTGATGGATGAGTGTCCCGACTGTGAGTTCGTCTCTCGTTTGACACCGTCAGCGGATTTCCCCGATGCGGATCCGGATCAGCAGTTGAAGCTGATGCACTTTCGCTATTGTCCGCCATCTGCAGACGTCGAGTAACCGCTTGTTCTCAGTGATCCTGAGATTGCAGAAACAGGTTGTGCATCGTGCGACGGATCTGTTGGGAATCGCCGGAACGCAGGGCTTCGCGCAGTTGATGGATATTGGTCTGCTGGGTTTCCAGCACCGATGCGGGAAGCTGCGGATCAATATCGGTAATCAGTGTTGTTGCCGTAGAAGAGAGCAGGGTAAACGCCTTGTGGGTCAGAATGACCTGATCCATGCCCTCCTGGCGAATGGTTTCGCCGTAACTCAGATAACCGGATTCGGCCAGCCAGATAGCCGCACCGAAACAGGATTGATGGCGCTCGCTGTGCAGGCCGTATTCATCCGGGGTGTCCGGTCCGCTGATGTCTTCCACCAATAGCAGGTTCTTGCGCGGAAAGGAGCGGTACAGCTGCACCAGTATCTTTCCGGCGTCCTTGTAGAAATCATCGATATGAATATCGCCCACGTTCTGCTCCTTTCAGCGGTTGTGCGCCATCATTTGCTTTCAGTGCATTATTGGGCGTAGCGGTCGATAAATTCCGCGAAGCGATTAATCGCCATTTCGATTTCATCTGCGCGGGGCAGGAATACAATGCGGAAATGATCCGGGTCTTTCCAGTTGAAAGCCGTACCTTCGACCAGTAGAATTTTTTCCTGGATCAGGAAATCCTGTACCAGCAGTTGATCATCATGAATCTTGTGCATGTTCAGATCAATTTTAGGGAACAGGTACATGGCGCCTTTGGGTTTGACGCAGCTGACACCGGGAATGTCGTTGATCTTGTTCCAGGCCATATCCCGCTGCTCCCTCAGGCGACCACCGGGACGGATCAGCTCATTGATGCTCTGGTATCCTCCCAACGCTGTCTGAATGGCATACATGGCGGGTACGTTGGCGCACAGGCGCATGGATGACAGCATTTCCAGACCTTCAATAAAGCCTTTGGCTCGCTGTTTGGCGCCACTGATGACCATCCAGCCGGAACGGAACCCTGCCAGGCGGTAGGTTTTAGACAGGCCATTGAAGCTGATGCACAGCACGTCTTTTGCCAGTCGACCCATGGGGACAAATTCCGTGTCGTCGTACAGAATCTTGCTGTAGATCTCGTCGGCAAAAATCACCAGATTTTTCTCGCGGGCCAATTCAACAATTTGTTCCAGCAGCGCTTCACTGTAGACCGCCCCGGTGGGGTTGTTGGGGTTGATGACCACAATGCCGCGGGTCTTGTCGGTTATCTTGGAGCGGATGTCGTCGATGTCCGGAAACCAGTCTGCCTGCTCGTCACACTGGTAGTGCACGGGGTTGCCCCCGGCCAGATTCACCGCTGCGGTCCACAATGGGTAGTCCGGTGACGGAATCAGCATCTCGTCGCCGTTGTTCAGCAGCGCTTGCATGGACATGACAATCAGTTCGCTGACGCCGTTACCGAGAAAAATATCGTTGATCTCGACGCCAGGTACGCGCATTTGCTGGCATTCCTGCATGATCGCCTTGCGAGCTGAAAACAGGCCGTGGGATTCGCAGTAGCCCTGTGCGTTGCGCAGGTTGTAGATGACGTCCAGAATGATTTCGTCAGGGGCTTCAAAACCGAACGGTGCCGGGTTGCCAATGTTCAGTTTGAGAACTTTGTGGCCCTCTTCTTCCAGGCGATTGGCGTGTTCCAGAACGGGTCCACGAATGTCGTAACAGACATCATCCAGTTTGTGAGATTTTTCAATGCTGTGCATTTGCATTACCATCGTACGGTCAACGAAAAATTGGTTAAGGCCTGCTACCTGCGAATTTTGGCTGTCAGTATATTGCGGTAGATCCTGTCAGAGAGGGTTGAACCCGGAATCTGCGGGGCCGAGATGTAACTGAGCGAGATGCTACTGAGAAAGCCGCCTTAAGTCATTAAGAATAAACGGACCGAATTATGTCAGATCACCCAGAAAAAAACGATGACCTCCGCCAAAACGAAATCTGGCGGGACAAACTGACTCCAGAGCAGTACCACGTCTGCCGTGAGAAGGGCACAGAGCGGGCTTTTACCGGTGAATACTGGCAAACCACCACGCCGGGGCAGTATTTGTGCCGCTGTTGTGGTGAACCGCTGTTTGAGTCTGAAACCAAGTTTGACGCCGGTTGTGGCTGGCCCAGTTTTTACCAGCCGTTGGCAGAAGAGGCGATCACGGAAGAGCGAGATACCAGTCATGGGATGATTCGCACCGAAGTGACCTGCAGCAAGTGCGGTTGTCATCTGGGGCATGTGTTTCCCGATGGCCCGGCGCCAACGGGGTTGCGATATTGTATTAACTCGGCCTCCGTGAAGTTGGATCCTGCGGATGAAAGAGCGTCCTGAGAAGGACCGTCAAGGAGAGCCCCAGGCTGAAAGCATGAGAACATTTCACTCGATTTATGAAACGGCCGTCCTGCACAAGGGGGGCGAGGCGGCTGTGGAAGCCAATCTGCCCAAATTGCGCAGTCCGGACCAGCTAAAGCAGTTAACCGATGACCGTTATTTGTCGGACATCAGCCGTCGGATCTTTCGTGCCGGCTTAAAGCACTCCATGGTGGATGGTAAATGGCCCGCCTTTGAAGAAGTCTTTTTCGGCTTTGATCCCTACCGGGTAGCCATGATGTCTGATGAAGAGCTGGAGGCCTTGACCCACGAGCCCCGGATCATTCGCCACTTTGGCAAAATTAAGGCCGTGCGGGCAAATGCTGTGTGGGTGCTGGATGTTGCCAGGGAGTATTCATCTTTTGGTTCTATGGTTGCTGACTGGCCGGTGGAGCATATTGTCGATCTGTGGGTGCTGATGAAAAAGCAGGGCACCCAGCTGGGAGGTCAGTCGGCATCCCGTTTCTTGCGGATGGTGGGAAAAGACGGGTTTCTGCTCACCGATGATGTGGTGAATGTGCTGAAAGCGGAGGGTATTGTCGACAAACTGCCAACCAGCAAGCGGGATTTGCAGAAGGTGCAGGAGGCATTCAACCAGTGGCATGCCGAAAGCGGCCGGCCGATGGCGGAAATCAGCCGTATCATCTCGTTTACGACCAACAGTGACATCATCTAGGCATGTTGGCGGCGGGTGCGGCGATTAATCGTACACCGCTTTTTTCTTCCAGTTGACGTCGGCCTCGAACTCTTCCCACTCGCCAGATTGTGGACCGGCTTGTTTACCCGGCTGCCCTTTGGGATCTTGCTGGGCGACTTGCTGCTCCAGCTTGGCGATCACATCATTGAGCTGCAGGATCTGTTTCTGGTAATTCACTTCACCGCTCTCTTTGGCTAACAGCTTTTTCGCGAGGGTGTAAAAGTGAATTGCCAATCGTTCTTTTTGGCTGTTCAGGGCTTGTTTGGCGTTCAGTATGTGATTATCAACGGTGATCTGAACCTGCAAGCGCTTAATCTGACTGGTGTATTGCTGCAACTGTGCTTCGCTGAGTTTACCCGCATTTTTCAGTTGCCCAAGATAGTTGGTCAGGGCCTGGAGCAGCGATTGAACCTCTTTGACTTGCTGAGAGCTGTTGAGGGTAGTGCGTTTCTTGGAGGCTGGTTGCTGACGCAGCTCATTGAGTTGCTTGCTGAACAGGGTTAATTCGTCGACATGGGTCGTGATTTTGGGTTCCAGATGGGTCAGTTTCTCGCAGGCATCGATCAGGCTTTGATACACCAGCAGGTTGAGTTCTTTTGGCAGAAATCCTGCCGGGAAGCCACTGGCCATATATTTGAAGTCTCTAAGCCGCAGCTTGCAGGCAGTGAGCTGCCGTTGGCGTTGTTTGCGCTTGCGTTCCATCGTCTGGGAGATAAAGGCGTAGGCGACCAGTATCACCAGGATGACAATAATGATGGCAATGATAGCGGTAGAAGACATGGAATCCGGACTCGTAATGGTGAACCTTTGTATAGGTATCGGCCTGAAACCGGCAGACATGAGGTCTTCTCGCAAACCCCGTCCTGGCGCAGGCCGTCCAGCTTTCTAAAATTAATGATTTAGGCGTCAGTGTACCCGATAATTTGTCAAAAGGTATCCGTTGGCGTCTCGTGAGCTGATCAGCGGCGGGTTTCAAGTGGTTGACGGTTGTGAGCTGTTTGTCGTGAGGACGCGTTTTCGAGCTCTGGGACAAGGTGATCTAAGTCCTTGTATAAAAACTGAAAAAAATGACACAAGTATATTGACAGGGGTGCGTCCGCTACTTAGAATGCGCCCCACTTCTGAAGACGACGCCACACAGGCAAGTCTGGGAAGGTCCAGGGTCCCCTTCGTCTAGAGGCCTAGGACACCGCCCTTTCACGGCGGTAACAGGGGTTCGACTCCCCTAGGGGACGCCATTGCGGGAATAGCTCAGTTGGTAGAGCACAACCTTGCCAAGGTTGGGGTCGCGAGTTCGAGTCTCGTTTCCCGCTCCAAATTTTTAAAGCCGCAGATATTTTCTGCGGCTTTTCTTTCCTAGGAAAGAAATTTTCCGGTTTTTGACCGGTACAGTTTCTGTCCCCTTCGTCTAGAGGCCTAGGACACCGCCCTTTCACGGCGGTAACAGGGGTTCGACTCCCCTAGGGGACGCCATCTTCAAGCCGGCCACGTCTGTGGCGGCTTTATGCGGGAATAGCTCAGTTGGTAGAGCACAACCTTGCCAAGGTTGGGGTCGCGAGTTCGAGTCTCGTTTCCCGCTCCAAATTAAGATCCATCTAGTTTTGACGTAGATTGTTTCCTGAACTCTACCCGTGCCGGGCAGGGGCGGGAACCGAGCCTGCGTCTCGTTGCATTCGCGACATCCTTGTCGCTCACCCTGCGGGCAGCAAAGCTGTGTCAAAAGGCTCCTGCCTTTTGATCCCGCTCCAAATTAAGATCCATCTAGTTTTGACGTAGATTGTTTCCTGAACTCTACCCGTTCCGGGCAGGGGCGGGAACCGAGCCTGCGTCTTGCCGCATTTAATCTTTTTTCTGTTCATGTGTGACTCTCTTCTCGCCTGATGTATATACAGCCCTTAGCCGGCTCTGACCTCGGTTTATTCAGCTAAACTCAACAGGGTTCGCTCTCTCGGTTACTTCCTGTTTGCTGACTTTTGTTGAGCTGCGATTTCACTGAAGCTGGTTTGGGCACGTTTATGGAAAAATATGCGACTTCTCATGAAGGGGTGTCTGCGGCTGCTTTCCTGCCTCGGGAGCGCCATGATCGGCGTTCGCCTCGCATTAAGGTGTTTGTCATCGTCTTGCTATTTTGCCTGGTGGCGGGTTTTTCAGTGCTGTTGTTTTTGAACCCTGTTTATCGCAGTAGTGCGAATCTGCTTATCTCGGCGCCTGTGGCCATCGATCAGGGGGGGGTAGAGGCTGATGTTCAGCAGGTGGCGATTCAGCGGGAAGTCTTGCTGAGTGACAAGCTGCTGGAGCGCACGATTCGGCGGGCTCAGTCTGCCGGTCTTTCTGAGATGTCAGTGAGTGATGTTCGGCCGCTGTTGAAGGCATTGCCGGTTGAGGGCACAAACCTGATGGATTTGTCGGCAGAAGGCAGTGATGAGGAGGCTTTACCTGTTTTAGTCCACAGCTGGGTGCAGGAGTATCTGGCGATGCGGGCGGATGACGTAAGGCGCAATGTGCAGCAAACCAAAAGTTCTGTCGAGCAGGAACTGGAGCAGATTTCGACACAGGTGACGGCTGCGCGCGAGGCGCTGGATGCGTTCCGTGAGGAGCACAATATTGTCTCTGCCGAGCGTGAGGAAAATGAGGCGCTATCCAGATTGCGTGGACTCAACACGTCCCTCAATGCGGCGATGGAGGCTGAAGTCACTGCCAGATCGCAGCTGGAGGAGGTTCAGGCGGCAAGGGAGCAGGGAAGGCTGTTGGTCGCTCCGAGTCAGCAGGAGTATGTGAATGACCTGCAGAACCGTTTAAACGCCCAGAGAGCCAGGTTGGCTGTGCTGGAGCAGCGCTACACCAGAGATTACATCAATTTAAAGCCTGAGTTACGGCAGATTCCCGAAGATGTTGAGGCGCTGGAGAAAGAGTTGCGAAATATTCAGGCCTCAGCAACCCGCCGGGCTTTGAATGAGGCTGAGCAAGAGTACGAACGGGCCCAGCGTGTGGCGAAGAATTTGCGTGAAGAGTTCGCGGCGCGAAAAGCGGAAGCAAGAGAAATTACGGCGGTTTTCACCGAGCATGAAGCTCTGGTTACGGATCTGGAAGAGTTGGAGCAGCTGAGTCGCGATACGCTGACCAGGCTGGCGCAACTGGAAGCGCGTCAGTTTGATCGGCAGGCTCAGGTCACGGTGATTGCCGAGGCCAGCAGTGCTTTCCGGATTTGGCCCGATTACGGACGGTTGAGCCTCTATATCGTCGCAGGCTCCCTGGCCGCGGCGATCTTTTGTGTCTGGCTGATGAGCTGGCTGTTGGGCAGGCGCGAGCAGGGGGGCATTACGCTCAGTGGTGTTCACATCCACCCCGGTTCACCCGGGGAAGCGCTCAGCTACGAGCGCGCAATTCGGGAGTCGCTGGAGCATCGCAGCGAGTCATCACTGGAAGATCAGTCGCGGGGACGCCCGGACTCATCCTCTGGCTAGAGTGCGATTAGGGCCGGGGGGCTAACCCGGCAAATGCTTCAGTGTAGCCCCAAAATTCTTGCCCGTTGCTTTTCGTAATCGAAATCGGTGTTATCATTCTCCGCCTCAAAGCGCAGCTCGTCCAATTGCTGGTAGAGGGAAATCTCTTCATCCGGCATGTAATGCAGGCAGTCGCCGCCAAACAACCAGAACAGATCTCTCGGTACCTGTGGAGCCAGGTGTGGGTAAGCCGCCACAATGCGGCACAAAGCCTGTTGGCCTGTGGCGATAAAGGCCTCATCAAATGATTTGCTGTTGGCCAGCAGGTCAAGTTGTGACAGCAGGGTCTGATCTTCTTCACTGAGCTCATTGACAGGCATGGCCTGAGCTGCGGCTTGTTGCAGAGCTTGCAGCAGGTTGCGATGAAATTGGACGTATTGGTTTTTCATGGGGCTCCTCATCTTTAATTCTGTCATTCTACCCCAATATGGAGTGGCAAGAAGACTTGTCAGGTTCATGGAATGAGCAGGGCGTTTTTGAGGAAGCAAGCATCAGCAGATTTCGGGTGGAAAGTTATGAGTGTTGCATTATCAATCAAGCAATTGTCGAAAACCTACGACAACGGCTTTGAGGCATTAAAAGGCATCGATCTGGAGGTGAAAGAGGGCGACTTCTTTGCCTTGCTGGGGCCTAACGGTGCCGGTAAATCCACTACGATTGGCGTGATCTGCTCGCTCGTGACCAAAAGCGGGGGCAAGGTTTCCATCTTCGGTCATGATATCGATACCGATTTTGCGGCAGCCAAGAAAGAGTTGGGGATTGTGCCTCAGGAGTTCAACTTTTCGCAGTTTGAGCAGGTTCGCACCATCGTTGTCAATCAGGCCGGTTATTACGGTCTGAAAAAATCTCTCGCGGAGGAGCGGGCCGACAAGTACCTCAAGCAACTGGGGTTATGGGAGAAACGCCACACTCCGGCGAGGATGCTGTCTGGCGGTATGAAGCGACGTTTAATGATTGCCCGCGCACTGGTGCATGAGCCTCACCTGCTGATTCTCGATGAGCCAACCGCGGGGGTGGATATCGAGCTGCGCCGCTCAATGTGGGAGTTTCTCCAGGACATTAATGCCAAGGGGACCACCATTATTCTGACTACCCACTATCTGGAAGAGGCTGAAAGCCTTTGCCGTAACATTGCCATTATCGACAAGGGCAATATTGTAGAAAACACCAGTATCAAGGCGCTGTTGAAAACGCTGAATAAAGAGGTATTTGTGCTGGATACGCGTGAAGCTCTGACTGCTGCGCCAGAGGTTGAAGGTTATCAGCTTAAACTGGTTGAAGAGCACAGTCTGGAAATTGAAATCGAGAAAGGGGGGTCGCTGAATGAAGTGTTTGAATCCCTGACCCGAAGTGGAGTGCATGTAGTGAGCATGAGAAATAAGGCGAATCGCCTGGAAGAACTGTTTGTCTCGTTAGTCAATGGCAGCGCTGACAAGACCGAGAAAGCGGAGGTGAAAGCATGAGTCCGCAGGAGCAATGGATCGCCTTGACCACTATCATCCGCAAAGAGATTCACCGATTTATGCGTATTTGGGTACAAACTCTGGTGCCCCCGGTGATTACCATGGCCCTGTACTTTGTCATTTTCGGAACCCTGATCGGTTCCCGTATTGGTGAAATGGGTGGCTTTAACTATATGTCGTTTGTGGTTCCCGGTCTCATTATGATGTCCGTCATCACCAACTCCTACTCCAATGTGGTGTCGTCTTTTTACAGTGCCAAGTTTCAGCACAATATAGAAGAATTGCTAGTATCGCCGACGCCTAATTATATTATTTTGCTGGGCTTTATCTGTGGCGGTGTGGCGCGAGGGCTGATGGTCGGCCTGATTGTGACAGTCGTATCGCTGTTGTTTACCAAGCTACATATTCAGCATTTGGGCATTACAGTGGCCATTGTTCTGATGACTTCAATTCTGTTCTCGCTGATGGGGTTTGTGAACGCAGTTTACGCCAACTCATTCGATGACATTTCAATTATCCCGACCTTTGTGCTGACGCCGCTGACCTATCTTGGGGGTGTTTTCTATTCCATCAGCTTGTTGCCGGAGTTTTGGCAGGGGGTTTCGCAATTGAACCCTGTGCTCTACATGGTGAATGCTTTCCGCTATGGGGTGTTGGGAGTTTCAGACATTAATATCAGCTTCGCCTTTGCTGGTGTGGCAGTGTTTATTGTGGCATTGACGGTTTACTGCCTGCATCTTCTGAAAACCGGAAAGCGGCTCAGAGCCTGATTGCAAAAGGGTAGAGTGATTGTTGATGTCAGTTGTGCACAATGGCAGCGAATTGAACCATTATCATCAACTAAACCGTATACAATTGAGTCGTACAAAATTGGCGAATAAGCGTCATAGGTATTGAATTATGGCTGGTAAAGATCCCCATCAGGGAACCCTGCTGGGTAAGAACACAGAATATGTTTCCGTTTACAGTCCTTCCTTGCTGTGTCCGATTCCCCGGCAGCAATCGCGTCGCGAGTTGGGTATTAACCCGGGGGCTTTGCCGTTTCGCGGGGTCGATATCTGGACGGCCTACGAAATTTCCTGGCTGAATAATGATGGCAAGCCCGTAGTGGCCATTGCCGAGTTTGAAGTGCCGGCCAACAGCCCGGCGATCATCGAGTCCAAATCGTTTAAGTTGTACCTCAATTCGTTCAATCAGACGGCATTCTCAGACGTACAAAGCGTTTCACAGACTCTGGAATCGGATCTGTCCAGTGCGGCGGGGGCAACGGTTATGGTGCGTTTGAAGCCTTTAGAGAGCGTGGCTCTTGAAGGTGTGGGGCACTTTACAGGGGAGTGTATTGACGATGAGCCGGTCAAAATCGACTGTTATTCACCCAGTCCGGACCTGCTGGCACTGCATAAACCCGAGAAAATAGTCAGTGAGTCTCTGTACAGTAATCTTCTCAAGAGTAATTGTCCGGTGACCGGTCAGCCGGATTGGGCCAGTGTGTTTGTGCAGTATCGTGGCGCCCAGATTGATCGGGCGTCGCTGTTGAAATACATCATTTCCTTCCGTGAGCATCAGGACTTTCATGAGCACTGTGTAGAGCGCATGTTTTTGGAGATTCAGGAGCGCTGTCAACCGGAAGCGTTGACGGTGTACGCTCGATATACACGTCGCGGTGGATTGGATATCAACCCCTACCGCACCAATGGCTCTGAAGGCCCAATGGATGTGAGACTGGTCAGGCAGTGATGCCTGCCGGCAGGGATGTTTTAGCGGGGATGCGGGCGGGGGGCCGTTAGGTTCCCCGGTCAACGTTAAATAACCTTGTCTCGCAGTGCGTCGGCTGCAGCTTCCAGTGCCTTGATGGCGCGTTCGCGGTCATAGTTGCGCACCTTGTCCATGTCCAGGTGCATGGAGAAGCCGTCCAGGCTGTGTTCGAAGTAGTTCTGGTTCTTGCCGAGATCCTTGCGCAATCCCACTACGCTGTAGACCTTGATGGGGTGGCTGAACCCCTTGACTCCAATCTCGCCTTTGTCGCGACACATGATGGTTTCGCGGCACAGAGACCAGGTTTCATGAGTGACCAGAATCTCATCCGGTGAAGCCGCTGACTCCAGGCGGCTTGCCAGGTTAACGTGGGTACCCAGGACGGTATAGTCCAGGTGGTGTGATGTGCCAAAAGTACCGACAGTACAGTAGCCGGTGTTGATGCCCATACGGATCTGCATTGGGCGTTTAATGCCCTGATCCTGCCACTGTTTCTGCAGAACTTTCATTTTCTTGCGCATGGCCAGTGCCATAGACACACACTGCACAGTGTCGTTCTTGATCCCTTTGCTCTGATTGTCGCCAAAGATGACCATGATGCCGTCACCCATGAATTTATCGATGGTGCCGCCGAACTGGCTGACAATCATCGACATTTCCTTGAGGTAGGTGTTGAGGATATCGGTCAGTGCCTCAGCTTCCAGTTCTTCCGACAGTTGACTGAAGTCCTTGATGTCGGAGAAGAAGATTGTCAGACGCTTGCGCTCGGTTTGCAGTGTGCTGTCACGGCCTTCATTGATGGCGGACCATACCGGCGGACTGATATAGCGGGACAGCTTGTAAGCCCGGATTTTGAAGGTGTTCTTCTCGCGATTGAGCAGGTCTGTTTGCTTACGCAGGTTGGCGATCTGGCTGTAGGTATAAAAAGCCGAGGCGCAGAAGTAGGTGAGGATGCCAATCAGGCTCGCCAGGCTGATATTCAGTTGCGTGGATAAGATCCATTGGGGTTTGTAAACCAGCAGTCCCAGAGCGATACCGGCGGTCATGGCCAGATTGTCGTGTGCCCACTTCTTGCCGCCGCCGTTCAGCAGGGCATTGAATTGCACCATGGTGACAAACAGCAGCGTGGGAAGAAGGGTGAAGCTGGACAGTGCCAGGATGAAACCCAGCAACATGGAATCTGCACAGCCCAGCCAGCGCACCACTTCTGGCAGTTTCTCAGCCCCGACCCGGCGGCAAATGCGATAAGCAATGTAGATGTAAATCAGGCTGAAGAAAATCGTACCAGCCTTGAAGAAATCGATGTCGCTGAGGTTGAGCTGAGATGCCAGGGTGCCAGATGCCGCAAAGCATATTAATGCTCTGAAATAGTACTGTGACTTTACAGAGTCCATCTGGGCGTTAGGGTCATCTGTCATTGTCTTGACTTGCCTGCCTGCGGGCTGGCGTCTGCTCCTACCAAAAAGGGCTGGTTAAGGTATTCTGACCGCTGAAAATGAGTGGTCGTACTCTTTTTTCTGAATCTGTTTGCAATATCCTTTGCGGAGGCGCTCAGTCTCCCTGATTTAAAGAGGTCGAGCGAAAAGCAGTTGTCTGTGCAGCGATGACTTGTCCAATACGCTTAGTGGCTCAGGTTTCTACACTGCGCGTGGAGTACCCCTGCGCTTTGCGAAAGTGGGCCAAAGGCACCTGTTTCCTTTAGTTACTGGGCGATATTAGGGTTTTTAGCCCACTTTGTCTAACTCTGCGTCCCCATGAAAAAGGCAGAAAGGTAACTTTTGGCACTCATTACATCTTTTTGAGTTGATTGTTTGGTTTCCGGCTTCATTTGAGGCTAGATTTCACCCTTCAGAAGCTTTTTCAAGCTTTCAGTCTCATGCTCAGGTATTTACTTTCGAGCTCAGTATATTGCTGTTGTAATCCCTCATAGTCGCTCCTTAGTTGATCCAGCTCCTTATGGCTGGCACCCTCGCTTTGCCCTTCCAGAGTGGCTTGCATTTGCAGCACCAGTTGCTCGCTTTCCTGTTTCAATCTTTGAATCGCCAGACTTTTCTGTTCGTGTTCTTCTTCCAATTTGGCCAGTTTGCGGCGCAGATCGCGATTTTCTTCCTTGTCGTGACGGAGTTGATGATCACGGCTGGTCACGTGGGATTTGAGTCTGGTTATCTGCTCGTGGGCGTCGCTGAGCTCTCTTTCCATCAGTTTGACGCAGGTCTCCGATTCATTCAGGTAGCGAAGCTGTTGATCCAGTTGTGTTTTCAGGTCATCAATCAGGGCTTCTTTATCGGCGCTGGAATAGGCAACCGCCAGACGTTGTTGTAACTCGCTGATCAGATTGTGCTGGTTGCTGGCAATGGATTTGAGGCGCTCGAGCTCCGCGGAGGGTTCTATTGGCGTTTCCACGGTTGCTGCAGGTTGTTCGGACTGATCCTGCTGGCGGAAGGCGTGGCTGAAGTCTTCATAGGCCGCCTGATAACCTTGCAGCAGGGTGTCGAATTCGTCTTTGTGGTCTGTATCGGATGCCAGATGACTGATTTGGGAATGGTATTCCTGAGCCTGATTTTGAGCGTTCTGCCACTTTTCTTCCAGCTCTAAGAACAGGGTCTTAAACTGTTTCAGGTTCTCCACGCGCCGCTGGCTGTCTGACAGGGCTTTTTGCAAAGCCTCGATGTCCATCTCTTCTGCTGGAGTCTCTTCTGTGTCGTCGGTGGCTGTGGGAGGTTGTTCGGGCCCCGGGTCATTACTCGCCTGTCGAGACACTTTGAGGTCGAAAGCCACACGTTTCAGTCGGGACTGGAGGCGCAGGACGAGCTGTTTAAGGCTGCGCGTGTGCATCAGGAGATAGAGGCAAATCAGGATCAATAGTCCGATCAGCTCTATGACGCCAAAAATAACCCAGTGAGAGACCTGCATTTACCTTGTTCCTCCCAGAACAATCGCTTGAACAAACGCTATCGGCAGGTTTTTCATTGTCAATAGTGTTTATTTTTTAGGCGCCACCAAGCCTCTATAGTTTTACTGAATAGATTCTCTAAATAATTACTGCTTTGATTATAAATGGGTCACAGTTGTCGGACTGAAAACGTATTGCAAGATTGGGTATCGCCGGAATCAAACCCCCTGCGAAACCAGCGAACACGCTGTTCAGAAGATCCGTGAGTGAAGCTGTCGGGCACCACCTGCCCGCCGGCCTGTTTCTGCAGTCGGTCGTCACCGATGGCAGTAGCGGCAATCAGCGCCTCTTCCAGATCACCGGGATCCAGTAACTGTTGACGCTGCGCGGTGTGTCCCCAGACACCGGCAAAGCAATCGGCCTGAAGTTCCTGTCGAACGGAAAGGGCATTGACTGCTTTCTGGTTCTTTCCCTGACCTGCCTGCCTCACCTTGTCGCTGATGCCCAGCAGGGTCTGTACATGATGACCTACTTCATGAGCGATCACGTAAGCCTGGGCAAAGTCTCCGGGTGCTCTGTAGCGGTTTTTGAGATCCTGAAAAAAGGATAGATCCAGATACACTTGTTGGTCTGCAGGGCAATAAAAAGGCCCCACTGCAGCGCTGGCGCGACCACAGGCGGAGTTGACACTGCCTGAGAACAGGATCAGTGAGGGTTCCTGGTATTGCTTTCCTTGAGCTCTAAAGATGGCATTCCAGGTGTCTTCAGTATCCGCAAGCACTACGGCGACAAATTGACTGAGTTGCTGTTCTTCAGGCGTGGGTTCCCTGGAGCTTTGAGTGATGGCGGGGCTGCCTCCTCCGAGCAGCAATGGCAGCAGATCTATGCCGAGGAAACGGCTGCCAATAATAACCACCACACCCACAATCAATATCATCCGGCCCGTCTTACTGCCCAGCATGCGAGGGATGAAGCGAAACAGCATGGCGACTCCTGCGCCGCTCCCGGCGGCCGAGTAGCCGCTGGATTCTCCGCGTCGATCTTCTACATTGCTGCTTTGTCGTCTGCCTTTCCAGCGCATAGTCATTACTCATTGAGTGGGCCTGTTTAGAAGCTGTTTCAACTATAGGCCAGTTTTGTTGGAAAGGGGGTTGGTGGTCAGAGGCTATGCTAGTGGTTAAAATGGCTGCCCATCTGCACTGAGGTTGGTTTCACCAGCCGTGATAGCTCCCGTGCAGTTACTGATATTAGGGTCCTTTAACATGCAAGCCACTGAATTATTGTTAAACCGCGTCTCCTGCGGCAAGTTGACTGCCCCGGCTCCGACTGCGGAGCAGCGTGATCTGATGTACCGCGCTGCGCTGCGCGCTGCGGATCATGGAAATTTGCAGCCCTGGCGTTTTTTGGAAATCGAAGGTGAGGGGCTGGAGCGTTTGGGGGATCTGTATGTGAAGGCTGCGCTGAAGGATGATCCGGAGTTGGGCGAAGTGCAGCGCGAGCGTTTCCGGAAGATGCCACTGAGGGCTCCGCTGATCGTTGTAGCGATTGCCAGAAATATCGAACACCCCAAAGTGCCGCACGTAGAACAGGTGCTGGCAACGGGTGCTGCCGGCCAAAATTTGATCAATGGGGCCTTTGCTGTTGGCGTTGGAGCCTATTGGCGCAGTGGTGCCATGGCTGAACACCCGGTTGTTATGCAGGGACTGGGGCTGGAAAAAGGAGAGCTGATTGCAGGTTTTATCTACCTTGGAACTCCCTCCATTGCCTTGAAGACACCACCGAATCCTGATCCGGAAGATTTTTTTCACCCCTGGCCTGCGAATTGAGATTGCCTTTCAGAAATCATTTGTGTATTGTACCGCCCTCGCTGAAGCAGGGTTGGTATTAAACTGCAGATTTCAGCAACTGGAGAGGTGTCCGAGTGGTCGAAGGAGCACGCCTGGAAAGTGTGTATACGGCAACGTATCGAGGGTTCGAATCCCTCCCTCTCCGCCACTTAATAAAAAAGGGCCTACCCGCAAGGGTAGGCCCTTTTTTATTAACCGCGTAGCGGGAAAGATTTAACAAATTCCCCGGTTCGACCGATTGCATCGCAATCGGGACTTCGCGCAGCGAACCCGCCATCCAAGTCTATTGATGGTCCATTGCTTCTAATGGATTAAGAAAAGCTCTGTTCACACGGGTAGATCATTTTATTAATCCTGCCCTGCCTAAACAGTTTTACCGCGATGCCTGATATTACGTCTTATTGGAGGTTTTTTCTCCACTGCCTGGGTGATATGCCAAATTCCTCTTTAAATGCTCTGGAAAACGCACTGAGTTCCGAGTAACCCAGCAGGCTGGCAAGTTTCGAGATTGGCATGTTTGAGTTGCTGAGTATTTGCTGAGCTTTACCCCAGCGCACCTGATCCAGAATCACACTGAAACTGGTACCGCGTGAGTTTAATTTTTTTTGCAGAGTCCGTTTGTGCATGGCCAGTAGTTGGCTGATTTCCTCGATGTTGCAGTCCGATGAGGTTAGGGTTTGTTCGATCAGATGCCTGGTTTGTTCTTCAATGTCATCGTTGAGTTCCCTTTTCATTGACTGTATGTAGTATTCGAGATGTTTTTGAATGTCCCGATCCTGTGAATGAAGCTTAGTACTCAGGTGACTCTGGTCAAAGCTGACACCATTAAAATCCTGATTGAACAGGACCTCGGTTTTGAAATAGTGATTATAGATTTGTGCATTGGTCGGAGCTGAGTGGGTCAAGTAAACCCGTTTTAATTTGATTGATCCCTCGCTTATGGATTGCAGAAAACGAGCGACATCACCCAGAGCCATATCATCCATTTGTGCCATGCGGTTAATGCGATAATCCTTGATATGGCGTATGAGTATTACGTCCGAGCCCTGGTTTTTTAGCTCCCAATGTTCCATCTGGTTGTGCAGGTCAATATTGCGAATGGCTTGATTAATGGCTGTCGCCACATCCGGGCTATGACGGCAGAGAATGCCAAATAATCCCAGAACATGGCCGGAGCGCCTGAAGGCCATTAGCAGTCCGATTTGAGTATTGCCTGTGTGATGGGCGGAGTTTTCGAGCAGCTGATTGGCTGTTTGAAAGGGGATCCGTGTGTCAGGGTTGTCAAAAATCTTGCGCTTGAGACCGGCTTGCCTCAACAGAAATCCGCTATCCGCACCAAGTTCTTCCATGAGTTCCAAGTACCCTTCCAGGGATCCGGTTCTTAACAAATAGGCCATTTAGGCTTCCTAAATCGAATGAAATGAGAGTGGTGCTGCTTGGCAAGGGCACCCATAGTCAAGTTTTGGCCACCTATTGTCAAGTTTTCCGGTAGGGCTCCAGATTACTATAGGGCCACCTCATATCTTGAGGAAATGATAAAAATACGAAATCGTTCAAGCCTTTGAACGTTCAAGACATAATAATAAACAGTGAGAGTCGCGATGAAAGCAGGCAAAAACCCTTTTAAATCCCCATTGGCCATGGCCGTGTTAGCAGCCAGTGGCTTGACATCATCCTATACCATTGCCGAATCCCTGGCCCTTGAAGAAGTGGTGGTGACCGCCCAGAAAAGGGCAGAAAGCCTTCAGGATGTCCCCATTTCTGTGAGTGCGATGGGAGGTGAAAAACTGTCCGACGCGGGTATTGAAAACTTGCAGGATCTGTCGGCTTATGTACCTAACCTGAAAGTATTTGATGGCGGTATCGTGCCGATGATGTACATCCGTGGTATCGGTTCCGGCGCCAACCAGGGCTTTGAGCAATCTGTTGGTACCTATTCAGATGGTATTTACATGGGGCGCAGTTTGCAGTCCCGCTCCTCCTTTATGGATCTGGAGCGTGTCGAGGTACTCCGTGGTCCCCAGTCTATTTTGTTTGGCAAAAACTCCATTGCCGGTGCCATCAGCCTGGTCAGTGCCAAGCCCACGAGTGAGTTTGAAGGCAAGGCCAGCATCAGCTACGCGCCCGAGTATGATGAAACTGAAATCAATGCCTATGTTAGCGGTCCAATTACCGACTCCTTGCGCGCCCGTTTGGCAGTCCGTGATCGTCAGGAAGATGGTTTCCTGGAGAATACGGTCCGCAACGAAGACGGACCTGCGGTGGACGAGAAGGCCGCGCGTCTGACCTTTGAATGGGATGCCACTGATAATCTGCTGGCCACACTGAAACTGGAAACATCCGATATTAAACGCGCGGGGCGTATCAGTCAGGTCATCGATTACGGCAACTACCAGATCAATCCTGCGGTGATGGATCAGCTTGCTGGCGATGACAAGCTGGATTTCAAGCGCACTGCCAATGAGAACAACAAAATCAGCTTCAAGAGCAACAACGTGGTTCTGAATCTGGATTATGCCATGGGGCAGCACACTCTGACCTCGATCACCGGCTATTCGGACTTTGACTTCCAGGAAACCAATTACGACGCCGAGTTCTCCGAGCTGCGCGTGATTGATATGGACATGGGTGAAGAGTTTGAGCAGTTCAGTCAGGAGATTCGTTTGGCCTCGCCCGGGGGTGAGACAGTGGACTACATTGTGGGTGCTTTCTATCAAACCTCCGAGCAGGAATATAAGGAAGTCGCTCGTCTGTATCCTTCTACCGTAGGCTTGACGGCTGGCGGTTTGCCGGTTTTTGACAGTCTGGTGGATCGTCCGTTTTACCAGGAAAGTGATATGTGGGCGGTGTTTGCCCAGGGTACCTGGAACGTCACTGATCGCCTGCGGGTGACTGCCGGCTTGCGTTATACCGAAGAGAAAAAAGAAGGTTCCAGAGACCAGACTCTTTATTCCCTCAACCTTGCACCCGGTGTCCTGCAATCGGATCTTGAGCTGGCTCCCAATTTTACCGTGGCCGATGCTCTGGCTCTGGATGCGTCAGCTGGTGGATTTCGTTTGACCGACCACAATCTGAGCGGCAAGCGTGACGAAGAGGTGTTGACGCCGTCGTTGAATGTCCAGTACGACCTGACGGGCGATATCATGCTCTACGCTACCTACACCACCGGTTATAAATCCGGCGGTTTTGATGCGCGTGGTATCAATGGTGCCACTACAAGCAATAACCCCAATGGTTACAGCGTGCTGGCTTTGGGCGGTGATAACTTCCAGTTCGATGAAGAGGAAGCTGAAACCTTTGAAGTCGGTGCCAAAATGACGTTGCTGGACGGTTCGGCTGAACTCAATCTGGCGGCATTCAGAACCGATTACACCGACATGCAGGTTTCGGTTTACGACGGTACATTCGGCTTCAACGTATTCAATGCCGGTGCTGCCAAAGTTCAGGGCCTGGAATTGGATGGACGCTGGCGCGCCACTGAAAACCTGATGTTTGTCACCAGTGCGGCCTATCTGGATTATGAGTGGACTGATTATTCTGAAGGTGTGTGTCCTGGTGTGGGCGCCCAGGTGCCAAGCCCCAGTGGCAGTGGTAACTGTGACCTGACCGGACGTGAGAACATGCACGCACCGGAATGGACCGTTAACCTGAGTATGAATTACGACCGCTCCCTAACGGACAACCTGCAGCTGCGCACCACGCTGGATGCCAATTTCATGGACAACCACTATGTAGCAGGTTCTCTGGATCGTCGTCACGAACAGTCCGCGGCGACAACCTTCAACGCGCGTATTGCCCTGGCTACGTTTGACGATACCTGGCAAGTGGCCCTGACCGGTAAAAACCTGACCAATGAACGCATCATGACTTATGGTTCTGACGTTGCGCTGAGTAACGCCGGGCCTCTGCCAGGTGGTCTGCACGCAGAAATCAGACGTCCAAGAACTTTTGCCGTTGAAGCGAGCTATGCTTTTTAAGCGTACTCTAAATGATGTTGTTAATGTTGAATAAAAAGGTGTCGCAGTGAGTTATCGTAAAGTTTTGATCACAGGTGCGGGTGGTGACTTGGGCATGGCGCTGTGTCGCCAGTTTGCCCAGCAGGGTGTTTCCATTGTCGCGATCAATCGTTCCCGTGAGCCGATTGAGCAGTTGTCGGCCTCGCTGCCAGAGTCTGCAGATTTTTCAGCGTATTTTGTTGATCAAACTGATTTTGAGGCTCTGGATGCTTTGCTGCGTAACGTCCTGGAAGAGCATCAAGACATTGATCTGTTACTGTTGAATGCGGGGATTGATAAACCGCAAAAGCTGACAGATTTTGATTGGCGCCTGGCGAAGCAACACTTCGACATTAACATCATCTCAAATTACGTATTTCTGCCTCAGATCGTTCCCTATTTCCTGCATCGTCAAAAGGGGCATATTGCTGCTGTGTCGAGTTTGGCGGGTTATGCCGGCTTTCCTTATGAGCATGTCTACAACGCTTCAAAGGCGGCTGTCCGGATGATGGTGGATGGCATTCGGATGGAGCTGAAGGATTCGGGTATTGCAGTAACAGGCATATACCCGGGTTTCCTTGAGGGAAAAATGGCAGAGGGGAATGCCTTTAAAGTGGGGAGTGTCGTCACTACCGAGGACGCTGCGAATACCATTATTTCAGGTTTGGAGGAGCATGTTCCGGAGATCGCGTTTCCGCAAGAACTGGCGAGCATGGTTGGTCAGCTTTCATCTCTTTCTGTGAAAGAAAGAGATGAGCTACTTGCGCAAATGATGGAAATGGACTGATCCTGAGGTCAGTTCATTTCACTTGTTTTACCTATTACGAGAAAAGAAAATGGATCATATTTCTGGCCCGAATCGATGGCTGTCGCCTGTATTGGCTGTATTGCTGGCCTTCACCTCTGTGGCTGCCTTCGCAGCTAAATCAGAGAAGCCGAATATTCTGGTGATTATGGGCGACGATATTGGCCATACCAACATCAGTTACCTGAGTTTTGGGATGATGGGGTATCGCACACCCAACATCGATCGGATTGCCAAAGAGGGGATGTACTTTACAGATTACTACGGTGAGCAAAGTTGTACCGCTGGCCGTTCGGCTTTTATTACCGGTCAAAGCCCTGTGCGAACGGGGTTGACCAAAGTGGGAATTCCCGGTTCGCCACTGGGTATTCAGAAAGAAGACCCGACGCTGGCAGAAATGCTCAAGCCCATGGGTTATGCCACAGGTCAGTTTGGCAAAAACCACCTGGGTGATCGCGATGAATACTTGCCCACCAACCACGGTTTTGATGAGTTCTTCGGCAATTTGTATCACCTCAATGCCGAAGAAGAACCGGAAAAACCCCATTACTTTACCGATCCCAAATGGATCAAAATGTTTTCGCCTCGCGGTGTTGTACGCTCCTATGCCGATGGTCGAGTTGAAGACAGTGGTCCGTTGACCAAAAAACGCATGGAAACCGTCGATGATGAATTTATGGCGGCCTCTTTAGACTTTATGGACCGGGCTGTGGCTGCAGATAAACCCTTTTTCGTGTGGTTTAACTCCAGTCGTATGCATTACAACACTCATGTGCCGGATGAATACAGTGGCCGTTCCGGTTTGAATTTTTACGCTGACGGCATGTTGCAGCACGACGATCACGTCGGACAGTTGCTGAATAAACTGGATCAACTGGGTGTTGCAGACAACACCATTGTGATTTATACCACCGACAATGGTCCTCACTTGAATGAGTGGCCGGATGCGGGTATTTCTCCTTTCCGTGGCGAGAAAAACACCAACTGGGAAGCGGCGTATCGAGTGGTGTCTTTTGTTCGCTGGCCCGGAAAGATCGAGCCGGCCTCGGTTTCAAACAGTGTGATGTCTCATCTCGACTGGGTGCCGACCTTGATGGCCGCAGTGGGTAACGACAACATCAAATCTGAACTGAAAAAAGGCAAACGTCTGGGCAGTGATACCTATAAGGTACATCTGGACGGTTACAACATGCTGCCCCATATCCTGGGCAAAGAGAAGGAAGGGCGCCGCAAGGAATTTTTCTATTTCAGCGATGATGGTTTGTTAACAGGGTTGCGTTACGGTGGGCGTTGGAAATTGGTGTTTGCCGAGCAGCGTGCGAAACAGATGCAGGTTTGGCGTGAGCCGTTTGTCCAGTTGCGTATTCCACTGATTTTTGATTTGCGCATGGATCCTTATGAGCGTGCACAGCATAACGCGAACTCATTCAACCACTGGCAGACACAAAATCAATATTTGGCGATGCCTGCTTTTAAAATTGTGGCTGACTTTGTCAGCACGTTTCAAGAGTATCCGCCACGTCAAAAGCCGACCTCCTACAAAATGGAAGACATCACAGATGCCATGTATCAGATGATGCAAAAGTAGCCGGGATGAAAAAGAAGCTGGCTGCGGAGTTTGTGGTCAGCTCGAATGAGGGTTTTCTTGATTGCGCCACTGTCTGGGAGATACCCCGGTTGCGGTCTTGAAAGCTCGAGAAAAACTGGTGATATCGCTGTACCCCAGCAGCTCTGAAATTCGGGTGATGTCGATTTGGCTTGAGTGTAATAGCCAGCGTGCCTGACCTACGCGGGCATCATTCAGAAGGGCTTTAAAGGTGGTGCCGCGATCAGCCAGTCGCCGTTGTAATGTTCGCTTCTCCAGACCCATAAAATTTGCGATGGTGGCAAGGGTCAGATCTGAGCTGCCCAGCGTTTGCAGAATCAGGCTGTTGACTTGTTGGATTATATCCCCGGCGTAATAGTTCAATTGGCCTTGCAGGCGCTGCAGTAAGTACTTGCGCCTGTCGGGTGAATAGCGAACCACCGGTTGCTGGAGAAAACGTTTTGGAAAACCAATCTGGTTATATTCCTGGTTGAAGCGTACTGGACACTGAAAAAACGAGGAATAAGTCGAGTCGCGTGAAATTTTATCGTGAGTAAAGTTGACGTAAAGAACTTCAAAATCGGAGCCGGCGAGCGTGCGCAGTAATCTTACACAGACCGCCAGGGATAACTCCTTTGATTGACGCGCGAGCGAAGAGGCGTGGGTCAGTTGTTGGCGTTGAATAACGCACTGGTTGTCGTATTGCTGAAGTCGCCAGAGTTCACTGCGAACATGGGTGGAAATGAAGGTTTGTGAGAGGCTCAGTGCGGCGCCAACCGTTGGGCAGTTTTCGAGCAATAAACCCAGAGCGCCGAGCATATGGATGTCCTGTTTGGCTGCCAGACGTAATCCAAAATCAGTGCAGTTCAGTGTTTGAGCGGCGTGCTCCAGTAATTTTTCGACCAGATCATAGGGAATGAGTTGCTCGGAATTGGTGTCCAGCTCTGCCGGCAAGCCCGCCCAGGTTAGCAGTTCGCTGGCATTGCCACCCAGATCTGCTACCAGTGATGAAAAACCGGTTAAGACTGCGCTGCGTGATTGATAGACTTGAGAATACATTTTCTGGATGTTTACGGCTCTGAGAATATTTAGTTATAAAAACGTTTGAGAAGCTGTTTTTGTGGAGGCTTTTTGTTTGTTTGAACGTCCGCGTTTGGGTGTTGGAGAAACTGTTTCAGTTTAGTTTCCTCTGACGTCAAATGACAAGTTTTTTGCGCGGGTACAGGATAATATTTGTGCATCTTTCAATAATGATAATTCGATAGGTGGAGAGAATGGAACAGTTAGATATAGCAATTAAAAATGGTCTGCTTTTTGACGGCACTGGTGCTCCAGCCAAGGTCCGAAGTGTCGGAATCAAAGATGGCAAGGTAGCGAAGTTTGACCTCAATGATGCCGAGATCGAATCCGCTGCAAAAGTCGTCGATGCAGAAGGCAAGTGGGTTATGCCTGGTTTTCTGGATACCCATACTCATTACGACTCCGAAATTATTGTTTCACCCGGCTTAACGGAATCCGTACGTCACGGTATTACTACAGTTTTGGTCGGCAGCTGTTCACTGAGTATGGTGTGCAGTGACGACGAAGATGCCTCGGATATTTTTACTCGTGTGGAAACTGTGCCGCGAGAAAAAGTCTTGCCGATTCTTAACAAACACAAAACCTGGAAGACGCCCCGCGAGTGGGTCGAATTTGTGAAAAAGCAACCCTTGGGGCCTAACCTGATTTCGTTTTTGGGGCACAGCGATCTGCGCACAGCCGTTATGGGTTTGTCGCGTGCAACGGATAATGATGTGGTGCCCAGTGAAGAAGAAATGAAGGCAATGGAAGCGCATCTCAAAGAAGCTTTGGATTGCGGTTTCCTGGGACTGTCGACCATGTGCCTGAACTGGGACAAGGTGGACGGGGATCGCGAATGGTCCAAGAGTTTGCCCAGCACCTATGCCAAGTGGCGCGAGATCAGCCGTTTCAATAAATTGCTGCGTGCTCGCAACCGCGTGCACCAGGGGGCGCCAAATGCGGCCAGCCCACTGCAAATTCTCCAGTACCTCTGGGAAACCTGGGGTGGTATCCGCAAGCCTCTGAAAACCACATTGATTTCTCTTATGGATCTGCGTGGCAATGCCACCTTGCGACCGCTGGCACAGTTGGCTGCGCGTATTATCAATTGGATTGGCGGAGATTTTCGCTGGCAGGTATTACCGACGCCATTTACCGTTTACGCCGATGGCATCGATGTGGTGTTCTTTGAGGAGTTTGGCGCAGGGGAGATGGCGCTGGATCTGAAAGACCGGGTTGAGCGTGATAATTTGTTGAAAGATGAGAAATATCGTCGTGAGTTTCGCAAGTTTTACGGTGAGAAGTTGAGCCCCCGAGTCTGGCAGCGTGATTTCTCCGATGCCATTATTTTGGAGTGCCCGGACAAGTCTCTGATTGGCAAGGATTTTGGTGAAATCGCCAAGGCCCGTGGAATCCATGAAGTGGATCTGTTCCTGGATTTGGTGGTGGAATATGGTAACTCCCTGCGCTGGTACACCACCGTTGCCAATCACCGTCCAGATGTACTGAGCAAAATGGTACAGGACAAGAATACTCTGATTACCTTTTCAGATGCCGGTGCTCATATCCGCAATATGGCATTTTACAATCAGCCTCTGCGTTTCCTGAAGCTTGTGAAAGATTCCCACGATCGCGGTGCGCCACTGATGAGTATGGAAAAAGCTGTCTGGCGTATGACCGGTGAGCAGGCAGACTGGCTCGGTGTGAACGCCGGTAAGCTACGTACCGGTGAGCGCGCCGATGTGATTGTGGTCAACCCGAAAGCCTTCGATCAGAATCTGGAGCAGGTGCATTGGGCGGAAATGGAAAACTTTGGTTTGCAGCGCCTGGTAAACCGCAACCCTGGTCTGGTGGAAACTGTGGTGATCAATGGCCGTGTGGCTGTGGATAACGAACAGCTGGCACCGGAGCTGGGCCATGAAATGGGATTTGGTTCATTTTTGCCTGCGAGCTAAATTCTGTAATCTCCCGTTTCAGAAAAACCCAGCCTTAGCGGCTGGGTTTTTTTATGCCTGCATCAAGTTCCGTCTTGCGGTCGTGGGCTGGGTGAAGCCAATTTTTCGGTTACAAATCTTTACATTTTTGCTCGGCTGCACATGGTCATTAGACGTCGCTGTGTCAGCGGATAGAGTGCCGCTGTCAGGGGACACATTGATGCTCATTTAAGGTGTCGTGAGCCATATAAAGCTCGATGAGGGCAGGATTGGAGATATAATCCCGATTCGAGACGCTGCACAGGAACCCGAGTGGCCTGGATGGCGCACTCAGGCTTGCAATCGACCCCCAAAACAGGAATAATCGCCCCGCTTTGCAATGGTGGCTCTTTCCGGTCCCCTCGCAATGATTAGCTGTAAACCCCGCCAGGCCCGGAAGGGAGCAACGGTAGCAGTGAGTTCATGTGCCGGGGTGTGGCTGGTTTGAGCCGCCACCCAATTCTTGAAGCATCCCCCGTTATTCCTTCTGTATTTTATTCTTCCTTCTTTATATCTGTTCACTTGGGTGGGTTGCTCGCCAGCGGCAGCTTCTGTCGATATAATCGCTGATCCAGTACCTAATTTTGATGACAGACAAGGAATCCCCAACCTCCATGAGCTATCAAGTTCTTGCCCGAAAATGGCGTCCGCGGACTTTCCGCGAACTGGTTGGACAGCAGCACGTGCTGCAGGCGCTGGTGAATGCGCTGGACCATAATCGTCTGCATCATGCTTATCTGTTTACCGGCACCCGCGGGGTAGGCAAGACCACCATCGCCCGCATTCTGGCCAAATGCCTTAACTGTGAATCCGGCGTCAGCTCCGAGCCCTGCGGCCAGTGTGGCGCCTGTATGGAGATCAGCGAAGGCCGCTTTGTGGATCTGATCGAGGTGGATGCGGCGTCTCGCACCAAGGTGGAAGACACTCGGGAGCTGCTGGAAAACGTTCAATACGCGCCGACTCGCGGCCGCTACAAGGTGTACCTGATCGATGAGGTGCACATGCTCTCCAGTCACAGTTTTAACGCGCTGTTGAAGACGCTGGAAGAGCCGCCACCGCACGTGAAGTTCCTGCTGGCCACCACCGATCCGCAGAAGCTGCCGGTGACCATTCTGTCCCGCTGCCTGCAATTTCACCTGAAAAACATGGACCCCGAGCGCATTGTGGGCCATCTCAAGTACGTACTTGAGCAGGAGATGGTGCCGTTTGAAGAATCTGCCCTGTGGCAATTGGGCCGCGCTGCCGATGGCAGTATGCGCGATGCCATGAGTCTGGCGGATCAGGCCATTGCCTTTGGTGGCGGCAAGGTGGCTGAAAGTGAAGTCCGTGCCATGCTGGGTACCATTGACCAGAATCTGGTCTATCGCGTGCTGGAGGCCCTGGTGTCAGGGCAGGGCGAAGCTGTCATGAAAGCCGTGGATGAACTGTCGGAGCACGCGCCAGACTACAGTGGCGCATTGGCAGAACTGCTCTCTGCTCTGCATCGTATTGCCATTGCCCAGGCTCTGCCGGAAGCGGTGGACAACAGCCGCGGCGATCGTCAGCAGATTCTGACACTGGCGCAGCAATTACCCGCCGAAGACGTGCAGCTGTTTTATCAGACGGCTCTGATGGGGCGTCGCGACCTGCCCATGTCACCGGATCTGCGCGCCGGGTTTGAGATGGTGCTGCTGCGCATGATGGCTTTTAGGCCGCAGGGCGTTCACAGTGTGCCTACACAACCGCTGCCGCAATCCTCACCATCGTCCCAGACAGCCCCTGAGCCCATACAGCTTTCAGAATCGGCGGAGCCAGCAGTCGAGCCTGAGTCTCCATCGTTTCAGAATGAGCAAGAAGCGCAACCGGAACGTGAGCCTGCTCCTGCACCGGTTGCTCCCACGACAGAAAACTCTCAAGCTGCCCACCAGCCACAGCAAGCTTCAGTCGTGCAACAGCCTGAGCCTCAGCTGGTTAGAAATGAGCCTCAGCCTGTAAATGAGCCTCAGCCTGTTGAGCAGTCTCAGCCGTTAACCGCGCCTGAGCCTGCACCAGAGCCGCAGCCCGTTCAGTCTCCAGAGCCTCCTGTGGCGCAAACCGCTGAGCCTAACCAAAAACGCGGTTTATCCCCCGAAGAAATGTCGGCCATGGGGTTGCAACCGGCTCGTCAGGTAACAGCGGCGGAGAAGCCAGAGCCCAAGCCCAACGAATTGAAGAAAATCCCGCTGGCGGCCATGACCCCGGAACGCTGGATTGAACTCTACGCAGGTCTCGGTGTGGGTGGTGTACTCCAAAGCACGGTTTCCAACTGCTTGTTGCAACACATTGACGGTGATCAGTGGTACTTCCTGCTGGATCACAACCACAGCACACTTTATGACGAGGGACATCAGGGCCGATTGTCCGAGCTGTTGGTGCAGTATTTTGGTCAGCCGATCACCGCCGTGATTGAATTGGGTACAGTTACTGCTGAAACACCTGCTGCATGCGCCATTCGCATTCGTCAGGAACAGCACGCCTATGCACTCCATGCCATGAATACCGATCCGGTGGTACAGCAGTTGCTCCAGCAATTTGAGGGCGTTTTGGATGAAGAGTCTGTGCGCCCCATTCTGGATGAGTAATCTGAGCCGCTAACGTTCGGCTCAGCGTAAAGAGATAAAGGTTTAATCAACCCGCAATCGGGTTAAGAGAGGTAAGTATGAAAGGTCTTGGCGACTTAATGAAGCAAGCCCAGGAAATGCAGGCCAACATGCAAAAAATGCAGGAGGAGTTGGCCAATGCAGAGGTTCAGGGGCAATCCGGTGCCGGGCTGGTCAAGGTGACCATGACCGGTCGTCACGATGTGAAGTCGGTGGATATCGATGCGAGTCTGCTGACAGAAGATAAGGAAATCCTGGAGGATTTACTGGCTGCTGCCGTTAACGATGCTGTACGCAAAGTTGAGGCAAATACCAAAGATAAAATGGGTGATCTGACGGCCGGAATGCAGATGCCGCCCGGCTTTAAAATGCCATTTTAACACCCATTCAATGGTCAATATTCGCGCAATTGCCGCTTTATCGTGAGTCCAGAAACGTAATTTATGTTTAGCCCCTTAATTGATGAATTAATGAGTAGCCTGCGATGTTTGCCGGGTGTGGGTCCCAAGTCGGCACAGCGTATGGCGCTGTACTTGCTGGAGCGGGATCGTGAAGGTGCTTCACGGTTGGCGTCGAGTCTTGGCAAGGCGGTAGAAGGGGTTGGCAATTGCAGTCGCTGCCGGACACTGACCGAAGAAACGGTCTGTGGCATTTGTGCCAACAGCCGACGTGACGATTCACTGTTGTGTGTCGTCGAGACACCGGCGGATGTTCTGGCAATGGAGTCGGCCGGTATTTATCAGGGCAAATACTTTATCTTGATGGGACATCTGTCGCCCATTGATGGTATTGGTCCCGCGGACATTGGTTTGGATGTCCTGTTGACCCGCCTGCAAAGTGGCGAAATTCAGGAATTGATTCTGGCGACCAACCCTACTGTTGAAGGTGAGGCAACCGCGCACTACATTGCGGATCAGGCCAAGGCGCAAAATGTTCAGGTTTCCCGAATCGCCAATGGCGTGCCTTTGGGAGGGGAGCTTGAGTACATTGATGGTGGTACGCTCGCACACGCTTTATCTTCCCGTCGCGCGGTATAACCGCCAGGTGTAGCCGGTTCTTCTTGTACAAAATTCGCTATCGTATTCCTAACGTCTAACTGAGTAATTGCATGTCTATCATCCCCTCAGAACCTATCTGGGTCACTGAAACTGCCGAACTGGAACGCTTGTGCGAGCGCTGGAGTCAGCAGGCTGCGATCGCTGTAGATACTGAATTTATGCGCAGCACCACGTTTTTCCCGATTGCTGCACTGTTTCAGGTTGGGGACGGGCAGGGTTGCTACTTGCTGGACCCTTTGTCGATTGATGATTTCTCGGCGTTTACCGCCATCATGACCAACCCCGAGGTGACAAAAGTACTGCACTCCTGTTCGGAAGATATGGAGGTGTTCCAGACTTTCCTGGGGATTACCCCGTCGCCGGTTTTTGATACCCAGCTGGCGGCTGCTATAGCCGGTAAAGGTTTTTCTCTGGGGTATGCCAGGCTCGTTGAAGTGATGCTGGGGATGGAGGTGCCCAAGAGTGAAACGCGCTCTGATTGGCTGCAACGCCCCTTAAGTCAGCCCCAGTTACAATACGCCGCCCTGGATGTGGCCTACTTGCTGGTGGTTTACGGTCTGCTGCTTAAGCAATTGAAGGAGAGTGATCGACTCTCGTGGGTTGAAGCGGACTGTGCCGATCTGGTGGCGCAGGCAGAGCAGGGCATCGATTATGATCAGATGTACCTCAAAATCAAATCCGCCTGGAAGCTGAATCGCCCCCAATTGGCAACGTTACAGGCACTGACTGCCTGGCGTGAAGAGCAGGCTCGCGAGCGGGATATACCCCGCAATCGCCTGATCAAGGAGCGAGCTCTGTGGGATATGGCTCGTTATCAGCCCACTGAACTGAAACAGATCGCCGGACTGGAAGGTATGACGGCGCGCACCTTAAACGCCGATGGTGAGCATTTACTTGCCATTATCGCCGAGCAGCGTCAGAAGCCGGTGGCCGAGTGCCCCGAGCGCCTGCCCAAGCCACTGCCGCCGGAGCAGGGCGATCTGATGAAAGCCTTGAAGCAGTACACCAGAGAAACGGCCGACAAGCTGGTGATTGCACCGGAGGTTCTGGTGCGTAAAAAAGATTATGAAGATCTGATTCGCTCTGGTATGGAAAATCGTGACTATAGTTTAAATGATCGTTTGTCAGGATGGCGGCGTGAGGTGGTTGGTCAGGGGCTGCTGGACATTGCCCGGCAGTGGTGATTGCGCCACAACCCACGATAACAGGCCAGAGTAAATTGACTGGAACCGGGCTGAGGAGTGCCTGCGGCTGCCAGCATAATACGGTAAGACTATTGCCCAATGGGAAGACTATGAAACTCATTTGTGACATCTACAGAAGCCCCGCCGAAGACGAAATGTATCTCTACGTTAAAAAGTCTGAAGCCCTGACCCGCGTACCTGAAGCGTTGCTCGATCGTTTTGGAAAACCAAGCCATGTAATGACTCTGTTATTGCAGCCCGGCAAAAAACTGGCACGGGTGGATGCCGAACGGGTGATGGAGCAACTGGAAGTGAATGGCTACTATCTGCAAATGCCGCCGCTCAAGGATAAAGAGATGGCTGAAATTCATTTGCAGAACACCAAGATGAATCTCAAGTGAGCAGCCGTTCACCTGCAGTGACCAGTGTTCAGCGCATAGAGCGAATTCTGCTGTGATTGCCCAGTTTGCTCATTTTTGGGAACGCAAATCTCTCTCTGAAATGACCGACGATGAGTGGGAGTCACTCTGTGACGGCTGTGGTAAGTGCTGTCTGCACAAGCTGGAAGATGAGGACACCGGCGAGGTCCATTACACCTGCGTGGCCTGCCGTTATCTGGACAGTCAAAAGGGCGGTTGTCAGCAGTACAGTCAGCGCTTGCAACTGGTGCCTGAATGTATCGATCTCAAGCCGGAAGACGTGGCCCAGTTTCACTGGCTGCCGCAGACTTGCGCCTATCGTCTGGTGGCTGAGGGCAAGCCTCTGTACGATTGGCACCCGCTGCTTTCCGGTAATCCGGAATCAGTCCACAAAGCGGGGATTTCAGTACGGGGAAGGGTTTACGCCGAAAGTGATATTCCCGAAGATGAATTGGAAGATTATATTGTCCACTGGGTAGAGTGAAAGTAAGACTTGGGTCGTTGGCAATATAAGCAGTTGGAAAGTTAAGTCGTTGGAAATAAAAAGATGATAGATGCTTCATGGTTTGAAGGTTCAATGTTGGATAACCCGCGTGTGGCCTGGACGTATTACATGCTGGGGGCATTGGGCATGTTTGCCGTTTGGTGGCGTATCACTCGCGGAATAAGCTGGTCGCCGGTAAGGCGTGTGCTGCGGGTAGTGATGTTGATTGCACTGGTGTGTCCTTTCAGTATTGGTGAAGATTATCAGGCTATGGCGCCCGCGACCCTGATGATGCTGATGGAGACCATTTTTGGTGGTCCGGACGGTTTTGATCGGGTTGGCCCTAGCCTGTTGGGTTTTCTGGCTTTTGGTTTGGTGATGGCGCTCTTGTGGGACGGGGCCTGCCGTCTCTGGCACCATCACCAGCGAGTCAGGGAAGAGCGCTCCCATGAAGCGGCCGAGGCCGAAGGCGCCTAGAGCCGGAAGAGAATCACCAGGAACAAGTGAAAAGAAGAACGGACTTTCAAATTAGGAGAACGCAATGGGGAATCACATCTTTATCCTGGCGGCGATTATGCTGGTGTCAGGAATTTTTGGTGGGTTGATCAATTATTATCAGATGAACCAGAACACCAGCGACTCCGGCAGTTTGCCTCGCTGTATTGTGATTGGCATGGGCGCCTCCTTTCTGGTGCCTGTGATTCTGGATTTCGTCAACAGTGATCTGATTTTGGAAATTCAGGGCGATCCCTCCCGTTTATTGATCTATACCGGATTCTGTCTGATTGCCGCCATCGCCGCGCGGGTGGTGATTGTAAACACTTCCGATCGTATCCTGCGCGAGGCCACACTGGCCAGGGCTCAATCTGAAGCCACTCAGCAGGAGTTGCGGGTGCTGCGCGACGAGCTGCTGCCATTGGTGGAAGCAGAGACTGAGCAGGATGCTCCGTTGGATGAAGGCGCGGCTCCTGAGATTGACCCTGATTTGGATGAGGTCGCTCAGAAAACCCTCAAATCCCTGGCCACAGGCAAACACACTTTCCGTTCTCTGGCGGGATTGAGCAAGGCAAATGGCTCTGAAGAAACCGCCACCGGCAAGGCGTTATCCCAGCTAGCCTCCAAGGAGATGGTGGGCAAAGTCAGTGGACTTCATGGGATTCGCTGGTATTTGACCGAGAAAGGTCGACGTATGGCCGATCTTCTGGTGTGATTGTGCACTAGCACGACCTTTTCTCGTCGGTCTTTGCTAAAGCATTCCGCTTTTTGGCCGTATTTATAAACACAGTAATGTTTTAAATACGGCCAACCGGGTGAAGCTCGCTCAGTGGTGTCGGGAGCCAATGAGCAAAACCATGAAATACATTTCCCCGTCTTCTATCCTTTCTGCGCTCATTTTGCTGATTCCATTTCGACGGTCAGTCTTAACCGGGAGCTTTTTGCTAGTACTACTTGTTTTGCAGGTGCCCGTAGTTCTGGGTCAAACTGACCAGTTCCCAGCCGATCAACTACAGCTTGAGCTTCCCAAAGCCACGGATGTGCGCGTGGTGATCGATATCTCTGGCAGCATGAAAAAAAATGATCCGGCCAATTTGCGTCAGCCGGCGCTGGAGCTGCTGATGCAGTTATTGCCCGAGACCAGTAAAGCCGGCGTCTGGACCTTTGGGCAGCATGTGAACATGCTGGTCCCTCATCGTCAGGTCAGCGATACCTGGAAGGCGGGGGCCGCGAGTCAGGCCACGAAAATCAGTTCCAATGGCTTATTTACCAATATAGGAGAGGCGCTGGAAAAGGCTGCCTACGATCATCTGGTGCCTGATGAGGGCTACCAGACGCATATCATTTTGCTCACCGATGGCATGGTGGACATCAGCAAAGATCCTAAAATAAATCAGGCAGAGCGACAGCGTATCTTGCAGAAGGTGTTGCCGGTCATTCAATCTTCCGGGTACACCCTGCACACCATTGCCTTGTCCGACCACGCTGACCAGCCATTACTGGATGAGCTGGCTTTGGCGTCCGAAGGCGTGTCGGCGGTGGCTCATAGCGCAGACGAGCTGATGAAGGTGTTTTTACGCATCTTCGATCAGACTGCGCCGGCTGAACAGCTGCCGCTTACTGACAACCGATTTTTGGTGGATTCCAGTATTGAAGAGTTTACCGCCCTGATTTTTCGCCAGCCGGGCAGTCCGGCCACCCGCCTGATCAGTCCGGATGGCATGGAGTACCAGTTTGAACAAAAGACCGACGATGCCAGGTGGTATCGCACGGATCAGTACGATCTGGTGACCTTGCAGCAACCCGTAGAGGGCGAGTGGAATGTGTTGGCAGATATTGCGCCTGACAGTCGTGTCACCATCGTCAGCAACCTTAATCTTTTTATTAAGCCGCTGCCGAACAATGTCTTCTGGGATCAGACGCTGGATCTCTCATTGCGCATGCAGGATCAGGAAGGGCCAATTACGGACGCTGACTTTCTGCAGTTGTTGACGGTTACCGGTTCTGTCCATCAGCTTGATTCTGCAGAAGCACAAGCCAATGCTTCTGATCCCAAGCAGGTTTGGCAACAAATACTGAGCGAGGCTACTCCACCGGCTGATGGTGTGTACTCAGCTCGTCTGGATGTATTCCATGAGGCCGGCAGTTATAAGCTTTCCGTGGTGGTGGATGGAAAAAGCTTTCAAAGACAGTTAACCCACTATCTGCAAGTCCGTGAAATTGCCGGTATGGCGCCACCCGTGAAAAAAACCGAGCCAGAACCGGTCAAAGAGGAACCTGTGGTCGAAGAGACCGCTGCGAAAGCCGAGCCAGCTGTACCTGCCAAGATGCCGGACTGGCTCTTGTATGCGGTAATTGGCGGAGGTAACTTGCTGCTGCTGTTTATCGCGTATATGGCTTATCGGTTGGTGATGGGCACGGGTAAAGAGGATAGCCTGAAAGAACTGGAACAGGCGGTATCTGACGTCGAAGCCGAAACAGACGAAATTCAGGAAGAAAATCCGGTAAAATCCAAACAGCCGGGGCAAAACAAGCCTGAAAAAAATGATGCCCGAGATTCTGTGGATGCTCGGGAGAGCGAAACTTCAGATCGGGATGACGATATCGCACCCATTGAAATCGAAACTGGCGAGGAGGCGATGACGGACCTGGATTTATCCAGTGATAAGGTCACCGAAGCTGAATTAAGCATGGATCAAAATGAACCACTGTCTGAACAGGATATGCAGAATGCGCAGGATGTCGATGCGCTTCTGGCTGAATTGGAAAATGATTTAAATGGCAACCCAGACGGAGCGAAAAGCTGACACTGATGAAACCTGTGGCCGATGCCATTGGCGAAAGAGTGTGTGTCTGTGTCACGAAGCTCCGGAGTTAACCCCCAGACTCCATCTGTTACTGCTCACTCACGAGCGGGAGTTTACCAAACTGTCCAATACCGGGCGATTGCTCGAGGCGTCTCTGCCTCACTGCCAAATCGAAACCTGGCAGCGTAAAACTTCGGGGCCTGCGTTGATTGAGGCTGCAAAAGCCAAAGGCCAGCAGCCAGTTTTATTGTTTCCGCTCGACGACCTTGCCGGCGACACCCTCGAAACCCTCGAAACCCTGGACCAGGAGGATCTTCTCTCGTCGCCTCGGGGGCTGGAGCATTACCTGTTTATCCTGTTGGACGGCACCTGGCAGCAGGCTCGCAAAATGGTGCGCAGTTCATCCGAGCTGCAATCGCTGCCACGGCTGGGGCTATCGAGTGATAGCCCCAGCTGTTATGACCTGCGAAAAAATCAACAGCCAGGTAACCTTTCCACCGTTGAAACCGGTATCACCCTGTTACAATCACTGGGATTTGATTCATCCGCTCTTGCCCTGGATGAGTACTTTCAACGTTTCTTACAACACTACGAGGCCCAGCGCAGCAACCACTCATGTATCAGTTAGAGTCCGTTCCGGAATTACAAATCCCACTGGTCAACAAGTTTTACAAACAGTGTCGTTACTCGGCGAAAGCCGTCCGAGGGGATGTCGTGTATGTACTCAAAGGCCGTGAGGGGATTGTGGCTGCCGTCCGGCTGGAGCCAAAAGCCGATGGCTGGTACTTTCTCAGAGCCATGTGTGTTGCCCCGGAGGTTCGGGGGCAGGGAGTGGGCTCCCAACTGTTGTTGGGGTTGAGCGATTTCTTACAGCAGCATCCATGCTATTGTTATCCCTTCGATCATCTGCAAGCCTTTTACCAGCAAGCGGGATTTACATGGCGTGATCCTGAACAGGCGCCTGCGTTTATGCGGGATGCCTTTGAACGTTATACTCGACAGGGACGCAAGATCATCTTGATGGCAAGGCTTCCATCCTAAAAGCCAGTCTTTATTTGGGAGGCATGGAATGTGTGAACTTCTCGGTATGTCGGCCAATGTCCCCACCGATATCTGTTTCAGTTTTCAGGGGCTACTTCAGCGGGGAGGTGGCACTGGTCCTCATAAAGATGGCTGGGGCATCGTGTTCTATGAAGGCAAAGGCATTCGCGAGTTTCGCGATCCAGACCCTTGTGTGAATTCAGAAATCGCCAGTCTGGTACAGCGTTATCCCATCAAAAGTTGTTATGTCATCAGTCATATCCGTCAGGCCAATGTGGGTGGTATCTGTCTCGAGAACACCCACCCGTTTACCCGAGAGCTCTGGGGGCAAAACTGGACCTTTGCACACAACGGTCAATTGGCAAACAGTGAAAGCCTGATACTGGATAAAGATCTTCCCATTGGCACCACCGACAGTGAGAGAGCTTTCTGCTGGCTGCTGGGTGAATTAAGGGCTGCTTTCAGCGAGCCGCCAGCTCCGGACACCCTGCGAGACTTTCTTTACCCGCGCTGTGAACAATTGCGGGAGATGGGGGTGTTTAATTGCCTGCTCAGTAACGGCCACTTTCTGCTGGCCTATTGCAGTACCAAACTGCAGTGGATTACCCGCCGTGCCCCCTTCGGCAAAGCCCAGCTGATGGATGCTGATGTCCATATCGATTTTGCCGGTGAAACGACCCCTAATGACGTGGTGACCGTGATTGCGACAGAGCCGTTGACCAATAATGAGCTATGGCAAGAGATGGCGCCGGGCGAGATGGTCATGTTTGTCGGCGGCGAGGGGTACTGAGCGGTTTTTCTATCTGCACTCAAGCCCTTATAATGGTTGGCTTTTAGCCAAAATCCGCCATTATTGAGTCGTCAGGAGTCCGCTTTGTCCACAGAGGTTATTTCATCATTAGAAACAAAGCTGACAGAGGTAATGGGGCGTGACCGCCATCGCTTTGCCCGCCAGTTGGGACAGATAAAAGACCGGTTGAAAAGTGACCAGTCTGCGGATAAGGCCATTGAGAAGCTTGCTGCGGGCATTGAGCGGTCATTAGAGTTGTGCCGCCGACGCGCAGAATCTGTTCCCAGGATCGAATTCCCCGAGAGTCTGCCAGTGTCTGGTCGCCGCGAGGAGATCGCCAAGCTGATCGAGGAGAATCAGGTGGTGATTCTGGCCGGCGAAACCGGTTCCGGTAAAACCACCCAGCTGCCCAAAATATGTCTGGAGCTGGGACGGGGCATCCAGGGCGTGATTGGCCACACTCAACCACGGCGAATTGCTGCCCGAACGGTGGCGTCCCGTATCGCGGAAGAATTGAATACCCCGCTGGGACAATCCGTGGGGTATCAGGTGCGGTTTACCGATCACTCTCAAGATACGACACACATCAAGTTGATGACCGACGGTATCCTGCTGGCGGAAATTCAAAACGATCGCTTCCTCAACAAATACGACACGCTGATTATTGATGAGGCTCACGAGCGCAGCCTGAACATTGATTTTTTGCTGGGTTACCTCAAGCAAATCCTGCCCAAGCGCCCGGATCTGAAACTCATCATTACCTCGGCAACGATCGATCTACAGCGCTTTTCAGAGCATTTCGACAATGCGCCCATCATTGAGGTGTCGGGCCGCACCTTTCCCGTGGATGTCCATTACCGCCCCATGGCCGATAAAGACGAGGATCTTTACGGCGCAATCACTGAAACCGTGGATGAAATCCTGACGACCGAAAAAAGCAGCTCCCGGCGGGGCGGCGACATTCTGGTGTTTCTCAGTGGCGAGCGGGAAATCCGGGAGACGGCACTGGCATTGCGCCGGGCTCAGTTTCCCCATGTGGAGGTGTTGCCGCTCTATGCCCGCCTGAGTCTGGCGGAGCAGAACAAGGTCTTCAATGCCCACAAAGGACGGCGGATAGTGCTTGCCACCAATGTGGCTGAAACCAGTATTACCGTGCCCGGTATCCGCTATGTGATTGATCCGGGATTGGCGCGCATCAGCCGTTACAGCTTTCGCTCCAAAATTCAGCGGTTGCCCATCGAGCCCATTTCCCAGGCCAGCGCCAATCAGCGCAAAGGACGCTGTGGCCGGGTGAGTGAAGGGGTTTGTTATCGACTCTACGATGAGCAGGACTTTCTCAATCGACCCGAGTTTACCGATGCCGAAATCTTGCGGACCAATCTGGCCGCTGTGATTCTGCAAATGCTGAACCTGCGCATTGGAGAGGTGCGTCATTTCCCGTTTGTCGATAAACCGGATCAGCGCTTGCTGAACGACGGTTTCAAACTGTTGGAAGAGCTGCAGGCTGTCAACAAGCAGGGCAAGGTGAATGGCCTGGGCCGTCAATTGATGACTCTGCCCGTGGACCCCCGTTTGGGACGGATGGTGCTGGCTGCAGCGAAACTGGGCTGCCTGCGGGAAGTCTTGATTATCGTCAGCGGTATGTCCATTCAGGACCCGCGAGAGCGTCCGGCCGAGAAAAAACAGGCTGCCGATGAGAAACACCGTCGCTTTAATGACGATCATTCAGATTTCATGGCCTATCTGAACCTCTGGGATTACGTCGAGCAGCAGCGTCAGGATCTGTCGTCCAGTCAATACAGCAAACTGTGCAAAAAAGAGTTTCTGTCTTACCTGAGATTGCGGGAATGGCGGGAAATCCACCATCAGTTGTTGACGGCGCTCAAGCCGTTAAACCTCAAACAAAATAACGAGGCAGCCTCGTACGACACCATTCATCAGGCGCTTCTTACCGGACTGTTGGGCTACATCGGTAACAAGGCAGAAGACAAGGAGTATCTGGGGGCGCGTAATCGCCGCTTTATGATCTTCCCCGGCTCGTCCCAGAGCAAGAAATCCCCCAAGTGGTTGATGGCCGGGCAGTTGCTGGAAACTTCCCGCCTGTTCGCTCATCAGGTTGCGAAGATTGATCCCGACTGGGCGCTGCAGGCCGCCAAACATCTGGTGAAGCGCAATCAGTTTGAACCCCATTACGATGTCAAAACCGGCCAGGTGATGGCCTATGAGCGGGTGACATTGTACGGTCTGACACTGGTGGAAAAGCAGCGAGTCAGTTTTGGCAGTATCGATCCCAAAACGGCACGTGAAGTGTTTATTCGTGCCGCTCTGGTGGAGGAGCGCTACCGTGGCAAGGGGCCTTTTTTCAAACACAACCAGCAATTGATTGCCGAATTGCACGAGCTGGAAGCCAAATCCCGGCGCCGGGATATTCTGGTGGACGAAGAGGCCATTTACCGTTTCTATGATGAACGGGTGCCGGCGGATATTGTCAATCTGGCCGGATTTGAGCACTGGCGTAAATCGGTGGAGCTGGACAAGGATAACCCCCAGCCAGAGCTGTTGTATCTGACTCGTGATTATCTGATGCAGCACGACGCCAGTGCCATTACCGAAGCCCAGTTTCCTGCGGAACTGAGCTGGCAGGGGCTGACGTTTCCGCTCAGTTATCATTTTGAGCCCGGTCACGCAGAAGACGGCGTCAGTATTCAGGTGCCCGTGGCCGCTTTGCATTTAGTGCCTGAGCATCGCCTGGAGTGGTTGATACCCGGTATCCTTCGGGAAAAATGCATTCAGTTGGTGAAAGGGCTGCCCAAACAGTGGCGCAAGCACTTTGTACCGGTGCCCAATTATGTGGATACCGCACTGGCCTCACTGAGTCCTGACGATGTGCCTTTAACAGAAGCTCTTGGCCATCAGTTGAAGCGCCAAACTACGATCGATATCCCTGAAGATCAGTGGCTGCAGGTGCAGCTGGATGATTACTATCGCTTTAATATTCAGGTAGTGGATGAGCGCGGCAAGGTGTTGGCGCAAGGACGAGATCTGGCGAGCCTGCGCGAGCGTTATCGGGATCAGTTGCAGCAAACTCTCAAAAGCAATGATGATTCCATTGAGCGGTCCGGGATTACCGAGTGGGACTTTGACCAGTTGGCAAAAGACATTCGCCTGAAGCGGGCGGGCATGAGTATCACGGCGTACCCGGAGTTGATCGACGAGAAAGATTCAGTAGCACTGCGGCTGAGTGATAATCCTGTCGAGGCTGAATACCTCACCAGACGGGGGATTACCCGCCTGGCATTGCTGCATTTGCAGAGCAGTGTGAAATATCTGCGCAAGGAGCTGCTTAAAGGCAAGGATCTTGGTTTGACTGTCGTCTCTCTGGGTAAGCGGGACGCGGTGGTGGATGACATCATCATGGCGGCGGTTGCCGACAGTTGTTTCAGTGGAGAGCTTCCCAGAACCCGTGAGGCGTTTCTGGGTTGCATTGAAGCGGGCAGAGATCAGATCACTGCACGGGCTACGGAGCTTGAAAAGTTGATGGTGACCGTTTTGGCAGAGGTTGTGGCCATCAAGAAAAACATCAAGTCCAATAAGAATGCCCTCGCCATTGCCGTTGCTGCTGGTGACATCAACTTGCAGCTTCAGCGATTGATCTACCCCGGTTTTCTATACCAAACCCCACAGAAATGGTTGCAACAGTATCCCCGATATCTCAAAGCGATCATCCTGAGACTGGAGAAAGCCCCATCCCAAATACAGAAAGACAAGATCTGGACGGCGGAAGTGGACAGCTTGTGGGAACCCTGGCAGCAGCGTCTCGAAAAAGACGGAGAGGCGACGGTCTATGCCAATGATCAGCTGGTGCAATACCGCTGGATGTTGGAGGAATACAGAGTTTCTTTGTTTGCCCAGTCGTTGAAAACTCTGATGCCGGTTTCGGAAAAGCGGCTGAAAAAGCTGTGGGCCGATGCTTAGACTATCTTTGTTTCAAAATTATTACAGTTGTCTTTGTTTTTTGAAATAAATCTCTTTTACTTTTTTAGGCCAGTAGGAATCAACCCTCTGGCCTGGCTCAAAATCTTCATAAGAATTTCTATTTTTAAGCCTTTAGAAATAAAAAAAACCTTTTTTAAGCTCCCGTCATATTACTGAAATATTATCTCTTCAGAATGCCCCTCCATAACGTAGTCACCGAGCAAGGATTGCGTTTCAGACTTACTAACACCATGTTGTTGAAAGCGCTTCGGCGTCATCAACAACGACTATTTAGATTGTCTATTACAACCAAAATATCTAGGGGATGACTCCATGAAAAAGTTATTACTGCCACTGGCGATCGCTGCTGTTATGCCTGCAACGGCTTTTGCGATGGGCGAAACCGATACCACTTTCTACGGTAAAATGAATGTTACTGCTGTTAATTCAAATTTTGAATCCAGCATTGAAGGTACTGACGAAAGTGGCTGGAACCTGAACAGTAACGCTTCCCGCGTTGGTTTTAAAGGTAAAACTGAATTGTCTGAAGGCCTGTACGCCATCTACAAAGCTGAAGTTGAAGTGTTTGTAGACAGCGGTATTTCCGGTAGCAGTTCTGATGATCAAACTTTTAAACAGCGTAACATCTACGTAGGTCTGAGCGGTAACTACGGGACCATTTTTGCGGGTCGCAGCGACTCAGTTCTGAAACTGTCACAGGCCAAAGTCGATTTGTTTGGTGACCTTCAGGGTGGCGATATCAAGAACTGGATGTCCGGTGAAACTCGCTCCAGCAACGTGATCAACTACAGCACTCCTGAGATGGCCGGCTTCCAGTTTTCTGTGATGAGCATTCTGGGTGAAGATGCCGGTGATCGTCGCGATGGTTTGTTGGATAGCTACTCTGCTGGCCTGACTTTTAAGCACGGTGGTCTGTATCTGGCTCTGGCGCGCGATGAGAACGTGAAGTCCGGTAGCTTGGAAAAAGCGTTCCTGAACATTAACCGTTTTGTGGCTTCTTACAGTTTGGGTGATCTGACTGTGGGTGGTATTTATCAGCAGGCAGAGGAAGGTGATAACTACGATCAAAATACTTTTGATTTGAGTAACTCAAGTTACGATGAAGACAGCTACATGCTGAGTGCTTCTTATAAACTGGGTAATTTCAAACTGAAAGCACAGTACGGTGAAGGCGAATACGACATCCAGTTGGCACCAGTTGGCGGCAGTGTTGTGAGCGACAAATTCGAGCGTGAAGCCTGGATTTTGGGTGTGGATTACAGCCTGGCGAAAACCACCAAGATTTACACTTACTACTCGAATATTGAGAGCAACGACAATCTGGTTTCTTACTCAGAAGAAGATGATGTTTTCGGTATCGGTATGGAACACAAATTTTAATTGGGGATGACCTCAGTTAGATATTGAGGAAAGGTGCTTCGGCACCTTTCCTGCAAGTGTTCTTTTAATTTTTTTGTATCTGTTTTTGTTTCTTTACTCTTCAGTGCACACATACAAAGAGTGAGAGCAAAGAGCAGAAAATCATTTTTGTGGAGAAAATGATGAAAAAAATCACTTGGATGGCTCTGGCCCTGGCTGGCAGTTTGCAGCTGACTTCCGCATCATTGTTTGCGGCTTCGGACGAATGTTCTCCAGATGTGGATATGGCCGACAGCCTCGATTTCAGTAAGTTGCACATTGAGTGTGACGACAACCCAGATATTGTTTACGATCCGAAAGAGGGCACTAAACTCTTCGGCAAGCATGCGAAAGCGATTGATACTTATGCTAATGATGACGCAGATAAGCCTTCGGTAAAACCAGCTCAGCAATTGGCGTATCGCGAATCCAGCAAAACCTCTGTCCCTCAGCAAGATCTGTCTACAGCTAAGAAAGTTGCTAAAGCAACGGCAGCAACTCCCCGTTCATCGGTTTCCGGGAGTGCAGGCGCTACCGCCGCTGCAGAGTCAGATAATGCCGGTTTAGCCTTCAATATCCGTGAACCTTTTACCACCACGGGTGGGCCAGAGTCCGCGCTTAAAGGCCTGTATGTGCAGATGGCACATTACTGCCCCAACGGCTGGGAAAAACTGAAGGAGTGGTCTGTTCCTAATCAATCAGGCTATTATTTGCACTATCAGTTCCAGTGTGCCAAGTAAAGTCAGCCAAATGGTCGGGTGGTGGCGCTTTGCCTGTTATCCGACCTGGGCTAGAATGGCTTTTCCGTTTATAGCAGGAGAGGCACGGTGGCATTGAAAGCCCGTTTTACAACATTAACAGCAGGATTGCTGTTGCTTGCATCTGGTCAATATGGCTTTGCTAATGACAGTGCAGAGATCAATGATCCCTGGGAAGGGGTAAACCGTAAAATTTTTGTCTTCAATGACACTCTGGATACCTATTTCCTCAAGCCTGTGGCCAAGGGCTACCGGGCTGTGACTCCGGATCCTGTGGAGACCGGAGTATCCAACTTCTTTTCCAATCTGTTAGAGGTCCGTAACGTCCTGAATGACGTCCTGCAGTGGAAGTGGGCTCAGGCGGGCAATGACACCGGACGCTTGTTGGTGAACAGCACGGTCGGTGTTGCTGGTTTTTTTGATGTCGCCCAGTACTTTGGCATGCCCCGTAATGAGGGGGAAGACTTCGGCCAGACCTTTTCCGCCTGGGGAGCCGGGCAGGGCCCCTACCTGGTGTTGCCGTTTTTCGGTTCCAGCACCCTGCGCGATGCCGCTGGCATGCCTTTTAACGCTTATGTGAGCCCCATCAATTACGTGGATCACGTTCCAACCCGCAATAGCATCGCCGGAGTCGATCTGATCGACACGCGCGCCTCTTTGCTGGATGCTGAAGATCTGCTCAGTGGTGACAAGTACACGTTTATCCGTGATGCCTATCTGCAGCGGCGGGATTATCTGATCAACGACGGTACCGTGGAAGACAGCTTCGGCGGTGACGACGACTTCTAGCATTAGTTAATCGCCCTCAAGCCTACTGAATGTGCAGGCTTTAGCGATTCTGCCAAAGCCTCGGCGAAGTACTTGCAGGGTTTCGCCCATGGGAGTAGTGTTGACGCTTATTTCTTTGCTGATTGCAGAGGATGGTTAAGATACCGCGGACTTACCTGATGGGACCTTATGGCCGGTCCTGTACAAGCCCCGGCAACTCTCATATTCAGCGCGAGTCCCACAGCTCGAAACGGGTGGATAATGCCTCCAGGAAACCGGAAAATCCTCATCATCGATGATGACACCATTGTCAGGCAAAGCGTGGTGGCTTATCTCGAAGACAGTGGATTCGAGATGCTGGAAGCCGATCACGGTATTCAGGGGCTGACCCTGTTTCATGAGCACTGCCCGGATGTTGTCTTGACTGACCTGCGCATGCCCTCTATGGACGGCTTGCAGGTACTTGAAAAAATTCACCAGGCTTCGCCGGAAACTCCGGTGATAGTCATGTCGGGTGTCGGGGTGATGGGGGATGTGGTAAAGGCACTGCGTCTGGGAGCCTCTGATTTTCTGATCAAGCCTCTCGTCGATATGGAGGTGCTGGTGCATGCCGTCAGTAAGAGCCTGGAACGACGGGATCTGCTGGCTCAAAACCAGCGTTATCGCGAAGAGCTGGAAGTGGCCAATAGCGAACTCAAGGAGCACCTGCGGACACTGGAAAAGGATCAGCAGGCCGGTCGGCGGGTTCAGCAGCAATTGTTGCCTCCGAGTCCGGTGAAGCGTGGTTCTTATTGCCTCGAACACAAGGTAATACCCTCGTTATTCCTCAGTGGCGACTTTATTGATCTGGGGTATTTTGGTGATCGCTACCTGTCCTTCTACCTTACCGACGTATCCGGCCATGGCTCCTCATCGGCGTTTGCTACCATCTGGGTCAAGCATGCGACCACGGAAATAGCCCGCAACTGTCAGTTGTTCGATGGGACCCGCTCGGTGAAAGAGGACATGAATACTGCCCTTGCGGAGGTGAATCGGCTACTGCTGGAGACAAGATTAGGCCACCACATGACTTGCTTGGTGGGAGTAGTGGATATACAGTTGCACCGCCTGTACTATGCGGTCGCTGGTCATCTGCCTTTGATGGCATTGCTGACACCTGAAGGGGATCGTTTCCTGGAAGGCAAGGGGCGGCCTTTAGGGCTGTTTCCCGATTCGGAGTGGCCTTTGTATGAAGTGGACTTTCCACCACACTCTACCTTGTTGGCATTCTCAGACGGAATTCTGGAGGTGATGCCACCACAGGATTTGTTGGACAAGGAGGATCATCTCCTGCACATGCTTACCGATGCAGGGGGTGGCTTGGCAAACGTCACCAGAGCTTTGAATCTGGATGCTATTGAGGATGCACCGGATGACATTGCTGTCCTCAGTCTGGTGCGTGGAGCTTAGGACTGGCCTTAGCGTGTCCGATGATCATTGTCGGTGCGAAAATTGCGTGTAATCGAATAGAGTTTATATGTTTGAAGCCAAAGATGTTCAGGCATCAATAGGTAACAAGTATGCAGCAAGGTAAGATATGGGTCGCTGACCACGCCGGTGTCTATGTTATCAAGATGGTTGGCGATGTCAGACTGACGTTGTGCATGTCGTTTGACCAGTTTATCAGTGCCATGTTTGAGGCGGACGATTTCGCGTCGATTATTTTTGATCTCACCCAGGCTGAAGCCATCGACAGCACTACTCTGGGATTGATGGCAAAGATATCCATCCTGGCTGAGCAGCGTAAGCAGCTGCGTCCTGTGATTATTTCTACCTCGCCGGGCATCAATCGCTTGTTGGATACCATGGGTTTTGCCGAAATTTTTGAGATCATGACAGAACTGCCTGATAAGTTGAAAGTCAGTCAGTGTCTCGAGGTCAGTGAGATGGACGAGGGTACGGCCAAGCAGAAAGTCCTTGAGGCCCACAGAATCCTGATGGACCTCAACGACCAAAATCGTGAGGTTTTTCAAGACCTTGTAAAGACTCTCGAAGATTCCTCCACCTGAGGCCAAGCCTACCCGGCGGCCTGCTATTTTATTGATCCATCTCCATGGCCGCTTTCTTAGTGCGGATAAAGTCTGAGTGGGACACATAAATCAGATCGCTGACGCGGCGAATTATGTGTTCTTCGTATTTATCCAAATCCCCATCGGCAAAAGCGATACGCCACATGCCCAGCAACAGGTGGCACTTCTCTTCGGGACTGAACTCGTCGTTGATGCAACGAGTGAACTGATACAGTGAGGTGGAATCCTTGCTCTCTTTTCTGGCTTGCTCAATAAGCTTGTGCAAGGTGTCATTATTGAGATCAAATTGCCGGCGCAATTCACTGATCAGAGCTTGGGTCTCGTTTTCGTCAAAATTATCGTCAATAGTGGCCACGTCGATCATCAGGGCCGCAGCTGCCAGCTGTCTGGCATCCATGGTATCTATAACCTCGGTGTCGGTTTCAAGAATTTCTGAAAAAAACGTTTTGAGTCCGGCAAGCATAAATACAGCCCAGTTGATAAAGGTGAGTTAATACTGTGAAGATCTTGTCTGGTTAAAAGTTAACCAGTGATATGGCGTCTTCCAGCACCGCAATACTGGCATCCTGTTTGTGAGCATTCTCACTGATATGGCGGCGGAAGCGCCGGGCACCGGGTAATCCCTGAAACAGCCCCAGCACATGGCGTGTCATGTATTTTAACAATTGTCCTTCGTTCATTTGTTCCTGACAGTAGGCGACAAATTGTGAGGCGATCTCCTGGCGTGAGGGAATCGGGTGCTCATCATGATAGAAGCGCTTATCGACTTCCGCCAGCAGATAGGGGTTGCTGTACGCTTCACGCCCCACCATGACCCCATCCAGCCCGGTTACCTGTTCTTCACACTGCTCCAGCGTGTGTAATCCACCATTAATGACAATTTCCAGCTCAGGAAATTCCCTTTTTAACTGGTGCACCATGTCATAGCGCAGGGGGGGAACCTCGCGGTTTTCCTTGGGGCTCAAACCCTGGAGCCAGGCCTTGCGGGCGTGAACGATAAACGTCTTGCATCCGGTTTTGGCAATTGTTTCCACAAAATGCGCCATACCGGGGTAATCTTCCATATCGTCAATGCCGATACGGTGTTTCACCGTGACATCAATGCTCACTGCGTCCTGCATCGCTTTGATACAGTCTGCGACCTTTTCCGGATGGGCCATCAATATGGCTCCGATCATCCCGTTTTGTACGCGGTCGCTGGGGCAGCCGCAGTTGAGGTTGACTTCATCGTAGCCCCAGTCCTCGGCCATCTTGCTGCAGGTGGCCAGATCAGCGGGGTTACTGCCACCCAGCTGCAGCGCCAGAGGGTGCTCACTGGGGTTATATCGTAAAAAACGTTCCGGATCGGCGTGCAGAAGCGCACCTGTGGTGACCATTTCGGTGTACAACACCGCATGGCGCGAAATCAGCCGCCAAAGGTATCTGCAGTGGCGATCAGACCATTCCATCATGGGGGCTACGGTGAAACGGCGATTGATGGAAGGGTGGGGCGAGACGGTGTTGTTCAAACGGAATACCACAAGAGCTGTAATGAAGAATGAAAAACCATTATAGCGTTTTGAAGGATAGGCGTGAATTATCCTCTTCAATCCTCGACAATGTTTTGAGCTGAATATTGCTGCGACCACGCTTTCGGATGTTGGTTTATATGACTACACTTGCCAAGAACAGTCATAAAGTAAGAGGTTCGGAGCAGTAAGCTGCGGAAGCAGGTGTGACCAAACCCGGATATTCAAGGAAGGAGCGATGCTGAGACACTCCGTAGTTGCAAAATTAATGGCAAGTTGGTTGCTTGTGGCTGGGCTGCTGAGTGCGACGTGGTGTTTGGCCAATCCCTTGCCGGCAACCATTGATAAAGTTCGAAGCAGCATCGTTGCCATTGGTACAGTTAGACCCGTGAAAGCGGTCAAGGCAAAAGGAATTCCGATCAAATTTATGGGAACCGGGTTTGTTGTGGGGAATGGTCAGCACGTGATTACCAACCTGCATGTGCTGCCTGACAATCTGGACACAAAAAATGGTGAAGTCCTCTCGGTTTTTGCGGGCCGCGGATCCGGCGCAAAGTCTACGCCAGCGCGCATAAAGGCCGTCGATGCGGTTCATGATTTGGCACTGCTGGAGCTGGAAGGCCGAGGCTTGCAACCGCTTACGCTAGCCAAAGATGCGTATATTCGCGAAGGGAGCGATCTGGCCTTTACGGGGTTTCCTATTGGCATGGTGCTGGGGCTTTATCCAGTGACTCATCGAGCTACCGTTTCGGCGATTACTCCATTGGTCATTCCAGCGCATTCCTCTGCCAGCCTGACACCGGAACATATTAAACGCTTGCGTCATCCTTTCGAAGTTTATCAACTGGACGCTGTTGCCTATCCAGGAAACAGCGGCAGTCCTTTATACGATGTTAATAATGGCTCCGTTCTTGGGGTAATTAACAGCGTATTTGTCAAAGAAACCAAAGAAAACGTCTTGCAAAAACCCTCTGGTATCACCTACGCCATCCCTATCCGTTATGCCAATAAACTCATCAGTGAAAATCCGTAAATGCCTAAGATTGCCGTACTGTTTGTCTGCCATGCCAATGTGTGCCGTTCCCCCATGGCGGAGGGCATCCTCAAAGAGAAAATCAAATCCCTGAAGCTGGAAAAGGTTATTAAGGTTGATTCTGCCGGAACTCAGGCGTCACTAATAAGTCGTCGACCGGACAAAAGAGCACAGAAGGTGTCTCTAAGGCACGGAATTGATATTTCCCGTCAAAAGTCACGGCGCTTAAAAGCAAAAGATTTGAAAAGTGACTACATTCTGGTGATGGATCGCGAGCAACTCAACTATGTGAAAGAGAGCCATCCGGAAGTTTTTGATCGGACCCGGTTACTGTTGAGTTTTTGCAATACCTCTGAGTTGGAGGTTCCTGATCCGTATTATGGAAGTGCAGCGGGTTTTGATCATGTTTATGAAATGTTGGAGTCAGCCGTTGATGCTTTGCTGGAGAATATTTCCAGTCGTCTGCATCAACATTCCTGATGTGTTCTGGGTATAGGGTATTGTCAACCGTTTTCAGAACCTTAGAAAATTTACTTATAAAGCCTGACCAATATTAAATCTTGCCTGACAAGTCGCGGGCCTCTTATCTGTAATAGTTACAAAGATAAAAAAACTGCTAGGATTAGGTTATTACAAAATGGAAGTTGTACATTAGCCCTCTAATCTGGAATGGCTGGATATTTTCTGAAGAAGAATACAGTCCGGGAACATATTGAGTTTGAAGCTTATGGATAACCATAAAACCAATACCACTGACACGTTTGACTACCACGAAGCCTTTTCCAGAACTTTGGGATGGATTACTGAGGATGAGCTGGAAGTACTGCGTTCTAAAAAGATTGCTATTGCCGGAGTAGGGGGGGTCGGCGGTGTGCATTTATTGACGCTGACCCGATTGGGTATTGGCAAGTTCAATATCTCGGATTTCGACACCTTTGAACAGGGAAACTTCAATCGTCAGGCGGGAGCTTACCTCCAAAATATTGGGCGGCCCAAGATTGATGTCATGGCAGAAATGGCGCTTGGAATCAATCCCGAACTCGAGATCACCAAGTTTTCTGACGGTGTTACGTTGGACAACATAGATGAGTTTCTGAGTGATGTGGATGTCTATATTGATGGTCTGGATTTTTTTGTGCTGGATTTGCGGCGTGCCGTTTTTCAGGCCTGCTACGATAAAGGGATTCCGGCATTGACGGCAGCCCCTTTGGGAATGGGGGTTGCGTTCTTGGCATTTCAGCCAGGGCAGATGAGTTTTGAGCAATACTTCCGTATGGAGAATTGCGACGCGGATGAAAAAAGTCTGAGGTTTTTGGTGGGGTTGTCACCTGCAATGTTACAGTTGGGGTACCTGGCTGATCAAAGCCGGGTAGATCTGGAAAATCAGAAGGGACCCTCAACACCGATGGCCTGTGAAATGTGTGCAGGTGTTGCAGCTACCAACACACTGAAACTTTTATTGAACCGTGGAAAAGTCAAGGCAGCGCCCTGGGGGCTTCATTTTGATGCCTATAAAAATCAGTTCAAAACAACTTGGCGGCCGTGGGGCAACAGTAACCCCGTACAAAAGCTGATGTTGAAAATTGCCCGTAAAAGTCTGATGAGTCAGAGAGAGCAGCAACGAGAGGCTAAAGCTGGAGATGTTGCTCCTGATATGAAAAAAACAGCGTCTGATATAGAGCAGGTTCTTGAGTGGGCTCGTTGGGCACCCAGTGGTGACAATACACAAGTATGGGATTTTGAGTTACTGAGTGATACCTCAGTTCGTATTCATGGTTATGATACAAGAGATTGGTGTGTCTATGATCTTCGTGGGCGTGCCAGCCAGATAGCCCAGGGGGCATTGCTGCAAACGTTGGAAATTGCGGCAAATAAGCAGAGTTTTTTAGTCGACTGGCAACTGATTGAGCAGTCAGACGAGAGTAAAACACTGATCGATGTCAATCTGACGAAAACACAAACTGCACCAGCAGCTCCCTTATTGCCATACATTAAAACCCGTTCGGTGCAGCGTCGACTGCTAAAGAGAAATCAGATAACAGACCGAGTTAAAACCCAGTTAGAACAAATAGTCGGTGATGATTACTCCCTGATCTGGGTTGACGGCAACAGCCGCTGGGATATGGCCAAATTACTGTTTCGCAGTGCTAAACTTAGGCTCACCATCAAAGAGGCTTACGATGTGCATAGTAAAGTCATTGAGTGGGACTCTCAATATAGTGAGGATCGAATTCCGGATCAGGCCGTGGGCATGGATCCAGTCGGTTTAAAACTCATGCGATGGGCTCTCAAGAGCTGGAAGCGGGTACAGTTTCTGAATCGTTATCTGGCAGGCACCTGGCTGCCACGCATTCAGCTGGATTTAATGCCTGGCTTGTATTGTGGAGCTCACTTTATTTTAACGGCGAAGAAAACCCCGGAAAACACAGAAGATTATCTGAACGCTGGTCGAGCGGTGCAGAGGCTCTGGCTGGAAGCGGCTCGACTGGGGCTGCAATTTCAGCCAGAAATGACGCCTTTGATATTCTCTCAGTACAGTGAATCTGGCCAGAGATTTACAAGTGATGAAAATGGAGCACTTCAGGCGGATGAGATCAGGCAGCGGTTAAAGACGTTCTTTGGTGATTGTGATCTGCACAGCGGAGTCTTTATGGGCCGTCTGGGATATGGTCCTGCCCCCGTAGCTCGCTCTCTTCGCAAGCCTTTGGAAGACTTACTTATCAAGTCGAAAGAGGGGGCGTAGATAGGATCGCCCCCTGATGATATCAAGAGGCAGTTGGTTTAGAGAGTTTTAATCAGGGCTTGCGCTTCTTCTCGCTCATTAAATGAGCCGTCTGCATCCAGCAGTGCACTGAGGATGGTGCGACTTTCCTGACTTTTCCCCAGGGCTTTCAGGATTTGGGCTTTGTGGTAGAAAAAACTGGGGTCTCCATTGTTAATATCCATTTTTCTGGTGGCTTCATTAATGGTTCTGAGAGCTCTCTCGTTTTGATTGTTATGCATTAAAACTACCGCGAGTGTATCAAGTAAGGCGGGCGAGCCTGGATTCACCGACGTTGCTTTTTCCGCGTATTCCAATGCTTGTTTGGGGTCTTTTTCCCTGAGCAGCCAAGCCATGTTGTTCAGAGCCAAGGCATTGTCATTGGACTTGTCTAACACTATCAGGTAATGGCTGACAGCTTTATCGTTCATCTTGTCATTGAGATAGACGCCAGCTAAAAAGTTGCGGCTGACAATATCATCGGGGTTTTCTTCTAACCAGTCTTCCAGAATTGCATAGCCTTCCTGTTGATCACGCTTATAGACTGCACTGCTGTAAGGAAACAGCGTCTGCTTTGATGGCGCATTCGCAAATGCCTGCTTGAGAGTGGCTTCTGCCTGCCTGGATTCTCCCAATCCTGCTTCGGCTTTACCCTTGGTCAACAATAGGGTTGGGTTATCGGGTGCCAAAGCCAGCAGGCGTTCGGATTCGTCTTTTGCCTGTTGGTAATGACCGGCTCTGAGCATGTTGTTAATATTCGCCAAATTACTGATCAGGTGATTGGGATTCAGCTCAAGTGCTTGATCGAGAGCTTGCTGTGAAGCCTCTGATTTACCCTGTTTGGCCAATAGCTGTGACTTCAGGAAAATTGCATCAACATTATTAGGCGACAATTTAAGTGCGCGGCTAATATGATCCTGCGCTTCCGGTAGTTGGTTGTTGCCAAGGTAATATTCGGCCAGCAATAGGGATATTTCGATACTTTCTTTAGTGCGTGTATTTTGTTCTCCCAGTGTGGTCAGCACTTTTTCGGTTTCACCATGGGTTAGGTAATGGCGTGCCAATAAGTAGCGTGGTTGTAGCTCTGTAGGGTGGCTGGAGATTGCAGTTTCCAGATGTTTGATAAATGCCTCTGGGTCAGTTTTTTGTTCCAGTAGTGCCAATTTGACTAATGTCGAAAGATGTTCATCATCCAGCTTAAGAGCTTCTTGGTAATAGGATTCTGCCTTGCTGGAATCCCCGGAAACCAGCGAAAGAGAAGCCAGATTGTGTAAAACGCTGATGTTGTCTGGGGATAGTTCTCTGGCTTTTAAAAAACTGTTGTTGGCTTCACCGAGTTGCTTCATTTGCAGTTGAGTCAACCCAAGCAAATTGTAACCGTTGGTATTCTCAGGGTTATTTCTGCTGAATTCCTCTGCTGCAGCCAGTGCTTTATCAAAAGATTTCTGTGTTGAGTAATAGGTCGCAACTTGTCTAACGACCTGCCAGTTGTCAGGATATTTTACAAGCAGTTCATCCGCAGCCTTGAGGCCTTTTTCAGCCTCTCCATTTTGGAGTAATGCCGTGACTTCACGAACCTGAATAAATTGGCTGTCTGGCAGCAAGATTTTGAGCTTGGACAGCAACTTTAACTCTTTGTCATACATCCTTAGGCCATGGTAGGCATCTGCCAAAGAGGCCAGCAGTTGGCTGTTTTCAGGGTGGGCGTTAACGACATCTTCAAGCAGTAAACGGGCTGCTTCAAAATCATTGCCCTTCAATTTTGTCTGGGCCAATAATAGCCTGCCGGGCAAATATTCTGGGGCTTGGTCAAAATAGGCCGTCGCCATGTCTTCGGCAGTATCGTACTGCTGAATCATAAAGCTGTTTAGTGCTAAATAGTAAAGGTTTGGCAAAAACTTTGGTTGCTTATTATACGCTTGTTGAAATGAGGTTTGAGCATCCATGTTTTTGCCTTGAGACATCTGGATGACACCCTGTAAAAAGTCTATTTCATAATAACCAGAGATCAGTTCCTTTGCCGAGTCAAGATCTTTCTGTGCTGCATCAAACTCACGATTTTCAATTCTTAACCCCGCTCTTCTAATAAAGTCAGCTGCATTGGTGGGGTTAAGCTTGATTGCTTCGTCGTAGGCTTTTTCAGCTGAGTCCAGTTTGTTTTCGGTGCGGTAAATGTGGGCCAGTTGACTCCAGGCGGGTGCATATTCAGGGTTGTTGTCGACGACATCCCTAAGCAGGGATTCAGCCTCGGCAGGGTTGTCCATGGCGGTCATAACAGCTGTGGCAGTCTTGACTTCAGGAGCCTCAGAAGACAGCTGGTTTGCCATTTTCATCATTTGTGTGGCTTTTTCGGGCTCGTCGGTCCTCCGGTAAGCGCGTGCTTTAAATGAATAAGCTACTGCCAGACTGTCGTCAGATAACCCTTCCAGCGGAAGGTCGATAGCCTTTTGATGTTCACCAAGGTCGACATATACACTGAGTAAAGGAGGGATGATTTCCTCCTTGGATCCATTGTTTTTCAGCGCATATTCCAGTTCTTTTTGGGCGCCTGGCAGGTTGCCTGCTTCTTGATAGAGGCGGCCTAACTGTATACGTGACGGTATATGGTCAGGATATTCCTGAAGAATGGATTTTAACTGTACAGTTGCAGCTTTTAAGTCTCCAGCTTCCATGGAAGCCTTTGCTTCTTTAAACAGTTCTTCCGGATTTTTCCCTCCGAGACAACCACTTGTGGCGCCTAAAATTAAAATCAGGAGGAATACCAGAAAGTGGTTGGTTGTTTTAAGTGGATAGCTATTACTCATAACGCGCATCTTTATTGTACGTCCTGTCATTTCTGGGCTCCGATTTTTTCGATCCTGAAGAAGCTGATCGGAGCCCTTGATTATTTGAAGGTCACCGAAAGTGCTTGTGGCTTAAGAATACGCATAGGTTGGTGATATTTCCAGCTATAACGAGGCACCTTATATGGCATGCTTTTCTTTTTGTGTTAATGGATAGGGGCGGCTTCAGTGTGCTCGGTTTAATCTTTAAGAATAACCGTGGTGTTTTTGCATGACATTATCGACTATCCGGGGATGGTCTATGTGTTGTTTCATGTCCGAGGATGAGCAGGTATTAGGTGGGGTGAATTTAGGTGCCATGTGTGGTGTCAGTAATTTTTACAGGCTGGGTGTCGGGATTTTATTTTACGGGACTGAAAATATCTAACTAACTGATTTAAATGTATAAAAATAAACTGGCACGATCCTGGCTTTAATCCCCGTATATAACATGCTGTGTCGGTTAAACCCGAAAGACAGTGTTATAGATTAGGGTTCAAAGTTGCAATTGACTTCGAGGCTTTTACGAGTTTTAGGGAGAAGTGAAATGAAAAATTTATTCAAAGCGATCTCTATTCCAGTTTTACTGGCGGCGAGTTCGTTATCTTCTGCGAGTGGTATTGCTATTGACTTGTTCAGTGGTGGAACCCCGGAAGCTCCAATAGCACAGTTCGCGGCTGATTATACCGATGGTGGCGCGGCTGTTGATGCGCTGGAAGCAGGGCCATATCCGGATATCGTGGGTGGTTATCGCGATCTATCAGTTAACTGCCTTACTGGCTGTATCGACAATGGTGGTGGCGGTCCTGGTAGTTTGGGAACAGAGGCCGTAGTAGGCTATTCTGCCTTGCTGGGTAGAAATGTATTTGCAATGAGTAATGATGCACAGGTAACAGGTGAGGCAACACTCATTTGGGATGGCCAGGGCAGTACCGGTCTGGGAGGATTTGACCTTAGCGGCTTTAGCGCATTTGAGGTAGATGTTTTCCTTTCTGATTCCGGCGATGATGCGGCTTGGAAGTTTCAGTTGATTGCAGCAGATGGAAGCGGTCGTAATTCTGTTGTTCAATTGGTTGCAGCCACAGTCCCCCTTGTTGTTGGAAGCAGTCAGCTCTTCTATATCGATATATCCTTGTTCAATCAATGCGGATTGGTCAATGTAATCTGTAGTGGTGGTGATGCTGATATAGTTGACTTGTCAGACTTGGAACTGTTAGGCGTAGTGTTCAACTTTGAAGGCGCAGTTGCTGTAGACCTCGGTTTGCATGGAATTCGGGCAGTCCCTGAACCTGCCATGGTTTCTATGATGGGTCTTGGTCTGCTGTTAATGGGATTCTTTGCAAGACGCAAAAGTTTAGAAGCCTGAAGTTGACGTTTAAGAACCCTAAAGCTCAAAGCGAATAGCTCCACATTGTGGGGCTATTCTTCGTCATATATTTTAAATATTATTATTTGTGTATTGTTTATCCCGCCTATACTGAAACCATAATAAATTTCTTTTCCTTCCTTTTTGAGGGTATCTATAGAGCCTGCTTGGTATGTCTGTACTGATCAAAATTGCACGTACTGCAAAAGAACTGGATGATGTTTATAACTTGAGGTATCGCGTCTACGTTGAGGAGCGAGGAAAGTTTGAAACAGCTTCCAGTTATAATCCAAGAATCGTCGATCACTTCGACACCATTCCGGGTGTCGTTAATATCATTGCTTATTCTAATGGTGAGCCCATTGCGTCTATACGGGTAAATGAGGATTCAGATATTGGTCTTCCTGCGGAGCATTACTTTGATTTCGGTGGTGTCCGTGAGGACTTGGAAAAAAAATATCAGCTTGCACTGGAGCAATGTGTTGGTGATAAATCTGAAGTAAAGCCCCCAAAGTTAGTAAGCGGCAGCATGCTGGCGGTTCATAAAGACTGGCGCAATCGTCGTAATGTCATATTTTCCCTCTTTAAGAGCGTGGCAGGTATTATGTACAGTCGTAATGCGACTCACATTATTGGTTCGATCAGTGAAGAAACCTTGTCTCTTTATGGACGTCTCGGATTTGAAACCGTTGCTGATAGTGAGTGGAAGGAAGAGGTAAACGACTATATGGTGCCTATGGTGGCGCCTTTTGAGACTGGTTTTGCCTGGACGTTTGGTGAAATCAAAAAGTCTGTCGATCATTTTTGGCTGGACAATTTCTGCGGTCAGTTTGAACGGGTTTTATTGTCACCGGGTGAGGTGTTGTTTGAGCAAGGGGACGAAGCAACTCATACTTTTGCTATTGACGAGGGGTGGATTGCAATTTCTCGGGAAGACCCTAATGGTAACGAAATGGTATTAGCCAATCTTTCTCGTGGCGCACTTTTTGGTGAGTTGGCCGTCTTTGATGGAGAGCGACGTTCGGCAAAAGCATCAGCATTGGTAAATACAGAGGTAATATCCATTGAACGTTCCGCAATGTTTGAGATGCTGAAAAAAAAGCCAGATCACTTGGCGCAGTTACTAAAGCACTTTGCCAAGCGAGTTCGAGATACGGATAACCTTGCAATGGTTCAGGCATTTGCCCCTCAAACCGGACGGGTTGAATTTGCTTTGAATGAATTGTGGAAATCTGCGACACCTAGTCGCAAGAATCCTCATCACCGATCCATTAAAGTGGGGCCAAAGCAAATCGCCAGAACCGCACGTGTCAGAGAAGATGAAGTTAGGAAATTGCTGGAAATTAAGAAATCTGAAAACATCCTGGATTATGGTGAGGCTGTTATTAAATTCTATGAAGACCCGGTGGATGGAGCCCTTCCCGTGAGAGCTGCCGGTGAATCTCCTATTTAATTAATCTTAAGCTCGAATTTTTTATTTCTTATGATAACGGGTTGATGTCGGGCTCTACAAATCCAGCTCAAAAACTATAAGGTATAAAAAAATATTGTTTTATGATTTTTTTCGGTGGGTAAGAATTGGGTACTGAATCGTAATAAATTCATGAGGTCCAAGTTTATAAAATATTAATTTATAAAGGTCATAAAGATATTGTAAACACGCTCGACTTAACTATAGTTAACTGTGTCACAAAAATTGCCAAAGATAACTTTTTAAGTTGAATGTGCTGAATGGCGAAAATCATGGAACGTTGATCCCCAACAACAATCTACAGCGGGATGAATGGCTTTCTGAATAAGGGATTATCAAGGTGTGGGGCCTGAGACAATGACTCAAACGAAGGTGCAACTCAGAAAAAAAATGCCGTATATACGTCACAATGACGGTGTGTTTCCGGCAGATAATTCACATCCTGAAGATCAGCACCTAACTTTCAAACCAGCGAGTAACAAGTTTTCTCGTCATCGCTCCCTCAGGGGAAAGGTGCGTATCGCAGGGCATTTTGTTCATGTCGAGTATGTCTGGTTGGCGGTTGTCGAATGGTTGCTGTCGATTGCTATTTACTCCTCTATGGATTCTTTATTAAATAATGCGCCAGCCGTGTCTTTCTTGTCTGTAAAAGGAGCCGTTTTTTCAACGATGGTGGTTCTCTCTCTGACGGCTATGGGACTGTATAATGCTCGACAGAGAAATGGCCTGCTGGATGTGTTTATTCATATTCTTATTGCCGTTGTTTTGTGTGCTGTCACAATGTTGACCTTAAATAAGGTGTTGGCGGAAGCTAGCTGGAGCTACATCAACATAGCAATTGGTGTGTCTGTACTGGCATCTTCTTTGATGATTGTCAGGACCTTATTTGAGCGTTTTGTAGATGGTCAGGTGCTTAGACGTAATGTTTTAGTGTTGGGTACTGGTAAGCGAGCCAAACGAATTGAGCAGTTACGGAGAAAAGCCGATCGTAGAGGTTTCAAGCTGATGGGGTTTCTTCCTACTAAAAGTTGCCAGCACTGTTATGTTAATCCCGATAAGTTGCTGAAATTAAACAGTATCTGTGAGTACGCATTGGATCATCAGGTCGATGAGGTTGTGATTGCTCTGGATGATCGCCGCCAGGGATTACCGGTGAATGATTTGCTGGATTGTAGGATGTCTGGAATAGATGTGACTGATGATCTCGATTTCTTTGAGCGTGAAGCTTCGGTTATTCAGTTGGATTTGATTCAAAGCGGTTGGCTGATTCGTTCAGGTGGTTTTACCAATAATTTCCTCTCGTATTTCCTGAAACGTATGGTAGATATTGTTGTTGCCGTCGTCTTGGGGATTCTGTTTTTGCCTGTGATGGTGCTTACTGCCTTGGCGATTATGATTGAGTGTGGCCGTAAAGCACCTGTCTTCTACACACAAGTACGCGTGGGGCGGGGTGGTTCTGAATTTACAATCTATAAATTCAGGAGCATGTGTCAGGATGCTGAAGCAGATGGTGTCGCTAAATGGGCTCTGAACGGTGACCAAAGAATTACTCGTGTAGGTAGATTCATCAGAAAATACCGCATTGATGAAATTCCACAGATATGGAATGTACTGGCCGGAGACATGAGTTTGGTGGGACCTCGTCCAGAGCGGAAAGAATTTGTCAGCTCATTGTGTCAACTCAATGAGTTCTATGCGGATCGCCATCGGATGGCTCCAGGATTAACCGGTTGGGCGCAGTTGTGTTATCCCTATGGAGCTTCGGAAAAAGACGCGATTGAAAAGTTGAAGTACGATTTGTACTACATCAAAAATCACGGGATTCTTTTGGATCTCTACATCTTAATTCAAACCGTAGAGATTGTTCTGTTCAAGAAAGGCTCTCGTTAAAACGTATCGTCATGCGATACATCTTGGAGCCTTCAATATCATTTAAATGATTGAGATGTTCTTCAGGGGGTTCCCCTGATTCAGTCCAGAAGATCATTATGCTTTAAGGTTATACTTTTCCAGCATGTTGTAGAGAGTGGGGCGGGTTACTCCAAGGCTTTTGGCTGTTTCAGAAATGTTGTCGTTAGAGTGGTTGAGGGCTCTTAAAATAGCATTCCGCTCGGCTTCTTCTCGAATTTGCTTAAGGTTCAAGGGTGTTTTTTCGGCCGGATCAAATTCAATTTCAAGATCTTCAGCAGTGATGTGATTGTTATCGGCCATAATAACAGCCCGCTTGATACGGCTTTCCAGCTCTCTGACATTGCCTGGCCAGGAGTATCCCTCAATAGCTTGTATAGCATCATCAGAGAAACGTCTTAGATTCTTGCCATGCTCGCTGCTAAAACGATTTAAAAATGTTCTGGCCAGTAGTAGGGCATCACCTTCGCGATCTTTTAGTTTTGGGATGTTGACGGTAATCTCACTGATTCGATAAAACAAGTCTTCCCGAAAACGACCGTCCTGTATGTGAGTGGATAGATCCTGGTGCGTCGCGCAGATAATACGGACATCTACGGGAATTTCCTTTCTTCCGCCAACTCGCTCAATAACTCGCTCCTGCAGAAATCGCAACAGTTTGGATTGAAGCTCCAGAGGTAAGTCACCAATCTCATCCAGAAACAAGGTGCCACCGTTAGCGTATTCGATTTTACCGGGTGTCTGCTTGGCGGCACCGGTGAATGCTCCTTTTTCATAACCGAACAGCTCACTTTCCAGGAGATTTTCCGGAATGGCAGCGCAATTGATAGCAACCAGCTTTTGTTTTTTGCGGGAGCTCAGGTTGTGAAGCGCTCTGGCAAAAACCTCTTTACCGGTGCCACTGGCTCCCAGAAGCAGCGTGGTGATGTCACTGGGGGCGACTTTCTCAATGGTACGGCAGACTTTGAGTATCTGTGGACTTGAGCCAATAATGCCTTCCAGTGGGCTTTCTTTTTGTAAGGTGTGCAATCGCTGGTTTTCTTGTTCCAGTTCGTAAACGCTGTAGGCACGATTGACCATCAATGTGAGGATTTCGGCATCGACGGGCTTTTGATAGAAATCGTAAGCTCCCAGACCAATGGCCTTTACCGCATGGTCGCGGTCGTGATCCCCTGTGACAACGATGATTCTGGTTGTGGGTGAAAGAGCTTGAATTTCTCGCAGCGTGTTCATGCCTTCAGTCACTCCGCCGGGATCCGGAGGCAGGCCAAGATCCAGTAAGACTACACCTGGTGGTTGGCGCCTTACCATGGCAATGGCTTCTTCACGATTGCTGCTGATGGCGACATTGAAGTCGTCGAAACACCAGCGCAGTTGGCTCTGGAGTCCGGGATCATCTTCGACCACCAGCAGGTGTCGTTCAGTGTCGTTCACAAACTGCTCCTTTGAGTTGTCAATCCTTGTTCGATGCTTTCATTTGACGCGTTTTTCTCGCACGTGTCGGCGTTGCCTGGCGGGTTGTGCTGTTGTGATATTAGCGCATTTCCTGCCTCTTCTGTATCCAATGCTGATTTCTGATCTGCAGCAGAGTAAGAGGGAGAAGGACTGGGCAAGGTGATTTTAAATTGACTGCCAATACCTACTTCACTGTAAGCTCGGATATCCCCGCCAATTGAAAGTATATACTGTCGGCTTTCATAAGCGCCAATGCCCATCCCCATTAGGCCTTTGGTTGAATCAAAAGGCTTGAACAAGCGTTCTCTGATAAAGTCCGCGTCCATTCCATGGCCACTGTCCGAGACGGTAATCACAGTCGCTTGATTGGATTGGACGCATTCCACAGTAATTTCGCCGTTGTCGGGGGTGGCCTCCTGGGCATTTTGGATTAGATGCCCAAGAACATTCTTGAGCTGTTCTCTGTCAGCGAGCACTGTTGCGGGAGTTGATGGTGATACCAATTGAGGAATGGGGTTGCGGATAGCGTGTTCATTGATGACCTCTTCCAGCAGGGACTGCAAAGCAATTAGGCGGTTTGATTCACTGCGTTCCCCCCGTTTCATTTGACCCAAGAGCCGTTTCATTCGATCGACTGAGTTGGCAATCGTACTGAGAACATCATCCACAAATTCGGGTTTATGACGGTGTTTTTCGGCATTGGAAACGATCAGAGATTGCTGGGCAAGGATATTTTTCAGGTCGTGCATGACATAAGTAGAAAGGCGGTTGTATGCCTCAAATTGTCGTGCTTCTATAAGTGCCATTTCTGACCGGTATTGTGCCAGATGAATGGCTGCCTGTTGCCCTGCCATTTTTAGAAGGTCACGGTCTTCCCAGTTTACAGATGTGCTGATGTCAGATTTTTTCAAAAGCACAAATCCCAAAATCTGATTTTGCAATATAAGGGGAACAATCAACCAGACTTTTGGAATGGCGATAAGCCACTCGGGAATAACCAGGCCTTCATAGCGTTGCGGATCCTGAAGATATTCATCGAAATCAATGACCCAGAGGGTTTTCTCCAAGAACTGATTGACCGAGGACACGTCTGTTTGCAGCTGATCGCTTCCTATATCAGGCGGTGGCATATTCCAGTGGCTTAACAGTTCGTACTTTTGGTTTAGATTTTTACTCCATAGCAGAGCGCCTGCACAATTGAGGAGGCCTGCTATCGCCTGACAGCTTCGATCCGGCACTTCGCCGGATGTGTTTGCAAGATGATGAGTGAATTCCAGCCATTGTTGACGGTAATCATATTTATAGCTGTAGAAGTGTTTGTTGAGCAACACTTTCAGGTTCATGCGCAGTTTGTTGGAAAACAGCATGGCGACCAGAAGTAGCCCAGATCCAAACAAAAACAGGATTTGCAATAAGTTGCCCCATGTGCCACCAATATAGCGAACGTAATAGCCCATGGCGGCCATTGCCAGAAGGTATATACCCGCCGCCATCACCGTTGCGGATTGAAAAACCACATGACGGGAAACATGGATTCCTAGGTTCAGGTTGGTGTGGCGTGCTGCAGATACAGCGATGAGAGGTACTGTCAGGGCGTTAATGATGCCTCGGGCTATCCAGAGCTGTGGGTTTACCTCTTTAAACAGCAGTGCCTCGCTGTACATATAAAAGTCATAGACAAACATCGCTCCGATGCCGAGGCATAGGAATTTGATTACCCAGCGTTGTTCCGGAGAACTGCTGCGTATGATTTGTTCGATAACACCGAGCCCCAGAATAGTCAGAAGAATCAGGATGGAAATTTGAAGTGTTCTGCTTTCTCCCTCTTGAGAAAAGCCAGAGTTGACCGATTGTGGCAGCCATTGCAGGACATAGGGTGAGATGACCGCTACATAGGTGACGAAGCCGATGAGTAACACGGTATGGGGTTTGATGATGGGAGTCGACTTTTCTAAATTAACCGAAGTATCACTTGAGTCTGTATCACCTGAAATAAGCCCGGACAGAAAGTAGGCCCAGGCAGCATAGCGAAACCATTCAAATGAATCAGATAGCGGGTCCGGGATGTGTAAGGAAGTTTCTTTCAGAGCGGCCAGCAGTGCCCAGACAGAGGTGGCTGCACAGGCAATAATCAGACGTTTACCATGATGCTTCTTTCTTGATGAGGCTATCAGCAGGAGTGATAGAAAGGTAAACGCTAAAAAAGTCAGTAGATAACTGTAAAATCCGGGAGAGCTAATCATCAGCTTACCGTGTTATCCATTCGGTTATATGTTTGTGCATTGTTTCATCCGTGTCTGCGATGTTGGAGTCAATTTCAATCCGTGATTGTATTAACCATTACTGACTGATCGCAGGAGGATTTCCCGCTTTCTTGTCTTGGTTATATGTCTGTTTGTCTTTTGAACGATAAGTACGCTTTGGTTCTAATGAATTTGAATTTTAATTTCTTCGGGTTATCTCAATCCAACAGGATTTAACAACACTTGCCCACTCGTATGAACAGTATATTATACTCTGACACTTTGTCGCATAAGTCTTCGCTTTTATGTCAGCATGATATGGATTTCGCTTTTGAATCGACTTTAATTTATATACCATTTTCATCTATTAGAAAGTATTGTTAGTGACTCTCAACTATTCTATAGGGAGGTTCTGTCCAGCTGAATGTTACTGTGGCAGATGTTGCTATCATAGACGGATGAAATGTATGTCAGAAATCGATTCCGCTAAAGACCACAAATGGAACGTGTGTAATGTTGTTTTCACAAATTAGCCAGTCTTTACGTTCAGAGCCAGGGAAGTGGTTGATAACAGGCGTTGCTGGGTTCATCGGCTCCAATCTGCTCGAAGCCTTATTAAGGTTGGATCAAACTGTCATTGGTTTGGATAACTTCGCCACTGGGCATCGAGAGAATCTGGATGATGTTCGTGGTTGTGTTTCTGAAGAGCAGTGGAATAATTTTCATTTTCTGGAAGCAGATATTCTTGACTCTGATGCATGCATTCAGGCTGTTGAAGGCGTGGACTATGTGTTGCATCAGGCGGCGCTGGGCAGTGTCCCCCGTTCTATTGATAATCCACGGGCTACCAATGCTGCTAATATCGATGGTTTTCTGAATGTGCTGACCGCCGCCAAGGATGCCGGGGTCAAGCGTTTTGTCTACGCGGCGTCATCTTCGACTTATGGGGATCATCCGGCCTTGCCCAAAGTGGAAGAAACCATAGGAAATCCGCTCTCGCCTTATGCCGTGACAAAGTATGTTAATGAGTTGTACGCCGATGTTTTCGCAAAAGTCTATGGTCTGCAGTCCATTGGGTTGCGCTACTTTAATGTCTTCGGTCCACGACAGGATCCGAAAGGGGCCTATGCCGCGGTAATTCCTCTTTGGATAGGACGGTTGTTGGAGTCAAAATCGTGCTATATCAATGGCACCGGTGAGACATCAAGGGATTTTTGTTTTATTCAGAATACCGTGCAGGCCAATATTCTTGCCGCAACTACCTGTAACCCGGACGCCATTAATCAGGTTTATAATATTGCTTTTGGTGGACGGACTTCGCTGAATGAGCTCTACAGTCATATCAAAGAGCTGCTTGGTAAAGCGTGCCCTGAGATCCTCCTGCAAGATGTGAATTACCGTGAATTCAGGCAGGGTGACGTGATGCATTCTCAGGCCGACATTTCAAAAGCAAAGAATCTGCTGGGTTATGAGCCGACACATGGCCCTCTCGAGGGCTTAAAAGAGACCTGCGACTGGTTTATTCTTCATAAGCGTGACACGTTCAATGTGTCTAGGGTGCCAACACCTCAGGATTAGTGTTTTCTTATAGGTAGAATGCACTATAAAAACAAACAATACTGCAATGGTGTGGTTGTATTTATTTAGGATTGGGAAAATATGGAAACTGTAGCAATTGTGGGGTTGGGCTACGTGGGATTGCCACTCGCCGTCGCGTTTGGCCATGTAGTCAGGACCATTGGTTTTGACCTGAACCAGGCAAAGCTGGATCAATATCGAGCAGGTAATGACCCCAGTGGTGAAGTTGAGTCCGAGCGCCTTGCCCAAGCGACCAAATTAATTTACACCAACGATCCTGTGATGTTGTCTGAGGCGGACGTCATCATCGTCGTTGTTCCCACACCTATTGATGATGCCCGAAAGCCGGATTTAAGCCCGCTCGGTGGAGCGTGCAGTACGGTGGGCCAATATTTGCGTCCAGGAACCACGGTGGTATTTGAATCTACGGTCTATCCAGGATGTACGGAAGAGTTCTGCGTGCCGATTCTTGAACAACAATCCGGTTTGAAGTGGCTGGGCCATCCCGATACGGCCGGTCAGTCAGAAGTGGATGGGTTTTATGTGGGCTACTCTCCGGAGCGGATTAATCCTGGCGACAAAGAACACCGTTTGGAAACCATTACTAAAGTCGTTTCCGGTGATACACCTGAAACGCTGGAGCGGGTGGCAGCTCTCTACGAGAAAGTGGTTCATGCTGGTACTTATCGTGCGAGCAGTGTCAAAGTCGCCGAAGCAGCCAAAGTCATTGAAAACACTCAGCGGGACTTGAATATTGCTTTAATGAATGAGTTGTCGTTGATATTTCATCGTTTGGATATCGATACGATGGATGTACTTGAGGCAGCAGGTACCAAATGGAACTTCTTGCCGTTCCGTCCTGGCCTGGTCGGCGGACACTGTATTGGGGTTGATCCGTATTATCTGACCTACAAGGCTGAAGCTGCCGGGCATCACCCACAAGTCATTTTGGCAGGGCGGCAGATAAACGACAGCATGGGAAAATTCATTGCTGAGCAAACCGTGAAGTGTCTTGTGCGTAACAGTAAGCCGGTCAATGGTGCCAATATCATTGTACTGGGGCTGACTTTTAAAGAAGACTGTCCGGATCTGAGAAACTCCCATGTGATCGACATTATTCGTGAGTTACAGGAATATCGCTGCAATGTTCATGTACACGACGCCCTGGCGTGTCCTGATGAAGCCATGCATGAATATGGTGTAGGTTTGTTGTCTTGGGAGGCTTTGCCCAAAGCAGATGCTGTGATTCTGGCTGTGCCTCACAGAAAATACAAAACCCTCAGGGCGACTGATTTTCAGGCATTTATGACGCCAGACGCTATACTTGTTGATGTTAAATCCTGTGTTGATCGTGAGGAGTTATCCACGGCAGGTATTGATGTTTGGCGCTTGTAGGTTTTTTATTTGAATTCGAAATAGTCTGAGCTGATTTTGTAAGCTTTGCCTGCTGGTTCCAGTGTCAGTTTGTTTTACACTTTGCCCGGTGGCTTAAAAGGTGTTCGCTACCGACGGGAAAAAGACTATGTAAATCAACAGGATAAATTAAAGGAATAAAACTTGCTTGGGTAGCTCTATATTAGGTATGTGGTGCATGGATATACCATCCTGAGCAAGCATTAATAATCAAAACGCATCGAGCAACTCTCGGAGGCGGTTCAGTCTAGTTGAATATCGGTATGCTGAAGCAGTATCCCTTGGAAAACTCGACAGAGCTGGCTGACAAAGGACAGTATTTAAATTGGAGTCCAATTCTATGGGACAGGACTTAAAGGGCAATTCCGACAAGCAGAATCCGGGTGATAACGCCAATCGTTCAGTAGAAGATGATATGTCTTCTCATCAGCCTATGGATGGATTGATTGAGAATGGAAAAAGAGGTGTTTCTCGTCGAGATGTGGCCAAGGCAGGTGTTTCAGCACCTCTCCTGATGTCGCTGTTCAGTCGTCCGGCTTGGGGAGGTGGTATCTGTTCAGTTTCTGCACTTGCTTCAGGCAACGCTTCAGGCCGTCATGATGACGATGATTGTACCGGCTACGGATGCACTCCTGGTTTCTGGAAAAACAATCTGCTTGCCTGGCAGGGAACCGGTTTTTCTCCAGGTACTCAGGTTTTTAGAGATGGTAAGGCGACCAAAGAGTGGACAACTGATGGTGCGACACCGTTTTCTGCTGTGTTTGGTTTTGCTCCTGCCATTGGCGACGATTTTACAACCATGCTGGACGTCATGTTGGAGCATGAACTTGAAGGTTCATTAGGCACCTACGAGAATCATCTGGTTGCTGCCGTATTGAATGCAGCAGCATCCAGTCTTTACGGATCAACGGTGATCCAAATTATTGAGGTGGCTAAGGCAGTCCATTACGGCACTGAATATCAAGGACGCTATATCACGCAGAGTGAATTTATGGCGGTTTTGGTGAATATGAATGAGTCTGGAGAGTGTTTTCTGAATGCTAAAGGAGAATGTGCTCCCGGGTTTGTCGAGCATGAAGGCGTTTGTATTCCATGTTGTAAAAGGGGTGAGCGTTTCGATATGAATTCAATGTCATGTGTATTGCTCGATGATTGGGACGAGACCTGCCGAGGCGTTGAAGATTAATCGAGCGTTGACAGAGGGAAGTGGCTTGGCTTGGACGACTCTTCCGGAGCTGAAGTTAACCACGTGGCCAGGTGAGCAGGAGGCGATAGTGTATCTAAGTTGCTCTGGCGATGTGCATTGGCTTTCCGGGCCTGCCAGGTTTGTGGTCGAAGTACTTGAAGGTAAAACCCTTTCTGTTGTGGAAATCCATCAAGCGATTTCCGGTTCTGTTCGGTGTGATCAGGGGGATGTGTCCGGACACTATATCCCTTACCTGCACAGTCTGGGCTTAATTCATCAAATACCTTTATGAACGAACTCACCACAGTTCCCCAATGATTCTGCAGTTGTCTTTTCTATGAATCCGCAAACACTGTCTTTGAAAGTAGGGCCTTTTTCCATACAGGTTACATCGGGCCTGCCAGAAGTGATTAGCGGCGTTCAACACCTTTACGGCCATTATCCGGTTAATGATAACGCATTTCATGATTTTCATGTCACTGTCGACGGTGCTTCCGGGGTGCGTCGCTGGTGGCGTCCTCAGGCAAATTTTAAACTTGATGGGATTCTGCCTTTTAAACCCTTACCCAGAACACAGGCTCTGCCTATGTTTGAGTGGGGATTGAATTGGTGTATGACCAGCTATTGTCATGAGTATCTGGTGATTCATGCTGCTGTTGTAGAAAAACAAGGCAAGGTGCTGCTGTTGTCTGCCCCGCCGGGCGCGGGAAAAAGCACCTTGTGTGCAGGATTGGTTTGTCGTGGTTGGCGTTTGTTGAGTGATGAGTTGGCTTTTGTCTGTCTTGATGGTAGCGCGAATGTCGTACCTCTGGCGCGTCCAGTTTGCCTGAAAAATCGTGCCATTGAGGTGATTCGTGAATTCTCACCAGAGGCAAAGATTGGTCCAGTGTGTCCCGATACCGCCAAAGGGGATGTTGCTCACATGCTGGCGCCTGAAGACAGTGTCAATAGAAGTCATGAAGAAGCTAAGATCAATTGGGTCATCTTTCCTCGTTTTATCCAAGGTGCTGTAACCAGCTTGACACAGCGTACCAAGGCTCAGTCTTTCCTTAATCTTGCTCGTCAGTCTTTTAACTTTAATGTGCTGGGTGATGAAGGGTTCGAAGCGTTAAATCATGTGATTACCCAGAGTGCCTGTTATGACTTCCAATATTCAGATCTTGACGAGGCTATTGCCTTATTCGATCGGATGGCTGAAGGTAAAGGGTAATTATTTCCCTGCGGGAAACTGCTGAAATGAAGTGTCTTCTATTACAAATCCTGGTCAACCCTGAGTCTGCTTCACGGCTTACTCTGGAGGAATGGGATCTATTGATTCGGCAGGCTCGCAGTATCGATATGTTGGCACGGTTGTACGTCAAGCTAAAAAATACCCAAAATGGTCGGGTGGCATTGCCGAATAAACCTGTAAAACATTTGGCCTGGTCTTACAAGGTGACCCGACGGCATGGCCACGCTATACGTAAGGAGGTTGAGGGACTGGCTGAGTCGCTGGAACCTCTGGGTGTTCCTGTTGTGCTGTTGAAAGGAGCGGCTTACAGTTATGGAGAACTCCCTCCGGCGGAGGGTCGGCTGTTTACTGATATTGATATTCTGCTACCTGAAAAGGTTCTTCCTGAAGCCGAACAACTGCTTGAACGCTATGGCTGGTTGTCTGTACATCTCGATGAATATGACCAGAAGTATTATCGTCGCTGGATGCATGAATTACCGCCCCTGAGACATGGCAAACGTGAAACCGAGCTGGACGTGCATCATGCAATTTTGCCGAAGACGGCCAGGGTGCATCCTTCCAGTGAGTTGCTTTTGGAAGATATTACTCGGTTCTCGGAGGAAACGAATCTCTATCGTTTGAGTGATACAGACATCATCTTGCACAGTGCCACACATTTGTTTTTTGATGGTGAGATGCAGCATGGCCTACGAGATCTTGAAGATATTGCGAGCCTTTTGGAGCGCTTTTGCACTACGGAAACTGATTGGCAGGCATTGCTGTGCAGAGGGAAAGCTCTGGAGTTATCTTACCCTCTATTTTACGCGCTTCACTATTGTCATAAATGGTTCAAGGTTGCAGTGCCCGTTGATATTTTGAAACAGGCAGAGTCTGCTACAAACGCATCTTTCCCTCGAAGAGCTCTTATGCTGTGGATGTTTGATCGCGGTTTGTTGCCGGATCATTCAAGCTGTTATGACAGGTGGACGGGTCTTGCGCGATGGGTACTGTATGTTCGCTCACACTATCTGAAAATGCCAGTGCATTTACTGATCCCGCATTTGATGTATAAATCGATTTGGGCTCCATTCAAGAAGCGGCTGGAAGAGCGAAAGCGGGAAAGAAAACCGACCACCCTGGATAAATTGCTTGAGCAGCAGGTAGATGCTAAATCCCGCTAAAGAAGCTAGTGCCTGGTTGAAGAGGCTGTGACCGGTATTTGGTGACTTGTTTTTTCAAATTTTCAGTCAGTGGGTTGACAGGTTGGTTTGGTGAATCCAAAAACTGAAAAAGGCTCCATCACTGAGCCTTTTTTGCAATGGATTATTGTCGATCGAAGGCTGTCATTTGTTTATTCAGGCGTGCAGGTGAGTAGCAAGTTTCTGTTGTTTTTTGACCCGTCTTCGAAGTAGGTATAATCCGCCCAGAAACAATCCCAGTGAGGCCGGTGCCGGGGCTTCGGAGGTGGGCGGGGAGCCAGGTGGCGTTGTAGGTGTTGAAGATGTCAGAGAGCTGAGTTTAAAGGCGTCCTTTTTACCATCTGTATAGCTATACCAGCTACTACTGAACAGGTTGGCCGATACATCGCTAAGGTAGGAGCCAATAATCCAATAACTGGAATAAATGCCACCGGTTTGTCCTGAGCTGTCGACGGAATAGGTTCCACTATTACCCAGATAGTGTCCGATTGCTGTCCAGCCGTGATCGACAAGCTGGTCAGTGCCATCAGATGAACTGAGCCCCAGGTCGTCATTCGCCCCTTGATAGGCAAGTAAGGTGGAATCTGAGTCAGTATCTATGTAGCCAAAGTTATACCCCGAGATAGAAACCGGTGCGCTAAAGTGAAATACCAGAAATTCCTGGTGTCCATAGTTGTCGATTTCATGATCACCGTCGTCAACAGTTTGGCGATCCAGACCGAGACCGCTGCTGCCGAATTGAACCAGTTCGTTGCTAAAGTTATTAATGCCGCCATAAGCCCCAGTGTCTGCCCATCCTGACACCGTCGCGGTCATGCTGCTGTTGGTACTTTGGAATAATAGGCCGGCGGAGGTGTTAGAATAGCTGCCGGTAAAATCCCAGGTGGGGTCTACCGCTGCTTGAGAATCAAGCGAGGCCAGAGAGAGGCAGAATATCGCCAGGACTCCGGATAGTTTTTTGGTGGTCGAAGTTGAAAACAGGCCGGTACGTTCCATGTTTGTAAGCAACATCCGTGATTCTCCCTGCGGTAATCTAATAACAGTGCACAAAGCTGTGCGTTTATCCCACGCTTGTTGGGCGATATTTCTATGCAAAAGCAAATTACTTGCCAGTGATATAAAGCTTATAGTTTTCAGTGAGTTATGCGGGTAACTGTAATGATGGTTTCGTCAAACTCAACATCTTGTAAAAAAAGCTGACAGCCTATTCCACGATAGGCTTTAGCAAATCCAAATTCACAGAGTCGTTATCGGCTGTGTTTGTTTCAGATTCTTCAAAAGCTCCAGAGCGTCATTCCTGCCCTCAAAGTCGCTCCCGATTGAAATGGCTTGCTCCAGTTCCTGCCTGGCCTCAAGGGTACGCCCGAGGTCAAACAGTGCTCTACCCAGGTGATAACGCAGTTCAGGCTTGCCTGAAAGGCGTACCACGGCTTGTCTGAGATAGCGAAGACCATCTTCGGGTTTGCCCGATTTCACCAGAAGCCAACCGAGTGTGTCATTGATAAAAGGGTTATCGGGAGCGTGTTGATACGCTTTCTGAGCGAAGTCGAGAGCCTGTCTTTCCCCGCGTTGATCCAGCACATAAGCCATATTGTTGAGAAAGCCTGGATTGTCCTGTTCAACCGCAATCAGCCTCTCGAGAGTTTTTTGCGCCTCCTCCCATTGTTTTTCTTTGATGAGGTAGTGACTGTAAGCCGCTCCGACACTGGGGTGAGTATTTTGTTGCCAGTAATGTTTGAGCAGGGCAGCAGCCTTGTCGGCGGTGCGCTGTGCATCAAGAAGGGAGGCCTGGTTGAGAACCAGGCGGGAATCAAAACCCTGATTCAATCCTGCTTGATAAAATTTCAGTGCTTGTAGCGGTTGCTTAAGTTGTATCAGGCTTTCGCCGGCCAAGAGATAGCCATTCAGGTTGGCAGGGTACTTGTTGATAAAAGCGATGGCCCGCTCATGGGCGCCCTGATATTCCTTCAGTGCCAGCTGTACCCGAATGTAGTCGAGTTGTGACATCATGTGTTCAGGGTTGCCTTCGAGTGCTTTGTAGAGTGCGTGTCTGGCGGCCTCCCAGGATTGCAACTGTATTAGGCGTTGAGAGATTTGATACAGAGTATCGGTGTTAAACCCGGCGTTTTTGGTCATGGTTTTGTAAAGCGAAACCGCTTTGCGGGGTTTACCGATCTGTTGGTACACCTGACCCAGCAGCATGCTTGCGTCGAATCGATTGCCTGTTGGACCGTCATAATAGCTTACAGTGTCCAGGGCCAGTGCTTCAGCAGCGTCATGGTTGTGCTTCTGAAGATAAACCTCAATCAGCAGGCGTCGCGCATCCATACTGTCCTTATTCAGCCGGTACGCGTTTTCAGTCAGTCGCAACGCTTCTTCCGTCTTGGCGTTACCACTGTCTGAATGACTTTCCTCAAGGTTAATACGGGCCAGCGCCAGCATAACCTGTAGATTATCTGGATGCTGTGTAAGAGCCAGTTCAAGACGCTGCCTGGACGCTCGAGCATCGCCCAAAGCATATTCAGTTTTCGCCAGATTAATCTGTGTGGGGATGCTGTCAGGAGCGGACATCAAGATGGCCCTGAAAGTTGCTTGAGCCGCCGCTAAGTCCCCCGTTGCCTGCTGTGCGACCCCCAGAAGGTTCAGTGTGCTGATGCTCTTTGGAGTGTGTTTAGCCAGTTGTTGAGCGTAGTGGAGCGCCAGCGGGTATTGCTTGTCTTTCAACAGAGCCAGAACCAGAGAAAAGCCCGCTTGCTGGTTGGTCGGATCCCGCTGATACACGGCTTTGAGCTGTTCGATACCGGCATCGAAATGACGTGTCTGCAACATGCTCAGAGCCAAATGAGTGTCGACATGGGTATCTCTTGAGTTGGTGTCAATATTGTTTTTTTGAAGTTCTTTTAAAAAGGCGGTCGCTTGATCGTGGTGGCCCGCCTGAGAGTAAGCTGAGGCAAGTAGTTCGAGGGTTTGTTTATCTTCTGGGTGGGTGTTGTAAGCAACTTTCAGGTACCGAATAGCTGAAAGCGGATCATTGAGTCTGATTAATGTATCGCCCATCAGACGATTGGCACCTGGATCCTTGGTGTGCTTTCTCAGGTACTGGCTGAGGTATTCCTTGCTGGCTTCAAATTCAGATAATCCATAATGAGCCAGAGCTGCAATCATGCTGAGCTGTTGGTCGGCTCGAACCTTCTCAGATGGCAATTGACTGATAATCTCAGTGCAGTTTTTGAGTTGAAGGGTGGATTGCTCTGCGTAATCGTTGTCCGGCTGTTGCAAGCGAGAGTAAACCAGTCCGCGGAAGTAGGCGGCCTTGGGCTCGTAGGGGTAGTGTTGATTGAAGTACTCAAGATCGGGGAGGGTGTCTTCGGTACGCTGCATATCCAGCAGCAGGCCAATGCGGGCCATGCGGGCTTCGAGGTTTTCCGGGTCAGCCTGCAAGGCTTGTGCATAGTTCTTCAGAGCCTCCTGTAGCCTTCCTTCAGCATGCATCGCAGAAGCGTATAGATTCCAGGCTTCACTGCTTTGGGGATACCTTTCCACTAGCTGTTGTCCGAGCTGAATGGCATTCAGGAATTGCTGCCGGCTGATGTCCAGACGTATTTGCGCCAGGTTGGGTCTCAGGGCACCGGGTATCAGTGTTTCTGCCTGCTGAATTGTCAGTTCGGCCTTTGCTTCCTGATCCAGTCTTAGCTGAGCCTCGGCGATATACCCCAGCATGTCGACGGTCTGTTGTGGTTTGAGCCCACGAATAGACAGTTCATCCAGAATGCTTTGGTATTTTTTTTGTTCTCGGTAAATTTCTGCCAGTTTCAGATCCGTATAACGTCGATCAGCGCCCAGGACTCTTGCTTTTATCAGGGCATCTTCTGCGGCTTCGGGATTGTTAAGGGCGATCCAGACCTCAGCGGAAAGTACCAAAGAAGGGACATGCTCTGGATTGATCTGCAAAGCATTTTTCAGTTGAATCAGTGAGCTTTGATAATCCTGTTCGTGATACAGGCGAGATGCATCTTCATGGAACTCCTGCAAACGACTTTGAGAATAGGCTGTGAGAGGTGCAGCAACTACTACTAAAAGACTGACGGTAATCAGCAGGCATTTTTGTGCAGATATTCGCATAGTATTTACTATCAATGGTGATGACTTCCCTGTATCCAGTGACGCCCCTGTTTATGAGCGTACCTTGATTTCCTTAATCTGTGTAAGACACATTCATAGTCTAGATGCTGTGCAAAACTGCCTGATCCTTATCGGGGAAATCGAATTTTGGAATCAGTTCTTCCTGTGCCAGACTGTCGAGTACTACTTTCAGGTCTTTCATGTCGATATGGCGCTTTTCCTCAACCATGCCATGGAGCATCAGGCGACTGCACACCAGATTGATCAATCGTGGAATACCCTGGCTGACTTTCTGAATGGGTTCAAAAACTCTCGGGTCAAAGGTGGGGTTATCATTCCAGCCTACCTGCTCCAGACGATACATGATGTAATTTTCCGTATCTTCAGGGTTCAGAGGCTCCAGATGACAGGTTGCTACAATACGTTGATGCAGTTGTTCGAGTTGTGGAGAGCGTATGGTTTCCCTAAGCTCACTTTGTCCGACAAGGAAGATTTGAAGTAGGGGCTGGTTGTTTTGCTGTAAATTGGTTAACAGGCGAAGCTCTTCTAAGGCTCCTTCGGGAAGGTCCTGGGCCTCGTCAATGATGAGCAGTGAGCGCTTTCCTTCTTGATGCAGCTTGAGAAACAGCTGTTTTAATCCATGCAGGAGCAGAGATTTGTATTCTGTGGTGCCGTCGAGGTCGAAGTTCAAGGCAATAAGGCGAATGAGATCATCTGCCTGAACCTGAGTACAGTTGAGGCTGGTGAATTTAACCTGTCCTCCATCGAATTCCGAGGTCAGATCACTGATTAATGTGGATTTGCCTGTGCCTGGCTGGCCGGTAACGACAACAAACCCTTCCCGGCGGTACAGGGCGTACTGCATATAGGCTTTGGCGTTCTTATAGCTCGGGTGGTGAAAACAGAGACGTGAGTCAGGTGTCAGCCTAAAGGGTTCTTCTTTCAGTCCATAAAATGTTTCGTACATGAGAAATCCAATTCTGTTTACTTCTGGAGAGTCAAAGTTTTCTCTCCGGGGAAGCAATTAATGTGAAGCCCATAAAAGTATTTCTTGTTTGATCAGAATGCATAAAACCATCATGCCGATACCGGCGTTGAATACGGTCATGTTTTCATAGCCAAATAAATAGTAGCTTCCTGCTGCCCGTGCCACGCCGGAAACTCCGCAGAATACTATACCGCATATACCTGATAAGTTTGCCAGAGTAATGAATAATTTCTTAACCATGGACGCTTTTCCCTGTGAGGTTATGAGTCATTCTTTCAAACCTTTGTATGAAGTCAAACCGATGGTTTTCATAGGTCTGACTAAAATAAAGTCGCGAACTTCTGGTTGTGAGAGATTATGAATCCTGAGAATCCTTAGGCAGTCTTTAAACCCTTATATAGAGCGAAATGATTTAAAGAGATTCATTCTTTATAACAAGCCATCAAAGATTTGATTATTTTGCGTTCGCTATCGTTAGGTTAGACATTCAAGTTCGTCCAAACAAGCAAAAATCATTTTCATCGATGAGAGAATATGATTAGGTAGCATCAAAAAATGGTCTGATTTATTTGACCAGCAAAATGGTTATACCTTTTTATTTTTTTAATTTCTTTAAGATGTAAAAACTTGGGGCAGTCCAATTTAATCATTTTTCGTATTAAAACTGAGTGATTATAAGAATAGAATAGTGTCCGGGATTGGCGCGGTAATCCAATTCTGTCTATTGTTATTCTTGGTTGTTGTTACTTGGTGCCGTGAAAAAGTATTAGACATATTTGTTTGGTATCGGCATTTAATTCATGTGTTTAATGAAGTATTGATGAAATACGCGTCTATACTTTAATCTCCAAGACAATTCGATGACAGCTCAAGGAGGCAGTCTGTGTCCGAATATTTTAAGAGTAACTTGTATCTACCTTTCCGGGTTGTTGCCTGTTTTTCCATAATTTTTGCTCTGGCAGCCTGTAGCTCCCAGGAGTATCCGCAGGTGGTGGATGAAACGTCCGATTATGACTATGTGATTGGTGCGGGTGATTCCCTGGAGATTTTTGTCTGGGGTAATCAGGAGTTATCAACAACGGTTACCGTCAGGCCGGATGGAAAAATCACTACCCGCCTGGTAGAAGATATTCCAGCCAGTGGACGCACTTCTACCCAGTTGGCTCGAGAGATAGAGGAGGCCTATGGGAAATACGTCAAAAGCCCGGTGGTTAGTGTGATTGTGAATGGCTTTGTCGGGATCCCAACTCAACAAGTACGTGTGGTCGGTGAAGCTTCAAAACCGCTCAATGTTCCCTATAACAAGAACATGACACTTCTTGACCTAATGATCAGTGTTGGTGGTTTGAGTGATTTTGCTGACGGAAACAAGACGGTTCTGGTCAGAAGTTTTGGTGGCAAACAATCCATTTATAACCTGAGAGTTGAAGATTTGATCCGCGATGGTGATATCTCTGCCAATACACCTCTGATGCCCGGGGATATCATTATTATTCCGGAAGCCTGGTTCTAAGTCGTGCGCGCAGGGGATTGAGGGATGCAACAGATATTTGCGCAGGTTTATGGATACCTGATCGGAATTTGGCGATTTAAATGGTACGGGCTGGCATTGGCCTGGGTGCTGGCAATCGGCGGCTGGGTATGGGTTTGGTCGCTACCGGTTTCTTATATGGCAACCGCAAGACTGGATGTCGATAGCAGCAGCTTGCTACGTCCACTGCTGAGGGGGTTGGCCATTCAGCCAGATGTCAATCAGCGGGTTGCTCTGATGAGTCGGACGCTTCTAAGCCGGCCCAATCTGGAAAAACTGATGCGGATGGCGGATCTGGATCTTAACGTGAAAACAGAGCTTCAAGAAGAGCAGCTTCTGGCAGATTTGAAAGATAACATTTCTCTCCAGGGCGACAGGCAAAATACGTCTTTGTACTCTGTTTCCTTCAAACACGAGGATCGAGAAACCGCCAAGCGTATTGTCCAGTCTTTAATTACAATTTTCATCGAAACGACACTTGGAGAGAAAAGAAAAGACAGCTCAGGTGCGCAGGCGTTTTTGGATCAGCAAATTGCCGATTACGAAGTGAGACTGTCTGAAGCTGAAGCCAGGTTGGCGGATTTTAAAAAGCGCAATGTTGGTATGCTGCCTGGTGAGGCGGGTTCTTATTACCAGCGTCTGGAAATGGCCAAAGCCCAATTAAATTCGGCAAAGCTCGAGCTTCGGGAAATGGAGAACCGTCAGAAAGAGTTGACTAATCAGATTGAAGGCGAAGAGCCTGTCTTCTTTTCTTCTTCGATCAACGACAGTGGGCGTTACTCACCGATAGATCAGCGTATTCAGGCACTACAGGAAAAACTCGATTATCTATCTCTGAGTTATACAGATCTTCATCCGGAGATGATTCAGATCAAAACAAAAATCTCTGCTTTAGAGGCCGAGAAACGTCGTGAGTTTGATCGTGCGATGGAGCTCCAGCCTTCTTCACTCAGTGGTCTCGGGTCCAGTCCGGTGTATCAAAGCATGAGGACCATGCTGGCTGAAACTGAGGCCAAGGTGGCTGAATTGAGCGTGCGTGTCAGTGAGTATCAGACCCGGGTCGATGAGTTGGAGGGTACCGTAAACAATATTCCCGAAATCGAGGTGGAACTACAGCAGCTGGATCGTGATTATCAGGTCATCTCTCAGCAACACAAGGCCTTGTTAAAACGACGTGAATCGGCGTTGTTATCTGAAAATGTGGAAAAAAATGCAGACGATATCCGTTTCCGGGTAATTGACCCGCCCTATGTTCCTCTCAAGCCTACAGAGCCCAATAAATTATTGTTGAATGCCGGGGTATTAATCTTGAGCTTGGGGGCCGGGATTGGCCTTGCTCTGTTATTGACATTATTGAAGCCAGTATTCGTTGATAAGTTAACCTTGAGTGAAAAACTAGGTTTGCCGGTGCTAGGGTCTGTATCCATGATTTTGGCTCCTCATCAGGCGCGTCAGGAGCTTAAAGCGACCCTGGTGTTTACCTCTGTGGCAGTCTGTTTACTGGTGACTTTCGCGGGAGTCACAGTCGGACAAGGTCTAATATTTTAGTGAATGCAAGCATACTCAACGGATGGAGTCAGGTTAATTCTTATGAGCATTATTGAAAAGGCAATCAGTAAACTGGAAAGTGAGAAAGGACGTGATGCCCTTTTGAATGCTCCACCACCTGGTTCTGGTTCGCAGTCTGAGAAGAAAGCAGAGAGCTTCAGCCCTGAGGATAGAGTTTCTGGTGAGCCTGGTATTAACTCTACGGAACCCAGCGCAAGTCAGCCTGAACGTCCAGAGAAAACAGTCAAAACAGTAGAAGAAGACCCAAGCCTTCATAAATCGGATCTGGCTGAAAGCACTCACAGGGTCATTCATCATCTGCCGGTCGACGAAATGCTGGCAAAGGGAATGATTGTTCCACTGCGTCCTAGAAGTCAGATAGCGGATGAGTATCGAACCATCAAGCGTCCCCTGTTGCAAAACATTGATAAAAAGGGCGCAACGATTGTTGATAATGCCAATTTGATTATGGTCACCAGTGCGTTACCAGGGGAGGGGAAGACTTTTTCGGCGATTAATCTGGCTATGAGCATTGCCAGTGAGCAGGATAAAACGGTTTTGCTGGTGGATGCTGATGTTACCAAAGCCTCTGCAGCAACCACCTTAGGGATACCTGATGACAGTCCGGGCCTGATCGACTTGCTTGAAGATGGAAGCATGAAATTCAGTGATGTTTTGATCCACACTGATATACCCAAGTTGAGAGTACTGCCTGCTGGTAGTCTCCATGAACATGCTACCGAGTTACTCGCCAGCGATAACATGAAGAGGCTGATGGGTGAATTATCTGTCCGCTATCAGGATCGGGTCATTATTTTTGATTCGCCGCCATTATTGATTACTACAGAGGCTAGTGTCCTTGCGAGCCTTGTGGGGCAGGTTGTCTTCGTTGTTGCCGCAGAACAATCGGCACAAAGCGCTGTAGAAGAGGCAATAGAGCATATCGCTGATGACAAGGTTATTGGGCTTGTTTTGAATAAAACGAGAAAAAATCCGCTATCGAAACACGGATATGGTTACGGCTATGGATACGGTTATGGTGAGGGAGCTAGACGATCACGACATTATCACGCATCTAAAGACGAGTATTAAAGGCGATTGTATGTCAGCATTTCGTCGATATTCCATCGCTGCCGCTTGTGTCTGCAGTGTTTCCCAGGGAGCTTTGGCGGGAGACTGGAAGAGCGGTTATGGAGTGAATGTCCGGGAGGTGTTCACTGATAATGTGTGTTTGTCCGAGGACAATAAAAAGAGTGAGTTTATTACCACGGTTACGCCAAATTTTTCTATCAAGGGATCAAGCGGAAGAGCTAAATTAAACGTCTATGGTGCTATGGAGGTGAATAACCTCACGGACAGTAACAAGTGTTCTTCGAACGGAGGAAATGATGACAACCTGAATCCCAGACTCAGTGGGAACGGTACGGTCGAGCTCGTGTCTAATCTGTTATACATAGATGGAACCGCAAACATACAACAAAACAGTATAAATCCATTTGAGTCATCCGGTGATAGTAACCTGAATCGAAATGACAACCGCAATACCACTTACGATTACTCGGTAAGTCCTTATCTGATACATCGCTTCAGTGATGTCGCAAAGCTTAATATTCGATACACCTACGATGATCAGGAAAACTCGGAAAGTGTCGTGGGAAATAGTGATCAGCAATCTGTGTTCGCTTCACTGACCAGTTTGCCAGGATGGTCAAAATTAAGCTGGGGTCTTCAGGGAAATTATCAAAAGGTTTCTTACGATGAGGATTCCTCAACACCTGATCAGCAAGATGAGCTGTCATCGGTATCGTTTAATCTCGGCTACCAGATAAACCGTAAATGGAAAATTTTCGGTTCTGTTGGTGATGAGTTTAATGATTTTGAAACGGTCAATGATGAAACTGAAGGTAATATCTGGAGTGCAGGATTTGAGTGGACGCCAAATCCCAGGACCCGGGTTTTAATGAGCGCCGGTGAGAAATTTTTTGACAATACACCTAAAGTATCCATCTCTCATCGGCTAAAGCACAGTCAATTTTCTCTGGAATATGAAAAGACTTTAACCTTTACCCGAAACTTACGTACTGAGCCTGAATTTTTCCCTATTGTTGATCAAAATGGCGATCCTATCCTGGATCAAAATGGTGAGTTGATCTTGATTGGTTTAAACCAGACAACCTTAACTCGTAGTCCTGTTGTTGATGAACGCTTAAAACTGGGATATCGCTGGTCTCGGGGGAGAACTGCGATTACTGTCGACGGTACCAGTTCAGAGCAAACTCGAGAAGAAGACGGTTACAGCTCAACATTCACTACTGTGGGCGTTGGTGTGCGTAGGGACCTGACTCCGCATATGAATGCGAATGCACGGATCTCATATACCGATACATCCGTTGCCAGTGGTTCAGAAGTATTAGGCTCGGACTCCAATGTGATGCGTGTCTATTTAGGTTTGACAAAAAAGATCAGTGAGAAAACTTCTTTGAGTGTGACATACGCATTTAGTGATCGTGATGCGGATTCACAAAATAGCGAATACACAGAAAACAGAATTACCGTTGGTATTGGCATGAGGTGGTAATGTTCCAAAGCTTAAGGAAAAGTAAAACGCTGCAAGTACAGGGTATGCGGTAATAAAGGACTAATTACATGAATGTAAATGAGAATCCATCGGTGTTATGCGTCGTCGGTGCACGACCGAACTTTATGAAGATAGCGCCCATTATGCGTGCGTTGAATCGTAAGGAGTGCCCGTTATCGGCAACTTTAATTCATACCGGGCAACACTATGATACTGCAATGAAGCGTTCATTCTTCGAACAGCTTCACATTCCGGAGCCGGATATGGATTTGGAGGTAGGGTCTGGGTCTCATGCGGTACAAACCGCCGAAGTAATGAAACGGTTTGAGCCTGTAGTAGATGAAGTTAAGCCTTCCGTCGTACTGGTTGTGGGAGATGTTAACTCTACTATTGCCTGTGCATTGGTGGCCGTTAAAAAGCATATTCCAGTCGTGCACGTCGAAGCAGGGCTGCGTAGCTTTGATCGTTCCATGCCTGAAGAAATTAATCGTATTCTCACTGACCAGATATCAGATCTTTTGTTCACCACTGAACGCAGTGCTGAAGAAAACTTGATAAATGAAGGCATTGATTCGTCACAGATTCATTTTGTTGGCAATGTCATGATCGATACGTTGTTGTACAACGCTGAGTATGCGATTCCCAGTCAAGAAATTCTTGATGAGACCCATTTGAAACTTGAGTCTGGCTATGGGTTGGTTACCTTGCATCGGCCTTCCAATGTGGATGATCCTGAAGTTCTGACGTCTATTATCGACTCACTATTGGAGGCCAGTGAAACTCTGGAGTTGGTGTTTCCTGTTCATCCACGTACTCGAAACCAGCTTGTGCAACATGGTTTGCTGAAAAAACTGGAAACTTCCAGAATTGCCCTGCTTGAACCCCAGGGTTATTTACAGATGTTGGGTCTTATGAAAGATGCCAAAGTGGTTATGACTGACTCCGGCGGCATTCAGGAAGAGACAACGGCTCTGGGAGTACCTTGTATCACTCTGAGAGAGAGTACCGAGCGTCCGATCACTATAACTCAGGGCACGAATATATTGGTAGGGGCAGACCCTGTAAAAATACGCTCGGCCTTTAATTCAGTGATGCACAACGGTGGCAAACAAGGAAAGGTGCCGGAGTTCTGGGATGGACAAGCGGCTGAACGGATTGTGGAGATCATACAGGCATGGATAGTGCAGGGGTAGCTCGTGACGGAGCGAAAAGTGTCCCCCGGGTTATGACTTCGTCATCAATGACGAATGCAATGACAGTGGATGTTGAAGATTATTTTCAGGTGTCCGCATTTGAAGATACGATCTCCCGTCAACAATGGGATGATGTTCCGTGCCGGGTCGAAAATAATGTTGATCGTATTCTGGATTTGTTTTCCCGCTATGATGTAAAAGGCACTTTTTTTACGTTGGGCTGGATTGCAGAACGTTACCCGGCTTTGATTCATAAAATCGTCGAGCAAGGCCATGAGCTGGCAAGTCATGGTTGGGATCATACCCGTGTTTTTCATCAAGATCGTGCTCAGTTCAGAGAAGATGTCCGTAAGACCAAGCATCTTTTAGAGGATATATCTGGGGCTTGCGTGAAGGGATATCGGGCGGCAAGTTATTCGATCAATCAGACCAATTTATGGGCGTTGGATGAATTGGCTGATGCCGGGTATCAGTACAGCTCCAGCATTGTACCTGTCAAGCATGACCTGTATGGCATGCCTGGCGCTTCTCGTTTTCCTTTCCGGACCGCAGAAAAGGGGTTTCTTGAAATTCCCATTTCAACGATCCCCATCGCTGGCCACAATGTCAATTGTGGTGGTGGTGGCTGGTTTCGGTTGTTTCCCTATGCGTTCAGTCGTTGGGCAATTAGCTCCATTAATGAAAAAGAATCAAAAGCGTGTATTTTTTATTTTCATCCCTGGGAAATTGACCATGATCAACCAAGGGTAAACGGCATTACTAAAAAGACACGTTTTCGACATTATTTAAATTTACGGAAAACATACGATCGACTGGAACGTTTACTGAATGATTTCCAATGGTCTCGGATGGATAGCATATTCTTAAATTCTGATGTGAATGAGCGGTCGACTCGGGAGGTAGTTCCGTGTCTTTGAGTTTGCACTACTTGCCTGAAACAGACGTTGCGTCAACTCCGGGAGGCAAGACCCTCTCTGAACAGTGGGACTCTTTTGTAGAGCTGTCAAATGAAGCTACTTTTTTTCACAGATCTGGCTGGAAACGGGTTCTGGAAAAAGCCTTTGGCCACAAGACCTACTTTCTGTATGTCACGGACAACGATGACATTGTGGGTATCCTGCCTCTCGGCCATGTTAAAAGCTTTCTTTTTGGACAATCCCTGATCTCGCTGCCTTTTTGTGTGTATGGTGGAATTGTCGCAAGAGATGAGTTGGTGAAAAATTTACTGACGGAAGCTGCCTGCGGACTGGCCAAAGAATTATCGGTAGATACCCTTGAGTTGAGAAATCAAGCACCATCAAATGCAGGCTGGCCAACCAAGTCCTTGTACGCCACCTTTCGAAAGGAAATTGAATCAGATCACGAAAAAATTCTGAAATCAATCCCCAACAAGCAGAGAGCAGTCGTTAGAAAGGGGATCCAAAAAGGGCTGGTTGGTGATGAAGGGTGGCATGGAAACCGTATCTATAACGTTTATGCCGAAAGTGTAAGAAACCTGGGTACTCCGGTCTTTCCGGCAAAGTACTTCCGGGTGCTGCGTGAAGTGTTTGGCGATGACTGTCGTTCATTGATGATCACGCATGAGGGACGGGATGTGGCCGGAGTGCTGAGTTTTTACTTTAAAGATCAGGTCTTGCCTTATTACGCGGGCAGCACCGCGGCGGCCAGGGATCTTTATGCGCACGGTTACATGTACTGGGAGTTGATGAAAAATGCCTGTGATCAGGGGATCAGAATATTCGATTATGGACGCAGCAAAGTGGGTACCGGCCCTTATAACTTCAAGAAAAACTGGGGATTTGAGCCAGAACCTTTGTATTACGAGAACTTCCTTGTTAAAGCGTCATCTATTCCTGAGGTGAACCCGTCCAACCCCAAGTACCAGATGTTTATCAACGCCTGGAAAAAAATGCCCTTGCCGGTTGCCAATATGTTTGGCCCATTGTTATCCCGGAGCTTGGGTTGACATGACTGCGGAAAAGCCTGCGCTCTTGTATCTGTGCCACAGAATCCCTTACCCGCCCGATAAAGGCGATAAGATTCGCTCATATCATTTGCTCCGCTATCTGGCTGAGCATTATAGCGTATCACTGGGTTGCTTTTGTGATGATCCTGAAGATCGTCAGTATATATCCTGCCTCGAAGCCCTCTGTAGTGAGGTTTTATGTCTCCCACTCGACCCTCTGATCAGCCGACTCAAAAGTCTGAAAGGTCTGCTTCGGGGAGAGGCAATTACTCTGCCTTACTATGCCGATGCTGGTATGGATAGGTGGGTAAGGGCGCAATTAGTTGAACGCAATATTAAACGTTGTGTGGTTTTTTCATCAGCCATGGCACAGTATCTGACGGGCGTCTGTAAAAAGGATCGACGGATCGTGGTCGACTTCGTGGATGTGGACTCGGATAAATGGCTTCAGTATTCAGAGACAAAATCTTTTCCCATGAGCTGGCTCTATCGACGGGAAGCAGAGAAGTTGCTTGAGTTTGAACGCGAGGCTTCAGCCTTGGCCGATTACAGCTTTTTGGTTTCGAGCGCCGAATCCCAGTTGTTTAAACGTCTTGTGCCAGGTTCGGAGCATAAAATCGGTTTCTATAACAATGGTGTCGATACTGATTTTTTTGATCCGGTACTGGATTATAAAGACCCGTACAGAAATCCAGCTCCGATTCTGGTTTTTACTGGCGCTATGGACTATTGGCCGAATGTGGATGCCGTTATCTGGTTTGTCCGCGACGTTTTTCCAGAGTTACGACGGATGGTTCCGAGTTTGATGTTTTATATTGTCGGGCGCAATCCAACCCGTAAAGTGCGCTGCCTTTCGGAGGTGGACGGTGTCGTCGTAACCGGAAAAGTTGATGATGTTAGGCCCTATTTAAAGTACGCAACCGCAGTTGTGGCTCCTCTGCGTCTCGCCAGAGGGGTACAAAACAAGGTGCTGGAAGCCATGGCCATGGAAAAGGTGGTGATGACCAGCAGTGCGGGTCTGGAAGGCATTGATGCCGAATTGGGGGCGGAGATTTTACTGACCAATTCGTTGGAGGACTACCAGGAGTTTGTACCAACTGTTCTCAAAAGCAATGCTTTTTCCATCGGCCAGGCGGCTCGTGCCAAGGTTCTCAGAGACTTCAATTGGAGCCAGACATTACCCAGAGTCGGGGAGTTCCTTGAGCAGCCAGTAGTCAGGGAGTTGGAGCATGAGTAGTGTTGCACTGGCTCAGCCGCTAAATCCTCAGTGGCGCCGGGCGTTAATGGCAGTCGGGATCTACACTTTTGTTCTGCTGGTGATCTATTGGCCCACGCTGATGTCAATGATATCCATCTGGTATCGTTCGGGGACATTTGCTCACGGATTTATTATTGCCCCTGTATCGCTTTGGTTGATTTGGCAACTCAGATTTGAACTGTCAAAAATAACACCAAAAGTACAGCCTCTGTTTATTCTTCCTATTCTTGGTATTGGGCTGTTGTGGCTGATGAGCTCCCTGGTTGATGTCATGGTCATTCAGCAGCTTTCATTTGTTTTGTTATTGATTTTGGGTGTATGTGCCCTGTTGGGGACGGAAGTGGCCCATCGGTTGCTCTTTCCCCTGGCATTTCTGCTGTTTATGGTGCCTATGGGTGAAAATCTCATACCGCCAATGATGGATTTTACCGCGTCTTCTACGGTATGGCTGATCAGACAAAGTGGCGTCCCTGTGTATCAGGAGGGATTATACTTTTCCCTGCCTTCTGGGAACTGGTCTGTGGTTGAGGCTTGCAGTGGGATACGTTACCTGATCGCTTCGGTCACTCTTGGCTGTTTGTACGCATACCTGACCTATAACTCCACAACCAAGCGTTTGATCTTTGTGGCATTTTCTGTCTTAGTGCCAATTCTGGCGAACAGTGCCCGGGCTTATTTAATTGTAATGATTGGTCATTTTAGTGATATGACCCTGGCAGTCGGAGTCGATCACCTGGTCTATGGTTGGCTTTTCTTTGGTATCATCATCTTTCTGATGTTTTTGGTTGGCAGCTTTTTCCGCGATCTGCCAAGTGCAGCGGATGACAGTATAAACGCTCATGGCAAAGCATATCAGTTTGATGCTGTTCAACCTGCTTCTGGGAAAACAAGCTCTAAGTCTTCAGCAGAAAAGTCTCAACGTCCAATATTTCTGGCTTCTCTGATAATTCTCGCTTCCTCCTCAATTTGGCCATTAATACCTTCATTACTGCCGGAAAATAAGACGGCACTGGATAATTTTTCTCTGATTCTTCCGGTAGTACCGGATGGTTGGCACTATCAGGCCAATCCCGAATGGCATTGGCGGCCATTCACTGATGGCGCAGACCTTACCCACGCAAGTTTCTACCGTAATGGTGATAGTGTGATCGGCTTGTTTATTAATCAGTATATAAATCAGGATCAAGGCAGTGAATTGGTTAATGGTCTGGATCAATGGATTATTCCGGAGATTAAAGGCCAGCAGTGGCATTTGTTGGAACAAAAAAGAACAGAGGTATACATTTTTGATCATCCCGCCTCTGTCGAGCAGGCGCGTATCAAGAATTCACAACATGAGCTGTTGATCTGGCGCTGGTACCGTATAGATGACTACGACACCTCAAGTCCTTATGTCGCTAAGCTCATGGAGGCCTTATCAAAACTGACTTTTCAACAGACAAGCTCTTCCCGAATTTATGTCGTGACTTCAGTGACCGAGTCTGTAGATCAGTCAGTCCTGCAAGCGCAGTCTTTTATGAGTCAGCTCTCACCCAAGTTAGAAGTTGTATTAAATGCACAGGGGGAGATTCATTAAATGCCACCACTGATTGCTCATATTGTTTATGCTCTGGATACTGGCGGTTTGGAAAATGGGTTGGTGAATATCATCAACCGTATGCCAAGCGATCAATTCAGGCATATGGTGATTTGTTTGACCACCAGTGGAAAATTTTCCGAGCGTATTCAAAAACCTGACGTCCCGGTCATCGAGTTAAACAAATCTCCAGGACATGATCTGGGGAGTTATAAAAGATTGTGGCAGGTGCTGCGTCAGTATCGGCCTGATATCGTCCACAGCCGCAACCTGGCGGCACTTGAAGCACAGCTGGTAACACTGGGATTACCGGGTACAAAGCGTATTCACGGCGAGCATGGTCGTGATATGAGTGATCTGGATGGCAGCAATTGGAAATATACTCTTTTTCGCAGTTTAACCCGACCGCTGATTGATCACTATATCGCCGTAAGTGAAGATTTAAAAAGCTGGTTGCTTGATAGGGTTGGCGTCAACCCTCTAAAGATCCGGCAGATTTATAATGGTGTGGATCTGACCAAATTTACCAATCAGACAAATGTCCGATCAAATCATATCCCACCCTCATTGTCTGATGAGCACAATCTTGTCATAGGTACTGTGGGTCGTTTGACCCCCGTGAAGGATCAACAGGGGCTTCTGGACGCTGTGGCTCTACTGTTGAAGCTGAATCCTTCTCTCGTGGACAGGTTACAGGTGCTGATTGTTGGTGACGGGGCGCTGCGTAATGCTCTTGAATTACATGCCAAAAAATTGGGGCTGTCGGAGCAGGTTTGGTTCGTCGGCGATAGAGAGGATGTACCTCAGCTTTTGCAGTGCATGGATATTTTTGTGCTGCCCTCTCTGGCGGAAGGTATTTCCAATACCTTGTTAGAGGCTATGGCGTGCTCACTCCCTGTCGTTGCTACCCGTGTTGGTGGAACACCGGAAATCATTACCGATGGCGAACAGGGACTGCTGGTAGAACCTCAGAATCCGGATGCATTGGTCAGGGCCTTACTGCAGCTTCTGACCGATGAGGCCTTGCGTAAGCAATATGGATCCTCAGGCAGAAAAAAAGTAGAGCGTTCTTTCAACTGGGAATCGACAGTCTCAAATTATGCAGATGTATACCTTGGTGTGTTATCGGGTCAGACACAGCGCGCCATGGAGAGACATTCATGATATTTCTCAGTCACATCTATCGCTTGATCAGGAAATGCGGCTCAGGAAACAGTACAGGGGTGTCAGGGTTAATGAAGTTACATCAATGCGGGAACAGGGATAACTCCTCATGTGCGGTATAGTCGGATTATTTGATACTCGTGGTCATAAACCCATCTCCGAGAGTTTGCTGGAGCAGATGAATTCGACTCAGTATCATCGCGGGCCGGATGGCGCTGGTGTTCATATTGAACCGGGTGTCGGCCTGGGGCACAGACGGCTTTCAATTATTGATATTGCCAGTGGCCACCAACCGCTGTTTAACGAGGACAACTCCGTTGTGGTGACCTATAACGGAGAAATATACAATTTCATTGAGTTGATGGAAGAGCTCAAGAACTGTGGCCACACGTTTAAAACACGGTGTGATACCGAAGTCATCGTTCATGCCTGGGAAGAGTGGGGCGAACGCTGTGTCGATCACTTCAGGGGCATGTTTGCCTTTGCCATATGGGACCGCAATCGCCAGCAATTATTTCTGGCCCGCGATCGCCTGGGTATTAAACCGTTATTTTATACCTTGCTTGATGATGGCTGTGTGGCTTTTTCCTCAGAGCTTAAGGCGCTGAAATGCCTGCCCAATATCGACCGTACTCTGGATCCTACAGCTATTGAGGATTATTTCTCCCTGGGTTACGTACCTGAGCCTAAAACCATTTATCAGCAAGTGAAAAAACTCAACCCGGGACACAGTCTATTGGTTGACAGGAAAGTCGATAACTCATTGCCGGCTTTTATGCCTGAACCTAAACAATACTGGGATTTGCATTGCCAGCCCTCAGAGCATAAATCTGAGGCAGACTTACAGGAAGAGCTGGTCGAGCGCATCCGTGAAGCAGTTAAAATCCGGATGATTGCCGAGGTTCCTTTGGGGGCTTTCCTTTCTGGCGGCGTGGATTCGGGAACGGTCGTTGCCATGATGGCCGAATTGAGCGATTCTCCGGTGAACACCTGCTCCATCGGGTTTGACGTTAACCGTTTTGATGAGACCGAATACGCTCAAATGGTGGCCAAACGTTATGAAACCCATCATTTCGAGGGCAACGTTGCCAGTGATGATTTCGCTTTGGTGGACCAGTTGGCCGAGTTATACGACGAGCCCTACGCTGACAGTTCCGCTATACCCACTTATCGGGTCTGTGAATTAGCCCGTAAAAAAGTGACCGTTGCCCTGTCTGGTGACGGTGGTGATGAACATTTAGCGGGTTATCGGCGTTATCGCTGGCATATGAATGAAGAGCGTTTGCGCTCCAAGTTACCGCTGGGTATACGACGGGGGGTGTTTGGTCCGCTGGGTCGATTGTATCCGAAGGCCGATTGGGCTCCTCGGGTATTCAGGGCCAAGACGACGTTTGAGGCATTAGCCCGAAGCTCGGTCGAAGCCTATTTCCATACAGTCGGCCTGACCACAGCTCAGCAACGGGAAGAGTTGTTTTCCGATAATTTTAAACGTGATCTTCAGGGCTACAGAACGCAGGATCTGTTTGAACTGTATGCTCAAAAGGCACCGACAGATGATCCTCTGACAATGATCCAATATATCGACACCAAAACCTATTTGGTCGGCGATATTCTCACCAAGGTCGACCGGGCCAGTATGGCTCACGCCCTGGAGGTTCGTGTGCCTTTGCTCGACCACAAGCTGGTGGACTGGATCTCGGGGGTATCCCCTGCGTTGAAGCTCAATGGACAATGCGGGAAATACCTGCTGAAAAAAGCCATGGAGCCTTATCTGCCCAATGACGTCCTTTACCGCCCCAAAATGGGATTTGCAGTTCCTTTGGCGGATTGGTTCCGAGGACCACTCAAACCACTGCTTAAACAGCGTCTATTGGGTGGTTTAATGGCCGATTGTGGCTACTTTAATCTGACTTTTATCGAGACATTGATCAATCAACACCAGATGCGAGTCAGGGATCACAGTACCTTGATATGGACCCTGTTTATGTTTGAGGCCTTCATGCGTAGTGAAGCGCAACTGGGAACGCCTGTACACCAATCAGAAATCAGGGCAGTTCCGGCATGAAGATTTTACATATTCTCGACCATTCCATCCCGCTACACAGTGGTTACACGTTTCGCACGCTCTCTATCCTTCGGCATCAGCGAGCGATGGGCTGGCAGACAGAGCACCTGACATCAGCAAAACATGATGTGGAGATCGGCGCAGAAAAATACATCGAACGGGAAGAGGTCGATGGTCTGCATTTTTTCCGGACCCAAAGGAAAACAGGTGGCTGGCATAATTATTCACTGGCAGAGCCTCTCAGTGTCATACGAGGGTTAACACAACGACTTCATGAGGTGGTGGATGAGGTCAGGCCGGATGTACTTCACGCCCACTCACCTGCACTCAATGGTATTGCTGCTCTGAAAGTGGGTAAAGCCCGTAACATTCCGGTTGTCTATGAATGCAGGGCTTTCTGGGAAGATGCTGCTGTGAATCATGGGACTTGCGATGCCAGAAGCCTACGCTATTTTTTAACACGCAGGCTTGAAAGCCATGTGTTTCATCGCGCGGATGCGGTGACGACCATCTGTGAAGGCTTGAGAAAAGACATTATTGCGAGGGGCGTCGACCCTCATCGAATTACCGTGATACCTAATGCTGTGGATATTGAGCGATTCCAGGTTTGTCAGGATAAACCGCAAGCGCTGATCAAACTGCACGGATTAGATAACAAGATTGTGCTGGGTTTTTTTGGTTCATTTTATGAATACGAGGGTTTGTCGTTTCTTCTGGACGCGATGCCCATGATTGTTCGTCAGAATCCATCAGTGAAACTGTTATTAGTGGGGGGTGGCCCTCAAGAAGCTATCATTCAACGAAAAGTAAAAATGTTGAAATTGGAGAAACATGTTCTGGTTTTGGGACGTGTGCCCCATGACACCATCCAGGATTTTTATAACGCTGTGGACATCATGGTGTATCCAAGATTACCCATGCGTTTAACGGATCTGGTGACTCCACTGAAGCCTCTGGAAGCAATGGCACAGGGGAAGCTGGTTGTCGCCTCTGATGTCGGAGGGCATCAAGAGTTGATTGCTGATAAAGAGACAGGTTATCTCTTCAAGGCCGGTGACCTGAATGCAGCGGCTGAAACCATTTTGACAGCCATTAAAGAACGCGATGTCTGGGGTTTCTTGCAAAGTAATGGACGACAGTATGTAGAAGGTGAGCGTAACTGGAAGGCCAGTACCGAACGTTACAATGCAGTCTATGCACCAATTTTATCGGGTGGGTTGTGATTGATCTTCTGGTGATAACAACGCTCTATCCGAATCAAAACCAGTTTCGGCATGGTATTTTTGTAGAAAACCGCATAAAAAGCCTGGTGGGATCAGGGCGGGTTAATGCTGTGGTGGTGGCTCCGGTGCCGTGGTTTCCCGGGATCTTGCTCTGGCTTTGGAATAGGCTGGGATTAACCCGCTGGTTGTCTTTGGAACAATATCAACAATACCAGAGTATTCCCCGTGAAGAGTATCGTTCAGGAATCCGGGTTATACACCCAAAGTATTTGGTCATTCCTAAAATCGGCATGTATCTGACGCCCTGGTTTCTCGCCCTGAGCGTATTGATGACGATAGTCCGTTTAAGACGTTCAGGAGTGAATTGGGATTTGGTCGATAGTCACTATTTTTACCCGGATGGGGTCGCAGTAGCACTGATATCTCGCTGGCTTAAAACGCCGTTTTGCATAACGGCCAGAGGCAGTGATATCAATTTTATCCCGGACTATTGGCTGGCCAGGAAAATGATCGTGTGGGCCGCTGGTAAAGCTGCCATAAATTTATGCGTCTCTGGTGATTTGAATAAAAAAATGATTTCCTTGGGAATGAATCCCCATAAAGTAAGGACTGTTACCAATGGCATAGATGAAACCGTATTTAGCGCACAAAGTGAGGCCGAACGAGTCGCTTTACGTAAAGAACTCGGTTTATCTCAGTATTCTGTAGCCTCTGTGGGGAATTTGATTGAATTAAAGGGGCATTACCTTTTGATTGAGGCCATTCGATCCATTCCGGATATCACGTTACTGGTTGTTGGTGAAGGTGAAGATCGTCAACAGCTGGAGAAACAGGTTATCTCGTTAAACCTGAAAGACAGAGTCCGTTTTTTAGGTAATCTGCAGCAAAGTCGTCTGGTCGAGATTTATAATGCGGTTGATCTTGTATGCCTGGCATCCAGCAGGGAAGGCTGTGCGAATGTATTGCTGGAAGCCATTGCCTGTGGCACTCCGGTTATGGCGACGGATGTGGGGGGCAATCCCGAAACGGTCAATTCAGAGGAAATTGGTCAATTAGTTCCCACAAGAACGGCCGAAGCTTTTCGCCAATCTCTTGAAGTCATAAAGCTACGTCACTTTGATCGACAGCGTATTCGAACTTTGTCGAAACGTTTCTGGTATGACACGATCAATGAGTCTTTGTTAAAGATATACCAGTCAGCATTTTCTCCTGAAAATTCTACCGAAGCCCACGGTGCGAACGTGCATGCTAAGAAATGGGAGGCTTCGAAAAAGTGAGAGACTTACTGGTAACAGCACTTGTTTTCGGATCACTGCCTTTCATCATCAAACGGCCATATATTGGTATCTTAGTCTGGTCCTGGTTGAGTTACATGAATCCCCATAGATTAACCTGGGGGTTTGCTTACAGTATGCCGTTTGCACAAATTGTGGCTTTGACTCTGATTATGGCCATTTTTATGGATAAATCCAAAAAAAGTATCCCGGTCGACAAAACGACGATAACCTGGGGGATATTTTTTATTTGGCTATCACTTTCCACGATCTTCGCCATGTACCCTTCGAGTGCGTGGTCTATGTACGATCGGATCTTTAAGATTCAACTGGTGACCGTGCTAACGATGATGCTAATGACCGATCAGAAAAAGATCGATTGGTTGGTTTATGTTATTGTTTTTTCCCTGGGTTTTTACAGCATCAAAGGCGGTATTTTTACCATATTGACGGGAGGTGCTTATCGGGTATGGGGGCCTCCTGGCAGCTTTGTCGAAGAGAATAACAGTCTTGCCCTGGCGACACTGATGGTTGTGCCATTGATGATTTACATATATCAGATTGCAACCTATAAATGGCTTAAGCCATTGATGCTATTAGCTATTTTTCTGAGTTTGGCTTCGGCTTTAGGGTCTCAATCCCGAGGGGCATTGTTGGCTATTATGGCCTTGGGCGGATACTTTTGGTTGTCGTCTTCCTACAAGATATTGACTGGCCCATTGTTAATTGTCTTGGCCATTGTAGCTTTCAATTTTATGCCAGAGACATGGCATGCCCGAATGGAAACCATACAAAACTATGAAGAAGATGCCTCCGCGATGGGAAGAATTAACGCATGGCAATATAGTATCAATGTGGCGAATGACCGTTTGTTTGGGGCGGGTCTGCAATCCTGGAAACCGGAAAGTTTCATGATGTATGCCCCTGATCCATTGGCAGTTCATGCCGCGCACAGCATCTTTTTTGGTGTTTTGGGTGACAGTGGCTGGATCGGGCTGTTTTTATTTATAACTGTATTATTGATGACTTGGGGAAACTTGAACTGGGTGATAAAAAATACAGACCAAGATAGCCATCAGGCTAAACTGGCCAAGATGATTAAGCTTAGCATCGTGGCCTACTGTTCCGGTGGCGCTTTCCTGAGTTTAAGTTACTTTGATCTTCCTTGGCATCTCTTTGCGATTGCTTTGTTAATGAGACATCAATGCACACCTGTACGTGCAGCCCGGCGGAGAAGAAACATGTTTGACTTGCCTGGCAGGAGGGGAGTGGAGTCTGAAAAACCTGACACATATGAGTCTGGCTTTAGGAAAGGTGTTTAGAGACATGGTTCAGAGCACCTTCAATTTACTGGCGACACGCCTTCTTCCCAAAGTACTTTCAGTCGAAGCCGGTAAGCGTCTTTCCATACTCGTTTATCACAGAGTACTGGATCGTGTTGATCCCATGAGACCTGGAATCCCCGATGTAATGGGATTTGACTGGCAAATGGAAGTGATTACCCGTTATTTTCAACCTCTGTCAATGATGGATGCCTTGGCCAGGCTGGATGAAGGAACTTTGCCTCCGAGGTCAGTATGTGTCACTTTCGACGATGGTTATGCGGATAATCTTATACACGCATTACCGGTTTTACAGCGTTGGAATGTTCCTGCCACAGTTTTCGTATCATCCGGTTTTTTGGATGGTGGTCGTATGTGGAATGACAGTGTGATAGAGGCGTTCACAGCATCAGATAAGACTATCTTTGAGTTGCCAGAGCTTGGTTTTGAGAAGGTTGATATTACGAAGCCTGAAACTCGAATGCAAACGTGCTACGAAGTTATTAAGCGTATTAAATACATCCAGCCTGAGCAGAGGTTGGAAAAAGTGTCCGAAATTTGTAAGGCGCTGGGAAGTCCAAAATTGCCCGATAATCTGATGCTGACTCGTGATGAGCTACGACTGTTATCTAAAGCTGGCATTGAAATTGGAAATCATACAGTTACACATCCTGTTTTGACAGCTATAGACAATCAGTCCGTTCTCCGTGAGCTGAAGGATAATACCCGGGATCTGCAGGACGTTACACAAAAGCCGGTGAAGTATTTTGCTTATCCCAATGGGATACCAAACAAGGATTTTAATGAAGAGCATAAAAATATTGTGAAGGATCTGGGTTTTGAAGGAGCTGTTACCACAGAATGGGGTGTCTCTAGCAGATCAACAGATCGCTGGGCTTTGCCCCGTTTTACCCCCTGGGATAAATCGCCACAAAGATTTGCGATGCGGATTATTATGAACATGAGATCGCTTCGATAACCTGATAACTCAAAGGAAAACCTATTACTTAATCTGCCTTTAGTACCGTGCTCTATTTTTGAGGTTTGTCCCAGTAGCCTGCAGATTGTAGTTGCTTTTTCAGGCCTTGTAGAGGGAATCCTCTGGCATAGATTTTTTTTGCATAGGAACGCGCTTCCTCATAGCGCTCCAGATCTACTAAAAGAAGGCTGAGGTTGTATAAAATCTGACCGTTTTCGGGGGCCAGTGTTTTGGCAGTATCATATTGCATCAGGGCATCAACATAGTTGTTTGTTCTGTGGAGCAATATGCCATATAACATGTAAGAGATTGCATCTTTGGGGCTGAAGTTAATTGCTCGTTGTAAATAACATTCAGCAGGAGTTGCCCCTTTGTTATAGGATTCCTTAGGTTTGGTTAAATCGTGACGAATAATAGTGTTTAATGCTCTATGATGATTGGGAAAGGCTCTGAGAGTGTAATCAAGATCCGGGATTGGGTCCTTCCCTTTGCCTTTGGCGCCACCTGTCAGTGCTTCAACATTTCGGTCGAAGTGGGCACCTTCAACCAATCTCAGGTTTTTCGCTAAACGGTTCCGTTGTAAATAGTCATATGGGCCATACCCCGATGGGCGGCCAATGCATGGAGCCCCGGTTAATGTATCTCCAACCCAGGGGGCCTCATTACTGGCAAGTGTATGCTGTGATGTAAGTGATAACATCGTGATCAGTGAAGCTAAGAAGCTCAATTTTAAGTGACGGTTATTCAGGGGCATATGAAGAATCCATCCAGTCGTGGTGAAGCTGTGAAATTAATTTGTTATCGGTGATTATAGGATACAGGAACTCAGGGGAAGACTTCTATGCCTTTAATATGTATTAATCAATTTAAGCCTGTCATTTTCTCAGTTACTCTACGGATGAATAAGAAAAATAATATATGAATAAATACAGTGCTGTAGAGTTGAATTTTATATATGGATGTTAATAAAGAAATTGCCAAAGGTTCTCTATGGATGATCTTCATGAGATTTTCTATTAAGGGGATTGGTTTGGTTAGTACGGTTATTTTGGCTAGATTGCTTCTACCTGAAGATTTTGGTGTTGTTGCAATTTCAATGTCCATATTTGCTTTTATAAAGCTTATGTGTGATACCGGTTTTGGCACTGCTCTTATTCAAAAACAAAACGCAAGCGCAGATTTATATAATACTGCCTGGACTTTGAATGTCATCCTCGGTACTACTGCTTCAGTTATCTTAATTGTCGTTTCATTTTTCGCAGACGATTATTTTGAAGACAGTAGATTAACTCCTATTCTTCAAGTGCTGGCGTTAGTATCTTTTATCGCATCTTTTGGCAACATAGGTATTGTTAATTTTAGAAAGGAAATGAACTTTAAAAAAGACTTTCAATATAATGTACTGGCCAAAGTGATTAATTTCTCAATTACAATGATCGCGGCATTCTCTTTAAAAAATTACTGGGCTCTATTAATTGGGATGCTTTCTAACAGTTTTATTAATGTGTTTTTAAGTTACAGAATGCACCCATACAGGCCGTCAATCAGTATCCGCTCCTGGAGAGAATTGCTGGGTTTTTCAATTTGGCTACAGATTAATAATGTACTGTTTTTTATTAACAATAAATCTCAAAATTTAATATTAGGTAAGTTTTCTGAGGCGGAAGAAGTAGGGTTTTACACGGTTGCTGATGAAGTGGCTACTCTTCCAAGTGTTGAACTAGTGGCTCCTATAAATAGAGCTGCATATCCAGGGTATTCCAGAGTATCAAGTAACATATCTGAACTTAGAAAAAGCTATAGCTCGGTATTTTCCACAATTTTATTGGTAGCTATTCCTAGTTCTGTGGGTATAGCAATGACAGCACCTTACCTTATTCCATTGCTTCTTGGTGATAAGTGGACTTCTTCAGTTTTACTTATTCAGATTATTTCGTTGACAAGTGTTCTGGTAGTGATGAATACCAATTCTGGTTATGTATATTTAGCATTAGGTAAACAAAGAATTACAACTATGCTTATGATTTCCAGAACTATTGTTTTTGTGTCTTTGCTGATGTACCTGGTCCCTGAACATAAGGCGCTTGGTGTTGCCTGGAGCATGGCTTTGGCAACGATAATCCTATTTCCAGCTAATCAATGGATCTTGGCGAAAAGTATCAATCTAAATTTTATTAATTGGCTGTTTTTAATTAATCGGCCTATTGTTTCATCTTTGGCGATGGCAGTTGTTGTTTATGTGGTCAATCAAATAACATTAAATAATGGATTTTCTGATCTTGTTATTTTGCTTTCAATGGTTTTTTCGGGGTTTTTTGCTTTTTGTATCAGTCTGTATTTTTTATGGATTCTAGGCGGCAGGCCTAGTGGTGTTGAGAGCTTGATTTTTTCAAATATCTTCCATCCCGGGAATATCTTAAAAGGAATTAGGTGATGAATACACCATTGGTGTTCATAGTGGGAACCCAAAGGAGTGGAAGTACTTGGTTGCAAAGCTTAATGTCGAGCTATTCTGGGATAGTTACCGCTCAAGAAACTGGTTGCTTTTCGAATTATTTATTTTTTTTGGATCGACAGTGGAGTTTTGAGATCAGTAAGTATGAAGAAAGGGGGGTGGGGTTAACTCATTTATTTGATCGTAATGAATTTATAGGTCTATGTAGACAGTTTTCTGATTCTGTTCTAATGAAGATTTCAGATGGTTGTGAAAGAATTCCAGATTATATTTTGGAAAAGACACCTCACAATGCCTTCGTTTTGGATTTTATTTTAGAGATATATCCAAAAGCTCATGTTATTCATTTGGTTAGAGACCCTAGGTCGGTTTGTGCCTCTTTAAAAGCTGCAAATAAGGGGTGGGGTAAAGCATGGGCTCCTTCGAGTTCTATCCCGGCTTCTCGTTTGTGGGAAAAGTCAAATTCTGCAGTAATGAATTCTAATTCTAGCAATATTTATCGTGTTTTCTATGAGGATTTACGTATAGATACGCGGCAGGAGCTTAAAAAAATATATAACTGGCTAGGTTTAAAAGTCGAAGATTGTGAAGTAGACCGTATTGTTGAGCTTAATGATATTGAAAATCTTAAAAAGACAAGAAAAACATCATTTGATGATACTGTAGAGCCTGAAGATTTTTTTAGGAGTGGGAAAATTTCTGGGTGGAAAGATGAATTATCCAAGTCAGATATAAGAATTATCGAATACCTGTGTAAAGGTTTAATGGAAGACTTTGGTTATCAGTTCAGTATGAATGCATACAAAAAACCATTTCGCTTGATGGCTAGGGAAAGTTTTGAGGCTCTAGAATGGCGAATTAAGAAGTTAAGCCATAAAGTCATTGGTTCTATATGAAGGTCATTTAAGTGAAATATGTTATTGGTTCGGGCTGGTGGTGTGCTCCTCCGGAAGAGGATGAGAGGGAGCTTTTGATTGGGGATGATGTGATCAGGGGGAGTGATTTTCACAAGTTATGGTATAAATCTGTTTGTGAATATACAGATCCAGAAAAGATACTGATTGTCGATAGTTGCTCACCAATTAAGCCACCTATTAATATGGATGATGATCGAGTTGAGCTCGTTAGATTAAATATAAATGCAGGTCACAATACTAATCATAAAGGTAAGTATTGTGGATGTGTTCGGGCCATGGAAATTGGACTTTTGTATACGTTAATGTGTGAGGCTGATTATTATGTATATGTCGAACAAGATGCTTTATTGTATGGTAGCGGGATAATAGAACACTGTGTCTCTAAAATGAAAAAGCCTATCATGTTTGGGTCAGGTTCTAATACTCCATGCAGGACACAACAAAGTTTTTTTATTGTAAGAAAGGATGCCATTTGGGGGTTTCTCAAGAGTTTGAATTCGATCCCTTATACAGATAGTCAAATTAACCCAGAAGAAAAATTTCATATTGCTTGCAGCCTGGTTCCAAGCATAATTCAATCATGGGTATATATGCATTCCTCCAATAACAGTTTTCTGAAATGGGTTGATTGGCAGTTTTTTAAATTTTTCCGTGGGTGGCAGGTATTGCCTGTAGATTATGGCCGAGTTAGACCCTTGGACATGAAGAGACCATTCTTTTATTTTCAGCATGGGGGGCGAGTGGAGATTGACGAGTATCTCGAATTGACAGGGTTTGAATGGAATGGCTAGTAGTACCCAAAAGCCTGGGTGGCTTTTTATTTTGCCTTGGGAATTGAATTCAATAGGTGGTGTAAGTGCAGTAGTCAAATCTCTTATTTCCGAAGTCAATGCGGACGGGACATTCCGACCTATCGTTCTAGTATCCGATTGGTCATGTGTAACTCCGGTTGTGTCTGAGTGCGAAGTTTACACAGAGATACGCTGGCGGCTCTACCCAATGGATTTGGAGTCTATAAAAGGTGTTTTTGCATTACTTTTTAAATTATCTTTATTGAAGAGACTCTTCAATAAAATATGTGACGATTATAACGTCAGTGTTTTCAATCCTCATTATCCTACCTCATCATCTTTTGTTTTTTTACTCCATAGGAATAATAAAAAGTTGAGAGTTTTGTTTTCATTTCATGGTGTTGACGTCACAAATCTGAAAAATAAATCGATTATTAATCGTTGTGTCTGGAAGTATGTTTTATCCAGATCTGATGCACTCATAACTTGCTCTAATGGGCTAAAGCATAAATTACTGAATGTGTACCCGGATTTTGTGCGTAAAAGTGTCACAGTGTATAACGGTGTTGGGAAAGATTTTAATAAAGAGATCTCAAGCTCCGTTAATTCATCAATTCGGCTGCCCTCAAAGGTTATCCTATCAGTTGGAACATTTGAGGAAAAGAAAGGACAAGATATCCTGATCTCGGCATTTTCGGATGTACACAAAAAGTTTCCTGGCTGGAATTTGGTTTTAGTGGGTAGACAAACAGCATACCTGGACAAGTATAAAGAGTTAGTCCGATGTCTTGGACTTCAGGAGGTTGTTCATTTTTATACTGATATCCTGCCTGAAGATATGCCTTCGATCTATTCCCAGTCGGACATTTTCGTATTGCCTTCCCGAATTGAACCGTTTGGTTTGGTGATTTTGGAGGCGGCTATGTCAGGTCTTCCTGTTATTGCGACTAAAACAGATGGTGCTCTTGAAATCATTGAGGATCAGAAAGATGGGATTTTAGTGGATATTGGATCAGCGCATGAGATGAGAGATGTATTAATAGGTATCATTCAATCTGAAATAGGCACAAAAAGAATGGCGTCACAGTTAAAAAGGAAGGCTGTTAGTGATTTTTCCTGGTCAAAATGTTTTCAGTCTTATATGGATCTGATAAGTAATAAGAACTCAGTAAAGTAACTTTTTAACTTGTGATTTTATTTTCTTAAGTAGTGATTTTGTATTCTGTTTTGGTGAAATTTCAACATTTTTCATGTGATCCATAAAGCGTAATTTGTCACTATTACCTTCGGTAAGATAGTTGTTTTTAATTACCTTGAACTTTTCCCTGTAGATGCTCAAGTTCTCTTCAGTGTTTGCAATAGCATTTTTTATGGATTGGGGATTGCTTAGTGAGCAGCATAATTCTTCTATTCCATTGTCGATAAATAAATTTTTTGTCTTTTTATGATAATCAAATCCAATTGTAGGTATTCCGGCTCTCATGCCAATTAATAATCCATGAAATCTCATTGAGATAACTAACTTGCTTTCTGTAAGGCTGTATAGATCCATTGATTTTGGTACATTGTTCATTCCTAGTAATGAAAGTAATTCTGCATCGTCTATAGAGCCGGAAGATTCATGTCTAGCGGATCCAAAGAAAAGTGGAAATGCTGTTAAGTTATCATGATTGTTTGCAATTTCACTGAATAGTACCTTGGCATTCCAGCTCTCTGCATCCCAGGATCTAAAGTTGATAAGGATGTTTTTTGCGTTGTCTAGATCTATTTTTGGAAGTTGATGGTTTGACCACCAATAGAGATCTGTACCCTTTACAATTTTTTCTTGATTAATAATTTCTTTAGATTCTTCATCCCTGACATGAAAATACAGTGATTTATCCACTAGATATTTGGTGTTTTCCTGAATTCTGGTGTCCTCATTTTTTGCTGAAATTCCAAGAAAAATAATAGGAGTTCTTAACCGCTTGGAAATTTCTTTTCCATGCTGGAATATGGTGTTTCCTGGCCAAATGCTTCCACCACCCACGACGACTAGGTCCGCCTGGTTCAGAAGATCAATTCCAGGAAACCACGAGGTGAAAAGCAGATTGTGCTCTTTGAATAATTCGGTTATTGAGTGCTGGAGAAGATCATCTCCGTAATTTAATTTTCCATAATAACCTATGACTACGATATTCAATTTTTCAATGTAAGAAATCATTATATTTTCACATGACTTTAGATATGAGGTATTTTGATTGCTCAACTGATCCAGATAAGGTATTTATTGCTGTAGCAATCTGGGCTTCTCTGGCAGCGTTTTTCTTGTGTAAATTGTCAATAATGATATTCGATAATTCCTTAGGTGAACTCTCAGAACACTCCTGAATAACGCCTTTTTCTTTCAATATCGAGTAAACGGGAAAGCTGGGATATTGGGGTTCCCAGCCTGGAGTAAGGAATGTGGGTTTGGCAAAGGATAGGGGCTCAAGAAGATTGTGGTTGAGTCCTACGTAACAAAAGTCACCAATACTGTAAAAATCATGAAGCTCACCAATTGTATTTAACACAAGGATATCAATCTGAGGCTCTACGGGCTTGATTTGTTCTGTCCTTACCAAGTATTTCCACCCTGAGTTTTTAAGCATGGAGCCAAGAATCTTCATGCGGTCTTTATTTTCAGGATGGCGAGGAGCCATAATCAATAATAGGTCAGGTATTTCACGCTTGAGCAGTTTGAATGTTTCTAGGATCAGCTCTTGTTCGCTGATGTTTGTAACGCATCCAGAAACCATTACCATACGCTCAAACTCAATAATTTCTGATTTTTTGAGTGGGGCGGGTGATCCTGAAACAAGGTTATCAAATTTCAAGTTTCCAGTCGTATGTATCTTGTTTTTACTAACGCCAAGATCCACGAGTTTTTGAATGTCGCTGGATTGCTGAATTAAAAACTGATCTATTATCTCTGTGTATGGCTTTGCAAACAGAGCACTTTCAAGGGTATCCATGGTGCAGGCTGGTTTTTCACCGTAAAGCCATCCATTAACCGCAATGATCTTGCTTCCCGTCTGTTTTACGTAGTAGAGAGTTTTGAAGGAAAGTCTACAGGGGGCATCAAATAGAGCCAGGGGAATTTCAGCTATAAGAAACAGAAACGGTGGATATTTCTGTATTTGTTCGTGAATTAACCTTCCGGACTCGCCATGATTTATGACTGTGGCATCAGGGTATTTTTTAAGGTAAGCGTCCAAATAGTGAGGGTGGTCCGTTAACAGCACAAGCTGTGAACCTGAATAAACGTTTAATAATTCATCGATTAAGTTTGAAGTGGCATTCAGCTCCCCAATAGTGGACACATATACCCATAGATTGCCGTTTTTTTTATCCGGATTTTTTGAGGGACTTCCATCGTGAAGGATGTGAGCCGGCTTTATATCTTGAGAACGAAGCCTTTCAATCAGCCGCTCGGTCCATTCAAAAACAACAACTTTTAGATCTGTCAGGTTGGGTAAGGTCATACGGAATGGGTTTGCCTAATTATAAAGGGGTTACAGCCGTATGAGTTTACGGACAGGCCGGGCGATATTCATTGTCTTTCTGGCCAAGTTGGCTTGCCATGAATAATGCGTCAAGTGATACATGGTGCGTATGTCAGTCGTCCACTTTTTATGCCAATCCATGAGTTTTCCGTAAAACTCAACCTTTCTTATGTCCTCCGATTCAAACAATGCCCTAAAGATTTCCTGATGCATAAGTACCCCGGGCGAAGAGGTTTTGATGTTTTCGTCATAGGTGGTCTTTAAAATCACCATGGTGCTACCGTCGTGAATCGCCAGATCCATGGCAACCAGATCATCGTTGTACCAGTAGCGATAGATTTTTGCTTTTCCCTCACTCATAAAGTTCTTAATCATTGATGTGTAGAACTTTCCCTGAGCGTTGTCGATATGAATCGCGGTGTCCAGCTGATTTTTCCAGCCGGAGCTTTCCAGTTTCCCGTAATCTTTAATACAGCTGACCACGTGATCTGGATCGATAATGGTTTCCAGGCGGGTAGTGATTCCCTCGCGTTCCAGACGGTTTCTTTGTCGGCGAAGGTTCTGTCGATGATTCTTGCTGCGTTGGCTGAAATACTCGTCAAAACCACCTTGCGTTTCAAGACGCGCTGTCTCGATGTAATCCATGGATGTCAGGCTTTGACAGTCCGTTGGACGGGGTAATAACTCCGGATCCTGCTGTGTTAAGCTAAATACCCATTTCAAACCGGGCAGCTTGGGCAGTAATGTCTCGATCAGTTGCTCGCAGGGAAGTTCCGGTTGTTGTAACCACAGCCCGATAGGGGCCTGAGATGGCTGGAATGAGCTCCAGCCTGTGGATTTTTCCGGTGTGATAATTGCCATTGCGACAATGGTCTTATGGTTTTTACATACGGCAAGCCTTGCGTCAACAGGGGCGAAGCAGGTAATCAGGGGCTGGACAAAAGGGATGCTGAGTAACTGACTATTACCCGCTTGACGGTTCAGTAATGCCCAGTGATCAGACCAGTCAGCAAACTCGCTGACGGGGTACAGGCTCCAGTCCATGGGGTTCTCCCTGAGGTGCGTAAGTTAACGAGGCTTGTATGTGTTGAATCATCCAGTCAAGTTCGCGGTTTGAAAGTTCCTGATGGCAAGGAAACTGAAATACATGTTTTGACAGTTCCTGACTGTGGTGAAACTCTCTTTCAGTGACCAGAGGATCAAGAAATTCTCCAAATCGCCAAATGGGTACCCCCAGTTCTTTGAGTGTACGAAAATGACGTTCCGGTTGATCTATATAAAGCGGATAAACCAGGGGGATACAGTGTTCGGGTAACGACGGAAATAATGGACGAACACCCGGAAGCTTTCCCAGTGCGGCATCGAGAATTTGATAATTGCGCCGACGATAGTGAGCGATCCGCTCGTTGTCGCTGTGCCTTAATAATTTGTGTGATATTCGGGTTGTTGCGATATGAATCCACTGTTCGTCCAGTCCATAGGCGCCTTCGGATGAAGAGGGGCCTTTGGTTTCTATTTTGGTTGTGGATTTCAGGTATTGCCAAAGTATGTTTTTGGCAGCCATCCCTTTACCCAGAAGCCAGCCGAGCATGCCCAGCCGTTTGTAGGAAATAGAGCGTTCTAAAGTATTCAGAGAGACTTTAGCTTCGGTCCCCCAGGAAGTCTTCTTCAAGGGGATGGTATCAAGTGAGCGGCTCCTGGAGGCCAGAATGCCCCCGTCGTAAATGGGAAAGAATTTCATGCTACTGGCAATAGCATAATCCCCAAAACCACCCACACTGGCCACGTCGTTTTTACCGAAAAATGCGTGGGCGCAATCTTCAATAAAAATGATTCCCTTTTCATCGCACCATTGTCGCAGAGGTTGAAAGTTTTGCATAAAGCCGAAATAGTGGGTAGCAATAATGGCCTTACAACGCTGGGTATACCGTTTTTTGATGTCATCCAGGTCAATCGTGGTATCCGAATGAATCTGATAAAAAACGGGATCTGCCTTACGCCAGTGAACCGGGGAAATCATGGACTCGCAGTGGAATGCCGGTACCAGAACTTCATCGCCTGAGGTGACTCCAGCATGCTCAAGTGCGAGTGAAATGGCCGCTCGGCCACTCGTTACAAAAAGCTGATTAGGAAGGTCCAGCAACGAGGGCGTCGAATTCTTCGGTTTCGTTTTTAATGAGCGATTTGAGAGCACCGGAGACAGCGGGATTGCTGGAGCCGGGAATGCCTCAGTAACTTCTGATGGCAAGTTCATGCAACCTGCTCCATGGCGGATGCTTGCTGGTGTTGAGATAGCCACAACTCCAGTACCATCAATACCCAAACCAGTTCGCCGTAGTAGGCAGCATGACCTTCACGGTGGAGCTTGATGGCATTGTCAATAAACGACGGGCGGAAAATATGATGACGTTTAAGGTTGTTCAGGGAGTCATAGGCGAGATCTTGTAGCGGCTTGTGAGTTCGCATCCAGACGCCAAATGGCAAGCCAAATCCTTGCTTGCGTTTGTTGATGGTCTCTTGCGGAAGCCAGCCGCTCAGTGCCTGTTTGTAGAAATGACGAAGTCCGCTGTTGCGATCGAGGATGGAATTCTTGAGCTTCCAATGGCTGGGAATACGACAAGAGAGTGCCACAACCTCATCATCCAGCATAGGGTATTGCACATTGACACCGGCAAGGGCGCACATATGGCTGACTTTGCGCAAATCGTTGTCTGCTAAAGTAAACTGCCAGTCGAGATACAGCATCCGGTTCAGGTGTGAGGCCTCATCGACGGCATGATAGACTGATTCCTGGTTTTTGCCTGGCTGGTCTGTGTCAACGTCGATCAAGACCTCCGGGGTAAAGAGATCCGCCGGATCAAACTGATGCAAAAAATTGTAGGTATGTAACCTTCCAGGCAGTGGCGTGTTGGCCTGCCGGATATAGCTTTTTACTTTTGATAGAACCGGAGTCGAGTCGGGGAAGCAAGACAGGACAGGCTCAATGGCAGAGTTTCGGATAGCCCCGGGAATTTTCAGATAGGGTTCAAAAAGAGACTGCTTGGAATAACGCTCGTTACCGGCAAACAGCTCGTCTCCCCCGTCACCCGCCAGCAGGGTTTCTATACCGTATTCGGCGGCCATTTTTGCACAAAAATACGCAGGCAGTGCAGAAGAGTTACCAAAGGGCTCATCATAACTGCCAGCAATTCTAGGCAGTGCATCTACCACATCTTCCGGGGTGACATAATATTCATTCAGTTCTAGTCCAAAGTGTTTCGCGGTAATCCGGGCGAAGGCCATTTCGTCGTAGCCTTTGGCAGAAAATCCGATGGAAAAAACCGGACCACCACCTTGTTCAGCCAGCACTCCGGCAACTGTTGAGCTGTCAAGACCGCCACTGAGAAAGGCTCCAGTCTTGGTGTTGAGTTGCAGCGCGCGTTGGACGGCATTGCCCAGACTGCGTTTCAGTTCACTGGCATAGCCCGACATCTTATGTGTGGGTTGTTCAGAAAAGGTGGGTGTCCAATAGCGTGTTAATTGGCTTTTTTGTTGGGACAGACAGATCCTGTGAGCGGCCTGTAATTTTTTAACATCCGGGTAGGCGGTCTGTGGGGCTGGGATCATATGAAAGTATATGTAGTTATAAATTCCTTGACTGCTTATAACCTTTTCATTTTTTTCCTGCCGGGCGATGATGCCTGCCTGGCTGGCAACGATAAAAGCGTGTTCGGTTTCTGTATAGTACAGGGGATACTTCCCCAAACGATCTACAGACGCAAGTAAAGATTTATCCTTGTGGTTTATGATCAGAAAGCTGAAATTACCATACAGTGCTTCTGATAGCCTTTCACCCATTGTCTGGTATGCGTGAAGCAGGGCGCTCGCGTGGCCATTTGTTTCTGCCCTGGTGGCTAGCTCGCTATTTTTCCAGCGTGGTTGACCAATAATGGCCACACTAAAGGATTCATTCGATCTGGGTTTGACCGTTGAATACATTGCCCAGCTTTCAGTGCTATCACCACACAGGGGCTTTTGGATGTTGAAACTGTCCTGTAAGACTGCGCAGGAAGGAATGCCCTCACGGGGTGAAGCATGTCGGATGCTGCCAGAATGAGATTCCTTGAGCACAACTCCGTATAAGCACTCCGACAAGAGTCCTGAAGCTGTCTTGAGGCTCTGGTTCATTGTGGTTTACATCCCTGAATACACAAATGGATTAATTGAAACATCATTCGTCCTGAAGGCAGCTATGATTCCATAGCCGAAGGCCGATGTACATTTGAATTTTCTGATGCACATATTACGTTGTTTAATGTGACATTAGGAGTGTAGACGGAGAATTGCTTATAGTCTTCTTTGTTTGGCGCGGAAAGTATTTTATAAGAAAAATTCTGTCTGATATGAAAAGATCGGTCTAGGCGGCACCGGATTGCAAGTCTGACGATGACTCCACAGGCGAATCATCGAGACGAAAAGTACCCTGATAATACTCTCCACATTTAAACATCATGGAGACGGATTCAATAATGGCGATATCATCATCGGATAATGTGTGGCGCCATTTATTAGCCGCTTCCAATGGGTGTTTATCCGTGGCGTAATACGCTTTGTTATTGGTCGAGGTGGATGAGGAAATATAGTCACGATTTTCCTGAGTGTATTCAAGACCTGCGAAACTCAGAAGTTGCTTGAATGTCTGTTCTGGAGCCGTACACATATCTTCGTATAACACCACCATGTTGTCTTCATCGGGATTGTTGGCCAAGGCAAAATCGTTAATAAGGCCCCATCGAACGGTCAGTGATTCGACCTGATCCATGCGCTGTATGTCTTTCAGGCGGAAACGTGAATCCCGGCTTTGGGTAATTAATTTATCAAACAGGTCCCAGTCTTCCCAAATTGGTGACCTCTCAAAAAAGTTGTGCTGCATTTCCCCGTTGATCGTAGAGGCGATATGGCCGCAAGGGTGACGGAGAATATGAATAGAACGGGCGCCGGTCACCTTTTTTATCTCGCACATACGTCCCAGGGATTCGATTGACTTCCAGACGACCAGTTTGGCCGGGTTGTGGTGATGAATCGGTTTTATGTCAATGGGAAGTCCAGAGCGGGAAATTGCTTTAGAAGCATAGCAGGACCAATAAAATGTCAGCCACTGGGGCTCATTCATATAGGATTTTTTAAATAAAGGCAGTGAAGCGATGACTTTTTCATTATCGGTATTGAGCCAGAGGTCGATTTGTCTCTTTAATACCTGGCTTTGATCGTTATCGTTCGACATCAGTAACGGGAGATCAAAGGATCTTTTCACACTGTCCGGTTCATGCAGATATAAGGTATCTTTGTGGGAGTCGAACAGCTTCCCTATCCAGGTGGTTCCAGATCTTGGCATCCCGAACAAAAGTAGCAAGTTACTTTGGCTGTCAATCATTGCACGCTTGAGCTCATGTCATTATTAGGGTGGGTGTCCGTCTCATGCTATAGCGTTGCTATTCTTCAAAAACCTACTTTTATTTCTAAACGTGCTTTTAAAAAATCACTATCTTCAAAAATGTTCTGAAAAACCTCTGGTGACTTTATATATTGATATAAGGATTTCTCTATACATGATTTTAGTCTGACGCTAACCTTAGCGGAGGAGAAAAATACTGCGCCAGTTCACAATCGGAGTAGGACTGTAGTGCCAACTTCACACAGGCTTTAGGAACTTACATGGAAATTAGTTTAGACCAAGTGAAACAAATTGTTGGTAACGTATTACAATTAGGTGATCGAATCGACTCTTTTGATCAGCATACACCGCTGTTGGGTAGTGTCCCCGAATTTGATTCCATGGCCGTAGTGTCGGTCATCACTGCAATAGAAGAAGACTTTGGTATCGCCATGGAAGATGATGAAATAAGTGCTGATATTTTTCTGACGCTGGGTGATCTTCACACTTTTCTGAGCGCAAAAAATAGCTGACTGATGCCTTTTAAAGTTAATACCGGATTTTTACCGCTTCCGGATCATCCGCTGTTCGTGGTTATGCTCGTGCCGACGAAAGGTGGATGGCCCTCTCGCTGGGTGCTTCATTGTCCGGCATTCGCAGAAGAAATGAATAAAAGCCGCAAGATGGTGATGGATGAAGCGCGTGCTTTCGCCCAGCAGGGTGTGGGTGTGCTGGTTCCCGATCTTTGGGGGACTGGTGACAGTCCAGGTGATTTCTCTGAAGCCAATTGGCAAGGCTGGCACGAAAACCTCGAATGCATTCTCTTTTGGCTCAAGCTACAGGGGTGTCGTTCCGTCACCTTGTGGGGGTTGCGTTTGGGGTGTCTGCTGGCGTTGGATCTTCAACAGAACTGGCATGCAGGTTGGCCCAGACTGAAACAACTGGTCTTTTGGCAGCCGGTATTGAATGCACAACAAGCACTGACACAATTTTTGAGGTTACGGTTAGCTTCCGGTCTTGTGGCATCTAACGCTGCTCTGGAGACGGCAGCCGCTTCGGGCGTTTCAGCCTCACCGGCGGGTTCTGAACTGCAAGGCGTGGTGTCAGCAAAAACGGTCAAGACAGAAACGGTTAAAGACATCCGCGAACGTTTTGCCCGCGGTGAATACATCGAGGTGGCGGGTTATACCTTGTCCCCGAATTTGGTTTCACAGTTGGATCAGCTGTCGGTCGAGACGCTATTGCCTCACGCTCCGGTTTGCTGGTTGGAAGTAAAAAGCCAAAGTGACAGTCCATTGTCGATGGTTTCCCAGCGAACCATTGATACCTGGCAACAACAGAATGTTGAAGTGGAAGCGCGCTCCGTGGCGGGTGAACCCTTCTGGGCCACACAGGAGCTCGCTCACGCCCCTGAGTTGATTAAGGTTACCTGTAACTTGTTGCTGGCGTCACTCACACCGCCCAGTAGCACACCTCTTTCAACCCCCCAGCTAACCGATTCGCACACCATCACTCAAGATCCTTCAGCTTCTCCCTTTAGAGAGCAGCCGATGATGCCCTATCGGGAAAAGCGCTCAGCAGATACCGCCAATCAGGCGTTGCAACCCTATGTCGAGAAGCGACTGACGACCTACAGGGAGGCGTTACCGTCTGACTCTGCTGTGTCTGGAACCAGCGAAGAAGCCCTGCAGTTCTTTTGCGAAGGCAGTCATCTGTACGGTGTCCTACATCTTCCCGATGGCGACCCCAGACAGGGTGTTGTGTTGATCGTTGGCGGCCCTCAGTATCGTGTTGGCAGCCATCGACAGTTTGTGCAGTTGGCTCGCAACCTGGCACAGGCCGGGATAGCGGTGCTGCGCTTTGATTATCGTGGCATGGGGGACAGTGAAGGTGGCTTTGAAGGCTTTACGGATATTGAGGCGGACGTTGCGGCGGCGGTAGATGCGTTTGAACGGCGTTTGCCTCAGTTGCAAGAGACCGTGTTGTGGGGCTTGTGTGATGGTGCTACAGCAGCGGCCTGTTATGCTGCGAAAGATTCCAGGATAAACGGTCTGGTGTTGCTGAACCCCTGGGTGCGAAGCGAAGCTGGCGAGGCCAAAGCCTTTTTGCGGCACTATTATTGGCAGCGGTTGATGCAGCCGGATTTGTGGAAAAAGATCGGCCATGGGCGCTTTAAGTTCAGAGATTCCCTGGGTTCGTTATTTGGTGCGTTAAGACGTTCTGCTGCAGGGGGGCAGTTGTCTGATGAGAAAGGCACACAGAACACGCCCGATCTGGTGGCTCAAATAGCACAGGGCTTAAACCATTTCAGTGGCAAAGTACTGATCATACTCAGTGGTGCAGATTTGACTGCGGCGGAATTTAAAGATGCCATGCGTTCATCCCGGCTGTTAAAACGGGTGGTCGCTCAGCCTCAATATCAGATTGAGCACCTGCCGGATTCTGACCATACATTCTCCCGAAAAGTCTGGAAAGACCGTGTTTCCAGTCTGACCACACAATGGATGCAGTCATGGTAAAGCGGGCTTTGCTTATTGCCTATCACTACCCGCCGGTGCAAATCAGCAGCGGGGTGCAGCGTACACTGGCGTTTTCCCGGGATCTGCCAGATCACGGCTGGGAGCCGCTGGTACTGAGTGCCCATCCGCGGGCCTATGAAAAAATCAGTGAAGGACAGCTGAAAGATATTCCAAGCGATACCGTGGTACAGCGAGCCTGGGCCTGGGACACCGCAAGACATCTCGCGGTGAAAGGCCGGTATCTGGATGCCATGGCGTTGCCTGATCGCTGGGTTAGCTGGTGTCCCGCGGCCGTCGTTGCCGGACTTAATATGGTTCGCAAGTACAAGCCTCAGGTCATATTCTCCACCTATCCCATCGCCACCGCGCACTTGATTGCACTGGCGCTTCACAAGCTCACCGGAATACCCTGGGTCGCGGACTTCCGCGATTCCATGACGGAAGACACTTATCCCAGAGAGGCGCGACGTAGGAAGTTCTTTCTCTGGCTCGAGCGGCAAGTGGTTAAAAACTGTTGCAAGGCAATATTTACCACCCCGGGGGCAGTAAAAATGTACCGTGAACGCTACCCCGAGTTGCCGGAAGATCGCTGGACGCTGATCCCCAATGGCTATAACGAAGCGATTTTTACCGAGGTAGAATCTCTTCAGCAATCGGCTGATCCTGCAGCAGTCAAAACCCACCTGCCCGGGGAACAGCCTTTAACATTGGTGCACAGCGGTGTGCTTTATCCCTCCGAGCGTGATCCCAGAGCCTTCTTTGCCGCCGTGGCATCGCTGAAACAGCAGGGCAAGCTATCGGCTGAATCTGTGCAGATTGTTCTGCGGGCAACCGGACACGATGGCTTGTACGCGTCGATGCTGCAAGAGCACCAAATCGACGACATCATTTGTCTTGAAGACGGTGTGGAATATCGTCAGGCACTTCAGGAAATGCTGGATGCGGATGGCTTGCTCATCTTTCAGGCCAGTAATTGCAATCATCAGATACCAGCCAAATTGTATGAGTACTTCCGAGCCGGGAAACCGATTTTCGCCTTGACGGATCGCGAGGGTGACACGGGGCAAACGCTGCTGTCCGCGGGTATTGAGAACATTGCACCGCTGGACGATAAAGAGGCATTGGAGCAACAGCTGCAGGTGTTTATTGAGCAGCTGCAACAAGGTTCCGCGGCCATTGCCACTTCTGAAGCCGTGCGTAAATCCTCACGGCAATACGGTTCAGAAATACTGGCAGCAATCTTTCAGGAATGCATTGGAGAGCCCGGGCATTCCGTATCGATATCGTCATCTTCTCAGGATTGAGAGGGAGGCGGGATCTTTTGGCGCGCGGCGGATCTCAGCAAAACACTTCCACCGCCGCAGGGTGACTCAAAAAGCCCTGCGGGCTGGCCGTCATGCCGTAGGCGCCGGACTGATAAATCACTACCAGATCACCTTCCTGCATTTTGGGCAGGGTGACTTTGTTGGCCAGAATATCCAGCGGGGTACACAGTGGTCCGACAATCGATACCAGCTCCTGATCCTCTTCGGATGTCGGGTGAACTTTATTGCCGACGCACACAGGGTAGTTTTTGCGAATCACCTGCCCGAAATTCCCCGACGCAGCCAAATGGTGATGCAGGCCACCGTTGGTGACGATAAACACTTCACCGCGGGATTCTTTGCGATCCACCACTTCGCAGACGTACAGCCCGGCTTCGGCGACGAGATGACGACCCAGCTCCATCACGATTTCACTGTCACCAAAGCTGTTGTGGTATTCACTCAGTAGCTTGTCGAGGTTATCTGCAATGGGCGCCAGTTCCAGACGTTCTTCTCCGGGGAAATAGGGCACGCCCAGACCGCCGCCGATATTCAGCCACTGAATAGGGGCGGCAGCGGATTCTGCCAGTCGCTGAGCCAACTCAAAGGTGTTGGTTTGCGCTTCAATAATGGCTTCGGCTTTGAGGTTTTGTGAACCGCAGAAAATATGAAAACCCTGAAAATCCAGATCTCTGGCAAACACGTCTTGCATCATCGCTGGCACTTTTTCGGCGTCCACGCCAAAGGGTTTGGGGCCGCCCCCCATTTTCATGCCAGAGGTTTTCAGCTCGAAATCCGGATTCACACGAATGGCGACGCGAGGGCGGTGTCCGGTCTCGTTGGCGATACGGGTAATGCGATCCAGCTCTCCGGCGGATTCCATATTGATGATCACGCCGGCAGCGATAGCGGCAGTCAGATCGTCGTTGGATTTGCCCGGTCCGGCAAAACTGATGTTCTGTGGTTCAATACCAGTGTCCAGCGCAACCCGCAGTTCACCCAGCGAAGCCACGTCAAGACCGTCCGTCTGCTGTGCCAGATGCTGCACCACCGCCGGCATGGGGTTGGCTTTGATGGCGTAGTGCAAATGGATGGCGTCAGGCAGTTGCTGGCGCAAGCTGCTGACCCGCTCACTCATCAGCGCTCGATCGTACGCGTAAAACGGGGTTTGTCCGGCGCGGGCGGCAACCTCTGTTAACGGCAGTCCACCGATCTGCAGTTCGTTATCTACAATTAGAAACTGATCCATGGCCGCGTGTTGCGGTGAGGACTTGATGTTTGGAGCAGAGTTGTTGGTCGTCATAATTGGGTGACAGTCATAGTTCGGTGAAAGCCATAATCTGGCTGATCAATTTGGGCTGAACAGATCGTTAAACTCCTGGGACAGTAGCTTGCGATCGATCTTGCCATTGGGATTGCGCGGCAGTGTGGTTTTGAAAATCACTTCCTGAGGGATCATGAAGTTCGGCAGCTGCTGGCGACAATATTGCAGTACCGCATCTTTGTTGTCTTCTTCACCTTCCTTGCTGCAGGCCACCAAAACAATTGCCTGCCCCAGAGTTGGGTGTGGCACGCCAATGGCTGCCGTTTCACGAATCAGCGGCGACTGGTAAAGCACTTCTTCAACTTCTGTCGGACTGACCCGATAGCCGGACGTTTTGATCATCTCGTCTTTACGGCTGACAAAATACAGATAACCTTCTTCGTCTCGATACACCTGATCACCAGACCAGACAGCGATTTCTGTCAATGGCAGCTCGGCGAGCTGTCCCGGTGCCGGCTTAAAGCGCTCGGCGGTTTTGGCGGGATCGTTCCAGTACCCCTGCGACACCAGTGGCCCGCGATGCACCAGCTCGCCCACCTCGTTGGCGTCGCACAGGCTGCCGTCGTCACGCACCACTAAAATTTCAGCGTTGGGAATGGCTTTGCCCATAGAGGTCGGGCGCACAGCTACTTGGTCGGGGGGTAAATAAGTAGACCGAAAAGCCTCGGTCAGGCCGTACATCAGAAAAATATCCGTGTTCGGCAGCGCGGCCTGCAACTTTTCTGTGGTGGACTGCGGCATGGCACCGCCGCTGTTGGTGATGTAGCGCAGACGCTGACGGATATCGTCCGGCCATTCCAGTGCCGCCAGTTGATTCCACAGCGGAGGCACTGCAGCCAGACCGGTAATCTCAAAGCGGGACAACGCCTTGATCACATCCCGCGGTAACAGGTAATCCATTAATGCCACTGAGGCGCCCACCCGAAAAGCCGTGGTCATTTGGCTCAGGCCGTAATCAAAACTGAACGGCAGTACCGCCAGCAGGCGATCCTGCGAGGTGTTGTTCAGATAGGTGGACACACTCTCGGCACCGGCCATCATATTGCGGTGCGTCAGCACCACGCCCTTGGGTTGTCCGGTACTGCCAGACGTGTAGAGAATCGACGCCAGGGCTGAATCCAGCCCGTGTTGCACCAGGGCCGCTGGGTTGCTGCCGGATTGCTGCAGGGTTTTCCAGGCATGGGTCGCAATGGAATGAGCTGGAGTTTTCGACTCTGTCGTCAGGTAGGCAGCTTTAAGGCTCTCACAATCGCTGACGGCTTCCTCAACCTGCTGCCATCGCTCGGCGCTGGTCACCAGCAACTGGGCCTGACAATCGTTAATGATGTGAGTGATTTGCGCGGGCTTCAGCAAAGGGTTTATCGGCACAAACACCGCACCACAGGCTGAAGCCGCAAAAAAACTGACCACCGCTTCAATTTGCTTGGGCAGGTAGATCGCTATGCGTTGACCGGGACACAGCCCGGCGGCGACAAATCCCTCAGCCGTCTGCTCAACCAGCTTCCACAGTTCAGCGTAAGTCCACTGATGGTTACCGTGTAGCAGGGCAATATTGTCGGGGTTGGAACGCTGTTGCTGATGGATCAGCTGATGGAGTAAGACTGACATCACTCACTTCCTGTGGTTGAGATAACAGTATGGTCAATCCTACAGCGGCGCGCGTTAAGTTGGAAGCAGGAACAGCAGGGGGGAGAGGGCTGGATGTGGTAAAGATGTAGCAAAAGAGCCCGTCACTCCGTCATTGCGAGGAGCGAAGCGACGCAGCAATCCATGTTTGGCAGGGGTTACATACAGCGTGCTAATAATGGATTGCTTCACTGCGTTCGCAATGACGAGATTGAAGATCGGTGGGAATGTCAGCAAAAGAGCCCGGCCAACCAGTCCCCCAACCTCGTCATTGCGAGGAGCGAAGCGACGCGGCAATCTATGTTTGGCAGGATTGACCTACAGCGTGCTAATAATGGATTGCTTCACTGCGTTCGCAATGACGCGATTGAAGATCGATGGGAATGTCAGCAAAAGAGCCCTAAAAAGGGCTCTTGTAACTTCTGGAAATCGTGGGGATGAGACTTGGCGTGAAAATTACAGTATCGCCCGCAGCATCCAGGCGGTTTTCTCGTGTATGCGCATGCGGTCAGAGACCAATGCTGCGGAAGACTCATCATCAGCCTGCTGAGCTTTTTTCAGCACATCGCGGCAGGTTTTCACTACCTGTTCGTGGCCCTGGGTCAGAAGCTTCACCATCTCGGTGGCCGTGGGGATGTCTTCCACTTCCTCAATCGAGCTTAGCTCGGCAAACGCTCTGTAAGTACCGGGGGCGGCTACACCCAGGGTCCGGATGCGCTCGGCAATGTCATCCACTGCGGTTGCCAGCTCGGTGTAGTGTTCTTCGAACATCAGGTGCAGCTCGCGAAACTGGGGACCGGTGACATTCCAGTGAAAGTTGTGCGTTTGCAGGTATAACGTATACGAGTCGGCCAGCAGGCTTTTCAAACCGTCGGCGACCTCAATTCTGTCCTGTTCGTTAATACCAATATCGATTTTCATGCATCACTCCTTTTCGTTGTGAAATGTCGTTGATGAAACGATTGAAAACGCCTCGGCTTTCAATGTGATCAGAATAGGGAATCGCCGCACAAAACGTAAATTGATACTTTGTATACGGTGTATAGTTAGATTCTATGGGAAATTAACTTATTCATAGCGGGTGCTTATTGATGCCGGTTTGATATACCTCAAGCAAACCTTAATCTGGCTTCTATACTTTAAATAACAGCCACTGAAAGACCACCAACCAAACGCGAGGTGCCCCATGCTGATGATGCTGAAAGACTCCGAAGCCATGTTGGAACTGATGTCGCCCGAAGGGCTCTGGGATCCCTACATCACCCACGTCCGCGGTTGCCGTCTGGCGGGAGAAGAAATGCAGGAACCCGAAAGTTTCAGCAAATCCGATCTGGCGTTTTTATCCGGCGAAAGCCTGCCGCGTTGCTGGATGAACCCCCATTATCGCGATGAAGAGTGGCAGTCCTACCGTACCGACCCGCTGAGTGCTGCGGCTGTCGCCGGTCCCGCATCCTATTACGGTGCCTGACCACCACGCAGACTGAATCGGGCAGGGGATCCAACCCCTGCCCACCTATCTGTCACCGGCTGATGTGCGTATAATCACCGCTTTTGATCCCCTTCAAACAGCTGTGAGAATTCAACGTCGATGACCGTTCGTACCCGTATCGCTCCTTCGCCTACCGGTGATCCCCACGTAGGCACCGCTTATATTGCCCTGTTCAACCTCTGTTTTGCCCGTCAACATGGCGGTCAATTCATCCTGCGTATCGAAGATACCGATCAGGCTCGCTCCACGCCGGAGTCCGAGCAGGCCATCCTCGACAGCCTGCGCTGGTTGGGACTGGACTGGGACGAAGGTCCGGACAAGGGCGGGGATTGCGGCCCTTATCGCCAGAGCGAGCGCAAAGACATTTACGTCAAATACGCCGAGCAACTGGTCGAAAGCGGTCACGCGTTCCACTGCTACCGCACCGGTGTAGAGCTCGACGAACTGCGTGCAGCCCGCCGCGAGGCCGGTGGCTTTGCCGCCCTCAAGCCCAGCGAACTGAAACTCACCGATGACGAAGTCGCCAAGCGCAAAGCCGCCGGTATGCCTTACGTGATCCGCATGAACGTGCCGGAAGGTGAGGGCCCGTGCCCCGTCGACGACATGCTGCGCGGCACCATCGAGCTGGATTGGGGGCAGGTTGACGCCCAGATCCTGCTGAAATCCGACGGCATGCCCACCTATCATCTGGCCAACGTGGTGGATGACCACCTGATGGGCATCACCCACGTACTGCGCGGCGAAGAGTGGATCAACTCCGCACCCAAGCACAAGCTGCTGTACGAATACTTCGGCTGGGACATGCCACAGTTGTGTCACCTGCCACTGCTGCGCAACCCGGACAAATCCAAGCTCAGTAAGCGTAAAAATCCCACTTCCATCCTGTATTACAAGAAGATGGGCTACCTGCCGGAAGCGCTGCTCAACTACCTGGGCCGCATGGGCTGGTCCATGCCGGACGAGAGCGAGAAATTCTCCCTTCAGCAGATGATGGACAATTTCGACGTTCAGCGCGTGTCACTGGGCGGCCCCATCTTCGACGTGGAAAAACTGTCCTGGCTCAACAGCCTGTGGATCCGTGAAGATCTGACTCAGGAGCAGCTGGCTGATCGCCTGCACGAGTGGATGTTCAACCGTGAAAATCTCATGGCCATCCTGCCGCACGCCCAGACTCGCATGCACACCCTCAGCGACTTCGCGCCGCTGGCGGCGTTCCTCGCTTCTGGCCAACTGCCTCTGACCCCGTCCAGCTTCGACGAGTCCAAACTGGACGAAGAACAGCTCAAGCAAGTGCTGCAATTCGCCCTCTGGCGCCTCGAAGCCCTGCGTCACTGGGATCGTGACGAGATCTTCAACACCCTGAAAACCCTCGCCGGCGAGCTGGATATCAAGCTCAAAGACTTCCTGGCGCCGCTGTTTATCGCCATTGCAGGCACCACCTCGTCCTTCTCCGTGATGGACTCCATGGTACTGCTCGGTCCCGACATGAGCCGCGCCCGCCTGCGCCACGCCCTCAACGTCCGCATTGGCGAACTGGGCAAAAAGCAGATGAAGAAACTGGAAAAGGCCTACGAGGCGTTGGGTCGCTGATCTGATGGGCTGAACACATGGATGCCGGGGCTGCCCGCTAAAGTGTGTTCAACCCCATTCGTCTGAACGGCCACTAAGGTATGGTTTTATCGGGGAGTCTGTATCCGTGGGCTCCTTATCCTATTTCCCTCTTTACCACTATCACTTCTTATCGCCCCGGCTGCTGCATCCACCTGGCCTCTCCCTTTGGCTCAGAATGACATATAAGCCGGCTCTGTAACTTGTTGAATGTTCTTGGCTTTCTATACTTAGTTACCTGCGTTGATACAGTTAGGCTTTGCCGCATAAAAAGGGACGTTGTTGACAAGTTCATCGAAGCAAACCCTATCTTTTGCGTATCCATTAAACCTGCACCAGTAAAGAATCACTGGCTGGAAGATCACACATCATAAGGTAATACACGTATGTACCTGGCTGGGTTTATTCTGAGTACAATATTGGGTGGGGTGTTGATTGCCCTGATTGCTTGGTGTTTGATCAAGCTCTATAGAATGCACACGATGCTCTACACGCTGAAAGACCACATTATCAAAATCAATGACTCTTCATTCCGCCAGACTGAAGCGCTGCTAGGGTTATATAAAAATCTCGACTTTGAGCTCGCCTTACCTCATACCCGTGGTTTTGCCGCTTCTCCCGACTTCCTCGCAGTAGTACACGAAACAATCAAACAACAGTCACCCAAAACAGTAGTTGAATGCAGCAGTGGCCTCTCCACACTGATCGCCGCCAAAACCTTGCAGCAGCTCGGCGCAGGTCATGTATACAGCCTTGAATCGGATCAATACTATTGCGATCAAACTCGGGCATTGCTGGATAAACACAAGGTATCAGATTGGGCTACCGTGATTCATGCGCCGCTTATACCCACAGAAATTAACGGGGTTAGTTATCAATGGTACGACGCCTCTGCTCTTAATGAGTTGAATAATGTAGATTTAATGGTTATTGACGGGCCTTTTGCCGGGGTGAATCCACTGGCCAGATACCCCGCAGGGCCCAAATTATTGCCCAAACTGGCCTCTGACGGTGAGGTGCTGATTGATGATTATCAGCGACCCGATGAGAAAAAGATGGTCAAACTGTGGTTGGAACAGTTTCCAAATATGGACAAGCAGGACGTCCCCTGTGAAAAAGGCTGTATGCGCTTGATAAATTCGGCAAAATCACCGGCACAAGGAGTTGTGAAGGTATCTGGAGGTGAAGCCGCCGGGCGAGTGGCACATGGTTGAACCCTTGATCTTGATGCACGCTGCCAATGGGCCAGGGTAGGTCAATCTAACCCACTGATAAATAAACAGTTGACTATCGAGAACGGGGTGATAGAATGCGCTCCGCTTTCGAAGGAAAGCACCCGATATGGGGCCTTAGCTCAGCTGGGAGAGCGCAACACTGGCAGTGTTGAGGTCAGCGGTTCGATCCCGCTAGGCTCCACCAAATTTAAAAGCCCGCACAGCAATGTGCGGGCTTTTTTTGTGTCTGTCAGTTAAGTCCACATTAAGTCCATGTGAGATGTAATTGCTGGGTGATGTCGATGAGACTGTTTTCGCTGAATAGGTTAATAAATCGGCTTTGTGCTGTAGGTTCTACTGGTCAGGTCTCTTTGATATTCGGCATTGCCCTTACAGCAGTCCTTTAAGCCTTATGTTTTCGTCACAAGGCCCATAGTACAATGGCCGAGGACACCAGTATCAACCCCAAGAACAACCACTTTAGCCTTACTCCCTTATTGGAGATGTGCCCCCACCAGCTACGTGAATCCTCAGATGGCTGGGGCGGCTCCCCCATCTCCTGATAGCAACTCATAAGATAATCAAGCTCGGTTAACGTGGCTTGCACGTCCTGTTTGAATAACTCAAAAATCTGGACATCATTTAGAATGGCTCTGGCCTGGCCGAAACGGCGTTGCAAAAACTGTTCATTGATTTCCTGTGACACACCAAACACTTCAGCGGTTTGATAGAAGGCCTTGGCTTGTCTGTGCCATTCGGCAAAGGCTTTGCTGCGATAGGCCCGTGGACTGTTACCGACTCTTTGGAGCCCTTTTTTAACCGCCATCAATTCCATTACCTGTGAAGGGGCATGGGTATTATCAGTCGAAGGGGAGGTAATCCCCGGTGTGGCTAGGCTTGCAGGCATAACATTCAGGGCTCTCGGGGGTAAGTGAGATCATGGGCTCGGTAATTTTTATTACAACAGCAATATAGCCCTGAACACTGTTTCAGAAAGCGAACTGTATCAAAGTTTATTCTGGCATCCTGCAAAACTCGGATTTAGACCATTTCCGATTCCTTTACTTCCCAATCCACTGACAAGCTCAGGACGAGGGATTCCATAGAAAATTAATGACGGAAACAAAGTGAATAGTTGGCTGATTCGTTTTGATCGTGGGCAAGGCGACCCGCAGGCCGCCCAGCCCAATACCGGCTTTTAGGAGCCGATAATGCCACCATCCTTGCGGGTGATGACCAGTGTGCAGTCCCGTGGGATGGTTGTGCCATCGTACGGAGCCGGGAAGTTGGTTGCCGATGGATTGCCGTCGCCGGGGTGTTGAATGTTGACGAAGGCGGTACGCTGATCCGGGGTGACGGTAAAACCGGTGATTTCATCACTTTTGACACCAACCAGCAGACGCTTGGGTTCTGGAGTGTCTTTGGTGGTGTCAAAGACCACCAGTTGATCTTGCAGACCGTCGGGTTGTCCACCGTCGGTGCCGATAAACAGGCGACCGTATGGGTCCGCCCAGGCGGCGTCGGGATCGGTGAAGACACCTTCTGTGCCGCGGGTGGTTGAGGCAATCAGGTAGATATCCCAAACGAAGGTGTTGCCCATGTGGTCGTCATTGTCGAGGGTGCGGATAATGTGACCATCGTTGTTGGGGGCTTCAGGATTGGCGGCAGTGGCTTCGGTGCGGTTGCTGTTGTTGGTACAGGTCCAGAAGACTTCACCGTTGGTGCCAATGGTGGTCCATTCCGGACGATCCATGGGGGTGGCACCCAACAAGTCTGCAGCAATGCGGGCGTAGATCAGGACTTCAGCCTGCGATTGGAAGCGTGCGGAAAGCACAGGGTTGTTGACGGTCAATTCCAGCCATTCGCCAGTGCCGTCATCATTGAATTTGGCAACGAATAAACGGCCGTCATCCAGCGGACTTTCGCCATCGGCAATGGCGCTTTTCCAGGCTTTGTCAGAGACGTATTTGTAGCAGTAGTCGAAGCGCTGGTCGTCACCCATATAGGCGGCAATTCGACCATTTTGGCTCTCGGCTATGGCAATGGCTTCGTGTTTGAAACGACCCAGCGCAGTGCGTTTGACGGGTTGTTGTGTGCCGTCGAACGGATCGATTTCGACAATCCAGCCAAAACGGTTCTGTTCGTTGATGTAGTCTTCATCGGTCAAGTCGAAGCGCTTGTCGAACAGGTGCCAGCCGTAGCCAAAACCAGAACTGCTGAAACCGTAACGATCCTGTTCTTCGGTCGGGTTGAAGGCGTTGTTCGCACCGAAGTAACCGTTGAAGTTTTCCTCGCAGGTCAGGTAGGTGCCCCAGGGGGTTGCGCCTGAACCGCAGTTGTTAACCGTGCCCAGTGCAATGTTGCCGTTGGGGTTTTGCAACAACTCCGAATCAGCTGCCGGGCCGGAGAATGCAACGGGTGTGTTGGCGGTGATACGGCGTGTGTTTTTGCTGGCAACCACTTTCCAGCCGTGACGACGATCCTTTTCGATTTTGAGCACGGACACACCGTGAACGTTCTGGGAGAGACGAACTTCCTCCAGACTTTCTGGTGTGGATTTACCCAGTGCATGGGAGTTTGATCCATATTCGTGGTTGACGCACAGCATGCCGGCATTACTGCGCATGTGATAGCCTTTGCCGTAAATAACACCGTCATGCTGATCCATCGGGAAGAACCACATGCCATCGTGCCCCAGACCAGTCTGCAATGCAGCTTGTGACGAGGTGGGGCGAGAGTTTGGGTCGCCTTTGTACTCAGAGGTGATGCCGGGCTCGATAGGCGTCCCCCATGGTGCCAGCACCTGATATTGGTAGTCGTCTGAAATGGTTGGCATGGTGGCATCGGTGACGTCGCTGATGGCTACAGGTTTGAAACCTACCAGCTCGCTTTTTGGGCGGTGATGCCCCCAGCTCCATCCGGCTTGAACCGTTGGCGCCAGAAAACTCGTGGCGGCAACAGCCAGGCTGCCTCCCAGTACGCCGCGGCGTGTCATGTTTGATTCCAGTACCGACGCGAAGGGTCGGTTGCCGGAATTGTTCGATGGGATGTTTTCAATGTCGTCGTGTAGCTTCGCATTATCCATAATGCCGGTGTCATTCTTTTTCATGAGGCCTCTCACGTGGTCGTTGATTAAAAAGATGTGTTTGTTGTTGATGTGCTACTGCTTTAAAGACACTGCTTGTTGAATCCCTTCAAAAGTAACGTGTGTCTGTGACAGTTTTTTTAATCGGAGTTGTGGTGTTTTAAATGTGTGAATCGGCGCCAAACAAAGAGTGATTTAGATGTCAGTTTGTGATCAAAGTTTATTTCAGGGGGATTAGTAGAGGAGAGTTTTATAAACCGAAAAATGGCAGTTTGCTATCGGAAAGAACGAAAACCTGAAAGATTTTGCAATAGAGATGGTTTAAAACTTAAGGCCTGCATAACATTATGAGGCGTCGCATTGAGGCTGTGATGAGTTATTTCTTTTAAGGTTAAGCAGTTTGCACCTCTTACATCATCATGCACAAACTGCTTAAGAGCGTTAGCTTAATTAGGGGCGACTGTCCCCCTGCACAAAATCATTAAACAATACCGTAATTCGATCTGTTGTCGATGGCCAGTTGGGAATGTTGAACTCCTGCATATCGCCATCGTCTCCCCGATCAATCAGAGTCAGTCGAATGCGCCCTGAGGCATCATCACTGGCAGGAATGTAAAAATCGTTGCCGGTGATAAACGGCAGCGAGTGCAAGTAGGCGATGGGTTGCGAGAGATCGCTTTGCGTGTCGGCGTATTGATCGTTCAGGTAGATGGCGGTGGTGCGGTTTGCGAATGAGCTGTTGGCCGCGTTAATGACGTTTTGGCCGTTGACGATCAGCAGATCATTCCCCATGTCCTGCTCGCCCCAGAATTCACGATCCCGTGAAACGATGAGGTTGCTTTGACCCTGGGAGACGTCGATATTGGCACCAATTCCGCCTCCGACGGGGGAGGTAAGCAGGCGGACAAAGTGGTCATCACGCAGGAAGGGTTGTTTGTAGACGTGATGGTTTTGGCCGGGGCGAACGATCACAAATTCGTAAAAACGATCACGGTGACCTTTAAAGGGACCCCAGTTGCCGGATGAATCTATGTTAAATCGGGCTTGGGGGTGGTCTTTCAGGCGTTGGCCTGTGGCGCCATCGATTTCATAGATTTCCAGCACAGAGCCATCCACACCGATATTCAGGGGGAACAGCACGGCTCGCCCGGCAATAGTAATACGGGAATGGCGGCTCGGTTGAATCTGAGTTGTGCGGGGTTCGTCGCCGGTGAGAAATCTGAACATATGAGCGAAAGACTCTGCCGATGTCGCGGTTTCGACGTGGGTTTGCCCGCTGATGGTGATGTTCTCACCGCCGCCAATAAAGCCGCCTCGGCCAATCTCGGCCCATAGGGCCAGCGTGGGGACATTGCCAGGTAAAGACTGAGCTGAATAGCCATCGATGTTGATATAGTGGGCGATCGGTGCAGCGCGGTCCGGTGAAGCCAGGTAGGTCTGCAGGACGTAGGTGCCCAGAGAGTGACCCATGACATCCACCTGCTCAGCACCTGTTGTCTCTTGTACGTCAGAAATCAAATCGTCCAGCCGGGCGTGAACCGTCTCCAGACTGTCAACGTTAAAAGACGAGTCGTATTCTAATACAAACAGATGTTCCTGCGGGTAACCGTTGCTGTGAAAGCGCATGGCTTGCGACTCAAATTGCGAAGCCGAGCCTGCGCCGCCGTGAACAAAGATCAGTGGGTTATGTTTGAAGTGCTTTTCTCCATAGGCAGAGAGTGAAGCAAAAAAACCAAATGCCAATGTGAGAAGAATGAAAAGTGATTGTTGTCGTATTGATTGTTTCATGGAACACCTGAATTTTATTGTTAGAAGGAAAGTATTTGTTTCTGTGTGAATAAAATCAAACAGATGAAAAGATTTTGACGACAGATAAAGATATTTTTGTTTTGCTCTATGACCCGATATTCTGTTTGGTCGGATTTTTCAGTCTCTCGTGTATTGGGGTAAGAATTTTGGATGAGTGATCAAACAATGAAAGAGCGAAGTGGTATCTCATCAGAAAGTATATTTTGCCAAGTGGCGATACGAAGAATCAGACAAAAGTGCGATTGGAAAAAGGAAGCTTTTAAGTAGTGTTTAAAGTCCAGTTTCAGATATCAAGGATGATCTTTGATGGACTCTTACGCACAAAAACTAACTCGCTTGTTGTTGACTCATGGTGATCCTCAGGTTGCGCCGGCTGAGGTGGCGATGTTGAATAATAAGCCTATGTGGCTATTTAAACTTGATGTTGAAAGTGATATGAGCGGCTATGAAGTTGTGTTAAGTGGTTATGCTCAGCATGTTTATCAATGTGAACTTCCCAGTGATGAGATTGGTGATTTGAATAGTTCCTTAGTTAAGTTGAGGTCTATGCCTTATGGCTTTTCTGAGAAAAGGCTTAAGGGGAGTGTTAGTACATACAGTGTCGTGGCAAAAGGATCTTTTCGGATTGATTATCAAATTTATAATGGACGTGTTGTAATTTTTAATATTCAGCCAGTGTCTAAGTTAAAAAAGTTGCGTGATGCCACTGAGCAGCCGGGAGTTTATAGAGTAAAACGGAATTCATACGGTAGCTGGCGGGTTGTGGGGAGGACTGATCAAGTAACAACAGCGTATGCTGCCGTGAATGGACAATCCAATAATTTGGCAAAGGCCCAATGGTTAATGGGGAGTCATATTTCTGTAGAATTTGGTGAAGGCGTACAGGAGTTTAGCTTGTACCATAACCCCAGTATTGGGGGGTACGGTGATACATGGGAGTCTGTGCAGGACAAGTTAGGATTTACGACACCGGTAACCCGTCAATTTTCGAAGGTGCTGGAGAAAACACAGAAAGCCGGTAATCAAACTGAATGGGTGGTTCACAGTCAGGGTGGGCTGATTTTTACCGAAGGTGTACGCTACCTGCTTAACAATCACAGTAGCTGGGCATTACGGCATCTCACGTTTAATGGTATAAATCATAAACAGCAAAGTAGCTTGCTGGATAAGCAAAAAGTGGCATTTCATGGTAATGCCAATAATAATTGGCGATCCAGTCGATTGTTAGAGCGTGCTGGAATTGATGTTATTGCCATCAGGACCCACGATTACGATTTGGTGACGAATATTGTAGGGTTAAATACCATCAGCCCTCGTAAACTGGTGGGTTCTGTGCTCTACGCGAATCACGTGTTATCGGGGTCTGTTGTACAAAGCCCGCATACTTTGATGCAAACTCAACAACAATGGGAACAAAATATGATAAATGGTCCAGGGAAAGGGCGGAATATACTGCAGAAAGGATTTCATGCTTCCGGGAATACGATTAATCGTTCTGTCAAAGTCATTAATAATTATTTGCCATGATGCGCAATCAATCAGTATTTGTATCGGGAATCGTGTTTATGTTATCCATCTTATCCAGTCTATTGCCATTCTCCGCTTCGGCGAAAGATACATATCCCGTTATATCCCAACGGCAGGTCAATATAGGCGGTCATGTATTTAGTTTTGATTTGCCAGAAGGTTTTAGTAAAGACTTACCCGCTGACGATATGGTGAAAGATCTGGAAATCAGCTCTTTGGACCAATTTAATGATTTAATCGCAGGAAATATTCTGCGTCGCTGGTGGGATATTAAAGAGCCAGGTTGGTTTGGCAGCGATCTGGGCACGCTCATGCTGGAAATGAGTGTGCAGAGAATACATCCTAATACTCGCAAGCGACTTAACTCGGAACCTTATGATGTGACTGATCGCCTGGGTATTATGCTAGCGGTAGATGAGCTTGTCTATCGACGTTATAGTGAGCATAACGAAGAGGTCAGGCATCCAGATGGCTCGTGGAATCATGAACTGGCTTATTTCAATTCTGGTATTGCCTCAATGTTGGGACCTACTTTGTATGCTGCCCAACGTGATCATATTGTTAACGGACAGAGTTGGCTTAGGTACAGTATATCTGCCCCGCACGATGCCATTGTCACAAGCTATGCATTGCCTATCAATCAAAGCTTTATGATTGAACTGACTTTCACTTACGCTGTAAATCACGGTATCGCTTTGCAAGGTGGAAAGCGTGATTTTCTGCGGACCGCTGAAGATCGGATTACCAATCCGATCATCAACAGCCTCTACTTCGAATACCCTAAAGACAGTCCGGTAAAAGCCGTGGTTGAAGGCAAGTGGTTAACAGAAACCACAGATGACGTGGTCAGAAGCCGTTGGCAGACCATCGTTAAGCCATTATTCGGGGATGAGGCCTACGAGAGGGCCTTGGCTGAACATCAAAAGCTTGAACATCAGCCCTGATTTCTATGAGCTGTGTATTGGGGGCGGCAGTCATCCTGCCATTAGATGATTCAAAGCCAGTTGACGATTTCTGTAAACATCAACACCAGTGTGTCACCGGGATTAATCGGTCAGGGTTTCGCAACCTTCTCTAGTGTCTCTGTGGTGTTGTGACGAATGGTTTTGATTCACTGCTTTAGTAAAGATTGGCAAACGCTTAAATCACGGGATCGACTTGTCTTTACCGGCGTTGCGAAACACCAATATCAAAATTGCCGGTAACAGCAGCAGGTCAAAAATCAGTGCTGCCAGCAAGCCGATGCTCGAAAGCAGACCAAAATACCCCATAGGCACAAAGGCACTGGCGAGTAACAGCAGGAACTGACTGCACAGAATAAACGTGGTGGTCATCACTGCCCGGCCTGCTTTCTGGTAGGTGCGGGCCAGAGCGGTGATGGGGGAGATGCCCGCCTTAACGCGGTGAATAAAACCGTGGTAAACATGGATGGTGTCGTCAATGGCAATACCCACAGCCACACTGGCAATCATGGTGGTGGCCATATCCAGGTTGATGCGCAGGAGGCCCATAACAATAAAGATCAGCACAATGGGTGACAGGTTTGGGATCATGCACAAAGCGGCATCACGAAAGGAGCGCCACGACGCAAGCAACAGCAGGAAAATCAGGATTAACGCACCGCCCAGACTCTTGCTCTGACCACTGATCAGTAAAGCTTCCTGATCGGCAAACAGCCGCCCGGCACCAGAAATTTTCCAGTCGACGTCAATATTGTTAAAGGCGAGAGTGTTGCCCACGTGTTCCCGCATGCTGTCGATCAATTCCCGAATTTCTTTGGCGCCGTGGACGTTGGCACTGATGGCGATACGGGTATTGAGGTAGTCGCGGTCGATGAAATCAAACAGATCTTCCCCATCGTACACAAACAGATACTGGCTGATCAGATCGCCGTCGTCGGGAATGATACGGTATGCCGGGTCTTCGGCGTGGAAACCCCAGTGCATTTCTTCAATAAAGTCTGCAGCTGAAAGGGTTTTGTCCACGGCGGGCTTGCTTTCCAGCCAGTCCTGAAATCCCTTGATTTGTCTCAGCACCTTGGGGCTGAGCAGGAGATCCGGATCTTCGGTGGTGAGTACAATCTCCATGGGCAGTGTGCCGGAGAGCGTTTTTTCTATGTGGGCGGTGTCTACGCGCAGGGGATGATCGGTATGGAAGAATTCGAGAAGATTGGTTTCAACCTTGATTCGAGTGACCAGCGGGGCTGTGACAGCCAGTGACAGCACTACAGCGGCAATGACGACCTTGGGATAACGAATCCCAACACCGACCAGTATCGTCACCAGACGGTCCATATACTGCAGTCCGCTCTGGCGTTTGGGCCAGGGCTGACGATCAAACTGCATAAAAATGGGTGGCAGCAGGTGGATGATAATGACGTAAATCAGGCACACACCCAGTGCGGCCGAGAGGCCGAACATGCGAATGGGAGGAATGCTGCTAAAACCCAGAGAGGCGAGGCCAATGGCGGTGGTAATGGCGCTGTAGAGAGCCGGCCGCCGGACTTCGTCCATGGCGGATATGACCCGTTGCCGGCCATTCAAGCCGCGCAGGGAGGCATACTGCAAGGCGTTATAAACATGCACCAGAACGGCAATGGTGAGTGCCGAAAGCAGAGGCGGGAGTATGCTGGAGATGGAGTTGAAGGGTTGGTTAAACAACACGTAAAAGGCGATGGTGGAGTTGACCACGGCTCCGGTGACCAGGCCGGTAATCACGACAGCCATCAAGCGGCGGAAGAGCAACCAGGTTAGTAGCAGCCCGATAAAGACGGTGAGAGGGATAAACAGCATGTTGTCATGCAGGATCATCCGCATCTGGGCGACATCGGTCGTCACTTCACCGCTGACAGCGGACAGGTAGCCATCCAGCCGGTGTTCTTTGGTGAGGGCGAGAATATTCTCCTCCAGTTGCAGGTTCAGAATGCTGTTGTCCATGTTGTTAGGGACAATCACCATGGCGATGGCGGAGCCGTCTGCGGCGACCAGGGTGTTTTTGGCAAACCGGTCGCTGGTGGCCCGGGCAAGCCGTTCTCGGGGGTGGGTATCTTCCAGTTGATCAAGATCCACCAAGGGGCTGATCAGAAAGCCATCCTCGGTGCCTTCAATATGGTCCTGATTGGTAACGGCAATGACGTTGTTTACCGAATCCAGATCGCCAATATCCACGCTCAGTTGGTCGTAGGCTTCTAGAAACCCATCGGAGAACAGTGCAACCCCTTCAAACAGCAAAATCACCACTTCGTCGTCGGGAAAGAGGGTTCGCACGTGATCGTTCAGGATTCGACTGGGGGCATCCGGTGGCAAGAATGTGGTGGGCGCGTTGTTGATATTGAGCTTGGGGAGTATGGCGTTAGGCAGAACTGTGATGGCCAGCAGGCAGATCAGACACAGGTACAGCTTCCAGGGCAGGTTGCGCAGCCGGTTTTTCAGATCGCGATCTTCTGCCGTGATCATGCGAATTTCAATGACGTCCTCGCCATCCAGGCGGGCGTGGCAGGCATAGAGCTCTGCGGCCATCAGCTTGCCAAGAGCATTGCGCATGTGCACGTCAATGCGGGGGTAATGTGGATCACTTTGATGTGTCTGCTCTGCCTGCCGCAGAAACAGGCGCAGTTCGTCCTTGTCGAGATCGACAGTGTGGTCGAGTAGATTGGTGTCTTCCAGGTGCTCGCCGGCTTTATAGCCCAGGCGCCTGGCAAACAGTTCGTTGGTGAGAACAAAAATACCGTCATCCAGCAGGGCGCAGGCACGTCCCGGCTTGCCGAAGAATTGCCTGTCCAGAATTTGCTGGTAGTCCTGCCGGGTGTGATCGTTATGCATCAGAGAGTGATACGCCAGCCCAGATTAACCAGTGAGTTGTGTTTGTAAAAACCCCCAATACTGCCGGTGTCACCATTGTATTCATGCAGCTCCAGATAGATTTCCTGATTACTCAAACCGGTATAGGTCAATTCCGGGTTGAAGTACAGGTCACTCATATCCAGTCCGACATTAAATCGCATGCGGGCGAGCCAGTTGTTGTTGCCAAATGGCATGTCCAGTGTGCCATTGAAAGATGCCATCTTGTCCCGATCCAGCACATCCGGGGCATCGATCAGGTGGTTACCGGTGAGCTGCAGATTCAGGCGGGTATCACTGTCACCGGGAAACAGCTCCAGGGCAATGCCCCAGGCCAGGCTTTCGACGCTGTCAAACCGGCCATCGGTGCGGGTGATGGGGGTGTCACTGTTCCAGGCCGCTTCCATTTTTACGGTGCCCCCCAGCGCTTCGAAACCGATATCGCCGGAAACGGTGGTGGATCTCAGGTAGCGGGCTTCAATCACATTGCGATTGGTGCTGTAGGTGAAATAGGGCAGGGTGGAGATGCCGTGCTGAATTCCCAGGGCGTAGTCAAAACCACTGCCCAATTGATTGAAGCGTATGCCGAAGCCGCCGTCGGTATTGGGGGCGTCGTCATCAATGGGGGTGTTGCGAACAACGTATTCAATCAGCGGGCTGGTATCGAGCCCAAGAATGGTTCCTTCACGCTGATTAATGGGATACCAGACACTGTTTTCGTCGGGCAGTTCGGTTTCGCGCAGGCGCGGGATATAGAGTAAATCCAGTTTGCCGTCGCCGATGAAGTGTTCGTAGCGTACAGCGGCCGAAGCCAGTCGGCGGTCTTCGAGATCGTCTTGCAAGCCGCGGCGCAAATCCTGTGTACTGAGTCGATCACTGGGTGGAACCTCGTCGATTCTGCCCCAGATGACCTTCTGGGCTCCGACGGTCAGAATGCCACGGTTGCCACGGTAGCGCACGAAGGTCTCGTCGTAATCCAGTTTGGTTTTGTCCCAGTTGCCCTTGTTATTAGACAAGGCGTTCGCAGGTACAGCCTTGTCGGATGAATCGTCCGAATGTTCTTCGTAATAATCCAGACGCGCCGAAGCCTGAAGTTCCCACTTTTCACCCTGCCAGTTGATGGTGCCTTTCCCGTGACCATACAGCTGGTATTCGGCGGGGCTGTCGCTTTCATAGCGGCCGTATTCGAACCAGAGCTTGTCCAGTGAGACGTTGACTCCCTGTTGCGATGTGGAGCTGTAATTCTGCAAGGTCTCACTCAGATTCTGGTTCGGTTCCCCGGGTTGGCTTTCATCGATCATGAGATCATCACCGAGGTTCAGACCATCGTCGTCTATCGACAAACTGTCACCGCTGCCATCGTCGATGGATAAGGTTTCGGAGTCGTCTTCGATCATCAGTTCTTCACTGCCATCGTCTTCAATGATCATCAGATCCGATTCGGCATGAACGTACTGAGCAGGCAGAGCGTAACTCAGGCTCAACAGCAGTGCTGCCAGCAGTGACGAATGGTTATGGTTCATGGTGCAATCCTTATGTTTTGTCCTGTGTTTTTATTGTTATGGTGGCTGCAGAAATCAATTGTCGTGTTTGTTGTTCGATTCCTGGGTTTGCTGTTTTGGTCGATAGGGCAGTTCCAGGTTTTCGTCGGACAGTCCCCGTTGCGTAAACAGTTGGTCTGGCAGCCCCTGGTCATAAACAAGGTCGGTGGTGATCAGATGGGTTTTGTGATCCTTCTTCAGGTCGGTCATGGTGCTTTGATAGACGCTCCAGTAGCCCTGTACTTTACGAATCTTGCTGGCCTGCAAACGCTTGATGGGATTTTTGCCTCGGGTGTAGAAGTCTACCCGCAGTGGGATTAACAGCTTGTCGTGAATACAGCTGATCCGTTTTGAATACACCGAATTGGATTTTTCCACGGGGATGCTCTCCAGCAGTGTGCAAGGCACGCCGCCCACTTTATCGGTGCCCAACAAGCGGTGATGATCCATGTTCACTTCGCGGTCGCTGAGGTCTTCGTAGAAAAAGTCAGAACCCACAAAGCGGCCGCCTTTGCGATTGGATGAGATGCGGCGCACGCGATCCAGTGAGGGCAGGTAGAGCCATTGGTCCGAATCGTCACCGGCGTGATCCAGAGACAGTAAGCCCGTACCCGCGACGTCCTTTGGTGTGACAAAGCGCATGAGGGTCCAGCGTTCGGCATCTCCTCGATCTGCGGCGTAACTGTATAACAACCGTTTCTTATTGATTTCGCCCTTGCTTTCCAGAGCCATAATGACTCGGGCACTCATGTCCTTCCCGGCAGGGCGGTCATACACTGCCTGAGCCAGCGCGTTTGCTTTGAGATCTTCTGTATCACTGAGAGCGCTGGCAGAAAACAATACCATCCAGATGGCCGAAAGCCAGACGGTCAATGGCGAATGCGTGCATTGAGTGACGGGGTGTGCAGGCAAGCTACCTTTGATCGGAAATGGGTTCATGCAAGCAAATCCTGTTTTAACATCCCTGTATTGTTAGAATGGCGTGATTTTCCTTATTTTTACGGGAAATTTGTCGCCTGATTCACGATTGTGCGTCAATAAAAGGGTAGCCTACAAACCTTTTCCACCTCTCGCCAGTGAGTTGTAACTAAAGATAAAGATAATCGTGATTTTTAGAGGAAGTTGTTGAGTTGTGCGCCATTTCTTCAGATAACTTGTCACAAATGACCGGTAGCGTCTGACTCGATTAACCGCTAGCCTGAGTCTATATATTTTAACCGGCTTCAAAATAATACGAACAATTCCAATAATGCAGAAACACGATCACGTGTTTCATTCACAGCGGAGAAAGACCATGTCTACGGCATTTCAAATTCAATCTACTTTGACCGAAAGCGGCACGCTTGAGGTTGCACTGAAGGATGTGGGTATTCCCACGCCGGCAGATCACGAAGTGGTGGTCAGAGTTGAGGCAGCGCCTATTAACCCGTCTGATCTGGGCGTGTTATTTGGTCCGGCTGATATCAGTGCCGCAGAAACTCAGGGGGAAGGCACGGATACGGTTTTGTCTGCACCCGTGGCACCTGCCTTAATGAAACGCTTTCAGGCTCGCGTGGGACAGCCTTTGACCGTAGGGAATGAAGGCGCTGGTGTTGTAGTGGCTGCCGGCAAAAGCGACGAAGCACAGGCATTAATGGGCAAAACCGTCGGACTGTTCGGCGGTGCCATCTACGCTCAGTACCGGGCAATTCCTGCCGCCATGTGTTTACCGCTGGCGGAAGGGACAACCGCCAAAGAAGGTGCTTCCTGTTTTGTGAACCCGCTGACTTCTCTGGGGATGGTCGAAACCATGAGAATGGAGGGGCACAAGGCGCTGGTACATACCGCGGCGGCTTCCAATCTGGGTCAGATGCTCAACAAAATCTGTATGGCCGACGGCATTGAGCTGGTGAATATTGTTCGCAAGCAGGAGCAGGTGGACATTCTCAAGGCGCTGGGGGCGAAATACATTTGCAACAGCAGCGACGAGAGTTTTATGGAAGATCTCACCGATGCCCTGCATGCAACCGGCGCTACCATTGCGTTTGATGCCACGGGCGGCGGTCGTCTGGCGGATCAGATCCTGACGGCCATGGAGATGGCTGCTCAACGGACACCCTCGGAGTACAGCATATACGGCTCTACCACTCACAAACAGGTCTATCTCTATGGTGGTCTGGATGTTTCGCCAACCACGTTGAGCCGCGGTTACGGTATGGCCTGGGGGGTTGGTGGTTGGTTGTTGCCGTTGTTTCTGGCCAAAGTGGGTCAGGAAAAAGGCAATGAGTTGCGTGGACGTGTGGCCCGTGAGTTAAAAACCACCTTTGCCAGCCACTATACTCAGGAGGTCTCACTGGTAGAAATGCTGAATGCCGATGTTGCAAAACAGTACAATCTGAAAACCACGGGCGAGAAATATTTGCTATGCCCTCAGAAAGGGCTTTAAATCCCCCCTGAAGCCTGACGCCAAACTTTTGTATGAAGCTTGGCGTCAGCAGACCTGTGAATGTCCGGTGTTTGTGCTGTATTAAGCGCCATGGCGTTCGTTGATTCTGGCCTCGGGCCGTTATGATTGAGCAGTTGTATGATTGAAGAGCAGAAGAACAATCCCTTGCACGGTGTGAAGCTGGAAGCTTTGTTAACAGAGTTGGTGGATCACTATGGGTGGGAAACTTTGGCCAGTGCCATCAACATCAACTGTTTTAAAAGCAATCCCAGTATCAAGTCGAGTCTGAAGTTCTTGCGCAAGACGCCATGGGCCAGAGAAAAGGTCGAAAGCTTCTTTTTGTACAAGTACAAGCGACTGCCTAAGCCGGATGATGAGCAGTATGAGCTTCCTCCCCGCGATCGAAGAGTACCTCTGCATCAGAAGCCCCGCGACCCGGCGGTAATCGATCCGAAGCCGCGCGCCGATTCCAAACCGCGTGCTGATGCCAAACCGGCTGACAGGCCGGCTTCCAAAGGTAAATCTTCACAGGTAAAACCTGCACAGACACCTGCGCAGACAAAGTCAGAAGAGTCGAATTCAGGAGATTCAAAGCCCGCCGATCCCTGGGCGAAGTGGAAAAGTAAAAACCTCTGACAGGCTTCAGGTCACGTCATCGCGCTTAAAAGGTCTTTCCATAAAACGCGATGAGGCGACCTGCGCGTTTTATGATTTCTTCAGGCCTGAAATATAGGCCATAAACTCTTTGGCGTTGGCGTCCTTGTCGGCGTCTATTTTCTTGGCGATATCCGTGCCGGCCATCAATTCACTCCAGTCAGACAACCCCGGAATTTCGGTGCGCAAATCCCATTGCAAAATTGCCGAGGCAACTTGCTGTGCCACTGAAATCACGTAACGCAGGTAGATATCGGCAGCGGTGAGTTCACTGCCCAACACATAGGGTGAGAAGCTCGCCAGGGCATTGAGGCTGTTAATGCCATTGGTGAGTACCCCGCGCACTTCGCTGACGGTTTTGTCATCGGCAGGAACCTTGGCCAGCAGCGTTGGTAACAGACGGCGGGCGGGCAGTTCAATATAGAGTTCCGAGATCTTCATTAACTGACGCACCTGCGCCCGCGCATCCGCATCGGCGGGATAGAGTGGTTTGTCGGGATAGGCATCTTCCAGATAATCCACCAGTACGCTGCTCTCTGACAGGTGTGTGCCGGACTCTGTAGTCATTGAGGGAGCCTTGCCCATCGGGTTTACTGCCAGCATTTCCGGAGTTTGCGGATAGACAATATGCTCCTCGAACGGAATACCTTTTTGCAGCAGGACATGCTTCACAATGTTGTGATAGTTGGAATAGGGGAAGCCGTGGAGTGTCAGCATGGTTCTGGCCTTTTGTTATAAGGAATGGAATTAAGTGTTATATGAAATCAAGCGGGTAATGAGCGGTTTTTCTGCCATATGGCGTCCTGAGTCCTCAGTATAGTGAATCATGGCCGATTTGAAGGCGCAGATCCAATTCACCGATCTTATAGCGGACTATTAACACAGAGCGACATCAAGCGTGTCGCCCTTTGCACTGTGCTGTGACCATGTCAGAATGGCCAGGTTTTACGGGTTTCATATAATAAGAGAGAAATTAATGAAGAAGCTGCTGATAGTTGCATTTATTGCGCATGTTTTGCTCGAGGGACTGGTGGGTGCCTTGTTAATCATTGCCCCTTATAAAATCACTCCCCATGCGGATGCCGCGTCACTGACGTTTGTGATCAATTACGGTTTTGCGGCTCTGGCTATGGCCAGTGTGGTGTTCTGGGGATGGTCCGGTCGAGATAACTATCGCATCATGGGCGCGATCCTGGGGATTCTCGCGACCTTTCACACCGGTTTGACAATTGCTTCTGGCATGATGCTCGTTGAGGACGGAAGCCCCGCTGTGCTGGTCATTCATGCGGTGATGGCGGTACTGTTTTGGCTGCTGTTCGCACGTCGTCGACAATGGTGCGTGGATTAAGAATATTTTCATCAATACGGGTTACAATAGGCCTTTATTGACAGATTTCTGGATGTAACGATGTTAAAAGCCCTGTTCCTTGATATGGACGAAACGCTCTGTGATACCAAGGGTGCAAACGCCAAAGCCCAGCGACTGTTGGGTGAGGCGGCCGAGGCCAAGTATGGACAGACCCCCAATTTTGATGGTCAGGCTTTCAGCGCTGCCTATGTTAAAGGCATCTATCGGGAATGGTCTGAGCAACAGCGTGAGCGCTACCTGCCCATTGCGGAGCAACAGGGTGAAGGCGTGTTTCGGGTACAGTTGATCCGTGACTTGCTGGCGGCACAGGGTGTCGAGCAGATAGAAGAAGAGGACGCACAGGCGTTGCAGGACAAGTTCGATCAGGATCGTATTGCTGCATTTGATTTTTATCCGGGTATTATGGAGTTTCTGCAAGAGGCCCGTCAGTTGTTCACTCTGGTGGTGATTACCAACGGACCTGAATACTCGCAAATTCCCAAGGTGGAGGCGATCAGGCTCGCCGAACACGTCGATCACATTATCATTGGTGGTCAGGAACCGGAGCAAAAGCCTGCGCGCTCCATCTTTGAAAAAGCTTTAAAACTGGCGAAGTGTGAAGCCCACGAGGCAATCCATGTGGGTGACAGCCTGGCAGCAGACATCGCCGGTGCGCACAACAGCCACATCACTTCGGTGTGGATACAGCATCAGCAGCCACTGGATGCGGAGTTGGGCATTGAGCCCAGTCACACAGTGATGCATCCCGATGAAATTCCGGAGCTGATTCGTCAGCTGCACAGCCGTTGATTTTCTTCAAACTTAATCTTTTTGAACATTACTCTGATTTCAGGACAGGTGAGCGATGACCAATAACGATATCTTACGTCGCTTACGCTACGTGTTTGATTTTCACGATACCAAAATCGTCAATATGTTTGCCTCGGTGGGCGAAAAGGTGACACCTGATCAGGTGAAACGATGGTTGAAGAAGGACGATGACCCCTATTTCAAACGTTGTACTGACCAGCAGCTGGCCACTTTTCTGAACGCGTTGATCATTCTGCGTCGTGGCCGTCGAGAGGGCGTTCTGATAGAGCATGAAAAAAAGATCAACAACAATCTGGTGATCCGCAAACTCAAGATTGCCATGGACTTTAAAAGTGACGACATGCTGGCCACTCTGGAGTTGGCAGGCATGACTGTCAGCGATCACGAATTGAGTTCTTTTTTCCGCAAACCGGGCAATAAGCATTATCGGGAATGCAAAGATCAGATTCTGCGTAACTTCATTGAAGGCTTGCGGCTACGAGTACGTGAGAAAAAGGCTCCTGACGCCTTACCTTAAACCGATACAAAAAAGCCGGGATTGCAGTGCAGCCCCGGCTTTTTTTGAAATGTTAAGCGTCAGCACCGGAACCTTCATCCGGCCAAGTAACGTTAGTCTGGCAAAGTAACGTTCAGCTCTAAAATAGAGCAATCGCCATTGTTTTCCAGCTGTACATCAATCTGATCCTGATCGATGCTCACATACTTGCGAATCACTTCCAGAATCTCTTGTTGCAGGGCTGGCAGGTAATCCGGCTGGTTACGCTTGCTGCGCTCGTGCGCCACAATGACCTGCAAACGCTCTTTGGCAATAGAGGCGGTGTTTTTCTTGCTGCTTTTAAAATAATCAAAAATACTCACGCAGACCTCCGGAACAGTCGCTGGAAGAAGCTTTTGCTTTCAACAGACAGAAAACGGTGGTCAACTTTTTCGCCCAGCAGACGTGCTACGGCATCCTGATAGGCCTGGCCGGCGTCGCTTTCTTTGTCATGAATGATGGGCAGACCCTGGTTTGAGGCTTTCAGCACAGACTCAGAATCCGGAATCACGCCCAACAGGGTGGTGGCCAGGATTTCCTGTACGTCATCAACGCCCAGCATATCGCCGTTTTCAACCCGTCCCGGGTTATAACGCGTTACCAGCAGGAATTCTTCAACCGTTTGGCCCAGCTCGGCACGACGAGACTTGCTCTGCAGGATGCCCAGAATGCGGTCGGAGTCACGTACTGAAGATACTTCGGGGTTGGAGACCACAATGGCAGTGTCGGCAAAGTACAGTGCCATAAAGGCTCCGTGTTCAATCCCGGCTGGCGAGTCACAGATGATGTACTCAAAGCCGTCGTCACTCAATTGATTGAGGACTTTTTCAACACCTTCTTTGGTGAGAGCGTCTTTATCACGGGTTTGGGAAGCTGGCAGGATGTAAAGATCCTCACAGCGTTTGTCTTTAATCAGAGCTTGCTTGAGTGTGGCTTCGCCGTTAATGACATTAACAAAGTCATACACAACGCGGCGTTCACAGTTCATGATCAGGTCGAGATTACGCAGGCCGATGTCAAAATCAATGACCGCAGTTTTATGTCCGCGCATGGCAAGACCACTGCTGATGGCTGCGCTGGTAGTGGTTTTGCCCACGCCACCTTTTCCGGAGGTTACTACAATTATTTTGGCCACAAGTATTTACCTATCTGTAAGTGGAAATTGTGATTGTTGTTTTTGTTGGGTCGGGCTGGTGCAGCGAGCCTATCGACCACGAGCTTTCAATGGCTCGATATTCAGGGTTTCGTCGGTCAGGGATGCCTGAATCGATTGTTTCCAGTGAGTATCCCGTAAATCTTCATTCAATTTGAAATAGCCGGCAATCGAAATTAACTCAGCTTCAAGACTTTGGCAAAACACCCGAGCCGCGGTATTGCCTTTGACACCTGCCAGCGCCCGACCACGCAACGCGCCATACACATGGATATTGCCGTCAGCGAGCAATTCTGCGCCGGCCGATACCGGTGCCAGAACAATCAAATCACCACCGGCGGCATAAATCTGCTGCCCGGAGCGAACCGGTGTGGTGATCACTTTGGTTTGTGTCGGGTCAGGACTGTTAATCGGCGTCTCGGTGCCAATGGCGTCCTCCAGTACTGGAGCACTGCCGGCTTCAAACAAATCTTCTGTAACCGGTTCCGTCGTATCGCCACCGGATACTGATGTATCACTGTCCACTGCAGTCTGAGCTGTGTCCGCTGTATCAGATGCCGTTGTTTGCGGATCAACAGCTTCAGAACCATGGGTATCAGCAGAGGAAGTCTTAGTGTTAGGCTTTGATCGACTATTGCTCAATATGGCCAAATTTAGCTCTTTGGCGGTAGTTTGCAGTTCTTCATTGGCGCCGCGCAATGCCACAACGATGAGACCAAATTCCAGACACAATTGCTGGATGGCGTGTAAATCCGGAGCCGGGGCTTCGTCTTCATAAACGTCTAAACTGAGAACTGCTGGTGCCTGTTGAAAAAAGGCGGGCGCTTCAGCGACTTTCAGAGTCAGGTCTTCGCGCAGGCGTTGCAAGTCACCGTTGGCCAACTCTAACAGAGTTAAAGGGAATAGCCCCCCTTTAAGGCGAAAGCTTGGGGCGTGCGATGACTGATCCACCGCTAAAGAAGAATCTACATTCATGAACAACACATTACCTATTGGTCGTCGATCAGTGACACTGACCGAATACTTGCCGGTTTATACCGTGTCGGTTTGCGCTAAGCAAGGTGCCGGCTACTCTATTTTTTTGATGAGGACAATACAAAGCGTGCATCGTCTATCTTTCGAGCGATCCGTGTAAAAGGCAACCTAAAACCTGTTGATTTCGATGTGCCGCACAATCACCGGCTTGCTACAATCAGCACTGACGCGCTGTCCATTTTTTGGATCAAATCCTCTGTCTCTGTCGAAGCTGTTTTTATTGAGTACTTCTTTATGACTACAACCAACGTGACCTGTCCCAAATGCAATGCCAAAAATCGTCTGCCTACTGATCGTTTGGGAGATGGACCGAAATGTGGCAAGTGCAAGAAGCCGATATTTGCAGGAAAGCCTGTTGAGCTGTCTTCGGCGAATGTTGCCGCGGTGTTAAACCACAACGACATTCCTGTATTGGTGGATTGCTGGGCTCCCTGGTGTGGTCCCTGTAAAAGCTTTGCCCCGGTCTTTGAGCAGGCCGCCCGCGAATTGGAGCCACGCTTGCGGTTGGCGAAATTGAACACAGAGGCGCAGCAGGGGATTGCAGGACGCTGGCAGATACGCTCGATTCCAACACTGATTCTGTTTAAGGCAGGCAAGGAGGTGGCGCGTTTGTCGGGCGCCGTTCCTCTGGGGCAATTAAAACAGTGGTTGGGGCAGCAGGGGGTACTTTAAAACAGGTAGTACTCAAAACAGGCAGTACTCAAAACAGGCAGTACTCAAAACAGGGCGTTCTTTAACCTGCTTGTTCCGGTTTTCAGCTCAGGCGTTCCTGCAGCCAGCGGGAGATGTCCTGAATTTGCGGCAGGCAGACCTCGTGCTGCATGGGGTAGGTGGCGTACAGTGGTTCGTAGCCTTTGCTTCTTAACAGCTCCACCGCTTGTTGACCCAATAACTCTGACACGACCGGATCCTGGGTGCCGTGTGAAATAAAGATCTCCAGTGCTTTGTTGGCCTCGCTTGGGATCAGTGTTTCGTGGGTGGCAAAATAGGTGGACATGGTCATGAGTCCGGCCAGAGGTTTAGGGAAACTCAACGCGGTTTGATAGGCCACAGCACCGCCCTGCGAAAAACCGGCAACAACGATGTTATTACTGTCCACACCGCGTTCAATTTCCCGTTCGATCAGAGCCTTGATGGCCTCGGCGGATTGCAGAATCTGCGTGTGGTCGATTTTTCGATCAATGTCCATGCTCAAAATGTCATACCAGGCGGGCATGACCATGCCGCCGTTGATGGTGACAGGAATACTGGGCGCATGAGGAAAGATAAAACGAACCGCCAGTGACTCGGGCAGGTGTAATTCCGGCACGATAGGGGCGAAGTCATCGCCACTGGCTCCCAGGCCGTGAAGCCAAATCACAGAGGCGGTCGCTGGCGTTTGCTGTTCGATTTCAATGCAGGGCAGGTAGCTCATAAGCGGCGGATCTCATGCTTTCTTCTGAATGTGGGGGCTTTTTCTGTGCTGCACAGCTTACCTGTGGGTTGACTGCTTGTCGATGCAGTCAGAATACGTATACTGTTTATGTGTACAGTATTTGGTCTGGCTTCTTGTATGATTCTTTATATCGCCGAAAAACCCAGCTTGGGACGTGCTATTGCCAGCGCGATTCCCGGCTCCCATAAGAACGCCGATGGGCATATTCAGTTGGCCAATGGCGATGTGGTGAGCTGGTGCATTGGTCATCTGCTGGAGCAGGCCGAGCCGGATGCCTACGATCCCAAATACAAAAAGTGGTCTCACGACACATTGCCCATCTTGCCGCAAAAGTGGCAGTTGATCCCAAAGCCCAAAACCCGCAAGCAACTGTCGGTATTGCGCAAACTGGTTAAACAGGCGGATCAACTGGTACACGCCGGCGATCCGGATCGCGAAGGGCAGTTACTGGTGGACCAGGTCATTGATTATCTCGGTGTCAGTAAAACCAAAAAGCAGCAGGTGCAGCGCTGCCTGATCAGTGACTTGAACAAACCTGCGGTTCAAAAGGCATTAGCCCAGCTGCGGAGCAACCAGGACTTTGTACCTCTGTCGACCTCCGCACTGGCCCGTTCGAGGGCCGATTGGCTGTACGGTCTCAATATGACTCGCGCTTACACCTTGCAGGGGCAGCAAGCGGGCTATCAGGGCGTGCTGTCAGTGGGGCGGGTACAAACCCCGGTTCTTGGACTGGTGGTACGCCGGGATCATGAGATTGATCAGTTTGTCCCGCACGATTATTTCGATGTCTGGGCGCACGTCCTGACGACCCATGGGGAGCGATTCAAAGCGAAATGGGTACCCAGTGACAGCTGTGGGGACTTTCTCGATGATCAAGGCCGCAATCTCTCAAAGCCGCTGGCGGAAAACGTTGCCGGGCGAATTGAAGGCCAGCCGGCGGAGCTGGTGAACTACAAGCGCCAGCAGAAACAACGGGCGGCGCCATTGCCACACAGCTTGTCGAGTCTTCAGATTGATGCCAACAAAGCGTTTGGCTTAAGCGCTCAGCAGGTGCTTGATTGTTGTCAGGCACTGTATGAAAAACACAAATTAATTACCTACCCCCGATCGGACAGTCGTCATCTTCCGCGCGCTCATTTTGCTCAGGGGCGTGATGTAACCCGGACCGCAGTAAAGAATATGGCGCAACTGGGGCGGGCAGAGTTTGAAGAGGCTTTGCCGCAAGCAGATTTCAGTCGCAAAAGCCGCGCCTGGAATGACGCCAAAGTGGATGCTCACCATGCAATTATCCCGACGCAAAAAACACTCACTCGTCTGGCCGATACGGAAGCCAAGGTGTATCAGTTGGTCTGTCGCAATTACATGGCCCAGTTTTTACCACCGGAAAGCTACGCCGAGGTGCGGGCTGAGTTGCGGATTGTGACTGGCTTGTTTGTTGCCAAATCCCGACAAACCACAGATGCGGGATGGACAAGCCTGTTTCCCAAGAGGGCTGCAGCGAAATCAAAACAGGAATCCGGTGAGGATGAGCTGGCCGCAATCCCTTTACCCACCATGAAGGTGAGAGATGTGTTGCAGTGCGAGCGGGGGGAAATTGTCACCAAACAAACCAGCCCTCCGAAACCGTTCACCGATGCCACCTTGTTGTCTGCCATGACGGGCATTGGCCGCTTCGTGTCAGATCCCGAATTGCGAAAAATTCTGAAAGAAACTGATGGGTTGGGCACTGAGGCCACCCGAGCAGGCATCATCGAGTTGTTGTTCAAACGGGGGTTCCTGATTCGCAAGGGGAAGGCGATCTCTGCCACGGCCGCAGGCAAAGGACTGATAGCGGCTTTACCTGACAGTGCGACCTGGCCCGACATGACAGCTCGCTGGGAGTCACAACTGGAAGCCATCAGTCAGCGTGAGACACAGTACAGTCACTTTATGGAGCCTATGGTGGAGAGTCTGTACGGCCTGATCGATCAGGCGAAAGGCACTTCCTTTGAGGCTCTCAAGAGCCTGGGAAAACCCAAGTCGAAATGGAGCCGGCCCAAGCGGCAAGGTTCCGTCAAGTCGGGTGCCAGTAAGAGGAAGGCAGCAAGCCAGTCGCCCGGGGGTTAGAGTTGTAACAAGCCTTTGAGACCGGCAACAAGAACACTTAAGCCGGACAACATCAGTAGTCCCATGGCACAGCGACGCAGCGTCAGTTCATTAATGGGGGGCTTAAAACGTTTGCTTAACCATGTGCAGATAATGATCCATGGAACGCCGGCGGCAATCAGCCAAAACACGTCAGCAGGCACTACTGAAACAGTGGATACGATGGCGATACGTATAACCGCAGTAGCCCAGAATATCGCCAGCAGGGTGGTCAATATGGTTTTAATGGGCAGTGGCTGGCGGTAAGTCAAATAGGCGATGGGCGGGCCGAAGGCGGCAAATAGACCGCCAGTAATACCGGCGACGGTTCCGGTGCTGGCGATAATGCGTTTGGATGAGCGCTGTGTAAGCGGTTGGGGTTTTTGCAGCATTAACATACCGCAAAGAATGATGGTAATACCAAAGGCTATTTTCAGGCCATCTTGCGAGTGAGTGCTGAGGCTATCTAATAACCAAACGCCTAAAATCGTTCCGGGGATACAGCTCACCAGCATCCATCCCAGCAACTGTCTATCAATATGTTGCAGGTTGCCTCTAAGTGCGGCGGAGGAGTTTACGAGGCTTAGGAAGCTGACAGAATAAGCGAGAATGCTCAAAGGCAGTACGTCAAAGGCTCCCCCCAGACTCATCACAATCAGCGCAAAGGCAAAGCCAGTATTGGTCTGAATGTAACAGGCCAGAGCAAAGATGCCGAAGGTCAGCGCCAGTGTGCTGTATGTGAGTTCCAATGAATTGCCCTTGATAGAGTGTGGGTGAAGAATACCGGCTATTGTAAAGTGTTTGGTGTGCCATCACTCCGGCCAGCTGGATGGAGAGAGTCAGTCCAGAAAGACTGTAGTGATGTATCAAGATACGGGCGTTGGTGAGTAATACCGACTTGTAATTAAGTAACTGATAAAAGTAAGCTTTTCTAAAAAAATGGCTTGACTCGTTCGGGGAGCATCCCTATTATACGCGCCTCAACAGCAACGCATCCGTAGCTCAGCTGGATAGAGTACTCGGCTACGAACCGAGCGGTCGGAGGTTCGAATCCTCCCGGATGCGCCATATTAAACGAAAAAGCCCGGCCTTGTGCCGGGCTTTTTCGTTTAACGGCCCACTCCGGTCGGGTGAAAACCTCCTCAGGTTCGATTAATTGCGCAGCAATTAAGACCGCCGAAGGCGCCCGTAGGGTGCCAAAAGCCCCAAGGCTTTTGGCAGTCCATCCTCCCGACTTGGCACCTAACCCGAAAAATCTCACTTGGCCATGCGCTGGACTATTTCGTTTAACGGCCCACTCCGGTCGGGTGAAAACCTCCTCAGGTAGATTCGGCGCGTCCATGCGCCTCTCCCTTCGGGCTTCTTCGAAGTCCCAATTTGATCCGGTCAAATTGGTCGATTAATTGGGCAGCAATCAAGACCGCCAAAAGCGCCCACAGGGTGTTAAAAGCCCCAAGGCTTTTAACAGTCCATCCTCCCGGCTCGGTGGCACAATCTCTCTATCTATCCCCGAATTTATTTCAGAGCGCATCCGGCCGGCCATGTGCCTTTACAGTGGTTGGCACCCCTGAACGGCCAGACCAATGTTGGCGTATGTAACGGCTTCCTCATAGCGCTCAGCAGCATTGGTGCCTTTGGCTATTGCGCTGGCATCCAGTTCAGGGTTGACCAGTTCAACCATTTGTACCCAGGCATCCAGAGAGTTGCGGTCTTGTTTGTACGCATTGAAAGCTGCGTATATTTGATCACAGCTTAAGCCGTTCATTCCTGCCATGGACATGTTGCCCAGCTGACCTGCGGTCTGGCAGCCGGTCAGTAGCAGTACGCTAAAAATCAGTTTTTTCATGAAATCCCCAAAATGGTCTTAAGTTTTAATTGGTGCGGACGGCTTCGACAGTGTCTTATCGCCTATTCAGATACAGGCCGGGTAAGATTGTCGCGGCGGGCGCTATTATTTGGATTTTGGGGGTGTAGTGCCAGTGTTGAATGTTGATTTCGTGCAGTTGGCGACAAGATTGGGGTGGATAAACTCAGGCGGGTTGTTTCAAAATTGCTAAAGACGCTACAGCCGAACCTCGCAACACTTCGTTCTCATGCTCTCCAAAATCAGATTCCAGCAGCATTTCAATACAGGCATAACCCATTTCCACAATCATACGGCCTCTGATGTTCAGTAGTGGCTCCGGCAAATCCATGTCTTGTTTTTGAAAGGCGTCCATCAGGACGGCAGTCATGGCTTTATGGCTGTTGATACGAATCTTTTGCAAGTCGGGGTGCATGCGCATAAGGATCATGAGTTGTTTGCCGGCGATGAATTCCCGAGTGACGCCCAGTGTCCGGCGCATGATTTCTGTGACTTCATTAAGAAACACATCTTCTTCAAGGGTCAGGGGCTGCTCTATCTCCTCAAGTATGCGGTTCTGCGTTTCCATCAGGCGTGTTGCCAGTACATGAAGGACCGCAAATTTATCTTCGAAATAGCGGTAAAAGGCGGGAGGGCTGTAGCCAGCACGGGCAACGATATTGTTGGAGTTCAGTTTTTCCAGTCCGGATTCGGCCAGGATCTCCTGGGCGGCCAATAACAGGGATTCATAGGTTTTTTTGGCTCGGCCCTGTTTGGGTGTGGTCATCCGTATCTCTCAGATTCATGTTACCTCAGTCCGCAGTATCGCTTTGCAGAAAAGGCTTGGTTGATGCGCGACAAATTTTCTTGACATTATATAGTAATTACTACCAGAATACTAAAGCTAGTTTTTACTATTTTATTGGGTGGAAAGGACATGAATAGATCGCTAACGGTGGCCATTGCCGTGACAGTGACATTACTGATCGGTTGCTCTGAAGGGGAATCGATGCAAAAGCAGGCTGATGTATCGGCTGTTGTACCAACACAAGCGGATATTGCGCGTGCCGAAGAGATCTCTCCAGCCGATGCGGCGCTTGCCGGCATTTATGAGCGATCCTGCAAGTCCTGCCACTCATTGGTCGACGCTAAAGCCCCGCTGACCGGACACAAGGCCTCCTGGGATAACCGCATTGCTGAAAAGGGCATTGAAGGACTCATAGCGTCTGCCCGCAATGGATTCAACGGCATGCCTGCTATGGGCTTTTGTGCGGATTGTAACGATGAGGATTTTCGCGCACTGATTACTTTTATGGCCGGTAGGGAGAACGGATTATGACGTTGAACCGTCGCAAAGTTTTGAAAATGGGGTTGGGTGCCGGTGTTGCCCTGACCAGTATTCCTGTTGCCCAATCGGTGATCTGGAGCGGTAAGGATTTTACCCGACCTGGATATGAACCCGCCTTGCCTGAAGCTCCCGAGGGGCGTGCGGCCTGGCAAAACTGGTCTGGCCTTCACAAGGCCACGCCAAAAGAAATCTTTGTGCCGGCCGATGCCGCGGCACTGGCGGAAAAAATTGGCGCCTGGTCAGGTCGTGTGCGCCCGGTCGGCAGCGGTCACTCCTTCACACCGCTGGTGCCCAGCCAGGATATGATTGTCGACATCAGTCGCCTGTCAGGTCTGATCAGTTATGATTCGGCCGCTAAAACGGCGACGTTTGGCGCAGGCACCCGATTGCGCCAGACGGCTCAGTTGGCAGCCAAAGTCGGTCTGGCTTTCCCTAATATGCCTGACATTGATGTCCAGACGCTGGCCGGGTCTTTTTCGACAGGGACTCACGGCACAGGTCGTAGGCTTGCTGCCATTCACGACGGGGTTCAGAGTTTCCATATGATCACCGCCACTGGCGCTATGCTTGATGTATCCCGTGATAGCCATCCCGAGTTGTTTGCTGCTGGTAAGGTATCTCTGGGTTCTCTGGGTGTGATAACCGATTACACCCTGAGAATGGTCGACAATTATGCCCTGACACGCACCATCACCCTGGCCCGAACCGATGACATCATTGCCAATATGCTGGATCTGAGCAAAGCGCATCGCAATTTCGAGTTTTATGCCTTACCGGGATCGGACTACTCGGCGGTCATTATCCACGACAGCTATGACGGTAAGCTGGAAGGCAGGCCACCGAGTAAGGATGAAGACTTTCTCGCAACCCTGAAAGATTTGCGCGATACCCTGGGCTGGTGGCCATGGCTGCGACGCAAGGCCTTCGGTGCCTATGCCTCGGCCTTTGTGCCTGATGATGGGCCCATGGAAGAGGCCACGGACGAATATTGGAAGCTGCTGACCACCAGCCGACCAACCAAATTCAACGAAACGGAATATCACATACCGGAAGCCAATGCCCAGGCGGCTATCACGGAAATTAACGCTATCATGAGTTCACGCTCAGACGCCTATTATCCTATCGAATGCCGTTTCACCGGCCAGGATGATGCCTGGCTGAGCCCGTTCAATGACGGAGTTCGTTGTTCGATTGCGGTTCATACCCCGGCCGATGAATCTTATCGGGTGTTGGCGGACGTTATCGAGCCAGTGATGCAACGCCATGGCGGGCGTCCGCATTGGGGCAAAATGCACAGTCTGGGTGAGGACGAGTTGATGGCGTTGTATCCGGCTTTTGCCGACTTCAAGGCATTGCGTAAGGAAATGGATCCGGACGGCAAGTTCTTGAATCCGCATTTGGCCAAACTCTTTGGTGAGGATCTGGCTTGAATATGAGCGGAGTAAATGCAGATCTTTTTCGGAGGCTGACAGCGGCTTTGCATCAGGCGGGCTGTGGTCAGCCCACGCTGGTCATTGACAAGCAGGCCCTGGATCACAATGTCGCGGCGCTGAACACGGTTACCGCTCGGGGCTTTGATTATCGCATCGTCGCAAAGTCACTGCCTTCGCCCGGTTTAATACGCTATTTGATGGAGAAGACCGGCACCAACCGTCTGATGAGTTTTCATCTGCCGTTTATTCTGGAAGCCGCCCGGCATTTTCCGGACAGCGATATTCTGCTGGGCAAACCCATGCCGGTGGTTGCCGCAAACCGGTTTTACGACCGGCTGGGGACTCAGGCGGGTCGGTTTGATCCCGCCCGTCAATTGCAATGGTTGATCGATTCTGAAGACAGGCTGCGGGAATATGCAGCTCTAGCGGACCAACTGGGTTGCCATATGCGCATCAGCCTGGAAATCGATATCGGTCTGCATCGGGGTGGCTTCCGTGACATGGCGGCGTTTCGGCGCAGCCTTGAATTTATCCAGGGGCATGAGCGGCTGACGCTGTCCGGATTGATGGGCTATGATGCCCACGTCAGTAAGATTCCGGGCTTTCTCGGTGGCCTGGATAAGGCCTTCACTGCGGCCGCTGAAGATTATGCCCGGCATGTTGACCTGGTTCGTGAGGTTTTTGGCGAGGCAGCTACCGACGCCATGGTTTTTAATACTGGTGGCAGCACGACGTATCCACTTTATCAAACGCCTGCTCCGGCTAATGAATTGTCAACGGCTTCAGCGCTGGTAAAACCAACGGATTTTGACGTACCTACTCTGGCGCATCACCAGCCTGCGGCGTTCATCGCCACGCCGGTGTTGAAAACGGTTGAGGCACCGGAAATACCCATGGCTCCGCGACTGTCTGCCGTACTGCGCAAAATCGGCGTTATGCCTCACAAAGCCTGCTTTATATATGGTGGTAATTGGCTGGCGCAGCCGGTCTGGCCAGCAGGAGCACATTGTAGCAAAACCTTCGGACATTCCAGTAACCAGGAAATGTACGACCTGCCAAAAGACGCAACAGTTTTTGTCAATGATTTCCTGTTTTTCCGGCCAGCGCAAAGCGAGGCTGTATTTCTGCAGTTTGGTGATATTGCCCTGGTCGATGGCGACACGGTTAGAGAATGGTGGCCGGTTTTTGATGCCGGCCATGTCTAACGACAGTTTGTGATCCTTTCTTTGTGCCACAGTTTTTGTGGCTGTCTGTTGTAACCCTATTGGTTACGACATGTTTTAGCATGAGAACAATAAAATGATGTTGGCCATAGTGTTTCTGCTCATTCCGGCGGTCCTGATTATTCTTTCGCAAAGAATCACCGTGTTCGACAAGATTGGGGTCGTGATTCTGGCCTTTCTGAGTGGTTTTGTGCTGGCGTTTGCCGTGGATTTCAAGGCCCTGTTTGGGGAGGCATCAGCCAATTCAGTCATGCAAAATCTGTCAGAAATCAGTGTCGCTCTCGCGCTGCCCCTGATTCTGTTTTCCATGAATGTGAAAAAGGCATTTGTGACCGCTGGCCTGGCCATGAAAGCCATGCTCCTGTCCCTGCTGTCGGTGGTGGTTGCCAGCTTTGCGGGCATGCTGGTCTTTGCCGACAAGATCGATAATATGTGGCAGGTAGCCGGTATGGCCGTTGGTGCCTATACCGGGTCTGGCGTCAATATGGGGTCAATCAAGACGGCCATTAACGCGGATCAGCAAGTCTTTCTCAGCATGATCACCTACGACATTATTTTTTCCGGCTTTTATATCCTGATCGTGATTACCTTGGGTCAGAAAATCACCGCTTTGTTGTTGAAGCCCTATGTCTATAAAACGGATGAAGGGACTGCAGAGCCCCACGGTATGGAACATTTGGCCGATGAATCTGCTCACGGCTACAAGTGCCTTGTACAGCGACAGAATTTGGTGAAAAATTTGTTTGCACTGCTGGCTGCCATGGTGGTTTTAGGCTTGTCTGTTGGTGTGTCCTCTCTGTTCCCGGAAGGGTTGTCGTCAGTGATGACCATTGTGCTGCTGACCAGTTTTGGTATCGCCGGTTCCTTCATCAAGCCCCTGCACGGGCTGAAAACCAGTTTTCACCTGGGTATGTATCTGATCCTCGTCTTCTGCGTCACTTCGGCCGCGATGATGGATACGAATATTTTCTTCGACATGGATTATGGCATTGCGGGTTATATCGCCTTCCTGCTGCTGGGGTCGCTGGTCATTCACGCTGCACTGTGTCGCTGCTTCGGTATTGACCGGGATACCTACCTGATCTCTTCTGGAGCCGCCATTGTGTCGGTTCCCTTTATCCCGGTGATCGCCGGTGCCCTGAAAAACCGGGAAATACTGATCCCGGGTTTTGCTATCGCGATTGTTGGTTATGCGGTAGGAAACTACCTTGGAATTCTTGTGGCGTCGGTGGCAAGGATGATGATTGGTTCCTGATGTTTCCAGTTTCTGGCGGGGTAATTTTTAGTAACTTGTTGATATATAAGGTTGTTTTATTGTTTCTGACGATGTCTGCTGATTGTCCAGCTCCCTGTTTTGAATAATCGCCTTACTGTTTACTTGACTCCCGAGCCGAGCTTCCTTAATATCCGCGCCCTGCAACGCATCCGTAGCTCAGCTGGATAGAGTACTCGGCTACGAACCGAGCGGTCGGAGGTTCGAATCCTCCCGGATGCGCCATCTACAAAGGGCTTGCCAAACGGCAGGCCCTTTTTCATTTGTGGGCATTGTGCCTACGGTTCGGATTCCCGGTCGGGTGAAAACCTGCCCAGGTAGATTCGGCGCGTCCATGCGCCTCACTCTGCGGCAATCTAAAGCGCCAAAAAAAGCAGCCACCAGGCTCACCCGCTAACCACACTTTTGCGATTCTCTGCGCTGTAGAGGCGTCTTCCGTTTTTTATGCTATAGCTTATTGGTTGATACTGTTTCTGTGTTTTGGAAGATTGATCAACAGGTGTTGTGAACGTATTCGCACATTTGTACCTTTTTTGATTAGGCAAAGCTGGTTTAATCCCTCCCTCATTAGAGACTTCAGTAGTGGAGTTGTTGTTAACAGTCTTGATTACAGGTTTTATATACGATGAAAAACAAGTATCTATCCCACTTCGGACTATGGTTTTCCCTTCTGCTACTGTCAGCTTGTGGGGCGCCAAATACGCCTCAAGCCGTGACTGATGCGTTCTGGAATGCGGTGATCGACAATGATGCTGCTGCGGTGGTCAAACTGTCCACACTGACGTCTGAAGAGGGATATGACAGCTTTGGTCGTGAATGGAATGGCTTTGATTTGAAGCTGGGGCGAGTGGTTATCGATCGCGAAAAAGCCACAGTAGAGGCTGTACTGACAAAAGTGACTGCCGAGCGTGAGGATCAGCGTGAGTTGACGACCTATTTAATCCAGCGAGATGACCAGTGGTTAGTGGATTACACCCGCACCAGTCGCGAGGCTTCCGGAGGAGAGTTGGGTGCTCTTTTTGGGCGTATCAGTGATGCCATTTCAGAGAAGTTCGATAACACAAGAAAAGCGACTGAACCTGAAATAGAAGACATGAATCAGCAGCTGCAGGCCATGTCAGACGATCTGGCAAGACAGGCAGAGACGCAGATTCAGCAATACAGTGAGGAGCTCAGCGATTATCTGGATGAGTTTGCGGATTCCATTGAAGGCTTACTTGAGGATAAACAAGGCGAGTTGTCACCAGAGGATCAGCAGAAGCTGAGTCAGATGATCGACCGCCTCAGGACCAGCCAGCAAAGCCTGGATGAACCCAGCTTCAGAGCGATCTCAGAGGCCACTGTGTCTGCAGGTATCACCCAGTCTCAGCTGGCATTAATGGATGAAGGCGTCGTTGGGGAGAATCTTGAGGAGTGGCGTCAGGAATATCACGAAGCCATGGAAGAGATGAAAGTCTTTATCCGTGAATTAATGAATGATCAGGGGCAGTGAGCAGATCATTCAGTAAAGCTTTGAGTTAGCACTCCAAAAAGTGTGCAGGTGACAAATTGACCCCATCAGTCGTTGACTAGTCCGGGATCATTTCCATCTGCACATTTTGTTCTGTCGGAAACACGGCTGGTCCGAACTGATTGTATATCGCCACATCCGCTGCATCCCGGCCATAACCAATGGCCACATAGCCGCCCTTTTTAAATTGCTGGGTGGCGTCAAAAGTGTACCAACTGCCCGCGACATAAGCTTCAAACCAGGCGTGCAGTTCCATGGGCTGCAGACCGTGTAAATACCCCACCACCATACGTGTTGGAATGCTGAGACTGCGGCACAGGGCAATGCCCAGATGGGCGAGATCGCGGCAGACGCCAAAACGCTGCTGGTTCACTTCAGTGGCTGACACCGGCAGGGGGCTGCTTCCAGGCTGGAAGGCTATGTTGTTGAAGAGCCAGCGCTCGATTTCGGCAACCTGATCGTAGCCAGGCAGTTGATTGGCGGTGATCTCCGTGGCCATGTCGCCAAACCGGTCAGATTCACAATAGCGACTGGGCAACAGGTATTTCAAAACGCTGTCTGGCAGATTTTGCACTTCCACAAATACTCCGCCGGGCAGTTGGTTCATGCTGTCGGAGGTTTTGATTTTGGCTGATGTGTAGATGGTGAATTCGCCGGGCTTGGCAACCAGACGCTGGCAGAGGTTACCAAAATCATCGGTAAACTCAAAGGCGGGCACATTGGGGTAGAGTAAGTACTCTTCACTGGCGACCCATTGTTGAGCGCCACTTCTGGGGCGCAGCATGAGCACAAAGGGGGTGTGACAACTGATTGAGAATTTGAGCTCGCAGCTGGTTTGTAACCACATACACTGACCTCGATAGACGGAGACTTGAACAGACTAGCTGTCTTATGAGTCAGTGTAGTGGCAAATTCATGACAAGCTCTTGAGTTTATTCTCAAGCTGTCTTTGCTGGCGCCTGTTTCAGGGGTTATTGGCAACCCAGTTGCCGCAGGCTTTCTCCATAATCTGATTGCTGTTGCCCTGCAGGGCCTTAATGCGACTGGCGCGATCACACTCCCATTGGACGACTGGATACATTCTGTCCCAGGCTTCCATTAACTGCCGTGTTTTCCGTGACATGGAAAAATGAGAGTAGGTGGCATCCATATAGAGGTAGGTGCGGGTGATGCGGCCACGGGCAGACTCCGGTGGCTCTGCTTTATGGTTTTCGATCTTCATCGCACAGCTGCTATAACTGGCAGGATATCCCTTCCGCCCAGTATAGCTAGGTCTGTTGGGCTCAAAGTGTTAACCCTGCATTCAAGTTGGATGGAACCGCGACGTCCATTTTTTTAGGTGGGTCCAGATTTAAGGATTCCATCAGTTCCATATAGGCGTGAGCATTGGAAACTTGTAAACGAGGATTAAATTGCTTTTCTTCGGCGATGGTGCTGACGGTCAAGCCACGATAATCGTGGCCAGGGTAGACCCTGGTGTTTCCTGGCAGGGGCCAAAGTTTTTCGGTGATGCTGTGGTATTGCTGCAAGGCGCAGCCGCTTTGGAAGTCTGTTCGTCCGCTGCCTCGAATCAGCAGTGTGTCGCCGGTGAAAACACGCCAGCAGGGTTCCTGTTTTAAAAGGAAGCTGTAGGAGTCGGCGGTATGACCGGGGGTATACATGGCAAGCAGCTCCAGACTGCCAACCTGAATGGTCTCACCATCACAAACTTTTCTGCTAATCCCCGTGGCAAGGGAATGTTCACCGTGCAGGGTTTCGCAGTTGAATTGTAACTGCAACTTACCCAGGGCGGTAATATGATCGGCGTGAACATGGGTGTCCAGGGCAACCGCCAATTGCAAGTCCAGTTCGGTCAGCAGTTGCTCATACACTGGCATCTGTTCGAGAACGGGATCGATCAAGATTGCTTTACGAGAGACATCGTCTGCTAACAGGTAGGTATAGGTACAGCTTTCCCGATCAAACAGTTGGCGAAATATCATGACGGTATTTTACTCCTGAATTAACTCAGCATTTTGCTGACGGTTGCGGTGAGCAGACCTGCAACACTGAGTGCGAAAAGTTTTTGTAATTTTTCCGTCGGTATATGACGGGCCAGCAATGTGCTGAGAGTGATTCCTGCAACGCTACCCACCACACATAACAGTAGGGGCGTGACAGCTGTTTTCTGATAGCTCAGCTGAAACACAAAGCCGCTGGCGCTGATCATGGCAATCACCAGCAATGAAGTGGCAATGGCTCGCTGCATGCTCATGCCCAGCAACAGCGTCAGCGCCGGTACAATCACAAACCCACCACCAACGCCAAACAAGCCGGACAACAACCCGCAGCCTGCTCCTATAACAAACAACTGCCAGGAAGAGGTTACGTTGTGTTTGCTGTTGATTCTGGAGTTTGGAACTGAGGAACCACACCACATACGCCACGCCAGAAATCCGGCCAGGACCGCAAAGGCCGTCATCAGTAAGGTTTCGGGAATTTGCATGCCCAGCCAGCGGCCGGCAGGTGCGGTGGCCATGCCAGAAAGTGCCAGCATGACACCCACTACCGGGTCTACAGAGCGTTGTCGCCACCGCTGCAGAACGCCGATGGTGGCAGCCGCACACACAGCTCCAAGAGCGATGCCGATAGTGTCATTAAGTGACAGGTCCAGGGTCAACAACAACAGCGGTACCGCGAGTATGGAGCCGCCGGCCCCGGTTAAACCCAGCACCAGGCCAACACAGAGGCCGGTCAAAATTAGCAGCGCCATGAATCAGCGCTGCACATCCTGAGGCCGGACGAACCAGCGCAGGCGTTCTGGTTCATCCGCCAGGATTAATTCATAGGTGGTGGCGTTCGATCGATCTGCCAGTAGCTGCTCGCGACCTTGTTCGAGACAAGTCGACAATGGCGTTTCGCAGGTGTCCGGTGCCTGGATTGTCCTGCGAGTGAAGTCCACATCAACCAGCGACGACGGTAAGTTCATCGGCTGTCCCTGGTAGCGCCAGATGTTTGCCTTGGGATCGAACTGGTAATAGGGCAGCAGGCGCCAGCCGTGTTCGGCGACCAATTCCACAGCAGATACCAGATAATCAAAGGTGGATTCGTCGATAAAATAGTTAAAATTAAGACGGGTCCAGCCGGGACGCAGCACCATATGGCCTGCCAGCAATTGCTCTTCAAGTGCTTTGCTGTAGGTCATGTCCATACCCAGCAGGCTGTGTCCATAGGGGCCGGCACAGGAGCAGCCGCCGCGAGCCTGAATGCCAAACAGATCATTCAACAGGGCAACCACAAAGCCGTAATGCAGATCCTTTTCCCCGTGACGAATGCGCAGCGAGGTAATGGACAGGCGCGGCACATCGATGGCTCCCAGAATGTCTATATTGTCGTGCTGGGACCAGCGAGCCACGGCTCGTTCAACAAAGTCCGCTTCGCGTTTTTCGATGAAGTCGGTTCCCACCTGTTGCTGCAGGCGGAACACCAGTCCAGCTCGAATGGATTCTACAATGGCCGGGGTGCCGCCTTCCTCGCGACGTTCTGGGTTGTCGATAAAACGGTGGTCTTCCGGGGTGACGTACATCACCGTGCCGCCACCCGGTACCGCTGGCACCCGATTGCAAAACAGTTTGCGTTTGGCCACCAGCACACCCGGCGTACCTGGCCCGCCGATAAATTTGTGTGGTGACAGGAAGATGGCGTCTTTGTCGCTCATATCAATACCCACATAAGGACCGGCAGCGGCGTAATCCCAGAAGGACAGAGCACCGTAACGATGCAGCAGACTGCTGACGGCTGTTACATCGGTCTTGATGCCGGTGACATTGGAGGCGGCGGAAAAGCTGCCAATCACCAGCTTCCGTTGCTGAACCCTCTGCAGGGCCTGCTCCAGAGTCTTCATGTCCAGCTGGCCGCAACCTGTAAGAGGAATGCTGATGACCTCGGCAATACTCTCGCGCCACGGCAATTCGTTGGAGTGATGCTCGTAGGGGCCGATCAGAACCACAGGGCGCTCGTCCTCTGGAATTTGATCGAGTAGGGCGTAGCGATCGTTCAAGTCGGCCGGCAGGCGAAGGTTGAGAATATCGATAAGCTTGTGGATGGCAGCGGTGGCTCCGGGACCACAGAAGATTACCTGATCGTCTTCGGTGCCGTTGACGGCTGACCGAATCTGCTGCCGCGCCTGTTCTCTTAGCCGGGTGGTTTGTGCACCGGTAAACGAGGTTTCGGTATGGGTATTGGCGTAGTAGGGCAGTACACCGTGTTGAATGGTGTCTTCGATCAGGCTCAGTGCACGACCTGAGGCCGTGTAATCCGCGTATACCAGCGGCTTGAGTCCGAACGGAGTGCGTATTGCGGTTTTTTCACCAATAACGGCCTGGCGAATGGCATTGATCAGTTCTGACATGAGGTCTCTTCAAACAATATTTTCAGGTGTTTATTGGGGTGAAATCTTACGTGGGTTGGCCTGAAACATTGTCTCTGTTTGTCCTGATATAAAGCTCTTTATCGGAACGAAGTTTCATAAAGGTGCTAAAATATGGAAAATTATTCTTGAGTGGGTTGTTCTTATGAATTTTGATCAACAAGATCGCCAGATTCTGGAGCTGTTGCAGGTGGATGCCAGCTTGTCCGTGGGGGAGGTGGCCGAGCGGGTCGGCATTTCAAAGTCCGCTTGTTGGCGTCGCATTCAAAAGCTCGAAGAGGCTGAAGTGATTCGTCAGCGGGTCACATTGCTCAATCCCGATAAGGTCAATTTGCCCCTGATGGTATATATCGCGGTACGTACCAATCAGCATAACGCTGCCTGGTCCGAGCGATTTCGCGAGGTGGTGGCTGGCATCCCTGAGATTCTGGAGGTTTGTCGAATGAGTGGCGATCTGGATTACCTGATCAAGGCCGTGGTGAGTGATATGCCGGACTACGATCGCTTGTATCAGCAACTGATTCAGGCAGACCTGTTTGATGTCAGTTCCAGTTTTGTGATGGAGACGATGAAGCAGACAACGGTGCTGCCGTTGTCGCATATGCAGGATCTGTAGTGGTAACCGTTTGCGCCCCGGCGGGTTGTCAAAACCCGCAGGCGCGCAATTTGTCAGTTTCGGGTTTCCAGCAACTTTACCTTGCCGGTTGCACCGTATTCCATGTGCAGTTCCCCTTCATTAAACAGGGTAATTTCGGCGCGGAAGCGTAATTGACGCTGGATTTTGTCTTCCAGGCGGGCTTTAAGGTCTTGTTGGTTGGATTCACTGAATGTGCCCTTGCACTCAACTTTCACTTGCATGGGGGGCTCAATTACAGGCGATTCCGAGTCTTTTACGATACGAATGTTACCGGTGACCTCGTCTTCAAAACTCATTACCAGATCGCGCACAGCGGTGGGGAATACATTGACGCCTTTGACCAGCAGCATGTCGTCAACTCTGCCCAAAATATCGAAACGCATACCCGGCAAACCACATTGGCACGGGGTCATTTTGACTCGCATTTTGTCGCCGTCCATAAAGCGAATCAATGGCCCGCACTCCCGATCCAGACCGGTGTAGACAAACTCACCCTCGGCGCCATCTTCCCAGGGCAGAACGGTGTTGGTGTTGCGGTCATAGAGTTCGATGTAGGCACTGTCGGGTGAAATAAAGTGCATGCCGTCGTGCTCTCGACACTGGCTGAAAATCGGGTTCAGGCATCCGGTACCGCCACTCATGTCAAAGATCTCGGCGCCGCCAAAACCTTCTGACAGTTCTTTGACAATCTCTGGCACGCTTCCGCCAGGCTCGCCGTAAACCACCAGCGACTGAAGCCCCAGCTGACTTAAGTCAATGTCGAGTTCAGTACGTGCTTTTTTCAGCAGTTGACGAGCAAAAGACGGGGTGCACACCATGTGGTGTGGACGCGTGAGTTGCATCATCTCGGCTACCTTGGCAGTACCGACAAGGCCGCCAATCGGAATCACGTTAGCGCCAAAAGACAACAGTGCATCCACCGTGGGAATACCCGCGACCCACATGCTCATAACGCCCGCCATCATGACTTTGTCACCTGGCTTCAGACCACACATCTCCGCGAGACGGGCAAAGTTTCGGGCAATGACTTCCCGATCCCCTGCGGTGTGCCCCTGAAAACTGGGTGTCCCTGTGGTACCCGAGGAAGCACTCATACGATTGACTTCACGGATGTCGCAGGTCAGATGCATACCCAGCGGGTGCTGGAATTGCTTCATGGATTCTGCCTGGCTTTCCCGCTCCTCGTACTTATCGAACAGGGGGTAGTCTTTGTATTGTTCCAGGGAAGTGAACTCGTGCGGGTTGACTCCAGCACGATCAAATTTGTCCCGATAATATGGGGATTGTTCGTAGACACGAATCAGCTGTTTTTTTAATTTTTCAAACTGCATTTTCTTCAGCTCAGGATGATTCAGATCCAGTCGCTGTGGTGTCTTCCAGGAGGCATCGGTCATCGAAATTTCACTCTCAAGTATCGGTAAAGGGTTGGAGTTATCGTTATGTCGCCGCGAATCAGGCGCCGATGAACTCTGGTTTACGCTTTTCGATAAAGGCGCGCCGACCTTCATGCAGATCATGACTGTCCAACATGAGGTTACGCTTTTCGACGCCGATAGCGGCATTTTCTGAAAAGCTGCGGCTGAAGCTCTTGACGGCCATTTCTTTAGTGATACGGTTGGCTAATGGACTCAATGCCGCAATTTTGTGCGCCCACTCCAGCGCGGCGTTTTTTACCTGGTCATCGGCGACCACCCGATTGACCAAGCCCGTGCGGTAGGCCCATTCAGCATCACGCTGTTCTCCCATCAGCAACAGTTCCAGGGCGTTGGCGACACCCATAATACGCGCGCCGTGCATGGCGGCATTGATCGTCGGAATACCGATTTTGCTTTCCGGCAGCGCAAAGCGGGCGCTCTCGCCGGCGATGCGCAAATCGCAACCGAGTGCCATGCTTAATCCCTCACCAATACAGTAGCCTTGGATCGCAGCAATGATGGGTTTGTCACAGAAATATTCACCTTCCAGTTCGACGTCGAACTCCGACGCCAATTCGGTGGCATCGCCTTGTTTGCTGGCAGCTTCAAGAGCTTTGATGTCTACGCCGGCAGAAAACGCTTTATCCCCTGCAGCAGTGATGACAGCCACCCAGGCATTATTGTCATCCCGAAATCGGGCGGTGGCGGCATTGAATTCCCGGTACATTTCAGGGTTGAAAGTGTTCATCGCTTCCGGGCGGTTGAGCGTAATGACAGCCACGTGTTGATCGAGTTCGTAGGTTACTACTGACATTATTAATTTTCCTGCAGTTATTGGAGTCGGTATTTTTTGCGTTGTAGGATTATCCCCGGGGCACCCATAACTCACCATGACTTGAAAAGTCGGGTATTGGTTGAGCGGCTTAAAGGGGGATAAACGTCGAATTGAAACCGGCTTTGCAAGAAAGGCTCAGGGTCTGTAACCCAGTGAAAAATCAATAGTGTAAGAGAGGGTGATTGAGGTTGTGATTGACAAAGTTGGGGAGTTCCAGCGTAGCGTCCTCCGCGCAAAATGTAGATACTAAAATGTCTGGGGTAGCGGTATAGGCCAGTGGCCCGAGCAGGTTTTCAATGTAGGAGTGGATAAGGAAGCTTTGTGGTTTGTTGTTGAGTATCACATTAAACCGAAAGGTCAGTCCCGGGAAGCGGGATGCGGCTTGTTGTTGCCAGTTGTCCGGCAGATATGGAGAAGCTTGTAGCTGTTCTAATAGCCTGCTGATCTTGTTGTCTTTATCACCGTGAAAGTACAACCGTTGCTGCAGGGACAGCATCAGAACCGACAGGGTTCCCCCCCAATCTTGATCGAGATTCTGGCTTTCGACATAACTGAAAAGAAATTCAAAAAGGTTTTTCGATTTGCCCAGCGTACCCTTGGTGTCCAGTTGTGCTTGAAACCCGACCCAGGCTTTGTTGACCATGAGGATGTCTCCCGACATGTCCACAGCCACAGCCGGATTCGGGTCTAGCGCTTTGAGGCCAATGACAATTTCCTCCCGCCGGTGAGAGAGTTCCGGATCAGTGAGGTTGAAACTGTGATTGAGGTTGATATAGCCGGCGGAGAACAACAGGTTGGTGGTGTCCCTGATGCCCAGATTCAGGGCGTCAGCGATGCGTATGACCATATCCTTGCTGGGCTGGGCCGCGCCTTTTTCTAAACGGCTGATGTGGCGACTGGCGGAATCAATCCGGGCTGCCAGTTCCTCCTGGCTGATTTTGTGGACATTGCGCCAAAATCGCAAAAGTTGACCAAAATGTATACTGTGATCATTCTCATCCGCTGTTTTTTTGGGCGCTGTCATAGTGTCTCCAGTCATTTATGCCCACCTCTAGGTCTACATGTGTGTGGACCAGTCAGTGAGAATAGCCGTTTCCAGACTAAAACGGACTTTCAAAGTCATGGTAACTTGCTCTCCTGTTGCAGACAATGCCGATCATCCTCAAAAGACTTTGTCCAATAAATAGAATAGTAATCGGGAGATTTGCGCATGTCCAAGACACCATTAAAGGGGTACTCTTTGAAACACTGTTTCCTGGGGGTAAGCCTCTTGGCTTCAGCAATACACAGTGCCATTGCCAGTGAGACCTGGAGCATTGAAGAAGTGGTTGTTACTGCCCAGAAACGGGCCCAGAGTTCACAGGACTTGGGCATGGCAGTCTCGGCTATCTCCGGTGAGTCCCTGCGGGATCAGGGGATTTCCCAGGCTGAGGACTTGGCTCGTGTTATCCCGAATGTCAGTTCCCTCAACGTCTCCGGAGGGGGAGTTCCCATTGTGATTGTGCGTGGTGTCGGACTGCAAAACTTCCGTGTTAACGACAGTCCCACAACCGCATTTTATGTGGACGACGTCTATCAAACCTCAGTGGTTTCTGCCGATTTCACCATGTTTGATTTGGAACGGGTTGAGCTGTTGAAAGGACCTCAAGGTGGTCTTTATGGCCGCAACACCATCTCCGGAGCCATGCAAATCATCTCCCAGCGTCCCGATTCTGAGGACGGTGTCAATGGTTATACCAATGTCGAATATGGCAAATTCAACCGCCGCAAACTGGAAGGCGCTGTCGGTCTGCCCCTGTCTGACAGAAGCGCTTTGCGGGTCAGTGGCCGTTGGGAAGAGAGTGACGATCGCCAATTTGAAAGTGTGACCGGTGGCTTCGATCACGGCGAAATAGATCGTTGGGCTGCTCGCGCCATGCTGAGCTTCAACCCCACAGATAATGTGGATCTGCTGTTCAAAGTACACGGCGGTGCCGACCAGTCCGAATTGCCGTTAATGCAGCCAGTAGGTATTTTCGCCGATTTGGGTGCTTTTAACCCAAATGTCGGGTTGTCTTCCCTGACGCAGACGTTGTGTGATTCCGTGCTGGCAGGGCAAGGTGTGAACGGCGATTGTGTCTACAACAACAACGCCACAGCTTCGGACTATGGTATCCAGGGTGATTACGATTCAGCCTCTGACATGGGCGGTTTTCTGGACAATGAGTGGCAGGGCGCCAGCCTCAACGCTCAATTTTCCTTTGGCGACTATGTTCTGACCTCAATCAGTGCCTACGATGGCATTGATTATCGTCGCTTCACCGACATGGATGGTCTGCCCATTGAGCATTCCCATTCCGATTACAATACCGAAATCGATGCCTGGCAGCAGGAATTCCGCCTGGCATACGAAGGCAGTGACGTTGTCAGTTGGGTCGTCGGTATCAACTATGCCGAGGATGAACTCACCGAAGCCTCAATTGCTTTGGGTAAAGACGGTTTAATGCCGGTGGCCTTCAATGGCGCTGAGCTGCTCGAGCAGAATTACGAACAGAGTACTGAGGCTCTTGCCGTTTATGGCCACGGAGAGTGGCGTTTTGCCGACGACTGGAACCTTGTCGGCGAGATGCGCTACACCGATGCTAAAAAATCCTTTACGGGTCAGGAAAATTTGTACATACCAGCGTTTGGTCTGGTACCTTTCCTGGCGGCGGATGATTCCCGCAGCTTTGAGGATGTGAGCGGCAAACTGGCGCTGGAGTGGACGCCAAGCTTGGATCTGTTGGTTTATGCAAGCGTGTCTAAAGGCTTTAAAACCGGAGGTTTCTTTGGCGGTTTTGCCACTGAACCCCACCAGTATGAGTCTTATGACTCAGAAACCATTCTGGCCTATGAGACTGGTTTTAAGAGTGATTGGTTAGACGGCCAGCTGCGGGTGAACGGTTCACTCTTCTTCTATGACCGTAGCGATGTGCAGCAGAGCGCCACCGACACCAGTGGCAGCGTAGCAGTGACCCGTCTGACCAATGTCGGGGACGTCGAGGCCAGTGGTGCCGAACTGGATGTGACCTACCAACCCACGCGCGCCTTGAGCTTGCAATTGGGACTTGGTTATACCGACTCCACACTTGTGGATAGTGATTTGGTCAGTGCTACTATCCCCGGCTTGACCGAAAGTTCTATTGAGGGTACCAATACGCCCAATTACTCTCGTGTCAGCGCGAACTTTCTGGGACAGTACGAGCAGGACCTGACCGATGCGTTATACGGTCGCCTGCAGCTGGAAATCAGTTATCGCTCTGAAAGGGATTTGAATCTGGTCACCAACCCGTTGGAGGATGCTCTGCTGACCGAGCCCGAACAAACGTTAACCAATGTACGTGCCGAAGTTGGCTCTACCGACGGTAGCTGGAAAACAATATTGTTTGTCGAGAACCTGACCGATGAGCGCTATCGTAGCTTGATGCGTGATAATGGCCTGCGCGGAATGCATACCCTCTATGGTGATCCTCGTACCTGGGGAGTGTCCTTTACCTACAACTGGTAATGTAAGGTAAGACGCATCAAACTGATGATGGAGTTGCCAGTTACCGGGTTTAGGCTTGGCTTGGTAGCTCCATCCAGTTGTTTTATTCTCCCGGTTCAAATCGGGCTTCAGTTTAATACCCGGTAAGTTATATGGAAAAATCCAGCCCCAAAGCCTTAGGTGGCTTTTACCTGACACGCTGGGCAGCCTGTGTCCCACTAATGATAATGGTGGTTCCCGCCATTATCTTGAGTCTGAAAGGTGTCTTGTCTACGGATATCATGATTGCCGGTGGGGTTGTTGGACTGATGCTGGGGTCGCTTTTGGCAAAGCGAAAAAAAGAGTACTGGAACCAGGTTACTCACGCCCTGGGTGATCAAACCGGTTTGCTGGTATTCGCTCTGTTTCTTATTGTCGGTATTTACAGCAAGTTGCTGGTCGAAGCTCAGTTGGCCCAAGGGTTAATTTGGCTGGCAGGACAATTGCAAGTCGGTCCGGCTTTGTTTGCACTGTTTATTTATGTGGTTTGTTCCGTGCTGGGAACGGCCATGGGCACTTCGGTGGGCATTGTGCTGATCATGACTCCGGTACTGTTTCCTGGAGCCGTAGCGCTTGGGGTGCATCCGGTCGTGGCTGCTGGTGCGATTCTCAGTGGTGCCGCTACCGGCGATCACTTTGCGCCGGTGTCGGACACCACCATCATTTCCAGCGGCACCCAACATTATAAATCAATGGATCGCTGTGCCGAGGTAGGCGAGGTGGTCAGGGCGCGTATGCGCTATGTCATTCCGGCTTTTCTTGTCTGTTGTGTCCTTTATGTCATCGTTGGCAGCTTGACCGCCCAGCCTGCCATTGACACGGTCAATAGCATGGTCGGTGAAGCCAATCCCATGGGATTGATTATGCTGCTGCCGATGTTGGCGGTGATCATTACCGCCATTGCCGGGCGCTCCGTATTTGAGGCTTTGACCTACGGCATTTTGGCTGGTTTGTTATTGGCGATCGGCTTTGACTTGATCAGTTGGCACCAGGTATTTTATGTGGAAGGCCGACAGCTCAAGGGCATTGTAGTTGAAGGTGTGGTGCAAAATTTGGAGACCGTTGTGATGATCCTGCTGATGATGGGCGCCTACGGTGTGATGCGAGCCTACGGTGTGTTGGAAGCGATTGTTACCAGCCTGAAAAGCAAACTGGGTAAAACGCCACGATCCACGGAGCTGACGCTGTTTGGTATTGGTTGGCTGTTAAATTTTGTGCTGATTGGCTTGGTGGCGCGAGTGACGGTGGTGGCCGGTCCTATCTTTGATGAATTGGGTCGCGCTCAGAATCTCCACCCCTGTCGGCGCGCCAACCTTCTCGATGGCGTAGCCAACAGTTTTAGCTTTGTGGTGCCATGGCATATTTGGCCGCTGTTTATGATCATGACCATTACCCCTTTGTTGGAGCTCTATCCATACCTGCAGGTACCGGGGCCGACCGACTTTATTTACAGCACTTTTTATCCACTGATAATTTGGGTGGTGATGTTGTTTGCGGTTATCACTGGTTATGGTCGGAAATTTGAAGGACCTGACGGCAGTGCGGTGGCGAGTGATGTCGTGAGCGCTGCCCCGGCACAGGCCATACCTGAAAAGTAATTCACCCGGAAGGAAGTGGAGCGCTGCAACTTGTACGACACCGGCGCCTACGTGCAATTGATCGCGATGGAGGTGCGGCTAGCAACAATGGCAGGCTCGCCTTGAGAGGATGAAGCGCGGTGAATTTAATCCTGGTTTTGTACCATTTTTCATACACCTTGATCGAATACTGAAAGAGATACATGCCGCGGGCGTGCCTGTGACTGCGGGTACGGACACCCCTATCGGTTTGAATATCCCGGGTGAAAGCTTGCTTCGAGAATTGGAATTACTTGTTGCCAAGGGGTTTTCACCTCAAGAAGCGCTCTATGCGGCGACCATCGAGCCGACCCACTTTTTTGGCTTGCAAGATAGCAAAGGGCAGATTGCAGAGGGCATGGAGGCGGATTTGATCTTGCTGCGTGCCAATCCACTGCAGGATATTTCTAATCTGAGAGCTATTGAAAGGGTTATGTCCAATGGAACTTGGGTACGGTAATCAACCGTGAACCGTGAACTCTGTCCATAGCGGCGCTCATTTTATATAAGTCACTCGGGTTTGAGTATGCTTTAAATACATGGATGGACTTTAAAGTGGTGAGGCAACGATTTTCTGAAGTAACTGTCTTATTTAACGTGACTCCCGTGCCGAGCTTCCTTAGTGTCCGCTCCCTACAACGCATCCGTAGCTCAGCTGGATAGAGTATTCGGTAAGACCCTCATCAGGTGGATTCGGCGCGTCCATGCGCCTCGCCCTTCGGGCTTCTTCGAAGTCCCAATTTGATCCTGCCAAATTGGTCGATTGATTGCAAAGCAATCAAGACCGCCGAAGCCGCCCGAAGGGTGTTTAAAGTCTCAAGGCTTTATCGTGGCAAATTCGTGACAAACTCCTGAAGTTTGCTCTCAGTGCGTTCTTGTCAGTGCTTTCCTCAGGGATTATTGGCAACCCAGTTGCCGCAGGCTTTCTCCATAATCTGATTACTGTTGCCCTGCAGGGCCTTAATGCGACTGGCGCGATCACACTCCCATTGGGCGACTGGATACATTCTGTCCCAGGCTTCCATTAACTGCCGTGTTTTCCGTGACATGGAAAAGTGAGAGTAGGTGGCATCCATATAGAGGTAGGTGCGGGCGATGCGGCCACGGGCAGACTCCGGCGGCTCTGCTTTTCGGTTTTCAATCTTCATCGCGCAGCTGCCAAAACTGGCAGAGGCGTGGGGCAGCAGGGTAAAGGTGTAATTGCTGCGCAGAGCATTGACCGCGCCTATGGCGGGAAACAGGTTATACATGTCCGCCTGCATCAGACGATACTCCGGTACAACTTTCTCTGCACAGCGGCGGCCTTTGTACGGTTTTCCCTTGCTGGTGACGCATTGAGGATCACCTTCGCGCCAGGCGGCAAAACTGCGACCGAAGTTTTCTGCGGGCACCACATGTTCCCATTCGATACGCTTGGCGCGTCTCAATTGTTTGGATGTGGTAAAACCCAGAGGAGGGATGACCTGTTTGTCGAGTGTGTAGTCAGCATCGCAATAGAGGGTTTTGTTGCGACCCAAATACACTTCAGTCAGTAGCAAGCGCTTGGCTTTGCTGAAGGATTCGTTATGGGTATTGCCAGTAGCAAATGCCTGGCAACAGATCAGGCAAAGAAGGGGAAGAAGTAATTGACGCATGCACATCCAGTTCTTGTAGATTTATGCGCCAATGGTATTGGTACTTTAGCATGTGTTCAATGTTCTGTTCTGCATTTAGCGGATCAGTTTACGTTTTCAGGTCTTCCTTCAGTGGATTTTCAATAAATAGCTGGGGCAGTTAGAGGTTGAGAGGTTTCCAAAGGGGGTGTTTGACCATAATTCTCTGAAAACGAGACGAATCCAAAAAGTACTGCAGCCAGCGTTGCAGATGTACGTGGTCTGTAGCGTCAAACCAGTCTTTATCGACAAACGCACACTGGCGAACAAACGGGAAGATGGCATTGTCGGCCAGGCTTTCGCTGTCGCCGAGCAGGTAAGCGGTCTGTCCCAATTGCTGATTGAGCTGGGCAAGAAAGGTTTCGCAGTGGCTGCGATAGTGTTCTGCGGGGTGTTCGGGGTAGCCTACAGAGTATTTGTATTTATCCAGCCATGGCTTGAACTGATGATCGTTGGTATCGATCCAGTCATCGATAAGAGTCTGCTGCTGGGGGGATAGGCCGTAATACCAGGTGTCTCCATCGCTCTGTTGCAGGGCCCACATCATCACATCGCGACTTTCATCGATCACAGTGCCGTCAGCAAGAACCACTACGGGCACCGTGCCTTTGGGGGAGGCCTCAAGCATGGCTGCGGGTTTGTCTTTCAGCAGGATTTCCCGGTGCTCTACGAGCACGCCACTGTAGGCGATGGCCAGTCTGGCGCGCATGGCATAAGGACAGCGACGGAAGGAGTAGAGGATGGGTAATTCAGACGACATATCAAAACAGCGGGTTGAGGATTAGAACCATGCAATGGTAACACAGGCCTAGGTCAGCGGCAGGATCTGCAGTAACATGCCCCGTTATTGGGTGGTCTATATCTGGAGAGAGTTATGATGAAAATAGTTGCGGCAGTCATGGTCGCATTTCTGGTGATCTTTGTGGTGCAGCGCGCTATTGCCGGCAAGGATGTGTGGAAAGAAAATCTGGCGCAGGGGGCCGCCTTTCTGCAGGAAAACAAAACCAAAGACGGCGTGATAACGACGGCATCCGGTCTGCAGTACATTGTCCTCAAAGAGGGGAATGGTGTCGATAAACCGGGGCCCAGGGATAAGGTAACCGTGCATTACCATGGGACTTTGCTGGATGGTACGGTGTTTGACAGCTCAGTAGAGCGTGGTCAGCCCATTGAGTTTGGGGTTTACCAGGTGATCAAGGGCTGGCAAGAAGGGCTGCAATTGATGTCCGTGGGTGAAAAGGTTCGCATGTTTATCCCCAGTGAGCTGGCTTATGGTAATCGCGCCGCAGGTCGATTGATCACTCCGGGATCAACGTTGATTTTCGATGTGGAGCTGCTGGGTATTAATTGATCAGTCAGTTTTGGTGGGCAGGCTGTGATCCGTTGCCCGCAGCGTTGACCTGTTATGAAAAAGAGCCTGTCTACGGTTGGGTAGCAGGCTCTTTTTTTGTGCGTGTTTCATGGCTTTATATCGGTTAAATCCTGCTAGTGCGCAGCAATACGCCCCTGTTTGAAGCATTTTCCCTGCTTTTTTCAATCTTTCGGTGCTTTCCTGTTTTTCTTCGCCAGAGGCTCAATTAAGGCTTGAGCCATTACTTCATATCTAGAATAATCCTTCGGGTTTAGTCCTCGCCTGATGGTTGGGGTAAGTTATGCAAGTTGAGGAATAGATTATGAGGTTGATGCGTCTGGGATTGGCGGTGTTCTTGAGTGCGATGGGGCTGATGGCTCATGCAGACGAAGCACCGGTTCTGAATGTTTACAACTGGACGGATTACATCACCGACGAAGTGCTGCAACAGTTTGAGCGCGAAACGGGCATTGAGGTCAATTATCAGACCTACGAAAGCAACGAAGAGCTTAACCGAAAACTGGCTTCATCATCAGGGGAGCTGGATATCATTGGTCCCAGTGGCGAATTCTTGCCAATGCATGCCCGCAAGGGAGCATTGTTGCCGCTGGACTTTTCCAGGCTGCCCAATATGAATAACCTGGATAAAAACCTGCTGGAAAAACTGGCGGTTTATGATCCTGACAATCAGTATGCCATCCCGTATTTGTGGGGTAGCGTAGGCATTGGCTACAACGTCGATAAAATTCGTTCACAGCTGGGCAGTGAGGAAGCTCTGGCGACCTGGGGCAGCTTTTTTGACCCGGCGTTTATGGCGCAGTTTTCAGATTGTGGAATTAATTTGCTGGGCTCCCAGGAAGATATTTTTGATATCAGCCTGAAGTATTTGGGGTATGACCCCAACAGCCAAAAACGTGCAAACCAGTACCAGGTTGCCAACCTGCTGGCAAAGATTCGTCCCTATATCTCTTCGTTTGATTCCAGTGACTACATCGACCAGCTGGCCAGTGGCGATGTGTGTGTCACCCTGGCCTGGAGTGGTGATGTGGATTTGGCGAGAGAGCGTGCCAAAGAACTGAACTCCAATGTGAAACTCAATTACGTGATTCCCCAGGAAGGCACGGCACTGTGGGTCGATACCTTGGCCATTTCGGCAAACGCCAAACACCCGCAAAACGCGCACAAATTCCTCAATTTTCTAATGCGTCCGGATGTGATTGCGAAGGTCTCCAACTATGCCCGTTACGCCAATGCCAACGAGCAGGCAACTTCACTTGTGGATGAAAGAATGACCAGTGATCCCAATATTTATATGCCGCCAGAGAAGATCTCTCACACCTGGATGAGCTACGCCCAGGATGCTGAAATCCTGGAGCTGCGTGAGAAGCTTTGGTCCCGTCTGGTGGTGAAGCGTTTTCAGGACTGAGTGATTTTCAGCGCGCCTGAATGAGTTTAACGGTGCTCAATGTCCAGGCGCTTGATTAGCCGCAACAGGTTGCTTCGGTCTACGCCCAGCAAACGTGCGGCGGCCGAGACATTATTGTCGGTCAGCGACAGTGCTTGACCGATATGTTGCCGTTGAAAGTCTTCGGTAGCTTCTTTCAGGTTTCTCTCGAGCGTTTGTGTCAGTTGAGCCGTTGCCGGTTGCTCTTGCTGGTCAGTGTTGATTTCCAGACCCAGATGTGAGGGTAGAATGGTCACAATCCCTTTTGTACCGGTGCTACCTTTGTGTATTCCTTTTTGTTGGCTGCCAGCTTTAAGTGCCGCCCGGCTGAGCAGATGCTCCAGCTCTCTGACGTTACCGGGCCAGGTGTATGCCATCAGTGCCCGCTTGGCGGCTCGATCCAGTGTCAGCTTTCGCAGATTTAGTCGGTGCTGGTCTCGCTCCAGAAAAAATTCTGCCAGCATCAGCACGTCTTGTTCCCGCTCGCGAAGCGGGGGCACCGTTACCGGGTAAACACTCAGCCGGTGGTACAGATCGGCGCGGAAGCGTCCCGCTTTGACTTCTTCTTTTAAATCCCGGTTGGTGGCGGCAATGATTCTCACATCCACTTGTATGGGGGTGTCGCTACCAGCTCTTTGTATCTCGCCTTCCTGTAAGGCGCGCAAAAGTTTGGCCTGAGTGGGTAATGGGAGTTCGCCGATCTCATCAAGAAACAGGGTGCCCCCGTCTGCCAGTTCAAAACGACCCGTGCGATCTTTGTCGGCTCCGGTAAAGGCACCTTTTGTGTGACCAAACAGTTCAGCTTCTGCCAGTGTTTCGGGTAATGCCGCGCAGTTGATTTGTACCAGAGGCTGATTAAATCGATCTGACTGCAGGTGCAGCCTGTGAGCGATATTTTCCTTGCCGACGCCGGTTTCTCCCTGAATCAATACCGTCAGCGGAGTGGGGGCCACGGTTTCAATATCTTTGAGCAATTGTGCCATTGCCGGACTGTTGCCAATGATGTCCTTGCCGCTCAGGTCACGGTTCAGTTCAGCGGTCACGTCGTAACCGTGGCTCAGTTGTTTCTCCAGCAGATTGATGCGCTGTACTGCTGTGATTACTGAGCGGGTCAGTGCGATGGCCGCTTGCTGTTGCTGCGGATCGACGTTGTCGAACTGGCCGGGGCGCAGTGCGTCCAGTGTGATCACTCCCCAGGGTTTCTGGTTGATGTGCAGGGAAATTCCCATGCAGTCATGCACATGCAGTTGATGGTCCGGGGTTTCAATCAGACCGTCATAGGGGTCCGGCAGTGTTGAATCGCTGTCGAAGCGGACCAGATGGCGACTGGAAAGTATCTGGTCCAGTCGCGGGTGCTGTCCGAGCTTGAATCGCCGGCCACGGGCTTCAGGAGACAGCCCCTGAAAGGCCAGGGGCTCGAGGTTGTCGTGGTTCAATTTCAGAAGTGCTATGGCATCACAGGGAATGGCCTGACGAATGGCTTGCAGCAATCGTTGATAGCGTTCCTGGCTGGGGAGCTGCTGGGCCAGATCTTCAATTACGTCGATATAGTGTTCAATAGTCATGATGTCAAAAGTACCTCGAAGAGGTTTATTTGACAACAAGTAAGTTGTTGTCAAATTGACTTAGGTTTGCTGTAGCCCACTGAAATCAAAGGGGTAAAGCTGGCACAGATGTTGTTATCACTCAGGTGTACACAATCACTTTTGCAAAGGAAAGGCTATGTTAACCAACGACCAAATTGCCATTATCAATGCCACCGTCCCCGCAGTGGGAGCCCATGCGCGCGAGATTACCGATTGTTTTTACCCGCTGATGTTTGAACGCTATCCGGAGGTGAAAGCCTTCTTTAACGAGACGCACCAGGCTCAGGGTGCGCAGCGTCAGGCGCTGGCGAATGCGGTTGTGGCTTACGCCAAAAATATTGAACGGTTGGAAGCTCTGGGCGATGCGGTCAGTCTGATTGCACAAAAGCACTGTTCACTGGGGATCCAGCCGGAACACTACCCCATTGTGGGCGAGTGTCTGATGGCCGCCATTGGTGAGGTTCTGGGTGAAGCGGTTACCGAAGAGGTGGCTGACGCCTGGGGAGCGGCTTATCAGCAGTTGGCGGATATCCTGATCGGTGTGGAAGCCAATATCTATCAGGCCAACCGTGAGCGTTGCGGTGGCTGGGTTGGCGATAAAGTGTTCAAGGTTGTAAAGAAGGTTCAGGAGAGTGATGTGATTACGTCCTTCTACCTGCAGCCTGTAGAAGGCGAGGGTCCGATCGAATTCACTCCGGGACAATACATCACCCTGATTCTGGACATTGACGGTGAAACCGTGCGCCGCAACTACAGTCTGTCTGATGCGCCAGGCAAACAGCAGTTACGCATCAGTGTAAAACGAGAAGAGGGTGGTCGGGTATCCAACTACCTTCATGGTCGGGTCGAAGTGGGCAGTGAACTGCGAGTGACTGCACCCTGTGGCGATTTTGTGCTGCAAGACAGCCAGCGTCCACTCTTTCTGGTGACTGGTGGTGTGGGTATTACACCCGCGGTGAGCATGCTCAATGCCGCAGTGGCCAGTGGTCGTGATATTCATTTTATTCACAGTGCGATCAATGGCAGCCATCACGCGTTTAAGGCTCAGGTGGATGAACTGACCGGAAAACACTCAAATCTGAAAACCTGTTATGTCTATGAAAAACCTCAGCAAAGCGATGAGCCGCATTACGAGGGGTTTCTGAATCGCGAAGTGCTGGAGGAGCGATTGCCGGAAGATCGTGATGTTGACTTTTATTTCCTCGGTCCCAAGCCTTTTATGCAGGCTGTGAACGGTTTTGCCAGAGAGTTGGGCGTTCCACAGAATCAGGTTCGCTATGAATTCTTTGGGCCTCTGCAGGAGTTGTAAGGTTTGGTTAGAGGGCGCGGGAATCAGTCAATCTTCTTTAACTTTTGAACGGTAGAGTTAACAGGCTCTATACCCTGTGGCTTTTTGGGGTGAGAGATTGTTATGATCAGCATCCGCTGTTTGAGTCATTATGGCTGAAACAGCGGCTACATAATTACCGGAGAAGAGATAATGATCGGCTACGTAACATTAGGTGTTAGTGATATGGAGAAGGCCAAGGCCTTTTACTGTGACCTGCTGTCTGACTTTGGCGCAACAGTACAGTTTGATGGTGGTCGTATCGCCATGATCGGTAAGTCCATGGCAGAACCTATGATTTCCGTGTGTATTCCTTATAACGAAGAGGCTCCAAGCGCCGGTAATGGCACAATGGTGGCACTGCCAGCGGAATCCAAAGAGCAGGTGGACAAGCTGTACCAGAAAGCCATTGAGTTGGGTGCTACCAGTGAAGGTGAGCCGGGTCAGCGTATTCCGGATATGTTCTATGGTGCTTATTTCCGTGATCCGGATGGCAACAAACTGGTTTTTTTCGTGTTTGGTTAAACATCGATTCGAGCACGATTGAAAACAGCACATAAAAAAACCGGCTAAAGCCGGTTTTTTTATGTCTTTTGTTATCTGCTTGGGATGCCTTTATATATTCATCAGTATGGGTGGTCTGTATCTGGTTCAGCTCATATACTGTGGACAACGACCCATTGTAGATGCCTTATGTCTCAACCTAGTAATCTCGGCTGGCTTTTCAGTTTTGTCACTCCACATCGTATGTCAGTCATTGGGGTTCTGTTGCTGTCAGTGGTGGCGACAGGCCTGTCTTTATTGCAACCCTGGATCACCAAGCTGCTGATCGATGATGGCTTGATCGCGCAGAACTTCACTGTGTTGGCGTGGCTGTGCGCGGCTATGGTGCTTCTCAGTTTTTGTTCCAGCCTGCTGGGTGGTTTTAATCAGCATTATTACACTCAATTGTCTGCCAGAGTTTTATTTTCGCTTCGTGGATCTGTCTATCAGCACCTGCAAACATTGTCGCCTGACTTTTATGCCCGACGATCGCGGGGAGATCTGTTAAGTCGTATTAATGGTGATGTGGCAGAAATCCAGAGGTTCGCGACGGATGGTTTGCTGGCATCGTTTAATGGGGTGCTGGCACTGCTGGGAAGTCTGATTCTTCTTGTGAGCCTAAGCCCCGTCTTATCGCTGTTTGCGTTTGTGTTGTTGCCGGTGCAATTGGTGTTTTTAAGCTACATGCGACCTCGTATCGAAAGGCAGACACACGTCATTCGTGAGCATACGGGTAAGTTAGGAGACTTTTTTGTGTCGACCTTGTCGTCGATGAAGTTCATTCAGGCGACCAATGCTCAGGAGCGTCAGAAGCACCAGCTGGACAGTCTGAGTGATGGCTATCTTAAGAACTTGTTGCGACTGAACTTGCTCAATTACACAACGTCTGGAGTACCAGGCCTGTTGCTGGTCATCAACACCTCTTTGATTTTTCTTTTGGGGGGGTATTGGGTGATTCAAGGTGAATTTACCCTGGGGACATTGATGGCATTCACCATGTACCTTGGCAGGGCTACAGGGCCTGTTCAAACATTGCTGGGGCTGTATGTGGCGAGTCGCCGGGCTAAAGTCAGTCTGGATCGTGTCAGTGAAATGATGCAGGCAGCACCGGCAGTGACAGAGCCCGAAAGCCCGAAGTTTCTGGATGAAAAAAGCCCGGCAGACATAGTGTTCCGAAATGTTGCCTTTTCTTACCCTGAAGCAGCACAGCCGGTATTAAAGGATGTGAACTTAACCATACCCGAAGGCAATAAGGTGGCAATTATCGGGGATTCTGGCGCCGGGAAATCAACAATTATTGATCTGCTGCATCGGCACTGGGATCCCAATGTCGGGTCTATTTCTCTCGGCGGTATAATGCTGCGGGATTTGTCTCTGATGCAGCTTCGTCAGTATGTTGCTGTGGTGAGCCAGGAAACTATCTTGTTTGCGGGGTCTATTGCAGAGAATATTAAATTTGCCAACCCGCAGGCCAGTGATGAAGCCATGATTCAGGCAGCCCAACAGGCCCAATTGGATGGGTGGATTCGCCAGTTGCCTGAAGGTTATGAGAGCCATATTGGCGAGCAAGGGCGCCTGCTGTCTGGAGGTCAACGTCAACGTTTGTCCATTGCCCGAGCCTTGCTGCAGGAGCCAAGGGTGTTAATCCTGGATGAAGCAACCGCAAGCATTGATGAGGAAACCGAGCGGGCTATTATTGATAGCGTGGATCAGTTGTTTTCCCACTGTACTCGTATTGTGATTAGTCATCAGGCGGGACCGTTGAGGGATGCGGATCAATGGTTCAGACTGGAAAATGGCCAGCTCCGATCCAGTAATGCACGGTGAGCGACATGGTAAAAATAGGAGTTTTGGACAGTGGAGTGGCGCCTGAGCTTGAATCTAAAGTGGTTCAGAGTCACTCCTTTGTCATGGGGGCAGACCATAGCCCTGCAGATATTCTGGGGCATGGGTCCTTGATATCAAGAGTCATCAATCAACAGTCTGATGATATTCAATTTGTCATCGGAAAAATTTTTGACCGGCGCCCGGTGACCACCGCACAAACGGTTTCCGATGGTATTGACTGGTTGGTTCAGCAAGGCGTACAGGTGATTAATCTGAGTCTGGGTTTGCCTCATGATCGTGAATGTCTAAAGTATGCGGTTGAGGCGGCGGCACAAGAAGGTGTGGTGGTGGTGGCTTCGTCCCCAGCCCGTGGGAAGGGGGTGTTTCCTGCAAGCTATCCGAGGGTAATCAGTGTAACGGCAGATATTCGTTGCCGACCGGGTGAGTTCTCTTTCCTGGGCACACCTCAGGCTGAATTTGGTGCTTGTGCTTATCTGTGTCGAGACTCTCAGGATTTCAGGCAGGAGGGCGGAGCCAGTATTGCAGCGGCCTATGTGAGTGGATCACTGGCTCGCTACCTGGTCGAAGGGGTTCCTGTCAGACAGGTGGTACACCACTTTTCTGAGCGCTGCCAATATCAGGGTAAGGCGCTCCATCCTGTTCCGAGACTCTGATCCATTTCATACGCGTTGCAGTGTGTTTTGTGATGCCTCAGTTTTTACTTACAGAGTAAATTTCCCGGAGGCCAATAATTTACTGTCTGCGTTTTTGGCTAGGTTCAGAAAGCTATATTTAGCAATATTAATCATATTTTGAGCCAGTGGGTGGAAGGGCTTATTGTTGCCAATAAACGGCGTCAATCCTTCCATTGAAGCCGAAATGAATAATGAAACCTGTGTGCGTTCATCATCATTTAATTTGGGATTCAATTCGGCCACCAGAGCGTTAATATCCTGCCTCGCTTTTCCATACAGATCATTCATTCGCTCTGCCACAACGCTGTCGTGATTGGACATGGCCCATAACTCGGGGAAGAAGTTTGTGGTTTCCGGCGTTGTGATGTCTTCAATGATAAAAGTGATGATTTCCAGCAAGCGATCTTCTGCAGATTTGTCCTGTTGCTTGCGGATGGTTTCAAAGTATTCCAGATAGCCTGAAATGACATTTTCCAATAAGTTGGTGATCAAATCCTTTTTCGTGGGGTAGTAGTAATGCAGGTTGCCTATGGTGATGCCTACGTTTGAAGCAATTTTTCGCATGCTTAATCCAGCGTAGCCATGGTTGATCAAAATGTCGGTAGCGGCTTGCAAAATGTTCTCAATACGCTCTTGTCCTTTCAGGTAGGTCCCTGTTTCTGGCCGGTGCAACTGTTTGAATTCTTTCATGTTTTATCTCTCTTATTATCTTGAAACGCTCCATGATCTGATCTTCCCAACCGTATATTTCATGGAGACAAATTTAGGACGATTGATCAATTCTTATTGCTGAATGATCCTTAGATCAAGTTTTTTATTGCGCAGTTTCAAGTAATAACTGCAATTCCGTTACGCAGCGAGCAAATCCACTCGCTGCCCCATAAATAATTCGTTTGGTGATCGACAGCCCCTTGTCTTTCTGGGACGATTGTTCAGCCGATCCATTA
>NZ_JAHKRS010000009.1 GCF_018863235.1 Pseudomaricurvus albidus
TGTCGTGCGGGTAGACTGGATCAGCAGAGCCGTGGCGCTGGCGGCAATGTCACTGTTTGGCTGGCGAGCCGTGGTGAGTTTGGGCCAGGTCTGGCGGGAGAAAGGGCTGTCTTCGAAGCCGACAATGGATAGCTGGCTGGGCACTTCAACACCTTGGAGACGTGCCGCAAACAGAGTACCCGCGGCAATTTCATCGTTACAGGCAAAGATGGCACTGGGGGGATTGTCCTGATCCAGCAATTTTTGAGTTCGCTCGACCCCGGATTCGAACGCATACTGGCCTTGCAGGATCAGTTCTTCGTCTTCCGGCAGGTTGTTTTCCCGCAGAGCCTGACGGTATCCGGCTTCCCGCTCGCCGGATGAAGAGTGAACCGTATCCCCGGACAGGAAGCCAATGCGAGTATGGCCCAGATCGATCAGGTATTGGGTGATTTCACGGGCGGCATTGTGGTCATCCACCACCACACAGGGAGAGAGGTCGTCCGGGGCTTCGGAGCCGGAAATGATCCTGACAAACTTGACGCCGCGCTTGCTAAGTTCAGAAACAATTTCCGTTCTTTCTGAAACCGGAGGGGTTAACACCAGGCCGGCCAGCTGTCCCCGCTCGACCATGGAAGCCAGCTCTTCAGTGATAGAGTCCGAATTGGCATCACAGGGGTGGATTACCAGCTCAAACCCCTGGCGGTGACACTCTTCGAGAATGCCGTGTTGCATGCCAATCACGTAGTGACTGTTGGGGTTGTCGTAGATAAAACCGATAAACGATGAGGCGCCACGGAGGTGACGAGCGGAAAGATTGGGCTGGTAGTTGAGTTCTTTGACGGCTTTCCAGACTTTTTTCTGCAGCTCGTCCCCAACCGAAGGCTCGTTATTGATAACGCGGGAAACCGTTTTGAAAGAGACACCTGCCAGTTTGGCTACATCCTTGATGGTCGGTTTCATGGTCAGTCCGCGTACCTGCTGTTTGGAAAGGCGCAAAGAGTAGTGTGTTTGCCGGGTTGAGGCAAGTTTTGGAGTCACAGAAAGCCGCGGTGATCTTGCGGGTCAAGCTGTGTAAAAGCCTCTGTGTGCGGCCGCCGAAAAGCCAGACTGGATGTTTGGACTTTTGGAGGCTGTACTTTTCCAGTTTACAGAATAAGCTGATGCCAGAAACATGCTTTTTTAAACCAAGGACTTGGTAACCATGATAATCCGCGCGCTGTTCAAAACTCTGCTGTTACCTCCCACTTCGTTGCTGTTGCTGATGTTGATTGCCTGGCTGGGGTGGCGTCGCTGGCCGAGATTTTCCCGTTCATTGTTGGGCGGGGCGCTCTTGGTCTTCTGGATATTGTCCTTGCCTGTCGTGGGAGGGACGTTATTGATGTATCTGGAGCGAGGCTATCAGCCTTTCAATCCCGAGATGTTGAAGACAGAGTCGGCTCAGGGGGCGATTGTGGTGCTCGGTGGTGGCCGGGTATCGGATGCCAGAGAATACGGCGGTGATACGGTGAACAGCAAAACCCTGGAGCGTTTACGCTACGGCGCACGTCTCTACCGAGAAACCGGATGGCCAATTTTGTTGACAGGTGGTCGTGTATTTGAAGAGCGGGATTTGCTGCCCGAAGCTCAGTTGATGGCGCAGGTAATGACGGAGGAGTTCCAGATCCCGGTCACATGGCAGGAGGAGAAGAGTAAAACCACGGCCGAGAACGCGGCTTTCAGTGCTCAAATTTTTCGGCAGCAGGGAATCGAAACCGTCTTGCTGGTGACGCACGGTTGGCATATGCCCAGGGCTTCACGAGTATTTCAGCAGGCTGGTCTGACCGTGATCCCGGCTCCGATGGCCTTGACGATTGTTGAGCCCGATCGGCTTCTCAGCTGGTTTCCGAGCCTTTCCGGTTTGTCTTCCAGCTATTTTGCCCTGCATGAGTTTTTGGGAGGATGGGTTTACCGTTGGCAGGAAAGTCGCAAAGCAGAGTGAATCAGGCGAAACTTGCACCGAATTGGCGCGATATGGTGTGCATGTGCCCAAATGGAGCACGATTGAGTGTAAGCTTTTTGTTGTTTTGCCGTTATCTGTGACCTTTATCAGGTGAAACTGGCGGAAATGGTGCAGAGAATCGCGCTGGGGGGCTTGTCTGGAAGTGCTGGTGTAATGTGGCGCGGCCTTTGCTAATAGAGATTCTGTGTTTACTAATTGAGAGGGTTCAATCCGGTGGTCGAAGTTGAAGCTGTGATTGAGGATCATGAAAAGTTACAGATGGAGGCGGTGACTCGTGTCTACCGCGAGCGCTGTTCTATCCTGATGTTGATGCGGCAGCTGAACCGGCTGGTGAACGCTCTCCAGCGCCATCGTGGTGTCAGCTTGGCTCATCTGGCCGGTGATGGGTTGTTTATGGAAGATGTGGCTCAGGTACAGGCCCAGGTGAATAAGCGCCTGTTGGTTCTGCGCAATACCTGCGATCACTTCGATCATCTGATTGCACCTCGCGAGCAGGAAAACATCCAGCACAGCTGGAACACTGTGTGCCATAACTGGGAGGGCGATGCTCTTCTGGAGAATTTTGAATACCACTCTTTTCTGATCGAACAAATCCTGAATCTGAGTGCAGGACTGGCACGCCGCCTGGAAGAGCCTTTGGTCACTGCCAGCGGTTTGACGCCGGGCGAGGAGTCAAAGGAACAGGAGCGATCGGCACTGGTGTTGCCGTTGGTATGCCGCAGTGTTCCGGAGTTGATTGAGCAGTTGGCGCGTATCCGGGGTTTGGCAACTCACTCCGCAGTGGTGGGCGGTTGCGATGAAGAGCCGGAAAAGAAACTGCAATACTGGCTGCAGTGTGCTGAGCGTCAAAACCGCGATCTGATCCACCAGATTGACGGTATTGAGCCTGGCCTGAAAGCCAGCTGGAAATCCCTGTCTGATTTAAAAAATTATGAGCTGAAACTGGCGTTTTTCCTCAACACCATCACCAAAGATATTATCCATGGTGATTCCTCGAAAGCGGATGCCCGGCAATTGTTTACCCTGGGGTCAGAGATTATCGAGGCGTATGTCGAAGCTGTGGATGGCGGGATCAGTCTGTTGCAAACAGGGTTGGAGAAAGAGCTGGAAGCCTGGTTGATTCGCCTGTAATCCTGCTGAAATATACCCTTGCGGGGCATTTTTCATGCAGGACTGAGGCGACTTTACCCCAGTCATTTCTTGACCAATGTCTTTTGATACAAATAATCCAGATCGTCTTCAATATTTGTCACGCGTTTGAAAAGACGCCTTTTCTGTTTCTCGGTCAGTGATGCGTGCAAGTCTGAGAATAGCTGCAGGCTTCTCTGGCGGTTTTCCTCCAGCAGAAGTTGGTGTTCGGGGGTCCACAAAGCGGTTTCTTCGGCGATCAGCTGTCTGAGCTGAGCCTTCACTTCTTGTTCACTCAGGCTGCGGCGCTGCTGAAAAAGCCGGTTGGCGGCCTCAATCCAGCGCTGCTGTTCCTTGCGACTGATCTCGGACAGATAGTTCAGGTCGCGGCTCCAGGCCTCTATCAGGTCTTTCTGGGTGTCAGTTTGACGCCCAATCCAATCATCCATGGCCTCTTCCAGTCGCTCCTGCCGCAGTTCGAAACGCTCTTCGGGTGATCGTTCTATGTAGGGTTCTGTTTCTTCCTTCGTGTGTTCAATCATTGCCTGAGTGAACTCCTGCCACTGGGATTCACTCAAGGACATGAAAAGAGAGTGGATTTCCGGTAGAGCATAGTCGAGGCTGGCCAACCAGTGGGCGTGGGCTTCTTCGCCAAAGGCTCTCAGTTGTTCAGGGGTGATGACCGGTTGCTGAAGTTGGGATTTGAAGGCCTGTAATTCCTGGGCGTACAGCGGTAGTTGGGTATGTTGGTGCCAGAGGTGAAACTGGTCCAGTGTGCTGTTGAGCTGCCTGTCCTGTTGTTTGTCCAGTGTCACAAAATCATCGATTCTCCAGCCCAGCCACCAGTCCATAAACGGGTAGGTAACACGCAGGGAGCAGCTCAACAGGAACATGCTGAGGCAGCCAATTAACACCGCTTTTAACGGTAAACCAGGCGATCTTGGGAAGCGTAAAAGCATGGCAGAGTCAGTGTCATTGATTGAGGGAGTTGTGTTCTTCGCGTTAAGCAAGCCCGTAGTTCTCTTGGTTGACGTTTTACTGTGATCTGAATGTTTTTTACTAAGTATAGGCTCTGTGGCACAGGTTGTAGGCGTTTCCCGTAAGTAGAGGTGAATCCTCATGGCGCATGTGTTAACATCCTCACCCTGCTCGAACGACTGTTTGATTTCTTGGATGGTCCGTTGCCGGGTATGATTGCTGACTGGATAGCCAGGCCGCAGATATAAAAGGTTTGATTATCCCGCCATGGAAGGTAATTCGTCGTTATCGCTTAAATATTAACGACATATATGGATGTGATAATAACAATAATTTAAAAATGCAGTGTTTTATGAATAATTCAGTTCTAATGTCCAACGATTCCCGTTGTCAGGAATCAACCATCTCCACGTCCGTTGAGATTGCAAATCTGCCCTTTAAAACCGAAAGTGTGCAGCTTCAAAACCGCCTGAGCCGTTTGGTGAATGTAAATCTGCGATGTTTTACGTACAGGGGGCGCTACAGTGTGTTTCTGGTGGCCTCGCAGGAATTTCCTGCCCGGCAGTTGAATAACAGCGCCGAACATCTGGCCTATCAGCTGATACAGCGACTGGATGCAGCGCCAGAAGATGTGGATTTTATCCAGTTTCAGCCCGGAGAGGAGCCCGAGTGGTTGCGCTGGCGCTTTCAGTGGGTGGGTACTTCACCGCTTCAGGCCAAGAGTCTCCCATTGGGTCCGACGGCGCTGGAGAGTTTTGTCATGCCTATTCTCGCGGAAGGTGAGATGTTCTCTCTGCTGAGTGGTCAGGTACCCAGGGTCGCCTAGCTCCCGTTTTGGTGCCAGAGCTGCATGGGTTCTGGCTGTTCAAGCTTTAGTTCGTGTTTGTTCGGGCGCTCAGTCCTGGTGCCTGATGCTTCGCTGCGTCAGCCATAAACCCAGGGCCAACAGTCCAAAACACAGAGCCACGATTGGCAGGCTGCCCCAGCGCATAAAAGGGGTGCTGCCGGTCATGGGGATCACCGGGCCGGTGACGACTTCTTCGACGAACTGTTCGCTGCGTTGTTGTAATTCGCCTTTGGCGGTGATCAGGGCACTGACGCCATTGTTGGTTGCTCGTATCACGTAACGTCCGGTTTCCAGAGCCCGCATCTGGGCCATTTCCAGATGTTGCAGTGGACCCCAGGAGCTGCCAAACCAGGCGTCATTGCTGATGGTCAGAATAACCTCACGATTGTGCGCGCTGTCGGCAACCAGATCCGGATAGACAATTTCATAGCATATGGCCGTGGCCAGACGATGGCTGCCAATTTGCAGACCGCTCTGTTGTTCTGGCCCCTGGCTGATGATCGAGGTCGGCAAGTTGAAAAACTGGATCAACCCGCGCAGCCAGTCTTCCATTGGCACATATTCGCCAAAGGGGACAAGGCGGGTTTTGTGATAAATGCCGCTGGCCAGTCCCAGTCCTGTTGCGCTGTTGAAGAATTTCTCTTGTCGCAGATCGTCATAGAGGATGCCGGTGATCAACGCGGTGTTGGTTTGCAGGGCTTTTTCATTGGCTTGTTCAAGGAAGGGGCCCGCACGGTGGTAAAGCAGGGGGATTGCCGCTTCTGGCCAGATTACCCAGTCTGATTGCCAGGCGTTCTCGGACAGGCGACTGTAACGCTCCAGAGTGGGTTGCAAAAAGTTCGGTTGCCACTTTTTTTCCTGGGGAATATTGGCCTGGACCAGTGAGACAGACAGTGGGGACTGTTGCGCTGGCTGCGTCCATTGAATGGGCTGCAGAACCTGGCCTCCTATCCACAGGGTGGCAATCACTAACGCAGTGAGCAGTTTGCCAGCCTTGCGGCTTCCCAGCAGCAGATAGATCCAGCCGCAGCTACTGATCAATACCGCCAGCGACAGACTGTAAATGCCGCCAATGGGAGCCCAGCCTGCAAGCGGTGTCAGCCCCTGACTGTAGCCGATAAACAGCCAGGGAAAACCGGTCAGCAACCAGCTTCGGGTCCATTCTCCCAACACCCAAAGGGCGCAAAAGCACAGCAGAAAAGACCCCAGTGTCTGTCCTGACGGCACTGCAGAGGTCGCTTGCTGATCAGGACTTTTAGGGCGACGAAGGAGAGTTGGTCTCCAGCGGAGCAGGCCAAAAGGCAGGGCAAACAGTAAGGCAAGAAACGCCACAAAGAGTGCGGTCAGCAGAGCGGCCAGCCAGCTGGCGGCGTAGCCGAATTCATGGATGCTGACATATACCCAGGAAGCACCAACCCCAAACAGACCCAGTCCAAAGCCGTAGCACAGTTTGTACAGGGTTTTGAGCGGTTGATTCCAGCACAGCAGTGCAAGACATGCCGGGGTCAGGATCGCCAGTGGCCACCAGCTCAGCGGAGCCAGGGCCAGCGGAGTGAGTCCGCCAGCCACGGTGGTCAGGATCAGCCGCATCCACAGAGGACATTCCGTCAGCCAGGACACCGGGGCGCTCGAGGGCACAGCCGTTGGCTGTGCAGGGTTATGAGCCGGCGTGGGCATGGCGAATCTGGAAGATCATGGCGGGAATTCCGAGTGGGCTTAGCTGGGGAGCGATAACCGTACCAGATGAATTTGACGGCTGTCTGCATAGAGTACCCGGAACTGGTAACCGTCTATGTCGGCGACTTCGTTGCGCTGCGGCAAATGCCCAAACGCCCTCATCAAAATTCCGCCAATGGTGTCGAATTCGTCTTCGTTGAAACCTGTATTGAAGTATTCGTTGAAATCTTCAATGGGGGTCAGGGCTTTGATGATGTAATCATTGTCGGCCACCTTGCGGATGAATGCGTCGTCGGCATCCTCGTCGGTTTCGTCTTCGATCTCACCGACAATTTCTTCAAGAATGTCTTCAATGGTGACCAGGCCGGAGATTCCGCCGTATTCGTCAATCACCATCGCCATGTGATAGCGATTTTCACGGAATTCCCGTAACAGCACATTCAGGCGCTTGCTTTCAGGAATGACCGTGGCGGGACGGATGACATTGTCCAGATTAAAGTTTTCTGTGCCGTTGAGAATCAGGGGCAGAAGATCTTTGGCGAGCAGGATGCCGCGTATGTCATCGGTGGATTCACCGACGACAGGGAATCGGGAGTGGCCGGATTCAATGACCATCGGCAGCAGCTCGGCAGGCTGGGCGTCAATATTGACCACGACCATTTGCGAGCGGGGAACTTGAATCTCACGCACCTGTTGGTCGGCTACGTCCAGAGCGCCCTGGATAATCTCCAGTTCTTCGGCGTCGACCACCTTGTTTTCGGCAGCTTCTTTGATGATTTCGAGCAATTCTTCGCGGGATTTGGGTTCCGCTGAAAATGCATTGAACACACGATCCAGCCAGCTTTTCTCCGATGGCTTGTCTTGATGCCTGCTCGGAGAAGGCTGGCTACTCGAAGGGTCTTCGCTCATGGCGCTCATGATCTCCTGATCAATAAAATATCTGGAAGTGGATAATAGCCGGTTTAGGCGACCGATTCATAGGGGGGAGGGAACCCCATTCCTGTTAAAATTTCGGTTTCCAATTGCTCCATAATCTCGGCATCAGAATCATTAATATGGTCATATCCCAATAAATGCAAGGTGCCGTGTACCACCATATGTGCCCAATGGGCGAAAAGCTCTTTCTGTTGCTCGGCTGCTTCCCTGGTGACCACCGGAGCACAGATGACCAGATCGCCCAGCAGCGGCAGTTCCAGTTCAGGTGGCAGGTCAGCGGGAAATGAGAGGACATTGGTGGGCTTGTCTTTCTGGCGGTACTGGAAATTCAACTCCTGGCTCTCGTCGTTGTCGACGATACGGACGCTGATTTCGGCGTGCTCACGCAGCCCTTTAAGGGCCGAGCTGGCCCAATGTTGTAACTGTTCGCTGCTGGGTAGGTCGTGCGCCTTGCTGGCCACCTGCAGATCGAGGCAGAGTTCCACGTTCATCAGTTTGCTATCAATCCCTGTTTACCAGAGGCTGCAAGGCCTTATCGGTCGCTATCCGGATTGCGGGATTCAGCTGCATCGTAGGCTTCTACAATACGTTGAACCAGCGGGTGGCGAACCACGTCTTTGGAGTTGAAGTGAGTAAAGCTGATGCCGTTTACACCGTCCAGCACGTCAATTACGTGTTTCAGACCCGAGGCTTGGCCACGGGGCAAGTCAATCTGTGACGGGTCGCCGGTAATCACCGCAGTGGAGCCAAAACCAATTCGGGTAAGGAACATCTTCATCTGTTCCCGGGTGGTGTTCTGACTCTCATCCAGAATGATGAAGGAATTGTTCAGGGTGCGTCCGCGCATATAGGCCAGCGGGGCGACTTCAATGACATTGCGTTCAATCAGTTTGCCAACGGTTTCGAAGCCAAGCATCTCATAGAGGGCGTCATAGAGTGGGCGCAGGTAGGGGTCGACCTTCTGGGACAGATCACCGGGTAAAAAACCCAGCTTTTCTCCCGCTTCCACGGCAGGACGCACCAGCAAAATACGCTCGACCAGGTCGTTGAGCAGCGCTTCTACCGCACAGGCGACGGCAAGGTAGGTTTTACCGGTCCCGGCCGGCCCAACACCGAAGTTGATGTCGTTAGTCTGAATCGCTCTGACGTAGTTTTGCTGGTGCTGTCCACGGGGCTTCACTGTGCACTTCTTCGTGCGAATCAGTGTCATGGGAGCGACCTTCTCATGTTTTTCAGAGTCGGTGTGAGCGCTGTCCGATGACGCGCCCGGAACGTTGGATGGAGCTTCTTGCATCAGCGTCTCGTTGTCGTTGGTTACGGAGTGGGATGTGGCAGAAGGGGTGCGTCGAGCTCGCTTGCCGGTTGCGTGCTCATTGTCTTGTGCATATTCACTGCCCGCTGCGGTTTCCGGTGGCTGTTGTTGAGCGGCATAACTGTCCATTTGAGACTGCTGCAGAGCCAGATGGATTTCATCGGGAGTGAGTTCGGCGCCACCTTTGGTGTCTCTGTAGAGCGACTTCAGTAATTTGCCTGCGCTGCGGGTGGTGGTGCTGTCGCCTAAAAGCGCAAATTGATTGCCGCGGTTGCGGATCTCAATGTTCAGCCGGCGTTCGATTTGTCGCAGATGTTCGTCAAACTGCCCGCAAAGAGTCGCTAGCCGGCGGGTGTCGTTAGGCTCAAGGACCACCTTGTGGGCGGTGCTGGCCTTCTTAAGGGGAGAGGTCGTATCCAAAATGTTTGTAAAGCCGTCCTGTCTCGCAATTGATATGGCTAGACTACCCCAAACCTTGTGGGCTGGGGAAGCCTGTGCTGCAGTTAATAGTTTCTAAAAAAAGCGTTTTTTATGCCGTTGGTAATGTCGCAAAAACTTACAAATCGTCCAGTTCTGAACCGATCAGGGTTCCACGCAGAGAGTTCGGCAGTGCTTCTTCGATCAGAATGTCGGCGAACTTGCCGATCAACTCCGGCTGATCGCTGCGGAAGTTAACAACCCGGTTGTTTTCGGTACGTCCGGACAGTTGTCCCGGATCTTTTTTCGAGTAACCGCTGACCAGTACGCGTTCGGTATTGCCCACCATTTTGCGTGAGATCTCAAAAGCCTGCTGGTTAATGCGCTGTTGCAGCAGTTTCAGACGCTCTTTCTTGACTTCTTCCGGCGTGTTGTCCGGCAGGTCGGATGCCGGGGTACCGGGACGAGGGCTGTAGATAAAGCTGAAGGACAGGTCGAAACCAATATCCTGGATCAGGTTCATGGTGCCTTCGAAATCTGCGTCCGTCTCACCGGGGAAGCCAACAATAAAGTCGGAGGAAAAGCAGATGTCAGGGCGAATTTTTTTCAGGCGACGCATCTTTGATTTGTATTCCAGCACCGTGTGGCCGCGTTTCATGGCCATCAATATACGGTCGGAACCGCTCTGTACGGGCAGGTGCAGGTGGCTTACCAGTTCCGGTACTTCGCCGTAGACCTCAATCAGGCTGTCAGAAAACTCAACCGGATGAGATGTGGTAAAGCGAATGCGGTCGATGCCGTCGATCGCTGCCACATAGGTAATCAGCTCGGCCAGATCCACAAGCGAGCCGTCGGGGCCCTCGGCGCGGTAGGCATTCACGTTTTGTCCCAACAGGTTGACTTCTCGCACGCCCTGGCCAGCCAGGTGGGCGACTTCCCGTAGCACGTCGGCAACCGGACGGCTGACTTCTTCACCGCGGGTGTAGGGCACCACACAGAAGGTGCAGTACTTGGAGCAGCCTTCCATGATCGAGACAAAGGCACTGACGCCATCTGCGTCAGGTTCCGGCAGATTGTCGAACTTCTCGATCTCCGGAAAACTGATGTCCACAACCACGGCACCGTTGCCCTTGGGGGTTTCCATCATCTCAGGCAGGCGGTGAAGCGTTTGTGGGCCAAAAATCAGGTCGACAAAAGGCGCCCGTTTGGCAATGGCCTCTCCTTCCTGGCTGGCGACACATCCGCCTACGCCAATCACCAGATCAGGTTTGTTCTCTTTAAGCTTTTTCCAGCGTCCCAGTTGGTGAAAGAGTTTTTCCTGGGCTTTTTCACGGATCGAGCAGGTGTTTACCAGCAGCACATCGGCTTCGCTGGGGTCGTCGGTGGGGATCATCTGATGAGATTCGCCCAGCAGGTCACGCATACGATTGGAGTCGTATTCATTCATCTGGCAGCCGTGAGTCTGTATAAAAAGCTTTTTGGTGGGCTTTTCTGTGGGCTCTTGTGCCGTATCAACCGTATCAACCATGAAACTACCTGTTTAAAACTACCTAGTGTAAAACTGCTTGTTAGGGGCTGTTACCCGGACATCGTTGCAAACGCTGTCCTAAAAATTCTCGTCAAAAGCGGCGAGTTAAAACCACTTTATCCGCTTGATATTGGCGTAACTGGCAGGCTGTCAGATGTTGTATAGCAGCTGCATAAAAATTAGCCAAAATCAGCAGGGGCGGGCATTATAGCGATGACAGAGGCTTATGCCCATACAGCAGCAGGAATAATTCCGTCAATTTGTGCTATCCTTGCGCGCCCTTCCCGTGGGACGGGGCTTTTCGGCAGGTTCTGCATTATTGCGGTCCGCCGTATAAGAGTTATTTGACGTGGAATTTCAGAGCAGATTTATGGCCGACAAACCCATTTACAAAGTGATCTTTTATAACCAGAACCAGGTCTATGAAGTCTACGCGCGTGCTATCTACCAGAGCGATATGTATGGCTTTATTGAAGTTGAGGAATTTATCTTCGGTGAGCGCACACAGGTGATTGTGGATCCGGGTGAAGAGAAACTGAAAGGTGAATTCGCGAACGTGTCGCGCTCCTACATCCCGATGCAAGCCATTATCCGTATTGACGAAGTGGAGAAAGAGGGAGCGGTTAAGGTTACCGAACTGAAAAGCAGTGACAAGGTGGCCCAGTTTCCCTTTTCAGCCCCCACGCCACCCAAGGGTAGCGAGGATTAACGGCGGGCATTGAGCGGGTTGAATGGAATCAGCCCGCAAGTTAAAAATGAATATTCTCAGTCCGGCAACCGGAACTGGATGGGCAGGGAAAATGCAAATTCGCTGCCCTGGATATCGTCGGGCATCGGAGGGAAAGGCTTGGATCGCTCAACCGCCCTCAGGGCTTCCCGATTGAGCGTTTCGTACTTGGATGACTCAACTTCGGAAACGCTCTGTACTTCACCCTGACGATCGATAACCACTGCAATACGAACACTGCCTTCCTGGCCGCGGGATGCGGCGCGTTGGGGGTAGCGAATATGCTGGTAGGTCCACTTGAGCAGTTGGGAGTGGTAAATCTGGCGGCTCAACAGGCTTTCTGCCGTCAGTAGCGGGCCGCTATCATCCTCTTCGTCATCGAACAATTCCTCTTCTTCCGGCAAGTCAGCTTTAGAGGCTGCGGCTTTGGCTACCGCAGGTTTAGATTCGGGCTTTGCGGGAGTCGGAGTTTCCGTGGCCTTGACCACTTTAGGGGCTTCAGGTTTAGCTTGTGGCGTCTCGGCAGTGTCAGGTTCGGAGGCTGCCAGTGTCGGTTTTTCTATCTTTGGCGGTGCTGCTATGGATGGGGCCGTGACGACGGGTTTGGTGATTTCTGCAACGGGTCTGTTGTCATCGTCCAGCGCCGTCTGAGTAGGGGCAGCATCGGCGAGCTCAGTTTCAATGTCTGCGGCGGGTTGTACCCATTTAGCGACGGCATCGCGACGTCCTTGGGAAGGCGAGATGGATTCAAATTTTGCCAGTAGATCCCCGTCGATACTGCCATTGGTCAGTAGGGCGTCGCGAAACTCAGATGACAGCGGCACGCTGCCGATCCAGGTTCGCAACACCATGTTGAAGAATTTTGGAGAATTAATCGACCCCAGTTCAACGTCGTTCAGGGTTACGGTGGTTTTAGTGCCGTCTCCACGAATGGCCAGGATATCGCCGGCGCGCAGAGAACGTTTCACAAAGGAGGTAAAGGAGACCATGTTTTCCGCCTGCTGGGTCAGCAGGTCAGGAGGATTGTTGATCGCCATGCCTTCAATCCACATGGAATTGAGCTGACGGGACGAAAGGCGTTTGGCTACGACCCGGAGCTCGAGACGTCTGCGGCCGGGGTTGTTCAATTGGGATGCGGCATCTGCAGAGAGATTGTCGGTATAAAGAGCACCAATAAATAGGTCTTTATTGAATTGTTTGTGGTCTGCCAAACCATTGAGAAGGGAGTCGGCAAACGTTAGCGGGGCACCAAGAACCAAAAGGGCAAATAAAGCCCAAAAACCAGGGCGGGACATAGTGAGTATCTCTTTTTATTTATGGTTAAACTTGTTCTTTTATTATCACACCTGAACACGCAAGGATGGCAGCTTGTTTGGCGTGGAAATTATCTGTTTAATACTCTACAGATATTCGTGTTGACTGCAAGGCGTAAAAGATCTCAGGATCAGGCTCTGCCAGCAGCCGTTGCCGGTCATTTTGTCGGGTTATTGGGAAGAAATCTGTCTCAGTAAGTAAAAACAAGCCGATATGCTATGTTAAGGCGACATTGATTGCGTGTTGTCTGTACAGAATATAAGGTAGAGTGGCGTCTATTTTCTCTTTTTTCGGCCGATGTTGTGCATCAGCCCACAACATCCGATGTCAGTATGTACAGCAAGCCCGTCAACGAATATCCCAGATCAATCATTGAGCAATTGATCTCAGTGATTCCTTTTTACAAGCAGGTTCGTCAGCAGGACAACTGGCAGTTTGAACTGTTGCTGCAGCATTCACGGGTTCTCGGCTTTGAGCCGGGAGAGTCTGTTGTAGAACAAGGTGCTGAAGGCAGTTGGCTGTATTTCCTGTTAAAAGGACAGCTTGAGGTGTTGGCGGGAGAAAATGCGCAGACCGTCAATTATATTACCCCGGGGGAGTTGTTTGGGGACTTGGCCATGTTGCTGAAAACAGAGCGCAGTGCCACGATCAAGGCTGATGAAAATTGTCGTGAAATTTTGGTATTTGCCACCGATTTTTCGCTGTTTGGAGTGTTAGAGGATACTCACCAGGTAAGTCTGGCAACTAAATTGACTTACTATCGTAATCTAAATCACAGTCTGCGATGGAAACTGGAAGTTTATCGCAGCAAATACCCCGAACATCCTCTGGCGGATCAGCATCGCTCCGTCAAACTGTACCGTGGTGATAAAGATACAAAGGAAGAGTTGTCTGCACTACACGCCCAGGCCTGCAATCTGGGCGAGTTGTTGGTGGAATGGAATCAGGCATTCGGGCGCTTGACGCTGGTGGGTAACCGAGCCCCGGCGAAACAGCTCCTGGCTGAAATCTCCGGCTGAGTCTGTTTATATCTCTTCGTTGATGGTTCTTTTTGTTTTCGACCGAAAGCATTGCGTGGAGCAGTGACATTTATTTGCGCGTCTGTAATGACTGCAGACAGCCGGTTTAGACCTGTTTTGGCCGCAAACGTCGCTAAAGCTTTCGCTAAACAGTGCTATGGTTGTCGGCGGTAAAAAAGTTCCTTTCTATTAACATTTCTTAGCTTGAGAGGCGTGACTATTGTCTTCAAAGTAGTCATCTTGTCTTAAGGTGTTCTCCAATAATGAAACGATTTCAGCAATATCTGAAGTACATCTGGTCCAACAAAAATTACCGTATTTCCCTTTATCTGGGAGCAGTTATCTTGGTGTGGCTGGCCAGTGGAATGGTTTTACCTTCTGCAGAAGATGAGCCGCAAACGCAGGTTGTAGCAACTGAGCCAGAACCCATTCTGGTGCAGGCACGTTACATCGATGCCCAAAACTATCAGCCGGAACTCCGCATTCGAGCTTTTACTCAAGCTCATCGCAGTGTTTCACTGAGGTCTGAGCTGAGCGGTAAGGTTGTGGCTCTGCCCGCAGTTGAGGGGCAACCGGTGGCCAAGGGCGATGTTCTGTGTGAACTGGCGCTGGATGATCGCCAGGTGCGGTTGCTAGAGGCACAGTCGGCAGTCGATCAGGCACAGTTGGAATACGATGGTTCTCTGCGTTTGAAAAGTGGTGGCTACCAGTCCGCTACCGCTATTGCTGGTGCCAAGGCGCGTCTCGACAGCGCCAAAGCGGAGTTACTCCGCAGTCAGCTGGATATGGAAAACACTCGGATTCGGGCGCCTTTTGCCGGCGTCATTGATCGCTACGCGGTAGAAGTTGGCGACTATATGGACCGGGGGGATGAGTGCGGTGTATTGCTCGAGCTGGATCCCATGATCATTCGCGGTCAGGTATCAGAGACTCAGGTCGGCCACTTGCGTAAAGGTGATAAAGCCTTCGGCCAGTTATTGACGGGACAAAAGGTCACTGGCGAGGTATCGCTGGTGGGTTATGGCTCCGACAGCAAGACCCGGACTTTCCCTGTTGAAGTGACAGTAGACAATAGAGACCTGACACTTCGCAGTGGCATCACCACCGAATTGATCGTACCGACTGCCGCCATTGCGGCTCATAAAATCCCGTCGTCGTTACTGACACTGGTCGATAACGGCAAGGTGGGGGTTCGTATTCTTTCCGAAGACCATCGTGTGCAGCTGGTGGAGGTCGAACTTATTGGTGACAGCGATGGCGCTATCTGGGTGTCGGGGTTACCTGCGCATACATTATTGATCACTGTGGGGCAGGAATACGTCAGTCAGGGCGAAAAGGTGAATGTCGCTATTGAGGGCGGCTCTGCGTCTACCGAAGCTGTAGGTTCTGCCGGCCTATGAATCTTTTATCGATGGCGGTCAGCCACTACCGCAGTACATTCTGTATTCTGGCTTTGATTATTTTTGCCGGTCTTTCCAGCTATAACCACATGCCCGTTGAAGCCCAGCCCGATGTTGACGTGCCTTACATTTACGTCGGTATCACTCTCGATGGGGTGTCCCCGGAAGACGGTGCCAGGCTGTTGGCAAGGCCCATGGAGCAAGAACTGCGCTCACTGGAAAACCTGGACGAGATCATCTCTACAGCAAAAGAGTCCCATGTCACTATTCTGGTCAAGTTTGAAGCGGGCTCTGTAGACATTGACAAGGCGCTGGACGATGTTCGCAACGCGGTTGATCGCGGCAAGGCTGAATTGCCCACAGATGCGGATGAACCCATTGTTGAAGAAATTACCGTCTCTGATTTTCCGTCGATTACGGTGGCGCTGAAGTCTGAAGAGGGTGTTTCGGAGCGTTTGGTTTTTCAGACTGCCAAGATGTTGCAGCGCGAGATCGAAGCACTGCCGGAAGTGCTTGAAGCCAATATGGTGGGTAATCGTGAAGAGGTGGTTGAAGCGCTGATCAACCCGGCCAAGCTGGAGCATTACGGCATCACCAGTGACGAGCTGATTAATGCCATTCTGGGCAATAACCTGTTGGTTCCAGCGGGTCAGATTGACACCGGGCAGGGCAAGTTTTCCGTCAAGGTGCCGGGGCTGATCGAAACCTATCAGGATGTCTATGGCATCCCGGTGAAATCCACTGCCGAGGGTGCAGTGACTTTGGGAGATGTGACCGACATTCGTCGTACCTTCAAGGATGCAGACAGTTTTACCAGTATCGATCTGCAGAAGGCCATCCTGCTGGAAGTGAACAAGCGCACGGGAGGAAACCAGATACAGGTTTCCCGAGAAGTCAGAGGTCTGATTGCCGAGCTGGAATCCCGTATTCCGCCGGGTATTGAGGTGCAGTTTGCACTGGATCAGTCGGAATTTTCCGAGGCGTTAGTGTCCGAGATGTCTGGCAACATTGTCACCGCCATGGCGCTGGTGATGGTGATCGTGGTGGCGGCACTGGGTTTTCGTTCCGGCGCTCTGGTGGGGTTGGGGATTCCTTTCTCGCTCTTGATGTCGCTTATTGGTCTCGACTATCTCCATTATTCATTCAATATCATGGTGATGTTCGGAATGATGCTGGCACTGGGTATGTTGATTGACGGTTCCATTGTCGTTACCGAATTTGCCGACCGGAAAATGGCGGAGGGGATGAGCAGTCGGGCTGCTTACTATATATCCGTCAAACGCATGTTCTGGCCGGTGGTGGCGTCGACGGCGACCACTCTGGCGGCGTTCCTGCCGTTGATGTTCTGGCCGGGAGTTTCCGGCGACTTTATGGGCTACTTGCCGGTTACCGTCTTCTGGGTATTGCTGGCGTCTCTGTTGTACGCCCTGTTTTTTGCTCCGGTACTGGGTTCGTTGATGGGCAAGTCGGCTATGGAGCCGGATGTACAGAATTACCTGCGCAGTCTGGAAACCGACTCTCCCACAAAGATGAGTGGTCACACCGGGCGCTATGCCCGCCTGCTGGAAGCTGTCCTGCGGCGGCCGATAGTGTTCTGTCTGTTGACGCTGGTTGTCCTCGTACTGATTTTTATGGCGTATGGCCGTTTTAATCACGGTGTACAGTTTTTTGCCGAGACGGAAGAAAAGTACGGCTCTGTGACTGTTCGTGCCATGGGTAACTTGTCGGTGGATGAGGCCAGGGACATCGTCAAGGAAGTGGAGCGTCGGGTGATCAAGGTGCACGGTGTGAAATCGATTTACTCATCCAGTAAAACTGACGGCAATGGTCAGGAAGTTCCAAAAGATGCGATTGGCACGATTCAGATAGAGCTGGACGATCCTGACACCATTGGGTATTCGACCCACAAGGTGTTTGAGCACATTCGCGAGGCTACTGCCGGCATACCGGGGGTCAGGATTTCTGCAGCCATTATTGAAGGTGGTCCTCCTGTGGGCAGCCCGATTCAGATTCAGCTGGAGTCTATCGACAGTGACAAGTTGCTGGAGGCAACTCTGGCAATGCGTCGTCATTTGGATTCCATGGAGGGATTGCGGGACGTTACCGACACTACCCCCCTGCCCGGTATTGAGTGGGAGATGGAGGTGGATCGTTCTCTGGCCGCGCAAGCGGGGGTGAACGTTGTGGAAGTGGGGCGTGCTGTACAGCTTGTGACCAACGGGATTCGCATTGGTGAATACCGCCCTGACGATGCCGATGATGAGGTGGAAATCCGGGTGCGTTACCCCGATGGCATTCGCGGTATCCATGCGTTGGATAACCTCAGCATCAATACGGTGACTGGTGCCGTGCCGATCAGCGGTTTTGTCAAACGTGTTGCCAAGCCCAAAGTCGATAAAGTCGAGCGCATCGATGCGATTCAAGTAATGAAAGTTCGTGCCGATGTTAAGGAAGGTGTCCTCGCGGATGACAAGGTAAAAGAGATCAAGGCGTGGCTGGAACAGAACCCCATGGATGATGAGGTTCGTGTGGTCTACCGGGGAGCCAACGAAGAGCAGGAGAAATCGGTTGAATTTCTGAGTGTCGCCTTTTCGTTGGCGCTGTTTCTGATGTTTGTGTTGTTGGTGACACAGTTTAACAGTTACTACCAGGCGGTATTGATTCTGTCGGCGGTGGTCATGTCCACCGCCGGAGTGCTGTTGGGATTGCTGTTAACCGGGCAGATCTTCAGTACGATCCTCACCGGGGTGGGAATCGTGGCGCTGGCGGGTATTGTTGTGAATAACAACATTGTTCTTATTGATACCTATAACTTCATCCGCAAGGATAAAAAGAATCTCTCCGACAGAGAAGCGGTGATTCTGGCTTGTGCCCAGCGATTGCGTCCGGTGTTTCTGACAACAGCGACCACAATTTTGGGGCTGATCACGATTGCGTTTTCCGTCAGTGTGGATTTGATCGGCCGCAAGGTAATTGCCGACGGCGTGGTCACTTCCATCTTTCAGCCGCTGGCCAGTGCGCTGGTGTCCGGGCTGCTGTTTGCCACGGTGCTGACCCTGATCGTGACGCCCGTGATGTTGATCGTGCCTCGTCGGTTTGTGTACCTGTATCAGCAGTGGGTTGATCCCAGGGTACGGCCTTTGTTCAATAAGATGAAGCGGACAAAGGAGGGGAGTGTATAAGCACTGCCGTAAAAGCTTGCAGTGTCCATAATAAGGAGATGTCCGTAGCGACAATGATGCCAATACATGAAATTTGAAGAAATTAAACTTGAACCGGGGTTCATGCTGCAACTGCAGACCGGCACTCTGGAAGATCAAGAGAAACGTATCAACTGTCGCTACATCGGCGCTCTGCCTGGCAAATACCTGCTGGTGACTCACCCGGCTAATACCCGCCTGCGCAGTGGCCAGAAACTGGTGGTTAAAGCCATGATTGCCAATGGCATCGCTGTTTTCCCTGTCGTTGTTCAGTCGGTAATGACAGCCCCGTTTCCCATGGCTTATTTTTCTTTTCCTGCCAATGTCAGCGTCAAGCAAATTCGCGCAGCCACCCGTGTTAATGTCAGTCTGCCGGTGACCGTCACCAATCTCAGTAGCCTGTCTGTCGACTCCATCGAAGGGCGCTTTGCGGATCTCAGCATTTCCGGAGCAAAAGTTGAATTAAAAGATGTGGTGGGTGCTGTCGGAGATGAGTTGGAGCTGGCTGCGGATATTGAGCTGGGAGATATACGGCGTCGAATGGTTCTCAAAGCCGTGATTCGCGCGCGCATTGATCGCAGCACCAGTGAGCAGGATGAAGACTATCCCGCTGTTTATGGTCTGGAATTCCTGACCACCGATGAAGACAACCAATTGTTGCTCCAGGCCTATGTTTATCGTCAATTGGCCGGCGTCTAAAGCTGTTGCCGTCATCTGCCTGATATTGCTGCTGAGTCCTTCAGTGGTGTGGTCTGCCATGACGCAAAATCTGTGGCTGCCCGGCAGTTATCACAAGCTGATGCCCGAATTGCGCAAAGGTGCCGAAAAACTGCAGGCTACCGAGCGATGTGCGAAAGTGCTGGAAGGCAAGTTGCACAACAGCACGCAGGATGAGGGGCGCGCGACCTTCTTCTTTATTTGCCGGGACTCAGAGCGCAAGACATTTCCTGTACTGATGGATGCCAATACTCTGGAACTGGATTTTCCGCTGACCCCGGAACCGACACCCAGGGATCTGGCCGCGGAGCGGCGGGCGCGTATTCAGCAGGCCTGGCAACAGTGCGAAAGCTCGTTTGTCCGTGAGACCCGTTTTATGAACAAGATGACAATTCTGACTCAGGGGCAACCCAAACCCCAGACGGATGAAGATGGCAGTGTTGCTTTTGTGATCGATTTTGATGCCCAAAACCTGCACTCCCAACCCTTGCATTATCGGGCTTACTGCACGTCAAAAGATGACGGGGCACTGCCGGAAATGTCTATTCAGCCTCGGCGCAGTGCAGCGCTCGGGGAGATCATCTCAATTCACTGACCAGGCCGTCTCGGTTTTGTGAATCTGAAAAAAGCGGGCGTCTTGTCGGCTCTGCACTTCTGGTATGATGCGGCGTTGACACGTCGATTATCGATATCAGGAATCCCATGCATTTCTTTAAAGCCCTTTATATTCGCGCCTACTTTTTGACCGCTCTGGTGATCACCTTTTGGGGATTGAGTCAGCTGGGGCAGGGACACGTTCTGTGGGTGGCTCCATTGCTTACATGGACCCCGCTGTGGCTCCACAATGTCTGGCGTTTGCATCTGGCCAATTCCTGGTTTGGGGATGAGCGTGAACGCCTGGCCATGGGATTCGCATTGCTGGGCGTAGGGATCGTGCTGGTTGCTGGTGAGCGCGATCAGGTGTTGTGGTGGACTCTGGCAGGGCTGTTTGCCCTTTTGCTCTATGTGGTGCTGATTTCCAGTCTGGCCCGAGGTGTGCGGGAACCTGTGGGTGATCAATCGAGGCTGCCGGAGTTGATGTTCAGTCGTCCTGTCGTGGGCAATCATGGAAAATCAGAGTTAATCAGCGTGCAGGCTTACAATGCCCTGTTGGCAGAAGAGGGCAAATCACCGGTGCATTGGGTGTTGTTTTTTCATGCGCCCAGCTGCCCGTATTCCCGCATGGCGATGCGTGAGCTGATGCAAAAGCTGGATCAGCATTCCGAAATACATCCAGAGCAGGTGGTGGCTGTGTTTGCTGATGAGCTGCCAAACTGGGTAGCCCGGTTCCAGAAGGCCGGCGGTCAGTGCTGGGTCGACCCGGAGGGAGAGTCCTCTCAACAACTGGGGTTGTGGCTCAGGGGGGGGAATACCCTGCTGGAGGGGGGCAACAATGCCCTCAGGCCGGCATTGGCGGCCTTCGATTCCGACGGCAAAGTGGCCTATTGGGAAGTGGCGGCCAACTTCCGTCTGCCGCCCTCTCTTGAAGAGCATTGGGAAAAACTAAAACGCTTGGGTTGATTTTGGTCGATGTTAAAGCGCGTCGATGTCCAGTGCGCTGTTATATTCAGAACACTACAGCGCCCCGTTGGGCAGAAAACGGTTGTCCGAATTGCTCTTGATCCACAGCAATAACTCCTTGTCCGGGGGAGATTTGCGCAGGCGCAGGGCTTTGACCAGTCCTATGACCGGAGATTCGGCTCCGGCTTCCCATCCGCTCAATTGCATTTCTGCCAGTGTGAAAAACTTCACCAGATGAATCACCTGCTCATCGCTTAAGGATTCTGCGGTCTTGATCCAGGTGTCCTTGGACAGTTTCATCAGAGGTGCTTGTGAAATCTTGATGTCGTCATTGAGCGTACTTTTCAGGTCATTCAGCTGCTGTTGTTCACTCAGCGCGATAAATGCCTTCAGCACATCGTGGTCAATGGAAAAATTGTCCGCTTGCTGTGCTTGATTGGGATCCCAGGCTCCAACGGTCATAACATCTCTCTTTTTTGGAAGTTTACAAATTCAGACAGCTTTCGAGATTTGAACAGGCAGCGGATTATACCCTCTTGGCGGACAAAAAACTGCGGGCTCGAATGCCTTACATGATTTATACTGTATGAATAAACAGTTAATCTCTTGAGTAATATGACACGTAAGATTATTCACGTTGACGCCGATTGCTTTTTTGCCGCCATTGAGATGCGTGATAACCCGGATTTGAGAGGCCGGCCAATGGCCGTCGGTGGCGATCCCGGCAAGCGGGGTGTCATATCAACCTGCAACTACGAAGCCCGGGCTTTTGGAGTGCGCTCTGCCATGGCGTCAGCACTGGCTCTGAGACACTGTCCGAGCCTGCTGATTGTGCCTCACAATATGGAAAAGTACCGCGAGGCTTCGCAGGTAATGCGCAATATATTTTGCGATTACACAGACTTGGTGGAACCCCTGTCACTGGATGAGGCGTTTTTGGATGTCAGTGAATGCAATCAGCATCAGGGGAGCGCAACGCGCATGGCTGAAGAGATAAGAGCCCGTATTGCCCAGGCTCTGGAGATAACGGTATCCGCGGGTGTTGCCCCCAACAAATTTTTGGCCAAGGTGGCCAGTGACTGGCAAAAACCGGATGGCCTTACCGTGATCGCTCCGGAAGCCGTGGATGACTTTGTTCGGCAATTACCTGTGGAGCGTATCTCCGGGGTTGGCAGGGTAACCGCTGAAAAAATGCATCGACTGGAAATTCACACCTGTGGTGATTTGCGCCGCTATTCCCAGTTTGAACTCAGCGAAGCGTTTGGCAGTTTTGGGCCTCGTTTGCATGAGCTTTGTCGTGGTGTTGATGATCGTCCTGTGCGCACCAGCCGACGTCGAAAATCCCTCAGTGTTGAACACACGTTTGCTCATGATCTCAATTCGCTGCAAGATTGTTTGGCGCAAGTGCCTGAACTTCTGGCCAAGTTGAGTAAAAGGTTGCTGGGTCTTGACGACGATTACCTGGTGGTAAAGGCGTTCGTGAAAGTTAAGTTTGATGACTTTACATCAACGACGCTGGAACGAGCCGGTATGCAGGCAGACGTTGAGGATTATCAGCAGTTGCTGGAAGAGGCGTTCGGGCGAAGTGAGCGTCCCGTTCGTCTGCTGGGGTTGGGGGTGCGGTTTGTAGACCTGAAATCTGGGGATGACTTCACGCAAATGGATTTTTTTCAGGGGGAAGAAAATCCCTGAAATCCCCGCCAGCCCCACTCTCAGGCCATCGGTGTCTCTGGCCGGGGCCTGTTTCACATCTCCGTTTCACTGTCAATTCTACCTATTTTTTTTCTGGCCACTATAATTCCGCGCCCAAATGATTATTTGAGAAGTTTAAGCAGAGGTAGTGCTGGGTGATTGTCTTTACCGCCACCAATTTACAAACCCAAGATGTCTATGTTGGGACTGCCAGAGAGAGTGTTGAAGAGGAATGGGCAGACCTCTTATCCCAGGCCGAAAGCGGCACCAGTGGACAGTTTTTTCAACAATTGCGTGAGCACGGTGCCGCCGCTTTTGAGGTGGATACCTGGGCTTATGGTGAGAGTCCGGCTGAGGCGCGTGAGTCCATGCGTGAAGCCAAAGAGGAGCTGGGTGCCCAGCCGATCAAGTCCAGCCGTGGCAAGTCTGCCGGTCGCAGTACCCAGGCAGTGCAATCCGCCAGTATGAAAGCCTTGATGGCGGCTTTTGAAGAGGCCATGAGTGAAGAGGGGCCTCTGGATGAAGACGATGCCCTTGAAGGACTGACTTCCGAGGCCCGGAAGACCGCTGCGGACAGGGCTTCTCAGGAGGCTGAGAGCCCTTCGGATGAGGTTAAGGTTTCTGCAGAAGCCAGTGACCACCTTCCCGTTTCGCCAGAGTCGCCTCAGTCGGCCCCGGCTTTTGAGGCGAGACAGAACGCTGACACGTCTCCGGTGGCTGAAAAACCACCAGAAGATGAAGAGCAAAAAATGCAGGCGCGCCTTGAGGCGATGAAAGCAGCTCAGGCCAGACTGTTGCGCGAGCGAGAGTCAGGAACATCTTCAGCGACGGCTAAAACCGCTGCCAAACCAGCCGCACCGGAAAAGCTGGCTACGGGGCGGACAGGATCTGCAGCAAAAGAGAAACGCATCCGCGAAGCCATTGAGGCGGAGCGGGAGCGTCGTGAAAACCTGCGTCATACCAACGGCCGTGATGATCAAGCCGAGATGAATGCGGTCATGGCACGGATCGAGATGCGCCGCATGGCGACCAAGAAAGCCAATGCCGAGAAGGCCAAACAGGCCGCTGCTGCCCGTCGGGCAAAACAGAAAGCTGAAGCCCGAAAAGAGGCCGCCGCCAGTACAGCATCTCAAGATTTCAACGGTTCTGCGTCGGTATCGACGAAAGTCACTGCCACCAATGGGGTGTCTGCGAGCAAGAAAACCACGACGAGCAAGAAATTGGCTGCCAAAAAGCCCGCAGAGCAACGCTCTACGCTGAAGCTGGCCGCAGGGCGTACTGGCTCCAGCGCCAAAGAAAAGCGCATCAAAGAGGCTATTGAGCAGGAAAAAGCGGCCAGAATGGCAGAAAAACAGGCTCAGAGAGCGGCAGAGGCTGAGGAAATGGCCAATATCCTCGCCAGGCTGGAAGCCAGAGCGAAAGAGGCAGAGAAGATTAAACGCCGCCGTTAACTTCTCTGTGGGCGCCAGGATGGATTCTGGCGCAGTGCTTATCATGTCCAGCGGCAGGACTTAACCGCCTGGTGAGTCTGATTGTCGGCTGTCGGCACTATTCAGCTTTTCAGCCTTTGGGGGTGAGAGGCTCCCCTTCAAATGCAATCCCTTCCCAGCCGTGCTTCATAAAGTTACGAATATTCTGGTGGTCAGTGCCTTCTGGGTGGTTCAGCACGTCCTGGCGATAATACTGACCAAAGCAGGCCAGTGTGTGCTCTGCATCCAGCCCCTGAAGCTTGGCGAACGCGAGCAGTTTGCAGGAACCCTGATTCTGCTCGGGCTCGTTGGTTAAATCGCCATTTTTGAACCGAGTCGGGGTAAATTGGTAGTTGGCTTCGATGATGGCCATGGTGTCGGTGAAATCGACGGTGTCAGGGGTGTTTCTCAGAGTGTTTAAAAAGTCATCAATGGACATTCTTTTGTTACCTTAAGTGACAGTATGTTGCTGAAAGTGATACCAATTTCTCGGTTTTAGGACGCTAGCTTAACAAACTGTGGCAGTGGGTTTCGAGTGTTAGTGTCTTTGCAAATTAGCTGGTAAGATGCCTGACCTGAGTTTAGATACTCTGAAAGAAGCGATTGTTATAACGCAGACTATAACGAACAGAAAGACCGGTTTTCGGTCAGGCTTAATTAAGAGGTAGTAGTAAAGTGAGACGCAGAAAAGGCCGCGGTGCCGAAGAGGATAACAGCGAAATCGATTTGACTCCGATGCTGGACGTTGTATTCATTATGTTGATTTTCTTCATTGTGACTGCATCATTCGTCAAAGAGTCGACCATCGATGTGAACATGCCTGATCCTAATGAAAATCAGCAGCAAACCGATGATGACAATGCCGCGATTGTGGTAACTGTTAAGGCCAACGATGAAATCTGGATGGATGATCGTCGTATCGATATCCGTGCTGTGCGAGCTAATATCGAGCGTGTTCACGCCGAGAAGCCACAGGCTCCAGTTGTTGTGAAAGCAGATGCAAACTCTACAGCCAAAGTGTTCGTAGCAGTAGCTGATGCGGCGCGCGAAGCGAAGGTGTACAACGTTTCCCTGCTGCCACCTGAAGAAAAGAAGTAAGTCTTAGCTGAAGTTCTGCGAGGGACTGCGGAGCTGACTCGAATTCATGAGTTTGACAGGCATTGACCTGGTAAGCATATTGCGCGGTGTAGTCCAGCCGATTGGCAATTAGAGTCCGTTCCACGGTTCTGATAAAAAAGCTTGATTAAGCGATCTAAAAAAAGCCACCTGCGGGTGGCTTTTTTTGTGCCTGTAGAAATCACATCACTGTTGATATGACTGTGAAGTTTGAGCGGATGGTGCGGGCGGCATCAGCGATTCAGGCGGTGGGCGGTTTTGTGATGGCCTTCTGCGAGTGCCGCTGATGGTGTCGTGCAAATGATGTCTCATCAGACGGTCAAAATCCCGCCGTTTCAGGTGGATCAGGTGCTGATGATCACCGGCCTCCAGCCAAAGCTCACTGGCTTCGGCAATCTGATCATCCCAGATGACGTTGATGCCGTACGCCTGGCCAAAGGAGGGGATGGCGCCGTGCTCGCAGTCGAAAAACAAACTGTCCAATTCCTCCTCATCTGCCAATTCCAGACGGCGTCCGAGGACTTCGTTCAGGGTGTGGCGCAAGACGCGATTGCTTGAAGGTACGATGGCCATGGTATAGAAGAAGTCTTCGTCGCGGAAAACCACGCCTTTGATTAATTGCCCCGAGGGGATGTCCGCACATTTGGCGGTGTTGTGAGACCCTTCGGTATAACGGTGTTCCAGAAGGTCGTACCGGACTTTCTGGGATTTAAGGAAATTTTCCAGGGTAATAGCAACTCCCATAACCTGTCTCCTGAGATATCCCCGAGAGTGGATAAAGTCTTCCTGGTGTCGTGTTTGATGCCCTCTGTGGGTTTTCTTCCTAAGTATAAGCCTAAACTGACAATACAGTGCACAGACCGGTTTGTGCCGGTGCTTTATCTGAATCATTGTCGGCTAGGCGTTCGCTGTCGATAATGATGATCCGGGGCGGCGAAAATCCGTTGAATTCACAGGCACAGCTGCTGCAATAGGCGCCTGTGTGAGCAATGCTGAGACGATCACCGGCCTGGCTGCCAATGGGTAGCTGATAGAGCGGTGTAAAGCGATCCAGGGCATCGCAGGTGGGGCCGGCAATCACCCACTCCTGAGTCGGGCCCTCACGCTCACTGTTCAGCATGAAACCAAAAGGTTCATTCATTTCGATCAGTCCGCTGTAATAGCCGCAGTCCAGATAGGCCCAGGGTTGATGCTGCCTGACTGCTGTGCTGATGATCTGGCAGTGCAGTGTCCCGGCTGAGGCCACCAGAAAACGTCCGGGCTCGGCAACAATATCGATGTCAGAGGGTATGGCATCAAGAAGATGGCGTAGCTCGGTACCGATAGCTTCAATGGTGGGTACCTTGTCCGTTACCCGAGTCGGAAAACCGCCTCCCAGATTGAGGAGTTTTGGCTTCAGTCCGAGTTCGTGCATGCGCTGGAACAGCTCCAGACTGCGCTGTATGGCGTTGTTCCAGCTTTGTGGGTTGAGGCACTGTGAGCCAACATGGAAGGCAATGCCTGCAATATTCAGCCGGTGTTGCGCGGCGTAACAGAGAAGCTCTTCTGCACTTTGCGGGTCAGCGCCAAACTTGCTGTTCAGTGGCCAAATCGCGTCCTTGTCATCGGTAGTAATGCGCAGTTCATATTTCCCGTTGGGCGCATGCTTGTGCAGTCGCTTCAGTTCATCCAGATTGTCGAACGCATACCACTGGATCTGGTAATCCCAGGCAGCGCGAATGCTTTCGGGGGGTTTGATGGGGTTGCTGAAGATGATATTGCAACCGGGCACACCCAGTTGTTGCAGCGCGTGCAGTTCTCCCAGTGAGGCGATCTCAAAATTAATGCCTAGCTGTTTGAGGCATTTCAGAATTTCCGGGTGTGGATTGGCTTTGACCGCGTAGTGAGGACGAACGCGCGGTAGCGCTTTGGCAAAGCGCTTTGCCTGTTGTCTTACGGCGGCAAGATCGAGGATTAATTCAGGGCCCTGATAGGAATGGGGTGCGCGCTGACGATTGTCACTTGTTGATCTCTGTCCTGCAGTGAAAGCGTCCGTTGTCATAGCTCTGCTCCTGTCGTCAGTAATGTTCCACCATGAGTTCACACTTGACTGTAAGCCTAGGTCGCAATTCCAGGACATTGAATATCCATAATCTATTAAAAATGGTACTAAACTTAACAAATTGATAAGTGTTATTAGCAATATGACTAATTTTGTGGATTTCTCCTGCGAGGTGGGGGCTCAGACATAATGGAAGAGTTATCCGTGCTTGACCGGAAATTGGTACGGCTTCTGTCGCAAAATGCGCGTACCAGCGTCTCCGATTTGGCAAAAATGCTCGGTGTCAGTCGTCTGACCGTACAGAATCACATGCAGCAACTTGAGCGTCGGGGAATCATTCGGGGTTATACGGTTACTCTGAGTGATGAATTCGTCAACTCACAGGTGGCCGCTTATATGTTGATTGCCACCGATCAAAAACTGCTGGGGCCAGTTGTCAGGGCTCTGGAAAAAATTGAGCAGATTTATTCATTGTCTTCCATCAGTGGAGAATATGATCTGATTGCAGAGTTAAGGGCAGAGACCACGGCATCTCTGGATCGTGCCATGGATCAGGTCTCTCAGGTGCAAGGTGTGTTACGTTCACACAGCTCGGTACTTTTATCGAAAAAATTTGAGCGTGGATGAAAAATGGTTGTTTCTATGATCGTCAACAAACAGTAAATCTGTTTGATCGCTTAATACCAAAGGAGCAGGTCTGTGGAATCTGTAGAGGTCGTTGGAGAGAATTGGCCGGCCAGTTTTATGTGGCTCAACATCGTTGCCGATATGCTGGCGGCTGTGTCCTACTTTCTAATACCGTTGATCATTCTCTACGTCGTCTATCGACGTCCGGACATGAAATTTCGGGGCATGCTTACCCTGTTATCGGTGTTGTTTTTGTGTGCCGGGATTGTCCATCTGATAGCCGTTTCCTCGGCCTGGTATGGTGTCTATGGCGTTTATGGTGTTACCAAGTTCGTCATGGCATTGGTGTCCTTTTTAACTGTCTATGTGCTATTGCGGAATCTCAGAAAGATCTTGACCATTCCCTCGCCAGCTCAGTATCAGGCGGCTTTGAAAAAGGTTTCCGATGAGGAGTTTCGCAGCAGTTTGCTTGAAATCGAAAAGCGCGGTGAGGCAATCTTTAAATTTTCTCTTGAACTGTTTCCCACAGGACTTTTGGTGATTAATGGCCAACAGGAAATCCGTATTGTCAATCATGCTCTGGCGTCCATGTTTGGCTATGAGGAAGAGGAATTAATTGGCGAAAATCTCTCCATTTTATTAAATCCAGAAAAAAGTTTTCATCACCGTTTTTTAGTCGATGAGTATTTAAGTGCCACTGAAAACAGAGACAAGGTGACCGCCGGTCGACTGGTTCGGGGAAAAACCAAAAGCGGCAACGATATCTCCGTGGAAATCTCCTTGTCCGCCCATGAGTGGGAGGGGGAAACTCATGCGTTTGCTTCTGTGGTGAATGTTGGGGAAGTCATTTCTGACAAAAATCTGTTTTTCGAACACTCCAATCGTCTCAGACGTGTTATTGATGCAACCAATGACGGTATTTGGGAGTGGAATGCTGAAACCGGTGATGTGTGGTTCAGTGCCCGGCTGCTGGATATGATGGGCATGGAGATCAGCCGTCACGGCAAGTATCCGACATTTAAGCAGTGGTTGATGCATGTGCACCACGAGGATCGGTCTCATCTGAGGCATATGTTTAAGCAGCATATTAAAACCCAGGAAAAATACGACGTTGTCTGTCGAGCACTGTGTAAGTCCGGCAGTTACGAGTGGGTTCATGTGCGTGGTGATACCGTGTTTGATCGGGAAGGAAACCCGATCCTGATGTCAGGGACGCTGACAAACATTAATGACGTCAAGGAAATGGAAGTCGAAATTGCTCAGAAAACCCAGTTCCTGAATGCTGTGATGAACCGGTCCCTGGCGGCAATGTACATTTATGATTTTGACAATCAGGAAGTGGTTTTCGTCAACGAGCAATATACCGAAATTTCCGGTTATGACCTTGATGACTTAAGCCGCATTCAAAAGCACGCGGGGCTTTTGTCTCTCTACCATCCCGATGATGTGGAGCTGGTTAAAGAGCATTTTAAACGTGTAGCGCAGAGCGGGGGCGAAGAATCTTTCAGTATTGAGTACCGGGTAAGACACAAACAGGGACATTGGTTCTGGTGTCTGTCGCGCGACTCCCGTCATCAGCTGGACCATCAGGGAAGCGACGGGCTGATGCATGTGGGTGAGAGGGCGACTTCTTCCGGGACATTATCAAAATCATCGTCCTGTGAAATTCTGGGCACTTTTGTGGATGTCACACCGATCAAGTTACGCGAAGAGCGTATCAAACAGTTGGCTTTGGACTGGTCGGCGACGTTTGAACAGGCTGCGGTAGGAATCTCCCACGTTGCACTCAATGGCCGTTGGTTGAGGGCGAATGCAAAGCAATGTGAGATTTTTCGCTATAAACATGATGAATTAATCGGAAAAGAATTTTATGAGGTCATTCACAAGGACGATGTGCAGGCCGAGTGGACTATGGTTCAGGAGCTGATCGATGGAAGCAGGCAAAGCAGTTCTGCAGAAGTTCGTTGTATCCGCGGTGATGGTGAAATCATCTGGGTAAATCTGACGGCCTCTATGGTGAGTCACGAGGATGGTGTGCACAGTCATTTTCTTCTGGTTGTAGAGGACATCAGCGAGCGCAAGGCGGTGGAGCAGGCGTTGGCAGAGTCGAATGCCGCTCTCGAGCGTTTTGCCTACTCGGCTTCTCACGATTTACAGGAACCGCTCAGAAAAATTACCTCTTTTTCCGATATTCTTCAGCACCGTTTAAAAGACCATCTTGAAAGCATGAATGGTGGTCAGGAGGCGCGCTACGAATTGGAGCGAATCGGCGATGCAGCCGGTCGGATGCGGGAGATGATCAACAGCCTGCTTCAGTTATCACGCTATTCGCGTGAAGCACCCGATCGGGAAGTGGTTGCCTTGTCCGCCTTGCTTTCTGCTTTGAAGGAAGATCTGTCTCGCTTGCTGGAAGAAAAACAGGCTCAGGTAATCCTGGAAAATGACATCGATCTCTTTGTCGATCACGCTGGCTTTGTTCAGGTGTTGCATAATCTGATAACCAACAGCATACGATATGCGAAGCCGAATGAAACACCCAGAATTATTGTCAATGGCTGGGCCGAGCGAAACAGCGTGTTCGTTTCTGTGGCGGATAATGGACGTGGGTTTGAGCGCCAGTACGCCCAGCAGATATTTGAGCCTTTCCAGCGTCTGGTCAGTAAAGTGACACCGGGCCACGGTATGGGATTGTCTATTTGTCGGCAGATTGTTAGGGGACACCAGGGACAGATCTCGGTTGACAGCGAGGTGGGTGTTGGCAGTTGTTTTACCATCGAAATACCAAATGGGGAACAGGGATATGTCTGATATCGAGTTAAATATCGTTTTTGTGGATGATGACCTCGATGATCAATATCTGCTCATGCAGGCGATCAAAGAAATTAAACCGCGTGTGCAGTTATCATTTTTTGACTCCGGATTTGCGTTCCTGGATCAATTAGAGGTATTGATAAAGGCGCCTGAGCCGATTCTGGTGTTGCTCGATTTAAATCTCCCTCCGATGGGGGGGCTGGATATTCTCAAACAATTGCGATCAAAGGCTGCAACACGAGGATTGCCGGTTGTGATCTATTCCACTTCGAGTTCTTCACGGGATATTCAAGAGGCTTATGAACAAGGCGCCAACACGTTTTTGGTCAAGCCCAGTCGTCATTCTGATGCGGTGACCATGATGCAGACCCTCTGTGATTACTGGATTAACCTGGCGGCTCGTTACGAGAGCAAGGCTTGATTCTGTAAAGGAAGCTCTAAACCTTGTATTTGGGCTATCGTCATAAGAAAGGCTGACTATACTCACATGAAAGAGATGGCAGCTTTTTGCTTTTTATATCAAAAGGTTATTAATTTTCAATGAAACCTGTTTATGATGGAACAGTGATTAAGGAAGATCAGGAAACCATGTCTGAACCCCGTGCCGACTCTCACACTGATTATCCAGAAAAGGAGAGTGGCGTCAGTATGATCAGTGTGATGGTCATTGATGATGATCCGGATGATTTTTATCTGGTTAATGATATGTTGAGTCGATCCCGCTGGAAGACGTTTCAGGTAGCCCATTGCGACAGCCTGGAAATGGCGGCGCAAAAGCTTGAGAGCACCAGGGTCGATATAGTGCTGCTGGATTTGGGGTTGGGACCATTGCAGGGGCTCAGAACACTGGAGGCATTTATCGGCTTGGGCTATCAGGTGCCTGTGGTGGTGTTCACTGGTGTCAACGACGAGCAGTTAGGTGAGCAGGCTATCAAAATGGGAGCCGAAGATTACTTGCCGAAAAATGAAGCCAGTTCTGCTCTGCTGTCGAGAACCATCACCTATGCTATTGAACGCCATGCGCTGGTGGAGCAATTGGAGCGACGTGCCAACGAGGATGCCTTGACCGGGCTGGCAAATCGTCATGCGTTGTTCAAGCAGACTGAAGTCCTGATCAATAACCTGGAGCGCAATGGATTAACCCTGGCTGTGGCGTTGCTGGATCTGGATGACTTTAAAGGTGTGAATGATCACTGGGGACACAATGCCGGAGATCAGGTCATCATCAACTTTGCTAAACGCCTGCAGGGGAATTTGCGCAGTTCGGATCTGGTTGCCCGAATTGGCGGTGACGAGTTTGTCTGGGTGCTGACCAATTACAAATCGACCCAGAGCTTACGCGATGTGTTAGAGAAAAAACTCGGCACTTTGATAGAGCCCCTGGATCTGGAAGATCATCCGGAGGCTCCCAAAGATTTGATCAAAGTCAGTCTCGGAGTTGCCGAATGGCAGCCTGGATTGTGTCTTAAGGAATTGCTGATGCGTGCAGACCAGGCGATGTATCGCAGTAAAAAATCCGACGATGGCAGTATCGAAATTTACTGATCTGTTGGTGCGTTGATGGCTGGTCCCAGCCATCAGTGTGCGCACTATATAGGGCAGGTCAGCTCACCCAGCCTCCGTGTCAGTTCCAGATTTTCCCGGTAATCTATGGGCAATACTACCAGGCTTGGTCCTTCTTCGTTGAGGGCTAGTTCCAGCGTATCTTTCAGGTCGCGGGCGTTGTCGACACGATGACCATGCCAGCCAAAGGACTTGGCCATCATGACCCAGTCGGGGTTGGTAAAAGCGAGGTCGGTGTGGTGGCCGAATTCGTTGGTTTGTTTCCATCCAATCAGTCCGTAGCCACCATCCTCCCAGACCATGACTGTCATTTGGCTGTTGAGCCTCCTTGCCGTTTCCATTTCCTGCATATTCATTAAAAACCCACCATCACCACAGATGGCCAGAATATTCTTGTCCGGGTAAATCAGGCTGGCAGCTATGGCGCCAGGCAGGGCAAATCCCATGGAGCAGAAGCCGTTGGGAATCAGGCAAGTGTTGGGTTCGTGACATTGGTAGTGACGGGCGATCCACATTTTGTGAGCCCCCACATCGGATAACAGAATGTCTTCGGGCCCCATGAGTTGACGGGTGTCATACAGGACTTTTTGAGGTCGGATAAAACCCTCGGTATCGTCTTCGGCGTGATGCAGCAATTCTTCGGTCATATCGCGACGTACAGCGGCTTGCTGGCTCAAATCAAATTCAAGTTGACTGTGGTGGGCGTCAATGCGCTCATTCAGCATCCACAGTGCATGTGCGAGATCTCCAACCACTTCGATTTCCGGCATATAGTGCTCATCAATCTCTGCCGGTAAAAAATCGATGTGGATGATGTCTTTGTCATCGCCGCTGTTCCAAAGCTTGGGATGGTATTCCACCATGTCGTAGCCCAGGGTGATGACCAGGTCGGCGGCGTCTATAGCGCACGAAGGGATATCTTTGGCGCCGAGTCCAATTGTATAAAGACAATAGGGGGCGTCCATATCGACACAGCCTTTTGCCATAAAGGTACTGAGTACACCGATACCGGTTTTTTCACAGAGAAGCCGCAACTGTTTACTGGCTCGCCTGCGGATACACCCATTGCCGGCAAGGATCAGAGGACGTTTGGCCGCTTTGATCCGCTCAAAGGCCATATCCATGATTTTGTCAGCGGGTACTGAACGACGGAATTTGCGCACGGGCAAAGGTGCTTTTCCCGTGTTGAGTTTGGCGATGTCTTCCGGCAACTCAATATGGACGGCCCCCGGTTTTTCGGTGCGGGCCAGACGTACAGCCTTGCGCACGATTTCCGGGATATTTTCCGGGTGCCAGATGGTGGTGGCCCACTTTGTGACCGGGGTAAACATCTCTACCACATCCATCACCTGATGAGATTCTTTATGCAAGCGGGTGGAGGCAGCCTGACCGGTTAACACCAGCATGGGTGCACGATCCATATTGGAATCGGCAACACCGGTGATGAGATTGGTTGCCCCCGGCCCTAAAGTGCCAAGGCAGCCAGCCGGGTTTCCGGTCAGGCGGCCATAGATTTCCGCCATAAAAGCGGCACCCTGTTCGTGGCGGGTAAGAATAAAACGGATACTACTGGAGGCCTCCAGTGAGATCATGAAATCGGCATTCTCTTCACCGGGAACACCAAAAATATATTCAATGCCTTCTTCTTCCAGACATTGGACCAAAAGGTCAGAGGCTTTCATGCGCTGCTCCTGAGTCGTGTGCAAGTAACCCGGTCAGGCCGCGGATGACCTGACCGAAGTGATTGCCTAGAGCATAGACGAAATGCCGGGCAGCGGGAGGCTGTTGTCGTCAGTTTTTAACGTCGATCAGTTGATATACTCCACAGCCTTGACCACTTTTTGAACGCCTCCAATGGTGCTGACAGCCTCGGCAGCCCGATTGGCTTCAGCCTGAGACAGCAAACCCAGCAGATAGACCACGCCATCTTCGGTAACAACCTTGATTCGGCTGCTGTCGATGTCCTTGTCGGCGATCAGTACACTTTTCACTTTGGTCGTCAGCCAGGTGTCATTGGTTCTGGCAAGTAATGACGTCTGCCCCTGCACCTGAATTTCGTTAAAAACCTGACGCACACCGTGAATCACCTTAACGGTATTGCCGGCCTTCAGTCGCAGCTCTTTGGTGGCGACCTGGCCGGTCAACAGGATGATGCCGTTGAATGAGACAACATCGATATTGGCTTGATCCAGCCAGGGATCGGCTTTGTTGATGTTGACCTTGGCCACGGTCTCCAGTTGCTCGTCATCAATAAAGGCCCCCCATGAACGTTTACCAGGGTCCAGCTGGATTGGACCATCGGTGGTGGCATCCACGATGGTGGTACAGCCGACGCTGGCGAGTAAAACAGGGATCAGGCTCATGCGCAGGATGGTTAACATCATTCTTCGACTCCAAATAACTGTTGGTCAATCAGGTCACACAGGCAGAAAATGCTCAGCAGGTGGATTTCATGCAGGCGTGTATGGGAATTCACCGGTACACGCAATTCCAGATCATTGGCATCCAGTACCGAGGCAATATTGCCGCCATCCCGCCCGGAAAAGGCGATGACGTTCATATCCCGCTCGTGAGCGGCCGCGACCGCTTGCACCAGGTTGTTGGGGTTGCCGCTGGTGGTTATCAGTACCAGACAGTCGCCGGGCTGACCCAGAGCGCGGACTTGTTTGGCAAAGATATCGTTGTAGCTGTAATCGTGGGCGATGGAAGTCTGGGTGGTAAAGTCAGTGCCCAGCGTCATGGCGGGCAGGCTGGGGCGCTCCCGTTCAAAATGATTGCTGAGGCAGGAGCTGAGAACCTGAGCGTTAGCCGCTGAAATACCATTACCTGCCGTAAGAATCTTGCCCTCGTTCAGGAGACAGTGAACCAGAATGTCACTGGCTTCGCACAGCAGCGGAGCAAGATACTCGCCCGCCTGCATCTTGGCTTCAATGCTCTCATGAAAGAGGGTAATGATACGTTGTTCCATAGCGTCTCTTCAGTTAACCCGGTTGCCGTTTTGACGGTACGTATCCGCTGTTTTGCAGAATGACCGCTCTATAGTGTAAATGCATTGGGTATCCATTCTATCGGGTTTTGACGTCTGTTTGTCGAGGAAAATTGAAGCTTTGTCGGATGTTGGGCATTTAAGGTTGGTTTTTCGCGGTTACCGCTTTTATGAGAGGCCATTTGTGGATTGGGTGTTGGATTGGGCATTCCCTGAATCGCAATGACATCAAAGCGACATGCAGGCAGTGATCCGCGCCAGCGGGCTTGCAAATAGTGTTCAGCAGCCCGAATGACTTTTTGTTGTTTGCGAGAATCGATGGTTTCACTGGCCGAGCCAAATCGGCCACTTTTTCGAAACCGCACTTCGACAAACACCAGATGCTCATCATCACGCATAATGAGGTCTATTTCTCCCACCTTGCAGCGATAATTACGTTCTACCAGAGTTAGTCCCTGAGTTTGTAAAAATTGTTCCGCAAGGCGTTCACTTTCCTGCCCGGTGGCGAGTGTATTTGGGACTTTTGACGAGTTTTTGGCGGTGGGCGAACCAGATTTTTTCAGGAAAAACGAAGGTGTTTTAAACATGGTGCAGCATCCTTGCGGTAAGTTGTCTTCGTGCCAGTGTATGAGTCGTCCATGACTCAGCCTGGCGTTAAAGCTTTTCGCTAGTGGGTGTATTGACCACGGAAGGCAAAATTCGAGCGGTGCCGTTTACAATGCGGACCCAGGTTTGCTCCCTTTCTATGCGGCGTTGAGGGTTCATATTCAGCGACCCGGTCACACCATACAGGCGTGTATAGGGTGATTGTTCCAGCTGTTTTAGACGTGGGTAGAGTTGGTAGCTGTCCACGCCCAGAGCGTAGAGGCGCTGATAGGATGGCGATGGATTGGCAGCCTGTTTAATGCTTTGTTTTTCTGCATTGTTACGGTCGAAAAACCAGGGCAGTGTCGAGAATTTTATGTCGTTCAAATCCCGATCACTTTTGGGGTCGTTGTAGCCGCTGTAAACCTGACTGGTTGCGTAGACCTGTATATCACTGGCGTAGTGGAAAGCCAGGGTGGGTTTGACCTGGCGGGCTTCACCCGGTTGCGCTGCCAGGAAGACCATGTCGGCATCCTGGCGACGGCGTGGTTCAAATTCCAGCGGGCGATTGAGCATGACGCGCATTTTCTTATAGCGCTCTTCACTCAGATCGACATGCAGGGCGTGTTTGATAACGTCAGAGTAGTCGCCCTGACCAGTAAATTGACTGATGTTGATCACCTTTCCACCTTGTTCTTCCCAGGCTTGGCGGAAGGCTTCACCACTGCGTTGTCCCCAGTTGGCACTGGTGGTCAGGATTAAGGCGTAGCGGTGGCCTTCAATCCAGGCGCGCTGGGCAATTTGTCGGGCTTCATCCTCACCGGAAAGGCCAAACTGGTAGAGGCCTTTAGCCGGTTCCTGTTCCACTTCGCTGTAATTCACGGCCAGAGTGGGGATGGGCAGGCTTTCATGTTGGCTGAGTTCGGTGACTTTATCCTTGTCCAGTGGCCCAATGATCAATTCGGCCCCATCGATAACCGCACGGTTGTAAATATCGATGATATCGCCTTTGGACGTGTCATACAGTTTAAGCGACGGAATGGTGCGATTGTCTTTCATTGCCTGGTAGTAGGCGGCAATGAAGCCATCTCGGACGGCGTTACCCGCTGCGCCAAGGCGACCTTGCTGAGGCAGCAACAGGGCTACCTGCGAAGGACGTTCGGCGATCATCTGTTGCAGCAGCTGTAAATCCTTGGGCAATCGCTGACTGGCGGGATGCTGGGGCCATTGGGCCACCCACTGGTTGATTTGATCCAGTTGCTTGTCCAGATTGAATTGGTTGTCTTTACTGATCAGTGCCAGACTGTACCAACCGCGGATGACCTCACTTTGTGGGTTGCCTGCCGCTGTGGCTGCTTGACTCTGTTTCTGAAGATCGGAAACCGGCATGGACATCAGTGTCTGCCACAGTTGATCCTGGTTGTTGTAGCGCTGTTCCTGCTTGCTGAGTAAAGAATCCAGCGCCACTCGTTCAAGAATGCTGCCATCGGGCTCACCAAGCAGCATAAACAGGTCGGCCCTGCGCTGATGCAGAATGACTTTGCTTTCCTGGGGGAGCGATTGCCACTGTTGGTTAAGGCGGGGGTTGGTTAGAATGCGCTGCGCAAGAAAATAGGAATCATCGGCCAGAGCGGTTTCACTGAACGTCAGGGTGTAGCCTGTAAAATTGCGATTATCCAGAATATCGGGGTCGATGGTGTTCAACAGGTTGAGTGCCCGGGCATACTGTCTGTCATGATTCAGTTGCTGAGCGACCTGAATCAGCAGAATTTCGCGCTGTGGAGACTGGCTGGCTTCGGCTTCGGCCAAAACCTTGTCTACATCAATACTGACGTAGGATTTACCACCTGTTTGATCGATGGTTGGAGTCGATCCACCACAGCCATACAAACTTAATGCGACGAGGCCGGCGAGGGAAAGCCGTCCGATATTGCTGATTAAACGCATACTTTCCAGCCTTTATGATCGGTCATTAAACACATTCAACATTTAGAGAACACACTATGACGGAGCAAACACTCTACGTCGTTGCGACTCCCATTGGCAATCTTGGCGATATGGTACCGCGAGCGGTTGAGATTCTACAAACCGTTGACGTTATCGCCGCAGAGGATACCCGCCATAGCGCTCGATTGCTGGATCATTTTCACATTACGACGCCATTGGTTGCATATCACGACCACACCGATGAGCGGCAGGTAGAGGCGTTAATTTCCCGTATCAAGGGTGGCGAGTCCATGGGGCTGATCTCCGATGCCGGAACCCCGCTGGTTTCCGACCCCGGTTATCGCCTGGTTCGCCGCGCCCGTCAGGAGGGTATACGCGTGGTACCGGTTCCCGGTGCCTGTGCCATGATTGCGGCGCTCAGTGCTTCGGGCTTGCCATCCGATCGCTTTTCGTTTGAAGGCTTCTTGCCCCCCAAAAGCGGACAGCGGATTAATCGGTTACAACCGCTGGTGTCTGAAGAGCGAACCCTGATCTTTTACGAAGCCCCACATCGTATTCAAGACTGTTTGACGGATATGGCAACTATTTTTGGTGCCGATCGTGAGGCGGTGCTGGCCCGGGAGATCACCAAGACCTTCGAGACCATTCGCGGAGGCTCGCTGCAAGAGCTGGGAGAATTTGTTGCCAGCGACCCGAATCAGCGCAAAGGCGAGATGGTGGTGATGGTGAGAGGCAAGCCGAAACCCGCCCAGGATCAGGGCCTGGATGCTGAGGCTGAGCGGATAATGACGATTTTGTTAAAGGATCTGTCGGTAAAACAGGCCAGCCAGTTGGGGGCAGAGATAACCGGCCTCAAGAAAAAAGCGCTGTACCAATGGGCTCTGGATCAAAACAACTAGGTGCCAGAGGCCTCAATGCCCCTGAAAGTTTGGCGGGCGCTTTTCTTTGACTGAGGCAAAGCCTTCCTGCAGATCCTGTGAGGCGTTACAGGCATCGTGAAGGGCTTGAGCTTCCTCCCGAATCAGGCGACCACAGGATGCCTGATTGGCAATGGTCTTCATGGCTTCCAGTGCCAGCGGAGCGTAGCCTGCCAGTCGTTCGGCCAGGCTGCGAGTGGTTGTGATGAGCTCTGGCCGTTCAACAAGGTGGGTCAGATAGCCCTGATCCAACAGCTGCTGAGCCTCAAATTCTTCACTGGCGAGCAGCATGCGTTTGGCCATATTGATGCCCAGTACACTGACAAAGCGTTCAATGCCATTGACCGGGTAGCAGAGTCCTATCCTTGCGGGCGGAACAAAAACCCGCATGCCATTAACGCCGATGCGGAAATCGCAAGCCAGCCCGAGTTCTGAGCCTCCGCCATAGGCGCTGCCATTGAAAGCACAAACTGTGGGAATGTCGAGGGCGGCCAGCTTGTCGGTCATGGTGGCGAAGACATCGCCATTGAGGGCTCCGGAACCCATTTGATCCAGCGCTGCCCCGGCGCAAAAGGTCTTCTCCCCCTTGCCGGTCACAATCAGAACACGGATGTTGCTGTTGGCTTCTACTGTTTCAAGGTGGGCAATCACCGCCTGAACATCTTCACTGGAGAGGGCGTTGTGACGCTCGGGGATGTTGAGCGTCAGGGTCGCGATGTGCTGCTCCATACTGAGTTGGATGCGCTGCGAATTGTCCGACATGGGGTCTGCTCCCGATAGCTACTGCAAGAATCAAGGGCAGGATTATACCGCAAATGCCGGTAATAACCGCTCCGTCGCTGAAAGAGGTTGCGGTTTAACCCGCAACCTCGACTGCCGCGCCCGCTTTGTGTGTTTCGGCAACCCGGATGACCATCTCACCGATAATCAGGGTGACCACAACACCAATCAGAACCGGCCACTGCATGCCTTCACCCGGAGTGTAGACAAACAACACGATGGTCAGCCCGAGTACGACGCAGCAGGTATAGGTAAGCAGTTTGGCCACTGACATGCCACCGGGGATTTTATAGGGGCGATGATGATCAGGGTCGATTCGACGCATTTTCAGAAAAGACAGCAGCATTCCCTGATAGGGCAGCAGGAAAATGACCGCACTGAAGGCGAATAAAGACCAGAAAAGATCTTCGTTGGAGCCGGCCATAAAACCGTAGAGGCTGAGGGTTAAGGTGCTGACGATACCCATCAGTACCGCAGCGCCGATGGGGGTGCCACGGCTTTTGCTTTCGATGCCAAACAGGGCCGGCAGTTCGCCTTCGTTGGCGGCTTCGGCGGCGGCCCGGTTGCAGCCCATGGCCCAGGTAACACCATTGGAAAAGAAGGTGAACATGGCGGCAATACCCAGAGTGAGTGCCAGTGCTTGCCCGCCCGCAGTCTCTCCGAAGAAGAGGTTCAGGGTATCCATCAACCCTTCGACCAGATTGATGTCGGCCGCGGGCAGCGCTGCCAGCACGGCGACCGTCCCGAGAATGTACAGGGAAATGATTATGAGTCCCGAGATCAGGATTGAACGGGGCACATCCCTCGCCGGATCTTTCATCTCTTCACTGCCCGCGCTGACCAGCTCAAACCCCAGCATGCCATAGATGATGGCGGGGATGTATTGCAGGCTGCTGCTCCAGTCAGGGGTAAGGGTTTCCAGTGTGAGCGGATTGGCCATGCCGTGATCCTGAATATAGATGATGGCTCCGACAATAATGGCCAGAAAAATCACCACTTTCAGAATTGCTCCCAGGTTGGGAATCCACTTGCCGACATTCAGGGTGATGATGTTGACGAAGACCGCCACCCAGGTCAGGCCGATACCTATGCCTATTTGGCCTACCAGGGAGAGGTCGGGATTGAACAGCTGTTTGTATATACCGGCAAATAAAATGTAAATTGCCGGCACCCAGACGGCCGTATTGACCCAGTAGCACCAGGTTGCCCGTGAAGCCCAGCGGCGCCCGTAAGCATCGCGAACCCAGGCGTAAATGCCACCCTGTTCAGGGTAGGCACAGCCCATTTCAGCGCATATCAAGGCAAAAGGTACGAGAAATATACAACCCAGCAAGATCCACCAGGTAATCGCAGAAGCTCCAACAGAGGCCGCTGCAGCCAGGGTATCCAAAAGGAGAATGGCTGAAACGGTAAACAGGACCATATCCTTTCGGCCCAGTGTTTTGCGATGTTCAACAGATGTATTCATCGTACGGTCACCCTGATTCGGTGGTTGGTCAGTAGAACAATTAACTTCCACTGTAAGGGGGCCAGAATAGAATTCTGGCCCATAACGTTATTTACATTGTTGTATTCCGCTTATTTCAGTATCAGCGGATGTTGAAATGAGCTGCGGTGGTGTCGAGGGCGCTGCTGAGACGGTTGATCAGGGTGTCTACATCTTCCCGTGAGCACACGATCGGGGGAGCCGTAACCAGAGAGTCGCCTACGGCGCGAACCATCAGCCCGTTTTGGATTGCCTGATCGCGGCAGTGAATGGCGCCAGCGGAATTGTCAGCCAGTCGCTCGTGGCTGTGTTTGTCCTTCACCAGTTCGAGTGCTGCAAACATGCCCTGTCCGCGAACTTCGCCAACAATAGGATGATCACTCAGGGATTGCAGTTGAGCCTGGAAATAAGGCATGACGTCTTCTGCTGCAGTCTCAATGATTTGCTGATCGCGCAAGACTTTCAATGTCGCGATGCCAGCAGCACAGGCTGCGGGATGGCCAGAATAGGTGAGACCATGGGCAAACTCACCGCCGCCGGCGGTCAGTACATCCGCCACCTTGTTGCCGACCATGACACCGCCAAGAGGTTGAAAACCGTTGGTAACGGCCTTGGCAAAAGTCATCAGGTCAGGTTCAAAACCATAGGTTTCACAACCAAACCAGTTACCAGTACGGCCAAAGCCGCAGATGACTTCGTCGCTGATCAGAAGGATATCCCGCTCCCGACAGATGCGCTGGATTTCAGGCCAGTAAGATGCGGGAGGAACAATAACGCCGCCGGCCCCTTGAACGGGCTCAGCGATAAAGGCAGCAACGTTTTCTTCACCCAATTCATCGATCTTGCGTTCCAGTTCCCGGGCGGCCTGAAGTCCGAAGCTCTCTTTGTCCTGATCGGCGCCTTCGGCAAACCAGTGCGGTTGCTGGATGTGGTGTACATAGTTCAGCCCGGTGTACTGCTTGTGCATCGCGCTCATGCCACCCAGTGAGCCCGCGGCAACAGTACTGCCGTGATAGGCATTGTTGCGGCTGATAAACAGTTTTTTCTCTGGCTTGCCAATCAGATCGTAATAGCGGTGCACCAGCTTGATATTGGTGTCATTTGCTTCCGAACCGCTGTTGGTGAAAAACACCTGATTAAATTGTTTGGGGGTCACGTCGACCAGGGCGTTGGCCAGCTCTACCGCGGGCTGGTTGGAGCAATTGAAAAAGTTGTTATAAAAGGGCAGCTGATGCAGTTGTTCGCTAATGGCGTTGGTGATCTCCGGCTGGCTGTATCCCAGGTTGCAGCACCACAGGCCAGACATGCCATCCAGAATCTGGTTGCCATCGGTGTCGTAAATGTAAATGTGTTCTGCTTTGTTGAATATTCGGCCACCGGTTTTACGGTATTGCTGAAAATCCGTGAACGGGTGCAGGTGATGGGCTTTATCCAGATCCTGCCAGTAAGAAGTTGGGTGAGTTGGGCTCATAACGAATCTCCCGAAATATCAATAAAAAGGCCGGTCAAATGGGGCCAGGCTAAACACTTGAGTTATCAGTATGTTGGGCAGTTTGGCACAGCCTCAGTGAAATTGGTTTACCCCAAAGGTGTAGGTTTTCTAAAAAGTTGACTTTTTATGAGTGGTGGACCGAAAACCAACACCTTGGGGGTATGTTCTATTGGGGTGATGAGTTTTAGAGTTGAGTTGTACTATGCAGAAACTCAAACATTTACAGAACAATAAATTCAGTGTCGCTTGGAGAGAGACGGCACGGCGGTTGATTCAACCGTTTTCCATAAAGAAAGCTTGCACACCATTAAGCTTATAAAAAGTGATGAGGAAGAGTACATGAAAGGGTCCTACTTGAGAGCACCATTGATGGCAGCGTCCATCGGTTTAACAGCGTTCAGTCCTTCACTGCTGGCTGCAACTATTGAAGAAGTGATCGTAACCGTTCAGAAACGAGAGCAGTCTCTGCAAGATGTCCCGGTAGCGGTATCCGCGTTTGAAGGTGAAGCGTTATCCAAAATGGGCGTCAATGATGTGCGCGGTCTTGTAGATCTGACTCCTGGTTTTAGTGGTAAAACGGAAGACAGCTTTATCGATGCCATGGCGATCCGCGGTATTGGTACCAACGATTTTGGTATTGGTGGCGATCCTTCAGTTGCCATCTTCCAGGATGGTGTTTGGGCGGGCCGAAATGGCGGCGTTCAAATGGCTTTTTATGATCTGGCTCGGGCCGAAGTGGTTAAGGGGCCCCAAAGTACTCTGTTTGGCCGCAACGCTATTGCGGGCGGTATCAATATTCTCAGCAACAAACCGACCAATGAATTCGAAGCCGATGTCAGTGCTACAGTTGCACAATACGGCGAGGTCGAACTGGTGGGTACGGTTAACCTGCCCATTAACGATATGTGGTCTTTCCGGGGATCGGCCTATTGGACCGAGGCTGATGGTTGGCTGGACAATACCTTCGACGGCAAAGAGCTGGGAGAAAAAGAAATCAGTTCTACCCGCATGGCGTTGCGCTATGCCGGTGATACCGTCGATGCCATCTTCCGCATGACCTATGAAGACCGTGATCAGGCGCCCTCGGTCTACTGGACGCCTCGTAATGGTCTTCCGAAAGACAAGGTGAACAGCGATTTAAGCTCTGATGGCTATGATCGCGGTGAAATTTTCAGTTTGCAGGCGAACGTGGTTTGGGATATCTCTGATGCGTACACGCTCGAGTCGATCACTGCCTATAAAACCTACGATTTCGATTATCTCGAAGATTATGATGCTGGCGGTACCAAGGCGAATAACTATGGCCAGGATCAGGAGGTCGATTACATCAGTCAGGAATTTCGCCTGAATTACGATGGCGGCGCGGCTATTTCATGGTTTGTAGGCGCCAGTGTCTACCAGGAGGATGTTGATGCAACCTTCACCAACAACTACGACGAAGACGCACTTTGTGCCGCTATTTTAGATACGGATGAAGGTGTAACAGCTTCTGGGTGCGCGACTCCTGAATTTGAAGCTTATTGGGGCGACCCGATTGCCCAGGCGGATGTACTGGCTGACAAATCTGAAATCAACGTCAACGAGCTGGAGAACGAAGGTTGGTCTGTTTACGGTGATCTGACCTGGCGCCTGACCGATATCCTGACCATGACCCTGGGTGGTCGTTACACCGTGGACAAAAAGGACATGAAAATTGAGGTCCTGGATGGAGGCGGTGCTTTAGGTAATACTTTCAACTGGGAGTTCTATACCGACGGTTTTGTTCAAGATAACGATACATGGAGTGAGTTTACACCGCGTTTTGCCTTGAATCTGGATCTCAGCGAACAGGTAAGTTTGTACTTCAATGCTGCCAAAGGCTACAAAACCGGTGGCTATTCGACGTTTGGTATCGCCAATGATGGCACTTATGAGTTTGGTGGTGAGTTGGCTGAAGGCAAGCCTCTGTCGTTCGATCCTGAAGAAACCAAAAGTTATGAAATCGGTGCGAAGACTTCTCTGCTCGATGGCAGTCTGAATCTGAATGCAGCCTACTACAGGTACGATTACTCTGATTTGCAGCTGATCGTATTCGAAAATGGCTCGCAGCTGGTTAAAAACCTGGGTGAGGCAGAAGCTCAAGGCGTGGAAGTGGACGCTCACTGGACTCCCGGAGATCACTGGGAATTTCGTGGCGCGCTCTCCTGGCAAGACACCGAAATCACAGAAGAAATCGAAGCGGGTGATGGTTCCAAAGGCAATAAATTGCCTATGGCTCCCGATTATACAGCGTCTCTGATCGCCACTTATAACCAGCCGGTGAATAGCGGCAATATTTTCTATACGCTGCAATACAGCTATCAGGACGATATGTTCGGGGGCACCGGTAATTATGAACTGGCCAAAGTTGAAGCCTGGGAGCAGGTGGATGCTCGCATTGGCTTTGAGAGTAATAATGACTGGTCTGTGACCTTGTGGGCTACCAATCTGTTCAATGAAGAATACTTTGAGCGGGGCTGGGAGAACTCAGGTGAAGATGATATGGGTGGATTTGGTTTAGTGAATACCCTGGTTTGGCCTTCCAAACCAAGAACAATCGGTGTGACGGTCGACATGCATTTTTAATGACCTCATGAATGTCCAACATTAAGAAAGATTGTTAGCCGGACGGTGGATATTGTCTGGCTGACGGAATAAGCAAAAATACCGGGGGCTATGTGCCCCCGTGTAAGTTGAGATTAACCCTGTGCCTCAAGAGACTGCAAAAGTGAATAATGATCCATTGAAAAAAACCGCAGAAAAAAAAGCAATGGATGCTGCAAAGCACTTTTTAACCGCTCATCCGGATATAGAGCTGTTGGAAGTATTACTGCCTGATTTGAATGGAAATCTGAGGGGTAAATGGTTGGCCCCTTCCAAGTTGAGTAAGGCAGTTCAGGGGAAACTGAAATTACCATTAAGCTCATTGGCGTTTGATGTCTGGGGGCGTGATTCAGAAGCCTGTGTTTTTGAAAGTGGCGATGCTGACGGTATTGCCGAGCCAGATCTTGGAACCCTCACAATGGTGCCCTGGCTGGAGCGTCCGACTGGTCAAGTGTTTGTCTCGTTGAATGAAGTGGACGGCCGGATGTGCAGTTACGATGGGCGCCATCTGTTGAAATCCATGGTCAGCCGTCTCGGCAATCTGGGGCTGACAGCCGTACTTGCCTGTGAGATCGAATTTAATCTGTTTGCTGAAAGCCTGGAAGAGGGTACGCCCCAGTTGACCGATCAGGTACCTGGTGCACGGGTGCTGGCAGGCAATACCTACGGGATTGAGGCCATGCAGGAGGCCTCTGAGGTAATGCACGCAATTAACGATGCCTGCCGCTTGCAGGGACTGCCGGTCGATACTCTGATTAAAGAGGCCGGCCCTTCTCAATATGAAATCAATTTATACCATCAGGCAGACGCGTTAAAAGCGGCGGATCAGGCGGTCATGTTAAAACGACTGATCAAAGGCGTGGCCAAGCAACACGGTTATCGGGCCTCGTTTATGGCCAAGCCTTTTGGCGATGCGCCAGGCAATGGTATGCATGTTCACTGCAGTTTGTTGAATGCGGACGGTGACAATGTGTTTAACGACGGGACGGATTTGGGTACGCCGACCTTGAGGCATGCCATCGCCGGCTGTCTTCACTCCATGAGCGATGCCATGTTGCTGTTTGCTCCCCATTTAAATTCATATCGCCGGTTTCAAAAATCCTCTCATGCGCCACTTGCAGCAACCTGGGGTTATGAAAACCGGACTGTGGCGATTCGTGTACCAGCCGATAGCCCGCAAGCCACACGAATCGAGCACCGGGTGTCTGGCGCTGATGCCAATCCCTATCTGGTTGTGGCTGCGATTCTGGGCGGAATGTTGTTTGGTATCGAAAACCAGCGGCAAGCGCCTGAGCCCATTGCCGGTAATGCCTATGATCACAATGAGGACTTGTTACCGGCATATTGGCCCGAGGCTCAAAAGCAGTTTCTGGCATCAAGTTTTATTCGTGATTATTTTGGCGAAGAGTTCCAGACGGTGTTCAGCGGTATCAAGCAGCAGGAGCAGGACGAGTTCAACCGGCATGTCTCAATGCTGGAATATGAAGCGTGTTTGTAACAGAGGTTTTCTGAATCGAAGCCAGTATCTGAAATTGAAGCCAGTGCCTGAAGGCTCCAATGAGTCAGGCGCTGGTTCTCAGATTCAGGTAAGTGGCCAGTACATCGCCTTCCTGATAATTTTCCACACTCATCAGTGAATCCAAAAACAGGTAGAACAGTTCGGCCTGTGATTTGATCTCCAGCTTGGCGTAAGCGTGTCGCCGGTGCAGTTTTACCGTGTCTGCCGCAATGGACAGTTTGTCGGCCGCTGCGCGAGTACTCAAGCCGTGCAGGATGTAGTAGATCACCTGAGATTCCCGTTCGGTGAGCAGGCTTTTGCCAAAGCCGTCCAGAGCAGACTGCAGTCGCTGCCGCAGGTTTCCGTTTCGATGCTGCTGTTTCTTGGCGTTAACCAGACGCCAGCGACGCAGAACAAGCGCGGAAATAAGCGGTGTCATGTCTTCCAGAAGCGACAGTTCTTGAGGGCTGAATTTGGCCTGATTGGTGGTTCTTCCAAGAGAGATGTTCACAAACCCGCCTGCACCTGTGCCGAAAGTATAGCCACACTCATCATGAAGCCCCGAAAGGCGATACCAGGATTGATAGTATTCGCTGTTTTGAAAACCATGAGGGGCGACATCCAGCAGGTGGAAAAAACCGAAACGCCCCTCCATGGAAGCCAGATAGAAGGGATCGAGTAAAAAACTGGCTTCAATAAACTGATCCATGTGGAGGCTTCCTCCTTCTGAGGGAGACTCCAGATATTCACAGTAGGGCATAGCCTGATCCGGATAGACGATAATGGAAGCATCGTCGAGCGGCACCATAGCCTTGAACAGATTGATCAGTAGGTTCGGGAAATCATCTTGATGGACTTTATCGATAAGCGATTGGGCATGCTCACATAACAGGGCTAAATGGGTCATGGTTGGCCATTCTGTCTTTCTCAATGTAGGTCAAGTTTTAACCGTAACAGGAAATTGGCCTTGAAACCACGCCCTTGAAGCTTTTTTGGGCATATTGATTGAGAGCGAAATAGGCATGCACAAGCAGGCTGCAGGATGTCAGGCTGTTTTTTGAAATATGCGCCAATTTGGTGCTGGAATCTGGTGCTCAAAGGTGACTTGAAATGCCATGCTGGTCGACAGTATCGGGATGAAATCCAGATTAGATGGATTGCGACTTCAAGGGTAAAAGGCTGGGATTGAGTGGACAGTTGTCAGGCGTTGGTTGGGCATCCGGCTTGCCCGAAAGCATTTTGTGCTCTAGATTCACCGCTTCAAACTTACACAGGGTTCAATAACATGGGTTCGTCTTTCACTTTTAACAGTTTCCTGTTGCGGTGGCTGTTTGCTTTTATTCTCGTATTTGCCACTTACAACCCCAGTGGCTACTCCTACGTGTCATGGTTAATGAATCCTGAAACGCAGTTTGGGCCTGTGGTGGCGATTGTTGGCGTGGTGCTAATGATCGCCTGGGTGGTGTATCTGAGGGCGACTTTCCTGGCGCTGGATTGGTTGGGCGTTATGCTGGGGGTGGCTCTGTGTGCTTGTATTGTCTGGCTGCTGATCGATTTGGGCTGGCTGAGCATGGAGTCTCGCGATGCTCTTGAATATGTGGTTCTGCTGATATTGTCACTGATTCTGGCTGTGGGTATGTCTTGGTCTCATATTCGCCGACGTTTAAGTGGTCAACTTGATGTCAATGATGTCGAAGACTAGCCTGCGTTGCTGATTGGTGGTGCTTTGGGCTTGCAGTTTCCGAGTGCCGGCGCTAATCTTGCTCTCTGAAGTTGGTCGGACAGTCGCTGCCTGCGGGCCTTGTGCTTGCGGGGAGAGGAAAGTCCGGGCTCCATAGGGTAGAACGCCAGGTAACGCCTGGGGGGCGAAAGCCTACGGAAAGTGCAGCAGAGAGCAAACCGCCGATGGCTATTCTCTTCGGGGAATATGCACAGGTAAGGGTGAAAGGGTGCGGTAAGAGCGCACCGCACAACTGGTAACAGTTTGTGGCATGGTAAACCCCGTTCGGAGCAAGACCAAATAGGCCTTCTATGGTGTGACCCGCACTGAAGGCGGGTAGGTTGCTTGAGGCTTGTGGTGACGCAAGTCCTAGATGAATGACTGTCGATGACAGAACCCGGCTTACAGACCGACTTCTCATTATTCTGACCCCGCAGATCCTGCTTTAGGAGCTGTTCTGCGGGGATTCTGAAGGGGGTTCTCCCCGCCTTATGTCTCTTTTTCATAAGAGGCCAAATCAAAACAAAGCAAATAATCTCAAACTTAAAGTAATACTTTAAGTTTGCGCTCTATCGGCTTGTTTTTCTTGAGTTTCCTTTTCTCGAAAGCTTCTCCAATTTGAGAGATCCCTGCAAGTTTACCGAAAATCCCTTCTTTATTGCTGATTTTACCTTCCTATTTCCTTGACTTTGCCCTGTGCAGATTTATAGTGGCAGTGTGTGGTAGAAAGTGGTTAAAAGTGTATTTTTGTGGATGATTGGTGGCGGTGAGTGGTGATCCGGGCCAATCCCAACTTGGGGAAACAGCGTGTTTCAAGGCAGTCAGTCCATCAATATGGATGCAAAGGGGCGGATGGCGATACCGAGCAAGTATCGCGATCTGCTCGCGGCTGCCTGTAATGGACGCTTGGTAATCACTGCCAACCCCTATGAGAAATGTCTGAATATTTATCCCGAGCCCCAGTGGCGTGAAGTCAGCGCGAAAATCAGTGCCCTGCCAAATGGTCATAAGCAGGTGCGTCGTTTGCAGCGCTTGGTATTGGGAAATGCGACGGAATTAGAGTTGGATGGTAATGGTCGTGTGCTGTTGCCATCGATTTTACGTGATTACGCGAATCTGGATAAAAAACTGGTACTGGTTGGTCTTAACGAAAAGGCTGAGCTGTGGAGCGAAGAAGATTGGAACGCTCTGCTGGATGAACACGACGATGCACCGCTGCCAGACGAGCTGCAGAGCTTGTCTTTATAACTTCTTAACGATTGAGAACAGGCATGAGCGAAAAGCAACCGAGTGATAAGCACATCACAGTCCTGCTGCAAGAGGCGGTAGATGCCCTGGTGACAGATCCCGCCGGTGTTTACGTTGACGGTACTTTCGGTCGCGGTGGGCACAGCCGTCTGGTTCTGCAAAGCCTGTCTGCTGAAGGTCGTCTGATTGGTATTGATAAAGATCCGGTTGCGATCGCGGCCGGTCAGCAACTGCACGGGGAAGATCCCAGGTTTGACATTGAGCACGGTTCCTTTGCCGAGCTGCAGGCATTTATGGCGCAGCGTGATCTTGAAGGCAAGCTGGATGGTCTGTTGGTGGACCTGGGGGTGTCGTCTCCGCAGTTGGATGTTGCCGAACGCGGCTTCAGCTTTTTGAATGACGGTCCTCTGGATATGCGCATGGATACCACCAGAGGCCAGAGTGCCGCTGATTGGGTTAACGGTGCTGACGAAGAAGAGATGGTGCGGGTTTTCAAAAGCTACGGTGAAGAGCGCTTTGCCAAGCGTATTGCCAATGCCATTGTAAAGCGTCGTGTCGATCGTCCTTTTGAGCGGACTCTGGATCTCGCCAAAGTTGTGGCAGAGGCGAATCCCGCCTGGGAAAAAGGTAAAAACCCGGCCACGCGTGTGTTTCAGGCGATTCGTATTGAAATTAATAATGAACTGGGTGATCTGGAGTCTCTGCTGGATCAGGCTCTGGAAGTGTTAAAGCCTGGTGGTCGTCTGGTGGTGATCAGTTTTCATTCTCTCGAGGATCGTATCGTTAAGCGTTTTATTCGTCGTCAAGAGCGCGGCCTGGATGTGCCGGCTGGTTTGCCGATCATGGAGTCGGAGCTGAACAAGCGAATGAAGTCCAAGGGGAAGGCTGTACGTGCGCAGGATGATGAAGTCAGTGCAAATGTGCGGTCCAGAAGTGCAATCATGCGAGTTGCAGAAAAAATACAATAACGATTTTCTGGTGACGGTGATTCAGTGATGGGTGCTTTAAGGTCTGACAAGGGTGGCGTCAAAGCTTTGAACAGCAAAGGGCAGTGGTTTCTGCTGTTGCTGTTATGGGTTTTGGTGCTGGTCAGTGCACTTGGCGTTGTCCGCAGTACTCATGAAGCCAGAACTCGTTTGAATCAATTGGAAGTTATGCGTCGTGAAGCTGCGCAGTTGCATGTGCAGTGGGGGCAATACCTGTTGGAGCACAGTGCCTGGTCGGCCTACAGCCGTATTGAAAAGGAAGCAAAAAGCAAACTGAATATGATTATTCCCCGGGGTGAACAGCTGGTGGTGGTGACAAAATGAGTCGCGCCTCTCGCCAAAAAGTACAGTCTATGACAATTGCCCGCTGGCGCTTTGCGCTGGCGGTGTTGTTGTTGGCTGTGCTGATGGCGGCGTTGCTGTGGCATGTGGCTTTGCTGCAGGTCGTTCCCGGCGAAGACAAAGGGTTCGAGTTTCTTCAGGGGCAGGGTGATGCCCGTACAGTGCGGACCGAAATCATCCCGGCTCATCGTGGCGTGATTACAGACCGCAATGGGGAGCCTCTGGCTGTGAGTACTCCGGTGGTGTCCTTATGGGCGAACCCATCTGAGCTCAAGTCCGATGCGGTTGAGGTTGCAGCTTTGGCTGAAGCCTTGGGTGTTTCAGAAATTGGCTTGCGTAAAAAACTGAAGCGCTACCAGGGTAAAGAATTTGTTTACCTGAAACGTAATATGCCGCCACAGAAAGCTGAAAACATCCTTGCTAACCGCTGGGCGGGCGTTTATGGCCGCACTGAGTACCAGCGTTTTTATCCTGCTGGTGAAGTAACTGCGCATATCGTTGGCTTTACCAATATTGATGAGCGAGGCCAGGAAGGTATTGAACTCGCGTACAACGACTGGTTGATGGGGCATTCGGGCTCCAAGCGTGTTTTGAAAGACCTGAAAGGCCGCGTGATTAAAGATGACGGACAGCTGAAAGCGCCAGAAGCCGGAAAAGATATACACCTGAGTATTGATCTGCGTTTGCAGTATCTCGCTTATCGGGAATTGAAGCAGGCTGTGGCTGAACATCAGGCGTCCTCCGGCAGTCTGGTGATGCTTGATGTCAAGACCGGTGAAGTGTTGGCGATGGTGAATCAGCCTTCCTATAACCCGAATGATCGCACCGGCATCAAGGTATCTGCCCTGAGAAATCGGGCCATCACGGATCAGTTTGAGCCGGGCTCCACCATGAAGCCTCTGACAGTATTGGCTGCACTGGAGAGTGGTCGTTATCACCCGCACACCATGATCGACACCAGTCCTGGATACATTCGGGTCGGCAAGAAAACCTTGCTGGATCCTGTTAACTACGGCGTTATTGATCTGACCAAGGTGATTACCAAGTCCAGCCAGGTGGGTATCAGTAAGGTGGCTCTGGATATGGAACCCGATGTGGTTCGTAATATGTTTTTCCGTCTGGGGTTGGGCCAGGGTACTGGCGTAGGTTTTCCCGGAGAGGGAGTGGGTGTATTGCCCAGCCGAAGCCGCTGGACCGATATTGAGCGCGCCAATTTTGCTTTTGGTTATGGCATGAGTGTCACCGCTCTTCAGCTGGCTCAGGCTTATGGAGTCGTGGCTAATTACGGTGTCAAGAAGCCGGTGAGTCTGCTGCGTTTGGGTGGTGACAGCAAAGACGAAGTGCAGCTGGATGATCTGGGCGAGCAGGTTGTGACCCGCAAGATTTCCCATGAAGTTGTCGATATGTTGAAAACGGTTTTGGGGCCGGGCGGTACCGGTCGCAAGGCGCAAATTGAAGCTTATCCGGCTGCCGGCAAAACCGGAACTGTGCATAAAGTTGGCAAGGAAGGTTATGTCTACAACCGTTACCGTTCTGTGTTTGCAGGTATGGCTCCTGCAAATGACCCGCGCGTCGTGATTGTGGTGGATATCGAAGATCCTTCATCTGGCAAATATCACGGTGGCGAAGTCGCTGCTCCGGTATTTTCCAAGGTGGCTGAGGGCGCTTTGCGATTAATGCATGTGCCCCCAGAGGTAACAGCGGCGGATAAGGAAAAAGTGGCAACTGAACAGCGAACCATTCAGGAGCCCTTGTCGTGATGACTCAGCGTATCGATACAGTTTATCCAACGCTCGGGCACCTGCTGCCCGCTTTGTCGTTACAGAATGTACTGAATATCCCGGTGGGCCCGTTGGTGCTGGACAGTCGCCAGGTAAGCACTGGTGATACGTTTGTCGCATTGGCGGGCAGCCAGGCAGATGGCTCACAGTATATAGACAGTGCCCTGAAAAATGGCGCTGCTTTGGTTTTGGTTGAAGGCGAAAGCGAGAGTTGTGAGCCGTTGGATGGTGGTGTGTATCGTGTTGCACTGCCTGACCTGCGCCAGCGATTGAGTGCTTTGGCTGGCAGCTGGTATGGCGTTCCTTCCCGAGAGTTATCAATGGTCGCCATTACCGGAACCAACGGAAAGACGACTTGCAGCCACTGGTTGGCTCAGTTGTTGAACGATGGGGAATGTCCTGCAGCATCCGTTGGTACGCTGGGGTTTGGTTTAGTGGGTCAGTCCATGGTTAATACCGGGATGACTACGCCAGATGCTATTGCGACTCAAAAAATATTGTCCCAGTTGCGCGATGACGGTGCCAAATCCGTTGTTATGGAGGTTTCCTCCCACAGTCTCGATCAGGGACGTGTGGCAGCAGTTGAATTTGACGTGGCCGTGTTTACCAATATTGGTCGTGACCACCTTGATTACCACGGCGATATGGCCAGTTACGTTGCCAGCAAGGCACAGCTGATGTCTTTCGGGACATTGAAGTCTGCGGTGATCAATGCTGACGATACCTATGCCGAGACTTTTATTCAGGCACTGTCTGACAACACAAAATTGCTGACCTACGGCCTGCAAAAACCGGCCGATTTCAGTTTTCAGGATATTCAGTATTTGCCTGAAGGGATTGTCGCTAACCTGCGTACACCTGAGTCTGTGATAGAGGTCAGGCTGCCAGTGTGGGGTGAGTTCAATTTGCAGAATCTGTTGGCGGTTGTTGCCAGCGGGTACGCACTGGGTCGTTCTGTTGAAGAGCTGGTGTCACGGTTGCCGGGATTAAAGCCTGTGCCGGGAAGACTCGAATCGGTTGATGATAACAGCGAGCTGACGGTGTTGGTCGATTTCGCTCATACCGCGGATGCTCTCGAGTCTGTATTGACGGCTATTCGTCATCACAGCCAGCAGCGGCTGTGGTGTGTTTTTGGTTGCGGTGGCGATCGTGATGCAGGCAAGCGTCCTTTGATGGCCCGGGCGGCAGAAAAAATGGCAGATGAAATTGTTGTCACCAGTGACAATCCTCGCACGGAAGATGCGCAGAAAATTATTAATGAGGTGATGGCAGGCTTCAGCAAATTAGAGAACGTTCACTGCTTAATAGACCGTGAAGATGCTATTCGCTATGCCATCAATCATGCTTCGGCGGGTGATTGCATCCTGATTGCAGGCAAGGGGCATGAGGACTATCAGCAAATAGGTACTGAAAAGCTTCCTTTCAGCGATACCTCAGTAGCGCGTTCGATTCTTCGAGCGCGCGTGGCCTCCCGGCAAGGAGGAAGCGCAAATGATTAAGCCCATGAAGCTATCAGATATCGCTGGACCCTTGTCTGCTGAGTTACACGGTGATGATGTGATTTTTGAACGGGTCAACACGGATACCCGTTCCATTCAGTCTGGTGATCTGTTTGTAGCGCTTAAAGGCGAACGATTTGATGCGCATAATTTTGTGGCTGATGCTTGCAGTGCTGGCGCAGTGGCTACAGTCGTTGAGTGTCTGAATAATGAGCAGAGCGCGCCGCAATTAAAAGTCAAGGATACAACCCGTGCGTTCGGTGAAATCGCCCATCAAGCTCGCTTGCAATTTCAGGGGCCGTTGGTCGCGCTCACCGGTAGCAGTGGTAAAACCACGGTTAAAGAAATGATCGCGAAGGTCTTGGGTCAGAAATCCGTGGTGCATGTGACACAAGGCAATTTGAACAACCATATTGGTGTGCCTCAGACACTGTTGGCAATGAAGGCTGATACTCAATACGCCGTCATCGAAATGGGTGCCAGCGGTTTAAGTGAAATTGATTATCTGGCATCACTGGCAGAGCCAACCGTTGCATTGGTCAATAACGTAATGGCTGCTCACCTTGAAGGCTTTGGAAGTGAGGCTGGTGTTGCAGCAGAAAAATCCAAAATTTACAGTCATCTGAGACAAGGTGGTACAGCAGTAGTCAATCTTGATGAATCTTACGCTGCAGGTTGGTTGGAAACCTTGCAAAATAAGCGTCCGGATGTAAAGTGCCTGACCTTTTCGGCAGTCAGCAGTGATGCGGATGTTACCGCATCGGATATCCGTCTGAATGAAGCGGCATGTTATGAGTTCACTCTGCATACTGATCAGGACAGCGTTATCGTGAAATTGCCGATGATGGGGCGTCAAAATGTGAATAACGCGTTGGCAGTTGCCGGTTGCTGTCTGGCTGTTGGGATGACTCTTGAAGAAATTGCGCAAGGTCTTGCCTCAGTAACGCCCGTAAGAGGTCGGATGATGCCGCAAACAGGCTTCAATCAGTCGCTGGTTATTGATGATACCTACAATGCCAACCCGGGATCTGTGAAAGCTGCCGCTCAATTGTTGATGGATCTTTATCGCCAGGGGCGTGCAGTGATGTTGGTTCTTGGAGATCTGGGTGAGCTGGGTGACGGTGAGCAGATCGCCATGCAGACGCTGGGCTCTGATCTGAAAAAACTGGGTCTGCCTGTGTTGGTCACACAAGGAAAAAACAGCCAGTTTGCCTGTAATGGATTCAATGAAAGCGATGCTCAAGCGGAAGATGTGACGACTTCTTCAAAAGCGCATGTTCAGCAAGAACCAATGGCGAAGCACTTTGTCTCTAAGGACGAACTTAACCAATATTTATTCACTCAATTAACAGATAACACGGTTGTCCTGGTGAAAGGATCTCGGAGCGCAGGCATGGAAAGCGTTGTGCAAGCAATCACGTTAGGCGGAGAACAACAATAATGCTTTTGTGGCTTGCAGAGTATTTACAACAGCACATGTCCTCTTTCGCAGTGTTTCAGTACCTGACACTGCGAGGCATTTTGGGTGTGCTGACGGCATTGGCCATCTCATTGATTTTAGGCCCCTGGATGATTCGTAAACTGAATTATCTGCAGATTGGCCAGTCGGTTCGTGACGATGGCCCTGAATCTCATTTGAGTAAGTCAGGTACCCCTACCATGGGGGGCACCCTGATTTTGGCGGCGATTTTTGTCAGTGCACTTTTATGGTCTGACCTGACTAACCGCTATGTATGGGTTGTTTTGATTGTAACCGGCATCTTTGGTGCTGTGGGTTGGGTGGATGACTACCGCAAAGTGGTCGAGGCAAACTCCAAAGGACTGCCAGCTCGCTGGAAATACTTTTGGCAGTCAGTCGCTGGTTTGGGGGCAGCAATTTTTCTGTATTACACCGCGGCTACACCTGCAGAGACCCAGTTGATTGTGCCGTTTTTTAAAAATATCGCTCTGGATATGGGACTGTTTTACATCGTGCTGACGTATTTTGTGATCGTCGGCTCCAGTAATGCGGTGAACCTGACTGATGGCCTGGACGGGCTGGCCATTATGCCAACGGTTATGGTGGGTGGCGCTCTTGGGCTGATTGCCTACCTGGTTGGACATAATGAATTTGCAAGCTACCTGCACATTCCTTATGTGGCCGGTGCTGGTGAATTGATTGTTTTCTGTGCCGCGTTGGGTGGTGCAGGTTTGGGGTTTCTTTGGTTTAACACCTATCCGGCCCAGGTGTTTATGGGAGATGTGGGCGCTCTGGCTCTGGGCGCTGCGCTGGGAGTGATTGCGGTTATTGTCCGTCATGAAATTGTTTTCTTCATCATGGGCGGTGTGTTTGTGATGGAAACCGTATCCGTGATCTTGCAGGTGGGTTCGTTCAAGCTGACCGGCCGTCGTATTTTCCGCATGGCGCCGTTGCATCATCACTTTGAATTAAAAGGCTGGCCAGAGCCGCGTGTGATTGTTCGCTTCTGGATCATCACCGTCATGCTGGTGTTGTTTGGATTGGCAACGCTGAAACTGCGTTAATCACTGTTGAATCGAATTAGGATAAGGCGAGAAGAAATACTGTGGTCAACTTAATCGCACAAAGCAATGTGATTGTCCTGGTCGGTATGGGAATGACCGGGCAATCTGCTGCGCGTTATTTGACCAATTCGGGCCGCCGCTTTGTGTGGGTTGATACCCGTGAAGCACCTCCTGCACTCGACAGTGTCCGTTCGCAGTTTCCTGATGCGAATATCGAGCTGGGCGACTTAAAAGAAGACACCTTGCTGGCTGCATCAGAGATTATTGTGAGTCCTGGGGTTCCTTTGTCGAATCCGATGATTCAAAAAGCAGTAAATGCAGGAGTTCCTGTACTCGGGGATATCGAGTTATTCCTGCGTGAAGTCAAAGCTCCGGTTATTGCCATTACCGGCTCCAATGCCAAAAGTACGGTCACTACACTGGTGGGCGAAATGGCAAAAGCCGCCGGTAAAATGGTGCTGATCGGTGGCAACATCGGTGTGCCAGTACTGGATTTGCTGCAACAGCCCGCTGCTGAGCTCTATGTGCTTGAACTGTCCAGTTTTCAGTTGGAAAGTGTTAACAAGTTGAATGCCGAGGTCTCCACGGTCCTGAACGTCAGTGAAGATCACATGGATCGATACGATTCGTTTGCCCAATATTATATGGCCAAACAACGGGTCTATTTTGGTGCCCGTAAAGTGGTTATAAACCGGGAAGATCCTTTAACCTCACCACCCTTGGCAGAAGGGGTTCAGCAATTCAGTTTTGGGCTAAATGTGCCTGACCGCAATGGTTTCGGTGTGATTGTCAAAGGCGGGCAAGAGTATCTGGCTTTTGAGTTCAAGGCACTGATGCCTTCCGCCGACATAAAAATGCCTGGCCGTCACAATATAGCCAATGCTTTGGCGGCTCTTGCGTTGGGGCATGCAGTCGGGTTGCCTATGGAGTCGATGCTGCAAACCTTGACACAGTTTCCGGGTTTGCCTCATCGCTGTCAGTGGGTGGCTGAAAACGGTGGTGTGAACTTTTACAATGACTCTAAAGGAACCAATGTTGGCGCAACCCTGGCAGCATTGAAGGGGTTGCAAAAAGACTCTGGGAAAATTGTCCTGATTGCCGGTGGAGTTGGTAAAGGCGCAGATTTCTCGTCATTAAAAGACGCTGCAGCCGGTCTTCGTTCTGTCGTTGTGATCGGACAGGATGGGGCTCAAATCGCGGCACAGTTTGAAGGGCTTCTGCCCACACGTTCGGCCACAACCATGCAGGAAGCGGTAGAACTTGCTGCACAACAAGCTGAAGCCGGCGACGATGTACTGTTATCACCTGCCTGTGCCAGTTTTGATATGTATAAAGGATTTGAGGATCGCGGAGATCACTTTGTACGGGTTGTAAAGGAGGTTGTTGCATGAACAGCATGTTGAAACCTGCCTTAAATTCTACAGCCTGGATGGACGCTATTAACTGGCAGCTGTTGACGTTGACGATGGTGCTGTCGTCCATAGGATTCGTTATGGTGACTTCGGCTTCCATGACTTTCGCTGAGGAGAACTACAACGACGCCTGGTTTTTTTCCGTACGCTATGCGGTGTACTGGATGCTTGGGATGGTTGGCGCTGTTCTGATCGCTTCAGTTCCGACGATTATCTGGGAAAAATACGGAAGCCTGTTTTTGATTCTGGCCTTGGTGATGTTGACTCTGGTATTGATCCCGGGGATTGGCCGTAAAGTGAACGGCAGTCAACGCTGGTTGCAATTGGGCCCGTTTGGTATCCAGGCCTCTGAGGTGGTGAAATTCTGCACCATTGTTTTCTATGCCAGTTTCCTGGCCCGTCGGGGGCAGGAAACATTGGGTGATTGGCGAGGGGTTTTCAAGCCCTTGCTGGTATTGGGGATGATGATTTTCCTGTTGCTGCTGGAGCCTGACTTCGGTGCCTCGGTGGTTTTAGCCTGTACTGTAATGGCCATGTTGTTTGTGGCCGGAGTGCGTTTGTGGCAATTCATTTTGTTATTTGCCGCTGCATTGGGCGGGTTGATTCTGATCGCCACCTTGTCACCTTACCGCATGCAGCGTTTGATCACGTTCCTGGATCCTTGGGCGGATCAGTTTAACAGTGGCTATCAGTTAACCCAGTCCTTGATCGCTTTTGGGCGTGGTCAGTGGACCGGCCTTGGGTTGGGTAACAGTGTACAGAAGTTGTTTTATCTGCCCGAAGCGCATACCGACTTTATCTTCGCCATCATTGCGGAAGAATTCGGCTTGGTTGGTGTCGCTGTTGTTATAGGAACATTTATTGCCCTGGTGATTTGTATCCTGAATATTGCTCAGCGGGCTATGGCTGCCGACAAGGTATTTGCCAGTTTTGCAACCTTTGGTGTGGCGGTGATGTTTGCCGGACAGGCTTTTATCAATGTAGGAGTGGCTTCTGGTTTGTTGCCTACCAAAGGCCTGACCATGCCGTTTATCAGCTACGGTGGCAGTAGTTTGCTGGCATCCTGCGCCTTAATGGCACTGGTTTTACGAATTGACTGGGAAATGCGGATAGAAGCTTTAAACCCACCGAAAAAGGTTTCAGGCAAATCTCGGCGCACCACCAGTAATATGCGCCAGCAAAATTTGTCTTCGGTTTCCGATACCGGGGAGGCCGTTTGATATGGAAAAGGTAGTTGAGCAAGTGCAGGCGGATGACACTCAATCCCAGATGAATATCGTCATCATGGCGGGGGGGACTGGCGGACACGTATTTCCCGCACTGGCCGTGGCAGAAAAGTTACGCAACAAAGGCGCCAAATTGAGCTGGTTGGGTACTGCCCGAGGTATTGAAGCTCAGCTCGTGCCGGCAGCTGATATTCCTCTGCATTGTCTGGATATTGAAGGTGTCCGGGGCAAGGGCATCTTGTCAAAATTGAAAGCCCCATTTTTGCTGATTGGTGCGGTATGGCAAGCGCGCAAGATCTTAAAGCGCGAAAAAGCTGATGTGGTACTGGGATTAGGCGGCTTTGCCTCAGGTCCCGGTGGTGTTGCTGCCTGGTTATTGAGAAAACCGGTGCTAATTCATGAGCAAAACGCGATTGCCGGAACTACAAATCGTTGGTTGTCGAAAGTGGCAAGTTGCGTGATGGAAGCGTTTCCCAACAGTTTGCCTAATGCAAAACACGTTGGAAATCCTGTGCGAGAGTCGATTGCCAAGGTTGCACCACTGGAGATCGATAAAGACCGTCCTCTTAAAATACTGGTTCTGGGAGGAAGCCTGGGTGCTTTGGCTCTGAATGAAATGATTCCGGTAGCGATTCGGCACTTGCCATTGAATATGCGGCCAGAAGTGAAGCATCAGACCGGTAAGCGTCATCTGGATGTTACCAGGAAAAATTATCAGGATGCAGGCGTGGTCGCTGAGGTGCTGGATTTTATCGACGACATGGCTGCTGTGTATGAATGGGCGGATGTAGTGATTTGTCGCGCAGGGGCGTTAACCGTTTCTGAATTGACTCTGGCCGGGAGAGGGGCATTGCTGGTGCCTTATCCCTATGCCATCGATGACCACCAAACCTTCAATGCCCAATGGCTGGAAGACAATGGTGCTGGAATCGTGAAACAGCAGCGTGACCTGACGGTTGAGGACCTTGCAGACTTTATCCGCAATGTTTCAGAAGATCGGGAACAGCTGCTTGTGATGGCGCAACATGCGAAAGCGTTGGCGATGCCTGAGGCGGCCAATGATGTGGCTGAAATGTGTGAAAAAGCCGCTTGCGGTATAGAGAATAGAGGCGGCTCAAATGGATAAGCAGAATATGAAAACGGCCAGTAGCGGTATCAACAAATACACCAGTGAAGTGCCGGAAATGCGACGCATCAAACGTATCCACTTTATCGGTATTGGTGGAGCGGGGATGAGCGGCATTGCAGAGGTCTTGTTGAATCAGGGATATAACATCTCAGGTTCCGATCTGCGTGAGTCCAATGTTACTCAGCGTTTACAGAGTAAAGGCGCAATCATTTATATCGGTCACAGTGAGTCAAACGTCGAAGCGGCCGATGTGGTGGTTAATTCTTCCGCTGTGGATGAAAACAACCCTGAAATGCAGGGAGCCAGGGATCGTCGTATCCCAATTGTACGCCGTGCAGAAATGCTGGGTGAGTTGATGCGATATCGTCACGGCATCGCAATAGCAGGCACCCACGGTAAAACCACGACCACCAGTCTCATGGCTTCTGTGCTGGCTGCCGGTGATCGGGATCCGACTTTTGTCATCGGCGGTTTGCTGAACAGTGCCGGAGCTAATGCCCAATTGGGGGCCAGCCGCTATCTGGTGGCTGAAGCCGATGAAAGTGACGCATCATTTCTGCACCTTCAGCCGATGGTTGCTGTGGTGACCAATATTGATGCGGATCACATGGATACTTATGAAGGTGATTTTTCAAAAGTGAAAAAGACCTTTGTGGAGTTTCTGCATAACTTGCCGTTCTACGGTCTGGCTGTGGTGTGTGGCGATGATCCCGTCGTGCAGGAAATTATTCCAGAAATTTCCCGTCCCATTGTTACCTACGGTTTTGAGGAGGGTAATGATTTTCGCGCGGTGAATGTGGTGCAAACAGCACTCTCGACCCGATTCACTGCACAGCGTCCTGATGGATTGGCCGACCTTGAGGTTACGGTCAATATGCCGGGGCAGCACAACGTGCTGAATGCCTTGGCAACCGTTGCTGTGGCTACTGATGAAGGTCTGGAAGACAGTGCGATTCAACAGGGATTAGAGAATTTTCAGGGTGTTGGCCGCCGCTTTCAGGTTTACGGTGAATACCCGGTCGTTGACAAACTGGCTGCAAATGATAAAGAGCAAGCTACGGCTACGGGAACAGCGATGCTGGTTGATGATTACGGACATCACCCCCGTGAAGTGGCGGCAACGGTTGCGGCTATCCGCGACGGTTGGCCTGAGCGTCGTTTGTTAATGATCTATCAGCCTCATCGCTATACGCGAACTCGGGATCTTTATGAGGACTTCGTGGATGTATTGTCCCACGTGGATGCGTTGATCATGTTGGAAGTGTATAGCGCAGGTGAAGACCCAATTCCGGGTGCAGATAGCAGGCACTTGTGTCGCAGTATTCGCGGTCGCGGACAGGTGGAACCTGTATTTGTGGAAGGTATTGATGGTGTCCCTGAAGTGGTGGCGGATCTCGTGCAGCCCGGAGACATAGTGCTGACTCAGGGGGCGGGTAATGTGGGTTTGCTGGCAGTTGAATTGGCCAAACGCAAACTGCAGTAACAGTTAATGGTATAGAAACAAAGGCTAGTGAATCGGCCATGTCTAAAGTGTCGCAGGTGAGCTAAAGAGTCGTAAAGAAAGCTGCGATAAGATCGACAACGATATGGCTAAACAAGCGTAATAAAGAGTAGACACGGTTATGAAAAGTGTAAATTCACAAGATTTCGGACGAGTCGCCGTTTTGTATGGCGGCCAGTCGGCTGAGCGTGAAGTCTCTCTGAACAGTGGTAAAGCAATTTATGATGCTTTGATTCGTCAGGGCGTTGATGCGTTTTTGATTGATGTTGACAAAAATATCGTAGAGCGGCTGCTGAAAGAAACTGTTGACCGTGTATTTATCGCATTACACGGGCCTGGTGGCGAGGATGGACGTATCCAGGCGTTGTTGGAGTTCATGGGATTGCCCTATACCGGCAGTGGTGTACAGGCTTCTTCCCTGGCCATGGATAAATGGCGAACCAAACAGATATTTACCGCCGCTGGCATCTCGACTCCGGAGTATCGGAAATTGGATGCCGGGAATCTTGATCGTGTTGTCGCAGAGATCGGTGAGTCACTTATGGTGAAACCCGCACACGAGGGTTCCAGTATTGGTATGTCAAAGGTGGCGAGTCGTGCAGAGCTGGATAGTGCGTATCAGGAAGCTGCAAAATTCGACAGCAGTGTCTTCGCTGAGCAAGTCATTGAAGGTGCGGAATATACTGTGGCTGTTTTGAATGGTGAAGCTTTACCTGCTATTCGTCTGGAAACAGATCATCAGTTCTATGACTACAACGCCAAATACATCGCCAATGACACCCGCTATTTGTGCCCCTGTGGTTTGTCAGATGTGGATGAGAAACGTCTGGCCAAGTTGTCTGTCGAGGCTTTTGAATCTCTGGGGTGCAGCGGTTGGGGACGTGTCGACTTTATGGCAGATAAAGATGGCAATTTTTACACGCTTGAGGTGAATACTGTACCGGGCATGACGGATCATAGCCTTGTGCCGATGGCAGCCAAGGCCAAAGGTTTAACGTTTGATGATCTTGTGATCACCATTTTAAAGCAAACCCAGATAGCGAGCTGATTACCGGATGGCCATAGTACGCAGCCAGAGCAATGTTCGTGAAGGTAGACAAACTGCCCAGCGAAACACTGCCGGAAAAAACCGGGCTGTGGGCGTACGTGGCGCAAGTCGTACTGGTAATAAAGCCGGTGGTGCTGCAGGAAAAAAAATACTTCGCTGGCTTGGTGTTTTAAGTGTTTTATCTATAGCGGCCTTGGGTTTCTATGGTGTAGGGCACTGGGTTTTAGGTCAGTTGGATCGCCCTGTGACCAGTGTGAAAATAAACGGTGAGTTCTCCCGTGTTTCGCAAAAAGTTGTAGCGGAGTCGGTGTATGACTCTATGGCAGACAGTTTTATGAGACTGGATTTGAAAGAAATTCAGTTTCGTCTGGAAGAAAAACCCTGGATTGATCATGTTCGAGTGGCTCGCCGCTGGCCTGATCAGCTGGAAGTGACCGTTATTGAGCACAAGCCTATTGCCCGTTGGGGCGAAAGTGATGCTTTGAATCATCGGGGAGAGGTGATCCGTCTAAGCAATCAGGAGACGGATAAACAATTACTGAAGGGGTTGCCTCAGCTCAGCGGTGAGGAAGGTATGGAGCAGGAGATGATGGCTCAGTATCAGACATTGAATAAAATGCTGGCCGAACATGGGATGTTGGTAAAACAGCTGGCCTGTAGTGCCGCAAAAAGCTGGACGATTACATTAAGTGATGGTGTTGTGGTCCGTATTGGTCGGGATGACATGATTGCGAAAATGGGGCGATTTTTGACCGTTTATAAATCTCAGCTGCAGACACGTTGGGCGGAGCTGAGCAGTGTAGATCTCAGGTACTACAACGGTGTTGCTGTTCAGTGGCGTGAGCCAGCAAGTGCATAAGCGGATTGAAGAAATGATAAAGCTGGAATTTATAACGAAGCATATGCTACACGGAAGCAGTTGCAGAAAAGATAACGACAACAGGGCAGTTCAGCCTAAAAGTGAGGTTGTGTAATGGCAGCGGCAAATGAAAGTCGAATGGTTGTTGGCTTGGATATCGGCACTTCCAAAGTGGTTGCCATTGTTGGAGAACTGTCTACAGATGGTGAACTGGAGATTATTGGAATTGGTTCGCATCGATCTTCCGGCCTCAAGAAGGGGGTAGTCGTTAACATTGAGTCGACTGTGCAATCCATTCAGAGAGCAATCGAAGAAGCAGAGTTAATGGCAGGTTGCCAGATTCACTCTGTGTATGCGGGTATCGCCGGTAGCCATATTCGCAGTCTGAATTCTCACGGTATTGTGGCGATCAAGGACCGTGAGGTGTTCAGTCAGGATTTGGATCGGGTTATCGATGCAGCTCAGGCTGTGGCTATTCCTGCGGATCAGAAGATTTTGCACATCCTGCCTCAGGAATACCTGATCGATGAACAGGAGGGCGTAAAAGAGCCATTGGGTATGTCCGGTGTTCGTCTGGAAGCAAAAGTTCATCTGGTCACCTGTGCAGTTAATGCCGCCCAAAATATTGAAAAGTGTATCCGTCGTTGCGGACTGGAAGTTGAAGACATCATTCTGGAACAACTGGCATCGAGCTACTCCGTTCTGACCGAAGATGAAAAAGAGTTGGGCGTATGTATGGTTGATATCGGTGGTGGTACCACTGATATTGCGATCTTTACCGAGGGAGCCATCCGTCATACCGGTGTGATTCCTATTGCGGGTGATCAGGTTACCAATGACATTGCCATGGCGTTACGTACTCCTACGCCTCATGCAGAAGAAATTAAAATCAAATATGCCTGTGCTTTGGCCAAGTTGACCGGGCCTGACGAGACCATCAAGGTGCCCAGTGTCGGTGACCGTGAACCAAGAGATTTGTCCCGACAAGCTTTGGCAGAGGTGGTCGAACCACGTTATGACGAGCTGTTTACTCTGGTACAGGCGGAGTTGCGTCGCAGCGGATTTGAAGACCTGGTGGCTGCCGGCATCGTGTTGACTGGCGGAACATCAAAAATGGAAGGTGTTATTGAACTGGCTGAAGAAATTTTCCACATGCCGGTACGCCTTGGAACACCACAGAACGTAAGGGGGTTGAGCGATATTGTTAATAATCCAATTTATTCAACCGGCGTTGGCCTTTTGCAGTATGCGAAGCGCCAACAAAATGAAGGTCGTGTCGCGCAGTATCCGGTAAAAACCGATAGCGGCAATAACTGGTGGGAGAAAGTGAAAACCTGGTTTCAGGGAAACTTTTAACAGTGATGTTAAACCATTTGTATCAGTAGACTTTTAGCAACAAAACTTAATCAAGTGTTAGTGAAATCAATTTAGTTTGTCAGGGAAAAGGGGAAAAACCATGTCAAAGTTCGAACTAGTCGATAGCGTACCTTCTAATGCAGTCATTAAAGTAGTTGGTGTCGGTGGTGGTGGTGGTAACGCTGTCAAACACATGATCTCCAATGACGTAGAAGGTGTAGAATTTATTTGTGCCAACACCGATGCACAGGCTCTGAAAGACGTTGAAGCACGCACTGTGCTGCAGCTTGGTAATGCGATTACCAAAGGCCTGGGCGCGGGTGCAAACCCGGAGGTTGGTCGTGAAGCAGCGATGGAGGATCGTGAGCGCATTGCAGAAGTTCTGGAAGGTGCTGATATGGTCTTTATTACTGCCGGTATGGGTGGTGGTACTGGTACCGGCGGTGCACCAGTTGTTGCCGAAGTGGCAAAAGAGCTGGGGATTCTGACCGTTGCTGTAGTGACCAAACCATTTCCTTTCGAAGGTAAAAAACGTCTGGCAATTGCCGAGGCCGGTATTCGTGAGCTGCAGGAACGTGTTGACTCATTGATTACAATTCCTAATGAAAAACTCCTGGCAGTACTGGGGAAAACCACCACATTGCTGGATGCCTTCAAGGCGGCAAATGATGTGCTGCTGGGTGCGGTTCAGGGTATTGCCGATCTGATTATGCGCCCTGGTATGATTAACGTTGACTTTGCTGACGTACGCACTGTTATGTCTGAAATGGGTATGGCCATGATGGGTACCGGTATCGCTCAGGGTGAGAACCGTGCCCGTGAAGCTGCCGAAGCTGCTATCCGCAGTCCTTTGCTGGAAGATATTAACCTGCAGGGTGCGCGCGGTATTCTGGTTAACATTACTGCCGGTCTGGATCTGTCTCTGGGCGAGTTCTCTGAAGTTGGTGATACCGTTGAAGAGTTCGCATCAGAAGGTGCCACAGTTGTTGTCGGTACAGTAATTGATCCGGAAATGAGTGATGAGCTGCGAGTGACGGTTGTCGCAACCGGTTTGGGTGAGCCTGTGGCAGCGGTAAAACCAGAGCCTACCAAAGTAGTTGTAGACAATACCCGTCGCAGTGGCGGACAGCCAGATTACGCGGCACTGGATCGTCCTACTGTAATGCGTAATCAACCCACACAGCGCGGATCAGCAGTGCAAAAGCCAATGGAAGAAAAGGATATGGAATATCTGGATATTCCTGCATTCCTTCGTCGCCAGGCAGACTAGGAGTCTGCCTGGGCAGTGAACTGTTTATATAGGTCAAGTTGTGTATAGACAGTGAACTCTGTTGTGGCAGGCAGGGTCTCTACTGGAAATGGTTCGATTTTGAGACTTAAGGCTTTTGGTATCCGAAAGGCTCAATCAATAGATACCAAGCAGCATCGGTGAACAGTGAATGTACGACTGCTGTAACCGGGTTTGAGTACGGCCTTGCGATTGTTGTATCGCGTTTGTGTCCGTTGAGGCACTAACGCACAGTTCGTAAGCCGTTATAGGGCCAGGTTGCCAGTAGAGTAGCCTTTGTTGAGTGTTTGAAAATTGGTCTGCAATATTGCCAAAGTTAATAATGAATCATGAGAAGTCATTTATTGGTAATGAGCAGCTTGTTAATAGATTTAAATGAGTTCAGGCAGTTTGCGCTTTTGCACCCGTCGGTTTGGGTCTTTTCGCGGACGCTGTGCCCCCTCACAGAGCAAGGAAGCGAGTCTGAGCCCAGTTAAAAAGTTATAAGTTGTTGGTTTATAGGTACTAACTTTGGTAATATTGTTCGATTAACTGCTCCATACTTTGGTAATACACATCAATGATTAGACAGCGTACGCTTAAAAATGCTATTCGAGCCACCGGTGTAGGCCTTCATACAGGTGAGAAAATCTACCTGACATTACTGCCTGCCCCAGTAGATACCGGAATTGTATTTCGCCGTGTGGATTTGGACCCTGTGGTCGAAATTCAGGCTAAAGCTGAAAATGTGGGTGACACGACCCTGTCCACAACCCTGGTGAAAGGTGATGTGCGGGTTTCCACTGTTGAGCATCTGCTATCAGCGATTGCCGGTATGGGTATTGATAACGCCATCGTTGAGGTGAGTGCTGCAGAAGTTCCGATTATGGATGGCAGCGCCGGTCCGTTTGTTTTCCTGATTCAGTCAGCTGGTATCGAGGAGCAGGCGGCAGCGAAGAAGTTTATTCGTATCAAGCGTCCGGTGGTTGTGGAAGATGGCGATAAAGTAGCCAGTTTCCTGCCATTTGATGGTTTTAAGGTTTCTTTTTCCATCGATTTTGATCACCCTGTGTTCAAAGGGCGTACACTCGATGCGTCAGTCGATTTCTCAAGTACTTCTTTTGTGAAAGAGGTCAGTCGTGCCCGTACCTTCGGGTTTATGCACGAAATCGAATATTTGCGTTCAAAAGGGCTGGCCAAGGGCGGTAGTGTGGATAACGCTATTGTTGTGGATGAGTACCGAATTCTGAACGAAGATGGCTTGCGCTACGAAGACGAGTTCGTAAAACACAAGATTCTGGACGCCATCGGTGATTTGTACCTCTTGGGTAATAGCCTGATTGGCGAATTTAAGGCCCATAAGTCTGGTCACGCCTTGAATAACAAGTCGTTACGTCAGTTGATCGCTCAGGAAGACGCTTGGGAAGTGGTGACTTTTGAAGACGAAAGTAAGGCACCTATTTCCTACGTTAAGCCAGTGTTGGCGGTCTGATCAGGCCAGCTTGCTCTGGATTTGGTCCATGCGGCCAAAAGAGAATTCCCAAGGCGGTATTTGTTAAGCTCTCTGGAGTCCTTTGTCGGGCTCCAGAGTCATTCTTGTCCCTCTTGCCCCCGCCTTTTTCCTGAATGCCCCTGTTTCTGGGTGTCTACCCCCATTTTTGATTCCAATAAGTATTGGTAATTCCTTATTTTATATGCCATATTGGCCGGCACGCTATCTTGTAGTTTGCCGGTTTTATGCTACCTGAAGGTTCAGTTTCGCCGGTATTGGCCGCTAACCTTACAACGATTGTCTTGGCTAAAGACGATCGTGATCTCGGTAAAGGTAGTGGGCTAACTTAGGTGGCCTGGAATGGATGCCAAAACAACAATAAGGACCTTATATCTTTAGGGCGCCAGTGTGCGTATTTGCTTATTTGATTTGAAATAAGCCATTGTCTGAATTTTTTGACAAAGCGGGACCCAGCACAGTGAAAATCATTGTCGTCAGCAAACATCATGGTCGAACACGAAGCTTTACCCTGGGTGGGTGGACTCGTGCGCTTTTGTCCGTGTGTTTATTGGGTATTCCCGTTGGACTGGGTGTTTGGGTCAATCAAGAACTCAATCACAGTGAAGGCGCTGACCTGTTTACCGGCGATTCTGCCCGAGCCTGGAGCGAAGCCCTTGCTAACCAGGAAGACGAAATAAAAGAGACCCGACAGCACGCTCAGGAGCAGTTGTCTGCATTGACGTTGCGAATGGCGGAGCTGCAGGCGCGATTGCTGCGGTTGGATGCTCTGGGTGAACGGTTGACCAATATCGCCAAGTTGGATCAGGGTGAATTTGATTTCAGTCAGCCTCCGGCCCTCGGTGGGCCGGAAAGTGCGGCTCTGGGCGAGGCATTTGAGCCGCCTGAATTCATTCAGGTAATTGATCAGCTGACCGATCAAATTGCCAACCGCGAACAACAGCTGGATACTCTCGAAGCCCTGTTGGCCAAGCGCAAAATCCAGCGGGATGTCTTTATTGCAGGGCGACCGATCAAGAAAGGGTGGATGTCATCCCGCTATGGTCGCCGAACTGATCCCTTTAGCGGGCATATCGCCTGGCACAATGGTTTGGATTTCGCCGGCAAACAAGGCTCGGACGTGATTTCTGTGGCTGCAGGCGTTGTGACCTGGGCCAGTGAGCGCCATGGGTATGGCAAGTTGGTCGAGATCAATCACGGCAATGGCTACACTACGCGTTATGGCCATAGTGCTGACATCCTGGTGAATGTGGGTGATGTGGTCAAAAAAGGCCAGGTTGTTGCTTTGATGGGCTCTACCGGGCGTTCCACCGGTCCTCATGTTCACTTTGAAGTTTACAAGCATGGTCGCGCTGTCGATCCTGCTGCCTATATTCATCGAACAATCCGCTAATTCCTATCTTTTGCTTGCTTCCGCAAGCACCTTTCGGTTTACTTGTGCCTTTTGCGCGCAGAGCGCCTTTGGCGCATACATCAACATTTCTGTGTTTGAATTTGACTGCCAGATTAACCCGGCAGGTTTTGTAACTTAGCAAAGACAGTTTCACTGACTTTGGTGAAGTGGTTAGGCGAAAGCCTGGACTTTGAGCGTAAGTGTTTGACGCAGCTCCACTTTTTTAATTACTCCTATTCAGACGTCAGCGACGTGCAGCAAACAGTTTAAAAAATTCGGTATTACTCATGATTGGTAAATTGGTCAAATCTGTGTTCGGGTCAAAAAATGATCGCGAACTCAAGCGTATGGGAAAGTTAGTCAAGCGAATTAATGAGCTTGAACCTGAGCTGGAAGCTCTCTCTGATACTCAGCTGAAACTGAAATCCACAGAGTTTAAAGAGCGCTTTCAAAAAGGTGAGACCCTGGACAGTTTGTTGCCGGAAGCCTTTGCCGCCGCTCGTGAAGCGAGTCGCAGAGCTTTGGGTATGCGACATTTTGATGTTCAGCTGATCGGCGGCATCACCCTGCATGAAGGGCGTATCGCTGAAATGCGTACTGGTGAGGGTAAGACGTTGATGTCGACTCTCGCGGCATACCTGAATGCCTTGTCTGGCAAGGGCGTACACATTGTAACGGTGAACGATTATCTGGCCAGTCGCGATGCCGAGTGGATGCGCCCTCTGTATGAGGCACTGGGGCTCAAGGTGGGCGTTATCCAGTCGATGCAGGACCCGGTGCTCAAACACGAAGCCTATCAGGCGGACATCACCTACGGAACCAACAACGAATTCGGTTTCGATTACCTGCGGGATAATATGGCGTTGCGTCTGGAAGACAAGATGCAGCGTCCGCTGAACTTTGCGATCGTCGATGAGGTGGACTCGATCCTGATCGATGAGGCGCGTACACCGCTTATTATCTCTGGTGCCGCTGAAGACAGTTCTCGGATGTATCAGCAGATGAATCTGCTGATTCCCAAACTGAGCAAACAGCTAAGTGACGGCGAGGAGATTACCCTGCCTGGTGATTACATCCTGGACGAAAAAAGTCGCACGGTTGAACTCACCGAAGCGGGTCATCAAAAAGTTGAAGATATGCTGATTGAAGTTGGTCTGCTGCAACCGGAAGACAGCCTCTATTCAGCCATGAATCTAAACCTGCTGCACCATGTCCACGCAGCATTAAAAGCACACGTTCTGTTTCAGCGGGATGTTGATTACATCATTCAGGACAATCAGGTGGTCTTGGTTGATGAGCATACGGGTCGTACCATGCCGGGGCGCCGTCTGTCCGAAGGCTTGCATCAGGCAATTGAAGCCAAAGAAGGGGTATCGATTCAGAATGAGAGTCAGACTCTGGCTTCAACAACATTCCAGAACTACTTCCGCCTGTTTCCAAAACTTTCCGGCATGACCGGTACCGCTGATACCGAAGCGTTTGAGTTCCGCCAGACCTACGGCCTGGATGTGGTGGTGATTCCCACCAACAAGCCTATTGCCCGGAAGGATTACAACGATCTGGTGTACCTGACGACGGAAGAGAAGTTTCAGGCGATTGCTGAAGCGGTTAAAGAGTTGCAAGAGGAAGGCAAGCCGGTTCTGGTTGGTACTGCCTCCGTTGAGGCATCTGAAGAGATGTCTTCTCGTTTGAAAAAGGCGGGTATCAAGCATCAGGTACTGAACGCCAAATTCCACGAAAAAGAAGCATCCATTATTGCTCAGGCCGGTCGTCCGGGAGCGGTAACGATTGCAACGAATATGGCAGGTCGTGGTACGGATATCGTGCTCGGGGGTAATTTCGACGCTGAAGTGGCGGAAATGGATAACCCAAGCGAAGAGCAGATTGAAAAAGCCCGCGAAGCCTGGAAAAAGCGTAATGCAGAAGTCTTGGAGGCGGGCGGACTGCATATCATCGGTACCGAGCGTCATGAATCACGCCGTATCGATAATCAGTTGCGCGGTCGCGCCGGGCGTCAGGGTGATCCGGGTATGTCCCGTTTCTATCTGTCGATGGAAGATAACCTGATGCGTATCTTCGCGTCCGATCGCGTGCGTGGCTTCATGCAGGCGCTGGGCATGGAAAACGGTGAGGCCATTGAGCATCGCATGGTGACCAATGCGATTGAAAAGGCCCAGCGCAAGGTTGAAGGTCGCAACTTTGATATTCGTAAGCAATTGCTGGAATACGATGATGTGGCCAATGACCAGCGCCAGGTGGTCTATCAGCAACGTAACGAACTGCTTGAATCTGATGATATAGCCGAGGCGATCACAGCCATCCGCTACGATGTGGTTGTGGATACCGTTGCAGGATTTATCCCGCCACAAAGTCTGGAAGAGCAGTGGGATATTCCTGGGTTGGAACAGCATCTGGAGTCCGACTTCGGTTTGCGTTTGCCAATCGGGCAGTGGCTGGAAGAAGACAAAAAACTTCACGAAGAGAGTCTGAGGGACAGAATTCTCGAAGAGCTGCAGAAAGCCTACGATGAGAAGTGTGAGCGCTTTGGGCCGGTTATGCGGGAAGTTGAGCGTCAAATCATGCTCAATGTGCTGGACATGCTCTGGAAAGAGCATCTGGCCAACATGGATCACCTGCGTCAGGGCATTGGCTTGCGGGCTTTCGCTCAGAAAAACCCGAAACAGGAATACAAGCGCGAGTCTTTCGAGCTGTTCCAGCAAATGCTGGATAACCTGAAGACCGAGGTTATCCGCATGCTCGCGAGAGTAGAGCCGGTAACCGAGGAAGAAATGACTCTGATGGAAGAGCAGCGTCGTCAAGCCATGGAGCTGGAGCAAAAACGTATGCAATTAGAGCATGCGCAAGCTTCGGGATTGGCGGCAGCACCAGAAGCTGACGCCATGGCAGAGGCTGGCCAAGAGGGTGTTCCCGAGGCGAAACCTTTTGTCCGGGAAAATGCTAAAATCGGACGCAACGATGCCTGCCCCTGTGGGTCGGGTAAAAAATTCAAACAATGTCATGGCCGGTTGGGCTGATTTTCGCTCAGGGCAGACACATTTATTCGAATGACAGGCTTCGCAAATCGGTTGTCTTTTATCGATTGACAGCCTCTCAGCGATTGAACAGGTAACGAATATGGCAGTGGGTCATTACCCTTTTCCTCAAATGGTTGCAGTTCCCGGTGTGCAATGGGGGACGGCAAGTGCAGGTATTAAAACGCCGGGGCGAATTGATCTGGTGGTTATGGGGCTGGCAGAAGGCAGTCGTGTTGCTGGAGTCTTCACCAAGAATGCTTTTTGTGCAGCTCCGGTGACTGTATCGAAAGAACATCTCGCCGCCGGAAATATTCGTTATCTGATTACCAACTCAGGTAATGCGAATGCCTGTACCGGTGCAGAGGGGATGTCCGATGCGCGTCTGACTTGTAACAAGCTGGCAGAAGCGGCTGGTGTTAAAGGTCAGCAGGTGTTGCCGTTCTCAACCGGGGTTATTGGTGAGCGTCTGCCAATGGCCAGATTGCTGGCGGCTTTGCCCCAGGCTCTGAATAATCTTGCCGATGATGGCTGGGCTGAGGCTGCCAAGGGTATTATGACCACGGATACCCGACCGAAAGGCGCGACAGTCCAGTTTGAGTTCGAAGGTGAAACCATTATTGTCAGCGGAATTGCCAAAGGCTCTGGCATGATCAAGCCCAACATGGCAACCATGCTGGCGTATGTTGCGACCAATGCCAAAGTGAGCCAGCCTCTGCTGGATCAGTTGGCGAAAAAGGCTTCTGATCAGTCGTTTAACCGAATTACGGTGGATGGTGACACCTCGACAAACGATTCGTGCATGTTGATCGCTACCGGGCAAACCAGTCTGCCGGAAGTCGACAACACCCAAGGTGAGCTATTCGCCAAGCTGTATAACGCGGTAGTCTCCGTTCATATTCAATTGGCGCAAAGCATCATCAGTGATGGTGAGGGTGCGACCAAATTCGTCACTGTCCAAGTGGAAGGCGCAACCACCAAGCCGGAAGCCCTGCAGGTGGCCTACGCTGTGGCTCAGTCCCCGCTGGTTAAGACCGCTCTGTTTGCCTCTGACCCGAACTGGGGCCGTATTGTGGCAGCTATTGGTTATGCCGGTGTAGAAGACCTGAAAGCTGAAGCCGTCAAGGTGTGGCTCGGTGATGTACTGATTGTCGAAAATGGCGGCCGGGCAATTACCTATACCGAAGAGCAAGGCCAGGTGGTCATGGATCGTGAAGAGATTATGATCCGTATCGATTTGGGCCGCGGCAGTTCCAAGGAGCGTGTCTGGACTACCGATCTCTCCAACGATTACATCAAGATCAATGCGGAGTACCGCAGCTAGTCCCTGACTCATTGACGTATGACCAAAGTTGTCCATGTAGCCGCTGGCGTGATTCGCAATAGCAGTGGTCAAATCCTTATTGCCAAACGCCCCGATGATACGGATCAGGGTGGTTTGTGGGAGTTTCCCGGTGGGAAGCTTGAGCCGGGGGAGTCGGTACAATCCGCTCTGATACGTGAGTTACAGGAAGAGCTGGGGATAAATTCCACAGAGCTTTCCCCGCTGATTCAAATTCGCCACGATTACCCTGATAAGTCGGTCCTGCTGGATGTGTGGAATGTCACAGCCTTTGACGGTGAAGCGCATGGCCGCGAAGGTCAGCCGGTAAAGTGGGTTGAAGCAAGTGCGCTTTCTAAGTACCAGTTTCCGGCCGCTAACGTCCCCATCGTGACCGCAGCCCAATTGCCGCCACGACTATTGATTACTCGGGACACACAGGATTTGGATGAGTGTCTGAAAGGCGTAACTGCAGCTATTGAGCAGGGGATTACCTTGATCCAGTTGCGGCAGAAACAGTGGACGCCGGATCAGTGGTATGAATATTTACCTGCGATTAAAACGCTCTGCCAGCAAGCTGGCGCTCAGCTTGTTTTGAATACACCGCCTGCAAATCTGGCGTCCGCTGCCGATGGTTTGCATCTCACCAGTGATGACTTACACCGCAGCGATTCCTTCACTCGCTCTCAGGATCAATGGTTGAGTGCAGCGTGTCACAGTCCCGCAGACATACGGCAGGCTGAGGTCTTGGGTGTGGACTTTATTACCCTCTCTCCGGTGCAGCCAACCCAAACTCATCCAGACACCTCGGAATTAGGCTGGGACACGTTTGAAGCTTGGGTAAAAGACGCCAAACTGCCGGTGTATGCTCTGGGCGGACTCGGTGATCAGGAGGTTGAGGCCAGTATTCAGCGAGGCGGGCAGGGAGTGGCTGCCATCAGTGCCTGGTGGCCAGAGTAGGAGTGATTCGCTCAGTATTCATAAAAGCTTGGTGTTACTGCTGGGGATCCTCAAGATCCTGTGACAACACGTCATCGTAAATGGAGTTCCCTTTGATTTTGTGGCTCTCACTGGCCCATTCGCCAAGATCAATCAGTTTGCAGCGCTCGCTGCAAAAAGGCCGAAAAGGGTACTTCTCAGAATATTCAATCTCGGTCTGACAGGTAGGGCATTTCAGTTTGGTAACCATGACGCTTTCTGTATCCAATCTTGGCGGTTTTCAGGAATCCTGTGATGACATTTCCAGATACTTCTGATGCAGAGTATCTACTTGCTGATGCAGTTGTTCAAGGCTGCCGTCGTTCACAATCACATCATCCGCACTGTCCAGACGCTGCTGGCGGCTAGCCTGGGCTGCCATAATCGCCTTTACCTGATCTGGTGAGTTGTTGTCGCGGTTTACTGTGCGTTCCAATTGCAGTTCTTCAGGTACGTCGACCACCAAAACCCGCTGTGTCAGTTGATTCTGACCGCTTTCTACCAATAAGGGCGACACTAACAGAGCATAAGGTGATGTGGCGTTGCGTAAACCACTGAGGATCTCTTCCCGAATCAGCGGGTGTGTCAAAGCTTCCAGCCATTTCCGCTCGGCGGGATCCTTGAAGACCGCAGTGCGCAATTTGGCGCGGTCCAGAGTGCCGTCGGTTTGCAATATGTCGGAACCAAAGTGCTCGGCAATTTTGGCCAGTGCAGGGCGTCCCGGTTCCACAATAACCCGTGACGCTACATCGGCATCCACAACCACAATACCCAGCTCGGCAAAGCGATCAGAGACGGCCGTTTTGCCGCTGCCAATGCCCCCGGTGACTCCCACTACAAACGTCATTCTTTTTCTAACTCTTTATTGGGGCTCAAGTTACTGAAACCCGGCAATCTGAAAATAAGTCTGGGTAATCAGATCACCCCACAGAAAGGCAATCCATCCGGCAATGGCCAGGTAGGGGCCAAAGGGAATGGGGACATTTTTGTCGCGTCCCATAATCAGTATGCCAGCTATACCAATCACTGCGCCCACCAAAGATGACAGGATGATCACCAGCGGCAGAGCTTGCCAGCCCATCCAGGCGCCCAGAGCGGCCAGCAGCTTAAAGTCGCCGTAGCCCATGCCTTCCTTACCGGTCAGCAGCTTAAAGAGCCAAAAAACACTCCACAGCACCATGTAACCAGCAATAGCTCCATAAACCGCTGAATTCAGATCCGTAAACAGGCCCTGACTGTTAATCAAAATACCCAGCCACAGCAAGGGCAGGGTAATACTATCCGGAAGTAATTGATGGTCAACATCAATCATGGTGAGCGCTATCAATGCCCAGGTCAGCAGCAAGGCTGCCAGTGCCTGCTCAGTAAAGCCGAATTGGAAGGCGATAAAGCCACTAAGCACCCCGGTAACCAGCTCAATGGTTGGGTAGCGAATGCTGATGGGCTCAGAGCACTGGCTGCATCTTCCTTTCAGCAGCAAATAACTGATGATCGGTACATTGTGCCAGGGCTTGATCGGAGTTTTGCATTTGGGGCAGTGGGAGTCGGGCTTAAGCAGATTGTAGGTCGCTGGCTGCTTGTCTGACGCAGGATTTTCAATTTCCAGCAAGTCACAGCATTCCCGCTGCCAGGTGTTCTGCATCATCTTCGGAACGCGGTGAATCACCACATTCAAAAAGCTGCCGACCATCAGACCAAAAATAACGGTGAGTGTAATAAAAAGGCCGGCGTATTCGCCGGCCAGAGTTTCAGGTTGCATAATAAGATCTGTCCGTATTTATACGACTTGTCCGATCTGGAAGATAGGCAGGTACATGGCAATCATCAGGCCGCCGACCAGAACGCCCAATACCGACATAATCATGGGTTCGAGAAGTGAGGTCAGGCTGTCTACCAGGTTGTCCACCATCTCTTCATAGTAGCTAGCGACTTTGTCGAGCATTTCATCAAGCGCACCTGACTCTTCACCAATGGCTGTCATTTGTAACAGCATCGAGGGGAATATGCCTGATTTTCTTAGGGATGTGTTCAGGGGAACACCTGTGGCAACTTCATCGCGCACGCTCAGCACAGCTTTTTCATAGACAGAGTTACCTGTAGCGCCAGCAACAGATTCCAAGGCATCGATAAGCGGAACACCCGCTGCAAAAGTTGTAGCCAAGGTACGTGAAAAGCGGGCAATGATAGAGTTGTAAACAATGTCACCGAATACCGGTAACTTTAGAGTGAGCTTGTCGATGGAGTCAGAGAAGGGTTTGCTGCGTCGCCTCGCTTCAACAAAAGCATAGAAAGCTAATGCTCCTGCAACAAGAATAATAAACCACCACTCCTGTACGAGTTCTGATAAATGAAGTACAAATAAAGTAAATGCTGGTAGATCGGCGCCAAAGCTGCTGAATGTTTCCGCAAATTGGGGAACTACTTTGACTAATAGAATGCCAGTAACAATTACAGCGACGACAATTACGGCAATAGGGTAGGTCAGAGCTTTTTTGATTTTAGCTTTAATCGCCTCAGTTTTTTCTTTGTAAGTGGCAATCCGGTCAAGCATGGTTTCAAGTGCACCCGACTGCTCGCCAGATTCTACGAGGTTGCAAAACAGGTCATCAAAGTACTTGGGGTGTTTCTCCAGAGCGGACGCGAAGCTTGTGCCGGAGGCCACTTCCTCTCTAATGGACATAATCAGGTCTCGGAGAGTGGGGTTGTCTACCCCTTCCGCAACAATCTCGAAGCTCTGCACCAGTGGCACACCGGCTTTCATCATTGTGGCCATCTGGCGGGTGAAGACGGCAATGTCTTGCGGTTTGATAGCTTTTCCGCCCCCAAATAAGGGCTTAGGCTTTTTACGCACAGTTCGGGCATTAATACCCTGTTTAACGAGTTGGGCCTTGACGAGCGACGAGCTGGCTCCAGTAACTTCCCCTTCGACCTTTGCTCCTTTTTTGTCTACACCCTTGTAGATGAATACGCTATTGGTTGCGGTTGCCATATTGCTTAATCCTTGGTCACACGGTTGGCTTCTTCAAGGCTGGTAAGGCCCTGCGCGGCCTTACGCAAGGCTGAAATCCGTAAGTTATTAAAGCCAGCTTCTCGGGCGGCATCAGCAATCTGAATAGCATTGCCGCCTTCCATTATAATGCGGGATATTGTGTCAGTGATGCGAACTACTTCATAGACCCCAACGCGACCTTTATAACCTTTTGAGCACTTTGGGCAACCCACGGGATGGAATAACTGGAACTCTTCTCGAGGGATACCTATGTTGTCGAAGCCTTCTTGGGACAGAATTTCATCAGGAATGTCCGTTGCCGGCTTTTTACAGGCGGGGCAGAGTCTGCGAGCCAGCCGCTGGGCAATAATCAGGCTGACGGTTGTGGCTACGTTAAAGGCCGGTACACCCATGTTCAGTAAGCGGGTCAGGGTTTCCGGTGCGCTGTTGGTGTGAAGGGTGGACAGCACGAGGTGGCCGGTTTGAGCTGCCTTGATGCCAATTTCAGCGGTTTCCAGATCCCGAATCTCCCCCACCATGACAATATCCGGGTCTTGACGAAGGAATGAACGCAAGGCTTCGGCGAAGGTCAGGCCCACTTTGTTGTTCACATTGACCTGGTTAATGCCTTCCAGATTAATTTCTACGGGGTCTTCCGCGGTTGAGATGTTGCGTTCGCTGGTGTTAAGAATGTTCAACCCCGTATAGAGTGAAACGGTCTTGCCTGAACCCGTCGGGCCGGTCACCAGGATCATGCCCTGCGGCTGCTCCAACGCTTCCATAAACAGTTTTTTCTGGTCGTCTTCATAGCCAAGAGCATCAATACCCAGCTTGGCACTGCTGGGGTCAAGGATTCGCAAGACAATTTTTTCACCAAACAGTGTCGGCAGGGTGTTAACCCGAAAGTCGATCGCTCGATTCTTGGTGATTTTCAACTTGATACGACCATCTTGTGGGATGCGTCGTTCAGAAATGTCCATCTGCGACATCACTTTAAGTCTTGCAGCCAGTCGAGTTGCCAGGGCAGTGGGAGGCTTGGCCATTTCTTCCAGAATGCCGTCGGTGCGAAACCTTACCCGGTAAGACTTTTCATAAGGTTCAAAATGGATATCTGAAGCGCCTATTTTAATGGCATCCAAAAGTACCTTGTTGATGAATTTTACAATAGGAGCTTCATCAACTTCGGATGAGTCATGCTCTTTGCCTCCAGCTTCATCGACAGCTTCGACATCCAGCCCGTCCAGAGCCTCATCGTCAAGCCCTCCCAGAGTGTCACCGATGGACTCTTCCTGCTGGTTTAAAAAGGCTTCCAGTGCTGCTTCGAGTTTATTGGCTTCTACCAATACGGCGTCAGTATTCAGGCCTGTATTGAATTTGACTTCATCCAGAGCGTGCAGGTTTGTGGGGTCGGCCAAGGCAAGAAATAACCGGTTGCCCCGCTTAAACAAGGGAAGGGTCTGATGTTTGCTCAATAGTTTAAGGTCGACCAGACCGCCGGGAAGAATGCTTGTGTTGATGCAGTCCAGATCGAAAATAGGGGTCCCGAACTCATCCGAAGCTGCGTTGGCTATGATGCTGGGTGAAACGTCGTGACCTTTAATAAGTTCAAGCACGAAGGAAGTCTTCTGACTGCGAGATGTTTTTTGTGCCTCGTGGGCAGTTTCTTCATCAATAGTGCCATCAGCGACTAAGCGTCGGGCAAGGCCGCTTAAAGCCATTACCGGTGTGTTCATGCCATATCCATGTCGTAATAAATGGTAAGGTGTATCTTAGCAACCTGTTGCATTGCATATGTTGATTTAAAATCGAGAGAAAACACCTAACCGATTGTTAAGCTGTTAGTTTTCCTAAATCTAACACTATTTATCGGTGAATTGTAATCCTTGGACTATATTTGCCGGTGCGAGATCAACAGTATGACAAAAATTGTCACATAGTGATTTTAGGTGGCAGGCTTGACTGGGTTGGATGCTTAAAATGTATCTACAGGCTTGATATTTTGGTGGTGTTTGAATTTGGCACGTAGTTTGCTTTGAGTCTGTTTGCGAAAACAGTTTTTTGCAGAACCAACAAGACTATTTAGGAGAATGAGACTAATGAAACAGGTGCAAAAAGGTTTTACCTTGATTGAATTGATGATCGTTGTGGCGATTATCGGTATTTTGGCTGCGGTGGCTCTGCCTGCTTATCAGGATTACACCATTCGTGCAAAAATGTCTGAAGTAATTGGTTTGGCCGCAGCGGCTAAAACTTCAGTTTCTGAGTACTATGTTACTATGGGCTTTATGCCTACGGGTGCAGGTACCGCAGGTGTCAACGAAAACGCTGCTCAAAGTACCTACGTTTCGCAAATTGCTTATAATGACCAAGCTACCAATGTTGGCCGTATTACTTATACTATTGCTAACCTGTCTCCTGCTACGGGTAACTTGGCTTTCCAAGGGACTGGCTCTGCGAATGGCGTTCAGTGGGATTGTACTTCTACTTCAGGTACTACAGTTCTTCCGAAGTATTTGCCGGCCAACTGCCGTTAATTACTTTTATTTTTAAAAGCCTCCCATGGGGAGGCTTTTTTTTGTCTATTTGATTCAGGCTGAGATAAACAGTTAATAAGTGTATCTGAGTATTAAAAATGATGACTGTATTCTTGGTCGGAGGGGGAGGTGTCGCATGCAGTGTGGTTTGAAATTTGATACTCCTTTCTATGAGTGGTGTTTGTTAGGTGGGTTATTGCTTGTAACGTTTATTACTGGGGTGGTATATCTTGGTGGCTTGCCGGGTGCGTTCATGCTGGATGATTTTCATTCTCTTGGGGGAATTGCGCTTTATGGGGGGGTGGAAGACTTTCAGGGGGTTTTGAGGTATTTATTTGGTAATGATGGCTTGCAGTGGTCTCGCTCTTTTGCCTATCTCTCCTTTTTAGTGGATGACCAGTATTGGCCTTCTTTTCCTGGGCAATACAAACTGACGAATATTGCTATACATCTTATTACTGGACTGTTTATATTTTTATTTTTACGTGCGCTTTTAGGTTTGTTGTTAGTACGTAAGAAAGCTGTGTTTTTGGCTGTTTTATCAGCTAGCTTGTGGTTGTTGCACCCGTTACATGTTTCTACCACTTTATATGTTGTGCAACGCATGACCCAGTTGGCAACGTTGTTTGTTGTTCTTGCAATGACATTTCATGTATATGCGTTGAAGGCGAAAACTTATAGAGGCTTTGTTGTTTATATTCTCTTGGCTGTCATTAGTGGATTGTTGGGAGTTTTGAGTAAAGAGAGTGCGCTAACTGGAGTATGGCTGATGGCCTTAATCTGTGCATTTTTCTTCAAGAGAGAAGACTTCAGCCTACGGCTACAAAATGTTTATAGCTTAATGCTTATTGGGGCAGCCGTTAGCCTGTTTGTTTTATTTGTTCTTGATGCTGTGGGATCCAGTTTTGATTTCAGGGTGTTTGATCAATGGGAGCGCTTGGCTATCCAGGGAATGGTTTTGGCCAAATATTTGCAATACTGGGTCTGGCCATGGGGAGCAGATATGGGGCTTTTCCATGATGATATCGAGCAGTTGTTGGTTGTTAATGGGGTGGGCTGGCAAGTTTCTTGGTGGTTACTGCATTTGTTTTTATTGTGTATGGCTGGGGCGATTAGAAAATCGGCGCCGGTGGTTTCATTTGGTATATGCTTTTTTTATTTGTCGCACATCATTGAATCGACAATATGGCCGTTAGAGTTGATGTTTGAGCATCGTAATTATCTGCCTGTCGTTGGTTTGGCGCTCATATTTGGAACTGCGTTATTAAAGCTCAATGAGTTCGTAAAGTCCAAGGGGCTTCCGGTGCTCGGGGGAGGGATAATCTTTTTATATGTGGGATTGCTTTTAATTCCACTTATACACCGGGTATCGATCTGGTCTGATTATAGAGTTGCTGCATTCAAGTGGGCATATGAACATCCGTTATCTGTTAGAGCTCAGTTGTCCGTAGCTACAATTTTATCTTCTGCGGGAATGGTTCCAATGGCGGTAGATAAGTTGCATGAAGTGTATGAGCAGATGCCTCGGCTATCAATTCGATTGCAGCAGCTAAATTTACAGTGTACGGAAAATGTGTCACAAGAACATAGTGTTAAGCTAACGCGTGAAGAAGTTTATCGGAGTCCGTTTGATTCAGGGCTTGTCTTTCACCTTAATGAGGCGCGTAAGAGAGGTCAGCTCACGTGTGTAGAAAATTATTTCGACGGGTTTGATATTCCTTGGCTGTTCGACACGATATTAAATAAGCCTGACCTTTTGGCGAGTTCCAGATTTCATGCGTCATTTTTAGATATGGTAGGGCATTATTATGTTGAGAATTATAACTTTACTGATGCTGTAATTGTTTGGGAGAAAATGTACGAGGTGCAACCTACCATTGATACCGCCTTACGGTTAGCTGATTTATATGTTCAGGGGGGTAATTTTGAACAGGCACAGATATATATTGATGTGGCAAAAGTTATGGATGGAAATAGATGGTACAAGGATGATCGCAGAAGGAAACAGATTGGTAAGCTGCAGTTTTCAGTTGACTATTTAAAGCAACAGAAACAGCTTTTAGTGCAATGATCGATAGAATTTATGTGGTTAAATTATGCCGAAGAGTCTAACAATAGTTATCCCAGCTAAAAATGAAGCGGATGGCTTATCCAAACTACTTCCATCTCTAGTTGTTATGTTTCCTGATGCGCAGATTGTGGTCGTGAATGATGGTTCGACTGATAATACTGAAAAGGTAGCACTAAGTCATAAGGTTGAAGTTGTTAATTCCCCATATTCTATGGGAAATGGGGCTGCTATAAAACGGGGTGCTCGTGCGGCGCGAGGCAGTACTATTGTTTTTATGGATGGGGATGGCCAGCATGATCCGGAAGATATTCCTAAGCTTTTGAATGAGTTGAAAAAAGGCTTCGATATGGTTGTTGGAGCTCGACAGGCAGGCTCTCAGGCCAGCTTTGGTCGGGGTGTGGCCAATGGGTTTTATAATAAATTGGCCAGTTTGATGGCTGGGCATCGTATAGATGATCTGACATCGGGGTTTCGAGCAGTACGCACTGATAAATTTCGTGAATTCCTGTATTTACTTCCAAATGGTTTTTCGTATCCAACGACTTCAACGATGGCTTTTTTTCGAGCGGGTTACGGTGTGAGTTACGTGCCTATTCATGCTGCGGAGCGGATTGGAAAAAGTCATATAAAGCCTCTTAAGGATGGAGTCCGGTTTTTGATGATTATCTTTAAAATTGGGACGCTATACTCACCGCTTAAATTGTTCGTACCGTTTGCGGCAACTATGTTTTTTATGGCTAGTGCATGGTATGGGTATACCTACAGCTCTACGGGTAAATTCACGAATATGAGTGCGTTGTTGTATACGGGCAGTGTTATGGTGTTTTTGATGGGGCTGATTTCTGAGCAAATAACTGCGTTAATGTATAAGGATCGTGAGTAATCAGAGAGTAACGTTTATGGAAAAAGAATAAGTATTTAGATGAAATCTGACCTAAAAAAAATATGGAGTGTATTGACTCCACTCGAGCGCCGTAAGTCGTTAGTGATGATTATTTTGATTATCCTGATGGCGTTGATGGAAACTGTTGGAGTGGTGTCGATTATGCCGTTCCTTTCTGTGCTGGCTAGACCTGACTTTATTCATGAGAATTCGGTTTTAGAGTGGCTGTTCAATCGCTTTGCTTTTTCTGATGATGCCGAATTTATCGTTGTTCTGGGTGTGGTTTCTATTGTGTTGGTTGTGGGGTCTTCGGCTTTTAAGAGCATCACTCTACATTTGGTAAATCGTTTTACTTATTTATTACGTCATAGTATCAGTACTAGGCTACTTTCTAGTTACCTGTGCCAGCCCTATGAGTTTTTTCTGAAATATAACCCTAATGAGCTGAGTAGTAATGTGTTGTCAGAGGTTGATCAGCTGCAAAATGGCCTGATCAAACCTCTATCTCAATTAATTGCACAAGGGGCAGTAGCATTGGCTATTATGATGTTATTGCTAATATATAACCCGTGGATTGCTATTAGCGCAGCGGTGGTAATCGGTTTGTTGTATGGCATGATTTATGTTTTAGTGCGCAAGCGTTTAAGTCGTACAGGCCATACTAGGCAAGTTGCGAATAATGAGCGCTTTAAGGCATGTGGTGAAGTCTTAGGGGGTATTAAAAATGTAAAAGTTACTCATTCAGCTGAAGTTTACCAAAAACAGTTTCAATATCCGTCTTGGGAATATTCGCGCCATCAGGCCAACGCAGAAACTTTAAGCCAATCGCCATTATATATGGTGGAAACGGTTGGTTATACAGGACTCATTATCCTGGCTCTGATTCTGATAAGTCAAACTAATGACATAGCTGTAGTATTACCTACACTTGGCCTGTATGGATTTGCTGCTTATCGGCTGCTGCCCTCAGCACAAATCATGTATCGTGGGTTTGCCCAACTTAAGTTTTCATCTTCGGCACTGACCGAAATATATGAGCATTTGACCCTGCCACCGAGCGAACAGAGGCCAGCTAAAACCTTGTTGGTGCCAAAAAAAGAAATCCGCCTGAAAAACATAAAGTTTGCTTACCCTTCTGTCTCAGATAAACCTGTGCTGGAAAACTTTGATTTGGTTGTTTCGGCGAATACCACTGTTGGTATTGTTGGAAAAAGTGGTTCGGGAAAGAGTACAGTTATGGATCTTTTATTAGGCTTGCTTGAGCCGCAAGAGGGGATGCTTAGTGTAGATGGGATAGTAATCACGGGAGATAATCTTAGCGATTGGCAGGCGGCAATTGGTTATGTACCGCAACATATTTATTTGGCGGACACTAGTATCGCAGAGAATATCGCTTTTGGATTATCTTTAGAGGAAGTAGATATGGAGGCTGTCCAGCAGGCTGCCCGAATTGCGCAAATACATGATTTTATTGTTGATGAGCTGCCAGCAGGTTACAAAACCACTGTAGGGGATAGAGGGATACGGTTATCTGGAGGGCAAAAGCAGCGTATTGGTATTGCTCGTGCTCTTTATCACGATCCGCCTGTATTGTTCTTTGATGAAGCAACGAGCGCCCTGGATATCACAACAGAAGAGATCTTGAATGAGGCAATTGATGAGCTTTCTGGCAGTAAGACTATCGTGGTGATTGCTCATCGAGAGGCATCTCTGCGTCGGTGTCAACAGCATATACGGTTGGGTAAGGACTAAGGCATTGGGTTGTAAGATCGTTTCCTTAGGTAAGTATCTTTTAGGTGGACACATATACCTATTGTCATTAGAGAATGACTATGTTTAGCAATAGTACTATTTTGGTTACCGGTGGCACTGGTTCATTTGGCAATACCTTTATTCCCATGACCCTTGCTAAATATAACCCCAAGAAAATTATCGTCTTCTCACGTGATGAGATGAAGCAATGGGATATGGCCAAGAAATTTAAGGATGATAAACGCATACGATTCTTTATTGGGGATGTGCGAGACAAAGACCGGCTCTACCGTGCCTTGGATGGCGTAGATTATGTGGTGCATGCTGCAGCAACTAAAATTGTACCAACTGCCGAATACAATCCTTTCGAGTGCGTTAAAACTAATATTAACGGCGCCATGAATCTCATTGATGCATGTATTGATAAGGGTGTTAAGGGAGTTGTTGCTCTTTCCACTGATAAAGCTAGCAGTCCAATTAATTTGTATGGTGCGACAAAGTTGGCTTCTGACAAACTGTTTGTGGCTGGCAATTCATACTCTGGTGAACACGGTACTCGCTTTTCCGTCGTACGTTATGGAAATGTTATGGGGTCTCGCGGCTCAGTTATTCCCTTTTTTCTGTCACAAAAAAACAAGGGAGTGTTACCCATCACTGATGAGCGGATGACTCGTTTCATGATCTCATTGGAGGAGGGGGTTGAGTTGGTTTGGCATGCCTTTGAGGATATGGAAGGTGGTGAAGTTTACGTAAAAAAAATTCCGTCGATGAAAATAACTGATTTGGCTCGCGTTGTTGCTCCTGAGGCCATTCAGGAAGTGGTGGGCATTCGTCCAGGTGAAAAGCTACATGAGCAGATGATCAGTGCCGAAGATGCTTACTATACTTACGAATATCCAGATCACTTCAAAATTCTACCGACCATCAATAATTGGTCAATCTGCCCTACACGTATCAAAGATGGGAAGAAAGTGCCGGAAGGTTTCGTCTATGCCAGTGACACCAACAGTGACTGGATGAGTAACGCCGAATTGCAGGCTTGGATTGATGCGAACAGGGAAAAAATCGGGAGTATCTGAGCATGATTCCCTACGGTAAGCAGGATATAACCGAAGCGGATATAGAAGCCGTGGTGTCAGTCCTTCAGTCTGACTTTCTTACTCAGGGTCCGATGGTTCCACGATTTGAAAAGCTTGTTGCTGACTACGTAGGTGCCCAGCATTCGCTTGCGGTAAATAGTGCCACTTCAGCATTGCACATTGCCTGCCTTGCTTTGGGGCTGGAAAAAGGAGATTGGTTGTGGACAACGCCAATAACCTTTGTCGCTTCTGCGAATTGTGGATTGTACTGCGGTGCCAAAGTCGATTTTGTTGATATTGATTCTAAAACCTACAATCTGTGTCCTGTTGCCTTGCAGGCTAAGTTGGAGCAAGCCGAACGAGAAGGTCGTGTACCTAAAGTGGTTGTCGCTGTCCATCTCTGTGGCCAATCTTGTGATATGGCAGCTATTCATGCTTTGGGGCAGCGGTATGGCTTTAAAATAATTGAAGATGCATCGCACGCTATTGGGGGAAAGTACAGAGGGGGATTCATTGGTGGGGGTCATTTTAGTGATATAACGGTGTTCAGCTTTCATCCAGTAAAAATTATAACCACCGCAGAGGGTGGTATGGCGCTGACAAACGATGAGAGTCTGGCTAATCGCATGGCATTGTTGAGAAGTCATGGCGTCACCCGTGATCCAGCATTGATGACACATGAGCCGGATGGCTCCTGGTACTACCAGCAAGTCGACCTGGGTTTCAACTATAGAATGACTGAACTACAGGCAGCCCTGGGTGTGAGTCAAATGGAGCGCTTAAGTAATTTTGTGATCCGGCGTCATCAGTTGGCAAATCGTTATGATGAGCTGCTAGCTGATCTGCCTGTAGTGAGTCCGTGGCAACACCAGGACAGCTATTCCGGGCGACACCTGTACGTCATTCGTCTGCAGCTGGATGAAATATGTAAAAGCCACCATCAGGTCTTTGATACTCTGCGCGAACTGGGTATTGGTGTGAATGTGCACTACATCCCTGTACACACCCAACCGTATTACCAGCAAATGGGATTCAAATTTGGGGATTATCCAGAAGCAGAACGGTATTACGCCGAAGCAATTAGTTTGCCAATGTTCCAAACGATGACAGATTCTCAACAGGATGAAGTGGTCGCCGCTTTGCGCAAGGCCATTGGTGTATGAGGCTAGCAATCATTCCTGCTCGTGGCGGTAGTAAGCGCATTCCACGCAAAAATATCAAGATATTTTGCGGAAAGCCAATGATCGCTTGGTCTATTGAGGCTGCTTTGAAGAGTGGCTGTTTTGATAAGGTTGTTGTCTCTACTGATGACACGGAAATTTCTGAAGTGGCGCGTGAGTATGGAGCTAACGTGCCTTTCGTGCGACCTGCCGAACTATCTGACGATTATACTGGAACTATTCCAGTAGTTAGGCATGCCATTGAATGGCTGGAGTCGCACACAGGTATATCCATACAGAACGTGTGCTGTTTATACGCAACAGCGCCTTTTGTCCTGCCAGAAGATTTACGTAATGGCTTATCGCTGTTGGCCGAGCAGGGTTGTGACTATGCCTTTTCTGTCACAAGCTATTCTTATCCTATACAACGTGCTCTACGTTTGACTCCGGGAGGTAGGGTAGATATGTTCATCCCTGAAAACTTCAATGCCCGTTCACAGGACTTGGAAGAAGCCTACCATGACGCTGGGCAGTTCTATTGGGGGCGTGCAGAAGCCTGGAAGAAGGGGCGCATTATTTTTTCACCTGACTCTGTACCGATACATCTGCCGCGTCACAGGGTTCAGGATATAGATACCCCTGAGGATTGGGAGCGAGCGCAATGGATGTTTCAGGCATGGCAGGCGCAGTCAGCTCAATGAAATCCAAGGCAGTCTTCCGGACTGATGCATCACTGGATATAGGCACTGGGCATGTAATGCGCTGTCTGACGTTGGCTGATGCCTTACGAAAGAGAGGATGTGAGTGTTACTTCATCTGTCGTGAGCACTCGGGCCATCTGATTGAATTTATCCGAGCAAAAGGATATCACGTATACCCCTTGCCCTATTCACAGGCAACTTCCACCAGCTATTCTGAAAATGAGGAGGCGGCTCTCGGTCATGCTGCATGGTTGGGAGGCTCCCAGCAAGAAGATGCGGCTGCGTGCAAAAAAATACTGTTAAATATAAAACCACAGTGGTTAATAGTTGATCATTATGCATTGGATAATTGTTGGGAAGAGATAGTGAAGCCATGCTGTGAGAGGCTGATGGTTATTGATGATTTGGCTGACCGCATGCATCAATGTGATCTGCTGTTGGATCAGACTTTCGGTCGCCAAATAGAGGAATATGCCCCCTTGGTGCCAGCTAGCTGTACAGTCTTGTGCGGAGCACATTATGCGCTGCTACGTCCAGAATTTTCGGAGTGGCGATCGTACAGCCTTCACCGCAGAGAAACTCCCGAATTGAAGCAAATTTTAGTGACTATGGGTGGTGTAGATAAGAATAACGCCACTGGACTTATTCTTGATGCATTGGGTAAAGCTGATTTGCCGGGTGGATGTCAGATTGCAGTAGTCATGGGGGCTACCGCTCCTTGGTTAGACACTGTCCGCCAACAAGCGCAATCACTATCACATCCCACTAATATTCTTACAGGTGTGAATAATATGGCTCAATTAATGGCTAACAGTGATCTGGCTATAGGAGCTGCTGGTGCAACTTCCTGGGAGCGGTGCTGTCTGGGTTTACCCACGGTTATGATAGAGTTAGCGGAAAATCAGCGTCAGGTTGCCCACGGCTTGGTTCTGGTTGGAGCAGTTAACGCGCTTTCATCTGGGGTGCAAATAACCGTAGAGCTACCGAACGTATTGTCGGCTCTCATCGGATCAAAAGGAGAGCTCGAGAAGATGAGCAGAGCTGCTGCGCAGGTGACTGACGGTCTTGGTGTTCAGGCCGTCATCGGTCATTTGAGATAGTGTTATGGAAGGTCCTATGGCTCAGAGAATACGAGTAATGGAGCAAGACGACTTACAGCAGGTTCTCGCTTGGCGAAATTCCCCTTCTGTGCGCCGCTTTATGTATACACAGCATAAAATCAGCTTGGCAGAGCATACACATTGGTTTGAGCGGGCTTCACTGGATTGTAAACGTCACCTTCTGATATTCGAACAAGAAGAAAGAGCACAAGGGTTTATCAGTTTTCATGAAGTGTCAGCCGGTGGTATTGCTGATTGGGGATTTTATACCGCTCCTGATGCCCCTAAAGGAACTGGAAAGCAGTTAGGTATCAGTGCATTGATGCACGCATTTGCTCGGTTGGGGCTGCATAAAATATGTGGTCAAGCGCTTGCCTTTAATGAGCGATCCATACAGTTTCATCTTCGCCTAGGCTTCCGACAAGAAGGGATTTTGCGTGAACAGTACTTTGATGGCGAGAAGTACCATTCCGTTACTTGTTTTGGTCTGCTCGCTAATGAGTGGCAAGTGACTACAGAGAGATAACCAATGAATAATATTCCCTCGATCAGTATTGCCGGGCGTCGTATTGCAATTGATAGTCCGCCGTACATCATTGCTGAGCTATCTGCCAATCATAATGGTAGCCTGGAAACTGCATTAAGAATTATTGAAGAGGCCAAAACAGCTGGAGCTGATGCGGTGAAGCTGCAAACCTATACGGCGGACACCATCACTCTGGATTGTGATTCCGAGGAATTTAAGATCCACGGCGGACTGTGGAACGGTAAAACGTTATACCAGCTGTACGAGGAGGCCCACACTCCATGGGACTGGCATAAACCGTTATTCGAGCATGCCCGTAATTTGGGGATCACTATCTTCAGTTCACCGTTCGACAACACGGCAGTGGATCTTTTGGAGGATCTCAATGCGCCAGCCTACAAGATTGCCTCCTTCGAGGCGGTCGATCTACCTTTGATTAAGTATGTGGCCAGTACTGGAAAACCGATGATTATTTCTACGGGTATGGCGGATGCAGAAGAAATTGGCGAAGCTATCGAGGCGGCTCGTGAAGGCGGCTGTAAAGAGTTAGCAATATTGCATTGTGTGAGTGGTTATCCAGCACCGGCAGCGGATTACAATCTACGTACTATTCCGGATATGATTGAGCGTTTTGGCTTGGTGACGGGCTTGTCAGATCATACTCTCGATAATACCACGGCTATTGCCAGTGTTGCTCTCGGAGCTCCTATTATTGAAAAGCATTTTACTCTAGATCGAAATGGCGGTGGGCCTGATGACAGCTTTTCCCTTGAGCCAGAAGAACTGGCAGCTCTATGCCGTGACACTAAATCTGCCTGGTCAGCTATGGGGGATATAATCTACCGGAGAAAATCTAGTGAGCAAGGTAATGAGCATTTTCGAAGATCTTTATATTTTGTAAAAGGGATGAGTGCTGGTGAAATCGTTGTGGCGGACTGCGTTCGTAGTGTTCGACCAGGACTCGGGATATCGCCAAAATATTTTGATGAGGTGATCGGAAAAAAAGTGCTGTGTGATATTGACTTTGCAACCCCCGTTAGTTGGGGAGTTTTGGAAGATTGATTGCGTTAAGATACTGGCTCGACATATGATCTATTCCAAAAATACATACATATTTTATGAAGATATTTAAACCTGAATCAGGTGTGTCCAAAATTCTGCAGTTAGTCCATGCTTTTATGTGTCTAAAGAATGATAGCTCTCTTAAGAGTATTCCCAAATGCGATATTCTTATTATTTGTCATGAAGGAGACCGGGCAGCCTTAAAGCAGGGGCTTAGATATTCTCAGTTGTCGGATAGCCTTGGCGATTATCTTGAGGCGAAAGGGGCTGCTATAGGTTCTGTGACTATTGGACTTGCTGGTTGTTCTCCTAATCAGTTGTATCGTAAACCTCTTGCGCTTAATCGTTACATGATTTTTTATTCGATGCTAAGAAGTTTTGGCTTTAAAAACTGTGCCCATAATTTCTTGGCTCGTGTATTTGAGAAGATTATTCATTATAGTGAATGTAAGACCATTATCACTCAGCAATCTTGGCGTGGTGTTGTGTATGCAGCTAGTAAGAGTAATATACCTATATATTTGCTAATTCACGGTATCGGCTACCCTGAACCTGATAGAGGACATAAAGGAGAGGATCCATTTGCCTTTCCTGATTTTTATCTATCTCTTGATGAGATTACTACAAATTCTTTGTCAACATTGGTTCCACTACAGCGCATTGTACAGACTGCGCATCCTTGGTTGCGTCAGTTTGAAAGTGTAAAAGATACCGATTGCTCTGATTGGAGATTAAAATCTAGTTTGATAGAAGGTATAGAAAGCTACAAAAAAGTTACTCTATTAACATTGCAGTATGGGTATGACGGAGAGTTTCCAGTTTTTGAGGGGATTATACCAAATGGAATTGTGCACGAAGAGGTCGTTTCTGCGATAGTTGAAACAGAGAAAGAGGTTGCTTGGTTAGTTAGATTGCATCCAAGGCAGCAAGCAAAGAGGCAATACGAAAAACATCGTGATTTTGTGAGCAGCATGGAAGAGAGATATCCTAATGTTTTCTTTTCAGGTCTCTCGCAGGCTCCTTTGCCAGCTCTATTGAGGGTAGTAGACAATCATGTCACGATGATTAGTATGTCTTGCTATGAGGCGGCTTGGTGTAATGTTCCAAGTTTGGTTCTTTGTCCTACTACTTTTCCCGGTAAAAAGCATGAAAAGTATTTTAGCGATCTGGAAGGTGTCGGAGCTGTAGTGAAGGGGAATTTGGAGGCTAAGGAAATTGCTCAATGGGTGAAGTCTAGTTCTAAAATGTCGGATGGTTTTATTGGTGTTCGTTATCAAGAAGATGAATCAATAGAGCATATTTTACGATCTGCGAAAATTTGTTGAGCTGCGATAGTTGAAGTTTTATAGGGAAAAAGTAAATACTTTAGTAAGGTCTTTTTGTGAATATTATTTTCGTCTTTAAGCGTTTCTATACGGGGAAAGACGTTATTAATCACCAGTTTGGGCGTTTGTATGAGTTTCCTAGTCAGTTAGCTCGTTTAGGACATCATGTTACAATAATTTGTTTTGATTATCGTAATGGTAGTTCGGTAGATGGGTTTACGGAAAGCTTTGGGGCTGGCTTCGTTGAATGGATTACGGTTTCTTTTTCAGATTTTTGGAAGTTTAATATATCCAAAATTTATCAGCGTTTAAAGACGAGTGGTGCAAATCTAGTGGTTGGTTCGTCCGACATTCCCTCTCTTTGGGTTGCAAGAAGACTGGCAATAAAGTTGGCAGTGCCTTATGTGGTGGACCTATATGATAACTATGAGAGTTTTGGGCAGGCTCGTATTCCTGGTTTCTTGGAGGTGTTATACCGTTGTGTACGGGCGGCAGATCTTGTGGTTACGGTTGGAAGAGATTTAAAAGAAAAAGTGCATCTTTCCTATAAACCTGCTTGTCCCGTAATCGTTATAAATAATGGTGTGGGGCAGACCAGTTTCTTTCGTGGTGACCGAAAAGAAGCCAGAAAAAAACTTGGATTGCCTCTTGATCAGAAGTTGATTGGTACTGCGGGCACACTATCTAGGATGAAGGGGGTAGATACAGTTTATGATGCTTGGAAAGAAATAGAATTTGCTACTGAGGATGTCTGTCTGGTACTTGCAGGTCGTGAAGGTGCCAACTTTCCTGTTCCTCAAGGTGACAGGGTGTTCTATCTTGGGGAGTTGTTAGAAGAGCAAGTTGGTGAGCTCTTTCGTGCATTGGATGTGGGAATCGTTCCAGCACATAATTCAGGGTTCGGACGTTACTGTTTTCCACAAAAGTTATATGAAATGGTATCTTGTGGTCTTCCTATCGTAGGTGCACGAGTTGGTTCTATTGCGCAACTTTTACGAAATCAACCAGAGACCTTATTTGAACCGGGCAGCGTGGCGGAGCTAACGGCTGTATTGCGAAAACAACTTCGGGATTGTGTGGCTGCTGATGTAAAACCTAAGACATGGGTTGAGTTAGTTCGGGGCCTAGAATCACATTTACTAAGGTTGATCTAGTTCGAAGAGAGCAAGCTGTCTGTTTTACGTCAAATAGAGGTGAATAGAAGCTTTAAATGTTTTTGGTTAAAGCGTTGTGAATCAAATTGCCGAAGTTGCTCCAGGAGAACGAGCTGGAAAAATCTTTTATCTCGTTAAATAATGCAGGTTGGCGTAACAGCTCAGTTATTTTTTTACTCATTTCAGTGTAATTATTTGTTTCTATTAAATATCCGGATTTACCTTGCTGGACTGCATCGATAATTCCTCCGGTGGCAAAGGCAATGGTCGGCAATCCATGTGCAGCAGCTTCAATAGCAACCATGCCAAAGCCTTCAGGATCATCGGGGATATGACGTACAGGAAATACATGTACATCGGCAGTTTCGTAGGCGGTGGCAAGTTGGACTTTGTCAGTGATGACACCTAGAAACTTAATGTTCCCATCAACGCCAGATTGTTTTGCTAGGGTTAGAATACTTTCTACTGTTTGAATGCTGGCTCCTAAGGAGTTCTTTGGAGCTTCGCCAATTACTACCAATATGGCGTTGGGCACAGTTTGTACTATTTTGGGTAATGCTAGTTCAACAAATTCACGCAACCCTTTTCTCGTTGTCAAACGGCCCACCGAAAGCAGGACTTTCTTGTTGGTTAAATTGTGCTGCGCTTTGAACTTGTCAATGTCTTCTTCTGTTTGTGGTGCCTCAGGTAGGCTGACACCTGGATGGACAATTGCAATTTTTGATTTGTCTAAACCGGCGGACACTGCTAGCTTCTTGGTCGGTGTACTATTAACAATGATGGTGTCCATCTTTTTGAATGAAAGTGGCCAAAAACGTTGATACAGATTATTTTTAACGGTGATGTCGAAACCGTGTAAATAGACAGCTGATTTTGAGCTACTTAATTTGCTGGACAACCAAGCTAAAGGGGCGGTGAGGCCGCTGCCAGCCAGAGTTATATCGGGTCTCCAGAGTAAGGATAGCCATAGTGTCTTGCAGAAGGCTACCATTAAAAAAAGGGGCAAAGGTTTGAGAGGGGCTTCATGGAGTTCCACGTGTTGAGGTTTGATAGTCGCCGCCCCTTTGGGGCCAATGACCTTTACCTCTGCATATTTAGATAATTCATCAGCCATGTGCCAGTTTAACCGTTCCATGCCGCCGACCAACGGTGGCAGATTGCGAGTAATGATAAGTATACGGGAGCGTGCCATGGTTGTTGTATCTCGTTGTTTGAACCGTTAGTTATTCAAGTGTAGGCTCGGTTGACTGTCTTGAAGTCTTTGGTGGAGTTCACTTTTTAGTGACTGTACAAAAGTATCTGTTAAGTGCCTACTGTCCCGAAAGACAACAATCCCATCCTTGGTGACTGCCGAACAAGTATTGTTAGGGCAGACTTTTTCGCTTAGGTCTATAACTTGCATATTACTGTATGGTTGGGCTGCAGCTTCTAGATGACTGGAAACTTTTTTCGTTTGGGCTAGATGAGCTGGTTCAGTACAAGTGTCTGAACTTAATTTACCGTTTTGTAACAATTGCATGCTCAGGCAGGTGGGGCCATCAAAACTAAGATTTGGTGTACCTGCAATTATAAAAGTTTGTATTGTTGCTTTCGCCAATCGATCATATATACGTTTGCTGCCCTGAACCCATTCACTAGAACTAAATGGGTATGTGGAAGCACTACCAACAAACACGACGTCTGGCTTCATGTCTTCGATTTTAGTTAAAACTTCATCTCTCCATTCACTGCAAACAGTAAACACTTTTCCAATTCGTTGGTAGAAATAATTTTCATCAACCATTGGGCACGATGATTTTGTAAATACTATAACTTCCCACTCTGGAGATGGATAGATTGATTGTAAAGCTGTAAACCACTGAGCACCTATACTATCAGCTAGAATTACCATGGTGTATTCAGCTTGTTCGGAGTTGAATGTACAGGGTTGAACTTTAGCGTCTCTAAACCAGCTATCACAGTTCATGGTATATATAACCGGCATGTCTATACGAGCGTTAGCTAGTGAGTTTCTTTGGTTAGACGTTTCTATGCTTTGGCTGTTGACTAAGATATTCAGAGGGATCATGACAATCATTGCTAAAGCGGAGGCCATTATGATGGTGCGATAATGTGCCTTTGAGGTCTTCATTTTCCACAGGGGCTTTTCTATAAATCTGTAGCTTATTGCACTTACTATAAGTGTGGTTGTCAGCAGGATACCAATACCATATGAATTTCTAGTGAGATCTGCAAAATTTCCAAGTATTAGTATGGGCCAGTGCCATAAGTAGAGTGAGTAAGAGCGATCACCGATCCACTTCAAGATAGGATTGTTTAAAAGAAGGTGAGAGTTATTGGGTGTTCGATCACCTGTTGCAAGTAATAATGCAGCTCCAATAGACGGTAAGAGACTCCAGTAACCTGGGTAGGCCATATTTTGATTGAAGAATATGGAGCTAGTTAGAATTAAGCTAATGCCTAAAATTCCAAAATAGAAGGAGTAGCTTGCGAACTTTGGTGAGGCGATTTGTGATGAACGAGTCTTTAAATAGTATACCAGCGCGCCGAGAGAAAACTGCCAAATTCGAGAGGGCATCAAATAAAATGCCGTATTCGCGTTATATTGAGTCCAAATGATTGAGATAAAGACGCCAGCAAGTGTTAATGCTATGAAGAATGTTGAAATCTTATTCTTTAAATATCTGCTGTTAAATAGACCCAGGATTAATAAGGGCCAAATAATATAAAACTGTTCTTCGACACCCAGAGACCATGTATGCAAAAAAAGGTCTTTAGTAGCTAACTCGTCAAAATAACTAACCTCCTGGAAGCTAAAAAATAAATTGCTAGTCCAAGTTGCTGCGTAAGGTAGAGATCTCAGTAATGTTCTAGCATCACTATCAGAAAGAAAAACTTCAGCTGCCACTATTGATGCAAGTAACATTGTAATCAGTGCTGGTAGTAATCGTTTGAAGCGACGAGAGTAAAAACCAATAAAACTGATGTTTTTGCTTTGCTGATATTCGTTTATTAACAGGCCGCTGATTAAATAACCTGAAATAACGAAAAATATATCAACCCCTACGTAGCCACCTGTAAAAGGTGAAATATTAGCATGACAAAAAATGACTAACAGAACTGCAATTGCTCTTAAGCCTTGAATGTCGGTTCGAAAGTAGAGTTTATTTGGGGTGGGCGGGACCGATTCCATGTTATTAAATTATTATTCCGTTAATATATTCTAGAACGTTAGTGTGGGGCCGTCATTGATGGTTTTGTTTCCACTTGTTTGCTTACATCTTAAACCGCATCGACAAATCCACCGCCTTACAATCCTTTGTCAGCGCACCAATCGAAATATAATCCACCCCGGTCTCGGCAATCGGTCGCAGGGTCTCATCCGTAATGCCGCCAGACGCTTCCAGCTTGGTGTTGCCGTTTTGAGCTTTGTTGAATTGCACCGCTTCACGCATATCATCGAGGGAGAAGTTGTCCAGCATGATGATGTCGGCACCGGCTGTCAGGGCTTCTTTGAATTCAGTGAGGTTTTCCACTTCAACTTCAACCGGCTTGTTGGGTTCCTGCTGTTTGGCAGTGGTGATGGCCTGGGTAATTCCGCCGCAGGCGGCAATGTGGTTTTCTTTGATCAGGAAGGCGTCGTAGAGGCCGATGCGATGGTTGTAGCAGTTGCCGCAGGTGACGGCGTATTTTTGGGCGCTGCGCAATCCTGGGATGGTTTTGCGGGTGTCCAGCAGTTTCACGCCGGTGCCTTCGACCAGTTTGGCGTAGCGGTTGCTGACGGTCGCTGTGGCGGACAGCAGTTGCAGGAAGTTCAGGGCGGTGCGTTCTCCGGTTAGCAGGGAGCGGGCGCTGCCTTTTAGGCTGAACAGCGGTGAGTTTGCACTGACGTGATCGCCATCGGCGACGTGCCAGGTAACGTTGACGCTGTTGTCCAGTTGTCTGAACACTTCGTTGACCCATTCGACACCGGCGATTACGCAATCATCCCGGGTGATAATGGTAGCTTCGCCGGGCTCGTTTTCAGGGATCAGGCGGGCGGTAATGTCGCCATCCTTGATATCCTCTGCCAGTGCGAATTTCACACTGTGTTGCAGGTCTTCGAGAAGTCCGGGAATGCTTGAATTGATCATGTTGGGCCTGTGAGTTAGCTGGCAATCTTTGGTAGAAGCGATGCTGGATTCTATCAGTAATTCTTGGACAGTACACCGTGAGGAATGGCGCATATTACTGCATTCTTGTGTCCTGTCTCAAAATCAGTTGCCCGTTGCGCTGCTGAAAATCGATGGAGCGCAGGGCGCTCATGCCCAGCAGGACGCCATCGCCGTCCATACCGGGGTTGATGCTGGCACGTACGTTACGCAGGCGGATGCTACCCAGTTGCAGGTTGTCCAATTCGGTGGCGTAAACGCGCACGCTGCCATTGGCTGTGTATGCTGTGGCGGCGCGGCCGCGTTTCAGGCCCAGTTCATTGGCCAGTTTTGCTGGAATGACCACATCCGTGGCACCGGTATCCAGCAGAAAGGTGACGGACTGGCCGTTGATTTGGCCATTAGCGACGTAGTGGTGCTGACGGTTACTGTCGAGGATGACTTCCCGATATTGGGCATTTTCTGAGCTGATTGGATTGCTGTTGGGGTTAATTTGTTGATGTTCCCAGTTGCCGAAGCCCCATGTCAGTAGCCCGAGAGCCAGCAGCCAAAAGATCACCAGCATGCCCCGACCCATGGTGCGGGTGTCGCTGTTGTTGCCGGTGTTTTTATCAGAAGGGTGCATGGTTTGCCTGAATGCCTCTGGGATGTGGGTGGAGCGATTGGCGCGCTATTATTTCCAAGTCTAGATTGTGACTCAAAAGGCAAAAAAGATTATAAAAAACCAGTCTTCTTATATCAGAATGTGATGGTTGTCCCGAATACGTTTTTTGCAACTGGTGTGGTAGCCCAGCTCCATTATAATCCGACAGGATTGCGGAATTAGGCGACTTTTTTCAGTATGCCGAATCGGCTCCTGAATACAAGACCCAATGGGCAATCCTCTTCAGTCTGGCGCGAGCGATTTCAAGAGTGCGCCGGATAGCCAAAAGTCAGTGATTACACACCTAATATGCGGGGCAAGACGGTGTTTGACGATTCGCAGAACTCCAACACAGCCAAAAAAAACACGGCGAGCAATGTCGTTTCTATTGGTAGTGGCACGAATGTCAGCCAGAAACGCTCTGCTCAAGCGTCTTTGGCTCGCTTGCCGGCGCCCATACATCGCGTTCGTGAAAAAGCCACCGGATTGTTTCAGCAAACCCTAAGGAATTTGTTTGACGGGGCCGATGATGCCCTGTTTGACCTCGCCGACAAGGCCACCAGCAATCAGGATCAAAACACGTACTTTGAGGCCATGCGTGAAGTGCGCCTTAAGCGTCGCGAGGCAGAAAAGAATTTCTTTCTGGGCCTGGATAAAGCCTATTCCAATTTGTTGCGGGTGGTACCCGAGAACGACAATGGCTTTGCTCACCACCTGTCACTGGATGATCTGACACTGGTCGACAACGACCAGCTTGAATTTCAGGTGGCGGTTGAGCGCATGATCGCCAGAGTGCTTGATCAGTGTGCTGAATCTGTTCAGCATATCGCCCTGCGATTGGACAGTCTGGTACCGGCCAAGGTTTACCAGCAAAACAACCCGGTTGGACCGGATGTTTTGTGCAGCAGTTTCTGGGGTGTTGTTGAACCGCTGGACGTGGATATCAAGGCAAAGCTGGTTCTGTTAAAGCTGTTTGATAAAGCGGTGATGGCTCAGCTGGGTAAAATTTATACGGTGCTGAATAACGTGCTTATTCAGCAAAAAGTGCTTCCTTCTCTTACGACTCAGGAAGACCGTCGCCAGCGTCGACATCAAACTTCTCCGGTAATGTCTTCTCCACAGGGAGGCCAGCAGCCGGTCGCTCACTCTCAAATACAGGGTCAGGCAAGCTCCGCGGAGCAGGCCGGTTACAGTGGTCACGATCACGATCACGATCAGGGTCAGTCGCCAGTGCTGGATCAGCTCCGTACATTGCTGGCTCCCGGTGAGGCAGGGCAGGCTCAGCCCGTCAGTCAGGCAGTTCAAACGGCCAGTGCCTATGAGCTGGCTAATGTGTTGACATCTCTGCAGCAGAATCATGTTTTAAGAGAGCCACTGGTTCAATCTGGTCCCATCAAACTGCTGGACCTCTCCCAATTGACCCAATTGGTTCAGCAGCCACTGGGCGGTGGCAAGTCACTGTCTGCGGTGGATCAGGATGTCATGAACCTGATCAATATGTTGTTCCAGTTTATTCTGGACGACCGCAACCTTGCGGCACCCATGCAGTCGTTGCTGGCGCGCTTGCAAATCCCTCTATTGAAAGTGGCTGTTGTCGATAAGTCGTTCTTTAACCGTTCGGCTCATCCTGCACGTCGTTTGTTGAATGAGCTGGCAACGGCGGCTCTGGGATGGCAAGAGCCCGAGAAGGGGCTTGAAAAGGATCCTCTGTTCAAGAAAGTAGCCTCTACGGTTGAAGCGGTCATTGCAGATTTTGATGAGGATGTTGCGATCTTTGATGGTTTGCTGACCGACTTTATGGCGTTTATTGAGAAAGAGCGTCGGCGTGCGACCGTGTTGGAAAGACGTACCCTGGATGCAGAAGATGGAAAGGCCAAGTCTGAGTTTGCCCGCTCGCTGGTCAGTGAGCAGTTGCAGGCGCAAATTGCCGGAAGTGACTTGCCGCAGAGTGTCTGCGATATTCTGGAAGGACCCTGGCACAACCTGATGTTCCTGCTGGTGTTGAAACATGGTACGGACAGTGACGCCTGGCAGAACGCTTGTCAGGTGGTTGAGGATCTGATCTGGTCCGTCACTGGTGTGGTCGATGCAGAAGCCCGCAAACAATTGATGGCCATGTTGCCCAGTTTGCTGAAGCGCCTGCGTCAGGGCTTTGAAGTGATTTCATACAACCCTTTTGAAATGAATAAACTGCTTCAGCGATTGGAGGCCGAGCACTTGCGGCTGATGCGAGGCCAGCCAGAAAAACCGCCAGCCAGAGAGCCCGTAGTGGCATCACCGCCAGTAGCCGGGGCAGAAACAGAAAGCACTGAGAAACATGCAGCCACTCAGTCAGCCAAGGCGACAAACGAAGCCGATGAAGCCGGTGGTGAATCTGTAGTTGAAACTCTAGCTGAAACTGTAGTTGATGTAGTTGAAGCTGCAGATAATCATGATGCCGTAGTTATAGACGATAGGGTTATTGAAGATAAGGCTATTGAAGATACGGCCATTGAAGAAAAACCCGAACAGCCAAAGCCAGAGGTGTCTGCAGCCTGGTTAGTGCAAGTTGATCGCTTTGCTCAGGGATCCTGGTTTGAAGTTTCAGAACCGGGGAGTGCGGTTTTTCGTTGTCGTCTGGCCGCAGTGATCAAAAAAGTCGACAAGTACATCTTCGTTAACCGTAACGGTATGAAGGTGGCAGAAAAAACACGCATAGAATTGGCACAGGCCTTGGAGCAAGGCGTGTTTACGGTTCTTGATGATGGCATGTTGTTTGATCGTGCCCTGGAATCAGTGATTGGTGATTTGCGTCAATCGCGAGGCCATCGCAGTTAATTAACGACCGAACTCTTTTCGGGTTTGTGTTCTGCTACTGGTGGACAGGCTCGCAGTTGTGTAATCTTCTGCGATGACTTCACGTTCTTCAGATACGACACCTTCTCAGGGGGCGCAGCCTTCCCAAAAGCCTTGGATGATCACTGCCGAGGGCTGGCTGGAGACCTCAAACTCCGTTCCGTCGCCGAATTTTGATGATCGCCCGGATCTTTCCGACATTTCACTTCTGGTTATTCACAATATCAGTTTGCCGCCGGGGCAGTTTGGGACTGGATGTGTAGAGCAGTTTTTCTGTAATCAACTGGATCACTCGGCACACCCCTTCTTCGAAGAAATTGAAGGTGTACGTGTGTCTTCCCACTTCTTCATTGATCGTATTGGGACAGTGACGCAATTTGTACCGACGGTCGCCCGCGCCTGGCATGCGGGACTTTCTTGCTTTGAGGGGCGAGCAGCCTGCAATGATTTTTCTATTGGTATAGAACTGGAAGGAACGGATGAGCAGCCTTACACTGATGAGCAGTACATCAGTTTGCTAAAGCTCACTGATGCGCTGATGACACGTCATCCACAGATAACGCCTGTGCGAATTACCGGCCATAGTGATATTGCCCCCGGGCGTAAAACTGATCCTGGCCCCTGTTTTGACTGGAAGCGTTTTCGTGCCGGGGTTAAAAGGCAAGGTTAATAATGTAAAACCTTGCCCTGGTCTGGGCATTTCACATTCAGGATATTGCACATTTGCGGGCAGTTAGAATCAACAATGCCAGCCCGAGCCAGCGGAAGGAGGGAGAGAATAGATGACCTTTGTTGCCATTATTGCAGTGTTTGTACTGGTTCAATATTGGGGTACCGCGGAGGCCTTTCATCACGATGGCTGGTTTCGGACCTGGATGAAAACGACCCGAAAATGGTTTCCGCAAGCGGGGTTGCAAGTCTTTGCCCAGGTATTCTTACCGGTACTGGGGTTGTGGGTAGTATTGTCCCTGCTAAAAACCAGCCTGGTGTGGTTGTATTTTCTGGTTTCAATACCCTTGTTGTTATACAGCCTGGGGCGTGGCAACTACACCGAATGGCTGGAGGGTTATTGTGACGCATATCACCGCAACGATAATGAGGTTGCCTGTGATTACGCAGAACGCCTGGGGGTCGATATCGAGTCCTGCGCAGATTGGCCCTCTTTGCATGAGCAGGTATTGCGACGGGCCGGATATTTAGGGTTCGAGCGCTGGTTTGCCGCTATCTTCTGGTTTGTCATACTGGGCGCAGTGGGTTCTGTGCTCTATCGTCTGGCATCTCTGGCCAGCCACAGTAATGGGCAACCGGATGAGGTAAAAGTACTCTGCGCCAGACTGTGTTGGTTACTGGAGTGGCCGGTAGTGCGTTTGTTGGGTCTGACCTTTGCTCTGACAGGAAATTTTGTCGGATGTATCGATTACTGGAAACAGTGCCTTTTAACAACGGATGTCAGTACAGAGCAAGTGATGGAAACCTGTATCCATGGCTCTTTGAATGTCAATAGCCGGGAATTGTCCTCGCAGGGGATCACAGAGCAGGAGATTGAAGCCTTGATCCCTCTGCTGAGTCGAAGCTTAATCTTGTGGCTTTGCGTGCTGGCGGTCTTTTCTGTCGTGTAAATTCTCAGTTGATTAGCAATTGAACAAGTTTGATTGACGTGCATGATAAGGCCCAAAATGGGTTTTTATTCCATTTTGATGGTCTGATAACAATATTCTTTTAAAGATTCTCAAAATCGCACGCTGGGAGCTACTGCTGCCCCGACCTTACGGGGTATGTGAGCGGTTGCAAACTGGTTGGCCCTTTGTTTATATGGCTTTCGCGCTATCAACAATTTCGCTCTAAGGGGGCGAAAAAGGTTGACCCTTACACTCGGCCGGGAATATTATGGAAGAACTTACCGGCAGGGCTGTATATGTATACAGTTCTCCTCGCCTTGCACGGATGCGCCACTAACACAGCACTTGAGCTGAAGCTTTAGAGCCCTGTCGGTAAGCTCTTCTCAAGTTTTCCTAATCGAACTGCCATCTTGCCCGTATTCTCTCCCATCTGTGTCTTTGGCCAGACTGTTTGTTTCGTATCCATCTGTTCGGGTTCGCTCCTGACTTGTGTTTATCCGTATTCTGCTATGATGCGCGTTTTGCATAGTTTGGCAGGGAGGAACCGCCGATGCCGTCGTTTGATATTGTTTCCGAAGTGGATAAACACCATTTGACCAATGCGGTCGATCAGGCCAATCGGCTGATCAGCACGCGTTTTGACTTCAAAGGCGTGGCGGCCAAGTTTGAGCGCAATGATTTTGTGGTTACCTTATGGGCAGAAGTGGATTTTCAGTTGGAGCAGATGCTGGATGTACTGAAAAGTGCGCTGTACAAGAACAAGATTGATATTGCCTGTCTGGATGAAGGGGATATGACCGCTTATGGCAAACAGGTGAAGCAGGAAATTAATGTTCGGACAGGGTTGGACAGTGATCTGTGCCGCAAAATCGTCAAACTGATTAAAACAGAAAAGTTAAAAGTCCAGGCCCAGATGCAGGGAGATCAGGTGCGGGTGACGGGTAAAAAACGGGATGATTTACAGCAAGTCATGGCGCTTTTGCGGGAAGCAAAACTGGAAATGCCTTTGCAATATACGAATTTCAGGGATTAATCCGCGAAAGCGGGGAATCCAAGGCCTAGGAAGGATTCTGGCCTTGGATACCATGACTTATAGCCTGCCAACTTGCCTGGCAGCACGCATTTTGCGGCTGCGGGATTTGTCAGTCAGCCCTGTCTCCTTGCGACCCTGTCGATGTGATTTGCGGACTATGCAAACTGATTAAGAAAGGCCCGGGCATGATGTCGCGGGTTATTCTGTTCGCCATTTGAACAGTTTTGCTGACATCGTCAAAAAGATCAGGGTCATGGCGCATAAAATCAGCAGGTGGGGCGTGACGTCGCCCAGGGTCGCACCTTCGACCATAACCTCCCGCGCAGCCTTAACCATGTGGGTGAGAGGTAACACCTGAGCGGCCTGACTCATCCAGTGTGGAGCACCATCCAGGGAGAACCACACTTCCGATAGCAGCAACATGGGAAAGGTTAAAAAGTTCAGCAATCCGTTGGCGACTTCTTCGTTGGCCAGACGACTGGCCACAATCAGGCCCAGTGACAACAGGCAGAGATTGCCAGCCAGTGATATCAACAACAAGGTCCAATAACTGCCCAACATCAGGAAGTCGATAAAGAAATCACTGACGACATAGAGGATGATACTGACGGCAAGCATAATGATCAGTCTGGACAGCATCTGTGCGGCAAGAAACTTAAAGGGGGATACCGGAGCTGCCTGCAAGCGTTTCAGGACTCCGTTTTTACGATAGCGAACGATCACGTAGCCCACGCCAAAGAGGGCGCTGAACATCAGGTTCATGCCCAATACCCCGGGGATCACCCAATCCACATAGCGCACTTTGCGGCCGCTGACCTCTTCTCCTGACCAGCTGTTGTCCTCGGTCGTCAGAATATCACGCAGAACTTTGGCATTCTGGGATTCCGGGTTATAGAGGTAGCGCTGACTTTGATCGGTATAGATGAGCAGATCAATCTGATGATGACGAACCTTCTGCTGGCCTTCTTGCAAATCTGCAAAGGTGACGGTCTGTATGTAGTCACTGTTGAGGATGATGGGAGGTGCCTCGGAATCGGGATAGAGACCCACTTTAAACAGTGGGGCTTCCTTTCCGGAAAAGGCCATGGCTACCACCGCAATGATCAATGGTGGCATGACAAAGGACCAGATCAGCGAGCCTCTGTCGCGGTAATATTCTTTGGTGCGTGCCCAGAACAGGGCTGACAATTGATTCAAGGTGCTTCTCTCTTACATATGGTCGGGCTAGGGACGAGGAGTGCGGTGATCCGCAGACCATGCAACGGTGTGGGTTTATTCCCGCAAACTGTGTCCGGTCAGCTTGAGAAACAGATCGTCCAGTGTCGGGTTGCGAACTTGCAGGGAATGCAATTGGGCGCCGGCCTGGATGAGCTGTTGCAGGGTTTCCTCCACCGAGGTGCTCTCGATAGTGATCTGTGTGGAGTCCCGGGTGTCATTTTCCGGCATAAATTCTTGTGGAAGATCCTGACGGTCCAGACAGACAAATACATGATCAAAGTGATTGTGCAGCAGCCTGGCTGGAGAGCCTTCAGCGATGATCTGGCCGTGGTCAACAATCACCAGATGATCACAGAGCTGTTCGGCCTCGTCCATGTAGTGGGTGGTTAATACCACGGTCTTTCCCTGCGCCTTGATCTTTTTGATCAGGTGCCAGAAATTGCGGCGTGACTGTGGGTCCAGGCCAGTGGTCGGTTCATCGAGAAAAATAATGTCGGGATCGTTGACCAGTGCAAGCGCCAGCAGCAGTCGCTGTTTCTGACCACCGGAGAGTTTGGATGCCTGCTGATGGATAAACTCACTCAGATGACATTGTTCAATCAAGGTGTCCAGCGGCAGAGTGTGCTCGTAAAAGCTGGAAAATAACACAAGCACTTCTTTAACCGTCAGATAATCCATTAACGCGGTCGACTGAAATTGAATACCGGCTTCCTGTTTGAAAGCGGGGTTGTTGCTAATGCCTTTATAGAGGATCTCACCGCTGGTGGCGGGGGTGATGCCTTCCATCATTTCGATGGTTGTCGTTTTACCGGCGCCGTTGGGACCGAGCAGCCCAAAGCAGATGCCCTGAGGGATTGAGAAAGACAGGCCGTTGACGGCCTTGACGGTCTTGTAGTGCTTGGTGATGTCCCGGACTTCGATGATGGGCTGCATGGCCTTCTCCCTGATGTACGCCACCCAGTATATCAGTGCTTACCCCGGGAGGCGTTTCTGATTTATAAAAAGAGATCCCGTGGGCAAGGGGATAATTGTGAAATGCCGAACAAAAGGCTGGTCGGTCCATTTTCTTTCTGGGTTTGCTTCCCATGTTCTGCTAGTGTGGAGGTGATAGGATCATTTTACGTTCAGTAGAGTTGGTCTTTTATTCAATGATCCTGCTAAGTTTTTAGAGTATGTCAGCCGTCAAACCTACCTGGTCCGAATCTTTTCTGGTTTACCTCAAACCTCGTGTCATCACCATGATGTTCCTGGGCTTTGCGGCCGGGCTACCCCTCTTGCTGGTTTTCTCCACACTCTCCGCCTGGCTGCGGGATATGGGGGTGAGTCTCAGTGCGATTGGCTTTTTTGGCTGGATCGGTATCACCTATTCCATCAAGGTGTTATGGGCACCAGTGGTTGATCATGTGCGTCTTCCTGTCTTGGGCGCGCTCCTGGGACAGCGGCGGAGCTGGATATTGCTGGGGCAGCTGGGGATCATTGTCGGAGTGCTCGGACTTTCGGTGGCCGACCCGAAAGCGCACTTGGGGCTGGTGGCTGCTCTGGCTTTATTGGTGGCATTTTCTTCAGCGACACAGGACGTGGCCATCGACGCTTACCGGATTGAAGCGGTGATACAGGAATATCAGGGAGCCATGTCTTCGACTTATATTCTGGGCTATCGCCTCGCCATGTTGGTGGCGGGAGCAGGGTCTTTATATATCGCCCAGTTTGTATCCTGGCCGGCAGCTTATGTCGTGATGGCCGCTCTGATGGGGATAGGTGTCATCACGGTATTGATCATTGAGGAGCCCGAACGTGAGGATCTTAATGCACGAGATCTCACGGGCTCGAGCACCGAAGAGCTGGAAGAAGCCCTGCATCATCAACTGCACGTCGACTCTCTGTCGGGGAAATTTGCCGACGGATTGCGCTGGTTCGTGGATGCCGTTGTGGCACCGTTTGTGGATTTTTTCAAGCGCAATGGGCGTTTTGCGCTGGTGATTTTGCTGTTTATCGGGTTGTTCCGGCTCAGTGATATTGTGATGGGCATTATGGCAAACCCCTTCTATCTGGACCTGGGATTCAGCAAGGCGGATATCGCATCCATTGGTAAAGTCTTTGGCTTTTTTATGACCATTGTCGGCTCTTTTCTCGGCGGTGTACTGGTTGTGCGATACGGAGTTTTCAAGCCCCTGGTGGCAGGGGCCACTATGGTCGCGCTAACCAACTTGCTGTTTGCACAGTTGTCACTGATTGGCCCCGACCTTACGTGGCTGGCACTGGTGATCAGTGCAGATAACCTCAGTGGCGGCTTTTCCAATGCGGTGTTTGTGGCCTATTTGTCAGGGTTGACCAACCGTTCCTACACCGCAACTCAATATGCCTTGTTCAGTTCCATCATGACCCTGCCGGGCAAATTCATCAGTGGCTTCTCAGGCATCATTGTCAGTTACAGCAGCTATACGTTCTTTTTTACCTATGCGGCCATTATGGGGGTTCCTGCTATCTTGCTGGCGATATATCTTTTGCGGCAATCCCAACGGCCAGGTTAAGCCATTTTTGTCGTCAGTTTTCTGCCGCGCAGTTTTTCAAATGCGGCTCCTTCCGCTAGACTGTACGGCAATTTGTGTTTTTATAACTGATACTTTAAGACTGAAATTATTTATGCAGAATTTCTTGATGAAACCGCTGGCGGCAGGTCTGTTGGCCGGGTTGGCGGTTAGTTATACCGGTTTATCTCTGGCTGAACAGCAAGCGGACGCTTCAAAACCCCCAGTGACAGAACTGGTCTTGACGAACGGAGATCGAATCAAAGGGACCTTGGTCAGCGTGAATCCCTCATCTCTGGTGTGGAAATCCGACAGCTTCGGGCAGCTGACCATCGACAAAAAGAAAGTCGCCAATTTCAACACTGTGAAGAAAGTCAAAGTGCAAGGTGTTGAAGACCCCTGTGTCATTCAGGGCATGGAGGGGTATTACCTGAACTACATCTGTGGAACGGATGAAAACGATCAGGAGCTTCATTCTATTGCTCTGGTTGCTCTTGATTCCATTGTGCCGATTGTTGCAAATGCCGACAAACCACGTTCAACCGGTAAGATTGCCCTGTCGGGAACCTTTCAGCGGGGTAATACGGTAGAAGATGACCTCGAAATCGATGGTTCCACCTCCTACCGCAATGGCGATTGGCGTCACACCGGCACGCTGGACTATGACAGTGACTCCACCGATGATGTGCCTGCAGATATTGATTACGATCTGACCTATCGCCTGGATCGCTTTGTCACCGAACGCTGGTATTGGTACAACGAGCTGGGCTACGGTCAGGAAGAGTCCAAAGACGTCGACGAGCGTTACATTTATGGCATGGGTGCCGGTATCCAGTTATGGGAAGATCCGAATTCGGCTCTGGCGCTTGAAAACGGTATTGAATACAAGAAAGAACTTCTCGATCCATCGGACGAAGATTTGCTGAATCCGGATTGGGTTTCCAGAACCGAGGTGGTTTACTATCGTTTCTCCACGGATTTCCGTTACAAGCTGCCGTTCTCTGCGGAGTTTTTTCACACCAACGAGGTCCTTTACTCGCTGCAGGACAGTGAAAACTGGGAGCTCAGTGCCGACTTCGGTTTGAGCGTTCCTCTGGGGGTTGGTTTGTTCTCTGAGTACAAGTTTGAATACGACTACGATAACCAGCCGTCCTCTCCGGAAGCTGATAAGGAAGATACCAAGTGGACCATTGGTATTGGTTATAATTGGTAGTTGTCCTCAGTTTAGCGTTGTTTGACGCATTTCTTTGCTTTACCGGGGGAGTGGGGCGATTAGATTCGCCCGCCTCACCGGTAAAGATCCGTTAAAGCCTCTTGTAATTCGATCCTCTGGCTCCAAATTAACCAGTAACGCCCGTCTTTCAATGAGCGAATGAGGAACTCATGCCATTTTTGTTGTTATTTATCATCGTCCCGGTAATCGAAATGTGGGTGCTCATTGAGGTGGGCTCGCAAATAGGGGCGATGGCGACCATTGGCCTGGTGCTTCTGACCGCCATGCTGGGGCTGGCTTTGCTGCGCAAGCAGGGCGCCAGCGCCCTGCTTCGAGCCAACCAGCGGATGGAGGCTGGTCAGCTGCCGGCTGAGGAGATGGTTGAGGGCATCTTTCTCGCGGTAGGCGGGGCATTGTTGCTGACACCGGGGTTTGTGACCGATGCACTGGGCTTTGCCTGTCTGATTCCCGGTTTGCGCCAGTGGTTAATTGGCAAGGCCTTCAGGAAGGTGATTTTTCGTGCCAGCAGCGGAGCTGCCGGTTTTTCGGGCTTTTCCGGGTATCAGTCCGGTCATGGCCCGGGGCGTGATTCCCAGTCCGGGGATATTATTGAAGGCGAATTCAGACGCCAGGATCCCTCCGGTCGGTCACGAGATCGATTGCCCTGAAGCCTGCAAAGGCGCCAATGAGCAAGTTTTTTCCCTGATTTGAATTTTTTTTCTTTGGGGGTGTTGAAATCCTTTTATCCAGCCCCATTTCCCTATCACTTAGTTTTTATCGCCCCAGGCTATCAGCCTGGGGTTGGTGCTCCAGTTTGACAGCTGGTTTGTGAAACTGGGGTTTATTTGAAACGAATGAGCTAAACAGCTCGAATTGGTCCAGAAATAGACGTTTTGGAGAAGAAATAGATGAATATTCGTCCTCTACACGACCGTGTTGTGGTTCGCCGCAAGGAAGAAGAAGCAACTTCTGCTGGTGGTATTGTGCTGCCTGGTTCAGCACAGGAAAAGCCAAATCAAGGCGTTGTTGTTGCCGTAGGTAATGGCCGCGTTTTGGAGAATGGTGAAGTTCGCCCGGTAGACGTAAAAGTGGGTGACACTGTTGTATTCGGCAAGTATGCCGGCAGTGACACCATCAGCGTCGATGGCGAAGATCTGGTTATCCTGAGCGAAAGCGACATCAAGGCAGTGATCGAAGGGTAATTCGGCGAGCCGGATTCAATGGTCATGAGCAGAGGGTTCATTGATGAATGACACTCATCTGCCACTTGATAGATTCAAACATAAGATAGAAACGGAGCTAACGAATAATGGCTGCTAAAATTGTAAAATTCGGTGACGAAGCTCGCCAAGGCATGCTGGCTGGTGTAAACATTCTGGCTGATGCAGTAAAAACAACTCTGGGTCCTAAAGGCCGTAACGTTGTTTTGGACAAGTCTTTTGGTTCTCCTACTGTGACCAAAGATGGTGTGTCTGTAGCAAAAGAAATCGAGCTGAAAGACAAGTTCGAGAACATGGGCGCACAAATGGTTAAAGAAGTGGCTTCCAAGGCATCTGACGATGCTGGTGACGGTACCACCACTGCAACTGTTCTGGCTCAGGCTATCGTTAACGAAGGTCTGAAAAGCGTTGCTGCTGGCATGAACCCAATGGACCTGAAGCGCGGTATCGATAAAGCCACTGCTGCAGCTGTTGAGTACATTCGCTCTGTAGCTCAACCTTGTTCCGACACCAAGGCGATTGCTCAGGTAGGTACGATTTCTGCCAACTCCGATGCTTCTATCGGCGACATCATCGCTGAAGCCATGGAAAAAGTGGGTAAAGAAGGCGTTATCACTGTTGAAGAAGGTCAGGCTCTGCAAAACGAGCTGGACGTGGTTGAAGGTATGCAGTTCGACCGCGGTTACCTGTCTCCTTACTTCATCACCAATCAGGAAAACATGAGTGTTGAGCAAGATGCTCCTTTCATCCTGTTGGTTGACAAGAAAATCTCCAACATCCGTGAGTTGCTGCCAACTCTGGAAGCGGTAGCGAAAGCTGGTAAGCCTCTGGTGATTATCGCTGAAGATATCGAAGGCGAAGCTCTGGCGACTCTGGTTGTAAACAACATGCGTGGCATCGTGAAGGTTGCTGCCTGTAAAGCTCCTGGTTTTGGTGATCGTCGCAAAGCCATGCTGCAGGATATCGCTATCCTGACTGGCGCTACTGTGATTTCTGAAGAAGTGGGTCTGGATCTGGAATCTACCACTCTGGAGCACCTGGGTACTGCCAAGCGTGTGACCATGAGCAAAGAAAACACTGTGATTGTTGATGGTGCCGGCGCTGCAGCTGACATCGAAGCTCGCGTAGGTCAGATCCGTGCTCAAATCGAAGAATCATCTTCCGATTACGACCGTGAAAAACTGCAAGAGCGTGTGGCCAAACTGGCTGGCGGTGTTGCGGTCATCAAAGTCGGTGCTGTAACTGAAGTTGAAATGAAAGAGAAAAAAGCTCGCGTAGAAGATGCCCTGCATGCGACTCGCGCTGCGGTTGAAGAAGGTGTTGTACCTGGTGGTGGTACTGCGTTGATCCGTGCGGTTGCAGCGATTGCCGACCTGACTGGTGATAACGAAGACCAGAACGCGGGTATTGCGATTGCTCGTCGTGCCATGGAAGCGCCTCTGCGTCAGATCGTAACCAACGCTGGTGACGAAGCTTCTGTTGTAGCAGACAAGATCAAGCAAGGCGAAGGTAACTTCGGTTACAACGCTGGTACCGGTGTTTACGGCGATATGCTGGAAATGGGCATCCTGGATCCTGCCAAAGTAACTCGTACTGCTCTGCAGGCTGCGGGTTCTATCGCTGGTCTGATGATTACCACTGAAGCCATGGTTGCCGATGCACCTTCTGAAGATGGTGCTGGTATGCCTGATATGGGTGGCATGGGTGGTATGGGCGGAATGCCTGGCATGATGTAAATGCATGCCCAGTAGCGGTCTTTTCACCCAATCTCTGCGTTGGGTGAGAGCTGCTGGTGCTCATGTACTTTATTTACATTGCGCTCCAGGTCTCTCACCCGCCTTGATCTTGGGAAAAAATCCTCGCTACTGACCACGCATTAAGTGCCTTTCAGGTACAAAAAAAACGGCCCGCTATTTTGTAGCGGGCCGTTTTTGTTAGAGCGGGGGAAGTGTGGTTTATTGATCTTTCTTCATCTGCTCGCGCTTTTCTTTGCGTTCAAGCATTTTTTCATACATCTCTACAGGCATGCCGTTTTTGGCGACTTCTTTGGTTTCAACCAGTGAGTCGTCCTGGGTTACGATTTCAACGGTGTAACCTGTCTTGGTTTGGGTGATTTTCCCGACTTTCAAATTGGGGTTGCCTTTCATGATCAGGCGGGCCTCGTTAAGAGTACGGATCTGATCGGCGGTGTATTCGCGATCCATCATCTCTTTCATTCCCTTGTGGCCGCCCATCATGCCGCTGTGATCTCTCATCATGCCTTGGCCTCTGTCACAACCGTCTTTTTGTCCCCGGTCGCCGGCAAGGGCAATGCCGGAAGTCATGGATGCTGCAAGCAGTGAAGCGATAATCAGTGATTTTTTCATTGGAAGACTCCTTTGCCGTCTCGTTAAGGTGAGTCTATTCAACCATGCAGGTGTCGAAAAACTATCTCCGGAACGTGCTAATGTGTACCAAATTGTATCAGTGCCCATGCCGTTACAGGCGCCAGATACACTTTGTTACAGGTGCTCGAAGACGGGCCTTGTATACTGTTGAGCACAGATAAACCGTAGGCAGGTAGAAAAGGTCGGTGTATGTCACAAACACACATTCTGGTGGTGGATGATCATCAGGAGATCAGGGAGCTTCTCAGCACCTATTTGACGCAGCATGATTTCAAGGTGACTGCGGCAGAAAACGGCGCACAAATGCGAGATCTGCTGGAGGCCGGTGGAATTGATCTGATTGTGCTGGATTTGATGATGCCGGGTGAAGATGGCCTGAGTCTCTGTCGTCACGTTCAGGAAATCGGTGGTCCGCCTGTCATTATGCTGACCGCCATGAGTGAAGATGCTGATTGTGTGGTCGGTCTGGAGATCGGGGCTGATGATTACGTCACCAAGCCGTTTGTACCACGAGTGTTGTTAGCGCGCATTAAAGCGGTACTGCGTCGTCAGACTACAGCTGCTGACAGTGAAAAAGAGACGGTGCGAAGCGGAGGGGCGGGGCAGTACTGGACCTTTCAGCAATGGACCCTGGATTCCAACCAGCGACAACTGACTCACCGGGATGGCTTGTTGGTGCCTTTAAGCACGGCGGAGTTCAAACTGTTGGAGGTGTTTATCCATAATCCCCAGCAGGTGCTCAGTCGGGATCAATTACTGACCCTTACCAAGGGGCGAGAAGCGGATCCTTTTGACCGCAGTATTGATAATCAGGTCAGTCGCCTGCGCAAAAAAGTGGAAGATGATCCACACAACCCGGTATTGATTAAGACGGTATGGGGTGGTGGCTATATGTTTTCAGCTGCGGTGACAGTCTCATGACTGGTGTAACCTTTAACGGTGTGTGGCAAAAGCTCTGGCCGCGCAAGCTGCTGACGCAGATGGTCATTTTAGTGGTGCTGGCTCTGATACTGGCTCAGGGAATCAGCCTGTGGATTCTGTCTTCGGCTTATCGTTCGGCCATGCTGGATAACTCGGAGCGCCATATCATCCGTCAGTTTGCCTCGGCGGTGGTGCTTATGGAGCAAACTTCACCGCAATTGCACCAAAACATTCTTCGTGCCTGGCGTCGCCCGGGTCAATACTTCTTTATTAGCGATCAGTTGCCGGAAGAATTGAGCACACCAGTAGTGACGATGCCCGAAAAGCGGATGTCACAAGCACTGGTGCGATGGCTGGGTGATGACTATCAGGGGCGGGTGCGGGTATTTCTCGAGCTGGATGAGCGCAAAACAAAAGAGCGCCGTGACGAGATGGAATCCAGAGTTGCTGAGGAAAGGAGACCTGACGCCAAGAACTGGCATCGGCCGCGATTACCGGTTCGGCAATTGATGATAGCGGTTCACCTGGAGGATCAGCGCTGGTTTGTAGGGCGTATGGCTGCCCCGGACTTTTCACCGCTGGCGGCGCGCCACACACTGACATTTGTGGTTGTGGCGAGTGTTTTGGTGTTGTTGGTGGTGTTCTGGCAATTGCGCAAGATCACTCGTCCATTATCAAAGCTGGCCCGCGCGGCGAATGATTTGGGGCGGGGTAAAGATGTTGCTCCACTGGCGGAAGAGGGGCCATATGATGTTCGGGAAACCCTGGTTGCCTTTAATCGCATGAATGACCGGATTCAGCGTTATGTATCGGATCGTACCCGTATGCTGGCCGCCTTGTCCCATGATTTGCGAACGCCCATGACCAGTATGCGGTTGCGTTTGGAATTAATGGCACCCGGTGAGGAGCGAGATAAATTGTTGGCCAGTCTCGATGAGATGCAGCAAATGTCTGAAGCCTCACTGGATTTTGTACGTCAATCCGGTGATGTGGAGACCACGCAATCTGTGGACCTAAGTGCTTTGCTGGACAGCCTGTGCGAGGATTTAAGTGACTTGGGGATGCCGGTGAGCTGTGCCGAGTCGGATCAGATTGTGCTTGATGTAAGATCTGTCAGCCTTAAACGCGCTTTGCGTAACGTGATAGAAAACGCCGTTAAATATGGCGGACGTGCGGATGTCCGATTAGTCCGTCGTGAACGCAATATTGTGATTGAAGTCTCCGACACAGGCCCTGGTATTCCTGAAGACAGACAGGCTTCGGTCTTTGAGCCTTTCGTGAGGGTCGAAGAATCCCGCAGCAGGAATACCGGCGGCATGGGGCTGGGTTTGTCCATCGCTCGACAGATCATTGCGAGTCATGGCGGTAATATCCATTTGCATAACCGCATCGAGCAGGGCGATCACAAGGGACTGACGGTCGAAATTATTTTGCCACAGGGCTAATGCACAGGTGAGATTCTCCGACTATGCTGGATTTGTGCTGTTGCCCGCTGATTAATTCTGCCTACTGCCTTCTTATTTGTGCTCTGAAGCTTTAAAATAAGGGCAGTTTTACTCGGGTATTTGACGCTAATCCCTTGTTTTTTATGGGGGTTTTAAGAGCTTTGACTCGGCAGCGATGCACTGAAAAGCATCGGGCGCCAGTGACTTTGTTCTCCCCGGGTAAATAGAAATCAATGAGACTGATAAAGCGAGTCAATAGTCAGATCATTGCTTCGTCACAGAAGTCAGGCATAGTAAAGGGCTCGGATGTGTAGTTTGAATGATCGTTGTGAACTAGGGTTTCAACAATAGTTTTTCAGGATTGTTTGGTACTGCTGTCCGAATGCTGCCTCAAGCTGTGATGAAAACAACTTACCGTGAGTTAACCGATATATAAGGAAGAGATCTATGTCTATCGAATTGCCAGCATTGCCATACGCACAAGACGCTTTAGCGCCACATATCTCCGCTGAGACTCTTGAGTACCACTACGGCAAGCACCACAAAACCTATGTGGACAAACTGAATGGCTTGATTCCGGGCACTGAGTTCGAAGGCAAGAGCCTGGAAGACATCGTTAAAACTTCTACTGGCGGTGTATTTAACAACGCAGCTCAAATCTGGAACCACACCTTCTACTGGAACTGCCTGAGCCCTAACGGTGGCGGTGAAGCGACTGGTGCAGTGGCTGACGCCATCAACGCTGCGTTTGGTTCTTTTGAAGCGTTCAAAGAAGAATTCACAAACTCAGCCATCAATAACTTCGGTTCTTCCTGGACCTGGTTGGTGAAAAAAGCTGACGGCTCTGTAGCCATCGTTAACACCAGCAATGCTGCTACGCCTTTGACCGACGAGAGCGTAACCCCAATTCTGACTGTAGACCTTTGGGAGCATGCGTATTACATTGATTACCGCAATGCTCGTCCTAACTACATGAATGCCTTCTGGTCATTGGTGAACTGGGACTTTGTTAACGCTAACTTCTCTGCTTAAGCAGTCAAGTTATGCTGCCGGCTTATCTTAAAGCTGGCAGGGTTAACGAATAAAAAGAGGGCCTTGGTCCTCTTTTTTTATGCGTAGTGTTTTTCCGGGGGCGTTGTGGCTTTGAGTGAGTCCTACAAGGCAACAAAGGCCCCTTGGCATTGCATTGAGTTTCTACACAATAATAATTGATCACCGTTTAAGGAGTGAATCATGGTTTTAATGGATTTTATTTTTCGCTGGTTGCATGTGTTGTTCGGGATTACCTGGATCGGGTTGCTCTATTACTTCAACTTTATCCAAGGGGGGTATTTTAAAAAGGCAACGGCTGAAGGTTTGAAAGACGCCAAGGAAAAGTTGGCTCCGGATGCGCTTTGGTGGTTCCGCTGGGGAGCGATGCTCACCTTTATCACAGGTGTTCTGCTGCTGGTGGGTGTCAAAATGTCTTATGGCTCCTTTAATGCCTATATTGTGGCCGGTGCGACCTTAGGGACCATCATGTTCCTGAATGTCTGGCTGATCATCTGGCCCAATCAGAAAATTGCTCTGGGTATGGTTGACGGGGATGGCCCGGCTGCAGCGGGCAAGGCTTTACTGGCTTCCCGAACCAATACGCTGTTTTCCGCGCCTCTGGTGTTTTTTATGTTGGCTGGTCCTCATTTTGCCACTGGTGGTGGCTACGGTCAGGCTGCGTCAGGTTCTACAGGCTTGTGGGTGGTGCTGGCTCTTATCGCTGCTCTGGAAGTGAATGCTATTGCCGGTAAGCAAGGTCCATTGGCTTCTGTGATGGGCGTGATTCATTGCAGTATTGCACTGGCTTTGGTGATGGCGGCGCTGGTAATGTACGTCTAAGCAGATGTTTTTGGCGGGTGTTAGCCCTTTGGAAAACCATCTGTACCGTGACTGAATAAAGCCGGGCTCTGCCCGGTTTTTTCCGAATAGGGTGTTTTTTTCAGCTTCCATCGTCATTTTTGAGGTTTGGGATGTCAATATACTCAGGCGTTTGATATAACCACTGTTTTACAGGGGTTGGTTGTTATCTGGCCCAGGTAAGTATGTATTTTTCAGTTTTTAGCTAATCGCTTTGAGGAATAGAATGACCGTTGATCGCAAGGAGCCGACCTTATCCGGTCTGGGCTCTACCCGTGAAGAACCTGCGGTATCTCCGTCCAGTTCTCCGTCGTCAAAACCTGCGCAATCCACCGCCAAATCTCCTGCTCAGGGAGCGTCAGCGTCAGGTAGGGGCGACCGGCGCAATGGATCGTCCAGTCCGCGGCCGGCGCCTGTGTCTTCGTCGCGGGGACAGGCAAAATCTCCTCTGGTGCCGTTTGCGTTGATACTGGCGTTAACGGGGTTGGGGTTGGCTGGTTTTTCCTATTGGCAGTTGGTCAAGGTTCAGCATCAGGCCAGTGCGGCTGAGAAGCGTATTGAAGAGTTGGAGCAGCGACTTGCCTTGTCGGATGATGAGTCCAGCCAATCGGTAACGGCGTTGCAGGCCAATTTGCGTGAAACGCGCAAACAATTGGATGTGGCAAGCAACGAGATTCGCAAGTTATGGGATACCCGCAATGTGAATAAAAAAGGCATTGCGGACAATAAAGCTCAGTTGGCGGCGGTGGCTAAATCGGCCAAGAGCGCTTCCAGTGCCGCTGCTTCAGCAACCAAGTTGGCGCAATCCCAAGAAAAGAACTGGAAGGCGCTCAGCGACAATATTTCCCTTCAGGGTGAGCAACTGAATCTGTTGTCCGATGCAACTGACAGCCAGAAAAAGCAAATGCGTGAGTTGATCGATCAGGCAAATAAAGTCGACACTCAAATGCAGCAGCTGAAAACCGATCTGGCCCGCAGAGTGAAGCGCAATGAAGATGCGATTGAGGCCATCGATGCCTATCGCCGGACGGTGAATCGCGACATTCTGGATTTGAAGCGGCAGCTGAATCCCGGCCTGTAGTAAGCAAAAATCATGTTTTGGATACACCGCCTAAAGCCCCTCTATTGAGGGGCTTTTTGTTATGAGGCAACAAAACTCAGTGGGCTAATGTTCAAGTTCCAGTTTGGTTGCGCCCTTGTGTTTGAACGGTCCGTATCTCAGTGCGCTGGCCAGGTTTCTCACCGCGTCTTCCAATTCATGCAGGTGGCCATGGACCTGGACATTACTGGCCGTACGGGCGCTGCGCAGGAGTTTGGAGGTGTGGTTCCATTCCTGCAAGGCATCCTCCAGCTTTCTTCGGTGAGGTCCGGTGGACTTGCAGGTCTGGCAGGTCACAGAGTGAGATAGCAGGTGATGACTGATGTGCAGGTGCCCGCTGTCACAAAAAGGGCATGGCTCAATCAGAGACGCCATAATAAGATCTCCATTAATGGTGTTGGATTAGTTATTGAAATCGAGCTGTTATGAAACGCGTATGTTTGCGTGGAAGCGTGTTTTTTTGAGGGAGTCGGGTCTGTGCCGGAAGGGATACCCGGAGGGTTAGGAAGGTGTCGGACTTCTGCCGAGCGTGTCATTGGATAGCAAACATCATTGAGTGAAAAGCACCCCAATATCCACTGGTTGTCAGATTTAAGTCTAGAGTGGCTGTTCGTGAATGCAAGAAATTGGGTGAAATTTGTTCAAGGTTGCGGGGTGTGATGAAAATCCACAGGATTATCGGGCAAGACACCACAAAGTAGATGGATATTCGTTCGACCGGATTTTTATTGGTATCGCAAAGGCGGCCGGACAAACTCGCCCAGCTGGTGTAAAATCGGCCGCTAACCGTGATAGGGACGCACACAGTCCTTCGATTCTGACAACCTGAGTGAGAGATGTAGCCGATGACTACGGTAATTCGCAAAGACGACCTGATTGACAGCATCACCGATGCACTTCAGTTCATTTCCTACTACCACCCGAAAGATTTTATCCAGGCCATGAACGCCGCTTACGAGCGTGAAGCCAGTCCGGCAGCCAAGGATGCAATGGCTCAAATTTTGATCAATTCTCGCATGTGTGCCGAAGGCCACCGTCCGATTTGTCAGGATACCGGTATTGTCAGCGTCATCATGAAAATTGGTATGAATGTGCAGTGGGATACCGATTGCAGCATCGAAGACATGATCAACGAAGGTGTGAGCCGCGCTTACAACCATCCAGACAACAAGTTGCGTGCCTCTGTTCTGGCCGATCCGGACGGCGCTCGCAAAAACACGGGTGACAACACGCCCGCCATGATCACCTACAAGATGGTGCCTGGCGACAAGGTGGATGTGCACGTAGTCGCGAAAGGCGGTGGTTCTGAAGCCAAGACCAAGTTTGCGATGTTGAACCCGTCTGACTCTGTCGTGGACTGGGTATTAAGCGTCCTGCCCACCATGGGTGCAGGCTGGTGTCCACCGGGTATCCTGGGTATCGGTATTGGCGGTACGGCCGATAAAGCCATGGCCATGGCGAAAGAAGCCCTGTTGGATCCGATTGATATTCAGGATCTGCAAGAGCGCGGCGCCAGCACACGTGCTGAAGAACTGCGTCTGGAGTTGATGGAAAAGGTGAACAATCTGGGCATTGGTGCACAGGGGCTGGGTGGTCTGACTACGGTTCTGGATGTCAAAGTTAAAGATTGCCCGACCCACGCTGCCAACAAGCCGATTGCGATTATTCCTAACTGTGCCGCGACCCGTTTGTGCAAATTTACCCTGGACGGTTCAGGCCCTGCGCTGCAAACGCCCCCAAGTCTGGATGACTGGCCTGAAATTACCTGGGAAGTGGGTAATGCCCGCCGTGTGAACCTGGACGAAATCACCAAAGAAGATGTTGCCGAGTGGCAGCCAGGTGAAACCATTCTGTTGTCCGGCAAATTGCTGACCGGCCGCGACGCAGCCCACAAGCGTATGGTCGATATGATCGCCAAAGGCGAAGAGCTGCCAGTGGATTTCACCAACCGCATGATTTACTACGTAGGCCCTGTTGATCCTATTGAAGGTGAAGTTGTGGGGCCTGCAGGTCCGACCACTGCAACCCGTATGGATAAGTTCACCCGTACCATGTTGGAAAAAACCGGTCTGATCGGCATGGTGGGCAAAGCCGAGCGCGGTGTGATGGCTATCGAAGCCATTAAAGACAACAAGGCTGTGTACCTGATGGCTGTGGGTGGTTCTGCTTATCTGGTGTCCAAAGCCATTAAAGCCTCTAAAGTGGTTGGCTTTGAAGATCTGGGAATGGAAGCCATTTATGAATTCACCATCAAGGACATGCCAGTAACGGTTGCGGTCGATGTGAAAGGTGAATCTGTTCACCAGACAGGCCCGCAAATCTGGAAGGCCAAAATCGAAGAAGGTGCTATCGAGGTTCAGTAATTGCTGACCTCGTGCGTCGCACTGTGAAAACCGGGCATTGCCCGGTTTTTTTATGTCTCAGTGAACTTGATTTAGTGAGCTACACTGAGAGTAACCATTGTTTGGGAGAAGATTATGAAGTCACTGGCCGGAGAAGCCTGTACCACCTGCCGAGCGGATGCCCCGCAAGTTCCGCAAGAGGATCAGCAGGCGTTACTGCAGCAGCTGGCAGGTTGGTCGGTGGTTTCCAAAGATGGGATAAATCAGTTAGAGAAGGTCTTTCCCTTTAAAGATTTTAATCAGGCGCTGGACTTTGCCAATGCGGTTGGCGAGCTGGCCGAAGGGGCGAATCATCATCCCGCTATTTTAGTCGAGTGGGGCAAGACTACAGTGACCTGGTGGACTCATACCATTCAGGGATTGCATCGCAACGATTTTGTGATGGCTGCAAAGACGGATTATTTGCACGGTAAATAATCCGTCTGCGATTGTATCTTTTAAAAATCAGTGGGTGCCTTAAACACCGGTGTGTTTTAAGAGATTGTCCCCGTAGTGCGCACGCGCTTACTGCCCTTCACGACAGGAGTGGTCTTTTTCGCTTTCTCGCGTTTTTCCACTTCTGCATCAATCAGGTTCTTAATCGCAATCAAAAAGCCTGTGACGATAAAAGCACCCGGTGGCAGGATAGCGACGAGGAAGCCGGGATAGTCATCGAACAGGGTAATTTTCCAGTGCTCAGCCATAGGGCCCAGTAGCAGATTCATGTCAGCGAACAGGGTGCCATGGCCAAGTACTTCACGAATAGCCCCCACAGCGACCAGCACCAGAGCGAATCCCATCCCCATCATAAAACCGTCAACCGCAGAGGCCGGCACATTGTTTTTACTGGCAAAGGCGTCGGCGCGTCCGAGGATGGCGCAGTTGGTCACAATCAGAGGGATAAAAATACCCAGTATTTGATACAGCTCGAAGGTGTAGGCCTTCATCAGCAGTTCGGTACAGGTTGTAAAAGAAGCAATGATCATCACAAAAACGGGCAAGCGTACCGCGTCACTCACCGTTCTGCGGATCAGTGATACCGCAATGTTGGAACCCACCAGAACCAGTATGGTGGCCAGCCCCAATCCCAGGGCATTTACGACACTGCCACTGACGGCCAGTAATGGACACAGCCCCAGCAGCTGAACCAGAGCCGGGTTGTTTTTCCATAAGCCATTGTGAGTGATTTCTGAGTAGCTAGTCGTCATGATGGTATCGCTCAGTTGTCAGCTGTATCTGATGAGGAGTCGTTGGATGCAGTGGTGTGCGCATCACTCTTGCCAGTGGTCTCGGGCTTTAATCCCAGAGGATCGGCTTCTGCGTAATATTGCAGGGCTTCCTTAACCTTTTTAACAACGGCACGCGGGGTGATGGTGGCGCCGGTGAACTGATCAAATTCACCACCGTCTTTTTTGACGGCCCACTCTTCAGCGGCAGGCTGACCCAGGGATTTGCCGTTAAAGCCCAGGATCCAGGAGCTCTTTTTCAGCTCGACCTTGTCACCCAGCCCCGGTGTTTCGTTGTGGGACAGCACTCTGACGCCCGCGACGGTTCCATCGGCGTTGATGCCGATGATCAGTTTGATGTCGCCGCTGTAGCCGTCGGGTGCGACAGCGGGAATGATTGCTGCTACCGGCGTGTCGTGGTCTCGGGCGATGTTAATCTCACCACCTTCTTTCAGCCCCAGTAGTGGCCAGTACTCAGGCTCTATGGTGACAGTATCGACCAGAAGATCGTTGTTGTGACGATCTAAGGGCACAATTTCCAGCAGAGCTTTTTGCGCTGCCTCGCGTTCAGCTGCGGCAATACGATCGCGTGTACCCGCCTGTGTTCCTGCCAGAATAGCAGCGGTAATAAGGGCAAACAAACCCAGTAACAGGCTGTTTTTACTGATGGAAAGACCCAGCATGTTCAGTCCTTTTTCTCGGTGGCGCGACGGGCTTTGTCGTGGCCATAAGTGCGCGGCAGCGTGTAATAGTCGATAAAAGGCGCTGCAAAATTCATCAACAGTACTGCAAAGGCGACTGCATCAGGGTAGTTGCCCCAGACGCGAATGACGTAGACCAGTATGCCGATGCCGGCACCATAGAACAGTCTGCCTTTGGTACTGACTGCCGACGAAACGGGATCTGTGGCGATAAAAAACGCGCCCAGCATGGTGGCGCCGGAGAGCAGGTGGAAGTAGGGTGAGCCGCCACTGTGTGAGCTGCCGCCGTCGTAAAAGGCCAAAGACAGGATGAAAATGGTAGCCAGCATGCTGACCGGAGTGTGCCAGGTGAAAATCTTGCGATACAGCAAATACACCCCGCCCAGCAAAAAGGCCAGGTTAACCCACTCCCACCCAGCGCCAGCCCAGCGGCCGGTAGCAAAGATGGGTTCAGAGTTGTACAGGTGTTCGACAAGCTGTGAATTATTGTGCTTAAACACATCCAGAGGTGTGGCACCGGTAAAGGCGTCGATACTGCCAGCGCCTGTAAAGATGTGCTGCAGTGCTATCCAGGGGCCAAGCGGTCCCTGACCGTCTTCAAGCATGGTGCGTGGAATTGCCCACTGGGTCATTTCCACAGGAAAGGAGATCAGCAATATCACATAGCCGACCATGGCGGGATTGAATGGGTTGTAACCCATGCCACCATACAGATGTTTGGCAAGAATGATTGCCGAAGCGGTACCGACGACGACGATCCACCAAGGGCAGTAGGGGGGCAGAGCCAGACCCAGCAGAACACCGGTGACCACGGCGCTGTAATCTTTGAGGAAGAAACCAACAGGACGGTTGCGCAGTTTCAGAACAGCGGCTTCGCAGGCTATTGCCGTGATGGAGGCCATCACCACATTTATCAGTGTGCCGGGGCCGAAGAAATAGCTCAGGGTTATCAAACCGGGCACGCAGGCAAGTATGACTTGCTTCATTACGTCGCCGGTATCGCCCGCACGGGTGGTGTGCGGCGATGTCATTTTCATAAAGGCCATAGTGTTTCCTGTTGGCGCTGCTGTCCCCGCTGTGCGGGGTGTCGTCATAAGGCTGTTAAGCGTTGCTCAATTCTTGCTTTGCCTGTTCTAACTTGGCTTCTGTCTTCTCAACACCCGTTTTAAAGGCGTCCAGATTGGGATCGTCTTCGGCTTCAGCCTTGGCGAGTCGCTGTCTGGCTTTTTCCAGACGGGTTTCAAGCGAGGCAATCTGATCCCGCAGCTTGTCCTCTGGCGACATGTTGGCCAGAGCTTCTGCCTTTGCCTTGGCTTTTTCGATGGCGGCTGTGGCTGCATCAGGCTGTTCAGGTGTTTCTTCTGCTTTAGACGAGGCCGTTGGTTGATCGTCCAGTTCCGGAGCCTTGGGGTTGATTGCTCTCAATTCGTCACGCAGTTTGTCGCGTTTGCTGAGCATCTTGTCCAACCCAAGTTGCAGGGCGTCAACGGTATCGGCGTTGTCAGCTTTGGCTTTTTCGAGCTTGGCTTGAGCCTTTTCCAAACGACCTGCCATGCTGTTGAGCTGATCCCGAAGCTTGTCCTCCGGAGACATACTGGCCTGCTGAGCCGCTTTGGCTTTGGCTCGCTCAATGGCGGCCGCCGCGGCATCCTGTTCTTCAGGTGCGGGTGCGGCAGGAGCCGATGGCGCCAACTCGGCGAGTTCTTTCTCGGCGGTTGCGATTTTCTCTTTGAGTTTGTCGACACCGGTTTGCAGTGCCTCAACCTTGTCGGAATTTTCTGCCTGGGCGGTTGCCAGCTTTTCTTCGGCCTTGGCGAGACGTCCGTTTAACGATTCGATGTTGGCTTTCAGCTTCTCGTCCGGTGCCATGGTCATTTTCGCTTGCGCGCGGGCAATGGCAGCTGCAACCGGATCGTTTGGATCGGTGGCGGCCGGGGCCCTATCAGTGGCTTCGGCAACGATTTCGGTGGGCACGGGTTTAAAGTCGGCCAGCTTGTTTTGCGTTTCCTGCAGTTTCAGCTCGGCTTGCTTGATTTGAGCTGCCAGGCGGTCTTTCATGTCGCCCTCGGCTTCGGCATGACGCTGCTGAAGTTTTTCCAATCGGCCTTCGGCGCTGGTGACGGCTCGCTGCAGTTTGGATTTTTGCTCTTCAGGCGTGGCCTGTTTGGCCTTGGCGCTGGCCATGGCGGTGGCAACGATGTCGACTTTGTCTGCGTGCGATGCCGGTTTTACGCCCGCAGCTTTTTCCGCTTCCTGTTTTTGCTTGGCGAGTTCTGCCGCTTTTTTGCGGGCCAGACGCTTGGCTTCTTTTTCTGCTTCTGCTTTGGCGATACGTTCCTGACGGAACTCAAAGCGCTTGCGTGAGCGATCGGATTTCTCTTTATCGATCGCCATTTGCCGCATGGTGCCTTTGGCCGCACGGTAGTACTGCACCAGCGGGATGTTGCTGGGGCAGACAAAGGAGCAGGCGCCGCACTCGATACAATCCTTGATGTTCTGGGCTTCGAGACGGTCGTATTCTTCCGCTGCCGCGTACCAGTACATTTGTTGTGGCAGCAGGCTGGCGGGACAGGCCTCGGCGCACATGCCGCAGCGAATACACGCCTGGGCCGGTGGCGGTGGCGGCAATTCTTTTTTGGTGGGCGCCAGAATGCAGTTGGTGGTCTTGACCACCGGTACGTCATCCTGCTCCAGGGCGTACCCCATCATGGGGCCGCCAACGATCAGGCGCATGGCTTTCTTTTCGACAAAGCCGTGTTCAGCCAGCACGTGATGGATCGGTGTCCCCAGACGTACCAGAATATTGCGCTGGGTTTCCAAAGCCTGGCCCACAACCGTGGTGATACGTTCGATCAGGGGCTTGCCAAAGCGTACTGCTTCATAGGCTGCGACGGCTGTTCCCACGTTTTGCAATACAATACCAATATCAGACGGTAATCCGCCGGAAGGCACTTCCTTGCCGGTGAGGATTTGAATCAGCTGTTTTTCGCCGCCGGACGGGTATTTTGTGGGGAAGCTCACCACTTCAATGTTGGTGCCTTGTGCTGCCTGAGTGACAGCGGCAATGGCTTTGGGTTTGTTGTCTTCAATGCCGATAACAACCCGTTCAGGATTACCCAGCAGGTGAGCCAGCAGCTGGGTGCCTCGGATGATGTCCTCCGGGCGGGTTTGCATGAGGATATCGTCGGCGGTGATGTAGGGCTCACACTCAGTGCCGTTGAGAATCAGTGTGTCGATTGGCTGGTTTGCACGTGGGCTCAGTTTTACCGCAGTGGGGAAACCCGCGCCTCCCATGCCGGTAATGCCCGCATTGCGAATTTTTTGTACCAGCGTGTCTCTGTCCAGTGACAGGTAGTCTTCACAGGTTTCAAAGTCGGCGAACTCATCTTTGCCGTCGGCCGCGATCACAATGCAGGGGCCACTTAACCCGGAAGGGTGTGGCAAGGTACGATCTTCAATGGCAGTTACGGTACCGGATGTGGAGGCGTGAACCGGAGCACTGATCATGCCTTTTGCTTCGGCAATTTTTTGTCCGCCAAGAACACGGTCACCGACAGCAACAACAGGTTTCGCGGGAGCGCCGATATGCTGGCTGAGCGGAAAAATCAGTTCGTCCGGCAGGCTGATTTCGCCGAGAGGCAATTGCAGGGACTGGCTTTTATTTTCTTCCGGGTGGATTCCACCGGGGATCGACCAAATTTTTGTCACGCGGCCGCTCCATCTTTATCGGGGTGTTTATCGGTGGCAATGATCTGAATGTTTTCAACAACTGCCGGGGGCTTGTTCCATTTCCAGTCACTCAGACCGGATTCCACAGGCAGCATATCGATGCAATCTACCGGGCAGGGCTCTACACAGAGGTCGCAGCCGGTGCACTCATCGGCAATGACGGTATGCATCTGTTTGGCCGCGCCCAGAATGGCATCCATCGGGCAGGCCTGAATGCACTTGGTGCAGCCAATACATTCATCTTCACGGATGTAAGCGACGGTCTTAACTTCGGATTCTTCGCCGTGTTCTTCATCCAGTGTTGGGGCTTCGACATCCAGCAGGTCGGCAATGGCGTTGATGGTCGCCTGTCCTCCGGGAGGACATTTGTTGATGGCGTCGCCATTGGCAATGGCCTCGGCGTAGGGGCGACAACCCGGATAGCTGCATTGTCCGCACTGGGTTTGGGGCAAGAGCTCGTCCAGCTGATCCACAATGGGGTCGCCTTCGACTTTAAACTGAACGGCGGCATAGCCCAGTACGGCACCAAACACCAGAGACAGTGCTACCAGTGCAGCCAGAGCCGCCAGAAATGGATGTGTCAGAAGATATTCGTACATAGTTGTCTACAATATTCAGCCGGTGCTCAGACCAGACCGCTAAAGCCCATGAAGGCCAGCGACATCAGGCCTGCGGTTATCATGCCGATAGCGGCACCTTTAAAAGGCACGGGCACGTCAGCCACAGCGAGACGCTCGCGCATGGCAGAAAAGAGAATTAACACAAAGGAAAAGCCCAGGGCGGCACCGAACCCATAGAGAGCCGACTCCGTAAAGGTATGGGCTTTGGCGGTATTTTGCAGAGCCACACCCAAAACGGCACAGTTGGTGGTAATCAGGGGCAGAAAGACGCCCAGTACGCGATACAGCAGCGGGCTGGTTTTCTCGATAAACATCTTGGCGAACTGTACAACCACAGCGATCACCAAAATAAAGGCGATGGTCTTGAGGTATTCGAGTCCGAGTGGGGCCAGGATAAAGTTGTGTACCAGATAACTGCAGATCGAGGCCAACGTCAGTACAAACGTGGTCGCCCCACCCATACCAATGGCTGTTTCCAGTTTATTGGAAACACCCATGAAGGGGCACAGGCCCAGAAACTGGACCAGTACAAAGTTGTTGACCAGGATCGTGCTGATCAATATCACCACAAAGTCTGTCATAGTTCAGGCTCATCACCGGTTAACCGGTTGTCATAATAGGCAGTTTCCGGTGCAAAACCGGAAGCCTTACAATTTTAATGGTTTAATTAGTATCTTGTTAACGGTTTTGCCGATAAGGGTTATTGGCTGAGTTACTTGCGCATAATCCGTCATTGCGAGGACCAGTGTCGCCCGGTTCCTCGCAATGACGAATGGAAGGCTTACATCACTCGCTGGCCAGGTTTGGCGCCTGAATGGGGTTCAAGCAAGTAGATTTCTTTCTTGCCCGGACCCGCAGCCAACACCATGCCTTCAGAAACACCGAATTTCATCTTGCGCGGAGCCAAATTTGCCACCATTACGGTCAGCTTGCCCTCGAGGTCTTCTGGCTGGTATGCACTTTTGATACCGGAGAACACGTTTCGGGTTTCGCCACCGAGATCCAGCGTCAGGCGCAAGAGCTTGTCAGCGCCCTCCACATGCTCGGCTTTGGCAATCAGAGCGACACGTAGATCCACTTTTGCAAAATCGTCAAAGTTGATTTCATCGGCGATGGGCTCTTTGGCCAGTTCGGTGTCCGCTGCTGCCGGTTTGTCGGTTTGAGCTTCCAGTGTCGCCAGAGCTTCTTTGCTGGCTTCCAGCATGGCGTCTACTTTTTCTTTCTCGATACGAGTCAGTAGCGGCTTAAACTTGTTGATGCTTTCGCCACCGCGGAATGCCACCGGAGCGTTCCAGCTCAGAGTCTCATTCAAAAACTCTTCTGCGCTCGCCGCCAAAGCGGGAATGACAGGCTTCAGCCAGGTCAGCAGTGCGCGGAACATGTTGACGCCCAGAGTACAGATGTCCAGCACCTGTTGTTCGGTACCTTCTTCTTTAGCCAGCGACCAGGGCGCTTGTGCGGCAATGTACTCGTTGGCTGCGTCGGCCAGAGCCATGATTTCGCGCATGGCTTTGCCAAACTCGCGATTCTCATAGAAGTTGGCAATCACTTGATCGGCCTCGACAAATCGCTGCCACAGGCTTTCGTCAGCGACGGTAGTAGATAAGGTGCCACCACTTTTCTGGATAAACTTCGCGGTGCGGCTGGCAATGTTGACGACCTTGCCGACCAGATCGCTGTTTACGCGCTGAATGAAGTCTTCCAGGTTGAGGTCGAGATCGTCCACACCGCTGCTGAGCTTGGCGGCGAAGTAATAGCGCAGGTATTCGGGATTCAGGTAGTCCAGATAGGTGCGGGCATTGATGAATGTGCCGCGGGATTTGGACATCTTCTTGCCGTTGACGGTCAGGAAACCGTGGACGCACACTTTGGTCGGCGTGCGGAACTGGGCAGAACTGAGCATGGCTGGCCAGAACAGGGCGTGGAAGTTGACAATGTCTTTACCGATGAAGTGGTAAACCTCGCAATCGGAATCCGGTTTCCAGTAGTCGTTGAACGTGGCGGCAACGTCCACGCCTTCCTGCTTGCTCAGATAGTTTTTGAAGCTCGCCAGGTAACCAATGGGGGCGTCCAGCCAGACATAGAAGAACTTGTTTTTTTCGCCGGGGATTTCAAAGCCGAAGTAGGGCGCATCCCGGGAGATATCCCATTCCTGCAGGCCGGAATCGAGCCATTCAGACAGTTTGTTTGCCACTTCGTCCTGCAGGTGACCGGCACGGGTCCACTCTTTCAGAAAGCCTTCAAACTCGGGCAGTTTGAAGAAAAAGTGCTCGGATTCTTTCTCAATGGGCGTCGCGCCGGAGATCACAGATTTCGGATTGATCAACTCGGTGGGTGAGTAGGTCGCCCCGCAGGCTTCGCAGTTGTCGCCGTACTGGTCATCGGCTTTACACTTGGGGCAGCTGCCCTTGATGTAGCGGTCGGCCAGGAAGAGTTCTTTCTCGGGGTCGAACGCCTGGGTAATTTTGCGGCTGGCAATGTGGCCATTGGCCTTGAGCTTCTCGTAGATGTAAGAGGACAGCTCGCGATTTTCTTCCGAGTGGGTGGAGTGAAAATTGTCGAAATTCACGAGAAAATCGGCGAAATCCTTCTCATGCTCGGCTTTTACATTGGCAATTTGTTGTTCCGGCGTCAGCCCCAGCTGCTCAGCTTTGAGCATGATGGCGGTGCCGTGAGCGTCGTCCGCGCAGACGTAGGTGCAGTCGTGACCGCGCATCTTCTGAAATCGCACCCAGATGTCCGTTTGGATGTACTCCACCAGGTGCCCCAGGTGAATGGAGCCGTTGGCGTAAGGCAGTGCGCTGGTAACCAGAATTTTACGACGCTCAGTCATAACAGTTGCTATCTCGCTTCGGGTGAATGATGGGACTGGCCAACAACAGCCATATCCCGGAAAAATGGCGGCGAACTATAGCATTTTTTGCAGGGTAAATCAGTGCCAAAGGCGAAATAGGAAGGGAATTCAGCGGGTTGCTTTGGAAAGAAGCGAGGAGCTAAGAAAAGAGGGGGGCCGGCAGAAGTCCTGCCAGCCCAAAACGAGCCCCAGTGGAGCAGGGGGAATTTTGATTTAGAAAGTCATTTGCAGGGTCAGCCAGTAATTGCGGCCGGCGTCCTTGACGTTGTAGTCATCGGTAAAGACGACTTCGCTGACCGCGCCGCGCCCGGTTACCATGGTGTAGACACCGTCGCCATTAAGGTCTGTGAACTGTGTGGTGTAGGTGGTGAAATCCTCATCCAAAAGGTTGTTCACGCGTCCAAACAGGCTGAGATTCTCTGTGATGTCATAGCGAATACCCAGGTTCAGAATTTCGTAGTTTTTGAAGTAGCGGGCTTTGTCTTCCTCGATGTCCCATTCCCGATAGCGGTCAGAGCGTAATTCTGCCTGTAGTGACAGGGACAGGTTGTCCAGCGCCTGCCAATCGAGACTGAGGTTGGCCATATGCTCGGCGGTGTTGGTCAGGGGTTGACCTTCTTCGGCGCCACTCATCTGTTCACTGTCGGTCCAGGTGTAGTTGGCCTTGAATGTCCAGTTGTCGGTAATCATGTAGCGTCCAGCCAGCTCAATCCCCTGAATATCGACTTCATCAATATTCACTTTTTTAGTGCTTCTGGAGTTGAAGTCCGATAGCCCGGCATTGGCATAGGATCCTGTGATGCCACAATCCTGAGCGGAACTGCAGGGCTGAGAGCTGATTTTGTCTTCAAATTTGGTGTTGAAGTAGGTGATGTTGAAATTGTGCCCGTTCAGCGAATTCCAGTAGAGGGCAATTTCGCTGTTGACGCTGGTTTCGGGTTCCAGATCCGGATTGCCGTAAAGAGGGATGGTGCCCTGGCCGCCAAAACCGGTAATACCGTCGTAGAGATCGGTGGTTTTCGGAGTTTTGTAACCGGTACTGACTCCACCTTTCAGGGTCCAGCTGTCAGACAGGGAGTACACACCGTACAAGCGGGGAGAGACCTGGCTGCCAAACACATCATGTTCGTCGTAACGTACACCGGCAGTGATTGTCAGCGGCGTTACTGGCGTCCAGCTGTCTTCCACAAACAGGGAGTACATCTCCTGATCCTGTACGCCACCGGGCTGGTCTTTCTCGGTTCCAAAAACACTGTCTTCAAGTTCGCCATCTATGAGCTGGCCGCCGATGACCAGCACGTGGCTACCAAACGCTTCCAGGGGAATATTGACGTTGGCGTCCAGAGTGTATTGATTGCTTTTCAAGGTACGTTCAGGGCGCGGCAGGAAGGTGTCTTCGGCCAGTGCTCGGCGTTCTGCCTCGCTCATGCCGGCGTAGTTGCCGGTGCCGTCTTGCATTTCCTGAAGCTCGAGTCGCTCATCGACGGTCAGGGGCAGTGTGCGGCCCTCGTTGGCGCTATCGACATAAGACAGGGCAACATAGCTGGTACCAAAGCTCCAGTCGCCTTCGTGGGTGACAGACCACCAGTCGCGGGTGAATTTTTGATCGGCGGCATAGCCCGAGCGGCCTCGTGACCACAGGGCATCGATATTGTCCTTGGTGCCCAGAGGGTAGCTGATTTCCCCGCTGTCTGGATCAACTACCGGAGTGTTGTCGTAGATCTGCTCGGAGGTGTCATAGTCAAAGCGCAGGGTTTGACGTTCGTCGAGAACATAGGTCAGTGTAAAGCCGTATTCTTCAGTGGTGCTGTCTACGGTGCGACCACCACCACCAAAACCGGTGGTGCGTATATGGACATCGCCATTGGGATCAACTGCAGGCTCAAATTGTGGTGAGGAAGCTTTGCTTTCGTAATGGCTGCCACGCAATCCCAGAGAGAGCACGTTTTCAATCAATGGGCCACTGATTGAAAAATTCCCCTGGTATTCGTCACCGAAATCATTGTTCTCCTGGACGGTGCCGCCCAGATTAATGGCGCCATGCCAGCTGTCTGCGGTTTTTTTGGTGATCACGTTGACAACGCCACCCATGGCGTCGGCACCATAAAGGGTAGAGGCTGGTCCACGGATAATCTCGATGCGCTCAATGGACTCGGCTGGTGGCATATGTCCGAAGGCGTTGCCGCCGAAATTGTTGGGGTAGATGTCACCGTGATTGTTCTGGCGTTTGCCATCGATCAGAAGCAGGGTGTAATCCCCCGACAGGCCGCGCATGCTGACTTGGGCTTGTCCGGTTTTATCGCGCTCAGTACCAATATCAATACCTTCCTGATATTTCAGAATGTCGACCAGATTGGCGTGTGGACGCGATAGAACATCATCTTGTGAGATCACTGAAATACTGGCAGGGGCATCCGGAATTTTCTGTTCGTACCCGGTTGCTGAGACAACAATTTCTTCATCATATTTAGAGATGGTAGTGGTTTTAATGTCCGTATCGGATGCCAGTGTGTGCCAGCTGGCCGACATGGCTATGGCGATTGATAAGGTATTCCGTGTGCACCTTGAAAGCTTCTTGTTCACTGATTGTATCCCCCGCAATTTCAGTAATGTTCTACTTGATTTTGATGATGCTTATTATAATGATAATAATTATCAATTGTAAATGGAGTTGAGCAGGGAAGTTGGTTGCAGTCCATGAAGGAATGGCCTGAATAGTTCCTGACTCAGCAATTTATGCATTTGGCCAGGTAAATTGATCCATTTTCTGATGATATTTTGGTAATGTGCTGCCTTCTGTTTTGCTCTCTAGGCTAAGTGGCTAGATCAATGCGCCTTAAGCCCCCCAAAACCCTGCGTGATTACTGAGGAATTCCATGTCTGACGCTGCCAACCCCATCCTGCCCTCTCAAATTGAATCCCGGGTTCTGTCATTACCGCTCCCGGAGCTGAATGCTACCGTTGGTGAATTGGGGCAGGTCGAAAGCGTGAGCGTCACCGATGGCAAGGTCGAATTGGTGATACTTCTGGGATTTCCTGCACAGGGTTTGTTGCAGAGTCTGAGTGAATCTATCTGGGAGGCAATCAAAGACCTGCCTGGGGTGGAGCGTGTGGCGGTGGATATCGGCTGGAAGGTTCAGCCGGGACCGGTAGCGGACCCTGGCGCTGCCATCCCCCACGTGAAAAACATTCTGGCGGTGGCTTCCGGTAAAGGTGGTGTGGGAAAATCCACCACAGCAATCAATTTGGCACTGGCTTTACGGGCAGAAGGTGCGGTTGTCGGAATTCTGGATGCGGATATCTATGGCCCCAGTATTCCGGCGATGCTGGGCGTAGGAAACCAGCGCCCGGCACTGGAGAAAGGGCCTCAGGGACAAATGCTGGTGCCCATTGAGGCGCACGGTATTTATTCCATTTCCATGGGCTATCTGGTGACTGAACAAACTCCCATGGTTTGGCGTGGGCCGATGGCCAGTGGTGCCTTGCAGCAGTTGCTGGCCCAGACTCTGTGGCCTGATCTGGACTATCTGATCATCGATATGCCTCCCGGTACTGGTGATATTCAATTGACCCTGTCGCAAAAAGTCCCGGTAACGGGCTCAGTCGTTGTGACCACCCCTCAGGATATTGCCCTGTTGGACGCGCAAAAGGGCATCGAAATGTTCCGCAAGGTACATGTACCGGTGCTGGGAGTGATAGAAAATATGGCCACACACATTTGTTCAAACTGTGGCCACGAAGAGCATATTTTTGGCGAAGGGGGTGGTCAGCGCATCGCCAGTGATTATCAGACTCAATTACTGGGGGCTTTACCGTTGAATTTGTCCATTCGTCAGCAGGCCGACGGTGGTTGTCCCACTGTCGCTGCTGATCCGGAATCGGAGTTGTCGATGATCTATCGCGGGATTGCGACTCGGGTTGCAGCGGAGCTGGCCAAGTCGGTAGGGCAGACATCGGCGCCGATTATCGAAACCACCGATGACTGAGGTGTATTAACAAGCGGAAAGCCTACTGGTTGTCGTAGGTTTCTATGCGGTCTTCCAAAACGGTCAGGCTGACACCGGCCTGCTCGAACATTTCACGGGTTTCCTGAGCGGCGTGGTAGCGGTTTTTGGCTACTACATGCTTGATGCCGCAGCTGATGATCAGCATCGCGCAAACCCGACAAGGTTCCATCTTGCAGTAGAGTGTACTGCCTTCCAGAGAAATTCCGTGTCTGGCGGCCTGACATATGGCGTTCTGCTCCGCGTGGATGGTGCGCATGCAGTGCTGACGGGTGGTACCATCATCGTCGATCACCTGTTTCATCAGGTGGCCTGCGTCATCGCAGTGCGGCAGGCCGGAAGGTGAGCCTACGTAACCAGTAGAGATAATGCGTTTGTCCCGGACAATGATGCAGCCTGAGCGGCCTCGGTCACAAGTGGCTCGCGTTGCCACGGTGTCCATCATATGGATAAAGTAGTCGTCCCAATCTGGTCTCATGCCTGTTTACCTGCTTGATGTCGGTGGTTGGAATTCAGGGGGATTGCCTGTTTTATCATCGAAAGCGGCCGCGAGTATAGCAGGTGAGTGAAGAAAGTTAATGGGGCTACCCTGATGAATAATGCTATGGCCCACCATACCGTGATAGCTGCCTTGGCAGCACTGTTGAGAGAATGTGCACTATGAATGATGTAAAGGCGGTTGATGTTCTGATTATCGGGGCCGGGGCCGCTGGTTTGATGTGTGCGATCACTGCCGGTCAGCGTGGTCGTAATGTCATGGTTGTCGATCACGCGAACAAGGTCGGTAAAAAGATACTGATGTCAGGTGGCGGTCGTTGTAACTTCACGAATATGTACGCCGAGCCCGATAACTATCTGAGTGAGAACCCTCACTTTTTTAAATCGGCGTTGGCCCGTTATACCCAGTGGGATTTTATCGAACTGGTCAACAAGCATCAGATTCCTTATCACGAAAAGAAGCTGGGGCAACTGTTTTGCGATAATAAAGCCAGTGATATTGTGGAAATGTTATTGGCTGAATGCGATCAGGCAGGAGCGTTGGTACAGACCCACTGCAGTATTGAATCGGTGACTTATGACGAGCAGATGTCGCGCTACTGTGTTGACACTTCCCTTGGAACCATAACTGCCGAATCTTTGGTTGTTGCGACCGGAGGACTGTCAATTCCGACCATGGGGGCAACGGGTTTGGGGTACGAACTTGCCGAGCAGTTTGGTTTGCGCTTACTGCCTCGCTCGGCTGGATTGGTTCCTTTTACCTTATCGAAAGAGCAATTGCTTCCTTTCACGACGCTGGTAGGCAGCTCTGCTGATGTCAGAGTGACCTGCGGTGATCAAAGTTTCCGTGAGAACTTGTTGTTTACACATCGTGGTTTAAGTGGGCCTGTGATTTTACAAATTTCCTCGTATTGGCAGCCGGGTCAATCCATTGAGATTGATTGGTGCCCTGACATGGATTTGTCAGATTATCTGTTGAATGCAAAAAATGATCGGCCCAAGGCAGAGTTAAAAACCGTATTGGGTAACCTGCATACTAAAAGCTGGGCAAGTGTATTTTGCGAGCATTGGTTGAGCAATCAGCCAATGAACACTTACAGCGAAAATCAGTTAGAGGACATTGCCGAAAAGCTGCACTGTTGGAAAATTCTTCCCGCTGGAACGGAAGGTTATCGCACGGCAGAGGTGACACTGGGCGGGGTGAATACCGATGATTTGTCTTCCAAGACCATGGAAGCCAAATCACAGAAAGGACTGTATTTTATTGGAGAGGTTGTTGATGTAACCGGCTGGTTGGGTGGTTACAATTTTCAGTTTGCCTGGGCTTCCGGTTATGCTGCGGGTTGCTTTGTTTAGTTTGTTACCTCTGTAGGGTATTGCAGAAATATTATTCAGAGCCAGTCGCCCAGGCTGGCTTTTGTTTAACTGGTACGATCGTTCAGGTTTTTTTCTGGGTTAACTCCAAGGTTCAACACCTCTGCTTGAATGGCTTTTTGTTGTTGTGGATCAAATGTTATAAAAATCAGGGTGTAATAACTGTCGGTTCTTCGTTCTCTTGGTTATTCAAGATTTCAAAATCAGTTTCTAAAGTTATGGGTATGCTGGTCGAAAACACCATGCAGGCCAAGGCAGGTCATTAGAATGAAGCGGCTTCCGCAATTGACGGGAGAAATCATGAATTCACTCTCTTTGATCTGTGGCCAGTTATGTTCCGTAAACATTTTCTTTCAATAGTGTGTTTGTTACTGGCTATAGCTGCACTTCCTCTAGCTCTGTGGGCCACACTCAATGTTCGCGGCAGCTATGGTGTCGAAACCGAACTTGAGTTGACGCCTTTTCGGTGGCACTCAATAGAGGGTTCTCAATCTTCTCTTTCCTCATTAGATCATTCGTTAACGCTCATGTTTATGGGGTATTTGTCTTGTGAGGATGTATGTCCTGCGATGTTAGGGACTCTTTTTTCGGCTGCAGAGAAGCAAGGCCTATTTGATAAGGTCGGTTTTCTATTTCTATCAGTTGACCCCAAAAGGGATACCCAAGAATTGAGAAAAGCGGTTGTTGATAGCGTGGGTGACCAGGTGTATTCCGGTGTGCTGAATGCGCCAGACCTTTATCGTCTTCGCCATGAGTTGAATGATCCTGAAGCTGATTCTTCAAGCCCTGAATCTCACAGCGGTAATTTATACCTGCTGGATAAACATTATCGTGTGCTGAAGATTTATCCCTATTCGTCGATCGATGCAGCGAAGCTCAGTCTGGATCTTGAGCAAATTTTGTTGAACCTTAATCCTGATTTCAACCGAGGTTAGTATGTCCCTGATGTCCGAAAGAATGTTGCAGAATGATAAGAAAATAATTGTTCTGCTTGCCTTGCAATGGCCTGTACTGGTCGCATCCGGTTTTATGGGAGCAAAACTGCTTTGGTTTTCAGCGTTAGGTGGTGGGTTGCTTACGGCAATTGCGGGGCTGTGCTATTTTGTCTTGCGGGGTACACAGCTCTTCAGTGTGGCTGCGGCCATTATCATGATGAGCTTTTCTGCGTTATTGATTCAGTCACAGCTCGGTATGGTTGAAATGCATTTCCATATCTTTGCAATGATGGCCGTGTTTCTTGTTTATGAAAGCTGGAAACCTATTATTGCTGCGCTGGTGACAGTAGCAGTGCATCATTTAAGCTTTACTTACTTGCAGCTTGGAGGTGCCCGATGGCTGGATATGCCATTAATGGCCTTTGCAAACAACTGTTCATGGTCTCTGACATTTGTGCACGCAGCTTTTGCCGCTTCAGAAGCATTGATTCTCAGTGTTTTGGCTGAAAGTTTGCGACAGCGAAGCCGTGCAGACGCAGATATCATTGCCGCAGTTGAAAAAGTGGCTGAAGAGGGCGACTTGACCGTTGAGATTTCCAATTCCAAAAGTCAGTCTGCTGTATCCGTTAACGGAATGATAAAGCGGTTGTCGGAGGTGTTCAGGGGCTTCTCTGAACACGCAGAAGCAATGGATCGGCTGGGAGAGGTGATGGCCAATATCACTCAGCAAGCGAATCTCAGTATCAGCGCACAAAATCAACAGTCTCATGATATTGCGCATGCGACGGAGGAAATGCAATGCAGCATTTCTGAGGTGGGTAATAGCAGTCGTGAGTCCGCTGGCTTGTCTCTGGGATTAACTTCAGAAGTGGGCTCTGCTAATGAAGAAATGAACACCATTGTGGAAGAGATTCGTAGCCTTGAACGAGAAATGCAAATGGTGTCGGAATCTCTGGGGTTGGTTCACAATGACACCGTCGCCGTAGCTGGAATTTTAGAAGATATTACGGCTATTTCAGAGCAGACGAACCTGCTGGCTTTGAATGCAGCTATCGAAGCTGCTCGTGCTGGAGAATTTGGTCGTGGTTTTTCGGTGGTTGCTGATGAAGTTCGGGTTTTGGCTGGACGAACCAATCGATCTGCTAACGATGTGCGCGAAGTAATTAAAAGATTAAATGAAAGTGTAGACGATACTGTTAAATCCATGTCGAACAGCACGGGAAAACTGGAAGAATACTCTTCCAGAATCCTTCACGTAAGTGGGAAAATGGCACATATGTCGCAAGAGGCAGAGGCGGCATATACCCAATCCCATCTTATTGCGCAGGCTCTTGGTGAACAAACGGAGGCCATGTGCAAGATCGGTGAGAATAGCGCGCTGATCAATCAAGAGGGACAACAGCTAGGACAACTTACAGCTCAAATCAGTGAGGAAGCTGAGACACTACGGCGTGTTACTGAAGCTAATAAAGAGTTTATTAGCAGTTTTCGGTATCAATGATGCTTTCATGGAGTGGTGCTTTCCGAACTTCTGAGACTTTTTGCAGTGTATTTGATTGTTCAACCTGCAAATGCCAACAGTTCACTTGCGAATATCCATCGGCTATCTAGTATTGTTAGAAAGGTCTGCGTAATCATTCCCTTCAGTTTTTGTGCGGCCTCAATAACGCCATTCAGGAGATGCCATTCGTGGAAAAGGTCGGTCAAAACCGTAAGATCAGACGATACACCGCAACGCTGTTGATATTGTCGGTTATCTTTTTGGCAGCTTGTGAAAGTGTCATCTCCAAGATGCCGCCAGTTGCGGCCAGCAATAATCAGGTGGTCGTCTGGCACGATCTGTTGAGCCCCAATGTACTTCGCAGTCGGCAGTTTATGGAGGGCGTGTTGGGCTGGAAAACCAAATCCGACAATACCTATAGCACCCTCTATGGTCGTCGTGGGCAGGTGGTTGGAGGAATCTTTGATACCCAGGCGATGGACTGGGACCTGCAAGCCGGCGGTTGGTTGTTGTCGCTGAGCACCTCGGATCTTGATGCAACCCTGAAAAAGATACTTGAGAAGGGCGGGCGGCTGTTACAGCCAGCTCAAGACATTCCCGATCGGGGGTATTCTGCATTGGTGGCTGATCCTCAGGGCGCGGTGTTTAATCTTGTTGAATTGTCACCTTCACAAGAGTCCGGTGAATCCGTGGATAGCGATACCTGGATTTGGTATGAGCTGATTACTGCTCAACCTGCAGTAGCCGCAGCCTGGTATGCAAATGTTTTTCAATTGGAAGTTGTTGATCTTGAAGGTGGTCGCAAACTGCTGAAAAAAGACGGAGTGGACGTAGCCACCGTATCCGTAAACAACTTTGAGGATTCGAGAAATCAGTGGCTTGCGGTGGTTGCTGTGAGTGACTTTGAAAATACGGTTGTCAATGTATCGCGAGAGGGTGGGCGAGTAGCCCTGGTTTTGCCATCCCCGGCGGGCAACGGCAAGCTGGCATTGGTGCAAGATCCCACAGGTGCGGCTTTGATTCTGCAGGAACAGGAGGTGTCTCCATGAAACAGCGAGTTCAAGACAAAAACACCATAGGCAAGCGTCTTCGTTTAATGGTGCTGTCCGTGACAGGTATCCTTGCGCTGTCGGGGTGCACGGTGACCCCCCATGCCAATCTTGGATTGGACATGAACTACTACAATGGCAGTTTTCATATTGAGCCGACTGCACATGTTGGAGTTTATGGACGTCCTCGTTATTGAATATACCTATCGGACATGTCAGGAGCGTGCTTGTTTGATAAATTCTGCGCCATTGTTCTGAACCGGCGTCAGCAGACTCACTACGACTATGGCTATAACTGCAAACAAAAAGCCGGGCACGATTTCGTAAAGTTCAAACAGGCCGCCCTGTAACTGTTTCCAGGTCACAACGGTAACGCCGCCCACCAGAATTCCCGCCAGACAACCAAATTTATTCATTCTTGGCCAATACAGGGACAGCAGTACCGCGGGGCCAAAAGCGGCTCCAAAGCCCGCCCATGCATAGGCTACAAGCCCCAACACTGAACGCTCAGGGTCCAGTGCCAGATACCAGGCGATAATGGCTACCAGAACCACAGTAATACGCCCGATGCGAACCAGAGCCTCACTGCTGACATCGGGCTGGATCAGTGGCCTGTAAACATCTTCAGCCAGTACAGAAGAACAGACCAGTAATTGAGAGTCCGCAGTGGACATAATGGCTGCGAGAATCGCTGCCAGTAATACCCCGGCAACCACTGGATGAAAAATGGTACTTTGAACCAGAGACATGAATACGGTTTCCGGGTCTTCCAGTGGCGTGTCAAAGTAACCAATCCCTGCGACACCCACTAAAAAGGCACCGCCAAGGCCCAGAGCTGTCCAGGATGCGGCAATACGTCGGGCGTATGGGATTTCCTGGCGGTTTTTAATGCCTTTAAATCGAGCCAGAATATGGGGTTGGCCAAAGTAGCCCATCCCCCAGGCGACCAGCGAGACGATACCGAGCCAGCCCAGGGGTGAACCTTCGGCATTGGTGAGCGGATCGAGCAGGGCCGGGTTTTTGCTGGCCAGTAGTTCGTTGGGTGATTGTCCCACCAGAATAAGCACCATGATGGGAACAATGACCAGTGCCACAACCATCAGCAAGCCCTGAATCAAATCTGTCCACACCACGGCCAGATAGCCGCCAAACATGGTGTAAGACACTACTGCGAGAGTGCCGAGGCTGACAGCCCAGCGGTAATCAATTCCAAACACACTCTCGAACAATTTGCCTCCGGCAACCAATCCCGAACTGGTGTAAAAGGTAAAAAACAGGAGGATAAAAAAGGCCGAAATCGAGCGGATTACCAGTTTGTCGCCAAAGCGATTACTGAAATAGTCCGGCAGTGTCAGACTGTCGTTGGCGTACTGCGACAGACTGCGTAATCTGGGTGCGACCAGCAGCCAGTTAAGATAAGTGCCGACGAATAACCCTGCGGCCATCCAGGATGCTTCCCAGCCCGCCGCATAGGCATAACCGGGCATGCCAAGCAGTAACCAGCCCGACATGTCCGAGGCTCCCGCCGATAAGGCAGAAGGCCAGGCCCCGAGAGATCGCCCACCGAGGACGTAATCTGATAAGTTGTGAGTGCGTCGATATGACCAAATACCGATGCCGAGCATAAGGGAGATGTACACAACAAATGTCAGGATGACGGCAAGGTTTTCATTCATGGAACGTCTCGCTCGTTTAAAGGCACCAGGCTAACGATGTAAGCGTTCGATTGTTGGTAGCCAGCAACCCAGGGATACTGACTATCAAGTATAGCTATTCCTCAGAAGGTGCTATTTGTGCAGGGCATGGTGGTATTTGGCAAACGGGATCTCCATTGATCTTGTCTGCGTTTGGTCTGGATGAAAGGTCGAGTGATTTCCTGCTCAGTTCAGTGACGGATTGGCTGAACTCCTGTGCCTCTGGTTGCAAGGCCTGTGCACATTTAACCGCCTGCAATGCCGATTGAGGGCAGGACAGCGCAGAGAGGGTATAGCCAAGATTGTTCCATTGAACGGCAGACAAGGGCGGGGGACTTTCTGCAAGCCAGCGTTTGGCGATTGAGTATTGTTGCTCGTTGTAAGCGATATTCGCGAGTCCCAATCGAGCAAGCCTTTGCGTTTCCGCGATATTTGACCACTGATTGAGAGCTGCGACATAAGCCTGCCTGGCGGCTTCCGGGTGCTGATGTTCGAGATCGGATGCAGCCTTTAAGTAAGGCGTTGGTTCTGCGCTGGCGGGAATTTGATCGGCGGACACGATGACAATTCCCCATCGCTCAGCTCGGCTCCAGGTGTTGAGAAATGATTTAAAGGGAGTGTGGCGGCGAGGTTCGTTGCCAGATCTCAGTAGCAGTGACCGGGTCTGTAGATCGTAGCCCACGATCACGGCAAAGTGCCACTGTGGCCACCAGCTCAGCCCCAGATTTTGCATCACCAGTACCGGATTGCCAGCGGCTACTTCTTGAAGGATAGGAACCAGCTGCTTGTCAATTGGGTAGACCAGCAATCCGTGCGAACGAGCCTGGGCCGTCAATTCGATTGACAGTGTCCCTTGTTTTTCGGGAATGTAGAGAAGAGGCTCCAGCTGCTCGGCACTGACTTTTATCTGGCGATAATTGAGCACGGTGGCAAGACTGGCGGGGCCGCATTGTTCTTGTCGTTGAGAAAAAAAAGGAACATCTGCGAGCTCTGCCTGAAGCGGCAGTTGCAATTGGTTTACGACGTCGGAAAGATTGTCGGGGCTGCGGTTGAGAGATCCGCAGCCCACCAGAAACAGGCCGCACAGTAGCCCGATCAGACCAGAGAGACGGGGCATGGAGTGGAGGTTACCGGTTGATGCATTTCACAAAGGTAAACAGGTCGGTTGCGCACAGCATATCGGTAATAATAAAGACAACAAATATGACCAGCAGCACTCCCACAACTCCCTGACCGGCTGGCATGTTGGCCAGTTCGGTGTTTAGTTGAGCCAGTTCATCGGCATTCAGTGTGGCAATGCGCTGTTCAATTTCGGCTGGATCGACACCCATTCCCGTCAGTTGATCACGTACACCTTCCTGATTTAAGGCTTCCATTAAACGTGCGCGGTCGTACTCGACAAATTCCTGGCTAACGGCCTGTTGGGTGGTCACCATACCAGCCTGAGCTGATACGCTGAGCAGACTGGTAGAAACCAGCAGTAAACTTAACAACAATGCGAAAAAACGGTTGCTTTTAGCAAGTTTCATGTTTCGCCTCACAAATTAAATTGATTTATAAAACAAGGGAATAGCTATCTCTCTGGTTAATAAGTTATAGGTGATAGCTTTGTTGAAATCAATTTCTCTGGGGCAATATGATCGCTCATTCACAGTCTGAGAGGGCGCCGTTAGCAGAATTCAAGGGATGCGAACTGCATCAAATCCTGAAAGATGCAGTTTTGATCGCTCCTCAGCCTTCTTGTCAGGCTAAACGCCGAGTCAGGGAACCGATAAGTTCACAAAGTTTGGGGAGGAATTCTTCGGGCAAATCATGAGCCATCCCCTCAATGGCATGAAACTCTGATTGAGGAATATTGTTGGCTGTGTCCTTGCCACACTCTATCGGGATCAGAGGATCGTCGGTACCGTGAATCACCAGGGCGGGGATTGTCAGTTTCTGCAGTTGTTTGCGACGGTCAGGTGTACAGATTGAGGCCAGCAAATGTCTGAAAATGCCTGCAGGGTAATAACTTCTTTTTACGGCAGCATGACATTTCTCTTTTAGGACTTCGTCGGATATTGGGTATCCCGGACTCATGATGGCTTTCCAGCCTTGCATATTGTTGAGAACAATTTCTTCAATGCTGGCATCCTTGGATGCTTTATTAGTCAGGGCAGCGGTTGCTTCCGGTTTGGCTCTTGGCAGTTTGGGATTTCCCGTTGTTGACATGATGGACGTCAGTGAAAGCGCTCTTTGCGGAAAGTGAATAGCCATCAGCTGTGCAATCATACCCCCCATGGAAACGCCAACGAAGTGAGCTTGTGGAATCTTCAAAAAGTCCAGAAGGCCTATAGCATCCTTGGCCATATCCATAAGTGTATACGGAAGTTTAGGTTTTAAACCCAATTGATGTCGTATGATGGCCCAGGTGAAATTGGGGGATTTGATGTTATCCATTTTTGTGGATAAACCAACATCGCGATTGTCGTAACGAATCACGAAATGACCATGATCAGCCAGGTTTTGACAGAGTTTCTCGGGCCATTGAATCAGTTGTGAGCCCAGCCCCATAATTAACAAAATTGCAGGTTTTGCTTGGTCGCCAAATGTTTCATATTCAAGAGTTAGGCCGTCTAATACAGCTTTTGCCATGGGAGTTTCCGAACCTATATGAGGTTATAAATACTCATGCTGTTTGCATGGGGTTGCATGAACCAACATTCTCAAAATGAGCTGTAGCTATCTGAGCCAGAAGCACACGTTGCGGGTTCGTTGGCTTGTAAGTCCAAAACCCTGAGATATGGTGCTTTAGACTGAGCTGGGGAATATCCTACCTTGAACAAAAAGCGTGTGGCCAAACTATCAGGGGCTTTGGCGAGAGGCTTGTATCTGATGATCCTGAAGAAGGGGTGGGCTGAATAATTTCAGGCAAATTTATACAATAGAACTTGAGATGGAGAACTTTTGGCGTGGTTTTTGGTCGCGGGTGGTTGTTCTGAATAATGAATGCGGCTGGCATCGTTTTTGACAAGGTACCAGCCGCATTGGGCTCTTGTATTCTACAAAAGCTGTCAGTCAGCGGGTTGGAATTACACGCCCTTGAATTCCGGCTTGCGTTTTTCAAAGAAAGCGCTGGCGCCCTCTTTAAAATCCTGACTGCGGTAGGCGGTATTTTGCACAACAGCTTCTTTATCCAGGCAGTAATCCAGGTTTTCTGAGGCCGCTGCCTGAAGGATCTCTTTCGATAAGCGCAGTGTAAGAGGCGCTTGCTCGGTAAGGATTGAGGCCCACTCCAGTGCATCATTCAATAAGTTCTCACTGGACACTACTCGGTTAGCCAGACCGACTTTCTCGCACTGCTCGGCGGGTAGTCGCTGAGAAAAAGCAATCATCTCATAGGCTTTTTTGGATCCCAGGTAGGATTGCAGGAATTTATGCGAGCCGCCATCGGGAATCAGGCTAATGGCGCCAAATGCTGAGTAGAGAAAGGCATCCTCAGCCATCATCATCAAATCACAAGCCATGGCCAGTGAACCACCAATGCCCGCAGCGGCTCCATGAACAACGCTAATGACGGGCTTGGGAGTGTCAGTGATTGCCTTGATTAGAGGATTGTATTCGTGACGGATAAGATCTGTAATAAATCCGTCTTCGTCACTGCCAGGCGATATTTCACCGAGGTCTGCGCCTGCACAAAACCCTTTTCCCGCACCCGCCAGCAATATGACACGTACCTGGTCATCTTCCCCGGCCTGCTGGAAAGCGGCCAACAGTTCTGTACGCATTTGTTTGTTGAGCGAGTTACGAACCTCAGGGCGGTTCATGGTAATGATGGCGATATGGTTAGTTACTTCATAAGTCAGTGCTTCAAAGCTGCTCATAACAGAGTCCTTTTTCGTGATGCTTTTTGTTGTAGGTTGGAAGTTGCAATCGGTGATGCGATTATTGCACCGCCCCCTGATCGATCAGTGTCTGAATATCGTCGCTGGACAAGCCCAGGTCTTCAAGGACAACCCGGGTATCATGTCCGCTGGGACGTTGACCATGCGCCACTTCAGATTTTGTGCGGCTGAATCGGGGGGCAGGAGCGGGTTGTTTGTAACCGTCCAGTTCGATGTAGACATCACGCTCCTGGTTGTGGGGGTAGTCAAAGGCTTCATAAGCACTGAGCACGGGTGAAAAACAGGCGTCGGTATGCTCCAGTAAGGCACACCATTCGTCGCGGGTCTTTTCTTTCATCACTTCCGTGAGAATGGCTTTTTTCTCTTCCCATTGATCCATGTCGTTTTGGGTTTCCAGATTGAAAATTTCCGGATCCAGTCCGCCTTTTTCGACCAGAGTCATGAAAAATTGTGGTTCGATAGCGCCGATCGCGACGTACTTGCCGTCTTTTGTTTCGTAGGTGTCGTAATAAAAGGCGCCGCCATCGAGCATGTTCACACCACGCTCGTTAAAATCCCACATTTTTGAAGCATGGAAGCTGTGGCACATCCACATCAGATTGGTCGCACCGTCCACCATGGCTGCATCGACGACCTGGCCCTTGCCTGAATTTTTAGCTTCCAGCAGTGCTGCCAAAACGCCGCTGACCAAAAACATGGTGCCGCCACCAAAATCACCGACCAGATTCATTGGTACTACAGGTTTTTGACCTTTCACACCGATTGCATGTAAAGCGCCGGTGATAGAGATGTAGTTGATGTCGTGCCCGGCGTTTTGAGCCAGAGGACCGGTCTGTCCCCAGCCCGTCATACGGCCATAAACCAGGGCGGGGTTTACTGCCTGACAATCTTCAGGGCCGATTCCCAGTTTTTCGGTGACACCGGGACGAAAACCTTCGATCAATACATCGGCTGAAGCAATCAGTTTCATCAGAGCTTTACGGCCTTCTTCGCTTTTAAGATTGACCACAATGGATTTCTTTCCCCGGCGGCTTATGTCTTGCCCGTAAAGAGCGGGAGGGTTGCCTCCGCGATCAATGCAGATAACCTCGGCACCCATGTCAGCCAAAATCATGCCTGCCATGGGGCACGGGCCTAAACCCGCTAGCTCAATTACCCGGTAACCTGACAATGGGCCCATAATAAACTCCGGAAACGTAGTGTTATGCCATGTAAAAAGCCCGTAGTACGGACGCAAAGGTTTGGGCGGTGCGCAGGCACTGCCCTGATGGTTGTGAGACGCTATCTTACTTGGGTTGCATGCGAACTGCAGCGTCCATACGGATGACTTCACCGTTGATGTAATCGTTGTCTACGATATGCAGGGACAGCTTGGCGATCTCGGCGGGTCTGCCCAAACGTTTTGGATACACGGTTGAGGCTTCCAGGGACTTGTAGTAAGACTCCTCAATCGAATCAAACAGCGGAGTATGAATCAGGCCGGGAGCGATGGTGTTCACGCGAATGCCGTAAGGTGCCAGTTCGCGAGCCATAGGCAGTGTCATGCCAACAATAGCGCCTTTGGTGGCAGAGTAGGCGACCTGACCGATCTGACCTTCGTAGGCGGCAACCGAAGCGGTATTGATGATTACGCCACGGCTACCGTCTTCGTTGACGGGCTCATTCTGGGCCATTTTCTCAGCGGCCAGACGTGCGACGTTGAAGGTGCCCACCTGATTAATCATGACAATTTTCATGTACAGATCAATGGGGTGAGGGCCTTTGGAGCCGTAGGTTTTACACGCCGGGCCGATACCGGCGTAATTGTTGACGATGTGCAGGGCGCCGAACCTGTCTACAGTGGCATCGATAGCGGTTTGTACGGAAGCTTCGTCGGCCACGTCCACGTTAAAGTAAGCAACCTTATCCCCGAGACGATCGGCAACGGCCTGTCCGGCTTCTTCGTTCAAATCAAAAATAGCCACATTGGCGCCTTTGGCGGCGTAGAGTTCCACTGTGCCCAGACCCAGGCCGGATGCGCCTCCGGTGACAATAGCGGTTTTGCCTGCAATATCCATTTTATTCTCCTGATGGTTGTGGGGGTGATGTTAATTACATCACCCGAAAGTGTTGTGAAATTGTTATTCCGCGTTTATTGAAACGTTCCGCCATCTTTGGCCTTGTCGATCACATTTGCGGGTGGTGTAAAGCGAGCGCCATACTGTTCAGCCAGTTCGTTGGCCCGAGAAACAAACGCTGCCGGTCCGGTTTCATTGTTGTATTCGTAAGTATTAACAAACTGGATGAAACCGCCTGTCCAGGTCGGTGCGCCAATACCCAAAAGAGAGCCGACATTACCCTCAGCAACAGAGCGAAGAACACCTTCCTGCAGGCACTTCAGGCTTTCAATAACCTGGCGAAACAGAATGCGATCTTTCATGTCCTGGTTGGCGATTGACACGTTCGGCTTGTGGTACAACTCATAGAGTTTTGGCCACACAGCCTTGCTGCCGTCTTCTGCGTATTCGTAGAAACCGCCACCGTGATGGCGGCCGCCGCGGTTAAAGTCCCTGACCATGCTTTCACAGACGTCAATGCCGACACTGCAGTCGCTTTTGCTGCCCAATACCCCCATGTTGCGGTGAGTCTCAGCGGCTTTGCGGGTCAGTTCCTGACTGACTTCATCCTGAATGGTCAGCGGTCCCACAGGCATACCCACCTGCTTGCCCATGGCATCAATCAACACGGGATCAGCTCCCTCGGTCAGAAGGCGTGCACCTTCGTCCAGATAGGTGAAGAACACCCGAGAGGTGAAAAATCCCAGTGAGTCGTTCACCACAATGGCGGTCTTGCGAATTTGTCGGGTGTAGTCGAACGCTTTGGCGAGAGTTTCATCGCTGGTTTTTTCACCGCAGATAATTTCGACCAGAGGCATCTTGTCTACCGGCGAGAAAAAGTGAATGCCAATAAAGTTTTCCGGTTTGGCGCTGGCTTCTGCCAGCTGGCTGATGGGCAGGGTAGAGGTGTTGCTGCCGTAAATGCCGCCTTCTGCCAAATAGCCTTCCGCTTCTTTGGTGACGTTGTTTTTCAGTTCGATGTTTTCAAACACGGCTTCAATGATCAGGTCACAGCCTTGCAAATCTGCATAATCCTTGGTGGCTTTAATCAGACCGAGTACCTTGGTTTTGTCGGCTTCGGTTTTGCGACCGCGCTGGATTTGTTTGTCCAGCAGTTTTGCGGTGTAGGCTTTGCCTTTTTCTGCGGCTTCCAGGCTGATGTCTTTCAACACTACTTCAATGCCGGCCATTGCTGAGCTAAAGGTAATGCCCTGACCCATCATGCCGGCACCGAGAATACCGACTTTTTTCACTTTGCTGGGTTCAATGCCTTTTGGGCGTGCTGCGCCACCGTTGACACTGTTCATTTGAAAAAAGCCGGAAGTGATGATGTTTTTGGCTTCCGCAGTGGTGTTCAGGAAGGCAAACCCGCGTGACTCAATACGCAAGGCGGTATCAAAGTCTACTGTCATGGTGTCACCGGCCACGGCCAGAATTCGCTCTGGGGCCGGCAGCAGACCACGGGTTTTTTTAATGGTCATTGGAGTCGCCATGGCCAGGATATTTAATACCGTCTTGCTGGTCGCGTCGCCTCCGGGAATCTTGTGTCCTTGAATGTCCCAGGGTTGAGCCCAGGCTTCCGGGTTGGCCTTGATCCAGTTTTTGGCGCTTGCTACCAGTTTGTCTGCATCGTCGACCAGCTCGTTCACGTAGCCAACTTCAACTGCTTCAGAGGCATTCAACCGCTTGCCTTCCAGCAGGAATGGCAGCGCTTTCTCCAGGCCCAGCAGGTGGATGGAACGAACCACGCCACCACCGCCGGGTAGCAAACCGAGGGTCACTTCAGGAAGACCAATCTGAACTTGTGGCGAGTTGAGAGCAATGCGATAGTTACAGGCCAGGCAGATTTCCAGACCACCACCCAGTGCTGCGCCATTGATCGCAGCGACTACGGGCACTTCCAGTTTTTCCAGACCGCGCAGAGGGGCTTTGATCTTGTCCTCCAGGGTGCGGAACTGGGCTTCTTCTTCGCCTTTGGGCACTGAGGACAATTCGCGCAGATCACCCCCGGCAAAAAACGTGCTTTTGGCAGATGCCAGTACAACTCCGGTTAAATCGCTTTCAGCTTGCAGTCTGGTGACAGTCGCCAGCATGGCATCCCGATATTGGCTGTTCATGGCATTGACCGGGCCATCCAAATCCATGGTGATGGTGACGATGCCGTCGGTGTCTTTCTCGTAGATAAAACCGTGTAGGTTCTCACTCATGATCTATTACCTTGTTTATTCTGTTTTTTCTTCAGGGAGATTGTTAAACGCGTTCGATGATGGTGGCGATACCCATGCCGCCTCCGACGCAGAGAGCAATCAAGCCGCGTTTTTTGTTGCGACGTTCCAGTTCATCCAGCATGGTGCTGACCAACATGGCTCCGGTGGCCCCCAAGGGATGCCCCATGGCGATAGCGCCGCCGTTAACGTTGGTAACGTCGTGAGAAATATCGAGATCCTGCATGAAACGCAGGGCGACAGAAGCAAAGGCTTCGTTGATTTCGAACAGATCAATGTCGGCGGTTGTCATGCCTGCCTTTAATAATACTTTCCTGGCGGCAGGACCAGGTCCGGTCAACATGATGGTTGGATCAGTCGCCAGCACAGCTGTCGCCACAATGCGGGCGCGTGGGATCAGGTTCAAATCCTTGCCGGCTTTTTCACTACCGATCAATACCGCTGAAGAGCCATCGACAATACCTGAGGAATTGCCGGGGGTGTGAACGTGATTGATGGCAGGCAGCTGCGGGTACTTGCGCAGCATCATGTCATCAAAACCAAGATTGCCCATGGATTCGAAAGATGGGCGCAGTTTGCCAAGTACTTCCATGGTGGTGTTGGGCTTGATGAAGTCATCTTTCTCCAGCACGGTCACGCCGTTCAGGTCTTTTACCGGAACCACTGAACGATCAAAGTAGCCACTTGCCTGAGCGTGAGCGGCACGCTGTTGCGAGGCCAGGGCAAAAGCATCGACGTTTTCGCGGCTCCATCCACCGATGGTGGCTATGGTGTCGGCACCAATACCCTGAGGCACGATACCGTCATGCATTGTGACTTCCGGATCATACATCCAGGCGCCGCCGGAGCTGCCCATAGGTACACGGGACATGGACTCCACGCCACCGGCAACCACCAGATCTTCCCACCCGGAAGCGATTTTCATGGCAGCCATATTGACGGCTTCCAGGCCAGAAGCACAGAAGCGATCCAGTTGTACGCCGGGCACGCTTTCATCCCAATCAGCAAACTGGACAATGCTTTTGGCGACATCGCCACCCTGCTCGGCGGTGGGGGTCACACAGCCCATTACCACATCGTCCACCTGGCTGGTATCCAGATCGTGTCTCTGTTGTAGCTCCTTCAGGAGGCTGGCACCGAGAGCAACCGGTTTAACCTCATGAAGAGAACCGTCAGCTTTCCCTTTGCTGCGCGGGGTTCTGACAGCGTCGTATATATAGGCGGTATGTGGCATTACGAGATCCTGTTGGTTTTATCTGTTTATCGTAAAAAGAGGGAGCTGATACCCACTTGCTATCGATGGGTTTTAGCGATAACGTGCATTTTTTTCATTATTGTTTGCCAAATGCCCCTTAATCAAGGATCTATTTGGACAATAGTGTGCAGTTTGTTCCGTTTTAAGGCTGGGGCAATGGTGCGCCGATATTGATGAATTTTAGTCGACAGGTTAAAAAAGGTGGGTAGAACACATTGAGTGACGTCAGCAATACACAAGAGATATCCGTACCCAGTTATTTTCTCAGGGCGGTTGTGAAGAATGCTCCGTCAAAAGGTATTGACGTGCCAGGCCTGGTGCGGCGGGCTCATATTCCTCCGCGCCTGTTCGTCGGCAGTAATGCACGTGTGACCGTGGAACAGTATGCCCGGTTACAGGCGATCACGATGCGTGAGATGAATGATGAGGCTCTGGGCTACTGCCGATTGCCGCTGAAGGTGGGTACCTGGTCAGCAGTGTGCCACTGGGTGATTCATGTTCGTACCCTCAGTCAGGCACTGAAACGATTTTGTCTGTTTTACTCGCTGCTTGAGCGAGGGCTGAAAACCGAGTTGAGCACCAATGAAGACACCCTGACCATACATTTTTCTCCCTGGGAAAAAGGGGAGTCCATCGAACCATTCGCCTATGAGTTGTTTATGTTTGGCCTGCATCGGTTGACCTCTTGGTTAACCGAAGACAGCTTGCCTATCCAGCAGGTGCGGTTAAATTTCCCGGAACCGGAACACAGCCAGGAGTATCGAGCGATGTTTCCCGGTGCCGAAAGGGTATTTTGTGACGAGAGGGAGCCTGACACGGGATGCTCTTTAACGTTTGACCGGCGAGTAATGGAGCTGCCAATCAAACAAACCCCTGAATCTTTATCCAATTTTCTGCGTCAGCCACTGCTGAATGTGATGGTGAATGACTACAATCAACAAAGTTGGAGCGCCAAAACCCGTGCTGTTCTTAGACAGCGTTTAAGCAGTATTCCCACGTTGGTGGAAGTGGCCGAAGAGCTGGAAATTCATCCCAAGAAGCTGCGTCGCAAGCTGGAGGCTGAAGGTATCGGTTATGGTGATCTGAAAAGCCAGCTGAGGCGGGATATTGCCATTCGTCACCTTACCAAAAGCAGTGAGGCGATTGAGCAAATTGCCTATCTTACCGGCTTTTCGGAAACCTGTACCTTTACCCGGGCCTTCAAGCGTTGGACAGGCGTGACGCCATTCACCTACAGGAAGCGAGCGAAAAGCGCTAATAACTAGGGTATCCTATAGCCAGTTGATAACGCACAAAATGCACAATGAGAACTGACTCTTGATTGGGTCTGGAACAGTCTGCAGAGAGAATACGAGATCACTATGAGCACACACAAAGATAAATTGGTTATTTTTGATACTACCCTGCGCGACGGGGAGCAAAGCCCGGGCGCGTCCATGACCAAAGACGAGAAAGTACGTATTGGCAAGATGCTGGAAAAGATGCGCGTCGATGTGATCGAAGCGGGTTTTGCCATTGCCAGTCCCGGTGATTTCGAGGCGGTAAAAGCTGTCGCTCAAGCTGTGAAAGATTCCACAGTGTGCAGCCTGGCACGGGCGGTTCGTGCGGATATTGAACGCGCGGGTGAGGCTCTGAAAAACGCCAATTCCGGTCGTATTCATACGTTTATTGCCACCTCGCCGATTCACATGAAGTACAAGTTGCAGATGGAGCCGGATGCAGTGCTGGCGCAGGCTGTTGAGGCGGTGAAGATTGCCCGCAATCTGTCTGAAGACGTAGAGTTTTCCCTTGAGGATGGCAGCCGTACCGAGCCCGACTTTATGTACCGCATTATCGAAGCGGTCATCGCTGCGGGTGCCAGTACCATCAATATCCCGGACACCGTCGGCTATGGCACTCCTGAAGAGTACGGAGCCTTGTTTAAGAATGTGCTGAACCATGTTCCCAATGCCGACAAAGCGATTTTCTCTACCCACTGCCACAACGATCTGGGGCTGGCGGTGGCTAACTCCCTGGCAGCGGTGATGAATGGTGTGCGTCAGGTAGAATGCACCATCAACGGTCTCGGGGAGAGAGCGGGTAACGCCTCACTGGAAGAAATTGTCATGGCGGTACAGACACGCAAAGACTTCTATCCCGTCGAGACCACCATCGATACCCGTCATATTGTGCCAACGTCCCGTTTGGTGGCCAGCGTGACCGGATTCCCGGTACAGCCGAACAAGGCGATTGTAGGAGCCAATGCCTTTGCCCATGAATCCGGCATTCACCAGGACGGTGTCCTCAAGCACCGCGAGACTTACGAGATCATGAAGGCAGAAGACGTGGGCTGGAATGCCAACAAACTGGTCCTGGGTAAGCACTCCGGTCGGGCTGCGGTAAGAGCCAGGTTTGAAGAGTTGGGGGTGACCTTCGACTCACCGGAAGCCCTCAATGATGCCTTCAAGCGCTTTAAGGATCTGGCGGACAAAAAGCATGAGATCTTTGACGAAGATCTGCAGGCTCTGGTCTCCGATGTGAAGGCTGAAAGCGTCGATGAGATCTATCGCTTTGTCGGAATGGAAGTCAATTGTAAAACAGGCCAGAAGCCCAGAGCAGAGTTGACGTTTACCCGACTTGGTCAATCCGTGACCACTTCGTCGGAGGGGAGTGGCCCTGTTGATGCGGTGTTTAAAGCCATCGAAAAAGAGGTCAACAGTCAGTCGGCGCTAGAACTCTACTCGGTTAACGCCATTACTGCGGGTACTGAAGCGCAGGGTGATGTTACCGTGCGGTTGGCCAGAAACGGCGAGATCGTCAATGGTGTCGGTGCCGATACCGATGTGGTGGCTGCGTCTGCAAAAGCCTACTTGCACGCTCTGAATCTGTTAGAATCCGAGGGCCGTGCACATCCGCAACGGGGTGTGTGACCTGATTAACGAAGATTCACTATGAATGAAATCCAGCGCCAGCAATATTTAGACGCCCTTGGCATCGACAGTTATATGCCTCGCTGGATTTTGCCTGTGGCACCGGCGCCGGTTTCCTGTGAGCCGGTTCTGCCGGTAAATGATGCACCAAGCCTGGAAGCCACTCCGGTTTCTGTGCCGAGTGTCGACGAACATACCGGCTCGCCGGCAGTCACAGCTTCCAATACTCGGGAAGCGACGGCTACTGGCGAGACTGCGGCACCGGCCACAGCCGGGACGGTGGTCAGCAGTCTTGCTGAAATTGTTGATAAGGTGAAGGCGCCTGCCAGTCCTGCTTCTCCAGTTACCGATTCTTCAGGTAGCTTGGGTTCTGCCGGCAAGGCAACACCAGAGCAGCAGACTACCGCAGTCGAGGTGGACCCTCATTTCTCGCTGAGCCTGTGGCGTGTCAGTGAGGATTTGGTCATTGTGGACAGTCGCCATGCAGAATTGGCTTTGCCCACTGAACCGCTGCTGGCCAATATCCTGTTTGCGCTGGGGCTGCCCCGTCAACCTCTGGCCCGGGCCGAGGTGTTGCGCTGGCCCATGTACGATCACCGTCTGGCGCCAAAGGGAGAGGCGGCTGCACGGGAAACGGTGCTGGCCATGCTGGAGGGAAAACTTGAGGCTCAACCCGCCCGTTACCTCTTATTGATGGGGGCTGAGGCCTGTCATTTTGTACTGCCTGCGGATCTGTTGCCTGAAAACGGTGATGCGGAAGTATCCTACAAGGCGATGCAGGGCAGGGCACTCACAATTGAAGCGCTGCAGGCAACTGCTATCGTAGTGCCCAGTTTGTGTGACATGCTGCAACAACCCGAACTGAAAGCCGTCACCTGGCGATCAATCCAACCCCTGCGACAGTCTTAGGTGGATTTCAACCTCTGCACACCTTGTCAGCACCGATCTGAGTATTAAAGCACCTATGGCTTCATCCGAGATCTGCTCTGTTCCTGTGTCACTCGTAACAGCTAAACAGTTGCCGTTAGTGGCTTCTCCTTTGCCAGAGGAGGCTCTGGATGCGGTGCATCAGCTGGAAACCCGGGCTCACTCCCACCCCTGGAGTCGTTCCCTGCTGGAATCGGGCTTGTCCCGATATCATTGCTGGGGCATTCAGACAAATGAACAATGGATAGGGTTTGCCATAGTCTCTGTCGTGGTGGGTGAGGCAGAGCTGCTGGATTTTGTCGTATCCCCGGACTATCAGGGGCAAGGTGTGGGCGGCTGTTTCATGGATTGGTTGCTGGAGCAGGTGGCCACGCTGGCTGATCGGTTCTATCTCGAGGTGCGTGCCTCCAATGCTCCGGCGATTGCTCTTTACCAGAATGCCGGTTTTGTAGAAGTCGGGCTGCGTCCTGATTACTACCCCGCAGCCAAGGGGCGTGAGGACGCGGTGTTAATGGCGATGGAATTGTTTGCGGCATCCTGAAACCTGAAAGTCATATCAATTTGAGCACTTTCCTGCACCAGAATGGTGTGTTTTTTTGAGTTTCTCGCGGACTTGTCAGATTCTGAAAATTATTACCTCTGTCGTCATGCTGTTTTATTGTGCGGTGGATTGTCATTTTGCATTAATGTGAGTCATTTTTTTCTCCGTTGATATCCTCCTTTCCCCCGAAGACCAAGGAGTGGAACGGTTTTTCCAGACTGGCACAGTTTTGGCTTTATTTTCTCGGCTTTAATGTTATTCACGGTTTCAGTTGGGTCAGAATTGAGCTCAACGGATCAGGGTGGGCTGTTCATTGGTAAGGGCGAGATTAAAAGATCGGTCGGGACGCAGAGCACCGTTGGGTGTCGTCTGCTCTGAGCCTGTGTCCGTATTGCTCCTGGATGCGGATCCTGAAAGGGCCACCGCATTGCGGCGTGGTCTGGAAGATTCAGGCTATTGCCTGCTGGCCAAAATTCGTGACAACGCTCAATTGCTGAAACAGGTGGAAAGCCTGAATCCTGATATCCTGGTGATCGGTACCGATTATCCGGACGATATGTTGTTGCAACAACTGTTGCTGATTCGGGATTTGTCTCCCAAACCTGTCATCATGTTTGCTGAAAAGGAAGCTCCGAAACTGATCGAACAGGTGGTGAAGTCCGGAGTTAACGCCTTTGTCGTCAACGATATTCAACCCCATCGTTTGCGGTCGATTATCAATATTGCGGCTGCTCGATTTAAAGAAACTCAGGTGCTCAGAAGCGAGTTGGAGTCCACTCGTACTCAACTGGCTGACAGGAAAAAAATTGATAAAGCCAAAGGTCTGTTAATGAAGGCCAAGGGTTATTCTGAGGATGAGGCCTACCGTACTTTGCGCAAGATGGCGATGGATAAAGGACAATCCTTGTCGGCAGCCGCAGAGTCTATAACGGATGTTCTGTCCGTATTGGAATCCAACTGATTACAATCGCTATTAACGGATAGTGTTCGCTTTCAGGGTTGGCATTTAGCCGGCGCCAGCAAAATTCAGGCGCCGGTTTGTTCCGAATTATTCAGACAACAGCTCTGCGTATTGTCCGGTGATAATGTTCATGCCTCGTAGCATGGCATCTGTGGTTCCTGTAACGACGTGTACTAACCGTTTTCCGGACAGGCTCATTGCACCATCGAATCCTTTTAAGGCGTATTTAAATTGTCCCGTGACTTTCTGAAGTTGAGTCCTGATTTTCGGAGTGTTGAGCGAGCTTTCAGACAGGTAGGTCAATACGTTTTCATATTCTGCCAGATCCTCATAAAGCAAAGCGGTCGCATTCTCTGTATTTATTCCCCACTGTGCCGCCAAAAAGTTCTTGGCGATTCGCTGGGAAAGCATTCTTTGTCGGCCAGACAGGTTAATGATCTCAGCTTTCTGAGTTGCGGATAGCTTTTCCAGTTGAGAAACATATTCGTTGGCTTCTTTTAGCAGGGTGTTGCTCTGTTCCAGTAGAATAGTTCCGGAGTCTTTGTTGACTTCGCCCTGTGCCAGTTGTTTATAGGGAAGCCAGAGGGCTTCCACTCGGAGTGCCTGTTGATGCAGGGGCTTGGCTGCGGGATAGTTTTTCAGGCTTACCAGGTTGCGATCAAATTCCTTGATGGCTCGCTGGAGCTGCTCATCGCTTCGCGCAGAGTCTGGTTTGAGCCCTTTGAGAAAATAAGACTGGGCAATCCGTTGGGACAGCATGCGTTGCCGACCCGCCATGTTGATGGCTTCACCCATGGAGTGAATCGTCAGTAGACTACTCTGCTCAGATGTTCCCAGAGTAGAGTAGGCATTAAGAGACATTAAAGATATAAAAGTGATTAGAAGTGCCCTTATGGCAAAGCCTAGTGATGGCTGGCTTTTTATAAGCCCTGGATTAAAAAAAGACATGGCATTCTCTCGGTGATTAAATTGTTCCGCGTTTATGTGTATGCGGTGATATTGTGAAATGCTTGTAATGCAAATAGTTAGCCAAAAGTTAAAGCCTGATGATCAGGGTTAAGGCATTAATATGGTGCGCGTGGCTTTAGGGTGGGGCGTCAAAAGCCTGATCGGGAAAATATATTGTCAGAAACGTCGAAAGAGACAGAAAAACAGCCCAATTTATTGGGCTAAAAACCGGGTGTACGATTGTACTAAATGGAATAGAATTTGCTCATTACACTGTTAGGCGTTTTATTGCAGAGTTCTGTCTCAAGGCTGAGTTCATACAGAGAATAAAAAATCTCACTCAAATTTGAAGCGGACATCTTGCGGTGGCGCTAAAAGTTTTGATTATCCAAAATCAGTATCTATAGATTTTATCAGGCGTGCTCACTCTGAGTAGAAATTGGGTGGGGGTATCAAAAGTGGGTGCGGCACCAAAAGGCGTAAAACAATAAATACCTAGCCTGTATTAACAATATTAAGCCAGTATTAACCACAGTAAATGCTGTTATAGATTATGTGGCGGCATAGGACACCTGTTACCAGTTTAAGGGAATGGTTTATGTTTGATTCATCTTCCTCCGTCACTATGTGGAGCAGTGCTGGAGCATTTGTATGCATTGTCGTGATTGCATTGCTGCTTGTGGCGCGTCGACATCGGGCTGAAAGGCAGGCAAGAGGATTGGAGTGGTTGTCCAAACTCAGAGCTCTGCTGACTCATATACAGAAACACAGAGGGATGTGCAGCGGCTATTTGAATGGCAAGACCAGCCTTAAACCGACTATTGAGCAATTGCAGCGTGAGGTGAGTCGGGATCTGTATGACATTGCCAATGTCGACATCAAGATTGAAGACAATGCGCGTTGGAAGGGGATCACTCAACACTGGGCGAGGCTGGCAGGCAACTACAAGACCTTAAGTACCGATAATTGCCTGGCACAGCACAATTACCTAATTAAAAATGTGTTGTACCTGATTGATGATCTCGCTCAGGAAAGCGATTTATTGTTGTTAACCAATAATAAAAAGAAGCCTCTTCATCGTTATTGGCGGGAGCTTTTACTGTCTGCTGAATATATTGGTCAGGCGCGGGCAATTGGTACTGGTGTATCGGCCGCTGCGTACTGTGACAGTGTGTCCAGGATTCGGCTAGGGCATCTGTGTGAAAAGATTGAACTCAACACCAAGCGGCTGTGGCGGGAAATGGGGAGTCCGGAACACCAAATGACTTCTGTTGCTGCTCTTATTGAATGTATCAACAACGAACTGATGCAAGAGCACCCAACGATCGAGCCTGGTGATTTCTTTGCCATTGCCACTTCCGCCATCGACAGCTTGCTGGAACAATTTGATGTATTGATAAAAGAGCAGCAGTGGAGCTAGCCTTCATTGCTGGATCATGTTCTACCCGCCGTTTTCCTCCCTTCGATATAGTCTGCTTTTCTCCTAATTCAAACAGCGCTCACTGAGTGTCTTGTTATTGCTGCTGGATGTCCGCTATGAGTGGCCGCCTATCATTAAATTCTCTTTCAAATCGGACGAATGCACTCTTTTGCACCGTTTGTGCGCGTAACGGGATCGCTTGTTGAATGACTCTGAAGCATTTGTTTTTGGTTTTTGTGGTTCAAGGTGGTGCTTTGTGCACTTATTCGGAACCGTTTCGGCCGAATCTTTTTTGGCCCCTATTTTTTGACCTGTTCCATTTTGGTATTTTTGGCTTTCATATGAACACAAATGGGGCTTTTGGCGCATAAAGCATTACAAACGGCCTTTTTTCAATAAAAAATACAAGCTTGGCATGACCACTGCATTGTAGATGTGGAATGAGAAAAACATAGGCTCATCGATTTGGGGCGTATGTTTAAAGATACTTGGGTTGATGCCTGATCAGTCAATGGCGACTGACAGGATCTCTTCCAGAAGAATCCAGATGTAAACTGAAACAAGAGTAAGGGGAACAACGGGGTTCCACCTTATCGAGCAAAGGCGCTCACTGGCTACCGTCAAAAGTTTTGGCGGTCTGCAGGTGAGCGCCTTTTTTGTTTCCGGATTCATAAAGGCAAATTAATAACGATTAAATCATTAACGAGGAAACATGTATGGAATGGCTAACACCTCTGAAACGTGTCGTGATGGCTGGGGTCATCGGATTCAGCGTGACGGCATCATTGTCCCAGGCTGAAGAATTGGGGTATCCGGAAAAAGAAGAGCTGAAGTTCGGCTTTATTAAGCTGACGGATATGGCGCCTATCGCTATCGCCTATGAAAAGGGTTACTTCGAAGAAGAGGGCCTGTACGTCACAATTGAAGCTCAGGCTAACTGGAAAGTGCTACTCGATGGCGTGATTGATGGCCGCCTTGATGGGGCTCATATGCTGGCAGGCCAGCCCATTGCCGCCACCATGGGGTATGGAACAAAAGCGGAAATCATTACCCCTTTCTCCATGGATTTGAATGGTAATGGCATTACGGTTTCCAATGATATTTGGGAGCAAATGAAGCCCAACATTCCGAAAATGGACGATGGTCGTCCGGTGCATCCAATCAAAGCCGATGCATTGAAACCTGTTGTTGAAAAGTACAAGCAGGAAGGCAAGCCGTTCAATATGGGCATGGTATTCCCCGTATCTACGCACAACTACGAGTTGCGTTACTGGTTGGCTGCCGGTGGTATCCACCCTGGTTACTACGCTCCTGAAAAAGGCGATACCTCGGGTCAGATTAATGCCGATGCCTTGTTGTCAGTAACCCCTCCACCACAGATGCCCTCCACTCTGGAGGCTGGCACCATCTACGGCTACTGCGTAGGTGAACCGTGGAATCAGCAGGCGGTATTCAAAGGAATTGGTGTCCCTGTGGTTACCGATTATGAAATCTGGAAAGACAATCCGGAAAAGGTTTTCGGTATTACCAAAGAGTTCGCCGAGAAGTACCCCAATACTACCATTCGCCTGACGCGTGCGCTGATTCGTGCTGCCAAGTGGTTGGATGAAAATAACAACGCAAATCGCCCGGAAGCGGTGAAAATTCTGTCCCAGTCTAACTACGTTGGCGCAGATTACGATGTGATTGCCAACAGCATGACCGGTACCTTCGAGTACGAGAAAGGCGATAAGCGTGAAGTTCCTGACTTTAACGTGTTCTTCCGTTACAACGCCACCTACCCGTATTACTCCGATGCCATCTGGTACCTCACGCAAATGCGTCGCTGGGGCCAAATCCCGACCGATAAAAGTGATGATTGGTACAAAGAGTTGGCGGCAAAAGTATATCGTCCTGACATCTATCAGGCTGCTGCTGAATCTCTGATTGAAGAGGGATTAATGTCTGCTGAAGAGTTTCCGGACTTTGCCAGTGAAGACGGTTTCCGTGAGCCGCAAACCCACTTCATTGACGACATCGTGTATGACGGCACCAAACCGAACGAGTACATCAACAAGTTTGCCATTGGCCTGAAGGCTGGCGACAAGCTTTAAGCGGTCATTTATACATAGGTAACGAGGCACAGATCATGACAACAATCACGGCACTGTTCAGTAAAATTAACGACAGTCATATTGCTTCTGAGCGCTTCAAGGGCGTGTCGGGTGATTTGGCAAAAGTCATTGTCTTTCCCATGCTGGGTATTCTGGGGTTTTTGTTGTTGTGGTCTGTTGCGGCACAAAATATTGATACCTCTCTGGGGAAGTTTCCCGGGCCAGCCTCAGTGGTTGAGCAATTTGGCAATCTTTACGAAGAGCATGTGCGCGAGCGTGAAAAGGCCGAGGCTTTCTACGAACGTCAGGAAAAACGCAATGCGGATCGCATGGCGAAAGATCCGGATTTCGTCCCAAAGATTCGGGACTATACCGGTAAAGAGACGTTTCTGGATCAGATAATCACCAGTCTGGTCACCGTTGTCAGTGGATTTCTTCTGGCTGCTGCGATTGCGATTCCTCTGGGTATTGCCGTGGGGTTGAGTAAACCCCTGAACTCTGCGGTTAATCCAATTGTTCAGATCTTCAAGCCCGTTTCTCCTCTGGCGTGGTTGCCGCTGGTGACGATGGTTGTCAGTGCTCTCTACAACACGCCGGATCCTTCGGTACCGAAATCATTCCTGAACTCCATGATCACTGTGACTCTCTGTTGTCTGTGGCCAATGGTAATCAATACCTCGGTTGGAGTGGCGTCCATTGACAGTGATTTGGTGAACGTCAGTAAGGTATTGCGTCTGCCGCCTCTGACCCACGTACGTAAAATTGTATTGCCAGCATCAATCCCGATGATCTTTACCGGCATGCGTCTGTCTTTTGGTGTTGCCTGGATGGTACTGATCGCGGCGGAGATGCTGGCTCAAAACCCGGGTCTGGGTAAGTTTGTGTGGGACGAATTCCAAAACGGAAGTTCTGACTCTCTGAGTCGCATCATGGCTGCTGTACTGGTCATTGGCTTTATTGGCTTCCTGTTGGATCGAGGCATGTTGCAAATTCAACGTTATGTCTCTTGGGATAAAGCCAGCGCCGATCGCTAAGTCAATACAACGTCAGAATCACCGTTTAAGAACAGGAGAATCAATATGAGCATTTTATTAGATATCGATCACATCGACATGGTGTTTCCGACACCCAAAGGCCCGTTTACAGCTTTGAGTGATGTGAGTCTGAAGATCAAAAAGGGAGAGTTTGTATCTCTTATTGGTCACTCAGGTTGTGGTAAATCCACGGTTCTCAACGTGGTTGCTGGACTGTATCAGGCATCGAAAGGCGGTGTGGTACTGAATGGTAAAGAAGTCAATGAGCCTGGCCCTGAGCGAGCAGTTGTCTTCCAGAACCATTCACTGCTGCCGTGGTTGAGTGCTTACGAAAACGTCGAGCTGGCCGTCGATCAGGTGTTTGGCAAGAGTAAAACCAAAGCCGAGAAAAAAGAGTGGATTGAGCACAATCTGGAATTGGTGCACATGGATCATGCCATGCATAAACGCCCGGATGAGATCTCCGGTGGTATGAAACAGCGTGTTGGTATTGCCAGAGCCTTGGCCATGCAACCAGAGATTCTGCTGATGGACGAGCCCTTCGGGGCCCTGGATGCGCTGACGCGGGCACACATGCAGGATTCATTGATGGAAATTCAGGCGGAGCTAAATAACACCGTGATCATGATTACTCACGATGTGGATGAGGCTGTGCTGCTGTCTGATCGCATTGTCATGATGACCAATGGTCCAGCGGCAACCGTTGGTGAAATTCTGGATATTAATCTGGAACGTCCCAGAGATCGGTTGTCCCTGGCAGAAGATCCGGAGTACACCCATCTGCGTTCCGAAGTTCTCAAGTTCCTGTATGAGAAACAGCGCAAGGTGGAACCGATCAGTCGTAAAAGTTTATCCGGAAGCAAGAAAAAAACGGAAGCCGCCTGAAAGTCAGGTGATTCTGAAACGTAATTCACAGTGAAGTCATAAAACTAAAAACTCAACAAAACAAACAGTATGTTAGGAGATATACCATGAAATCCATGAAGCTGAATATCCTTGGGGTGGCTGTTGCTCTGGCGTGTGGCAGTGCAATGCCTGCCTTTGCTGAGGACACTGTAACTGAGGCCCTGAAAGAAGGTGATGTGACGTTAAGTTTCCGCATGCGTAATGAGCAGGTAGAAACTGACGGTGCTGATGATGCGGATCTGACGTCTCTCAAAACCCGTCTGACGTATAGCTCAGGTGATTTTCAGGGGTTTAAAGCACTGATCGAAATGGATGATGTGACCTACATCGGTGATGACGATGAGGCAGTAGGCATTGCTGATCCTGAAGGTACCGAGATTAACCAGGCGTATTTGTCGTACACCCTGGGTGGTACTACCGCAACTTACGGTCGTCAGAGAATTTTGTTGGACAATCAGCGTTTTGTGGGTGGTGTAGGTTTCCGGCAGAATGAGCAAACCTATGATGCCTTCAGTGTACGCAACAAGAGTCTGCCTGATACTGAAATCTTCCTGTCATACGTATTCAATGTAAATCGCATCTTTGGTGAAGATGACCCGCGCGGTGATAACAAGAATGACACCTACCTGTTGAATGCCAAGTATTCAGGCTTTTCCTTCGGCAGTTTTACCGGCTATGCCTATCTGATCGATAACGAAGATGTGGTTTCGTTTTCGACCGATACTTACGGTGTTCGCTTTGCAGGTGCAACCGGTGACTTTGGTTACGCGCTGGAATATGCCACCCAGTCGGATGCTGCTGATAACCCAGCGAGCTACGATGCAGATTATATGCTGGCTGAGGGTTCCTACACGGTGGGTGGTGTGAAACTGTTGGCGGGCTATGAGGTGTTGGGTGCTGATGGCACCGATGGTCAGTTTATTACTCCGCTGGCGACGTTGCACAAATTCCAGGGGTGGGATGACAAGTTCCTGGGCGGTGGTTCCGGTAACATTCTGGGTGGTATCCGGGATATGTATTTCTCCGCGTCGACCAGTCTGGCCGGCTTCAAGTTGGCTGTGGTTTATCACGATATGGAATCGGATGATTCAGGTGCATCTGGCATGGATGACCTGGGTTCTGAAGTGGGGCTGGTGGTCGGCCGAGCCTTTGGTCCGATGAATTTCAGTGTGAAATACTCAGAGTATTCTGCGGATGATTTCAGTACTGACACGGATAAACTGTGGTTAACCGCTGAGGCGAAGTTTTAATTTCTTTCCCTGAGTCATGCGAGTTTTGGCCAGATATCTTTCATGATATCTGGCCTTTTTTACGTACGGGCCATGTCTTTCGTGTCGGCAATGACAGGAATCATTTTACAGGGCGTTGCTGAGAGGATCTGGTGAACTGAAATTGATGATTTTACGCTGTCTGTCCAGTTCCAATAGGAAATTGACGTGTGCGGGCAGGGTTTGCAAGGTGTTTTCTGTGATTCGCTGATAGTGCTGCACAAACCGTTGAATTTCCTCTCTGGACATCAAGCCCTTCCCCGTACTCTTCTGTTTGAGCTTTTCTTCCTGTTCCACCCGCCAGTTATAGACACATTCGAAAGAAGGGGCCTGTAACATGATTTTTACATCCAGTAGCCGAAACAGCTCGCGATAGCCCAGTTGCAATTGAGCATTGACGTAGTGTCGCCAATTGCCTTCCGGGTCTTCTTTTTCTTCCAGTGCATTGACCGGATCCACCAGACTGCTCATGGGTTGTGCTTCCGAACCAACACACCAGCCTTCCAGGATGACAATATCGACAGGGGCGTGACGTGAATCCCACTGATGTTGAGGTGCTCGATCATCCTGTGCTTTGTCAAAGCGGGGGATGGCTACGTTTCTGGAACTCTTGGTCAGTGCCCTCAGGGTATCCAGGGCGAGGCGAATGTCATGTGTGCCGGGCACGCCACGAGTCAGTAGCAGAGGGTGAACATCGGCCGCCAGTTTTTGACGCTCAGCTTTCGTCAGGTAAAAGTCGTCGATCGAGATGGCTACAGTATTCAGCTCAAATTCGGTATTCCACAGGGTTACCAGGGCATCCGAGAGGGTTGTTTTACCGGATCCCTGCGAGCCATTAACCCCAACAATCAAAGGGTGTGCGTCATTTTGGCGCTTTTTGGCCAGGGCTTGCGCTATGGGGCGAGCGTAGTTATCGATGGTGTCAATGTACTGAGCGGGCAGTTGGTGGCGTTCAAAAAATTGATGCAAAGCAGACTGTTGCATAAAAGGAATGTCCCTATGTCGGTCTTTTCATTAGTATACTGAACCTTAAAAGGCAGAACACTTGTAAAGCCTGAGCAATATTTGTACCGGGCTGAGTGCCCACCAGAGGAGCGGTTTGTTGGATAGTAAGAATAGTATTGAGCCCGGAGTCGATTTGGGCGATCGTCCGGATATCCCTCTGATTGTTGCCTGCTTTCCTCTTATCTTTCTGGTGGCGACGCTGAGCCTGAACGTCTTTATTTTTGGCGATGATGCTGTGGGCGGTTCAAATCAGGTACTTCTGATGGCCAGTGCGGCTGTGGCGTCCATACTGGCAGTTTTTTTTCATACCTCCTGGCAGACGATTGAAGAGGGCATCTGCAACAGTCTGAAAATCGCCATTCCCGCCATGTTGATCTTATTAATGGTTGGGGCTTTGTCCGGGGCATGGCTGCTGTCTGGCGTCATACCCACAATGATCTTCTATGGGTTGCAGTTACTCGATGCCAGTTGGTTTCTGGTATCTGCTGTTATCATCAGCGCAATTGTTGCCTTGTTTACCGGCAGTTCGTGGACAACATCAGCTACCATCGGTATTGCCCTCATGGGAATCGGTAAAGTGCTGGGGATTTCTCCGGGACTGGTGGCCGGTGCGATTATTTCTGGGGCGTACTTTGGCGATAAGATGTCCCCGTTATCGGATACGACCAATCTGGCGGCGGCTGCCACGGGTACTGAGCTGTTCACGCATATCCGCTATATGATGCTCACTACCATCCCTTCTATTACCCTGGCGCTGTTGGTGTTTGCGGTGTTGGGCGCTGGTGTTACGGAGCCAGCTGGTTTGGAATCTGATGCGATTGCCGTGACTTTGCAAGAGCATATCAATGTCTCTCCGTGGTTATTGCTGGTACCTTTATTGGTGCTGGTGATGATTTTGCGCAAGGTACCGGCTCTGCCTTCACTGTTTGCCGGAGTTGTGGCTGGGCTGGCGTTTGCATTGCTGTTTCAGCCTGAGCTGATTCGCACCATTGGTCGTGAAAACAGTGGGACAGAAGAATTTCTTCTCTATCGCGGTATCATGCAGGCCTGCTTCGGTGATGTCGCAATTCAAACGGGCAATCCCGTATTGGATGAACTGTTAACGTCTGGTGGTATTTCCGGCATGCTGGGAACCATCTGGCTGATTATTTCAGCGATGATGTTTGGTGGGGCTATGGAGGCTTCCGGTTTTCTGCAGCGCATCACTCAGGTATTGATCAGCAGGGCCAGGTCAATTCTTGGTCTGGTCGCCACCACCGCAGGTACTTGTGTATTCAGTAATGCAACTACGTCTGACCAGTATCTGTCCCTTGTAATACCCGGGCGTATGTTCACCGCAGCCTACCGCGAGCGTGGTTTGGCTTCACAAAATCTCAGCCGGACTCTGGAAGATACCGGTACGGTCACTTCGGTGTTGATTCCCTGGAATACCTGTGGAGCCTACCACGCCACGGTTCTGGGTGTGGCGACGCTCAGTTACGCGCCATTTGCCTTCTTCTGTCTGATCAGCCCGTTTATGACGTTGCTGGTGGCCGCCACGGGTTATCGGCTGGTGAAGTTACCGCAGAGAGGTTAAGTTGGCGACGGTTTTAAATCCCCGTCTCTCAGCAGGTCCACAACCGGTTGCAGTGATGGTGTGAGTGTCGAGGTGTTGCTGAATACAGCAAAGACCTCGCGACTGACACTGATAGCCCCAGTAACCGGAAAGACCTGTCGCTTCTCAATGTAAGGCGTTATCAGGGCTGTCGGAAGAAAGGCTGATCCTCCGTGTGACAGTAAAAACTCCAGAGCAATGTGACTCTGGGCTGTGTGTAATACAGGGATGACAGGTTGGGGAAACAGTCGGGCGTGTTGCAGGTTAAACGCGGTGCCCCAGTCGACAAAGATATAGCCCGTTCTGGCCAGGTCTTCTGGCGTCATCTCGGCTTCGCTGGACACCAGCACCAGTTCAATTTCTCCGATCTTAATCGCTTCCAGTTCAGCCACCTGGGGTGGGTCAAGCACCACAATCATATCCAGTCGGCCAGCCAGCAATGCACGGGTCAGTTCCTGAGCGGAGCTGATTTCTGTTCGCAGGTGAAGCCCTTCTATGGTTGCGGCCAGCCTGGGCAGGGCAGCCTGCAAGAAAGTGTCCCAGAGGTTCGAGGTCCCGCCCAATGCCAGTTGAATGTCCTGGCCTTCCGAGACTGCCACATCCTGTAGTGCGAGCTGCCAGGAGGCGAGGATGTTCTCGGCGTGAGGCAGCAATCGATCGCCGGCGGAGGTCAGCAGGATATTGTTGCGCTCGCGGGTAAACAGCGGCAGGCCAATGATCTCTTCAAGTTGGCGAATCCTGAAACTGACCGCAGATTGGGTTAAAAACAGGTTCTCAGCAGCCTGTCCAAAATGCCGGGTTCTGGAGACTTCAAGGAAGGTTCGGAGCAGTTCTGTGTTCATTGGGGGGTATATCCCGCGAGATCGTTACCGAGTGTTTCAATCAATTCTGTTTATCGAAACTACAAAAAAAAGTCATTGTACAGGCAAAAGTGGTGTAAACATAATCGCGGCAACAGGGCCTGTCTGGGTTTTTTTAAACAATCTGGGTGAACACTATGACTACACAATCACAGGATTTTGATCAAAAGGGGCGCAAGTTCTGGGGAACTGATCACTTCCCATATGGTTTTGCCAGAAGTGGTGAGTTCACTCGAGAGCAGGTGCAATTACTGGAAAATCACGGCTATGCCTATCAGGCGCTGGCTTTGGGGGAAAGATCTCCCCAGACCCCTGAAGAAGAGGACTTTGTGAAGTTCTGCCAGGGGGAAAAAGACCCGCAGACCAAGCATGAGAAGGTTTGGGATCGGTTTATGAAAAAATCCAGCCAGCGCGTTCTCTTTGTCTCGTTGGGCGCCAGCTCTAACGACGACGATGGTGCCAGTATGGCATCTTATGATGATGTGGAAGATTTCTAACCCAAGACGTCAGCGGTTGTTCTTGCGGGAAGGGTGATCGAATCCTCTGATCGTTCGTCCCGCACGCCTCTCAAAAGAGCCTGATTTATCAGGTTGCCTCAATTATTGCCTGACCGGACGCTTCTGTAATTTTCGTTGCAGTGTACGTCTGTGCATTCCCAGCGCCCGGGCGGTGGCTGATATGTTGCCATCGTTTTCGCCCAGCACCTTCTGAATGTGCTCCCATTCCAATCGGCTAACGGAAGGTGGTGTGGCCTGAATTTCAGTTTCATCATCACCGTCGCTGCTTTCAAATGCCTGCAAGATGTCGTCGGCGTCGGTGGGTTTACAGAGGTAGTGATGAGCCCCCAGTTTGATCGCCTCTACCGCAGTATTAATGCTCGAATAGCCGGTCAGGATGACGATCATCAATTCCGGTTGTAGGTGCTTGAGCTTGCGAATCAGAGGCAAACCGGACTCGTTGGCGATTTTCAGGTCCAGAACGCAGCGATCCATGGCGTGCTTCTCGCACAGCGTCAATGCCTCGGCGCTGTTGTGCGCTTCAAAGACTTCGTATCCTCGACGCCGGAAGGCTCTGGCCAGGACATGGGTTAGCGTGATGTCGTCATCTACAACCAGCAGTTTTAAGGATTCTGACATACCTCAGGCGTCCTCTGTGGTGGCGGTTAACGGCAAACTCAGAGTGGTCAGAGTACCTTTTTCGGGATGCTGCGACAGACTGACGACACCCTCATAGCGCTCAATGGCTGCGCGTGTTAGAAATAATCCCAGCCCACGTCCCTGACCTTTATCAGACACAAAGGCTTTGCCGAGATCTTCCGCAATGGCCGGGTCGATACCGGGACCTTTGTCGTGAATGGCAATGGTCAGTTTTTGATGGGTCCAGTAAACCTGTATATCAATCCCGATTGGCTCGGCATCGGCCGCGTTATTGAGCAGATTACTGATGGACTGGGCAATGGTGGGTTGCCAGCGAACCTGAACATCCGGGGAGTCCGCATCAATATGGATATTGGCTTCGACTTCGGGACGCAGCAGTAACCAGTCATCAATAATTTTGCTGCAGTGTTGTCTGACGCTATAGGTTGGCAAAATCCCGTCCTTGAGTTCGCTGGCCTGTTGATTCAGTTTGCGTAAGGTATCGGAACAGTGCGAGACCTGTGTCTGCAACAGATGTAAATCCTCTTTAAGCTCGGAAGGGGAGTCGTGCTCCGACTGCATTTCGTGCAACAGGGTTTTGATGGTGGTTAAGGGGGTTCCCAAATCGTGGGCGGTACCGGCAGCCAGTGTGGCAACAGCCATTAGCTGTTCGTCACGCAGTTTGTCTTCACGCAACTGCGCGAGGGTGGCGTCCTGCCGACGCAGTGAGCTGGCCATGGCGAGTACAAAATAACTGATCAACAGTGCACTCAGTAGAAAGTTGATCCACATTCCGATGGTGTGGATGCTAATGGCGGCTCCATGATTTTGGTGCACTGAAGCCGAATGCCCCTGGGGTGCAATATCTGGCAGGGGAATTTTGAAAAAAATCAGACTGGTATAGAGCGCCAGAGAGATCAGTACCAGTAGCCAGGTAAAATGTCGGGGCAGTGTGGCCGCAGCAATACACAGGGGTACCAGATAGTAGGAGACAAACGGGTTGTCGCCGCCACCGGAAAAAAACAAAAGCAAGCTTAAGCCCAGTACATCAATCAGCAGCTGAGTGAAAAATGCCAGCTCTGATGCACTGTGAGAAATATGCAGTAAAACCAGAGTGGCAATGGAAATCAGAGTCAGGCCCGACACAACCATCAGTAATGATCGGTAAGGCAGCGGAAGATGCAGCTGCCAGAAACAGTAACCCAGTGCCGTACAGATCATCAGCAGGAATAACCCGCGAATCAATAACAGGCGTCGCAGGTTTTCTTCGGGGGCAGAGGCGGTAAATTTAAAACTGTTCATGGCGGTATCATAAGCGACTTTCAACCCCGTCCCTAGTGTTAAGCCGCTGTGAGTCTGTTACCAGTGATAGGTGAGCCCCAGCAGCAGGCTGCGTCCCGTACCGTAGAGCCGCTGGCCGACGGCAATATCGTCGTTGCCGCTGATTCGGTTGTAACCTGCCAGATGATCCTGGTAGCGTTTGTCCGTGAGGTTGTCGATGCCTGCCCGTAACTGCAGGGCCTGAGTCATGTCGTATGTGGCGAACAGGTGTAGCAGACCGTAACCGGCAGTTTTGGCTTCCTCATTGTAGGCAGAAACATGATGTTGCTGGTCAAACACTTCGCTGATCAACTGCATTTTCCACTGGTTTTGCTGATAGTTGAGTGCCAGACGATGGTTGAGGGGGGCAATTCGGTACAGATCGTCACTGCCGTCGGTGCGTTTGCCGCGAACGTAATTCAGCGTGCCGGATAAGGACCAGTGAGGATTCAATTGCAGTCCGTATGACAGCTCACCACCATAAAGTTTGGCGTCAATGTTGTTGTACTGCAGGGCCGGTTTTCCATTGCTCATCATACTGGCAAACATGGTGATGGCGTTGTCTGTCATCATGTCGCCACTGGGTTGATAGGGGGTGCCCTGAATGTAATTGTCGACATCGCGATAGAACGTTTGCAGGGAAATGAAACCCGTGTCGCTGCGGTAATCAACGCCCAGATTCAATTCGTCAGAGGTTTCGCTGTCCAGATCCAGATTCCCCAAATAGGTATAACCGTCGGCCAGACCTCCGCTGGATTGCAGGGGTAGCCAGAGATAGCGTTCCTGGTAGGAGGGTGCTCGCTGTTTGCTGGCAAGGCTGGCATTAAGGCTCAGGGCTTCATTGATCTGGTAGGAAGTTTTGAACACAAGGTCGCGATTATGGTCAGTGATTTCACGGTCGCTGTTGTTGAAGCTCATAGCCAGCCTATTGGCCATGTTGGTCATCATGGTCATATTCATCATGCCATTCATACCACTGCCCAGGAAGGCTCCGATGTTGTCGGCGTCCATGGAAACCTTGTTGTAACGCGCCCCCAGTTCCCAGCTGAAATTACCGTGAGTTTGTTGCCATTCGGCAAAGACTCCGGTGATATTGCGTTCGGCATCGTTGAAATTCAGGATTTCAAACATGGCCATATCCGGATTGGTGATCAGGGCGCTGTGTTCGGTTTCCGAGCGATCTACGCCCATACGAATCAGGCCACTGTCCAGAGGCAGGGTGGCCATTAATTTATGCATCAATTCGCGGCCGCTGGCCTGTGTATGGCGGGGTCCCATCATGGGTTGAGGTCGCAGACTGTAGTTATCCATACCGTGGTCTACATCGGTATAGCTGCTGTTCCAGGAAAACAGAATGCCCGCAACTTGAGTGGATGCATTGAGGCTGGCCAGATTCGTATCAATGGATGTGATGTCCATGGGCAGGGCGGGGGTGCCTGAGTCTTCGGTATTGTTTTTACCCACTTTGAGATTGAGCTGGGTGTTACCCTGTCGATAACCGTAGAACACATCATTGCGCTGGCGTTCGTAAGCGGTGCCGTCAAGATCGCCACCGGAGAATGTACTGTCATCAGCGTGGTCATAGCTGCTGCTGAATCCCAGTTTGTGATGTCTGTTGGCGCCTGTGAGCTGAACGCTGGAACTACTGCCGCGGTTTTGGCTGTTCCAGATGCTGTGGATGCGGGCATCCAGTGTTGCCTGATCGCTGTCGGTGAAGTCGCCCTGATAACTGGTGGCATCGATTTGCCCTCCAAGCGTTTCCTGTCCCTGACTGACCGAGGCCGTACCACGGGTAATCTCCAGACCGTCGAGTTGAGATGCGGGGATATAGGACAGTGGTGTGTCCATGGCATTGGGGCCGCCGCTGATAATGCTCGCTCCATCAATCGACACATTCACACGGTCACCGGACAACCCGCGGTACTGGGCGATACCCGTCAGCCCGCCATTGCGATTAACGGCCGCTCCGGGCAAGGTTTTTAACGCTGCGGCGCTGTCTGCCGCCTGAACGTCTTCCACATTCAGGGCATGGCTCGCGTTGAGCGGCCAGGACTTCTCTTCAACGGATACGATGGGCAAAGACTCTGCCTGAGCTGGCAGGTGGGCAATCAGAATACCGGTGGCGAGCAGACTGCGTGTGAGCATGGAATCTTCCTGAATCAATGAGAGCTGGTGACCTGCTCCGGTTTCTCTGAGCAAATTGGTCTCAGAGGGAGGGCCGATGTTAAAGAGGTATTTTACGTCAGGGGGTGGAAGCCGAGGATGCGACACATTGTCGCAGTGGGTATTGTCCTGATGGATACGGTTCGACAGCAGCGAATTCAGTCTCTGTAGCCAATCTGTGTTTTAATAGCGCCCGCTTTTAAACCTTAATCAACATCCCGGATTATTTGTGAAGCAGTCCGTCTCTTTTACCGAAGGCCCTGTCGGGCGTCAGTTGACCCTTATGGCTCTACCCATGGTGTGGGGGCTTCTGGCCACCATGTCATTCAATGCGGTGGATACCTTTTTTGTTGCCCAGCTGGGCAGCGATTCGCTGGCAGCCATGAGCTTTACCTTTCCGGTAGTGATGTTAGTCACCAGCATGGCCATTGGACTGGGCGCGGGGACCTCATCGGTGATGGCACGACGCCTGGGCACAGGTGACGTGAACGGAGCCCGTCAAATGGCGGGTGATACTTTGTTACTCAGTTTCATCCTGTCGCTGGGCATGATGGCTCTGGGGCTGGCGACGGTGGAGCCATTGTTCCTACTGTTGGGGGCCGAGCCGCACCTGTTGCCACTGATCTCGGATTACATGACGATCTGGTATCTCAATACCCCGTTTGTCATTGTCCCCATGGTGATGTCTTCCATGATGCGGGCAACGGGCAACAACAAGTTTGCCGGCCTGTTGATGCTGATTTCCGCGCTGGTGAATGTGGTACTGGATCCGCTACTGATTTTTGGCTGGGGGCCGATTCCTCGGCTGGAAATTGCCGGAGCGGCCTGGGCGACGGTGATTACCCGAATCGGGATGACCCTGGCCTCGTTCTATTTTGTCGCGAGCAAGCTGAACCTGATGGCCTGGCCACACCGGCAGTGGGCTGGTCTGATATCCTCCTGGCGTGCGGTGTTACACATTGGTTTACCGGCAATGGGTACCAATATGATTATCCCGCTGGCAGGCGGCATAACCGTGGCGCTGGTGGCCAGTCATGGAGTTGATGCTGTGGCTGGATTCGGGGTAGCCATGCGCATTGAACCGGTGGTGTTGATAGCTTTTTATGCGGTCTCAGGTGTCATTGGCCCCTTCCTTGGACAAAATATGGCGGTTCAATATCACGCGCGACAGCAACAGCTATTGAGCACTGTGTTGAAATTCAGTCTGGTCTTTGGCTTGATTTTAGCGCTGCTGCTGTGGTTTTCAGGTAGGGTCGTGGTGTCCTGGTTCAGTGATTCTGAGCAGGTCATTGATGTCGCTGTTGCTTATTTGAGCATCGTGCCCCTCAGCTATGGCTGCGCAGGGCTGGTCATGTCCGTATCGGCGGGCTTCAATGGGTTGGGGCACCCCATGCCGGCGATGATGATCTCTGTATTGCGGGTTCTGGGCTTGTATTTACCCCTGGCTTTGGCCGGACAGTGGTTGTGGGGGCTAACCGGGCTGTTTATTGCCACTGCGAGCTGTAATGTCGTGATGGCGATATTGGGGTATTGGTGGTTGTCCTCGTATTTGGGGCAGGTTCAGGCTCAGCTAGGTTTCAGTGATTAATTCACTGACCGCTTCTTTCTAAGATCAAGTCGATGTTCTGAAGTGCTCATTGTTGTAATCACTGCACAGTTAAATATGCTATTGCTTGTTAAGTGGGTTGCACTGTTTGTGAAAACCGAATTCCCAGTGAGTGTGGGTTAAAGGGCGCACTTGCTACTATATTCAAAACAGAATGATGGGGCGTCCCCTGAGGGTAATTTGAGTGTTGGGCTGGCTACTCGAGATACGCAAGGTGTGTTTAAATATAAGTTTGGGCCTGCTTATATCTTTAAATTAAAAAGAATAAAATACACGATGGGTGCAGTAAGTCATTGAACAATTTTCCTGTGGCAAGGGTTGTTCGTGAGTTCCTATTCTTCAATTCTAACCCAATAGATAATATCGCAGGTTAAACGAAAGTAACCTTACTACAAGGAAAGCATGTGAGCGGGATTTTTCACGGTTGGACTAAGGTCTTCAAATCAATGGCCGGGCGCAAGGAAGTCTTGCTCTATTGTCTGGCAATTCACCTGTTGGGGTTGGCATTACCCCTGGCTTTATTACAAATCTATGATCGCATCCTCCCCAGCCAATCATTTGGTACTGCAACACTGTTGATATCAGGCGTCGCTTTGGCAATTCTGTTGGATGCACTGTTGCGTTATGGTCGTGTTCGCTACTTTGCCAGTTGGAGTGCGCGTTACGAGACCAAGTCGCTGCTGGATATGTTCAACCGCATGCTACGCACCGATGTGGAAGAGCTCGAAAAGAAAGGTGGCGAACGCATCAGTGAAGCGGTGCGATCTATCGCCCAAGTGCGGGATTTTGCCTCGGGCCAGGCCTTGCTGGCCCTTTATGATCTACCGTTTATTGCCGTTTATATCCTGCTTATTGCCTACGTTGCTGGTGCTCTTGCCTTGATCCCTTTGGCATTGTTTGTCATTGCGTTATTGCTGACGTTGTTGATCGTCAAGCGTGCGCTGGAGGAGTGGCGTGAAGTGGAAACATTAGGTGGTGAACGCCAGTCGCTGCTTTGGTCCGTGGCGGCTGGAGCTCCCTATTTCAAAAGTCTTGGTGCCGAGCCGCAGATAGGGCGTCGTTTTAGCGAGAGCAACCAGCGATTTCTCACAGCCAATGCCCGAAGCGAACGCTATGCTGCGGTTGTGCGTGAGAACTCCGCTTTGTTGGGACAGCTGTCCACCATACTGATTGTCTGTTTTGGTGCTCATCAGGTCATTGAAGGGCAGTTGACCACCGGTGCGCTGGCAGCAGCCACATTGTTGGCGGGTCGCTCTATTGGACCCGCTATGGGAGCATTGACGTTCCTGCTGCGCACTGGTCAGGTGGCTGAGGCCAGCGACAAGGTGGATAGCCTCTTGTCTCTTCCGGACAGTAACGGGCTCAATTATGGTGAAGGTCTTGACACACTGCCGCCGCAACCTCAGTTGCAGCTGGAAGGTGAATGTCTGGAGGGGGGGCGCCAACTGGTAGATCATGGTACCTGTGTCTTAGTGGAGGGGCGCGATCCTGTGAGTGTCTCCAATCTGTTGCTGGATGTAGCAGGATTAACCCCCGAGCGTCATGTGCGCATCAGTATTGATGGCCAGTCGCGTTCGGCGTATACAGCCCATGCCTATCGCGAAGCGGTGGCCTATGTACCGCGTATGACCACGCTACTTCCGGGATCCATATTGAATAACCTGACGCTTTACGATCCTCGATACAATGCTCTGGCACATGACTTTGCTGAACGCCTCGGGCTGCAGCCTTTCCTTGATAATTTGCGTAACGGCATTCTCACTGAAGTAGGTCCCGCACTGGCGGAATCTCTGGATGAAGGTATCTATCAGCGTATCGCCATTATTCGTGCGTTAGTCCGCAAGCCCAAATTGCTGTTGCTTGATCATGCTGCGGCGGGGTTGGATATGGATGGCCAGAAACGTCTGGCCCAGATACTGGGATCGTTACAGGGAGAAACCACGGTGTTGTTAGCCTCTAGGAAGCCGCTTCTGCAGTCGGTATGTCAACAGACCATTGTGGTGCAAGGAGGCATGCATGACTGACACAATGAGTACCTCGCAAGTGACAGCGGTACCCGGGCAGCTTTCATACCTCAGCGAAGAGGAGCGCTTGAGCGGCATTCGCTTGGTGCTGGGTGAGCAGCGCTTGAATTCTTCCCCATTGGCTCGGGTATTGGCTCCACTTTTGGTATCGCTCGACTGGTTTGGTTCTCCGCGTAATCTTCATGGGCAGTTGCCCAGTGATCCCAGTTGTTTTGAACGTGAACATCTTTCAGCTTTGTTGCAGGAAATAGGTTTCAGACTTTCAGTTTGGCAGCCGTCAACTCGCCAAACTCGACCGCAGCCGCTGATCACAGGGACTCTGTGTGTGGCGGAAGATGAGTGCGCGGTGTATTTGGGGCAGGTGGACGGTGTCGAGTGGTGGCACGACGGTATCTCTACCCGCAGCGACTGGCAGCCGCCAGTCGGGGCTCAATGGTTGCTGGTGCAACGGGATATATCCCATACGCCTCTGGGGGCTTCCCAGCCTAACTGGTTCAGTGGCTTGCTGGCTCTGGCACGACGGGAAATGACCGGGATTGCCTGGGTCAGTTTGGTCATTAACTTGCTGGCGCTGGGGGTGTCTCTTTTCACCATGACGGTCTATAACCGCGTGATTCCCAGTGGTACTACAGATACTCTCTGGAATCTGGCATTCGCCGCTCTGCTGGCTGTCGCCGGAGGATGGTGGCTACGTCTGGGGCGAACCTTGACGGTCAGTCAATTAGGTTCCTGGTCAGGTATAAAGGTCGGTGATGCCGCTTTGCGGAAGACCATGGGGCTCTCACCGGAGGCGGGCAGTCGGGGCGGTATTACCAGTGTCATGAATCGCTTTCGCTCTCTGGCAACGGTGAGGACATTTGTCTCGGGGCTGACCACCGGTGGCATGATTGATTTGCCGTTTGTTGGTGTGTTTCTGTTGGTTATTGCATTGCTGGGTGGCTGGCTTGTGCTGGTGCCCATGTTAGGACTACTGGCTTTTTATCTGGCCGCAAAATTAACCACGGGTTATTTGCGGCAGAGAACACAGGCGGCGAGTCGCGCCAGTGTGCGCTTGCAGGAAAACGTACATGCTGCTGTCAGTCGTTTGCGGGTTTTACAGGGAGTTTCCGGGCACGAAGTTTGGATGGCCCGGTTAGCGGATCTTGCGGTAGACGCAGCCGAAGCCAACAAAAATGTAAATCTGGCCATGGCGCTGGTACAAAGTGTGGGCCATAGCATCGGGATGTTGACGGTACTGGCCACCATGGCCACTGGTATTACGCTGGTGCTGGAGGGTGTCATGAACGCTGGTGGCCTGATTGCCACCATGATGCTGATCTGGCGTGTAACAACTCCAGCGCAACAGGTATTTCTGGGAGCAGTTCGTTTGCAGAACGCCCGTGATTCCGTACAGCGTATCGATCAGTTGATGGCCTCGGTGGGAGAACTATCCAATCCGCAGCTGTGCTCCCCGATTACAGCGCTGGCACCGGTGGTTAAATCAGACCGACTGTTTTACCGCTATCAGGCCAGCAGTGAACCTGCGCTCAACGGGATCAGTTTTGATGTGGCAGAAGGTGAGAGAGTTGTCGTTGCGGGGCCCAATGGTGCAGGAAAATCCACTTTACTGAGTTGTCTGGCTGGTATTGCAACGCCGCAAAATGGTCGAGTGATGGTAGGAGGACGTGATATCCGTCAGTTTGATCCGGCTGACTACCGCTCCTGGGTCGGCTTTTTACCCCAGGATGTCACCTTTTTACCAGTTATTGTTAAGGCCTTTTTGTCACTTGGTCACATCGGCGTCAGTGTTGCGGAAATGGAGCAAGAGCTGAGGCGAGTGGCAGGAGAGCGCTGGTGGCAACTGTTTGGTGTATCGTCTGCCGAACAGGCCTTTGAACTGACCCTGATTCCCGATGGCCGCAGTCCCCTGCAGATGCGCTTGCGCAACGTGCTTGGGCTGGTGCATGCCCTGTTGGGACAGCCGCGCTTATTATTACTTGATGACCCGCTTAATGATGAAGATCCGGTGCTGGATGCGCGTTTGTCAGCCTTGCTGGATCAATTACATGGTAAAACCACAGTTATTATTGCTACTCACAGGCCGGAATTTATTAAAGCCGCGGACAAGCTGGCTATTTTGGATCAGGGCAACCTGGTTTATTTCGGTGAAGTAAATAAAGAGGAAGAGACGGAGTTGCCGTCCGCATGACTGCTCAACATACAAGGAATGCAAACCTATGAAGGTAAATGAGGTGCCAAGTATTATTGATATTGCCGGTGGCTCGCAGAGTTCGGCGGATAAACTGGCCAGTCTGTTGGACAGCGGTACGGGGCATTCACGGATGCTCACCCGTCTGTATCAATCTGTAGCGGTACTGACATTGCTGTTTCTGCTGTGGTCTATGATCGCAGAAGTGGAGGAGCTGGCTCGTGCCCGGGGTGAGGTAAAGCCGGTGTCCAGAGTGCAGCAATTGCAGACTGAAGAGGGAGGGATTCTGGCCGAGTTGCTGGTGGAACCTAACCAGTATGTAGAAGCTGGTGATGTGATTGCCCGTTTTTTCTCCACCAATATTGAAAAAGATACTTCCCAGGTGGCATTGCGTCAGGCGGCCTTGAAAATCAGCCTGGAGCGTTGGGGTGCTATCGCTGATGGTCGTGAACCCGACTTTACCCCCTTCGAACAATATCCGCGCCTGGTCGATGAGAACCGCAAGCTGTATAACAATCAACTGCAGCTCAACAAGGCTTTGGTTGACGGCAAACTGGCCAGCGTGAATCAGATCAATACTCAAATCAAAGGCTTGCAGGCTGAACTGCCTCAGGCGCAACAGGAACTGGATTCACTCAGGGATGTGCTGGCACGTGATCGAAAAGGTGCAGAGAAAGGCTTGATTTCGGCAGTACAGGTGTCTGAGGCACAGCAGCGTGTTTCCGCCTCCGAGCGTACTTTGACGAGTCTGCAATCCCAGTTAGCATCTGCAAAGGACAGTCTCAACGAGGCTGAGGCTGAGCTTGAACAGGCCCGCGATCAGTTGATTCAGGATGCCCGTAGCGAACGCAGCGACCTGATTGAGAAAATTGATGAGCTTGATGCCGAACTGCAGGCTCTCCAGACTCGCAAAGGTCGTCGTGAAGTGATAGCCCCTGTGGCCGGTTTCGTGCAAAAACTGCCGGAGACTCAGGTGGGTGCGGTACTTCAGCCTGGTGGTCTGGTGGCGGAAGTGGTGCCGGTAGATGGCGGAGTCATTATGGAAGTGATGTTGGCTCCACGGGACATTGGTTTTGTGCGTGTTGGTCAGCAGGCGGTGGTAAAAGTCGATGCTTTTGATTACAGCCGTTTTGGATCAGTAGCGGGTGAAGTTAAGTCTATCTCTCCAACATCTTTCAAGAATGAACGCGATGGCAGTGCCTTCTACAAGGTCTATATTTCTATGAAAGAGCCCTACGTTGGTGGCAACAAAGCAAGACGTCTGCTGCCAGGTATGACCGGAGAGGTGGATATTGTGACAGGTGAGAAAACGGTGTTTCAGTATCTGGCCAAGCCTGTGTTTACCGGTATGGATACCGCATTTTCTGAGCGTTGAAGCAATATGGCTACGCGTTAAAAGGTATTTGCTATGACTGATGTGCCCTCCAATAACACTCCAAAGGATAAACAGCTGCCAGATGAAAATCTGCAACAGGGGGGCAAGCAGAAAGCAAAGCTCTCTGCAGGGCAAGAGGCAGAGCTAAAGTCGGAAAATGACAAGGCTCAAGAGAGCTTCAAACAGCGTGAAGAACGGTTGGCTCGGGAGGTAAAATCTGCCCCTGAGAGGCACAGTCGTCCCGATGAAAACGAGCCGGAAGGCTGGGATGTCAGCTCTGATGCTGAGTTGCCTCAAGAGGCTGATGCGAAATCAGAAGGTTCCTTTTCTTCAGGCTCGACTCCACTGGCGCAGGACGCAATATCAGATTCTGCCGACAGTGTCGCATTACCCTTTAGTCCCGCTGTCTCTGAAAATACAGGGATACAGCTTGCAACCGATCAGTGGACGCAGTTACCTCTCCGTGATGGCATAACCCAGGACTCGTTGCCCAAACTGTTGGCTGTTTGGGAAATGTTCGGCGAGGCGATAGAGGATGTCAATGACAGTAACCCGCTGAGCTACAGCAGTGATGCTCAGGTGAGTGGTTTTAATCTTCATGCTGATGGCTCCTACGCCTTTGATCCATCTCATTCTGCCTATCAGCATTTGTTGAATGGGCAATCTCATCAGCTGATCATTCCCGTTACCGTAACCAACAACCACGGGGTTAGCGGCACTCTAAATTTGTCCCTTTCACTGGTTGGTTGGAACAATGAGCCAGTCTTGCAGCAGGCTGCGGTATCCATCCGAGAGGATGCAAGTTTGCTGGCCGGACAGTTACAAGCCAAAGATATCGATACCGGTGACAGTCTGGTTTTCAGTACCAGGGCTCAGGTGGATGGCTTCAGTCTTAACGCTGATGGGTCTTATACCTTTGATCCCTCTCACGCTGCCTATCAGAGCCTGTCGGAAAATCAGCCTCTTGTCTTGAAAATTCCGGTGATGGTCACGGACGGTCATGGGGGGACAGCCACCAGTGACTTATCCATTACAGTTATAGGTACTAACGATGGCCCCGTCTTGCAGCAGGCTGCTGTTACTACCCGAGAAGATGCCAATCTTCTGACCGGACAGCTGCAGGCCACTGATGTCGACAACGGCGATACTCTGGTTTTCAGTATCGCGGCACCAGTGGATGGTTTCAGTTTCAATGCCGACGGTTCTTACAGTTTCGATCCCGCACACTCTGCCTATCAGTATCTGTCTGCCAATCAGCCGTTAATGGTCAAGGTTCCTGTTACGGTTACCGACAGTCAGGGCGCCGTAGAAACCTGCGATGTGTTAATCACAGTGATCGGCACAAATGATGGCCCGGTATTGCAACAAGCAGCGATTTCAACCCGGGAAGATGCCAGTTTACTGACAGGCCAGTTACAGGCCGTCGATACCGATACCCGTGACACGTTGCTGTTTACCACTACGACACCTGTGGACGGGTTTACTCTGAATGCGGACGGTTCCTACACGTTCGATCCGTCACATGCGGCTTATCAGAGTTTGGCGGCAGGTCAGCCAATGATTCAGACCATAGAGGTCTCTGTCGGAGATGGTCATGGTGGCGTTGATCGCCAGCAGCTGACCATAACTTTGATTGGTACCGATGATGCTCCGAAGCTCGGAACGCTACAGGTGCTGGAAGTAAAAGAAGATAGCGGTGTAATACGGGATCGCATTGCTGTCAGTGACGTAGATCAACACGAAACCCTGCTCTTTTCTGTTGCAAGTCCGCAAGATGGATTCGTGCTCTATCCCGACGGCAGTTGGAAATTTGATCCCTCTCACCCAGCCTTCCAGCATCTTGCCGACGGTGAGGTAAAAGAGTTACGCATCCCGGTGACAGTGACCGATCACAGCGGCCTGAGTGACACTCAGATTTTGCTGATCCATGTCACTGGCACCAACGACCAGCCCAGTATTACCACCCAGGCGCCGCCATTGAACCTGCACGAAGGGGATGCGAGAGTAGAGGGTGACTTCTCTGCCATTGACCGCGACAGCACCGATGTGCTGACGTTTACTACACCCGCACCTATCCCGGGTTTTGCCATTGATCAGCGTGGTCACTGGTCGTTCGATCCCACCGACCCGGCCTATAACAAGATGCCGGCGGGGGATGTTAAAAAACTCAATATTCCGGTGATCGTGGAGGACGGTCACGGCGGCAGCGACCAGCGAGTCCTGCACATCGTCCTCAATGGCACCAATGACAAACCGGAAGTTCAGGTGACGCCGCTGCGCAATGTGCAGGAAGATCATCTGGTGCATGACCGCCTTGTCTCCAGCGATCCGGATAGCGGCGATACCCGGACTTTCTCCGTACCGGGTCATGTGGACGGCTTCACTTTAACTGCCGATGGCAGCTACTCCTTTGATGCTTCTCACCCGGCCTATCAGCTGTTGCGGCAGGATGAGGTGAAAGATGTAATGGTACCGGTGATCGTCACCGACCGGCAGGGCGCGCAGTCTTGGACCACACTGACCTTCCGCCTGCACGGCACCAATGATGTTCCGGTGGTTGGCGGTATTAGTCATGCCATTGGTGCATTAGACACTGCGGTAGGTGGAACCCTGCGAGTGGCAGGGGAATTGACAGTTGTGGATGCGGACAGCAGCGAGTCGTCCTTTCAGGCCCAGCTGCTGCATGGCAGCTACGGTGTATTGGCAATCACACCTGACGGTCACTGGAGCTATACGGCCGATGCTCATCAGTCGGCGCTTCACTCGCTGAGCGGCTCCCAACACTTGCCTGAAACCTTTACGGTTCTGACCAAAGATGGCACGTCCCATGAAATAAAACTGGAGATCAGAGGAGACAACACTCCGGCTATATTTGGCAATGTGCTCAGCGGTACTGTTAAGGAAGACGTTATCAACAGCGTGACCGCTAAAGCCACGCTTATTGACCCGGATACGGGGGAGAACCATTTTCAGGCAGTGGATCAGAATACAGCGCATGGCCATATCACCATGGACTCGGATGGCACCTGGACCTATACCCTCAATCGCGGTGATCCAGAAGTGCAGGCGCTGGCAGAAGGTACGTCACTCACGGAGAGGATACTGATTGGCAGCGCCGATGGCACGCCTCATTTCCTAACCGTGCTGGTCGCCGGTACCAATGATGCTCCGTTAATCAGTGGCGTCAGTTCCGGCGCGGTGCAGGAAGATGTCGGCAGCGGCTCGGTCAGTGCAACCCTGACCGGCAACGACCCGGATACCGGTGACGTTCTCACCTGGTCGCTGGAAGGCAGCGGGCAGGGCACCTACGGTTCTCTGTCTCTGGATACCGCTACCGGCACCTGGACCTATCAGATAGACAACAGCCTGCCGGCAGTTAATGAGCTGGCTGCAGGCGACAGTCAGCCAGACACCTTTGTGGTAATGCTCACCGACAAACTGGGCGCGGTTACCCGGCATGACATAACGGTTACCGTAAACGGCAGCAATGACGCGCCGGTCATTACCGCTACGGCTGTGGTCAGCGGTGGGGTGACGGAAGATAACACTGCCAATACCGTCTCCGGCTCGCTCACGGCGACAGATGCTGACAGCGGTGCTTCTTTGACCTGGTCGCTGGATAGCACCGATGGTACCTATGGCACAATTGCCATCGATCCGGATACCGGCCGCTGGACCTACACCCTCGACAACCACCGTGCAGGCACCCAGGCTTTGGCCGGAGGTCATACAGAGCAAGATACCTTTATCGCTACCGTGACCGACGAACACGGTGAGCTGGTACGTCACACCATCACCATCGATGTAACCGGTAACAATGATGTTGCTGTGATCAAGGGTGTGGATACGGGATCGATTACAGAAGATGCCCTGGCCGGTCGTACCAAAACACTTTACGCCGGTGGCCAGTTAACAATTACAGACGTGGATGCAGGTGAAGCCCAGTTTCAGCCTGCAACTGCTC